>NZ_JBHTMY010000008.1:0-708 GCF_042679565.1 Namhaeicola litoreus | reverse complement strand
GTGCCGCGAAAATGCAAAAATATGTTTGCTCGCTACCTTAATTTTTATTGATTTCTTGATGTTTCTACCTGGCAAAATGCGCGCTGAATTATAACCGATGTTGCCCACAGTTTATTTATTATAATTTTCAATTTCCAATTTCAATGTGTCAAGGTCAGGTTCAAAGTCACTATATGGTTTTAATTTAAATTCGGATTTAGAAAACGACAATTTGGCTTTTTCAATCCAACCATAATCTAAATACATTTGAGCCAGACCAAAATGTGAAACTCCAATTAGGAAATCAACTTCAGAATTTTCAATTATATGATTGAAAAGCTTTTCAGCCTTTTTATCTTCCCCTAATAATCCATATAATCTTCCAAGATTTAAAACAGCCGGAAAGTATGTGGAATCCGATAACCTTATTGACTCATTTAAATAGTTTATAGCATCGGGAAATTCTCTTAACATAAACTTCAAATTTCCTAAATTATTTAAAGCAATAATACTATTTGGATTGATAGATAATGCTTTTAAGAACTCAGTTTCTCCACCTTTAAAATCTCCATTTAAAATTAATGTAACTCCTTTTTCATAAAACTCGTTTTCTTCTCCCATTTGAAAATCAGAACTTGAAATTGAAACTTCCTTGCCGACCTTATAATATTGGATTAGAGGATTTTTATTTACCGTAGTAAGTTTATTCTCCTCAGTTTTACAGGAAAT
>NZ_JBHTMY010000007.1:2500-5056 GCF_042679565.1 Namhaeicola litoreus | reverse complement strand
AATTTTGAGGTTAAGATAGGAAGTAAAGAAGTTCATTGAAAATATTGAAAAGATTGACAGCGTAAGAATTGAGTAGAATCGCAAGTTTGGTTTTTAAAGCCACTCTGAAGATTTTTTTTGAGACCTTTATTTTGAACAACATTCACGATGAAGAGTTTGATCCTGGCTCAGGATGAACGCTAGCGGCAGGCTTAACACATGCAAGTCGAGGGGCAGCACAGGTAGCAATACTGGGTGGCGACCGGCGCACGGGTGCGTAACGCGTATACAATTTACCTTTTACTATTGGATAGCCCAGAGAAATTTGGATTAATACAATATAGTATTATTGAATCGCATGGTTCGATGATTAAAGTTTCGGCGGTAAAAGATGAGTATGCGTCCTATTAGCTAGATGGTAAGGTAACGGCTTACCATGGCTACGATAGGTAGGGGTCCTGAGAGGGAGATCCCCCACACTGGTACTGAGACACGGACCAGACTCCTACGGGAGGCAGCAGTGAGGAATATTGGACAATGGGCGCAAGCCTGATCCAGCCATGCCGCGTGCAGGAAGACTGCCCTATGGGTTGTAAACTGCTTTTATACAGGAAGAAACCCTACCACGTGTGGTAGATTGACGGTACTGTATGAATAAGCACCGGCTAACTCCGTGCCAGCAGCCGCGGTAATACGGAGGGTGCAAGCGTTATCCGGAATCATTGGGTTTAAAGGGTCCGTAGGCGGGCGATTAAGTCAGAGGTGAAATCCCACAGCTCAACTGTGGAACTGCCTTTGATACTGGTTGTCTTGAGTTATAGTGAAGTAGATAGAATGTGTAGTGTAGCGGTGAAATGCTTAGATATTACACAGAATACCGATTGCGAAGGCAGTTTACTAACTATTGACTGACGCTAATGGACGAAAGCGTGGGGAGCGAACAGGATTAGATACCCTGGTAGTCCACGCCGTAAACGATGGACACTAGTTGTCGGGATTTTATCTCGGTGACCAAGCGAAAGTGATAAGTGTCCCACCTGGGGAGTACGATCGCAAGATTGAAACTCAAAGGAATTGACGGGGGCCCGCACAAGCGGTGGAGCATGTGGTTTAATTCGATGATACGCGAGGAACCTTACCAGGGCTTAAATGTAAGTTGCATAGATCAGAGATGGTCTTTTCTTCGGACTACTTACAAGGTGCTGCATGGTTGTCGTCAGCTCGTGCCGTGAGGTGTCAGGTTAAGTCCTATAACGAGCGCAACCCCTACCGTTAGTTGCCAGCATGTAAAGATGGGGACTCTAGCGGGACTGCCGGTGCAAACCGAGAGGAAGGTGGGGATGACGTCAAATCATCACGGCCCTTACGTCCTGGGCTACACACGTGCTACAATGGTCGGTACAGAGGGCAGCCACTGCGTGAGCAGGAGCGAATCCTTAAAACCGATCTCAGTTCGGATCGGAGTCTGCAACTCGACTCCGTGAAGCTGGAATCGCTAGTAATCGGATATCAGCCATGATCCGGTGAATACGTTCCCGGGCCTTGTACACACCGCCCGTCAAGCCATGGAAGCTGGGGGTGCCTGAAGTCGGTGACCGCAAGGAGCTGCCTAGGGTAAAACTAGTAACTGGGGCTAAGTCGTAACAAGGTAGCCGTACCGGAAGGTGCGGCTGGAACACCTCCTTTCTAGAGATATGCTTTTAGGGCATAATACAGATAGGGGTTACGAAAGATAGATTTTACTTAATTTCTGCTGTCAATTTTTTTATTATAATATAGATACTATAGACTAACAAAGTCTCGTAGCTCAGCTGGTTAGAGCGCTACACTGATAATGTAGAGGTCGGCAGTTCGAGCCTGCCCGAGACTACTGTTTTTTTAGGGTATATCGACTGGAAATTCTAGAAGTTGAGTGGTAGTTGTATCTAACTACTAACTACTATGTACTAACTACTAGTATATGGGGGATTAGCTCAGCTGGCTAGAGCGCCTGCCTTGCACGCAGGAGGTCAAGGGTTCGACTCCCTTATTCTCCACAGTTCTAGACGAGATTAATTTTTTGTTTAGGTAAGGTTACGGATTTATTTGTTGTGAAACAGATGAATTTGGTAAATAATCGAGAAAGTTCATTGACATATTGGCATAATGATATCGTAAGAATCAAATATTAAATAAAAGTAGAAAAATACAATTTTACAAAATAAAAGAGCAAAAAGTACAATAAGCTAAGTAAGGGCGTATGGAGGATGCCTAGGCTCTCAGAGGCGAAGAAGGACGTGATAAGCTGCGAAAAGTTGCGGGGATTGGCACATACGAGTTGATCCGCAAATATCCGAATGGGGCAACCCGGCATATTGAAGATATGTCACCTCGAGTAATCGAGGAGCAAACCCGGTGAACTGAAACATCTAAGTAACCGGAGGAGAAGAAAACAAAAGTGATTCCGTAAGTAGTGGCGAGCGAACACGGATTAGCCCAAACCAGTGCGGTTACGGCCGTATTGGGGTTGTAGGACCACGACATTTGATGCTAAGTGAATTAGAACAGTTTGGAAAGACTGGCCATAGAAGGTGATAG
>NZ_JBHTMY010000006.1:0-1520 GCF_042679565.1 Namhaeicola litoreus | reverse complement strand
GACATCAAACATTTCTTTAAGAGTTTCACTATAATTTTGATCTGTTTGTCCATAAACATTTGACAGTAAACTGAACATGACGATAATTAGAATTTTTTTCATGAATTTTAAATTAGTTAAATGTAAGCTAACGGTTGGGGTAGCGCAAGTTTGGCAATAGAAAGCACTAAACCTCACAAGCTGCACCAAGCCGAAGCTTTTGTTTTTGCTGTTAAATTAATCATTTTTTCAGAGCCAAAACAAAAGTTTTGGTGTTGCTGCAAATAGCTCAGAACCAATGCAAACCACTCAACGCCATATTTGCTCTACCCTTTGTTGGGCACAGTACTTCTGTCATTTATAGTAATATTTAGTCACTTTAGAATATTTTGGTAATCCATGATTTATAAAATACTCTGCTATTAAAAAGCCGATATTATTATACTCCCAAATCCTTTCCAATATCTTTTGGTCATCGGCGTTATAGGTTATTTCTTTTCTTGAATCATTCTCCAAGTACTCATAAACAGTATAGCTAGAATTAATCAAGTCTTCATTTTTTATCGGTTGGTCTTCAGAATTATAAGTAATAGACCACTTATCAGGAATCTCCCGGAATAAATTCATTTGATGAATTTCTTTATATGTCCCGTCAGCCAAATATTCGTAATCAATAATCTTTTGAACTGTAGGTTTATCATTTATATACCAACCTGTAGAATCAATTTGCTTTACAAGCTTATCATTTTCGTTGTATGAGTAAAATCGCTTTGTGTGAAATTCACCAGTTCTTGTGTAAGAAATCCAAGTTGTCAACAAACCTTTTTCGTTATAAATCCACTCAACATTTTTATATCGTAAACTGTCACTTGACCTAAAGTGATATCGCTCAACAGGTTTACCATCTTGGTTATAAACTGTCTCATACTTTTGAATTTCACCTGATTGATAAAAAAAGGTATCCTTTGTGTATTTTGAGACTGAATATGACTTACTTATGTTTTGATAAACTTCTAAAATACGTTTTCCATACTTATCATATTCATATATTTGTATAGTCCAAGAAGAATCAATATCAGTGCTACCGTATTCCTTTTCAGGTACAATCTCTCTTGGTCTTATCACGTCTTTGATTAATCTACCATGAGAGTCATGGAACTGTTCAATGTATTGCCAATGATATGGATTTTTAAGTTTTCCGTGCGTTGTCATCCACTCTTGTCTGTAAACTCCGTATAATTTGTTTTGGAAAGTGTCAATCTTATACTGGTAAATCATGGTGCTATCTTTAAGTCTACCATTCTTTTTCATTTCAAATTCTGCCGAAGTTACTTCAGAGATATTATTTCCCTTTAAATCCAGAAATCTCCATAACTCAGAGTAATCCGATTGTCCAAATATTTCTATTGGGAAAATCAGAATCAAAATCAGTTTAATATATGTTGCAGTGTCTCTCATCGTATTGTGCCCAACGGTTACGGTTATGATTTCGGCGCGATTAAGTCTTTGCATTTGAGCGGCAGGCTGACGAGTTACAATTG
>NZ_JBHTMY010000005.1:0-1910 GCF_042679565.1 Namhaeicola litoreus | reverse complement strand
TTATAAGTATTGTCGTAAGAAGTGAAATTAATATTTTTTTCAACGGGGTGTTTTTTTAATTGTGGGCAACGTTTGGCGGTATGAAAAGTTGCCGATTGCGGGCGATTTCATGTCAAGTTACACAAAGGTTGAAGCGGGTTGCAACCCTTGAATAACCTACTGTCCCGGCAATTTTTTATACCGCGTGTTAGCACCAGTTTTTTATTTTCCATTCTTACTATTTTGTCTCTGGAAACCACCATCCTTCGTGTTTCCGTTTATATTCTTTCTGCCTATCATCAACAATCACAATTTCGCAAACGAATGGACTTTCTATATAATCAGTATTTCCAGCATAAGGTCTTGTTTGCTGCAAATCAAATTCTATTGTCATTGTCGCTGAACTTACAAAGTCCATTGTCGAACCGCTATTTTCAACTAACGTTGGAAACCACTTATTCCAATACTCAATTGATTGTCTTATTTGCTCTGTTAGAAGTTCTTTTGGCTCTGCTTTATTTTGCAAAATGTCAACTGTCAATTTATTGTGTTTTGTTTTGCGAGCCTGTTTCAATAAATGTCCCATAAAATAGTCGTCATTTATGTAGTTCATTAAACTTATAAATGAATGTCCGAAGTTGTGAGAAACACTTTTTAAAGGTTTGTGGCTAGTCATATCGTAAATATTTATGGCCAAATGAATTCATTCGCTTTTGGACTTTCAGGGTCAAACCATTCTTCTGCAGTTTCCTGAAAGATAGGCTGTCCTTTTTTGTCAGTTCTTGTTTGAATCAAGTCGCCAACAGGAGCCCCATGTAAATATCTCAGTCGTCCTGTTGAATCAAATTTAATTTTTCCATCATTAAGTAATGACTCAAATTTCGGCCAATTCTTGATGTTGTCTTTCGTTATTCTAATTTTTTCCATTTATCGTTGGTGTGTGTCTTTCAAAAATTGGTGCTAACGGTTAGCATATGGCTTTGTGGCGGTTTTCGAAGCGCTTTCCTGTCGACCGAAACCAAAGCTGGCTACGGAGCGAAAACCTTGCTGTAAGCCGTTCACCCGCCATAAGCTATATGCTGTGTTATGGGCTGGCTTTTTTTCTTTCTTTATTAATTCGTTCAATTAGTCTGTTAAATTCTTTGTCGTCCGAACTTCCATCTTCATCAACGTCAAAATGATTCATTAGTCCCCATTCTATATGGTTAAGGATTAATATTTTCTGCTCATTGTCCATTATTTTTTCAAGTCGCTTCATTACCAAGTCTGGATTACAAATGAAGCAGTCGCCAATTGAAAATGAAGGCATTTCATTGGCAGATCCCTGGTCTGCCCACATTGTCGCAAAGAACTTGTCAATTATTTCAATGTCGTTGGTAGAACAGAAATACTTCGGTATAACTTGAAGAATTGGGTCGTATTTGGTGTCGCTGTAGTTTTCTAATTCTCTTATGGTTGTTCGGTACGCAAGGCTGTCCTTTGCTTTCCAAGCAGCTCTAAAGTTGTCAGCCAAAACTCTTTGTCTGTCGAGCACTTTGAGTATGATTTCCTTAAGTGAATTATTGTCAAGGTTCTTTACTTCTTGAATTCTGCTTTTATGGATAAAGCCTTCAATTTGTCTTCCTTTCCAAGCCGTCACTTTTGTCCAATCTGAGTTGTCGTCAAATTTGAAGTAGAAGAAGTCTTCATTAAACAACGTGTCAATTACTTCATAATTTGTTCCCGGTCCGCTACGAACATTTGTAAATCCGTCTGAGTCATTAATAATTGCTGGTCCATTCTGTGCCAATAAAGACAAAGAGCAGAAAGTCAAAAGGGTCAATATGTAGAATTTTAGTGTCGTCATTTTAGCTTGCCCATAACGGTTACGGTTATGATTTCGGCGCGATTAAGTCTTTGCATTTGAGCGGCAGGCTGACGAGTTACAATTG
>NZ_JBHTMY010000004.1:0-260389 GCF_042679565.1 Namhaeicola litoreus | reverse complement strand
TACTTCCTCAGCTAAGCGGGTGCAAATGTACAATAGTTTTTTATTCCGGCAAGAAAAAAATTATTTTTTTTCAAAACTAATTCCTCTTAATCCTTACCCAAATAATTCAATAAACTACAGAACTTAAACACTCAACCAAATAAACAGTATTTACCGTTTTTTAGCGGGTGCAAATGTACAATACTTTTTCTAATTAACATCATTCTTTTTAAAATATTTTTTCAACTTTCTAAAAAGAAATCAAAATGACAAAACTAGACTAAAGAACTTGCTTTTCCCCGTTTTTTGGGAAGGCAAATGTAGAACAAATCTGTGATATAGAAAATATTTTATCAGTTTAAGTTATTAACAATTTTAATATCTAAATACTTAAAAGAAGACGAATTTAGTTTTGGAGCTGATTTTTAAAGAGTTGCAATCCTTCTAAAAAAGTTCTTGGAGTAAAATTCAGTTCTCTTATTGACAAAGTAAGATCAAATCCCGTTTTTTCAGGTCGCTTTGCAGGTAGGTTTAAATCACAAGACTGAATTGGGTGTATAAATTTTTTATCCAGTTCAAATACATCTGCAACGAGATTGGCCACCTCGAAAATGGACAAAAGTTCACTACTTGAGATATGATACACCCCACATACCTCTCTAATTATTGCTTCATGACAAGCAAAAACTAAGTCGTTTACATGGGTTGGCATTCTATATTGATCCGTAACAACATGTATATCTTTACCGTTTTCCAGATTATTTTTAACCCAAAACACAATGTTACTCTTAAGTTCTTCGGTTAATCCATAAACCAAAATAGTCCTTAGGATTGTGTACTTAATAGTTGATTTAAGTATTAATTCTTCTGATTTTAATTTAGAAAGACCATAATAGTTCACAGGATTTGGCTTATCCTTCTCTTTATAAAACCCTTTTATTCCGTCAAAAATAAAGTCTGTAGACAAATGGATCAAGTGAATATCATTGGTCTGACAACATTTTACTAAATTTTCAACCACTTCTACATTGGCCGTAAAACAAGATTTCTGTTCTAACTCACATTGATCAACATTAGTCATGGCTGCAGTATGTACGATAACATTCGGCTTAAGATTCTCAATAAGTTCCTTTATCTTTTCGAATTCTTCTAAATTGACATCAATATAATTGAAACCCTCATATTTCTTCAATTTATTCTCACCTCTCGACAAGGCAATTACTTCAAACCTGTGTTTCACCAAAAACTTGACTAGGTTTTGACCAAGTAAACCATTGCTTCCTGTGACGAGAATTCTTTTCAAAATTTTAATTTTTATACCAGGTATTTGCTAAACTCAATTGAAATGATATTCGAAAAATAGAATCACAACTACTAAAAAAGTTGATTCAGTTTTCTTATTTCCTCCGGTTTGCCCAATAAAATTAATTTTGAGTTTGGCGTTAATTTAGTGCTAGCCGCTGGATTAATGATATATTCTCTATCAGGTGTTTTTAAGCCAATGACTGTACATCCTGTAGATTTTCTTAAATCAAGATCATAAATAGATTTAGACATGTATTCCTTTGGCAAATCATCCGTTAAAATTTCTACTAAGTTGGTTACATTATCGCCAGCCACAGAAAGTCTGTCAATAAATTCTATAATATCCGGTGTAATCACCAAGGAGGCCATATGGGCTCCTCCTAATTTATCAGGCATAATAACATTATCTGCTCCAGCGATCTTTAACTTACTATAGGATGAATCATTTGAAGCTCTACTTACAATAGTAATCTTTGAATTCAATTGCCTTGATGACAAAACCACATATAAATTATCAGCATCAGAAGGTAAAGTAGTTATAATATGAGCCGCATTCTTTATACCAGCTTTTATTAATGATTCATCATCAGTTGCATTACCCTTAATATACATCACATCAGCATCAGCATCAAAACCTTCCATTAGCTCTGCTCTACTCTCAATTATAACACACGGTTTTTTATGAGATTTCAATTTGGCAACAGCTTGTTTACCATTCCTACCATAACCACATACAATAGTATGGTCTTTAAGTTTATCTATTTTGCCTTGCACTTTTCTTTGTTTTATGTCTTCAATCAGGTTGTTGTTCGATATGTATTCAGTTATTACAGAAATAACATAACCAAATATACTCACACTTGTAATAATGAGAAAGATGGTAAATATTTTAGATTCCAGATCTAAGGGTTGCGCTTCTCTAAAGCCTACCGTAGAAATGGTGATCACTGTCATGTACAATGCATCTATAAAACTAAAGCCTCCAATAAGTATGTATCCAAAAGTACCTACAGACAATAATACAATCAATAACAGGAGTGCCTTATATATTTTCTTCTGAATAAAATTCGATTTAAACAATTTCACTTGGACAGATTATTTTTTCAATTAAAGGTCAAAGACCGAGCTTCTCTTGGTATACATCATATCTTTTAATTTCAAAAGAAATGCTAATGTCAAATAAATGGCAAAAGACAAACCCACAGTAACAAATGATATATAAATGAAAAACAACCTGACATTGGTTGCCCGTATCCCCATTCTATCAGCTAATCTTGAAGAAACATCAAATCCTCTTTTTTCAAAAAAATACTTAATCTTTTGTATCATGCAACATTATTAAATGCAGTGCAATTTACTATTTTTTAAGACAAATTTCACTTTGTACTTACCCTTTATAAACGATTTCGAATGATATTCTTTCATCTTAGAAAGTTCATGTTACAATCAATCCTTAATTCCACCAAGTTTCTTTAAATTTGCGCATTTAGCTCTAATATGGATAATCAAGAGAATTTTATTGAGGTTTTTGGCGCAAGAGAGCACAATTTAAAAAATATAGATGTAAGAATACCTCGAGACAAACTGGTAGTGATTACCGGATTAAGTGGTAGCGGAAAATCATCTTTAGCTTTTGACACAATTTATGCCGAGGGCCAACGCAGGTATATTGAAACTTTTTCTGCGTATGCCAGACAGTTTTTAGGAGGATTAGAGCGACCCGATGTTGATAAAATAGAAGGTCTGTCTCCTGTTATCGCTATTGAGCAAAAAACAACCAGTAAAAGCCCTCGTTCGACGGTAGGTACCATTACAGAAATTTATGATTTCTTAAGACTTTTATATGCAAGGGCTGGCGAAGCCTACTCATATAATACAGGAGAAAAAATGGTTCATTACAGCGACGAGCAAATCAAGGAATTAATAATGGGGTCTTATTCCGATAAAAGAATAATGGTTCTTTCACCTATTATTAAGTCTAGAAAAGGCCATTACAGAGAATTATTCGAAAATCTGGCAAAACAGGGTTTCGTAAGAGTGAGGGTAGATGGTGAGATTGTTGAACTTGAAAAGGGCATGAAACTCGACCGGTACAAGACACACGATATTGAATTAGTTATAGATCGAATTGAAGTAAATCCAACCGCGGAAAAAAGAATTGAAGAAACCATTAAAACGGCCATGTATCACGGTGACGAAAGCTTGATGGTACTGGAAGTAGATGGAAAAATACCAAGATATTTTAGCCGTAGTTTAATGTGTCCAACCACCGGGATTTCATACCCCTCTCCCGAACCAAATAGCTTCTCTTTCAATTCTCCAAAAGGAGCTTGTGAGTTATGTAATGGTATAGGTCGTATACATGAGATAGATTTAGTTAAAGTAATACCTGACGATAAAGTATCGATCAAAAAAGGTGGTATAGCCCCAATTGGAGAATACAAAAACTCTTGGATTTTCAAACAGCTTAAATTAATTGCCAATCGTTTTGATTTTAGCCTAGACGATCCCATTGGCAACATTCCTGAGAAAGCCTTGGATATAATTTTAAACGGTGGAAATGAAAAATTTGAAGTTACTTCTAAAGATTTAGGAATTACAAGAAATTATGAAATCGATTTTGAAGGTATTGTTCAATTTATAGAAAATCAGCATAAAGAAGCAGCATCAAAAAGCATTACGAGATGGGCTCAAAACTTTATGGTTGAAAAGACTTGCCATACCTGCAATGGTTCTCGACTTAAAAAGGAAGCACTCTATTTTAAAATTAATAATTGTTCTATTGCCGACCTCACGCAAATGGATTTAGACCACTTAGGAAAATGGTTTGATGTGCTGCCCGAGCATTTAAACGAAAAACAAAAAATAATTGCAACTGAAATTTTAAAAGAAATCTCATCCCGTATTCAATTTCTTCTTGATGTTGGTTTGGGATATTTATCGCTTGGCAGAAGCTCTAAAACACTTTCAGGAGGAGAAGCTCAAAGAATACGGCTCGCAACACAAATCGGTTCTCAGTTAGTCGGTGTATTATATATTTTAGATGAACCAAGCATAGGTTTGCACCAAAGAGACAATCAAAAATTGATTCAATCGTTACAAAATCTTCGCGACATTGGTAATTCTGTACTTGTTGTCGAACACGATAAAGAAATGATTGAAAGATCGGATTATGTAATAGATATTGGTCCGGAGGCAGGCCGTTTTGGGGGAGAAATTATCTCCGCAGGAACGCCTGAAGAGTTATTAAAAAGCAATACCATCACCGCAGCATATCTAAATGGGGATAAATTTTTTGATATACCCAACATCAGAAGGCCTGGTAATGGAAAAAAAATTGTGTTAAAGGGTGCAACCGGTAATAACCTAAAAAAGGTAAACTTAGAAGTACCTTTAGGCAAAATGATTTGTGTTACAGGCGTTTCTGGAAGCGGAAAATCTACACTTATCAACGAAACCCTTTACCCCATCTTAAACCAACATTTTTATAAAGCGGTAAAAGAACCTCTGCCATATAAATCTATTGTAGGCATAGATTATATTGATAAAATCATCGATATAGATCAAAGCCCAATTGGCAGAACTCCAAGGTCTAATCCTGCAACCTATACAGGTGTTTTTGGTGAAATACGAAATTTATTTGCGCAGACTCCAGAAGCTTTAATCCGAGGATATAAACCAGGTGTCTTCTCTTTTAATGTAAAAGGTGGGCGTTGTGAAAATTGTCAAGGAGGTGGTGTGCGCGTGATTGAGATGAATTTTTTGCCTGATGTTGAAGTAGAATGTGAAGTTTGCCAAGGGAAAAGATTTACCCGTGAAACACTTGAAATTAGATATAAAAGTAAATCTATTTCTGATGTCTTAAATATGACCATTGCAGAGGCTGTTCAGTTTTTTGAAAATATCCCTAAAATTAAACGTCAATTAAAGACGATAGAGGATGTTGGCTTGGGCTATATCACTCTCGGTCAACAATCTACTACGCTCTCTGGTGGCGAAGCACAAAGAATTAAGTTAGCATCAGAACTGTCGAAAAAAGATACTGGAAATACATTATATATACTTGATGAACCTACTACCGGCCTACACTTTGAGGATATTCAAATTTTGATGAAAGTATTGAACAAGCTTACTGATAAAGGCAATACGGTAATGATTATTGAACATAACTTAGATGTTATCAAACTTGCCGATTTTATAATTGATGTTGGACCTGAAGGTGGCGAAAAAGGAGGTAAAATTTTGTTCGAAGGTACGCCTGAAGAACTAATCAAACACAAACATAGTTACACCGCAAGATTTTTAAAAAAAGAATTAACTTCACCCCAAAATAACTAATTTTTATGACCCCACTTGAAGATAAAAGAATTCGCGAAAAATTTAAACCCAAAACTTGGAACGAAATAAAAACAAATGATTCTTGGGCAATTTTTAAGATCATGAGTGAATTTGTAGACGGTTATGAAAAATTGAGTAGAATAGGCCCTTGTGTAAGTATTTTTGGTTCTGCCAGAACAAAACCTGACCATCAATATTACATCTTAGCAGAAGAAATTGCATTCGAATTAACCCAGCATGGTTTTGGGGTAATAACCGGTGGTGGTCCGGGGATCATGGAAGCTGCAAACAAAGGTGCTCACCGAGGTGCTGGAATTTCGGTTGGACTTAATATAGATTTGCCCTTTGAACAAAAAGACAATCAATACATCGATCACGATAAAAATTTAGAGTTCGATTATTTCTTTGTAAGAAAGGTTATGTTTGTCAAATACGCTCAGGGTTTTGTTGCTATGCCGGGTGGTTTTGGCACTTTAGACGAACTCTTTGAAGCGATAACACTAATTCAAACCAATAAAATTGGTAAATTCCCAATTATCCTAGTAGGTTCAGCTTTTTGGGGGGGAATGTTGGATTGGATAGAAAAAGTTCTGGTAGAAAAATATGGAAATGTAAGCCCAACAGATTTGGATTATTTCACAGTTGTTGATACTGCAGACGAAGTAGTCCAAATTATTGATAACTTCTACAAACAACACAACTTAAGTCCAAACTTCTAGTCGTTATCGAAAACCAAAAACATTGCATCTTTTGAAAGTCTTTCTCATATTTTTTATTGGATGCACTTTGTTGTCTTTCTCACAAAACAACAAAATAAAGATTCATGCCAAATTGGATGCAAAAACCAATATCATCCAGATGAGTGAATCAATTACTTATTACAATAAATCCAATGTAGAATTAGACACATTATTTTTTCACAATTGGGCAAATGCCTACAAGGATCAAGAGTCGCCCTTGGCAAAACGACTTTTAGAAAATTATGACAAATCTCTCTATTTTTCTAAGCCGAAGAAAAAAGGTTTTTCACAAATTCAAAAAGTTTCTTCCCAAATGGAACCACTGAATTGGAAAAATTTTAAGAACACTCCCGATATTTTTTATATTCTTCCAAATAAAAAGATTAAACCTCTGGATTCTATCATCATAGATCTCACCTATTTTGTAAAAGTGCCAAGTTCAGAGTTTACTCAATACGGTTACTTTGAAAACGACTATAATTTACGTTACTGGTACATTGTGCCCGCTGTTTTTGATCAAAAATGGGAATTGATGAGCAATCTTGACATGGATGATCTCTTTGTTGAACCCTCTGATTTCGATATTGAATTTGAAACGCCGAGAGGTTTTACACTTCACTCTGATTTGAGACAGCAGGTGAGTAAGAAAGATGATCATAGCTTATACCATTTAAATGGTGAAAACAGGGTAGATATAGAACTTAAAATTGAATTGCTCAATTCCTTTGGCTATTACTGTGCCAGCAGTACAGAAGTCGTTACGGATTTGCCAAGCCAAAATTTAGAAGATCAACTTAAAACAGACATCTTAGACAGGCAATTAAATTTTATCAGCGAATATCTAGGAGACTACCCATTTGATAAATTTTTTATAAACAATATAACTTATAAGAAAAATCCGGTTTATGGGTTTAATCAATTGCCAGATAAATTAACACCTTTTAGTGATGTTTTTGAATGGGATATCAAAATTTTCAAAGCGCTTACAGATAAATTCATTCACAACACCATCATTACAAACAATAGGACGGATTATTATTTGCCTGACGGCATTCAGATTTTTCTCATGATAAAATATGTGGAAAAATACTATCCGGAGATAAATGCCATCGGAGATATTTCGAAACTTTGGGGAATCAGAAAATACAACATTGCAAAACTTAAGTTTAACGGAAAATATCCTTTCGTCTATCAGTTCGCAACAAGAACAAATATCGATCAATCTTTGGTTACCCCATTAGACTCGTTATCAAATTTTAACAGGAAAATTGTAAATAAATACAAGGCTGGTTTAGGTTTAAGATATTTAGATGCCTTTGTACAAGACAGTGTTGTTCCTAAAAGTTTAAAAGAGTTTTATCAACAGGAGGCATTAAAAATTACGAAGAGTAACGAACTCGAAAATTTAATTACTGCCAAAACAGATAAAGACCTGAGCTATTTCTTTAGAAATTATATTACAACCAACAAAAAGATAGACTACACCATTAAAAGTGTAAAAAAAGAGGGAGACTCCTTAAAAATTGAAATTAAAAATTTGAGCAATTTTACAGCTCCAGTTGCACTTTATGGGGTAAAAGATGACCAAACATTGTTTAAAACATGGGTTGAGAATGTGGACTCAACTAGAACTGTAAAAATTAAAAACAAAGGATTTGAACGCGTAGCACTCAACTATGAATTTCTGTATCCAGAAAACAATTTGAGAAACAACTGGAAAAAAGTTGACAATGCCCTATTAAATAGACCCTTAAAATTAACATTCTTTAAAGATATTGAGGATCCCTTTTACAATCAGCTTTTTTATAACCTCTATATCGAATACAATTTTTACGACGGAATCGTTTTAGGGCCTCAATTGTACAATCAAGCAGCGATAAAAAAGAAATGGCTTTTTAAATTTACTCCCGTATACGGATTTAAGAGTACAGCTGTATCAGGAAGTTTTGCCTTGCTATATCAGCATTTACCCGAAAACTCGCCTATATATAGCTATAACGCAGGAATATCGGGAAGCAATTCGTTTTATGATACCGACCTGAGATTTAATAAATTATCCCCCTTCTTTTTGATGAGTTTTACGAGGAAATCACTTAGAGATGTTGGTGGCAGCTATTTTATGGCAAAATATAATATTATTGATAAGGAGATTCCAAAAGGCCAGGAAGCATTACCTGAAGATAAATACAACATTCTAGTTTTGAGATATGGCTACGGTCAACCCAATATAATTAATGACCTCCAATATTTTGCCGATTTTCAATACAACAGGGATTTTACAAAAGTGGCTATAGACCTGAGATATAGATATTTGAACAAGAAAAATAGACAATTTGATTTTAGATTTTTCTTAGGTAAATTTCTCAGAAACAAAACAGATACAGATTTTTTCAGTTTTGCCTTAGATCGTCCTAGCGATTATTTGTTTGAATACAGCTATTTAGGAAGATCTGAAAGTTCAGGATTCTTCAGCCAAGAAATTATTATTAGTGATGGCGGTTTTAAAACAATTTTTGAGGATAAATATGCCAATGATTTTATGACGAGCTTGAATGCGAGTGTTGGAATTTGGCGCTGGATAGAAATCTATGGCGATATTGGTTTGGTAAAGAATGAAGGTTTCGATCCCTATTTTAGGTATGACAGTGGCATTCGTCTGAACTTTGTACCAAACTTTTTGGAATTGTATTTCCCCTTGCAATCTAGTTTAGGTTTTGAACCCTCACTCCCCGATTACGCCACAAAAATAAGATTCGTCTTAACAGGAGATCCTTCAAAAATTTACAATTTTATCAAAAGAGGGTTTTATTAATTATTGTTAATTTTTTTATTAAATTTTGCTGTTTATTTATCATTATATTTAAATTTTTCCATTAAATTGTCTATATTATCAAAATCGAAAAATGGAATTTAAGAAATTACTAATTACCTTTAATAATCAATAAAAATACGTTTCTTTTCAAAAAAACTGTCTTAATAACCTCATATTGTACTGATTAAGTTCGTGTTTGTTTCAATCAATCCACAATGAGTATCGTGACAATTTCAAGCATATTTTTTTATATTTGTAAAAACCCTAAAACAGCTAATATATGTCTACTAAAACTTTGGATTCTTCGCGGAAATTATCCTTTGATGATTTCAAAAATGAAGTTCTAAAAGATTACAAAACAGCACTTGTTAGTCGAGAATGTAGCATATTAGGTAGAAGAGAAGTATTAACGGGAAAGGCAAAATTTGGAATTTTTGGTGGTGGAAAAGAAGTTCCTCAGCTCGCAATGGCAAAGGCTTTTCAAAAAGGGGATTGGCGTTCAGGGTATTACAGAGATCAGACTTTTATGATGGCCATTGGCGAATATAGTCCAAGACATTTTTTTGCCAGCCTTTACGCCCATGCTGATATCAAAGCCGATTCATTTTCGGCAGGAAGGCAAATGAACGGGCACTTTTGTATTCATACCATCAATGAAGATGGTACTTGGAAAGATCTAACCAAGCAATATAATGTGAGCTCAGATATTTCGCCAACTAGTGGTCAGATGCCAAGACTAGTTGGGTTGGCCGAAGCATCAAAAAAATACAAACAAATTGAACAACTTCACCATAAAACCAGATTCTCAAACAAAGGGAACGAAGTAGCATGGGGTACAATAGGAAATGCCAGCACCTCAGAAGGTCCGTTTTTTGAAGCCATCAATGCAGCCGGAGTATTACAAATACCAATGGTGATTAGTGTATGGGATGATGCTTACGGTATTTCTGTTCCTGCAAAATACCAAACCACCAAAGAAAGTATTTCCGAAATTTTAAGCGGGTTTCAGAGAACAAAAGAAAAGGCGGGTTATGAGATTTTTGTTGTTCAGGGATGGAATTATTCACAAGTTGTTGATGTTTATCAAAAGGCCGCTAAAATAGCTAGAGAAGAGCATGTGCCTGTACTTATTCATGTAACTGAACTTACCCAGCCCTTAGGACATTCCACTTCAGGTTCTCATGAAAGATACAAGAGTCAGGAGAGATTAGCATGGGAGAAAGACTATGATTGTATCGCTAAAATGAGGCAATGGATAGAGCAATTTGAATTACAAGATGAAGATGGGAATACCCTTAAATTCTATGATGATTTAAGCGAAATTCGTGAGATCGAAGAAGGTGCGAAAAAGGAGGTTCGGGCAGCTAAAAGAGATGCCTTAAATGCCTACCTCGCCCCTATTATAAAAGAACGTGAAGAGTTGCTTCTGATGCTAGATCACATATCACCTCAAAGCAGTCATAAAATTTCTTTAGACAAGATTAGGAGAGACTTACAAAATATCGAAGAACCTATTAGAAGAGATATCCTTGATGCGGCACGTAAATCATTAATGCATATGCGTGATGATAGCCCTGAAATTAAGAACAGTCTGCAAAAATGGGTACTCAATTATCAATCAATACAAAACGATAGATATAATTCCCACCTTTACAGTGAATTACCTAATAACGCAACAAATATTCGCGAAATAAAACCTGTATATGAAGAGGAAGCCCCATTGGTAGATGCTCGGATTGTGTTAAGAGATAATTTTGACATGATTCTCACCCAGCACCCAGAGGTACTTATTTTTGGAGAAGATTCAGGAAATATTGGTGATGTAAACCAAGGCCTGGAGGGTTTACAAGAAAAACATGGTATTGAAAGAGTATATGATACAGGCATAAGAGAAGCTACAATTATTGGTCAGGGAATCGGTCTAGCAATGAGAGGCCTCCGCCCAATTGCCGAAATTCAGTATTTAGATTACCTATTCTATGCCACTCAGGTATTAACTGATGATTTAGCCACCTTGAGGTATCGCACATTTGGAAAACAAATTGCCCCATTAATTGTGCGTACTCGCGGCCATAGACTCGAAGGTATCTGGCATTCGGGCTCTCAAATGGGAAGCTTAATCAACCTGTTTCAAGGAATTTATATCCTGGTTCCAAGAAATATGACCAAAGCTGCAGGCTTTTATAATACCTTACTAAAAAGTGATGAGCCAGCTATTTTAATAGAAAATCTCAACGGTTATAGGTTAAAAGAAAGAGTTCCTTCTAATTTAGGAGAATTTACAACACCAATAGGTGAAGTAGAAACAATTAAGGAAGGAAGTGATGTAACCGTTCTTTCTTATGGGTCAACACTGAGGTTAGTTGAAGAAGCTTCCAAAGATTTATCTGCCATCGGAATTGATGTTGAGATTATTGATGCACAATGTCTCATGCCCTTTGATCTTAAGCATGAGATCTTAAATAGTATTAAAAAAACGAACCGTTTGGTTATAGTCGATGAAGATATACCAGGTGGAGCATCGGCATATCTTTTCGAAAATGTGGTGAATAAACAGAATGGTTATTTATATTTAGACAGCAAACCAACCACGATTACAGCTAAGGCACACAGACCTGCATATGGAACAGATGGAGACTATTTTTCTAAACCTTCTGTAAACGATATTTTTGAAGGAATTTATTCTGTAATGCATGAGGCTTTCCCCAGGAAATTTAGAAGCTTGTATTAACTTCATTAATAAATTGTTAAAATTCTAAAAATCAGTCGTTCACAAACGATAATTTTAGTTTTAACATCTTTAGGTCATCATTTTTTTATACTTTTGTGATCTAATTATCCTCCCCTTCAACAATATATTCAATTAAAAAACGTAAGTAATAAAAAATGATGTTTTCATGAAATATGTGAAATTTCTTGTCGTACTGCTGCTCTTGAGTAGTTTTTTTTCTTTTAAAAGTTCAAATATTTCAATTAAAAAACAAGACAAAGCCATCGCTTTAATTACAATTTCGAAACCGGGTATCAAAGATTTGGTCCTTTCATTTTATCAAAAATTAAATGATCCAGATCTTAATCTTGATGCATTTGAGAAGGCTTACAAAGGTTACTTACTCTTATTACAAGACAAAAAAGTTGAAAATGAAAATTATTTGACGGTTGTCGATATGAGTGCCTCTGCCAACCAGACACGCTTTTTTGTGATTGATATTAAAAATGAAAAGATAGTCGATAAAAGTATGGTGGCTCATGGCAGAAATTCAGGATCTGAATTTGCCAAAGCATTTTCAAATAAAATTGGCTCTTACCAAACCAGTTTGGGTTTTTATAAAACTGCGGAATTATATACAGGTAAACATGGCCTTTCATTAAGACTTGACGGGCTTGAAAACAGCAATAGTAATGCAAGAGCTAGAGCAATTGTGATTCATGCAGCAGATTATGTGAGTGAGCTTTTTGTGAAAAGAAATGGCCGATTAGGTAGAAGTTTGGGTTGTCCCTCTTTACCGCCAGATCAGTTTAAACCAATTATTCAAAAAATAAAAGAAGGAAGTATCCTTTTTATTTACCACCCCACAAAATCGTATTTGAGCGGTTCTAAAATTATTAATACACCAGAATCCTTTCTTAGAAAATTGAATGTTTAAGAATTTTAGTAAATTAAATTAAAGCATTGTTGATTTCCTTTACCAAACTCGGTCCTTCGTAAATAAATCCTGTGTACAATTGAATAAGATCAGCTCCTGCCTTTAGTTTTTCCAAAGCGTCTTCGGGACTGTGAATTCCACCTACCCCTATAATAGGAAAAGCTTTATTTGATTTTTCAGCCAAAAATCGAATTACCTCTGTAGATCTCTTAGCTAAAGGTTTACCGCTTAACCCCCCTTGCTCTTTCTTACTGTCTGACTGTAAATTATCCCTTGAAATTGTCGTATTTGTAGCAATAACACCTGCTATACCAGTACTTTTTACGATATCAATAATATCTAATAATTGATCATCCGTTAAATCAGGTGCAATCTTTAATAGAATGGGCTTAGTTGTATTTTTCTTTAAATTTGCTTCCTGCAAGGTTTTAAGAAGCTTGGTAAGCGGTTCTTTATCTTGTAACGCCCTTAAATTTGGTGTATTCGGAGAACTTACATTTACAACAAAATAATCTACATAATCAAATAGCTTTTCGAAGCAAATCAAATAGTCGTCTATAGCATTTTCGTTTGGAGTTACTTTATTTTTACCAATATTTCCTCCAATAATGATATCAGATTTTCTGTGTTTTAATCTTTCCACCACAGCATCAACACCCTCATTATTAAAACCCATTCTATTAATAATCGCCTCATCTTTCTTTAACCGAAATAATCGCTTTTTTTCATTTCCTGGTTGAGGTTTTGGCGTAACTGTTCCTATTTCTACAAATCCAAAGCCATAATTAGAAAATTCATCAAAAAGCACTGCATTCTTATCAAAACCAGCCGCTAATCCTACTGGATTTTTAAACTTTAATCCAAATACTTCACGGTACAACTTTGGATCTTCGAGTACAAACTTAGATCGAGCTAAAGATTTAGTAAAAGGTAATTTATACAATATTTTAATGGCCGAAAATGTAACATGATGTATATCTTCCGGATCGAAATTGAATAATAAGGGTCTGATAATACTTTTATACATCATTCGTCAATTATCTTAATTCTGCTTCGAATTGCTCTTTAAAACTTTGCTGCAGCTTACCCATAATTTTATCGATTTGCTTTTCTGTCAGCGTTTTATTATCATCTCTTAAAACGAAGCTTAGTGCATATGACTTTTTGCCTTGTGGTAATTTATCCCCTGTATACACATCAAAAAGATCGACTTTTTTCAAGAGATTTCTTTCCACCGAAATTGCAGTTTCATAAAGATCTTTAAACTGAACTTTTTGATCTAAAAGCAGCGCTAAATCTCTTTTCACTTCAGGGTACTTTGGTAAAGCAACAACTTTTATAGTATCAGATTCTATTTCTGCCATTAATACGTCCCAAGAAAAATCCACGAACCATACATCTTGCTTAATACCAAAATATTTTGTCATTTTTTCATTTAGAAGCCCTAATTCTAAAAGCTGTTTTCCATTTTTAGAAAAACCTACACCTTCAGAAAAAATATCGTTTTCAGATGAAATTACTTCAAAATCTGCAATTCCCAAACGCTGGAAAATTGCCTGGCAAATCCCTTTCAAATAGAAAAAATCTGTAGGTTTATCAATAGAATTCCAGCTGGAGGCGTTTCTTTCACCCGAAACTGTAAGTGCTAAATGCTTTTTTTCTTCATAACCATTTGAGGTCTTATGATAAGATTTTCCTATTTCAAAAAATTTAATATTCGCATTTTTTCGATTTAAATTATAGGCTACAGCTTCAAGACTACCGAAGACCAAAGACTGCCGCATTACTTCGAGATCCTTGCTCAAAGCATTCACTATTTTTACATTTTCCTTCTCTTTTAGGCTGTCGATCATTTCCACATAATCAGCTTTAGTCAATGAGTTTGCCATCATTTCTGAAAAACCTTGGGCTACTAGAACAGAAGATATAATTCCCTCTATTTTCTCGTTACTCAGTTTTTCTGAATAGGAAATTGAAGTATTTAATTTGGTAGTAGAACGAATATTATTATAACCGTATACGCGCAATATATCCTCAACTATATCTGCTTCTCGCTGAACATCAACCCTATATGATGGAATAGTTAAGCCCAAACCCGATTCTGTCTGGTTATTAATTTTAATATCTAAGGAGGCCAATATATTTTTAATGATATCGGAAGGAATTACTTCACCAATTAAACGGTTTGCTTTTTCATAGGATAAATGAACCTGAAAATCTTGGATCTTTTTTGGATAAATATCTACAACATCAGATACAATTTTCCCACCGGCCACTTTTTTGATTAAAATCGCAGCCAATTTTAATGCATATTCAACATTTTCAGGATCAATTCCCCTTTCGAAGCGAAAGGATGCATCTGTATTTAAACCATGCCTTTTAGCTGATTTTCTAATACTAATCGGGTCAAAATAGGCAGATTCTAAGAAAATACTTGTGGTTTTATTCGTAACTCCAGAAGTTTCGCCACCAAAAATTCCGGCTAAACACATTGGGTTGCTTGCCCCATCACAAATCATAATATCCTCTTCATCCAAGATTCTTTCAACCCCATCAAGTGTTTTGAACTTAGTACCAGTAGGTAAACATTTTACAATAATCTTATCTTCTTCAATTTTTTTTGCATCGAATGCATGTAGGGGCTGTCCCAAACTATGCAGCACGAAATTGGTCACATCTACCACATTGTTGATGGGTTTCTGTCCTATCGAGAGCAATCTATTCTTTAACCAATCTGGAGATTCAGCAACAGTTAAATTCACTAAGGTCACTCCAGCATAACGCGGTGTTTTGTTATAATCTCTTACTTCAACATTAATTTTATGGGTTCTTTCATCAACATTAAAATCTCCTACAGAAGGAGTAATTAATTCTTTGTTGATATCATATTGCTGTATCAGTCCTGCGCGCAGATCTCTCGCAACACCCATATGACTCATGGCATCAGCTCTGTTAGGTGTTAAACCAATTTCGAAAACCTCATCTTTAAAAATTTCGAAAACAGATGCTGCAGGTGTCCCAACTTTTATTTTTTTGTCTAAGATCATGATGCCGTCATGGCTATTGCCCAACCCTAGTTCATCTTCTGCGCAAATCATACCATGGCTCTCTTCCCCTCTTATCTTTCCTTTTTTTATTACCCAAGGCTCTCCTTCTGCACTAAATAAAGTTGTGCCAATCATTGCTACAGGAACTTTTTGTCCTGCCGCCACGTTTGGGGCTCCACAAACAATTGACAAGGGTTTGTCTAAACCAACATCAACAGTTGTCACCTTTAATCGGTCTGCATTAGGATGTTGGTCACATGTTAAAACTTCTCCAACTACTATTCCATCTAATGATCCTTTGACAGATTCAAATTTTTCAATTCCTTCAACTTCCAAACCTAAATCGGTTAAAATCTCAGCAACTTGCTCTGCTTCCAAATCTATCTTCAAAAACTGTTGCAACCAGTTATATGATATTTTCATAAATATATTTTATATTTCAATTTTAGCTAAAAAAAGACTTTAATATCGCTAAAAAATAGATCGTTTTTAATGTTGTGCAAATATAATCATTTGAAGGAAGTAGGCTTTATTTCGATTTTAAGATTTTTTACGTTATTTTTAGGAGATATTTCTTAATCTAGCATTTTAATTAGCTACTTATATCTTATTTATGGCAATAGAAATAAAAAGACTTTTTGACTTTCTATATTTTCAGTTAGAAAGTAACCCTATACCCAATAGTTTAAATACAAAATATGACGGAAAATGGGTTTCGGTGAGTTCGCAAGAATTTGTGAATTCTGTAAATCAAATGAGTAGAGGACTATTAAATTTAGGTGTAGAACAAGGTGATAAAATAGCCTTAATATCTTCTACAAATAGAACCGAATGGAATATTCTGGATATGGCAATTATGCAATTGGGCGCTATCAATGTTCCCATTTATCCAACGATTGGTGAAAATGATTACAAATATATTTTTAATCATGCCGAAGTAAAATTCTGCTTTCTTTCTGATGAAAAATTATACGAAAAAGCAAAATTGGCTCAAAAAGATTCTCCTAAGCTACTTGAAATCTTCACTTTTGACCAAGTTGAAAATGCAAAAAATTGGAAAGAGATATTTCATTTAGGTAAGGATCTTACAAGGCAAGAAGAGGTAGATAAATTAAAAGCCCAAGTAAAGGCAGAAGATTTGGCAACAATTATTTATACTTCAGGTACTACAGGTACACCAAAAGGAGTTATGTTGACTCACAATAATATTGTTACCAACGTGATAGACAGTACACCCCGCCTACCCATTACAACAGGAAGTGGCGTAGTGATGAGTTTCTTACCAGTCTGCCATATTTTCGAAAGAATGCTCCATTACCTCTACATACACAACAGTTTAGCCATTTATTTTGCAGAAAGTATAGAAAAAATATCAGATAATTTAAAGGAGGTAAAGCCACACTTTATGAGTGTTGTTCCACGGTTATTGGAAAAAATTTACGATAGTATCGTTGCAAAAGGGGCTGATTTACCGGGTATTAAAAAAATGATTTTCTTCTGGGCGATTGACGTAGGTATGGCTTACGAACCCTACGCACAGAAAAGTTGGTGGTACGAGAAAAAGCTAAACCTTGCGAGAAAATTGATTTTTAGTAAATGGAAAGAAGCTCTTGGAGGAAGATTGCACACCATGGTTTCCGGAAGTGCTCCTCTTCAACCAAGATTAACCAGAATTTTTTGTGCTGCTGACTTACAAGTAATGGAGGGATATGGCTTAACAGAAACTTCACCTGTTGTTTCTGTAAATCAATACACCGGCGAGAATTTTAGAATCGGAACAGTGGGTAAACTAATCAACCGTGTTGAAGTAAAAATTGCGGAAGATGGAGAGATTTTAGTGAAAGGACCTAATGTTATGATCGGTTATTATAAAGATCCAGAAAAAACTGCCGAAGTAATGACAGGTGATTTTTTCCATACAGGTGATAAAGGTGAAATAGATTCAGATGGATTTCTTAAAATTACCGGAAGAAAAAAAGAGATATTTAAAACTTCAGGAGGAAAGTATATCGCTCCGGCACCCATAGAAAATCAAATGAAACAATCGCGATTTATTGAACAAATTTTAGTGATTGGTGAGGGACAGAAAATGGCCGCAGCACTTATACAACCCAATTTTGAATTTGTAAAAGAATGGGCAAAAAGACATCATATTGAAATAGGTAACAGTATTTTAGAAATAGCTCAAAATTCTAAAGTAAAAGAAAGGATCATGGAGGAGGTAGATAAAGGAAATGAGCAATTCGGCAAATGGGAGACCATTAAACGAATTGAATTAACACCTGATATATGGACCGTAGATAATAATTTGCTCACCCCCACCTTTAAACCTAAAAGAACAGAAATCTTAAAAAAGTATAAAGATTTATATGATAAAATCTATTCGTAATTCTTTATTTTAGCGCCTCAAATCAATCATGGAACATTTTATCGTATCGGCCAGAAAATACAGACCCCAAACATTTTTAGATGTCATTGGGCAACAATCTATTACCAATACCTTAGAGAACGCGATAAAGAATAACCATTTGGCTCAGGCCTTACTTTTTACAGGACCAAGAGGTGTGGGTAAAACAACATGTGCCAGAATTCTTGCCAAACGCATCAATCAGGAAAGTATGGATCAGGTGCCTGAGGATGAAGATTTTGCCTTCAACATATTTGAGTTAGATGCGGCCTCAAACAATTCTGTAGATGATATTCGATCTTTAACTGAACAAGTTAGAATTCCGCCACAAACCGGTAAATACAAAGTTTATATTATAGACGAGGTGCATATGCTGTCTCAGAGTGCCTTTAATGCTTTTTTGAAAACTTTGGAAGAACCTCCGGCTCATACTATTTTTATTCTGGCAACTACAGAAAAGCACAAAATTATTCCAACTATTTTATCGCGCTGTCAAATATTTGATTTTAAGCGTATTGGAGTTATCGATATAAAAAATTATTTACACACCATTGCAAAACAGGAAAATATTACTGCGGATGACGATGCTTTACATATTATTGCTCAAAAAGCGGATGGAGCATTAAGAGATGCATTATCTATCTTTGACAGAGTAGTTAGTTTTTCAGGAAATAATCTTACACGAGAAGCGGTTACAGAAAACCTAAATGTATTAGATTACGAGGTGTATTTTAAGATAACTGATTTACTCCTAAATAATCAAATTCCTGAGGTTTTATTAGCCTTTAATGAAGTTTTAGATAAAGGTTTTGATGGTCATCATTTTATAACCGGTTTGGCCTCGCATTTTAGAGATGTTTTGGTAGCAAAAGATTCTTCAACAATTGCCTTATTAGAAGTTGGTGATAGAGCAAAAAATAAGTACTTAGAGCAAGCCGTCAAAGCCACTGTGCCTTTTTTGATGGAAGCGATAGACTTGGCCAACCAATGTGATCTGAATTATAAAGCTAGTAAAAATCAACGCTTATTAGTTGAATTAGCGCTTATGCAGATCGCCTCTATCAATTTTGATAGAGAAAAAAAAAAGTCTGAACGATTCATAATTCCAGCGCAATTCTTCAGCCATTTGGAAGTACAAGAAAGACTCGATGTACCAACCTCAGAACCAAATCAGTCGCAAGTTCCTCCCATTCCCAAACCAAAAGCAGCGATTGACATAAAAGTTAGTCAATACAAAGAAAAAATTCTCGTCACAGAAAAGGTAGAAGAAATAAAAATCATTAATCCTGTATTAAAAGGGATTAAAGCGACCAGCAGGAAATCTGCACTCAGTATGAGTAGCATAGAGCGCAAAAAATTAGAGGAAGCCGATTTAAATGAAAAACGCAAAGAAAGAGAACGATTGCTGCAATCTAAAACTTTGCCCAAAGATGATTTTACTGAGGAGCAATTTTTTAATATTTGGGAATCATATATTGATTCTTTGCATGAAAATGGTGAAAAGATTTTTGCCTCAATCTTAAATGCAGATAAACCTGTTTTAGTTAAACAAATGATTCATGTTACTTATTCCAATAATTTGATGAAATCAGAATTGGAAAAAGTAAAACCAAAAGCCCTTCAGTTTATTCGAGAAAAATTGAACAATTACAGTATTGATTTTGTGGTCCATATCAATGAAGAAGAAACAAACAAAATCGCTTATACCAATCAAGAAAAATATGAGCATCTCAAAGAAAAGAATAAAGCTTTGTCTTACCTGCGAAAAGAATTTAAACTTGATATTTAATCCTACCCCATCAAAATACTCGTCTTTGAAATCATTTGGAATAATATTTTTCTTACTGGTCTTTTTTTTATCTCAAAATGGAAAATGCCAAGAGTCAATGCAAAGAGAATTTAGAGGAGTTTGGATTGCAACGGTAGAAAATATCGATTGGCCGAGCTCAAATAACCTGTCTTCAGAAGATCAAAAAAAAGAGTTGATCTCTATTTTAGACCTCTATAAATCTCTAAATCTAAATGCAGTAATTTTTCAGATCAGACCATCGGCAGATGCTTTTTACAAATCAAAATATGAACCCTGGTCTTTTTGGTTAACGGGTTATGATGCGCAATCACCAAGTCCCTATTATGATCCTTTGGCTTTTGCCATTGATGAAACACATAAAAGAGGAATGGAGTTTCACGCGTGGCTGAATCCTTATCGGGCCATTATTAATTACCCCGAGATGAAATCAAAACCATTGCCACTCACATATAATAAATCTGAGTGGTTTATCAATTATGGAAAAAATAAATATTTCGACCCCGGTAATCCGGAAGTTAGAGATTATACAAATGATATTGTTGCAGATGTAGTCCAACAATACGATATAGATGCCATTCATTTTGACGATTATTTTTATCCCTATAAAATTGAAAATACGAAATTTAATGACGATTATTCTTTCAAAAAATACAACGATAAATACAGCGAAACAGAACGTGATGACTGGCGTAGAGAAAATGTAAATACCATCATTGAAGAACTGCGCCATACCATTAAATCAATTAAACCATGGGTACAATTTGGTATTAGTCCGTTTGGCGTTTGGAGGAATCGAGATATCGACCCTAGAGGTTCTGATACCCAAGCTGGACAAACCAATTATGATGATCTTTATGCAGATATACTGCTTTGGATGGAAAAAGGTTGGATCGATTATTTAATACCTCAAAATTATTGGCATATAGGCAATCAGTTAGCAGATTACGAAAAAGTAGCAAGATGGTGGAACCAAAATCATTATGATATACCAATTTACATTGGTCATGGTTTGTACAGATTAAATAGAGAGAATAATGACAAGGCATGGAAAATTAAAAACCCGACAGAAATTGAAAAGCAGTTATTGTTGAACAAATCTTTGAAAAATATCAAGGGAAGTGCTTATTTTAGTGGTAAAACCTTTTTACAAAACCCATTGAATATCAATAAAATTTTAAAACAAAATTTTTATGCTCAACCCGTCCTTGCTCCACTCTATAACAATCAAACTAATAATATACCCGAAGCTGTTTACGATCTGCAAATAAATAAAATCAATTCTCGAACAAACCAAATTTCCTTTAAAAAACAAAAAGTAAATCTTGAAAAAGACGCTATAAGATTTCTGATTTATTTTTTTGAAAAGGGAGAAAATGTAAATTATGACAATCCTAAAAATATAGCTTGGATAACCGGTGAGGCGTCTTTCCTATTTAATCGAAAGGAGTTTAAAAATGGCATTTTCGCAATTTTTGCCGTGAATAGATATAATCAATTAAGCATGCCTAGTTTAATTATAAATGAATAAGCTATCATTAATTTTCAACCTCCTTTTGAATGAAAAACTCTGATGTTTAATCAGTTTTTAATGTACATTTATTAAAAAAAATGAAACCTTCTTTTATCCTCTTCTTAGTAATAACCTTTGTCCATCTCCATATTTTTGCTCAGGAAAAAATTACTGATACAATTATGCTGAGAAATGGAAAAATTATTTTGGGCAAGGTAAAAGAAATTGCAGATGAAGAAATAAAATATGCCCAAGATGGCCTGAGAGAAGATATAACTATAGGAATAGATAAGGCTAAAGTTGATAAAATTATCTTTGCAGATGGGAGAGAATATGACATTGATAACTCTATGAGTGTTTACGAAGACCTAAGTACGCAGAGAAAAAACATTCTTAAGTTCAACTTATTTCTTCCTATAGCAGGCGCTGTTGAGTTTGGTTATGAAAGAAGTCTTAAACCGGGTAATAGTCTTGAAGGAAATATTGGTTTTATTTACGGAAACAACTCAACAGACCAAGATGCTTCAGGCGTTTTTTTAAAGGTGGGATATAAATTTATACGTTCTCCGGATTTTTATTTAAAAGGAATGAAGTACGCACATATTTTAAAAGGCTCTTATATTAAACCGGAAATAGCTTTTACTTCTTTTTCTTATGACATTAAAAATTATGGTTATGGCAATAATTCTGGCTCCACGACTAATTTTGCAGGCCTGATCAATTTTGGTAAACAAGTAGTGTATAACAATAGAATTTCCATAGATTATTATTTGGGTGTTGGTTATGCCACAGGTGATCTGGACGAAGCAGATTATTATTACGCCTTTTTAGGAGGAGCAACTTCCTCATTTGTCATGACAGGAGGAATTCGGGTGGGTTATCTATTTTAAAAAAATGAAATAACTATCTTGTAAAAACCCATTTATCAACTGTAGACAGATTATCATCAAAAGAGTAACCTTCCCAGTCAAAACCTTTTATTTCATCAGGATTGACAATACTTTTTTCAACAATAAATCGGGCCATTGCTCCCCTGGCCTTTTTTGCAAAAAAACCAATCATTTTTAATTTTCCTTGATGAAAATCTTTGAATTCAGGTGTAATGACCTCACTTTTCAATTTCTTTTGATCAATCACCTTAAAATACTCATTACTAGCTAGATTAATCAAAGGATCTCCTTCTAATTCTTCATTTAGAGAATTAGTTACATCCTCTTTCCAAAACTGATATAAATTATCCTTTCTTCCAATTTTAATTTTGGTGCCCATTTCTAATCGGTAGGGTTGAATCAAATCTAATGGTTTCAAAACACCATACAGCCCTGATAAAATTCGTATTTTATCCTGAAGTGCCTCGATTTTACTATCAGATATAGTATATGGGTCTAATCCTACATATACATCCCCATTAAAAGCATATATAGCCTGTCTGGCATTTTCTTGTGTAAAAGGCAAATGCCATGCTTGATTTCTTTGATAATTTAGTTCACTTAGGTCTTTCGAAATACCCATGAGTTGGGCTAATTTCTTCGCACTTTGCTTTTTAATGACTTTATTTAATTTTTCTGACTTATCCAAAAACGAACAAGTTGAATAAGCTTTGGTTGGCACCTTACTTTCAAAATCAAGTGATTTTGCCGGTGATATAACTACTTTCATCATGATTTATTCTTCTTTTTGATATAAAGTATAATTTCTCCATTTTTCTAAACACAATTGCATATCTTCAGGTATTTCAGAATCAAACCTCAAAAAATCCTTTTTTGTTGGATGCATAAAACCAAGTGTTTTGGCATGCAAAGCTTGTCTTGGCAAGACAGCAAAGCAATTCTCTACAAATTGTTTGTATTTGCTAAAAGTGGTTCCTTTTAGTACGAGGTTGCCCCCGTAACGCTCATCATTAAACAAGGTATGACCAATATGCTTAAAATGAGCCCTTATTTGATGTGTTCTACCTGTTTCGAGCTTACATTCCACCAATGTAACGTAATTGAAGCGCTCAACTACTTTATAATGTGTAACTGCTGGTTTCCCAAAATCTCCCTCAGGAAAAACATCCATTTGCAATCGATTTTTAAAACTTCTTCCAATATGACCCTCGATCGTTCCTTCTTCCTCCTCAAAATTGCCCCAAACCAAGGCGTAATATAGTCTCTCTGTTGTTCTTTCAAAAAACTGATTCGCTAAATTTGCCATGGCATACTCTGTTTTGGCAACAACGAGCAAACCACTGGTATCTTTGTCAATCCGGTGCACTAAACCAGGTCTTTCATTACTATTAGTTGGAAGATTTTCGATGTGATGGATAAGTCCATTAACCAAAGTGCCACTATAATTTCCATGTCCTGGATGTACTACTAAACCTGCAGGTTTATTAAGCACGATGACCTCTTCATCTTCAAAAAGGATATCTAAAGGTATGTCTTCTGCTACCAATAAGTTCTCGTGTGGCGGATGGGCCAAAACTACCCTTACCTGATCACCAGATTTTACTTTATAATTTGGTTTTACGACCTTTTCGTTAACCAGAACATTTCCCGCTTTAACAGCCTGTTGAATTTTATTTCTTGTAGCATTCTCTATAAAATTCATCAGAAATTTGTCGACTCTTAATGGCTCTTGCCCTGCCGATGCCCTAAAGCTGAAATGTTCATACAGATCATCATTTGTGATTTCTTCAAAATTCTCCTGCATCATCAATGGAATCTGTTTTTACAATACTATCTAATTCTTCTAAGCCATCACCTAGAACCAAATCTAAAATCGAATTTTTAGGTAAAAGCTCGCCCGGCTTAATTTCTCTACCTTTGTATTCAAGCATTCTTACGACATTCTTACCTAGATCAGGAATAAATCTTTCTTTGCCAATATTAAATCCTGAAGAACGCAATCTTGTTACAACTTGTCTTTTTGTCTCATCAAGCACATCAGGAATTTGAACTTTCATATAATCTGATGGATTTAAAGTTAGGTAGATTTTCCTTTTGTGTTTCACATAACTTCCGGCCTCAGGATCTTGCTCGATGACAGACTTCGGCGGATAATCCGGATTATAGTTTGAAGAATCTATTACCACATAAGATAATTGCAACTCTGCCAAAGCCTTTTCTGCCTCTTCAACAGAAAGCTTTTCTAACGTTGGTACTGAAATTCGTTCGTTATGATTGGTATAAGATTTTAAACCCCTTCCCAAAACAAACAGTAACAACAATGACAACGCAAATATGGCCAGCAAATTAGACCAAAATTCTTTGCTCTTGATGTATTGAAAAAAATTCATAAAATAATTTTAGCGGTAAAGATAAATGAAATTGTAAGAAACCTGTTCATCTTAAAATCATTTTATGTCCTTAGGTAAAAGTTATTTGCTTCAAAACATCTATTTGCAGCTTCACGTTTTTTTGTAAGTTTGTTAGCGAGCAATAGGTGTTATATGAAAAAAAATATCGCCATCGTGATGGGTGGTTATTCTAGCGAGGTAGAAATTTCTCTAAAAAGTGGGAACGTTGTTTTTGATGAACTTGATCATTCCTTTTACCAAATATATAAGGTACTAATTTTAAAGGATAAATGGGTTTGGCTTGACAAAGATGAAAATGAACATCCTGTTGATCGAGCAGATTTTAGCTTAATAAACGGCAAAGAAAGAATAACAATTGATTGTGTTTTTAATGCTATTCATGGACATCCAGGTGAAAATGGCGTGCTTTTAGCTTATTTTGAATTGCTCAAAATGCCTCACACTTCTTCTCCGTTTTATCAAATGGCGGTTACCTTTAACAAAAGAGATACTTTGAGTTTTTTAAAACCATATGGTATTAGAATGGCCAATTCCGTTTATTTAAATAAGGGAGACATTTATTGGCAAGATCAAATTTTGAGAACTTTGGGCCTTCCGTGTTTTGTAAAACCAAATAAATCAGGATCCAGTTTTGGCGTGACAAAGGTGAAGCATGAAGATGACCTAGAAGCTGCCATACAATTTGCCTTTAAAGAAGATGATGAAATTTTAATTGAATCATTTTTAGATGGTATTGAAGTTTCTGTTGGCGTTATTGAATGGAAAGGTGAAATTAAAGTTTTACCAATTACAGAGATTGTGAGCCAGAATGAATTTTTTGATTTTGAAGCGAAATATTTAGGAAAATCTGATGAGATTACACCTGCCCGCCTTTCTTTATTACAGCAAAAAAACATCGAAAGAGTTTCACATAAGATTTATAAAACACTAAATTTAAAGGGCTTATCTAGAGCAGATTTCATAATTGTTGAGGACACTCCGTATTTTATAGAACTCAATATGGTGCCGGGTCTTACTAGAGAAAGTATTTTGCCAAAACAAGCCAAAGAAGCAAATATAAGTCTGACTGAATTATTTGGCAATTGCATAGAAATGGCTTTAAAAAACTAATATGAGACGAGCAGTTTTTCCCGGATCTTTCGATCCACTTACCCTCGGGCATACAGATATTATTAACCGAGCATTAGATTTGTTTGACGAAATTATTATTGCCATAGGATCAAATGCATCCAAAAAATACATGTTTTCTCTTGAAGAAAGGAAGGCAATTATTGAAAAAACATATGCCTCGGTGGATAAAATAAAAATCGATACTTACCAAGGTTTAACGATTGATTATTGCAAAAAAGTAAATAGTAGTTTTTTGTTGAGAGGATTAAGGAATCCAGCCGACTTTGAGTTTGAAAAAGCCATTGCGCATACCAATAGAAAATTATCTAAAATTGAAACCGTTTTTTTATTAACCAGTGCTGACACTTCTTTTATCAGCTCTAGTATTGTTAGAGATGTATTGAGAAACAAGGGAGATGTTTCACTTTTTGTGCCAAAAGCGGTTTTAGAAGTTCGATCGTATTAATGGTTCAAATGTCAAAATATTTTTTAGCCATCTTTTTATTCATTGGTCAATTTTGCATTGCTCAGGAAAATCAAACCATTTTTGAAAAAAACGGAGAAACCAAAACTGCCACTTACCATGAAACCATTGATTTTTATCGTCAATTAAGCAGAAAATACCCAAGTATTTCTATCCTTGAATTTGGAGAAACGGATTCGGGGTTTCCGCTACACCTGGTTCTCTTTCAAAAAGAAGGTAAATTTATTCAGGAAGACCACCCAAGTAAGTCGCTCATTACCATCTTAATTAACAACGGCATTCATCCCGGAGAACCTGATGGTGTTGACGCAAGTATGATGTTGATAAGAGATCTTGCAAACGGCAAATTGAACTTTTCTGGCATCAAAGATCTTTTAGTGGGAGTTATTCCTATTTATAATATCGGTGGAAGTTTAAACCGAAATAGTACCAGTCGTGTTAATCAAAATGGACCTGAGGAATACGGCTTTAGAGGAAATGCCCGAAATTTTGACCTCAACCGCGATTTTATAAAAGCCGACACAAAAAACACAATAGCATTTGCTGAAATTTTTCATTTTTTGAATCCGGATATTTTTATTGATAACCATGTAAGTAATGGTGCCGATTATCAATATATCCTCACACACCTTTTTACACAACACAATAAATTAGGAGGGATATCAGGAAATTTTTTAGAACAGACCATGCGTCCATGGATTGAAAATGATTTGAAGAAAAAGAATTTTCCAATTACACCTTATGTCAATGTTTTTAATCGTGTACCCGATAATGGATTTCAGCAGTTTTTCGACTCTCCGAGATATTCAACTGGATATACGACATTATTTAACACTTTGGGATTAATGGTAGAGACTCATATGTTAAAACCTTATGAACAAAGAGTTTGGGGCACCTATGAGTTAATGGTTTCTGCACTTCATTTTGGGATTAAATTCAAAGAAAAAATACATTCCATTAGAGAGCAAAAACTAGATCTTGTAAAAAATAAAGATTACCCTATTCAATGGGAAATAGACACAACTATGCACAGGTTGATTTCTTTTAACGGATATGAAGGAAATGTGGTTCAAAGTGAGATTACAGGGTTAGACAGACTTCAATATGACAGATCAAAACCATTCACGAAACCCATCAAGTACTATGATCAATTTATTCCTTCCAAAACGGTAAAAATACCTTTAGCCTATATTGTTCCTAAAAGTGAATGGAAGGTTTTGGAGAGGTTAAAAATGAATCAAATTGTAATGGAAACTTTACAGAGAGACACAGTTATTCAAGCGGAATTATATATTATCGAAGATTACAAAACTTATGATTCACCATATGAGGGCCATTACCCTCATTATAATACAACGGTTAAAACTGAAAAGAAAAATATTGATTTTTCAAAAGGAGATTTCATAATTACAACGGACCAAAAAGGGATTCGATATTTGCTTGAAACATTAGAGCCTGAAGCCAAAGATTCTTTTTTTAATTGGAACTTTTTCGATCCTATCTTGCAACAAAAAGAAGGATTTTCACCCTATGTTTTTGAGGATTTAGCGATTGAAATTCTTGAAAAAGATCCTGAATTAAGAGAACGATTTAATCAGAAAAAACTAGAAGATCCTAACTTCAGCAATAATTCGTATTTGCAATTAGAATTTATCTACAATCAATCCAAGTACAGAGAAAGCAGTTATTTGAAATATCCCATTTATCGGGTCACAGATTGATTAAAATTTTCAGGATCCTCTGCAATATGATACCTCGGATCATCAATGGCATTCACAATAACATCTTTAAAAGCTGGATTGTTATTTGTAAGAAGTAATTTACATTCTTCACTTAGGTGTTTAAGCACGACTTTTTTATTAGCATTTTCATATTTTTCGACAATACCTTTGATAGCTTCAATCGCAGAATGGTCACTAATTCTTGATTCTATAAAGTCAATTTCCACGTTAACCGGATCATTTTTCACATCAAATTTATTATTAAAATTACTTATTGATCCGAAAAATAATGGTCCCCAAATTTCATACACTTTTGTACCATCTTCTTTGATAGATTTTCTGGCTCTAATTCGCACGGCATTTTCCCAAGAAAAAACCAAAGCACTAACAATTACTCCGGCAAACACGGCTATAGCCAAATCGAAAATAACAGTAAGGGCTGATACTAAAATAATTACAAAAAAATCGGCTCGTGGAATTTTGCCAAAAATTCTAAAACTACTCCAGGCAAATGTTCCAATCACTACCATAAACATAACCCCTACTAGTGCAGCAATCGGTATTCTTTCGATATAGGGAGCTGCAAAAAGGATAAAACTTAAAAGCATTACCGCAGCCACAATTCCTGATAGTCTTCCTCTTCCTCCTGACTTAATATTTATAATAGACTGTCCAATCATGGCACATCCTCCCATACCTCCAAAAAAACCAGTTACCACATTCGACATCCCTTGTGCAAGGCATTCCTTATTGGCATTACCTCGTGTTTCTGTTAGATCATCAATTAAATTCAAGGTCATCAACGATTCGATTAGACCAATTGCAGCTAAAATCATTGAATAGGGCAGAATAAACCTAAATGTTTCCCAATTCAAAGGGATTTTTGAAAATATTTCTGATTGAAATGTTGGAAGACCACCTTGAAGACCTGTTCCTCCTCCGTCTCGAATAAAAGAACCAACAGTGGCTACATCTAAATTAGCGAATAATGCAATCCCAGTAACAACAAGAATTCCGATTAAAGCGCCCGGTAATTTCGAGGTAGACTTAAAATAAGACAAACCGAACATAATAAGCATGGTAAGTCCGACCAACCCCAACATGATATACATATCTCGCCCATGAAGCCACTCCTTTTCACCGTTCACAACCTCTTTAAACATCCCCAATTGCGACAAAAAAATCACAATGGCCAATCCGTTAACAAAACCCATCATAACAGGATGTGGTATTAACCTAACAAATTTCCCTAGTTTTAAAAATCCGGCAAGCATTTGGATAGCTCCCATAAGAATGACCGTAAGAAACAAATAATACAAGCCTAAATTTTCTCCCTCAACACCCATAGCGTTTCCTCGGGCGACCAAGGTTACCATAACAACCGCTAGCGCTCCAGTGGCGCCAGAAATCATACCAGGTCTTCCGCCAAAAATAGAAGTGATGAGACCAACCATAAAAGCCGCATATAGACCAACTAAAGGATCCACTCCGGCGACAAAAGCAAAAGCAACTGCCTCTGGCACCAATGCCAAGGCAACGGTGATTCCTGATAAAATATCATTTTTTGCCGTTGGTATTTGTTTTGTGATAAATTCTCTCATGGTTCAACTTTAAAAAGTTGCAAAAGTACATTTTTAAAATGAAAGAGAAATTTACCCTAATACTCACCTTTTAAATATTCCAATATCACTTCTTTAATGTTTTGAAAAGTATTTTGAAAAACAACATCGAGGTTGTCAATAGTAGTCCATTTTACCTCAGTAATCCCCTCTTCCAACTGGGGTTGAAGGTTTTGTGTTTGTGAAGTTTCCATTAAAAACCAATGCGTGGTTTTAAAATAATGCTTCGAATTTAAATCGTATAAATGATAAGTCTTACCCAAAACATGCTTTATTTCAATGCAATCAATCCCACATTCTTCTTGAACCTCTCGCATAGAAGCGACATCAATTTCTTCATTATCTTCTACTTTACCCTTTGGTAAATCCCATTTCCCGTTTCTAAAAATAACAAGGAGTTCTTTTGAAGAATTTAGGACTAGACCTCCCGCTGCTATAATTGATGTGAATTTTGACTTGAACTGTACGAATAACGTCTCTAGATCATGGTAGTAAAAAAACAAACGTTCTGGATACCTCAAAATCAATTGATTAATAAAATCAACATCTTGGTTATCCCAATAAAAAAACGCTGGCTCGTTTCGGTTCGTCAAAGAATCGACTAAAAAAATTGTACAATCATCTTTAAAAATTCTATACATTTGCGACATGATTTCGGACAAAAATACAGCAAAAAAAACTGCCGAATTGCTTTTATCAATCAAAGCAATCAAACTGAATCCCGAAAAGCCTTTTAAATGGGCTTCAGGTTGGAATTCCCCTATTTACTGTGATAATCGCGTAACATTATCTTATGTTCATATCAGAAATTTCATTCGAGAAGAATTATCTAATTTGATCTTGGAAAAGCACGGCAAACCTGATGTCATAGCCGGTGTTGCGACAGGAGCTATTGCGATAGGAGTATTGGTAGCGCAAGAATTAGGGTTGCCATTTGTATATGTGAGACCAGAACCAAAAAAGCATGGTAGGCAAAACCAAATTGAAGGTTATTTGGAAAAAGGCCATAATGTTATTGTTGTGGAAGATTTAATCAGCACCGGAAACAGCAGTTTAAATGCGGTAAAAACTTTGAAGGAAAATGATGCTGTTGTTAAAGGTATGGTGGCTATTTTCGATTATGGATTTGATATCGCAAAAGAAAATTTTAAAAAGGCTAATTTAGAACTCACAAGCCTTAGCGATTACGATCACCTTATTGAACAGGCGATCGATACAGATTATGTGACCGAAAAAAACAGAGAAACATTATCAGCTTGGAGAGAAAATCCTGCTGAATGGAAAATATAAGTTATGAATTTAGAAAGCCCTAAAATCACGATCCCCAAATCAAAACAAGAAATTTTTGATTTTTTGAGCAATGTTGAAAACTTTGGTAAAATAATGCCGGAAAATATAGACAAATTTGAAGCGGCTGAAGATTCTTTCATTTTTGCACTTAAAGGTATGCCTGAAATAAAATTAAAATTAAAAGAAGTTATACCTGGAGAAAAAATTGTTTTAGGTTCGGCAAGCGAGAAATTACCTTTTTCACTTACAGCCAATATAGTAGAAAAAGAATCAAATTCTAGCGATGTACAATTGGTATTTGATGGGAATTTTAATCCGATGATGGCAATGATGGTTAAAAGCCCTTTGCAAAAGTTTATCAATACCTTGATCTCAAATATTCAGAATCAGTAAATAAACTGAATTTCCTTAAAACCGTAGGAGGACTTTATTTCATCTGAGTCTTCTAATATCAATTTTCCCAAATCATCGACATCTATAATTTTTGCCATCATCAATTCATTTTGTTGGGTGCGAAACATTTGTGGTTGCTGATATTTATAAAGTCTTTGTAAATACATTGATTTTAACATCTTTTTCTGATCATTTTCGAGCATAAGCATCGTTTTTTTGAGCTCACTTATTATGTTGAGCAGTATCTCATCTCGATCAAATTCTTTGTCCGATAAAATTGCTAAAGAAATGGCTTGAGGCAGATCATCAGGAAATTTTTTTTCGTTCACGTTGAGGCCAATTCCGATGATCGAATGAATAATTTGGGTATTTCTCATCGAATTTTCTATCAGAATACCAGCAATTTTTTTATTTCCTGCCAAAATGTCGTTAGGCCATTTTATTCTCAAGTCTTGTTCCAAATGATTTTGCAAAGCAGAAATTAGACCGAGTGAAATACTCATATTCAAATAAAAATGATCTTCTGCTTTTAAGCATTCAAATTTTTTAAACACACTAAACAACAGGTTTTTACCTTTTCCAGAATACCATTTTGTTTCTCTTTGCCCACGTCCTTTTTCCTGAAAATCAGTTGAAATTATAGTAAAATCTTCAAGTTCATGCGCTAATAAATATTCTTTCAAAAGAGTATTGGTAGAATTTGTGGCATTAACTTTGAAGAGCTTCATGTAGAATGCAATTGTATTCAACTAAAATGACAAAAATGTAATACATTTGCAAATAATTATCAAAATTAGTGAATGACGAAAAAAACAGCAAATCCTGACATACTCATTACCGAAATTATTAAGGGAATTGAAGAAGTAAAAGGACAAAATATTACCCTACTCGATTTAAGAGAAATTGAGAATACTGTTTGTGATTATTTTATTATTTGCGACGGTACATCTAACACACAAGTAAGCGCGATTTCAGGATCAATTCAAAAATCTGTAAGCAAAAAATTAAAGGAAAAACCTTGGCATATAGAAGGCGAATCTAATGCAGAATGGATTTTAATGGATTATGTAAACGTAGTTGTAAATATTTTTCAAAAAAGTACAAGAGAATATTACAACTTAGAAGAGTTGTGGGGAGATGCAAAAATTACAAACTTCACGGAAGTGAAATAAGGATGACTAAATGAGTAAAGAAGATAAAAAACCAGAAAAAAAAGATAATAACAACCCATTAAAACAGTTCAATTTTAAATTCAATTTTTATTGGATTTACGGTGTTATTTTCGCCCTAATATTGGGTTATCAGTTTTTGAATAGTGCCGATATGGTAAATTCTAAACTGACAGAAAATGAGTTTAATGATATTCTCAATGAAAATGACCTAAGTAAAATTGTCATTGTTAACGGTGATTATGCGCAGTTGTATTTAAAAAGTGAAGCTTTAGACAAAGAAAAACACTCAAAAAATTCAAACCCTTCTATTTTCAATGCAGCAAGTCCAACTTATACTTATGATTTTGGAGATCTTCAAAATTTTGAAAACAAATTGAACGAAGCAAAGCAAGAAAACAATCTCGATTTTGATAAAGATAATATTACTCAAACCAGCTTTTTCGATACTTTCTTAGTTTGGTTACCTTTTATTTTTATCATTGCTTTATGGATATTTTTCATGAAAAGAATGTCTGGTGCCGGAGGCGGTGGCGGACCAGGAGGTCAGATTTTTAACATTGGTAAATCTAGGGCAAAAGTTTTTGATCAAAATACCAAAGTTAGAACTACTTTCAAAGATGTAGCAGGATTAGAAGGAGCAAAAGAAGAGATACAAGAAATTGTGGAATTCTTAAAAAATCCTGACAAATTCACCAAGTTAGGAGGTAAAATCCCAAAAGGCGCTTTATTGGTGGGTCCTCCGGGAACAGGTAAAACATTGTTAGCCAAAGCCGTTGCAGGTGAGGCTGATGTACCCTTTTTCTCTTTATCCGGATCTGATTTTGTTGAAATGTTTGTAGGTGTAGGAGCATCTCGAGTAAGAGATTTGTTCAAACAAGCACAGACAAAGTCTCCTTCAATCATATTTATTGATGAAATTGACGCGATCGGTAGAGCAAGAGGGAAAAACAATATTACCGGAGGAAACGATGAAAGGGAAAACACGCTAAATCAACTTTTGACTGAAATGGATGGTTTTGGCACTGATACAAACGTAATTGTTTTAGCCGCTACCAACAGAGCTGATATTCTAGACAAAGCCTTAATGAGAGCGGGAAGGTTCGACCGTCAGATTTATGTAGACTTACCGGATAAGAATGAGCGATTCGAAATATTCGAAGTTCATGTGAAACCCTTGAAACTTGATAAAGATGTCGATTTAGAATTTTTGTCAAAACAGACCCCAGGGTTCTCGGGTGCAGATATTGCAAATGTGTGTAACGAAGCCGCTTTGGTTGCTGCGAGAAAAGATCACACAACAGTGCATCACCAAGATTTTCTCGATGCTGTAGATCGTATCGTTGGAGGATTGGAGAAAAAGAATAAAATTATCACAAACAAAGAGAAGCGAACTATAGCCTATCATGAGGCCGGTCATGCCACTGTAAGTTGGATGTTAGAACATGCTGCTCCTTTGGTAAAAGTAACTATTGTACCTCGTGGAAAATCATTAGGCGCAGCTTGGTATTTACCTGAGGAAAGACAAATCGTTCAAACAGATCAAATGTTAGACGAAATGTGCGCTACCCTAGGTGGTAGAGCTGCCGAGAAAATTATGTTTGACAAGATTTCGACAGGGGCTTTGAACGACCTTGAAAAAGTTACCAGACAAGCAAAAGCTATTGTTACGGTTTACGGTTTAAATGATAAAATCGGAAATATAACCTATTACGACTCTAGCGGTCAAAGTGATTATAGCTTTAACAATCCCTACAGTGAAAAAACGGCTCAGGTAATTGATGAAGAGATCTCTCGTATTGTGGAAGAACAATACCAAAGAGCTATCAAAATACTAGAAGAACATAAATCTGAATTAACTGTTTTGGCTGAATTACTCATGGAAAAAGAGGTAATTTTTGAGGATGATTTAAAACGAATTTTTGGAGGAAGACCTTTTGCTATAGAAGAAGAACATCTCGTAAGTAATCATCCGATTGAAAAAAGTATAAAAGCTGATGAAAAAAGCGAAAGTGAAAGTGAAATTTCAACAGAAAACATAAATTAATCATTTGTTTTTGTAAATTTGATTTTTACCATTTTCAATGAGCCTATTTAAAAAGTTTTTCCAACAAAAAAAAGCACCAGCCGATTCTCAAAAAGAAGAACTTTCTAATATCAATCTATCTACGGATGAATTATTTGTAAAAAAGTTTATTCAAAAGGGAGGAAAGTTCCTCTACTGCAATAATAAGCAAGAGGTTACTGAACATTTGATAAAAATATTAGCCGAGAATAATTGGAATAATGTTGTTTGTCTGGATGAATCGCTCAATAAAATTCTATCAGAAATAAAAAGTGCGAAAACATCAAAAATTCTGTTGAACCTGCCCTTTTTTGCATCATGCGAAGCTCTCGTGGCAGAAGACGGATCAATTATGTTTTCCACAGAGCAATTAGGAGACAATAAACTTAAAGATTTACCTACTAATTTTATCGTCTTGGGTAAAACCAGTCAACTGGTAAAAACCATTAGCGACGGTGTAATGGGGGTGCGTTTGAGAGCCACAAAAAACAAACCTACCATTGTAAGCTCAGTTAAAGATTATCTCCCCAATAAATCTGAAGTTGATTTTTTAACCTATGGCAATACCAATTCTAAAACACTCTATTTACTGTTGTTAGAAGACCTATAGAGCCATGAACAACTTTACCCTACGCATTATTTTCGGTTTACTATATGCCCTATTAGTTATTGGAGGTACTTTAGGCGGACATCTTTTTTTGTACCCATTATTTTTGATTTTCATGCTGTTATGTATCTATGAGTTTTCAAAATTGATAGATCTTCAAAGTGGTTATCCAGTTGTGTTGGCGATAACATTTTTTTCAGCGGCAATTATAACAAATGAAGAAAAAGTATTAAACAACCAAGATCTAATCCATAAAATACTTGTAGCACTTTTTGGTTTTGCTTTATTTTTTACTTTTATTTCTGCCTTAATTTCATCACGTAAAATAGCGATACAATATTTAGGAAAAATTTTCCTGGTTCTCATTTATATTATTATTCCGTTTTCCTTATTTGTAAAAATTCCATTCATTAATTCTACCAGCACTTATGATCCATATGTGGTTTTAGGTATTTTTGCACTTATTTGGAGTAATGATGTGTTTGCCTATTTAATTGGAAAAAACTTTGGAAAGCATAAATTAATTGAACGAGTTTCTCCAAATAAAACAGTTGAAGGATTTATTGGGGGATTTATTTTCACCTACATAACGGGGTATTTTATTAGCCTTTATTGCGATTCACTCCTTTCTTATCAATGGCTAGCTATTGCTATTATAGTGAGTGTATTTGGCGTTTTAGGCGATTTGATTGAGTCTATGTTTAAAAGACAAGCCGGCGTAAAAGATAGTAGTAACCTAATCCCTGGCCATGGTGGTTTTTTAGATCGATTGGATAGTATTATCTTTGCAACACCATTTATATTTGTTTATTTATATTTAACTGCATAAATGTTTCACAAAGAAGGTTATAAGATCATATTAATTGCATCGTTGATTCTGGTATCGATGATGTTAATTGTCGACCATTTTATCACGATTTGGTGGTTGCAAAAAATATTAATGATTGGCTTTTTGGTACTTTATTTGTTAATCCTTAATTTTTTTAGAAATCCGAAACGAGTAACTGTTTTGAATGACAAAGAAATTATAGCACCCGTAGACGGCAAAGTTGTGGTGATTGAAGAAGTTACTGAAAATGAGTTTTTTAAAGACAAAAGAAGGCAGATTTCAATTTTTATGTCGCCATTAAATGTTCATGTAACACGTTACCCAATTAGCGGAGAAGTACTTTTTAGCAAATATCACGCAGGAAAGTATCTGGTTGCTTGGCATCCAAAATCATCTGAAGAAAACGAGCGAACTACCATTGTGGTTGAGAATAAAACTGTTGGACCAATTCTTTACAGACAAATTGCGGGAGCAGTAGCGAGAAGAATTGTAAATTATGCAAAAGTAAAACAAGAGGTTATCCAAGGCCAAGATGCTGGTTTTATAAAATTTGGATCGCGAATAGACGTTTTTATTCCCTTGGATATGAAAGTTCACGTAACCTTAAATCAAAAAGCAAAAGGAGGTAAAACAGTTATTGCTTCGGTTGAATGAAAGATTTAGATCAAAAATTTAAAAAAGCTTTTGAAATTGCTTCTGGCATGACGGAAAAATTACCTCCGGATGTGATGCTCCAATTTTACGCTTATTATAAACAAGCCACCGTTGACACTCCTTTTTATTCTCCATCAGGAGAAGACGAAGTTAGAAATGCATTCAAATTAAATGCCTGGTTTCAAGTGAATCACTTGAGTCCTGATGAGGCAAAAGAGAAGTACATTCAGCTTGTCGAAAAATACAATCATATAAAACTATAAATCAAAATGAGAAAAAAAATTATTTACATACTACTAGTAGGCGTACTTTTCACTTCTTTTTCATGTAAAAAAGCGAATAAAGAAGAAGTAATTGAAGAAAAAATAAGCAGCTATATCCTATCTTCTGATAGCATTAACTTGGAATGGACAGCCTATAAGACAACAGAAAAAGTACCTGTAAAAGGAACCTTTACCAAAATTGAATTGATCAATATCCCAAGCGGTAAAAACCCTCAGGCAGTTGCGGGAAATGTGGAATTTAGTATCCCTATTGAAAGTATCTTTACGAAGGATACCATAAGAGATGGTAAACTAAAAAAGTTCTTCTTTGGAAATTTGATGGGAACTTCTAATATTACGGGTAAAACCTCATTAAAGGAAGATGGAACAGGCGAAGCAACCATTACGATGAATGGTGTCGAAAAAACAGTTCCGGTTACTTTCACCACAAATGGGAATGATGTAGAAATTAACGCTAATTTAGACTTGGATAATTGGCAGGCTCAAATGGCTTTAACTGCTTTAAATGAAGCTTGTTACGAATTGCATAAAGGCGCTGATGGTGTGAGCAAAACATGGAATACAGTTGATGTTTTGGTGAAAGTTTCTACCAAATTACAACCTTAAATTAAAGTTTTATATATAAAAAAAGCGAGTGATTTACACTCGCTTTTTTTTTGCTATGTGCTTTCTAAATTAACTTTTTAAGTTTTCTATACTTTCCTCTAACACCTTTATCTTGGCTAGCGCATCAGCTTCTTTATTCCTTTCATTCTTTACTACCTGTTCAGGTGCTCCTGCCATGAATCGTTCGTTTTTTAATTTCTTTTGAACAGATAATAAAAATCCACGTGTGTAATCCAGTTCTTTATTCAATTTTTCAATTTCAACATCAACATCTAAATGAGCCGAAAGCGGAATGAAGTATTCATTACTTTTAACTCGAAAAGAAATGGCTCCTTCCAATTTATCTTGAATATATTCCAATCTGGAAAGATTTGCCAATCTCACTAAGACCTCATCAAAATAGTTGGTTTGAGATTCAGAATTTACTATACTCACCTCTAAGCTTTCTTTCTGAGCGATACTCTTGTCTTTTCTTACAGACCTAATACCAGAAACAACATTCTGCATAAATTCAAAATCTTCTACCAAGGTATTTTCTTGCTCTTCTACTTGAGGCCAAGAACTAACTATTAACGCATTTTCTTTCGTTCTTTCCTCAATGGTTTGCCATATTTCTTCAGTGATAAATGGCATAAATGGATGAAGGATTTTTAAGATACTTTCGAAATTACGAAGTGTTTGATTCAAGGTAGTGGCATCTATGGGTTTTTGATAATCGGGCTTCACGATTTCCAAATACCATGCGCTAAAATCATCCCAGATAAATTTATAAGTGGTCATTAATGCCTCCGAGATACGATAATCCTGATAACTTTTTTCTAAACTTGCTAAAGTTACAGCTAACTTTACCTGGAACCATTTATTTGCTTTCTCCGCATATTTTGGTTGTGGCAATTCATTGCTCACCTCCCATCCTTGCACCAACCTAAAAGCATTCCAAATTTTATTTGCAAAATTTCTTCCCTGTTCGCATAATTCTTCGTCAAAAGGTAAATCATTTCCGGCTGGTGACGTTAATAGCATTCCAACCCTCACCCCATCTGCGCCATATTTTCCCATCAGTTGAATTGGGTCTGGTGAATTTCCTAAGGACTTAGACATTTTTCTACCTAGTTTGTCCCGAACAATTCCCGTTAAATAAACTTTTGAAAAGGGCTTTTCATTTCTGTATTCATATCCCGCGATGATCATTCTCGCTACCCAAAAAAACAAAATCTCTGGAGCTGTTACTAAATCTTGTGTTGGATAATAATAATTGATCTCTTTATTATCAGGATTTCTAATTCCATCAAAAACAGATATAGGCCACAACCAAGACGAAAACCACGTATCTAGAGCATCTTCTTCCTGCCTAAGATCATTGATTTCATATTTTTTTCCAGTCCTTTCTTCGACTTTTTTAATCGCCTCATCTGCTGTTTTTGCCACAACAAAATCCTCTTGTCCGTCTCCGTAATAAAAAGCTGGAATTCGATGACCCCACCAAAGCTGTCTCGAAATATTCCAATCTCGAACATTTTCCATCCAATGACGGTATGTATTCTTAAATTTTTGTGGAACCAGAAGCACATCGTCTTCCATGACAGCTTTTAGAGCCGGTTCAGCCAGTTCTTTCATTTTTAAGAACCATTGGATCGAAACTTTGGGTTCGATAACAGCTCCTGTTCTTTCAGATGTACCTACTTTATTTGTATAGTCTTGGATCTTTTCAATATGGCCTAAACTTTCTAATTCCTTCACAATTTCTTCACGTACCACAAATCTGTCCTTGCCTTTGAAATGTAAACCAAATTCATTTAGTGTTGCATCATCATTAAAAATATCAATTACTTCTAATTGATGCTTTTCACCAATAATCTTGTCATTTGGATCATGTGCCGGTGTAATTTTTAAGCAACCAGTACCGAATTCCATATCCACGTAATCATCAAAAATAATAGGTACTACCCTATTCGAAATTGGAACGATAACCTGTCTTCCTTTTAAATGTAAAAATCTTGAGTCATTTGGATTTATACACAAAGCTGTATCTCCCAAAATTGTTTCAGGCCTGGTCGTCGCAATCGTTACAAATTCTTCACTGTCTTCAATCTTATATTTTACATAGTAAAGTTTCCCTTGTTTCTCTGTATAAATAACTTCTTCATCAGACAGCGTAGTTTTCGCCTGCGGATCCCAATTTACCATACGGTAACCTCTGTAAATCAAATCTTTATTATATAGATCTATAAAAACATCAATCACAGATTCTGACAGATCCGGATCCATGGTAAATTTTGTCCGATGCCAATCGCAAGAAGCACCTAATTTCTTAAGCTGTTCCAGAATAATCCCCCCGTGCTTATGCGTCCAATCCCATGCATGTTCTAGAAATTCATCCCTGGTTAAGTCCGATTTCTTTATCCCTTCTTCATTTAATTTTGCGACGACCTTTGCTTCGGTTGCGATGGAAGCGTGGTCTGTACCGGGCACCCAACAAGCATTAAAACCGAGCATTCTCGCTCTTCTAATCAAAACATCTTGAATCGTGTTGTTCAACATATGACCCATATGCAAAACTCCGGTAACATTTGGCGGAGGAATAACAATGGTATATGCCTTTCTTTCATCCGGAACAGAGAAAAAATACTCATTTTCCATCCAGTATTGATACCATTTTTCTTCCACAATTTTGGGATCATATTTGCTCGAAACAGACATATTTTATATTTTGAAAACGTTTGCAAAATTACAACTTTAAGCAATATTTTAGCTTTATTTTAGTTAGTATTTTGTTTAAAATATTACCTTTGAACCTTAAAATTTAAGTAAATGAAAAAATTAGTTTTTGCATTATTTATTGGATTTTTGGGACTTAACTTAAATGCCCAAACGAAAGAAGAAATTAAAAAAGATTTTACCGGACCAATTTTTGAATTTGAAAATGAAGTCATAGACTATGGCGATATTGCCAAAAATAGTGATGGAGACAGAGTTTTTGTTTTTAAAAATACAGGAAAATCACCTCTAATTATTTCAAGTGTAAAAGGGAGTTGCGGTTGTACTGTTCCAACAAAACCAGAAAAACCAATTATGCCCGGTGAAACTGGTGAGATTAAAGTGAAGTACGATACAAATAGAGTAGGTCCTTTCTCAAAATCAGTTACAATCACTTCTAATGCCTTTGAAAGTACGAAAGTCTTGAATATTAAAGGACGTGTTCTTGCTGAAGAAGTAAACGGTTAAAAAAAAGCTCCATAAGGAGCTTTTTTTTTATAGCATTCCTTTTAATTTGAATTTGTATTTTATTTGTCTGCCGCCACGGTCGACCAATACATTAATTTTCTGACCTTCTTGTTTTGAAAGTGTTAAGATAATTTCATGCAACTTTTGGTCGTACGCAGGTTTTCCGTTTATTTCCAGGATAATATCACCAACTTGTAATCCTGCTTCCAAAGCCGGAGATTCAGGCCTTAAATATGAAATTTGGTAAGAGGGCTTAAAGCTCAAACCAAAAGCATAACTTATTTCTGAGAATGAACTTTGGTTTTTTATGTTTTCAGGACCAATAAACTGTGCCTTACTCTCTTTTACCAATACATCTCCCCCATGAACCAGCTCCATGCCACTTTTGTTATACAAAAATGGATCTGAAAAACCTTTATTTGGTCTAATGGATAACTGTTGGTTTGAATAATCAAAAATCACTCTAAACCTACGTAATACTTCTGCCCCTAAAGTACCATTTCTTTGCTCATTTTGCATAGCTGTAAAAACAGAGGATGAATCTGGAAAAGATGTTGACGGGTTTTCTATAATATAATCGCCGATGATTAATTCTTTAATTCTACTTCGTTTACCATAAATATTTCCACTGAGCCCTTTACCTAAAAAATCTTTAAAATAATTATCAGGAACACTGATGTCTTTTTCATCATTGGCAAATAACCACAAAGCATCACTTCCTCCTGAATCTATTAATAACTTCACTTGTTTAACGGTCTCCTTATGATCCTTTATTTTTAAATTGACATAGGGTTTATTCTTTATAAATTCTAACGGGATAATTTCACACTTCGAACATAAATTGTTCGATTTATAAGAAATTGGATCATAAAAAGTGATTTTTTTTGTCCTGTAATTGATATCTACAATAAAATCTTCAAACAATTCGCCTCCAATTATTCCATTAATGTTTTCTCCCATTTTAGCAGAAAGATCAAAGGTTTCATCCAGCACCACATAAACCATATGGTCAATATTTTTGATATTGCCTATGGTTACCCTATTTTTTGTAGAGCGCAGGGCATCAAGTGCTTCCCCTTCTCCAAGTCCATAAAGTTTGATTTGTTCTATATTGTGTAGCTCAATTGAATCATTGAGCTGAAGATTAAAAAGTATGGTTTTATCTACACCCGTATCTAGAATAAAAGAAAGTTCCTTACCATTTATCTCGAGTGGGATTACCACAATGTTATTGATCAATTTAAAAGAAAGAGATTGCTTTTGTTTATATTCAGACAACAAAAATCTGTCTTGGGCCTGCATATTTAGTATAAACAACAAGAAGAAGAATAATCCGAAAAACAGTCTTTTTGACACAATATTATCTTAATCAATCTCTCTAAGTTATAAATTAAACTTATAAAAGTCAATGATTTAAGAAATATTTAGCTTAAAATTAAGAAAGATGATTATCTATTTTTTGAGAAAATCTTGAATTTTCATTATCGTAAAAGGAATCATTTCTTTAGCAACAGTATAGGCAATAAAGTATTTACGGGTTGATTTACTCGCTAATAAAAGCGTGCTTAAAATTCCTTCGGCGCCAAACTTTAAATTAACGTCTTTATTAAAAGATAAAGGGTGTTTAAAAGGATTATCACTTTTCGATTTAAATCCACCAATCAAACTGTTTGATATTTTCATAATCGGATTATTACGAAAGCTTTGCTCCTGCGCACGAATTTCGTTTTTTAACCTTTGTTTTTCATTCCTCAATTCTTCAAAAGAATTGATTTTAATAGAATTTCCCAAAATAAAAATCTTTGAAGATTAAAGTGTTTATAACTCTTCGTAATCAGTTGAACCCTCAGATTCATCTACACTATCATATATAGCCTTTACAACGGCATCTTTAATTTTTCTGTCAATTGTATCTTTACTGACCATCATATAAATTATCAAAAAAAGGGCATAAATCCCTCCAACAATTGCAAAACCTCCAGCATTGCTATTTACCAAATCCCCAAGGTAAAAGCCAAGTGCAAAACTCAGCATCACCACAATAATCATCCCTATCACTAGCAATACAATGGAGCTAACCAAACTCGCAGCCACATTGGCTGAGGCTCCGGTAAGCTCCAATTTTAATAATTGCAATCTATTGTCGACATATTTCATCAAAAGATCGTACATAACAATAAAGTAGTTTAGACAGCTTTAGACGCTTCTTTTTCGAGTTCCTTAGCTTGTTTTTGAAGATCTTCTATTTTCTTTGACAACTCTTTTTCCAGATCTTTTACGCTTGAAGCTACGTGAGCATATTTCTCTTTTAAAGCTCCTTTAACGTCATAGAATTTCTCTTTAAAGTCATCAACAGAATCTTTCTCAAGACTACTTATTTTCTTGGAAATTTTCTTGTATTGTTTTTCGAGATCACTACCTACATCACCAGCTTTACTGGCAATTATTTCGCGGGTTTCTTTACCTGAATATGGAGCAGCCAATAAACCGGCTACAGCACCAGCTACGGCTCCAATTACCAAGCCTGCTATAAAATTAGATTCGTTAGACATAAATTTGAATTTGGTTAATAACGTAAAGATACGGTAAAATTTATGGATTCTAAAATGGTCATATAATAATTTAAATTATGTCTAAAAGAATTGATAATATTTCGCAAATTTGTGCTTCAAAATATTTGTTATGCCTAAAATTTCGAGTAAGGGTAAAAACATGCCCGAATCACCGATTAGAAAATTGGTTCCTTATGCGGAACAAGCTAAAAAAAACGGAACAAAAGTTTATCACCTCAACATAGGACAACCTGATATTAAAACCCCTGAAGTTGCACTTAATGCAGTAAAAAACGCTGACATTAAAGTGCTCGAATATGCCAGAAGCGAAGGTTCTGAGACCTATAGAGAAAAATTGACCAGTTATTACAAAAAACATAATATTTCTGTTTCTGCTCAAGATATTATAGTAACAACAGGTGGATCGGAAGCGCTACTATTTACATTGGGAAGCATCTGCGACGCTGGTGATGAAGTGATTATACCTGAACCCTTTTACGCCAATTACAACGGTTTTTCTACCGCGAATGGGATAAAAGTAATTCCAATTATTTCTTCAATCAATGATGATTTTGCATTACCTCCAATAGAAGATTTTGAAAAGCTAATTACACCAAAAACAAAAGCTATTTTGATTTGTAATCCGGGAAATCCCACCGGCTACTTATACAGTGAGGAAGAAATAAACCAGCTAAAAACTTTGGTATTAAAACACGATATTTTCTTAATTTCTGATGAAGTTTACAGGGAATTTGTTTATGATGGAGTGAAACACAATTCTATTATGACGGTTGAAGGCCTGGAGAATAATGCTGTAATTATTGATTCTGTCTCGAAAAGATATAGCATGTGTGGTGCGCGAATTGGTTGTATTGTTTCTAAGAATAAAGACCTTATTCAAACTACGCTTAAATTTGCTCAGGCCAGATTAAGTCCTCCAACTTATGCCCTGATAGCAAGTGAAGCCGCATTAGAAACCACCGATACTTATTTCATCGAAGTCAATGAAGAATATTTAAAAAGAAGAAATACACTGATCCAAGAATTGAAGAAAATTCCTAATGTTAAAGTTTCAGTTCCTAAAGGTGCGTTTTATTGTATCGTAGAATTACCAGTAAAGGATGCAGATCACTTTGCCCAATGGATGTTAGAAAAATTTGAAGACAAGGGAGAAACGGTAATGGTAGCTCCGGCAAGCGGATTCTATTCGACTCCGGGTTCAGGAAAAAATCAAATTCGAATTGCTTATGTTTTGAATAGAGAAAGTCTTGTACGCGCTGTTGAACTCATTGGTCTCGCCTTAAAAAAGTACCAAGCTTGATTAAAAAAGAAAACATATCTCTTAAACTTTACAACACTTTTGGCATCGATGTTATTGCCCACCAATTTATCGAATTAGAAGAAATTACTGAAATTCAAAGTTTTATAAACAAAGAAAAAGATTTTTTCATTCTCGGTGGCGGAAGCAATATCCTGTTAACAAAAAACATAGAAAAGCCGATATTAAAAATTGAAACTAAAGGTAAAAAAGTACTAAAAAACTCCGATAATGATTTTGCCTACATACAGGTGGAAGCCGGTGAAAACTGGCATGAATTTGTTTTGTGGTGCATCGAAAATGGTTTCGGCGGAGTTGAAAATTTATCTTTGATTCCAGGAAATGTAGGTACAGCGCCCATGCAAAATATTGGAGCCTATGGGGTTGAATTAAAAGATGTATTTCATTCTCTGCAGGCGCTGCACATTCCAACAAATCAAATTGAATCATTTTCTAAAACCGACTGTAATTTTGGGTATAGAGAGTCGTTTTTTAAGAATGAAGGCAAGAATCAATATATCATTCTTAATGTTACTTTTAAACTCACAAAACAAAATCACCACATAAAAACAGATTACGGAGCCATTAAAGATGAGTTGTCTAGAAAAGGTATAGCAAACCCGAGTATTAAAGATGTTTCCGAGGCCGTTATTTCTATTCGACAATCAAAACTTCCCGATCCAAAAGACATTGGTAACAGCGGTAGCTTTTTTAAAAATCCTGTGGTTTCTATTGCTCATTTGCAAAAGCTTCAATCAAAATATGAAGTTATACCACACTATATTCTCTCCGAAAATGAAGTTAAAATTCCTGCCGGTTGGTTAATTGAACAATGTGGTTTTAAAGGTAAAAGATTTGGTAACACGGGTGTACATGAAAAACAAGCTCTAGTTCTTATAAATTATGGAAAAGCAACTGGTATTGAAGTGCTTGACCTTGCGAAATTAATTCAAACACAAGTTAAAGAAAATTTTGAGATTGATTTGGAGATGGAGGTAAATATTATATAAATTTCACATCCTTATCTTCATTCATTTTGAAATCTCAATTGGTTGGAAGGCAAAATAAATTACTCAACTATTTATAAATTAAATACTTATTTCTAATTAACTTAAATTTTTCTATGTCCTTTTGCCATGATTTTCTGATCTCTTCAGCACTCAATCCAGCTTCTATTTGTTCTCTCAATTTTTCTGTGCCTGCATGAATGGTAAATGAGTCGCCAAAAAACTCGTCTTTTTTAGGCGTTTTTTGATATGCATCAATAAGATAAGAAATGTTGACAAAATTTAATTTTTCCACCTTACTTAAATCTACACCATAACATGATTCATTTTCAAACTTAGGATGCTTAGATCCGAAATTAGGTTTTGGCCTATATGAAAACTCTGATTTCGGAAAAAATGGAGCGCCATAGCGCTGAAATTGAAAATCTGTTCCGCGACCTGCGTTAATGATAGTTCCTTCAAAAAAGCCCAAACTTGGATATAAATTAATCGACTGATCATTAGGTAAATTTGGTGAGGGTCTCAAAGGCAAAGAATAATTATTTTGATAGGTATAATTAAGCATTTCTACAACATCCAGTTTGCATTGAATTTCATTATCCAACCACTTTTCTCCATTTACCATTTTAGCATATTCAGCCATGGTCATTCCATAGACTAGCGGAATGGGATGCATACCAACAAACGATCTATGCTCTAACTCTAATGTTGGACCATCTATATAATGCGCATTTGGATTTGGCCTATCCAAAACAACTACAGCAATTCCCTTTTCTGCGCAAGCCTCCATTACATAAGTCAAAGTAGATATATAGGTGTAAAACCGAACACCGACATCTTGAATATCAAATAAAACTATATCAATTCCTTCTAAGGAAGATTGCGAAGGTTTTTTGTTTTTCCCAAACAAAGAAAAAATAGGTAAACCGGTTTTTAAATCAACATCATTTGCAACATGTTCTCCCGCATCGGCTTCCCCTCTAAAACCGTGTTCAGGTGCAAAAACTTTTACTACTTCAATTCCGCTGGAAAGTAAGGTATCTACTACATGAGAATAGGTTCCGTCAGGTCTAAAAACAACGGAAGTTTGATTTGCTACTACCCCCACTTTTTTACCTTTTAATAAGGGTAAATATCTTTCTGTTCTATTCGCCCCTACCACAATCTCCTTTAATTCAATTTTATCTTTGCTTATGCCATCCAGGGCTATGTCATCTGATTTTGCCGGACTTTTACAACTTAGAATGATTAGACCAAAAAGAAAAAAACTGAAGGTTTTCACTAAAATTAAATATGTACTTTTGAATTTCATTTTGTGAACGCTTTAAATTGAACTACGAATTATTTATTGCCAAGAGAATTATTGCCTCAAAAGGGCACAAAAGTAGTGTATCCTCTCCTATTATAAAAATCGCGATTGTAGCAATTGCTATAGGTATTGTTGTAATGATATTATCTATTGCTACTGGAATTGGTTTGCAAAAAAAAATCAAAGAAAAAATTTCAGGTTTTAATGGAGACGTGCAAGTAACTTTTTACGACGCCAACAACTCAAACATCACCTTAAATCCAGTTAAAAAAAACCAGGATTTTTATCCAAATTTTGAAAAAGTTCCCAATGTAAAAAAAGTTCAACCCTTTGCAACAAGTGCCGGTATTATTAGAACCGAAGAGAATTTTGAAGGGGTGATTTTAAAAGGAGTAGATAGTGACCATGACTGGACATTTTTTAAGGATTACTTAGTCGAAGGTGATATTCCCGTTCTTTCAGAAAAATTATCAAATGATGTGTTGATATCATCAACAACAGCAAATAAATTAAAGTTGAAGGTGGGTGATCATTTTTACATGTTTTTTGTAAAAGATGATCCAAATAAAGCTCCAAATACAAGAAAATTTTTTGTTTCAGGCATATTCAATAGCGGATTTCAGGAAATTGATGAAGGATTTATTGTTGGAGATATAAAGCATATCCAGAGAATTAATAAATGGAAAGAGGACGAAGTAGGGGGGTTTGAAATATTGTTATACGATTTTGATGATTTATATAATACGGGCAATGAAATTTATCAAAATATAGATCCCAACTTAAATGCCACAACGGTTGCTGAAAAATTTCCAGCCATTTTTGAATGGTTAGATCTTTTCGATACCAATATTGTTGTAATTATTTTTATTATGATTTTGGTTGCAGGTATCAATATGATTACGGCACTTCTCGTATTAATTTTAGAAAGATCGCCAATGATAGGCGTGTTAAAAGCGCTTGGAGAATCTAATTGGAGCATTCGGAAAATTTTTCTTTACAACGCGGCTTATCTTATCGGAGTGGGATTATTTTGGGGAAATTTAATTGGACTTGCGCTTATTTACGCCCAAAAAACATTCGGAATTATCAAGTTGAATGCAGAGAATTATTATGTAACTGAAGCACCGGTCCATATTGATTTAACACAAATATTCTTGCTGAATTTAGGCACTCTCTTATTGTGTTTGACGATGCTGCTCATACCGTCTTATATAGTCACCAAAATTAGTCCTGTGAAAGCCATAAAATTTAATTAAATTTGCAGGGCAAAATCAAAAAAATAATTTCAAATCAAATAAATACACAAGCATGAAATATGACATCATTGTTTTAGGTAGTGGACCAGGTGGATATGTTACGGCCATCAGAGCTTCTCAGTTAGGCTTTAAAGTAGCTGTTATTGAAAGAGAAAACTTAGGAGGTATTTGTTTAAATTGGGGATGTATACCAACGAAAGCACTGCTAAAAAGTGCACAAGTCTATGAATACCTTAAACATGTTGATGAATATGGTCTAAAAGCTAAAGAAATTGATAAGGACTTTGATGCCGTCGTAAAGCGCAGTAGAAATGTGGCGGATGGAATGAGCAAAGGAGTGCAATTTTTAATGAAAAAAAATAAAATTGATGTCATCTACGGTTTCGGAAAGTTAAAAGGCGGCAAAAAAGTTGTCGTTACAGACGATCAAAACAAAGAAACAGAGTACAGTGCAGATCATATTGTTATTGCTACAGGAGCAAGATCTAGAGAATTACCTTTTTTACCAATAGATGGAGAAAAGGTAATAGGCTATCGCCAAGCGATGACCCTTCCAAAACAACCTAAAAAAATGATCATTGTGGGTTCAGGCGCCATTGGAGTTGAATTCGCTTATTTCTACAATTCAATGGGTACAGAGGTCGTTATTGTTGAATTCTTACCCAATTTAGTACCCTTAGAAGATGAGGAGGTCTCAAAACAATTTGAAAAATCCTTCAAAAAATCAGGGATTAAAGTTATGACCAATTCGAGCGTGACTAAAGTTGACACCTCAGGTAAAGGAGTAAAAGCCACGGTAAAAACCAAAAATGGTGAAGAAGTCATCGAGGCTGACATATTGCTTTCTGCTGTAGGAATTAAATCAAATATTGAAGGTATCGGATTAGAGGATATCGGGATAGTTGTAGATAAAGACAAAATACTTGTCAATGATTATTACCAAACCAATTTACCTGGATATTATGCCATTGGTGATGTAGTTCCGGGTCCGGCTCTAGCGCACGTTGCATCTGCAGAAGGAATTACCTGCGTAGAAAAAATTGCGGGTCTGAATCCCGAACCAGTAGATTATGGAAATATCCCCGGATGTACATATGCTACCCCGGAAATTGCTAGCGTAGGATTAACAGAAGCTCAGGCGAAAGAAAAAGGTTACGATATCAAAGTTGGTAAATTTCCGTTTTCGGCATCGGGTAAAGCGTCAGCTGCGGGAACAAAGGACGGTTTTGTTAAAGTGATTTTTGATGCTAAATATGGAGAATGGCTAGGTTGCCATATGATTGGTGCTGGTGTAACTGATATGATCGCTGAGGCGGTAGTAGCCAGAAAATTAGAAACAACTGGACATGAAGTATTAAAAGCCATTCACCCTCACCCAACAATGAGTGAAGCTGTAATGGAAGCAGTAGCGGCAGCTTATGACGAAGTGATTCATTTGTAAAATATAAAATATTTTGCTCATAAAAGAACCGGACACCATATGTTGTCCGGTTCTTTTTTTTGAAGGAAGAAAAATTCAATACAAATACATTTGTGTTTGCTTGTGATTTGTTTATCTAAACGGAAAGTTATTGTACCAATATCCTAAATTGTAAATCCAAATATTATAATTTAAACAAATTTGATACTTATTTAAACGGTTGAATACGAAATACATTTAATTTTTCATCTTGTGATTACCCAGACCCGGAGAAGTTGAATTCTTATACGAATCACTCGTAAATGGGAATGGAGGTTCTCCTGTCGTATTTATTTGGACTATGATCAAATCAGGCCAATCAGACGCATATCCCAGCTCATTACCATTTCTGTCGTACCAAATACCATTTATAAGCTCATCCGAAGATCTGGCAGCAACTAGTTTTTGAAATTGTGACCAATTCTTGTGATTATTTATGCCACTATAGTGAAAAGTTATCCAACTACCGCTGTTGAACCAATTATCCGGATAAACCCCAAAATCTGATATCAGAGTTTTGCTCCAGTGCATAACAAGATGAATATTTCTAAAACTCCAAAGCATTTGATATTCCTCGAGAGCTAGCCAAGGATATTTTGCCAAATAAGCTTCATCGTCACCATTATATGGATCAAGACCCATGGCAGGATTACCATTTTCATCAATATAATCTCCAAAAATTGCATTCATTACGACTCCATTAAAGTGATGGGCCTGCCAATTGTAACCGAATTCATTAAAACCGGTATATTTTGAGTTATTTTGTTTGTTTGCCTCGAAAGACTTACTCAACTCAAAAGATTCATCCATTTCATCTCTATTGCACGATACATTTACTAGTAAAAAAATGGATATCATTCCTGTAAAAAGAAGTAATTTTTTCATGATAAAGAATTTTAATTTTAAATTCTAAAATTCATCATAAACTAAGTGAGGTGCATAGCAATTTTATTGCAAAATATAATAATCATAAAGCAAGATTGACAATTATAAAGCATGAATTATATTCTTAAAGTATCTACTGATTTTATTACTTATCAAGATTAGTGAAATTATTCTCTTATGGGTCTTGAAATATGTACGCCTGTCTTTTCTAATAAATCTATAAATCTCGAATCGTCATAAAGCGATTCGAAATGAGGCTTGAGTAACATCTTTGGTAGATCGCCATCTCTCATTGCATAAGCAGCCTCAAGATAATCAAGAGCATTGTCTTTCTCGTCCATAAATTGATATACCATAGCTATTTGACTTGGATTTGAGCAATATAGGGGCGCCTTCCCTTTGGCTTTTTCTATAAAATATGCAGCAGCTTCATCAAGTGTGTTTAATCGCATTTTTTCTTCCATATCTCGGTTCTTCATCAACTTTTGAAAATTTACAAACGATTGTCGAGCTCCATCTTTATCTCCTGTAACCCATTGCACATAACCTAAACCATCCCATCCAAAAGCGTAATTAGGATGTAACTCAGTAATTTCTTGAAATTTTTTTAGCGATTTGTCGAATTGTCTATTATAAAAATATTGCTCTGCAACTATGCAGCTTACCCGCGGATTAAGTGGATCTAATTTTTCTGCCAGAACTGCCTCTTCAATTGCTTTATTTAAATCATTCATGAACAAATAATATTTTGACATTTGGGTATGACCATATGAATGATTTGGGTCGAGTGCTAGACCCTTCATTGTCATATGGCGCATCCCTTCCCAGTCCCAATTAAATTTTTCATAAATATGGCCTTTTGTTATAAAGGCTTCCGCTAAATAAGGCCCCTTTTCAAGTGATTTATCAATGGCCGTCTGCCCTAATTTGATATTCCTTTCTTTTTCATTTTCATCACTATTGAATTTATTCATCAATATATATGATTCGGCGAGAGTTGCGTAAGCAGGAGAAAAATTAGAATCGATCTGCACTGATTTGTTTAAACATTCGATAGCATTTTTAACCGTTTCTGGTGTCTGTTGGACGTACAGATGTTTCCCTCTTAAATAAAAATCATATGCCTCGGGATTCAAAAAATAAGTATCACTCTTTTGATCAAATGGTAATATTGCCAGATGAATCTCTCTAGCAACCGAGGAAGAGACCTCATTGATAAAATGAAATACATTTTCAATCTTTAATTGATACTTATTTGCCCAAAGATGTTTCTCCTTAGGCAAAGGTTCAATCAACTGGGCTACTACACTCAGACTATCCTGAACAAATAAGATGGAACCTTCCAATAATAGATTTACATCTAGTTCCTTCGCAATATCTGCATAAGACTTTTTGGTACCTTTTAATGCCATAGATGATCCTCTGGAAATCACCCTTAAAGACGAATTTTTTGATAACTCAAGAATTATCGCATCTGTAATACCGTCAGTAAGATATTGAGAATTCTCCTCTGAAAGATTTAAGAATGGAAGCACTGCTATTGCATATTCCTTCCCTGATTCTCTCTTGTGATAAGCATCTTTTAAAAAATGAAAAACTAATATAACCAAAAGTACAGTTAGGGTTCCTAAAAGTGTTTTTGTCACATAATTTTTATGGTGGGATTCTCCACGATAAGAATTTAAATCATTTCCGTTAATGATTAATTCGTTTTTTTGGCTGGCTTTGTAATCCCCGGGAGTTATTTTAAAATGTTCGTGAAAACACTTATTAAAATATGATGGACTTCCAAAGCCTACACGGTAAGAAACTTCTGATGCCGTAAGGTCTTCTTCACGAAGCATTCGTGCAGCTTCCTGCAAGCGAACATTTTTAATTAATTCTGATATGGTTAAATCTACTTCAGCTTTTAACTTTCTCAATACTTGCGACTTACTATAACCCAACTCCTGCGATAATTCACTTACCCCAAAGGATTCGTTATCGATATGTTCTAAAATTATTTGCTTCGCTCTATTGACAAAAGGACTGTCCATAAATCTTGCTTCAAGAAATGATTTGAGGCATTAATTTACAATTTTTGATCTCAAAAATCAAATATTCTCGAGTTATTTCCATTTTAATATCAGGTTATTATCCAGATTATTACGCATCAGAACTACAAAATGTTAATAGGTAATACATGATGATAAAACAATTTTACTTCCCCCTTTTAAATTTAAATATTATATAAACTGTTAAGAAGCAGACTTGATTACTCGAATTTGTGAAATGCTCCTGATTTTAAAAAAAATACAGGTGGATCTAATTAATTTCCATAAATACATCCGGGATATATTGCTGAAATAGAAAAAACTATAAGACACTGCTTTTTGAACATTTAGATTTCTAGCGCCGGAATAAGGATTTATGAAAATTGAACACAGTTATTTTAGAAAAATATTTGATAAAGAATATTTATAGTTCTATAAGAAGAAAAAATTTAAAATGCACTAACCCTGGATTTCTAAAATCTATTTTTGCCCTTTAAAAAATAAATCATTAAAACAATTATTATATGTCATTAGTAGGAACAAAATTTCCAAACCTAGCTGTCGATGCAATGAACGACATGGGAGAAACATTCAAAATCAACGTTTTTGAAGAAGCAGTAGAAAAAGGCAAAAAAGTATTACTTTTTTGGTATCCAAAAGATTTTACCTTCGTGTGCCCCACAGAAATTCTTGCTTTTCAGGATGCATTGAAAGAATTTGAAAAAAGAAATACCATTTTAATCGGTGCTTCTTGTGATACTGCTGAGGTTCATTTTGCTTGGTTAAACACATCAAAAGAAAATGGTGGTATAGAAGGAGTAACTTATCCTTTGTTGGCTGACACCAACAGGAACCTTGCGGCACAATTAGACATTTTAGATATCGGTGAAGAAAGGTATGATGATGATACAGATAACTTAATCATCACTGGTTCTTATGTAACTTACCGCGCCACATATTTAATCGATGAAGAAGGTAAAATTTTCCACGAAAGTATCAATGATATGCCATTAGGACGAAATGTAAACGAATACCTCCGCTTAATTGATGCCTATACGCATGTTCAAGAAAAAGGAGAAGTTTGCCCTGCCAATTGGGAAGAAGGTAAAGAGGCCATGTCAGCCACAAGAGACGGTGTTGCAAATTATTTGAGTTTACACCAAAACTAAATAACAAAAAATGTGGCTAGAAATAGCCACATTTTTAAATTACACGTATTATGATAAAAGAATTAGAACAAGATAATTTAGCAGAAATTGTAGCTAACAACCCAAAAGTGATAGTACAGTATTCTGCATCATGGTGTGGAAATTGTCGTATCATGAAACCCAAGTTTAAAAAATTAGCCTCAGAAAATGAAGAAATACCATTTTATTTGGTTGATGCAGAAAAATTTCCTGAATCGAGAAAACTTGCTACAGTAGATAATTTACCAACTTTTGCTTCCTTTCATCAAGGAAACAAGGTAAATCAAGTTCAAACAAATAAATTTGAAGTGCTTCAAGATTTAGTGAATGATGTTTTAAAGAATTAGATCAACTATGAAATTACCAATTATAAAACACCTGTCAAATTTTATCGAAAACAACGATGAAGATTATTTGGTTGAAACCATTGAGGTTCTAGAAGATCTTACTGAAGTACCCTCACTAAAAGATGAGGAGTTAGATGTCTTAGGCGAACTGATATCAAACATGTATGGCGCATTAGAGGTTCATAAAGAAATGAAAAATGGTGTGAGCAAAAAGGAAGCTCTCAATGGTTTTATGAAGCGCGTCGTTGGATCGATAGATCAATAACCGATTCTCCAAACTTATCAAAACTCTCTTGCAAAAGAGAGTTTTTCTTTTTGTAACTTTGACAATTAACATAAAAAATTCTGACCATGACAAAAATAACCCTTAAAGGGAACGAGACAAAGACAATTGGCAAATTGCCCAAAGTAGGCAAAAAAGCCCCTGATTTTAAGTTGATCAAAAATGATCTTACAAAAGCAAGTTTAAAGGATTTTAAAGGTTCTAAGATTTTATTAAATATTACTCCAAGTTTAGATACCGGGGTGTGTGCAACTTCTTTGAGAAAATTTAATGAAGCAGCAGCAGCTATAGAAAATGCTGTCATCATTAATGTTTCTAGAGATCTACCTTTCGCACAAGCGAGGTTTTGCGGAGCTGAAGGCATAGAAAAAGCGATAACGCTTTCTGATTTTAAATCAGGTAAATTTGGTAAAAAGTATGGAGTTACCATAAAAACTGGACCTCTAAAAGGCTTGCATTCCCGAGCGGTTGTTGTAGTTGATGAAAAAGGAAAAGTTTCTTATACAGAACAAGTTCCTGAAATTACACAAGAGCCAAACTACGAAGCAGCATTGGCAGCTTTAAAATAGTTTTTCATCCATGAAAAAATCATCCGATGAGAGTTTTTTGATCAATCGAATCAAAAGTGTAAAGTACGCAGTAAATGGAGCGGTTCACCTTCTCAAAACAGAAGGCAGTATCCAAATTCAAGTCAGCATTGCACTCATCATGACTGTCATCGGATTTTTCTTTCATCTTTCTCCTTTTGAATGGATGGCACAATTCTTAGCCATGGGCCTAGTAATTACAGCTGAATCTTTAAATACTGCCATCGAAAAATTAGCAGATTTTATTCACCCGGATTATCATCTTAAAATTGGAATTATAAAAGATATTAGCGCTGGTGCCGCCGTTTTCGCTGCTGTTGTAGCGATTATTATCGGCGCCATTATATACATGCCAAAAATTCTCTCTTTCTTCTAAATATTTCTTTTCATCCTATATTTTTGTTTAATTTGAACCAAAATTATTTATGTACTTTTGTGGCTTATGGCAAAAAGGAAAAAGAGTAGTGTAAAAGCTGCTGGGCAGGAGAAAAATAAGAAGAACTTTCTATCGTTTTTTAAAAGACAAGAAGTGCACCTAGCTTTTGGGGTATTGGTGTTTTCTTTTGCTATTTTCTTAATTCTATCTTTCTATTCTTTTATTAACCATTGGAAACAGGATCAAAGTCAACTGGGTAACTTCACGGATAAAAGTACCACCGTAGAAAATATGCTAGGAAAATCAGGAGCTTCTATCAGTCATTTTTTTATTTATGATGGTTTTGGTCTCGCTATTTTCATTTTCCCTGTTTTGCTTTTTTTTACGGGCCTATACATTATTTTAAATATTCCAGTACATAAATTAAGGAAGTATTGGTTTCACGGTGTTTTAGGGGTCATTTGGCTTTCTTGTGCACTTGCCTATTTGTTTCCTTCTAGCGATTTATCAGGAGGAAAAATAGGCTATGAAGTAAACGACTACATCCAAATTTATCTCGGGAAAACAGGAGATTTACTTTTATTGATTTTTACTCTGCTATTGTTCTTTATTACCTATTTCAAAATTACACCATCAAAGATCAAATCTTGGATTCCTGAGAAAAGAGTGAATGAAAATTTAACTACTGAGGATATTACTGACGAGGGATTTATCATTGGCACCATCCATGAAAATGAAGATAAATCTGTCGATTTCAACTTAAAAAAGAAAGAAAAAGCAGAAGAGCTATCCACGCAAGAGTTGGTACTTAATACCCTCGCCGAAGAAAAGGACAATAGGCTTAAAACCACAACAGAAGAGGAACCGCAACCTAATTTGACAATGGAAGTAGAAAAACCCATATCAGAAGAACAGGTTGTTGATAATTTGTCGAATAAACTGGTTGAAGAATTTGGAGAATTTGATCCAAAATTAGATCTACCTAAATTTCAATTTCCTTCCATCGAGTTACTCAATGGTTATAACAATGAAAATATACAAATCAACAAGGAAGAGCTAGAAGAAAATAAAAATACCATCGTTGAAACGCTGAGCAATTACAATATTGGAATAGAAAGTATTAAAGCAACCATTGGCCCTACAGTTACTTTGTATGAAATAGTGCCAAAAGCGGGTGTGAGAATTTCGAAAATAAAAAATTTGGAAGATGATATCGCTCTTTCCTTAGCTGCCTTGGGAATTCGAATCATAGCCCCAATCCCTGGAAAAGGGACAATTGGTATAGAAGTACCTAATAAAAATCCTTCGGTGGTATCGATGAAATCTGTATTGGCTTCGCAAAAATTCCAATCTTCAAAGATGGAATTACCCATCGCTTTAGGAAAAACCATATCAAACGAAACTTACGTTGTAGATTTGGCAAAAATGCCGCACTTATTAATGGCTGGAGCCACAGGTCAAGGAAAATCTGTAGGACTAAATGCCGTTTTAGCCTCATTGATCTATAAAAAGCATCCTGCAGAAGTTAAGTTTGTATTGGTAGATCCTAAAAAAGTAGAACTCACCCTTTTCAACAAGATTGAAAGACATTATTTGGCGAAACTACCAGATACAGAAGAAGCAATAATTACAGATACCAAAAAAGTAATTAATACTTTGAATTCTCTGTGTATTGAAATGGATCATCGCTATGACTTATTAAAAATGGCTTTTGTTCGAAATATAAAAGAGTACAACGAGAAATTTAAACAACGAAAATTAAATCCCGAAAACGGACATCAATACCTGCCTTATATTGTTTTAGTAATTGATGAATTCGCCGATTTGATCATGACGGCAGGAAAAGAGATAGAAGCCCCTATTGCACGTCTTGCTCAGTTAGCGAGAGCCATTGGGATACACTTGATTGTAGCTACACAAAGACCCTCTGTTAATGTGATCACCGGTATTATTAAAGCTAACTTTCCAACTCGAATTGCGTTTAGGGTAACTTCGAAAATAGATTCAAGAACGATTTTAGATTCTCAGGGCGCAGACCAATTAATAGGAAAAGGCGATATGCTTATTTCGACCGGAAGTGAATTGACTCGTTTACAATGTGCATTTATCGATACACCTGAGGTTGAAAAAATCACAGAATTTATCGGTTCACAGAAAGCCTATCCTGATGCGCATCTTTTGCCTGAATATAGCGGAGATGATGAGCTTGGCACCAATCTTGATATCGACATTTCAGAAAGGGATCCTTTGTTTGAAGAAGCTGCCAAAGTGATTGTAATTGCACAGCAAGGTTCAGCGTCACTCTTACAAAGAAAATTAAAATTAGGGTATAACCGAGCCGGCAGATTAATTGACCAACTAGAAGCGGCAAATATTGTAGGCCCTTTTGAGGGAAGTAAAGCCAGACAGGTTTTGGTAAATGATATGCTCTCCTTAGAAACACTTCTGGCGAGCGAACAACAATAAAGAAAAAATATTATGAAAAAACATGTTGTATTAATTGCATTTTTAGTCTCTTGCAGTCAGCTTTTCGCTCAAAACAATCCAGGAAAAGCATTACTCGACAAAGTTCATAACAACATCAAGAGTTTCAAAAATGTGGTTATTGAATTTGACTACACTTTAGAAAATAAAGCAGAAAATGTAAAACAAACCAATTCAGGTAAGGCAGCATTAGAAGGAGAAAAATATCGTGTAGACCTTTTCGGAACAACACAGATTTTTGATGGTACAAAAACCTATACCATTGTACCTGATAATGAAGAAGTGAATATATCAAACACTGAAGAAAATAATGAAAATACGCTTACGCCTTCAAAGTTTTATTCTTTTTACCAAAATGGTTACACGTATAAAATGTTGGGCGCCAAAAGTGAAGGAAACAAGAAAATTGAGTTTGTTCAACTAGATCCTATTGATAGCGAGTCTGATACCGAAAAAATTGTAATTGGCATTGATGCTAAAAAAAATCAAATAGAAAACATAACCGAAACCGGTAAAAATGGAACACAAACCATACTCTCTGTGAAGAAATTTTTATCCAATCAATCGCTACCGGCAAATACATTCAACTTCGACGAAAAGAAATATACCTCCATGGGTTATTTGATTAACGATTAACCCTTTTTGAGACTTTGTGAAAATACTCAGTAGATATATCATCAAAAGTTTTTTGGCACCTTTTTTAGCCACTTTTCTTATCATTTTGTTTGTTTTAATCATGCAAGCCCTTTGGCTTCAATTTGATAAAATAGCAGGGAAAGGAATTAGTCTCGCTATTATTTTTAAGTTCTTGGGCTATTTATCCTTGATGATGGTTCCAACGGCACTGCCAATTGCCATTTTGTTATCATCAATTATGACGCTCGGTGGTATGGCCGAAAATTATGAATTGGCTGCGGTAAAATCAGCTGGGATTTCATTGAGAAGATTTGTTATTCCATTGTTGGTCATGATGCTTTTATTAAGTGGATTTAATTATCTTTTTTTGAATTATGTCTTTCCCTATGCCTCCTTAAAATCTCAAAATCTTATTTATAACATGAAGATGAAGGAGCCTTCATTGGCTTTGGTTGCAGGTACTTTTAATACAGAAATTCCAGGATACAGTATAAAGTTTGAAGAAAAATATGGTGAGGATGAGAACCTGTTAAAAAATGTATTAATTTATCAAATACCTGATAACGAAGTAAATAACAAAGTTATTACTGCTCAAAAAGGAACAATTTTAAGTGAAGAAGGTAGCCGCTACCTCACCCTAGTTTTAGAAGATGGAAACTATTACGAGGATATTCAAAAAAGACGACCAAGCAATGCAGAAAAGAAAAGAATGGCTTTTAATAAAGCCAAGTTTGAGGAGTATACGGTTAATATTGATATTTCTAGAATAGGAAACTTTGATCCCGACAGTGTGAGGTATAAAACTGGAAAAGAAATGCTGAGTCTGAAACAATTAGATTTTTACATTGACTCACTTACACCTCATTATCAAGAGTATTTAAACAATAAAAGTAGGCGCTTTTATTTAACACTTCGGGCAAATACCTTGTTGGCAGATTCGATACCTCCAGGAAATCTAAACCCTGAAATCATCACTAACTTTGAGGGCGAGAATAAGTTAATCGTATATGACAATGCTATCGTTCTTGCACAAAGTAATCTCGACAACCTCAACTCTTATCGAGATCTCGCTAAAGGAAAACAGAGAATTATTAATGCTTATGAAACAGAATACCATAAAAGACTGGCTTTCTCTGTTGCTTGCTTGGTGCTATTTTTTATTGGAGCCCCATTAGGTTCTATTATCAGAAAAGGTGGATTTGGACTACCCATGATCATCGCTATTATTATCTTTGTGATCTATTTTTTCCTATCAACTTTAGGTAAAAACATGGCTGAATCAAATAAAATTTCACCCTTTATTGGAGGATGGATGGCAACTTTTGTTCTACTTCCCTTTGGGTTGTTCCTTTTAAAACGAGCCACAAATGACAAAGGATTATTTAGTATGGAGAGATTTTTATCACCAATAAATCAAATCGTTAGACGCTTTAAAAAAACAGAAAAATCATAGGATGATGTTAAACAAAGAATTGATGATGAACAAAAATAAAAAATCTGTTTTAGACTCAATAGAAGATGCTATTACCGATATTAAACAAGGTAAGATAGTCATAGTAGTTGATGACGAAGATCGAGAAAATGAAGGCGATTTTATTGCAGCAGCTGAAATGGTAACTCCTGAAATGATCAATTTTATGGCTACTCATGGCCGTGGATTGATCTGTGCACCGATCACCGAAAAAAGATGTGAAGAGCTGGGCTTAGAATTGATGGTCGGTAAAAATACGGTACTTCATAATACCCAGTTTACCGTGTCTGTAGATTTAATCGGAAATGGCTGTACAACAGGTATCTCTGCACAGGACAGAGCCAAAACTGTAAAGTCACTTACTGCATCAGAAACAAAAGCTGAGGATTTAGGTAGACCGGGACATATTTTCCCATTAAGAGCCAAAGAAGGTGGGGTCTTGAGAAGAACAGGGCATACCGAAGCGGCGATTGATTTAGCCCGATTAGCCGGATTAAAACCTGCCGGAATATTGATTGAAATTTTGAATGAAGATGGTACCATGGCTCGCCTACCCGAACTTGTAAAAGTGGCAAAGAAATTCGATCTTAAAATAGTTTCTATTGAAGATCTTGTGGCTTACAGAATGTTACACGACTCTTTAATTCGTAAAATAGATAGTTTTGATATCGAAACTCGTTTTGGTACCTATACTCTGCATGCCTATAAACAAACAACCAATGACCAAGTGCATATTGCGCTCACCAAGGGAACCTGGAAAAAAGATGAACCTATTTTGGTTCGCGTAAATTCAACCCTGGTGAATAATGATATCATCGGTACTTTGGTCAATAATCCCGATGATAAATTAGGAAAAATGTTTGATGTAATTAATGCCGAGCAGAAAGGAGTACTTGTTTTTATTAATCAGGAATACAATACCTACGACTTAATTCAACGATTAAAAGAGCTAAAAAAACACCAGGAAACAAATGAAGGTGATTTACGCGTAAAAAAAATGGATGAGAAAGATTTCGGTATAGGTGCTCAGATTTTACACAATTTAAATATTCATAAAATTAAATTGATATCGAACAACCCCTCAGCGAAGAAAAGAGTTGGAATGATTGGTTACGGACTCGAAATTGTGGACCACGTTACTTACTGAGAAGTGATTTTTAATTCTTATTAATGATTTTCGTACTTTAGTTGTGATGAAAAAAATCAGAAAAATACTTTATCCTCTTTCTCTGGTTTACGATCAAATTACAAAGGCGAGAAATATGGCATACGACAAAAACGTACTTAATGCCACTACGTTTGATTTACCCATCATTGCAGTTGGAAATCTAAATATGGGAGGTACTGGAAAAACCCCAATGATCGAATACTTGATACGATTATTAAAAGATGAGTTTAGAACAGCTGTCTTGAGCCGTGGCTACAAAAGGAAATCAAAAGGGTTCCAACTCGCAACCACAAATTCCACATTTGAGGATATTGGGGATGAACCGCTTCAATATCATAAAAAATTTGACCCATTAATGGTAGCTGTGGATGCCGATCGTGTAAATGGAATTAACCATTTGTTGGAGCAAAATCCTCATCCAGAAGTTATTTTATTAGATGATGCTTTGCAACATAGAAAAGTAAATCCCGGAAGAACCATTCTCCTTACATCATACGATAAGCTTTATATCGATGATCAGGTATTACCTGCGGGTGAACTTAGAGAAGGTAAAACTGGCGCCAAAAGAGCTCAGATTATAATTGTGACGAAATGCCCTGAAGGATTAACTGAAATAGAGCAATTCGAAATTGCTAAAAGATTAAAACCCGAACTCGATCAAACAGTTTTTTTTACGAGTATCTTTTATCCGGATGAGATTTATTCTAAAACAGATACGATTCAAATTAAAAACCTTAAAGATTTTAAAGTTTTATTGGTAACAGGTATTGCTAAAACAACACCTTTAACTAATTTTTTAACCCAGCATAAAGTTGACTTTGAGCATATCAAATTTGGAGATCATCACAACTTTAGTGAAAATGACATACAAAAGATAAATCAGAAGTTTGACAACATCCCATCACAAAAAAAATTAATTCTTACAACAGAAAAGGATTTTATGAGGATGTACGATTATGCTTCTCAACATATGTTTTTCTTACCCATTCAAACAAAATTCATAGGCAATGGGAAAGATTTTGATAGCCTGATACTAAATTATGTACGACAAAATTCAAGAAACAGTTAAATTCCTTCATAATAACGAAATTGGCCATATAGATTACGGAATTATCATGGGAACCGGTTTAGGTTCTTTAGCAAATATCCTAGATAATCAAAAAGTCATTCCCTACGCTAATATTCCACATTTCCCAACTTCAACGGTCGAAGGCCACTCTGGAAATATGATTTATGGAGAAATAGGAGATAAAAAAGTACTGGCTCTTCAAGGAAGATTTCATTTTTATGAGGGCTGGACAATGGAACAGGTCACTTACCCCGTCCGAGTTTTAAAATCATTAGGTTTAGATAAATTAATACTCTCAAATGCCTCAGGTGGCGTAAACTCAGATTTTTCTGTTGGTGATATTATGATTATAAGCGATCATATAAACTTAATGCCCGAACATCCATTAAGAGGTAAAAATGATAATAGATTTGGATCTAGATTTGTAGATATGCACGAGCCTTACGACAAAAAAATGATCGAGCATATAAAAAAAATTGCATCTATAAATAGCATTGAGCTAAAAACAGGTGTTTATTTGGCGTTGCAAGGACCTACTTTTGAAACACCAGCAGAATATAAAATGGTTCGTATACTCGGCGCAGATGCGGTTGGCATGAGCACGGTGCCCGAGGTGATCGTTGCTAAACATATGGGTATGAAATGCCTTGGTATATCTGTCATCACTGATTTAGGAATTGAAGGAAAAATTGAATCTGTCTCACATGAGGAGGTGCAAAAAGCTGCACTGAAAGCTGAAAAACCGGTTTGCTTTTTGGTAGAAAATTTCATCAAAACCTTTTAGTATAAGGCTTTAAATAAAAAACATCCGCCGCAGCGGATGCTTTCTAAACTTACTAACTCAAAATTAATTATAATGAAAACAAAATTAGTGGGGAATTCTGCTATTCGATAAATTATTTACAAGAAACATGCCAAAGTTTCATTGCATTGTTAAGTTTTTGTTAAATAACAATATGCTATTTTACTCAATATGTTTATGAGCTTTATAACTAGACCTAACCAATGCCCCACTCTCTACATGCCTAAAGCCCAGTGACAAACCTATCTCTTTATATTTTTCGAACTGCTCTGGCCGGATAAATTCTTTTACAGGTAAATGCTTTTTGGTAGGTTGTAGGTATTGCCCCAAAGTAACAACATCGACCTTGGCATCTCTCAGATCATGTAAAGATTCGATCACCTCCTCTTCTTTTTCACCTAACCCAAGCATAATACCGGATTTTGTTCTTCTTTGTCCACTATCCTTAATATATTTTAACACAGATAAACTCCTTTCATATTGCGCCTGAATTCGCACTTCTCTTGTTAACCTTTTAACAGTTTCCATATTATGCGAAATAATTTCAGGGGCTACAGCCACTACCCTATCAATATTTACTTCAATTCCTCTAAAATCGGGAATTAATGTTTCTAAGGTGGTTTGCGGACTTGTCCTTCTAATTGCTTTAATCGTTTCTGCCCATATAATAGAACCTCCATCTCGCAAATCATCTCTATCAACAGAGGTGATAACAGCATGCTTGATATGCATAATTTCGATTGATCTGGCAACTTTTTCTGGTTCATCCCATTCCACATTTTCCGGTTTGCCGGTTTTAACCCCACAAAATCCACATGAACGAGTACAAATATTTCCCAAAATCATAAAAGTGGCGGTACCCTCTCCCCAGCATTCACCCATATTCGGACAGCTTCCACTGGTACAAATAGTATTTAACTTGTACTTATCTACCAAACCACGCAATTGTGTATATTTTTTACCAACAGGAAGCTTTACCCTTAACCAATCGGGTTTTTTATGCGGTAGTATAACTGATTCTTCTGCCATATTGAAAATTTGTTTGCAAAAATACGAATAAATTGAAACAATTTCTTTTGAAACATAGAGGAACTCTAGAATAAGCTAAGAACGTACCATACACCAAATCCAATAAGAAAAAGAATTCCCAAAACACTCCAAACGTGCATTATTCGACCAGGGCGATAAGAGGTAGGCGTGTGCTTACTTTTGATCAACACATAATTACAGATAGCATAAAAAGGTGCCGTTAGAAAAGAAAGTATAGTCGCAATTTGAATAAGGGTAGCCATGTTGGATAAAAAAAAGTTCAATATCACCATTGTTCCAATTACCAAAAACAAAATCCAAAATAAGTAACTCCTACTTTTACTGGAATTAAAAAGTAATTCAGTTGTTCTAGCCATCGATCTCGGAGAAGCATCTAAAGTTGTTAAAGTCGTACTAAACATGGTAGTAAATGCCGCTAACGAAATGAAAATTGCGCTTTCTTTTCCTAGACTTTTGGTGTACAAATTAATTAATTGTTGAGAAAACTTTCCGGCAGAGGATGAAAATACTTCTTCAGATCCATACATTACCAATGCTCCTAAAGACAAAAAACAAATTCCTAAAAATACCGTAGACACATAGCCAATATTGAAATCAAAAAAAGCTCTTTTACCGATAAAATCTTTATTGCTTTTTCTTTTCTCAACTGTCCACAGAGATTGCCAAACAGAAACGTCAAGTGGCGCTGGCATCCAACCCAAAAAAGTAATCAGAAATGAAATTTCTATCGCTCCTTCAGGGAAAACCTGTTTAAGGTTTACTGTTCCATCATAATTGAAATAGGCTATACCGAGCGCAACAATTGTACAAATAGTGAGCACAAGCACAACCAATTTCATTACTTTATCCAACAAATTGTATTTCCCGAACAACAGTAGGCCTAAGCTAAAAAGTGTTATGATCATACTCCATTGTGTTATGGATATATCAACACCAAATAAATTGGCAGCTAAGCCGGCAGTAACAATTGTGACTGCGGCCTGAATAGTGAACATAGTGAGGAAGGTAATTGCAAAATAGGCCCAAAGAAAACCTTTACCCAACTTATTATAACCGTCAATTAAACTATCGCCGGTGGCCATCGCATAGCGGAGTCCAAATTGCATGAAGGGATATTTGAATAAGTTGACGATAAGTAAAGCCCAGATCAAACCAAAACCAAAATCTGCACCTGCTCTGGTAGATTGTACCAAATGAGAAACACCAATTGCCGCCCCTGCAAAAAGTAAACCCGGACCTAATGACCTAAAAAAAGAAAGTAGTTTTACCCGCATTTTATGGCAAATCTTTAGACAAAATAATCTCAGATAAAATCTTTTTTGCCCTCAATAGACGGACTTTTACATTACTCAAAGGTTCATTTAAAACCACAGAAATTTCTTTATAACTCAAATCCTGAAAATACCTCAAGTGTATAACCTGTTGATAATGTGGCTTTAGTTGCTGAATATAGTGCTTTAATTGAAGTAAATTCTGTTCCTGAATCAATAAATCAGCTGGAGAAGGCTCTTCGTCTATTATACCCAGCAATCTATGTTTTTCTTTGTTCATTGAAACAGTTTCCCCTTTTTGGGATCTGATGTGATCCACAAAAATATTCGCAGAGATAGTGATCAACCAATTCTTGAAAGAATAAGTTTCGTCAAAAGTTTGTATTTTATCAAATGCCTTCGCAAAAGATTTTATGGTAATATCTTCGGCTTCGTCTTCATTATTACTCTTGCTAAATTGAAAACGATAAACGTCTTTCCAATAAGTATTTAATAAAGTAGTGTACGCATTTTGATCTCCTTGTTTGGCGCGTTGAATTACCTCAGTTAGTTGCTCTTTTTCTTTCATCAATTTAAATTACCATTTTTTCGAAGGAGAAAATAGATTTGCAATAAATATATACAATTGAAAACAAATTAAACAAAATTCTAGCCAAACTGATCTGTAGATTAAATCATCCTCATCCAGTACTTTTGCGTTGTGTTTAATCTTGGCATGCCAAAAAAAATATCTAACTAAAACCAATGCTAGAACGATATATACTTGAATGTGATGAAATAACAGATAAAAAGATAAAATCCAAAACAGTAACTGGCTTACATAAAATAAGGTGAGTAAAAACTGATGTTTAAACTGGTAATGTACAGAAGTTGTTATATGTCGCCTCTTCTGCCTTATCCAGGTTTTCATTGTTTCGGGTGGCTCTGAAGTGACGAATGATTCTTTCGACAAACAAATGGCCGTATTCTTATTATTAGCCACTGCACTTACAAAAAGATCATCATCACCCGAAAGGATACTTTTATGCGATTCGAATCCATTCTGACTCAAAAAAACATCTTTATGATAGGCCAAATTCCTACCTACACCCATATAGGGAATCCCTCTTTCAGCATAGGAGAAATACTGAATTGCGGTCATAAGCGTTTCAAATCGTATTAATTTATTCAAGAACGATTTTTGTATTTTGCGATATGGGCCATAACCCAATACAATTTCTCTATCCAAGTTTAAATCGACGGTCATTCTTTCTAACCAATTTATAGAATGAGGCAAACAATCAGCATCTGTAAATAATAGGTTCTTAAATTCAGTTACTTCGATTCCTTTTTGAATAGCATTTTTCTTACCTGTTATCTCTGAATTGCTGAGATCTACAATTTTTATAGGGCGATCTAATTTGTTATGTGCTTTTTTAAAAGATTCCAAAATGGAAAGTGTTCCATCTTTCGAACGGTCATTCACCAACACAATCTCATATTTTGGATAGTTCTGACTGGCTAAGATTGGCAATAAATGAGGTAAGTTGTTTGCTTCATTCTTTGCACAAACAACAATGGATACACCAGGAGGACATTCTAATTTATGCGAAGATTTAGACTGAAGTTTCTTAAAAAAAAACGAGAAGAAAAATAATTGGACAAAAAAAACGAGAAGAAAGACTATAAATACAGTCATTTTTTAAATCGCCACCTTTTATTGGGCAGCAATGTTTTCTTGGGCTAATTTTTTATTACTGCACCCCTCTTCATTTCCACAACCACAAGTTATTCCTTTGGCTTTCATTTTAGCATTACTTCCTGCACATGTTCCATCGAATTCACCATCTTTCTTTGCCCAAATTTTAATGGCGATTCCTGCAAAAGCCAATCCTAATAAAATAATAGAAATAATGAGTAGTTTCATGCGAAATAAATTTGTGCAAATTTAAGCATTTTTCCAGTTTTAAAAGGGATATAATTAGCTTTTAACAAATGTTTCTATTTACAAAATTAAACATCGAGAAAGTAGTTTTTATCTCGCTTAAAATGATCCAATTCAACTGAAGCATCATTTTTACATTTTTCTTTTAATAACTTCATATCATTATTCCACACATTTCCATCAAAGAATTCGAGTCCTTTAAAATCTCTGGCTTTATAAAGCGCCTTTTCTCCATAACATGTACCTAAATAAACAGCTTCCATTTTCTGTTCGAAAGCCCATTTGATGACGCTAAACATCATATATTTTCCCAATGAATAAGCGGGGTAATTGAGATCAAAAAAAGAAAACCAATAATGTAATGTCCCACCATATAGGATACAAAGAACAAAACCTACTTTTTTGTTGTTTAAAGAAAACTCGAAAACATGACTCAAACTTTTCCATTTCAGTATATACTCAATCCGCTCTATTGAAATAGGTTCTGTGAATCTTTCTTTAGCAAACTCGAAGCAAAAAGTTTTGAAAGATGCTTGCTCAGTGTCAAACTCATTTATGGGTATAACTTGAAAGCTTGGATTAAGTTCTTCTATTTTTTTTAAAACCCTTCTGTTCTCAGAAGTCTCTTTAAAATCTGACATATTAACTCTTAGGCTTCTAGCCATATAAAAGAGTTCTTTTTCTAATTTCAAATCATTAGAATAGGGTAAAAAGCCCAAGTTGTAAATATCCGGTATTTCTTTATCTTTTTCCTTCAAACAATAGAGGGCATAATTAAAGGTATAAGAACTGTATTGCACTAAACTTTCTGATAAGAATATTTTCATGGTGAGAATCTATTTGGTAAACATAGGAAAACTTGCAGAATCCCCTTTATGTTATTCTGCAAGTTCAAAAACCTAATTTTCCTTTTATTGTGAGACCAATTCTTCTTGAATATTTGATGGAACTACTTCAAAAGAAGCAAATTTGGTCTTGAATGTTCCACGACCCTGTGTGATTGATCTTAAATTTGTAGAGTATTTATACATTTCAGCCAATGGGATTTTTGCTTTGATGATCTGGTATTTTCCATCACTATCCATTCCCACAATAATGGCTCTTCTCGTTTGAAGATCAGTCATAACATTTCCCATTAATTCCTCTGGAACTTTTACCTCTAGATCGTGTATAGGCTCTAACAATCTCGGTTTTGCATTTAAAAAAGCTTCTTTAAAGGCATGTGCCCCGGCAATTTTAAAAGAAATATCGTTAGAATCTACGGAGTGCATTTTTCCATCATAGACCATGACTCGGATATCCCTTGCATAAGAACCTGTCAAGGGTCCTTCTTCCATCACTTCCAAAATACCTTTGAGAACAGAAGGCAAATATCTTGCGTCAATTACTCCTCCGGTTATACAATTGTAAAAAACAAGTTTACCTCCCCATTTTAAGTCAACCTCCTCTTTACCTCTAATATTAAATCCCTCAGGTTCAGGCATTCCTTCTTGAAATGGTTCTATCTTTAAGTGTACTTCACCAAACTGGCCCGCTCCACCAGATTGTTTTTTGTGCTTGTAATTAGCATTGGCAGGTCTTTGAATTGTTTCTCTATAATTCACCTTGGGTTTACTGAGCTCAACATCAATACCATAAACATTCTTCAATGTCCATTCGATAATTGATAAATGAAGTTCTCCCTGACAAGATAGAATTAATTGTTTCGATTCTGGCGAATATTTTGCTTCACAAGTAGGATCTTGGCTAAACATTCTTTTTAAAGCCTCCCCTAGTTTCTCTTCATCTTTTTTCTCTAACGGTTGAATTACTTTTTTAATTCTTCCATCAGGAAATTTGATCGGTTTAATTGTGATTTTTTTACCGGCAGTATGCAATGTGTCGTTCGTTTCAGTATCTTTTAATTTGATGGTAGCGCCTATGTCTCCTGCAGAAAGTTTTTCGACCGATTCGCGTTTTTTTCCATCCATAATAAATAACTGGTTTAAGCTTTCCAGTTCTCCGGTTCTGGAATTTTCTAATCGATCACCCACTTTAACTTCACCAGATTTAACTTTGAAGAAATTAATTTTACCAACACTCGGTTCAAAAAATGTTTTAAAAACGAAAAGTGCTGCAGGCTCCTCTGGTTTGCAAACTACATCGTTCCCTTCTACACTTTGCTCAGGTTTCAATTCTCCTGCCGCAGGGGCCACATTATCAATAAATCCCATTAATCTTCCGGTACCCATATCTTTTAGTGCAGAAACGCAAAAAACAGGAAATAATTCATGGTTCATCATTCCTTTCTTAATTCCTTGACGCATTTCTTCTTCAGACAGTGTTCCTTTATCAAAATAGAGTTCCATTAAAGCTTCATCGTTTTCTGCTGCTCTTTCTACCAATTCGTTGTGCAACTCATCGGCCATACTTTTGTGCTCATCAGGAATAGCCAATTTTTCTGGCTTACCTCCATCGGGACCAAATTTATAGGCCTTCATTTTTAAAACATCTATGATGGCTTGGGCTCCATCAATAATAGTTGGATATTGAATTTTTACAGTATTCTTGCCTGCTAAATTGACAATGCTATTGTAGGCTTCATCGTACTTGGCATTGGGATGATCGATCTGATTAATGACGAATAGTGTAGGTTTGATAAATTTATCCACATATTCCCATATGATTTCCGTCCCAATTTCTACCCCATGCTGGGCGTTCACTACAACGGCAATTGTGTCTACAACACGCATGGTACTGGCAATTTCGCCAATAAAATCATCCAAACCGGGTGTGTCAATGATATTGATCTTATAATTTCTCCACTCAGTGTGCAACGGAGTTGCAAATACAGAAGTCTGCCTAATTTGCTCGATATCTTGAAAATCTGAAATGGTATTTTTGTCTTCAACAGTCCCTCGGCGATTGATCAATCCGGCTTCAAACAACATAGTTTCGGCAAGCGTGGTCTTGCCGCTGTTATGAGAGCCAACAAAAGCCACATTTTTGATGTGTTTTTCGTCATATATTTTCATAATAGTGTTTTAAAGGTTAAGAAGTCTAAATTTAGCAAAAAATAGGGCTTCTAACTTATGACGAATGTTAGGAAATACAAAAAAATACTTTTTTTTTGAAAAATTTAAAGTGGTAACTTTTTCTTGAGTTCTTCGAGAATATGAAAAACGGCCGGGCAAATTTCTGCGTTTTTAAGGGTCAGATCAGCAATACCCAAAAATTTTTTTCTGTTTGTGTGCGGATACTCTCTGCATGCTTTAGGTCTGAATTCATAAATAGAGCAACTATTATCATCATCTAAAAAAGTACAAGGCGCAGATTGTAAGACCATAAATCCATCCTCATCCATCCTCAAATAATTTTTGACAAAATCAACCTCCTTCATTCTCAATTTTTTAGAGATCGATGCGATGTCTTTATCGGTAAACAACGGACTGGTAGTTTTACAACAATTGGCACAAGTCAGGCAATCCATTTGATCAAACTCTTCGTCGTGTAAATCTTGCATCAACAAATCCAAACGTTTAGGCTTTCGCTTCTTCAACAACTTTATAAATTTTTTGTTCACTTCTAAGTTATCCAAAGCTGCATTGGGCAAGTTTTCTGGTCCTATTCTCATATGATTATATCTGAAAGCATTTCTTGTTTCCATGCTAAAATTCCTGTAAAATTAGCTATTTTTGCAGCCAAATTTATGTTTTCATGCAGATTTACAATATTTTAGAAAGTGAAGTAAAAAAGGGAATGAACCAAATTTTCAAGGTCGATATTCCTAACGTTGATTTTCAGGAAACTGTAAAAGACTTTGAAGGAGATTTAACCATATTAATATTTCCTTTTTTGAAATATGTAAAAGGTAATCCTGCTGATATAGCTACCAAATTAGCTGAATATTTAAAATTAAATGTCGAGGAAATTAAGGATTTCAATGTCGTAAAAGGGTTTTTGAATATTAGTTTAACTGATCAATATTTCCTGCAAACCTTTCAAGACATTACATCGCAATCTGATTTTGGGATTACGAAACCTGATCCAAAAGGGAAATCTGTCATGGTAGAATACTCTTCGCCGAACACCAATAAGCCTTTGCATTTGGGCCATATCAGGAATAATTTGTTGGGCTATTCTGTCGCTGAAATTATCGCTGCCAATGGAAAAAAAGTGTACAAAACGCAGATTATCAATGACCGTGGGATCCATATCTGCAAAAGTATGCTGGCCTGGCAAAAGTTTGGTGAAGGCAAAACTCCTCGAGATTTAGACCTTAAAGGTGATAAATTTGTTGGAGATTTTTATGTGAAATTCGACCAATTATACAAAACCCAAATTCAAGAATTGACAGAAAAGGGGATTTCTGAGGAAGAAGCTAAGAAATCAGCTCCTGCCCTATTGGAAGCTCAGGAAATGCTTATCAAATGGGAAGCTGGAGACCAGGAAGTTATTGATCTTTGGAGAAAAATGAACGGATGGGTCTATGAAGGATTTAATAAAACCTACCTTGAACTTGGCGTTGACTTTGATGTGAACTATTACGAAAGCAACACATACCTATTGGGCAAAGATGTTGTTCAAGAAGGCTTAGAAAAAGGTGTATTTTATAGAAAAGAGGATGGCTCTGTTTGGATTGACCTCACAGAAGAAGGCCTCGATGAAAAAATTGTGTTAAGGGCAGATGGCACGGCAGTTTATATGACGCAAGATATAGGCACAGCTATTCAAAGAATAAAAGATTATACAGACATAGACACACTTGTTTATACTGTTGGAAATGAACAAGATTACCATTTCAAAGTTCTATTCTTGATTCTGAACAAATTGGGTTTTAGTTGGGCAGAAAATTTATATCATTTATCTTATGGAATGGTCGATCTCCCTTCCGGTAAAATGAAATCCAGAGAAGGTACAGTGGTAGATGCTGATGAATTAATCTTAGAAATGACCAATACCGCAAGAGATATTTCTATCGAACTCGGTAAACTGGAAGGTTATAGTGAAGAGGAAAAAGAACGACTCTATAAAATTATTGGCTTAGGCGCACTTAAATACTATATTTTAAAAGTTGATCCTAAAAAAAGAATTCTGTTTGACCCCAAAGAATCTATTGATTTTAACGGTAATACCGGGCCATTTATACAGTATACCTATGCGAGAATTCAATCTATTCTTCGAAAGGCAGATTTTGATTACGCTGAGCCTATTACCAACCTCAACCTGCATGAAAAAGAGCGCAATTTAATTCGATTTTTAGAGAATTTTCCGAATGTTCTTCAACAAAGTGCTGAGCAATTAAGCCCTGCTCTGATGGCTAATTATACATATGAGTTAGTCAAATTGTATAATTCTTTTTATCAGACCGTCCCGATTTTAGGTGCTGATAATGATAAAGAAAAGATCTTTAGAATACAATTAACAGAACAAGTTGGCCAGATTATTAAGCGGTCTTTCGCCTTATTGGGAATTGAAGTACCAGAAAGAATGTAACCATAATTTTAAATCCTTTTTTTTTTGAATAAAAATTTATGTTAACTTCGTACCCTTGGCGACATAAATAAGAGCCCCCTAACTTTTATACTATGAAATTGAAAAGATTAATATTTTCCCTCGTATTTATCTTTGTTTTAACCAGTATCCAAGCCCAATTGATAAAAATTGACGGTGAGACAGGTGAATTTAAATATGAAGAAGTAGTTCAGGCCGATGGCCAATCAAAAGACATTCTACTTCAAAAATCCGAAACATGGCTTTCTAAATTCTACAAAAATGCTTTAATCAAAAGTGATACTGCATTTTCTATAAGTGCTACTATTCCTTATAGCTTTTCATGGAAGTTCATCTCAAAACCATTACCGGTAACATTAATTTATGATGTGCAAATTATGGCAAAAGATAATCGATATAAGTATTCTTTTACCAATTTTAGAATTGGCAAAGTTTATTTGGATGAAATTGATGCCATTAGTTTAAAAACTTATATGGATCGATTTCCAAAAAAATATCTTCTAGCTCTTGAAGAGCCGATTGATGCAGAAATTAGTCGAGCCATGGCTAGCTTGGAAAATTACATTCAAACCGGTAAAATGGAAGAATCAGAAGAAGATTGGTAAACCCTATAGTAATTCCAGTACTCTTTCCAAAGCCATTCCCCGAGAAGCCTTCACTAGCACCACTCCTCTAAGAAATTCATTTTTGTTTATTCCTGCTTTTAGTTCATCAAAAGTAGGATAGACAACAATTTTATTTTCATCATAATTTGTTGCAGCAAAATTTTTCCCTACTAAAATAATTTTGTCCAAATCGGAATTTTGCAAAAGATCTGTGATTGCTTGATGTTCTTCATGGCTTTTTTCTCCAATTTCGAACATATCCCCTAGAATTACCATTTTTTTATTATCGCCTAGTTGAAACAAATTCTCGAGCGCAGCAACCATGCTATTAGGATTAGCATTGTAGGCATCTAAAATAATTTTCAATTCACCTTTTTGAATAATCTGTGAACGGTTATTTTGAGGGATATAAGCCTCAATTGCTTCTTTAATCTTAAACGGTTCAACTTTGAAATAACAACCAATCGCAATGGCTGCACAAATATTGGCAAAGTTGTATTTCCCTATTAATTGACTACTCACCGACATATGATTGAATTCAACCACTACAAAAGGATCTGCCTTAATAAATGAGATTGGGTAATCAGATCCTTGCGGACCAAAAGTTTTCCTTAGCTGATCTTTTGATCTTTCCAATTGTACTTCATCATTTGCATTGACAAAAACCATTTTGTTTCTCGCGGCTAGTTCTCTATACATTTCAGTTTTCGATTGAATCACACCCGCCAGATTTATAAACCCTTCTAAATGGACTCTACCAAAATTTGTGATATAACCAAAATCTGGTTCGGCAATTCTACATAAAAAGTCAATTTCTTTGGGATGATTCGCCCCCATTTCAACAACCCCGATCTCCGTTTTGGGCGTCATAGAAAGTAAAGTCAAGGGCACACCAATATGATTGTTCAAGTTACCCCTTGTAGCACCGCAATTAAATTTTTTAGATAAAACGGCTGTAATTAATTCCTTTGAAGTAGTTTTTCCATTGCTACCCGTCATGGCCACTATGGGTAAATCAAGTTTCCTTCGATGAAACCGAGCCAGCGCTTGTAATGTTTCCAAGACGTTGTCAACCAAAATAAACTTGTCATTCTTTGCAAATTCCAATTCATCAACTACGGCATAAAGTGCTCCTTGAGCCAAGGCCTTTTCTGCAAAAAGATTCCCATTAAAACGATCTCCTTTAAGCGCAAAAAAAATGGCATTTTTCAGATCTTTTCTCGTATCTGTTTCAACCTTATAATGCTCTGAATATAGGTGGTATAATTGTTCTAATTTCATGGTATAAATATAAAAAAACTCAACACCGTTTCCGATATTGAGTTTTTCTTTTATGAATTAATTTAAATTATTTTACTTTTCTTCCTTCTTTTCTTCTTTTTGAGTAAGACATCTGTCCTAATTTATCCGTAGCACATCTGAAACCGATATAATTTGTAGCCATATACTCTGGCAAATATCTTCTTTGAGATGGATCTAACCAAAATGCTCTGTCTTTCCAGGAACCTCCTTTGTAAACTCTAGTTTGATCACTAATCAGAGTGTGTCTTGTCTTGGTATCATACTGCTGAATGATTAAACCGCTCTCTCCAATTTGTCTTGGAATTTCTGGTGAATTGTACATTCTTGGTTTGATATCATCGTCCATTTCATCATCCATCATCTGGAATTTATTCGTCGAAGCTAAATCTCCATCTCTGCTGTCAATATTGTAAGCTTTCTCGTAATTTCTACGCATAAAAGCATCTCTTTTCGTAATAGGAACATATTTAATCGAGCCTGGTAAATCTTTGGGTACTAATTTTCCGTTGTCTAGTGTGTCAAATTCAACAGAATTATAATCTACCACAACTACATTTCCAAATTCATCTATTTTCTTTTTCTCGAAAACATTTCCTCTAAAATAGCTAAAGTCATTAGCATCGTTATCAATAATTGGACGGTAAACATCAGCTACCCATTCTGCTACGTTACCTGACATATCATATAGTCCAAACGCATTGGGCTTATAAGATTTAATTCGCATTGTAATATCAGCACCATCATTACTCCAACCGGCTAGCCCACTATAATCTCCCTTTCCTTGTTTGAAGTTAGCCAACTGATCTCCTTGATATCTTCTTGAATCCTCTCTTGTGGTATTACCATCCCACGAATATTTCTTGCGACCTCTAATTGAATTGTACTCTCTGTTTTCTACTTCTGCTTTTGCAGCGTATTCCCATTCTGCCTCTGTAGGCAATCTAAATCTTTGAGCAAGAATACCATCAGATATTTTTACATGTCTTCCTGTAAACGAACCTTTAGGTTTCTCCCCAGATTTTTTTGAATAATCCTTAATTCCTTTATAGTAAATACTTGAATCTCCGTCAAATAATAAATTCGGGTTTGCTAGATATGTTTCTGTATCAAATCGATTTGCTCCTTCAACTTTTAATGAATCATGATCAAAAAGGGTATGTAAAACACCTTTCTCTATCAATATTTTTTCATTTACACGGTCGGTTCTCCATTTACAATATTCAGTAGCTTGTCTCCAAGAAACACCTACAACCGGATAATCTGCATAAGCAGGGTGACGCAAATAGTTCTCTGTTAACAATTCGTTATACCCTAATGTATTCCTCCATACCAATGTATCTGGCAAAGCTGCTTGATAGATTTTTCTGTAAGTATCATCTGATGGTGGGAAAACCTTTTCTAAATATTGAAGGTACAATACATACTCGCGATTTGTTACTTCGGCCACATCCATATAAAATGAACGCACCTGCTGCTTCACCGGAGTTGTATTCCAGTCAAACATCACATCGTCTTGAACAGACCCCATCGTGAATGTTCCTCCTTCAATTAATACCATCCCCGGTGGTGGTGGAGTTTCCCTAAAACTAGGATTTGTCTCAAATCCTCCATATTTCGGATCGTTGTATTCCCATCCTGTTAAGGTAGAAACACCCTTACTGCTTTTATTACAACTCGTAAGAGCAACCGCAGATAGAAGAATGATTAATAATTTGTTACTGCTAAACTTTTTCATAATTTTTTGTTTGATTACAATGTAGAGCAAATGATTTTAAAATTTTCTCGTCAATTACTGCCGTTCGGAAAATTAGGAACGGTTCAAGTATAACGATTGTTTTTTTTCTTTATTATGTTTAATGTTGTATTTTCATTGAACTTTAGTATTTAGCCGCAATTTTTATGCCTCAAATCAAATTCTTCTTGATGATTTTTACATTACTCATGTCTTGTAAAATGATTGCACAAAATACTGAAAACAATGTGGTTAACCTTCATTGGAAGACTACCCAAGTAGTTATTAAATCAGGGGTGCAAGTTACGATTCCTACCTTGGAGAATGAAATTTTTAATGAAAATCTTTTACCTGTTTTTAGTACCGATATACCTATATCTGATTTAAACCAAAGTTATACTTATGATTTTATAGACATCAAAACGCAAATATTCCTAAAAAATGAACTTCCACAGAATAGTTTAGCCTTTATTCCTAGTCAACCTCAAATTACACATCATAAAACGTATCACAACAAACAATGGGTTGACAGAATTTCTGTTATACCAATTTATAGAGAAAATGGTGCTATTAGAAAGATCATTTCATTCTCCTACAAACAAACTCCTGCACAGAACAATCAAAGTCGAAACAACCTTAATAAGTCAGTGGTATCAAATTCCGTGCTTTCCCAAGGAACTTGGTATAAATTCTCAATTGATACGAGTGGAGTTTTTAAACTCGATAGAGATTTTTTGAATAAACTCGGGATTAGTACCCAGAATATAAATCCTAACAATATTAGAATATTTGGAAATGGCGGGAAACTGCTTCCCCAAGCCAACAGCATTGCAAGACCAGCAGACTTAATAGAAAATGCGATTAAAGTAGTAGGTGGAGAAGATGGGCGATTTGATAATAACGACTATATCCTTTTTTTCGGTCAAGGACCTGAGAGCTGGAATATCGAAAAGATACTACAAAACAGCAACCATGTGAATCATATTTATTCTGACCTGTCCTATTATTTTATTACAGTAGATCAAGGTAATGGTTTGAGAATAGGAGAAAAAGAGCAAGTAGAAATCCCAAACCCTATCTCAATAAACACCTATCATGATTTTTATGTCCATGAATTAGACGAACGCAATTTATTCGCCAATGGTCAACAATGGCTCGGTGAAGATCTTAGCTTTTCCAATAGCCTGAGTTTAAACCTTCCTTTTGAGAATATGGCAGCAAATGAAGATCTATGGGTCAGATTTCGAGGTGTTACGATTTCCAGTACATCATCTCAGATGAGTCTTTCTGTAAATGGAGTCCAAACCATTGACCTTAGTTTTGCGCCAGTCTCAAACAATTCTCTTCGATTGGCAAGTACGGCTGAAGGAATTCAATTAATTCCAGCACCCAATACCAGTTTAAAAATAGATGTTAATTTTAACAACAATGGTAATCCTTCCGCCCGAGGTTTCTTAGATTACATCGAAATTATTGGTACTAAAAAACTAGTGGCCAATGGAAATCAATTTATTTTTAGAAATACTCAGGTTACAGAAAACAATGGTTATGAGTTTACAATCGATGGTAAACAGAACATAGACGAGTTATGGGACATTTCTGACCCATACAACCCCATAGAAATTAAAGATAATTCTACCGATAACACTTTTAAATTTCAAGCAAGAGGCGGTGAAAATAGTGCTTTTATTGTGTTGAACGATTCTGATTTTTACACGCCGACTATCCCCGAAAACAGTAAAGTTGCAAATCAAAATCTCCATTCACTCAAAGATGTGCAATATGTTTTGATTACTGATAAAACATTGATATCAGAAGCGAAAAGGCTTACAGATTATCATCAAAAAAAAGGTTTAACCACCGCCTTGGTAGATATTGAGCATGTTTATAACGAATTTAGTTCCGGCGCACCGGATGTGACCGCCATTCGAGATTTTGTTAAATTCCTTTATGACAATGCAAGTTCGACCACTACCCGAATTAAATATTTATGCCTCTTTGGAGATGCTTCTTTTGACTTTAAAGACGGAATTGATCAAAACAACAATATTGTCCCGGCATTTCAATCTTATGAAAGTTTTGATTTAGCCAGAGGATATGTGACCGATGATTATTTTGGCATGATGGCAGGTAACGCAGGACTTCTTTCCGGTTCAGATCAGCAAGAGGTTGCAACTGGTCGAATTCCAGTCTCTAATTTAATAGAAGCAAAAGCAGCTATAGATAAAATTTTAACCTTTGAAAATAATTCTTTTGGAGATTGGCGTAATGAGATAACAATGGTTGCTGATGACCCTGATGACCCATCCGAATTTGTGCTTCAACAGGCAGTAGATCAAATAGCCCAGGATATAGAGCAAAATCATCCGGTTTTTAATATCAAAAAAATATATGCAGATGCCTATCAACAGGAAACCTCGGCTGGTGGCGAAAGATATCCAAGTGTAAACTTAGCCATTGACAATGCAATTAACGCCGGAACACTTTTAGTCGATTATTTTGGTCATGGGGGTGTTGATGGATGGGCAAACGAACGCATACTGGAAGTCCCTCAAATTCAAAATTGGACAAACACTCCTTATTTTCCTCTGATGATTACAGTTACCTGCGAGTTTTCTAGATTCGACAATCCTTTGCGTCCCTCGGCAGGTGAGTATGTTTTCTGGAGTCAAAATGGGGGCTCGTCAGCCATGATAACAACCACCCGCGAAATTTTTATCAGCACCGGACAAATTTTTAATAGAAGTTTGATCAAAAACTTATTAAACCTCGACAATCGGCAGTCTATGGCCGAGGCATTAATGCAAACGAAAAATCAAAATTTTAGCACTCAGAAATTCTTTGTCTATCATTTTGGTGATCCTGCTATTCAATTAGGTAGAGCCCAACCCAATGTGCAAATCAGCAAACTGAATGGCATAGATATAACTCAATCGAAAGATACCCTTAAAGCACTTTCTAAAATTAAAATTGAAGGATGGATTACCAATAGCAACAATCAGATTCTAGATGACTTTAATGGAGAAATTAGCACAACTATATTCGACAAACCATTGGATAAGACAACCTTAGACAATGATAATTTCGGACGAAAAATGGAATTTACTTCAGTTGAAAGTAAGATTTTCAGAGGTCGGGCTACAGTGTCCAATGGAAAATTTGAACTTACTTTCGTTGTTCCCAGAGATATCCGTATTGCTTTTGGAAAAGCAAAATTCAGTTTCTATGCGAATAATTCAGCCTTAGAATTTGCCGGACTGAACAATGAGATATTGATTGGGGGTTTGAATGAAAATGCGGAAGAAGATAACCTTGGTCCAGAGATAAAACTTTTTTTGAATGATGAGTATTTCGTGGAAGGAGGAAATACGGACAGTTCGCCTGTGCTTATCGCAAATTTATTTGATGCTTCGGGCATTAATACTTCCATAACGGCGGTTGATCACGATATCATTGCTATTTTAGACAATGATGAAGCCAATCCCATTGTGCTAAACGACTATTATAAAACAGAACTTGATGATTTTACCAGGGGTGAGGTGAGATATAAATTATCAGATTTAGAACCCGGCGTTCATACTATTTTATTTAAATGTTGGGATACATACAATAATCTATCCGAATCTGCGTTAAATTTTGTTGTAGTAGACGATAGTGGATTAGTTTTAAGTAATGTGCTAAACTATCCCAACCCCTTTGTAAATTATACTGAATTTTGGTTTAATCACAACAAGCCCAATCAGTTACTCGAATCACAAGTGCAAATTTTTACCATTTCCGGTAAATTGATCAAAACCTTGCAATCGAGTATTCAGACAAATGGTAATTTATCGAGGGAGATAAATTGGGACGGATTAGATGATTTTGGAAATAAAATCGGAAAAGGTGTGTATATTTATAAATTAAAGGTAACAGTCCCATTATCAAACCTTACTGCAGAAAAAATAGAAAAATTGGTAATTTTATAGCCTGAAACCCTTGTAACAATTCTTAGATGAAATCATTAAGCGCTCTACTACTAATCACCTTACTATCCTTCAATCTTTATGCTCAAGACGAACCTAATCCTATTACTACAGCAGCACCCTTTTTATTAGTAGCACCAGATGCACGTGCCGGTGGTTTGGCAGATATGGGAGGAGCAACCTCAGCAGATGCCAACTCATTGCAATACAACGCGGCGAAATTCGCTTTTTCTCAAGCACAATATACCATTGGTCTTAACTATACTCCTTGGCTTCGAAACCTCACCAACGACGTTTTTGTGGGGAATTTAAATTTTAGTCAACGATTAAATGAAAGAAGTGCATGGGCGACAAGTTTAACTTACTTTTCTTTAGGCACAATTGATTTAACCGATGATACGGGACAAATCATTGGATCTGAGAATCCGAATGAATTTGCCTTGGCCGGTGCATATGCGCTCAAATTAAGTGAAGAGTTTTCCATGGGAGTTGTGCTCAGGTATATCCGATCTGATTACGCCCTACGGGTTGAAAACTCAGATTTGAATAGGGTGAATACTTTTTCCGTGGATATCAATGGTTTTTATCAGACCGAAGAAAAGTACTACAATAATTTTAACGGTCGCTGGAGGGCAGGTTGGAACATCTCCAATATTGGTCCTAAAGTACAATTAACCGGTAGTGGCGATGAGAGTTTTATCCCAACCAATTTAAAATTAGGAGGTGGATTTGAATTTATTTTAGACAATGTCAATTCTATTACAACAACTTTAGAATTAAATAAGTTGCTTGTTCCCACTCCTCCAATTATTGATAGACAAACAGGAGAAATTATTGCCGGAAAAGACGATAATGTGAATTTTCTTGAAGGAATGGTTCAGTCTTTTTATGATGCTCCTGATGGATTTTCTGAAGAAATGAATGAAATTATTTGGTCTTTGGGTGCCGAGTACATGTACAATAATACGCTTGCTTTGAGAGCAGGATATTTCCATGAAAATGAAATGAAAGGTGGCAGACAGTATTTTACTTTGGGAGCTGGTTTTAAATTCAGAAGTAGTATGTTAGACATCTCCTATTTGGTAAATACATCGGATGTAAATAATCCGCTTGAAAATACGTTACGTTTTTCATTGACCTTTAATTTAGGTGATCTTTATGACAACTATTAATGAAAGATCTTGAACATCAAATTAAATTTATCGAAATAGAAGATCGTTTATCTTTGAACGAACAGGAAAAAGAATTGCTCAGTATAGCCGAATCGGCACGTGACAAAGCCTATGCGCCTTATTCAAAATTTTTAGTTGGCGCGTCTGTCCTATTAGAAAATGGCAAAATCATTACAGGTAATAACCAGGAAAACGCTGCCTATCCTTCGGGAATGTGCGCAGAAAGAGTAGCTGTTTGGAAAGCCATGTCCGAATTTCCTGAATTAGAAATTAAATCTGTTTTTATCGTTGCGAAATCTTTAAATCATAAAATTACCGAACCGATACCTCCTTGCGGCGGTTGCCGACAAACGCTTTTGGAATATGAATTCCGTCAAAAGAAGCCTATAACAATCTACTTCTCAGGCGAATCAGGTAAAATTATTAAAGTTGAAAGCATCAATCAACTTTTGCCCTTTGCCTTTAATCCCAATTATTTGTAGCATGAGAGACATACAGAATCGGACAGATCTCAAAGTGATCGTTGAGTTGTTTTATGAGAAACTGTTGTCTGACAAAAAGATCAATCATTTTTTTGAAAAATTTAGAGACCCAAAAACCTTGGCAGAACACCTGGATATTTTAGTCGATTTCTGGGACAATATCGTTTTTTACTCTGGAACTTACCAACGCAATGCTATGGCGTCCCATTTGATGCTCCACAGAGGACACCCAATGAAACCGGAGCATTTCGACACTTGGCTCAACCATTTATCTGCCGCTATAGATAAAAATTTTCAAGGCGATAATTGTCATATCTTAAAAACAAGGGCCTTATCCATCGCTACGGTCATGAGAATCAAAATCAATGAGTTGGATCAAAATTCATAAAAAGGTTCCTGATTCTATTTCAATTGTAGGCTCATCCTTTCTAAAAATTCTCGCTTTCAAATCACCTTTTAAAACAATTTTTTCACCAATCACTTCTAACCAACTTCCTTCTCTCAGCCCAACCACGGGCGAATCATTGAGCGTATGGTATTCCTTTATCCTGGTTTCTCTGGTTTCTCCCTGATGTTTTGAATTTGGGTCAGGGTCCACATAATGCGGATTGATCTGATAAGGAATACAATTCAAAGTTGTAAAACTAGGCGGATAAACAATAGGCATATCATTGGTCGTTTGCATGGAAGGACCGGTTATGTTACTTCCGGCACTTGTACCTAAATATGGTGTTCCAGATTTAATGCTGTCAGACAAAACGTTCATCAAGTCTAAATCGTGTAATGTTTTTACCAATAGAAATGTATTACCACCGCCTGTAAAAATTGCATCGGCATTGCAAATGGCATTTCTTGGGTCTTCAAATTCATGTATCCCACTGAGTTGTTTGCCTAATTTTGAAAATGCTTCTTGCGCTTTAAATGTATAATCATCGATAGCAATCCCTCCAGGTCTGGCATAAGGAATAAAAAGAATTTCATTTACCGATTTAAAAAAATGGATTAATTCTGGCAGCAAATACCCTAAATATTGACCTCCATATATAGTGGAAGTACTGGCGATGATCATTTTTTTCATATAAATTATTTATTGTTCAATTTAACAAAAGTTTATTAGACAGATTTTATATCCTTCTCTTTATTTTTACGGTCGATGAAAAAACTTACCCTTCTCATTTTATTATTGACAGGTCTGGCAAATGCTCAAAACGACAGAGTTGTTTTGAGGGGTTTAGTGCATGCAGATTCGATCCGCATTACAGATGCCCATGTCATTAACCTGAGTTCGAAAAGAGGAACATCCACAGATGATCAGGGTGTTTTTACCATTTGGGCAAAAGTGTCTGACACAATTATCATTTCAAATCTGGCGTACTACGATAAAAGTTGGGTGCTTTCTAAAGAAGATATAAAAAATACAACAACCTTGTTCAGATTAACTCCCAGACGCATCGAATTAGAGGAGGTACTTTTAAAAAAAACAAATAATATGGCCGGTGCGCTCAACCTACCCAATGCCGGAAAAGAACCTCTGACAAAATTAGAACGACAATTGAATCAATACAGTCAGGCGAGCACACCCCTTGTAGTTCTCGGAGCCCTGTTGGGCCAAAAAGGTGGAATCAGCGATCTCTATAATATCATTAGTGGCAACAGAAAAAAACATAGAAAACTAAATCAATATATACAGGAAGACATGGAGCGAGATCGATATTTCTTGATTTGTGAGGAAATACAAGAACATTTTGGAGAAAGCTTTTTTACAGAAATATTAAAGATCCCTAAAGAATGGATTAATCCATTTTTACTACATTGCAAAAAGTTTAATGTTTCCTATTTGTTTGAAGAACAAAGATACCTCGAACTCACTGATGTGTTCATAAGAGAAAAAGGCTATTTCTTGGAAGCTGTTCAAAATGAATAAATCGTGCTAAAAAAATTAATTCTATTTTGTTTTCTTCTTTTCATCGCATTTACCTCAAATGCACAGGAAGAGCGCATTGTTTTAAGAGGTGAGTTAATCAATGAAGAGCAATCAACAGAAGATATTCATATCATCAATCTTACGAGCAGAAGAGGCACCTTGAGCGATGCTTTGGGGCACTTCGAAATTGAAGCCAAAGCATCAGATACGCTCTTAATTTCGAGCCTTATTTTTGATAAAAATGAAATTATCGTCACCCAAAAGAATATTTCAGATCAAGTAATTACAATCAATCTAAACATCAAAGTTGAAATTTTACAAGAAGTTTTTGTAAAAAACAAAGAGTTATTGATCGTAACGGATACCCCCGCCGTTAAAGTTAGCGCTAAAACCTTGGCCTTGCCAAATAATGACGCCCGTATATTAACTCCAATAGAAAGAAAAGTAAATTATTACAATAAAGGAGGGAATATAGATAAGTTATACGGAATTCTATCAGGCGATTCTAAAGCGCTAAAACAAATGCAATCTGCTGTGAGTGATGATGAAGTGTTAGACTTGATCCAAATTTATTTTTCAGAAAAATATTTTATCTCTTTACTCGGAATCCAGGAAGATAGAATAACAGAATTTTTAAATGTCTGTCAGCAAAGAAACATCGCACAATTGTATAGAAAAGAAGCATTTAGCGAACTCATTTCTACCCTGGAAGATTGCAGTAAAAGTTTCGATTAAATTTTCCAAATGTACTTGCTGGCCAAACTTCTATAGGGTCGCCAACACTCAGAAATCTCGATCATTTTTTTCTTCAATTCGGTTTTTTCTTCATCTAATTGATAGAGTCTTTTTATACCTTGTTGTATCCCTAAATCGTCGATAGGAAACACATCAGGTCGGTCTAAAGGAAACATCAAGATCATTTGAGCCGTCCACTTTCCTACTCCTTTGATCTGCGTCAATAAATCGATAATTTCTAAATCAGACAACAAGATCAACTTCTCAAAAGACAGATCGTTTTGCAAAGAAAATTCAGCTACATTCTGCAAATACCTCGCCTTATTGAAAGATAAACCGGCATTGCGTAATTCAATTAAATCGTTATTAAGTAATTTTTCTGGCTCAGGATAAAGGTCAAACAAATCTAAAAAACGCTTCCAGATGACATCGGCTACTTTACCTGATAATTGCTGCGAAACAATTGATCGTAATAAGGATTGATAAATGTCGGTCTCAATGGATGGAGTAATGCGCAAACCGGATGAAAGGATGGCATTGTATAAAATCAGATCGCTTTGGTAATGCGGGATAATTTCTTGGTAGGCTTTCAATTGGGTTTTCTTTAATTGGTTTAGATTTGCATTTTTTACGAAGTTAACAAATATTCAATATGAGGTTTTCCAAATCTATTTTTATCCTGGTTTCTCTTTTTTTCTTGTCTTTTACTGTGCATAAGTATTATGTGAGCGTAACAGAGATCAAATTTGCAGAACAAAAACAGGAATTGCAGATCTCGATGCGCTTTTTTATTGATGATATTGAACTAGCCTTAAATCAACGCTTCAATAAAGAATTTGAATTGTCGACCGTAAAAGAACCTCTTGATACGGATAAATTTCTGGAATTATACATCGCTCAAAAATTTCAGATTAAAATAAATGGTAAAACTATTTCAACCCGCTATTTAGGCAAAGAATATGAAAACGATGTGGTCTATTTTTACTTGATCGCCGAGAAAATCAATGCTGTGGATGTAATAGAAGTTACAAATAGTATATTATTTGAACAATATGAAGATCAGGAAAATTATATCCAGCTGAATATCAACGACAAACGCAATACATTTATCTTGACAAAGAGAAATGATAAAGAAATGTTAAAATACTAAAATAAGAACCTTTAAAAAAACGGAATTATCCTATATTGGCGACGGATTTAAAGGAAAAAAATACAAAATGAGAAAAACGTTATTTTTAACATTATTAAGTGGAATTTTAGCTCTTTCGGGATTTGCACAGGAAGAGAAGCCTGCCGCAAGAGAACAAGGACATTACAACACGAGTAAATTCAGACAATTATACCAGGAATTGCCTACGCCAAACAACTACAGAACGGCATCAGGAGCGCCTGGTCATGAATATTATCAGCAACAGGCTGATTATAAAATGGATATTGTTTTGGAAGATGAAAAACAACGTATCTATGGCGAAGAAACAATCACCTATCACAACAACTCACCGGATGATTTAGATTATTTGTGGGTTCAATTAGACCAGAATATCAGAGCTGCCGATGCAAAAACACAAGATGTGAAAGAAGGCGGACCGGGGGTTTTTTACAGTCCTGAAAAATTTACCCAATCCTTTTTAGGAAAACCTTTTGACGGTGGTTTTAAAATCGACTACGTACAAAATATGACAGGCGGAAAACTGCCTTACACAGTGAATGGTACCATGATGCGTGTGGATTTGCCAACTACCTTAAAACCTGGAGCCAATACGAGCTTTAAAATAAAATGGTGGTATAACATACCAGAGCATACGGTAGACAGATCGAGATCTGGATTTGAACATTTTCCAAAGGATGGTAACAATACCTATATTATTGCTCAATTTTTTCCTAGAATGGCAGTCTATAATGATGTAGAAGGATGGCAAACACTACAATTTTTGGGTACCGGTGAATTTGCCCTTCCTTTTGGAAATTATGAGGTGAACATTACTACACCTGCTGACCACATTCTAGATGGAACTGGCTATGTATTGAACAGAAAGGATATGCTCACCAAAGAGCAATGGAAAAGATATGAGCAAGCAGAAAACTCTTTCGATAAACCAGTTGTGATTGTCACGCAAGCAGAAGCTGAAGAAAGCGAAAAATCTTTTGCGAAGAAAACCAAAACATGGAAGTTAAAAGCCGATAATGTGCGTGATTTCGCTTTTGCGAGCTCTAGAAAATACATTTTAGATGGTCAAGCTGTAAAAGTGGGTAACAAAAAAGTGATGGCCATTTCGTTATATCCAAAAGAAGGAAATCCATTATGGGAAGAATATTCTACAAGAGTGGTTGCTCATACTGTTGAAAGCTATTCTAAAAGGATGTTCGATTACCCTTACCATAAAGCGATTTCTGTGCATGCCAAACAACAAGGGATGGAATACCCTATGATCTGTTGGAATTTTGGTCGACCAAATGAAGATGGAACCTATTCCGAAAGAACGAGAAATGGAATGATCGGCGTAATTACGCATGAGGTTGGCCATAACTGGTTTCCGATGATCGTTAATTCAGATGAACGTCAATGGGGTTGGATGGATGAAGGTCTGAATACCTTTGCAGAACTTTTGGCAGAACAAGAATTTGAACCGGGTTTTCCATCGAGAGGATTTCCTAAAGATGTTGTGCGATATATGGGTGGAGATCAGAGTAGAATTGCTCCCATCATGACGCAACACGACAACGTTTACAGTAGTGGCTCTAACGCTTATTCTAAGCCTGCAGCAGGTTTGTATATGTTGAGAGAAGTAATTCTCGGACATGAACTTTTCGATAAAGCCTTTAAAACTTATGCCGAAAGATGGAAATTTAAACACCCAACGCCTGCAGATTTCTTTAGAACCATGGAAGATGCTTCAGGCACAGACCTCGATTGGTTTTGGAGAGGTTGGTTCTTTACCACAGATTATACAGATATCGGTGTAAAAGAGGTGAATAAATATGTCGTGACAGATCAACCAACGGAAAGAGCTAAAAATATGGCGGCCAGATATGGTATGAAAGTAGAGGATTTCTTGCCTGCACTTTTCTTGATCAATCCTGATAGTGAGGAGTACAATAAGGAGATGGCAAAGGATGTTGATCCGATGAAAGATTATAAATTTTTAAGTGACTTCTTAAATGAGAATTACTCAGCAGAAGAAAGACAATCTTTAAAAAACACGAAATTTTTCTATGAAATTGTATTTGAAAAACCGGGAGGTTTGGTGATGCCCATTTTAGCAGAATTTACTTATGCAGATGGTACAAAAGAACAGAAATATTATCCTGCTGAAATCTGGAGATTCAATGACAAAGAGATTAAAAAATTAGTAGCCTCTGATAAAGAAATTGTAGAGATCAATGTCGATCCGAATAATTTAACCGCTGATATAGACCAATCAAACAACAGTTGGCCTAAAAAACAAGAAGAAACAAAGTTTGACCAGTTCCAAAAGAACAATGTAAGTCAATAAATTTAAAGAAGGCTGTTCGAAAGAGCGGCCTTTTTTTATACCCTTATTTGAACAGAATTTTTCACCTCATTGATGATAAATGTAGAATAGGCACTTCCTATATAATCCAACATGGTGAGTTTGTTATTCAAAAATTCACGGTAAGCCTTCATGTTTTTTACCGCAACACGCAATATATAGTCGTATTCACCACTCACATTATAACATTCCAACACCTCATCAAATTGCAAGACTTCTTTCTCAAATTTCTTTACCAAGTCATGCCGGTGCTGCACCAGTTTGATCTGACAAAAAGCGATAAATGATTTGTCAATTTTTTCAAAATCAACCAATGCCACATATTGTTTGATGACGCCTGTTCTTTCCAATTTTCGAACACGCTCATAAACCGCTGTATTCGACAAACCCAATTGATGTGCCATTTGTTTGGTAGTAGTCTTGCTGTCGGTTTGTAAAATCCAAAGAATTTCCTGATCAATCTTATCGAACTTCATGAAATATTTTCTATAAACATCTATTAAATCACAAATTTATAGAATATTTATCTAATTACACTAATATTATAGTTTTATAAACTACTTTATAAATTAATAATTGTTATTTTATCTAATTATAACGAATTTTGTAGAAAAATAAATAACTATGGCTTCAGATTTTAAACCCGCAGACAGAATACAAGACTTACAATATTTTGGAGAATTTGGTGGTGTAAACCCTTCTATTTCAGACTCTTCTACCTATACTTTTTTGGCAGCAAAATCGATGATGGACACTTTTGAAGGAAACACCGAAGGTTGTTATTTGTATTCTCGCCATAGTAGTCCTAGTAACCTATATTTAGGTCAGGCGCTAGCCGCGATGGAGGGAACAGAATCGGCCAATGTAACCTCTTCCGGAATGGGTGCCATCACAGCTGCTTTGATGCAAATTTGTCAAGCCGGCGACCATATCATTTCGGCGAGAACCATATACGGAGGTACTTATGCTTATTTTAAAAATTTTGCTCCAAAATTTGGTATGAACACCTCTTTCGTAGACATTACCAATTTAGAACAAGTTGAAAATGCGATCAACGAGCATACAAAAGTGATCTATTGCGAAAGTGTAAGCAACCCATTATTGGAAGTTGCTGATATCAAATCACTGGCAAAAATTGCTAAAAAATATGATCTCAAGTTGGTAGTAGACAATACCTTTTCTCCTTTGAGTATTTCTCCTGCGATTTTAGGTGCAGATATCGTCATCCATAGTTTGACAAAGTTCATCAACGGAACCAGTGATACGGTGGCAGGTGTCATTTGCGCCAGCAAAGAATTTATCGATGCAACGAGAAATGTGAATGACGGTGCTTGTATGTTATTGGGCTCTGTGATGGATAGTTTGCGTTCTGCCAGCGTGTTAAAAAATATGAGGACGCTGCATATCCGTATGAAGAAACACAGCGAAAATGCCATGTATTTGGCAGAAAAATTCGAGCAGGATGGTATCAAAATGATCTATCCCGGATTAAAAAGTCACCCGCAACACGCGTTGTTTAAATCTCTTTACAATCCGCAATACGGTTTTGGTGGAATGTTGGCATTTGACGCTGGCTCATTGGAAAAAGCCGACGAACTGATGGAACTCATGCAAAAACGAAATTTGGGTTATCTGGCTGTGAGTTTAGGTTTTTACAAAACCTTGTTTAATGCACCTGGTACGGCAACCTCATCGGAAATTCCTGTTGAAGAACAAGAAGCCATGGGACTTACCAATGGTTTGATCAGATTTTCTATCGGTTTAGACAATGACATTGAAAGAACCTATGCAACCATGAAACAGTGCATGCTCGATCTGAATATTTTACAAGAAAAAGCAACTGTACAGGCCTAAAAGAAAATAAACAATTTATATCGTAATAAAGCCGCCTCAAAATTTGAGGCGGCTTTATTTTGTTTAAGTTTTAACACATGACAATTCCTTCCTGAATTCATTTTTTTGGAAACTAAATTACAAGGTATCAACATGCCGCAACTTGACATGCCAATGTGCTGATAAAACTTTTGCTGGATGCTGATGTATTCATCCGTGCATGCTGATAAAAAAAATAAAGATGCCGCATGTATTTTTAAAATAAACAATATTTTTAACCGAGAAGTAAAAACTATAAATTTAAAAATCCTGAAGGTCTGTTTTTTATATGCTTTGTACCGTGAGGTAGGGATTGAGTGGCTTAATAGGTACCAGAAAAGTATAAAAATAAGAAATAGCCACAAGATACAATCGCGCGGGAGCGAGGGTTTTACCACCCTCAAAGTGGAACATATATTCATTATAATAAAGATTTTATTCAACAGCAATGAAAAGATTGATATTATTGGTTTTCTTAGTTCTTACAAGTTGCCAAGAAAATAAAACGGAAATTGTAGAATTCAAAAAAGGTGAACTAACTGACGCTTCAAAAGAGCTTCTAGAGATTTATTGTAATGATTCAATGTTAGATTCTCTTAAATATGATATTGATTTCATAAAAAGAGGTATTGATACTCTAGAAATATTAGCAGTGGTGCGTGAGGAATTTTTTGGTGACAAAACACACTTAAATTACTACGTAGATTATTTCAAAGGATTCAGAGTTTTCATATGGATGAATAAAGATGATAGATTTTTCTATTCTTCGGGGAAAACTTTGAAAAAAGATGTTTATATAGATATAGCAGATATTAATAAAGAAAAAGATATTCCATTAACCTATGATACTCCTTATTGGATCATGATTTTAAAAGAAAATAGGATTTCCCACTTTGAGTGTCAATTTTGTACTCCCATTAAGGAGTTGTTAGATGAAATTAAAGCAATAGAATTCCCCCGCTACCACACGAAATCGAAGATTCAACGTAGCTAAATGAGATTTAGCGAAGCTAATCCTTCGCGTGGTAATAGAGGATTTGTCAGTTCTAGTGATTTTGAGTGACGAAAAATCGTATCGAGAACTGCTATAAAAGTTTAAATTCTAATTCTCGATACAAATTTTATTCATTTCATTCTTAAAATTCACTCGAATTGACAGAATTTCATCCCCTCGTTCTCGCCCGAAATGAAATTCAAAGAAGACAGATCGAAGATTCAGTGTAACTAATCCCCCCGCTACCGCGCGACATCGAAGATTCGACGAAGTCAAATCGAAGATTCAGCGTACCTAAATGAAATTTAGCGGAGCTAATCCTTCGCATGGCAATAAATATATATTATCGATTAGATAGTAGAAATTTTAGAATAAAACAATATTTTTAAGCGATGAGTAGAAACTATAAATTTAAAAATCCTGAAGGTCTGTTTTTTATATGCTTTGTACCGTGAGGTAGGGATTGAGTGGCTTAATAGGTACCAGAAAAGTATAAAAATAAGAAATAACCACAAGATACAATCGCGCGGGAGCGGGGGTGAATGATAAAATTAGAAAACTATGAAAATTTTGTTTTTGGTATTGTCATTGCCTGTTTTTACAATAATAAAATATTTTTTGTTTTTTTTCCTTTCTTATATTGATGATAGTTTAGAATTTCGATCATTCGATTTATATTCGGTCATTTGCTTTTTGATTTTCTATTACTTTGTTTTTTTTTATGGAAAAGAATCTAAGTTGTTGAAGTTTGTCAAACTTAAGATTAAAAATATGTCAGATAAAAGGTTCTCTGAGGTTATATTTGTTATATTTTTTATGATTGATTCAATGTTAAGCCCTATTCATTTGATCCGATTTGTAATTTTGAAACGAACGAAGGATATGAAATTGTTTTGTGAAATGATTATTAGGCAAATAAGTTTTGCTCCTTTATCATGATAATGTTAAAGAAAATCCGATTTGTGATGTTTGAATTCGCAGTTAGTTTTTTTATGTCGGCTTTCTTACTTGATTTTATGTTTGATTATGTTTCTATAATTTTAACCATACCCCTAATAATTATTTTTAATTTTTTTTGGCATTTTATTATCAGGAAGTCCCCTACGATGATAACTTTTCACATTTGTTTGAATGGTAAAAGTCATATTAGTTTTCAAGAAAAAATCATATTTGAATTATTATATTTAATAGATTTTGCTGCTAGTATAACACTTCTTTTTACTGTATTATTTTACAATCCGGAGAATTTTAAATTGATTTGTGAAAAAGTAACAGGTTTTGAATTTGTTAATTGTTGAACTACCACACCTTGACATTTAAAATGGCAAAACAAATGTTATTTATTTCTAAAATAGAATACATTTACGATGTCACAGGCGTAAAACAAAAAAATATCGTGAGTACCGGTACAACTACAGAATATGCTGGCAATTATATTTACGAGAATGGCAGTTTGCAGTTTTTCCACACCCCCACTACCGTGCGACATCGAAGATTCAGCGTAGCTAATGTATCGCGTGACCATTGAAATTATACGATATTTTCATAAATACCTACGAAGTCTCATCTACCCACTAAATCTTAAAAAAACTAGGCTTTTAAATAATCCAGAACATTTCGTTCAATTCTCTCTAAAATATGGGTAGTATCTGCCTTTTCAAATTTTTGACCGGTAATGTTTTCAAACAATTCGATATAGCGATTTGAGATCTCTTCAATCTTTTCATCAGTCATTTCGGGAATTACTTGTCCTTCAAGACCTTGAAAGCCATTTTCGATCAACCATTGGCGCACAAATTCTTTAGACAATTGTTTTTGAGGCAGGCCTTGATCTTGTCTTTCCTGGTAACCATCAGCATAAAAATAACGTGAAGAATCAGGGGTATGGATCTCATCGATCAAGACGATCTCACCCTCCTTTGTTTTACCAAATTCGTATTTGGTATCTACCAATAATAAACCTCTTTTCTTTGCGATCTCTGTTCCTCGTTTAAAAAGCTTTCTCGTATAATCTTCCAAGACCAGATAATCCTTTTCATCAACAATACCTTTGGCTAAAATATCTTCTCTAGAAATATCCTGGTCGTGCAAACCACTGTCAGCTTTTGTAGTCGGTGTAATTATAGGTTCTGGAAAACGATCATTCTCTTTCATTCCATCAGGCATAGCAACCCCACATATCATTCTCTTTCCTGCTTTGTATTCTCTCCAGGCATGACCGGATAAATAACCTCTTATCACCATTTCAACCTTGAAAGGAGTACACAATTTTCCCACAGAAACATTTGGATCCGGACTTGCCATTAACCAATTCGGTACGAGATCTTTGGTTTCTTCCATCATCAACAAAGCGATCTGGTTTAAGATTTGACCTTTGTAAGGGATTTGTTTTGGCATCACCACATCAAAGGCAGAAAGGCGATCGGAAGCGATCATCACCAACAACTCATCGGCAATGTTATATACTTCTCTTACTTTTCCTTTGTAAACATTTTTCTGACCGGGAAACTGAAAATGGGTATCGTTAATGGTTTGCATCCTTTTATAATTTGTTAGGTTGTTTCTAAATTTTTAAACGCTGCCAAAATTTTACTGACTAATTTATGGCGAATGATATCTCTTGCATCAAGGGTGACAAAAGAAATTCCTTCAATGTCTTTAAGTGTGACAATGGCTTCTTTTAAACCCGAAATTTGCTTAGCGGGCAAATCTATCTGCCCGGGATCACCGGTAATAATGAACTTTGCATTTCTTCCCATTCTCGTCAAGAACATTTTCATTTGGTTATGCGTAGTATTTTGCGCCTCATCCAAAATTACAAAAGCCGAATCCAGCGTTCTACCTCGCATAAAAGCCAAAGGCGCAATTTGAATCACCCCTTTTTCTAAATAAGACACCAATCTTTCATGAGGAATCATATCGTGCAAAGCATCGTAAAGCGGCTGCATATACGGATCTAATTTTTCTTTGAGATCACCAGGTAAAAAACCGAGATTTTCACCTGATTCAACCGCAGGCCTTGTAAGAATAATTCGCCTTACCTCCTTCTCTTTCAGTGCTTTTACCGCCAAAGCAACGGCAGTATACGTCTTACCCGTACCGGCAGGACCAACTGCAAAAAGCATATCATTTTCTTTGATCTCATCCACCATTTTTTGCTGATTTGGGGTTTGAGCCTTGATCAGCTTTCCTCCTACACCATGCACAATGGTATCCGATTTTTTATGATCTTTGGTTTTACTGGTTGTTAGGATTTGCTCGATCACATGAGCATCCAGTTTATTGTATTTTTGAAAATAGACTACCAGACGATCTATGTTTTTCTCAAACTCGTCGAGAATCGCTGCTTCACCAAAAGCATATACCTTATTTCCTCTTGCGACAAGTTTTAACTTGGGATAATACTTCTTGATTTCATTAAAATTCTGATTGCTAATGCCAAAAAAATCCTTGACATTTAGGTCTTCAAGTATAATTGATCTTTCGTTCAAATGCTGTTGTTTTTCTATTAAAAATTAATCAGAGATTACTTGGTTAAACAAGCCTATTTTAATTAGATTTGTAATGCAAAAATAGCATTTTAAGTCAAGAAAAAACGCATAGATTTGCAAATAGCAAACAGTTTTTTTATTACAAAAATTCAAATTATCCAGCTTCTTTATGCCTCTAATTACGCTTACTACTGATTTTGGAACCAAAGACCATTATGTGGGAGCTGTAAAAGGAGCCATTTACGGAGAACTGACCGATGTAAAAATTGTCGACTTATCGCATCACATCACTCCGTTTAGCATTACTGAAGCCGCCTATGTGATCAAAAATGCTTACACAAATTTTCCTAGTGGCACAATTCATATCATCGGTGTAGATGCAGAAGTAAGTCCGGAAAATGTTCCCATAGCCATTCAATTAGATAATCAGTATTTTATTTGTTGTGATAACGGTATTATTTCAATGATACTCTCTGAAATAAAACCCGAAAAGATTGTTCAGATTACCATTCAAAAAAATTACGATATCCTTTGTGATACGCTGGATCTTTTTGTGAAAGTGGCTTGCCATTTGGCCAGAGGCGGTACTTTGGAAGTTATCGGGAAACAAATAGACCAGATCAAACAGATCAAAGAATTGCAACCTTCCATCAATGCCGAAAAAAATCAAATCATGGGTAGCGTGATTTATATTGACAATTTTGGCAATGCCATCAGCAATATCTCAAAACATATTTTTGAGAGTGTGGGCAAAGGAAGAGAATTTGAAATCGTTGCCAAAAGACATACTTTTCAAAAAATCTATAGCAAATACAACGATATTGTCGATTTTGCTCTTCCCCTGGACAAAAGACAAGACGACGGTAAAAGCTTGGCTTTATTTAATAGTTCTAAATACCTCGAGTTATCTATTTACAGGAGCAACAAGAGAACCGTTGGTGGTGCATCAAGTTTGTTGGGCTTAGATTACCGAGATAATATTACGGTAAAATTTAAATAAAATAAGTATGTTTGCCAGAATCGTGAAAATGACCTTTCAACCCGATAAAATTGATCTTTTTTTAGAAAATTTTCACAAGAACAAAATGAAGATCAGAAATTTTGAGGGCTGTGTTTCACTTGAACTTTTTCGCGATAAAAATGATCCATCTATCTTTTTCACGTATAGTTGGTGGAAAACGGAAAATGATTTGGAAAAATATAGAAATTCAGACCTGTTTAAAACGGTTTGGTCTGATACAAAAGTTTTATTTAGCGATAAACCCGAAGCTTGGAGTATAGACAAGATCGAAAGTTTACACTAAACTGAAAAAAATGTTTTCAATTTTTAAAAAAGAAATCAATACTTTTTTTGCCTCTTCAATTGCTTATTTGGTCATTGGCGTATTTTTATTGATTAACGGTTTATTTCTCTGGGTTTTTCGTGGTGATTTTAATATCCTCGAAGCAGGTTTCGCAGATCTCAATGCCTTCTTTTTTATTACACCTTGGTTTTTTATTTTTCTGATTCCCGCTGTAACCATGCGCAGTTTTAGTGATGAAATGCGTCTGGGCACCATCGAAATATTGAAAACCAAACCCATTACCAATTGGCAGATCGTTTTGGGAAAATATGCGAGTGCAGTTTTACTCATCGTCATCGCATTAGTGCCAACCATCGTCTATGTTTACTCTATTTTAAAGCTTGGTAATCCTGTCGGAAATTTAGATTGGGGTTCAACCATTGGCTCCTATTTGGGCTTAGTTTTGTTGGGCGCTGCTTTTACTTCAATTGGATTATTTACAAGTACCCTGTCTAGTAACCAGATCATCGCATTTTTAATTGGAGTAATCCTGAGTTATTTGCTATTTGCCGGTTTCGATGCTTTACAAGAAATTGATTTCTTGGGCTTCGATTTTTTATCGTCTATCGGAATGAGAAGTCATTTTGAAAGTATCAGTCGTGGAGTGATAGATACACGTGATGTTCTTTATTTTGTCTGTGTGATCTACTTTTTTCTGGCTTTAACCAAACTCAATATCGATAAAAAATAAAGATGATGGAGCAAATAAGAAAAAAGGAAAGTATACAAATGATTTGGGTAATCGCAGTGATTGCAGTTATTCTAGGCATTAGTAATTCCTTTTACCATCGTTTTGATTTAACGACAGACCAGCGCTATACTTTATCTGAAACAACAAAGGATATTGTAGATGAGATCGAAGGTCCTCTTTTTGTAAAAGTGTATTTGGAAGGTGATTTTCCCGCTGAATTCAAAAGAATTCAAACAGAAACTCGACAACATTTAGAAGAATTGAGATCTTTAAACAAAGACATTGTCTTTCAATTTATCAATCCGCTTACCAAAACAAACGAACTGATCGAGAGCGGTTTACAACCTTCAAAATTATCAGTTCAAGAAAACGGACAAGTATCTCAAGCCATCATATTTCCTTATGCTGTACTAGAGTACAAAGGAAAAAAGCAAAATGTATCTCTTTTGAGTGAAGCACCTGCAACCTCACAAGAAGAACAATTACAGAACAGCATTCAAAACTTAGAATTTGCCTTTACAGACGGAATCAATAAATTAGTTCAAGAAAAACAGAAGTCGGTTGCAGTATTGCGCGGAAACGGTGAGTTAAGCGATCTATATTTGTACAGTGCGCTAAAGAAACTAGGTGAATATGTGCATTTGGCAGAGTTTACACTAGATTCTTCTGAAACAAATCCACAGAACACATTAAAAGAATTACAAAAATACGACCTTGCTCTGATCGCGAAACCAACAAAATTATTCACCGAAAATCAAAAGTTCACTTTAGACCAATTCATTCTGAACGGAGGTAAAACGGTTTGGTTCATCGACCAAACCACCGCAGAGCTTGACAGTTTAATGGATACGGGCAACTCATTGGTTATGAACCGTGACCTAGGATTGACCGATTTGTTATTTGCTTACGGCGTAAGAGTTAATTACAATTTAACAAAAGACATGTACGCGAGTACCATACGTCTGGCGGCTGGTAATTCAGGCAATCAGACCCAATATGAAGATTTTCCATGGTTGTATTTTCCGCTGATCTTTAGTAAAAACAACCACCCTATCAATACGAATCTGGACCCTGTTTTTTTGAGATTTCCAAGCACCATAGATACCCTGAAAAATAGCATAGAGAAAACGATTTTATTACATAGTTCTCCATATGCAAAAATCATCGGAACTCCAGCGGATGTTTCACTTAACGAGATTGCAGAAAACCCAACGCAAGAAAGTTTTAACCAAAAAAACCTGATTTATGGTGTTTTGCTCGAAGGCGAATTCCAATCTGCTTATAAAAATAGAATTAAACCTTTTTCTATTCAATCTGCCACGGATGAATCGGTTTACAATCAAATGGTCGTTGTTTCTGATGGAGATTTAATTGCAAATGATGTACTCAGAGGTGAACCTCTGCCTTTAGATCAAGATAAATGGACAAAAAAGCCATTGGGAAATCAACAATTTCTTTTAAATACCGTACTCTTTTTGTTAGAAGATCAATCCATTTTAGAATTGCGCGCAAAACAGGTGCAGATCAAATTTTTGGATAAGGAAAAGGCCTACCGAGAAAAAGGGTTTTGGCAAATTCTTAATGTGCTTCTACCACTTATTCTTTTAATGCTTTTTGGAATAATCTTCAATTATATTCGAAAGAAAAGATATACTTCTTAATTTTTTGTTAAAAAATTGTTCTTTCCGAATTGATGTGACAATTGTCACTAAATTAGAAACTCTATTAATTAAAACATAATTCAATGAAAACAAAGCTTTTAACTATTTTAATGATGTGTTTTGCATTCGTTTCGCAGGCACAAATCACAGCTCCACAACCTAGTCCAACAGCAAAAGTTGAGCAAGTAGTGGGATTAACCGATATTACCTTAGAGTATTCTCGTCCTTCTTTAAGAGGAAGAAGTGCTTTTGGTGAGTTGGTTCCCTTTGGTCAAACCTGGCGTACAGGAGCTAATGCCAATACCAAAATTACCTTTGGCACAGATGTCACCATCGACGGAAAAAAATTAGCCAAAGGTACTTATGCATTATTTACTGTTCCCAATGCAAATTCTTGGGATGTTATTTTTTACAACGATGCAACAAACTGGGGTACACCGCAAAAATGGGATGATAGTAAAGTGGCCTTAAAAACTTCGGCCAAGCCAAGTACTTTAGCGAATAAAGTTGAAACTTTTACGATCGATTTTAGTGATTTGGGTGACTTTACTTATGGTCATTTAAATATTTTATGGGACAAAACGGCGGTTGCTGTAAAAATTGAGGTTCCAACAGATGAATTGACTTCTGCTAGTATTCAAAAGGTAATGGCCGGACCAGATGCCAACGACTATTTTAATGCGGCAAGTTATTACAGAAAATCAGGTAAAAGCCTTGATCAGGCAAAAACTTGGATAGACAAAGCGGTTGCTATGAGACCAGAGGCCTTCTGGTACATGAGAGAACAATCGTTGATTTATGCAGCTATGGGTGATAAAAATGGTGCGATTATCGCTGCCAAAAACTCTTTAGCTTCTGCTCAAAAAGCAGGAAATCAAGACTATGTAAAAATGAATCAAGATTCCATTGCAGAATGGAGCAAATAAAAATTTAATAAGATGAAAAAAATAATGATTTTATTGGTGATGGTTGCAAGTGTAACCATGGCCTGTGCACAAAAAAGCCCAAGAGAGCAAGCCTCGGGAACGGTTAACGGTATCAATGTGGCTGTAGATTACGGTGCTCCCAGCGTCAGAGATCGTGAGATTTGGGGTGAATTGGTTCCTTATGGCAAAGTATGGAGAGCGGGTGCCAATGAGAACACCACCATCACATTTGATAAAAATGTAACGATAGCAGGGAAACAATTAGCTGCAGGAAAATATGGCTTTTTCATGATTCCAAATCAATCTGGAGACTGGACAGCTATTTTTAGCAAGAAAAATGATGCTTGGGGCTCAAATGGTTATGCCGAAAGCGATGATGCACTTAGAGTAAATCTGTCACCCAAAATGGTTTCAGACAATCAAGAGCAATTAAAGTTTTCTGTGGGAAGTAATGGAATTGATTTTGCTTGGGAAAAAGCTAGATTATCTATTCCAATCAAATAATACATCAGTTTAAGATATGAAAACCTCGATTTAATCGGGGTTTTTTTATGCCCTGATTTTTCTACTATTGAATTGCTGTATCAACATGGCCAAGATAATTACGAGCACACATCCCAATAAGTTCAACCAAAGAAAAGGAAGCAAATCCATTTTAAAAATAGCAATAATGATGACTTGAGTGATGATTGCCGCAACAAAAACAGCATTAGCTTTTACATATTTTATAAAAAAGGCAAGTAAAAAGATTCCTAGTATATTGCCATAAAATATAGAGCCGATAATATTCACCAACTGAATAAGATTATCAAAAAGACTTGCCACACTGGCAAAGATAATTGCCAAAACACCCCACATCACGGTAAACCATTTAGTAGCCGACACATAGTGTTGGTCATTCTCTTCTTCTCTTACACTTCTTTTATAGATATCAACAACAGTGGTAGAAGCTAAGGCATTGATTTCAGAAGCAGTAGATGACATAGCTGCTGACAGTATCACGGCTAACAGTAATCCGATCAATCCTCTGGGTAAATTGTGTAGTATAAAATGAATAAAAACATAATCTTTATCGTTGGTCTCTACTTTATCATCAGCCAAAATAATCAATTCCTTTGCCTTTTCTCGATTTTCAATTTCCTGCTCATTTAAAACAGTAATTTGTTTACGTGTCTGCGCATCAACTTCTGGATTCGCAAATTTTAATTGAAGTACTTTCTTTTCTTCTAAAATTCTAGTGTGCTCCTGTTCTAAGGAATTATAGGCTGCTGCCTGTTCTGAATTTTGGACGGCAATTGTCGCAGCCGGGTTAAAATTTAAAGGAGAAGGATTAAACTGATAAAATACAAATACAGATACGCCAACCAATAGGATAAAGAATTGCATAGGCACTTTTAAGACAGCATTAAACATTAAGCCCATCTGACTTTGTCGGACAGATTTACCGGATAAATAACGTTGCACTTGCGACTGATCAGTTCCGAAGTAAGATAACATTAAAAATGTACCCCCTAAAAAACCTGTCCAAACGGTGTACCTATTATTAAGATCAAAAGAAAAATCTAAAATTTCCATCTTTCCACTTGCACCGGCAATTTTCAATGCATTGTTGAAGCTGATATCTTCAGGTAATGAATAAATGATCACAAAAAATGCGGCAAACATACCCAGGAAAATAATCGCCATTTGCTGTTTTTGGGTGACGTTAACAGCTTTTGTGCCACCGAAAACCGTATAAACAATAACCAAAACACCGATGACAATATTGAGAATAAACAAATTCCAACCCAAAACTGCAGACAAAATAATAGCCGGAGCGAAAATGGTAATACCAGCGGCCAAACCCCTCTGAATTAAAAACAGACAAGCCGTAAGCGTTCTTGTTTTCAGATCAAAACGGCTTTCTAGATATTCGTAAGCTGTATATACATTGAGTCGATGATAAATCGGTATAAAAACCATACAAATGATCACAATTGCTATAGGTAATCCAAAATAAAATTGAACAAAGCCCATCCCACTGTGAAATGCTTGACCCGGAGTAGATAAAAAAGTAATCGCACTTGCTTGGGTGGCCATGACGGACAAACCTACAGTGTACCATTTGGCTTCCTGACTTCCCTTGATGAAATCGTGAATATTTTTACTTCCTTTGGTTTTATAAGAACCGTATAAAACGATAAATAACAATGTGGCCAATAAAACAATCCAATCTATAATGGCCATATCAATTATAATTTTGCATTAAGAAATAAAAGATCAATATATACAGCAAATTAACAACGAGGATAGCCGTATAACTTTTTTTCCAGACAAATCCTTTTTTTTCCTGATCTTCCATTATTTATTGTTTTACCGCTGTTGTTTTTTGCTCGTCACCAAGAGAAATCATGTTTACAAATAATTTATATGCACCGGGTACGCCGGCAGGTAATTCCCTAAAAAAAGACAAACCAGTATAAATATAATTTCCTTTACCATATTTGGCAATTAGTAAAGAGCCTTCTTTGGCCGATTCTCCGGGGTCATTCATAGAAAAAACAGGAGTAAATTCGTTCGACCATTGATCAGGGAAATATAACCCTCTTTCCTGTACCCAACCTTCGAAATCTTTTTGGGTAATTTGGTTGGGATAATTTAAAATCGATTGCTTTGGATTGATAAAACGCACCTCCGAGGTTTCATCTGTCACACGGTCGTTGGACAATTGAAGGTCATAAGGTGCTAGACTACCATTTATTTTTAATCCTCTGGAAGTATTGTATTGAACAATTAAATTACCGCCATTCTCAACAAATTTCAATAAAGCCTTTTGTTTATTAATAAGTTCATCATGGATATTATAAGCCCGAATACCCATAATAATTGCATCAAAACGATCTAGATCGTCACCTATCTCTTCAGGATTTAATTCTGTCACCCGATAGCCAATTTGACGTAAACTCTCTGGCACATCATCCCCTGCTCCTTTGATATAAGCCACATTCTTTGGTGCCATCGATAAATTTAATCGAACAACTTGGGCATTGGCAGGAAATAAAATACGCTGTTTTGGAATATGATCGTAATTGATCTCTGTCAAAGACTGGTTGAACTCCTTTCCTCCACTTTTAATCACACTTTGTAACACACCTTCTGATTGACCTGCCGGTGGTGAAACAAAAAAACTCACTTTTTTTACTTCTCCCTTTTCATTTAAGCGAATTGGAATTGAAGATGGTTCAACTTTCCAATGTTCTGGTACCTGTAAACTAATTTCGCCATTAATGGACGCTTTATGAGCCATCACATTGACAGGAATTTCTTTTGGACTCGTGTCATTGAACAAAATCACATTACTTTCTATGGTCGAGGTAAAATCAGGTAGAATTGCAAAGGGTTCATACACCTCACCTTTTACAGGATCGTTGTATTTATAAATTACATCCTTTTCAAAATGAATAGAACTACCTTGGATCGTCAATAAAAAATCAACTTTTACCGTTTGATCACCCATAGGTTTGCCGATATTCTCAGGATCCTCTACATAATACATCCCTAAAGAGCCCTTTTCGTTTAACCAATAAGGCGAAGAATATGGCGCATTTAAAGGAATTTTCACTTCCGAAGTGAAATTGTTAGAAACATTCTGGTCTAAGGTCTTATTCAATGCATTTGTTTCTTGAAGTCCTTCGCAAAATACCCTGTAATTTTCAATTTTCACTGGTATCCTACTGCGATTGATAGCTTCTATATTCAATTTTACTATTTCTCCTGGAGTTGATTCTGCCGTTTCAGATGACGCCTCTAAATACAATCCTAAACACGCATAAATAATCGCCTCAATTTCTTTCTTTTTGATGACCTTCCAATGTTCATTCTTTAGCGTTGAAATTAATTTATGAGCCCTGAGCAGGTCCGGTACACTTGCCGATGGATTTTTAAAATCATAATTATTTTGCACCCTGTTTAAGATATCTCCAATTTCTTTTCCACCTTCAACACGGTTCCATGAAGTATCAATTCCTTCAAAAATATTCTTAGGATCTGAAGGCATATCACCATTGATCAATTGTAAATACTCTGACTCATCACCACGAGAACCAGTACTTCCAAATCCTTGAGATTTATGCATACTTCTGCTCGTTGCCGCAATTTCATTATTAGACAAGCCCAACTCAGGATAAAATGTTCCTGTATTCACTTCCATCATTTTACTCTTATCGGCTTCTGCAAATTTCTCTCTGCTGCCATAAAACCACCAGGAAGTATTGAAAAACATGCGTTTAATTTTCCATGGTTTTGAATTTCCAACAACATAGTTCTTTTCATTTATAAGGTCGAAAGCCTCTGAGCTCAATATCGCCGAAGTTGTGTGATGACCATGGGTACGCCCAGCAGAGCCAGCATCAAAACGATTAATGACAATATCGGGTTGGTATTCTCGCATGATGCGCACCACATCACTCAATACGTCTTCACGATTCCAAATGCGCTGTGTTTCATCTGGATTTTTAGAATAGCCAAAATCGTTTGCTCGTGTAAAAAACTGCTCACCGCCATCTACAGAGCGTGCTTTAAGTAATTCATTTGTTCTAATAAGTCCGAGTTGTTCTCTAATTTCAGGACCAATTAAATTCTGCCCGCCATCACCTCTCGTTAATGATAAATAAGCCGATCTGGCATTGAGCTCATTAGAGAAATAAGAAATCATCCTTGTGTTTTCATCATCTGGATGGGCGGCTACATATAAAACAGATCCTAAAAAATTGAGTTTTTCTATCTTTTTATAAATTTCATCTGAAGATAATTTTTTCGGCATTTGTCCAAAAAAAGTAATAGGAAAAAAAAGAGCGAGTATGACTAAAATATAGATTCTTTGCATAGATTTATGTGTAAAAGGCAAATCTAAAAAAATTAAGAGGACCAAATCTAAATTAAGAAAACCTTAACAGACAAAATAACCCTAAAACATCGGGTCAAATACTTTAGTCAACCGAACTTTTATTTTTGCCATAAGTATTAAAATAATATATTTGTAATCCTTAATCTGGGAAGCTATAATCAGTATAGTTAAACCCTTAATTCCAATTAAATGAAATTTATTGTATCGAGTTCTCAATTACTGAAGCAATTGCAAATATTAGGTGGTGTAATTAATTCCAATAATACCCTGCCCATCTTGGATAATTTTCTATTTGAATTTGAGAATGATGAACTGAAAATATCAGCTTCTGATCTAGAAACGACGATGTCGGCAATTATAGAAGTCGGTGCAGATGAAAGCGGTTCTATTGCAATCCCTGCTAAGTTATTGCTCGATACCCTAAAAACTTTTCCCGAACAACCCCTGACCTTTACCGTAGAGGATAACAATATCATAGAAATAAGTTCTGATAGCGGTAAATATGCGTTGGCTTATGCGGATGGAGAAGAATTTCCCAAAGCGATTGAATTGGATGGAGCGAGTTCAATTATCTTAAATGGTGCTGTTTTAGCTGAGGCCATTTCAAAAACAATATTTGCTTCAGGAAATGATGATTTACGCCCCGTGATGAGTGGTGTGTTTTTCAGGTTTTCACCGGAAGGCTTGATCTTTGTCTCTACAGATGCACATAAGCTGGTGAAATATATCCGTAATGATGTATTTGCCAATGAAACATCTGAGTTCATTATGCCAAAAAAACCATTGAACCTGTTAAAAAATATTCTTTCCAGTTCTAATAGTGATGTAAAAGTTGAATTCAATGAGAGTAATGCAAAATTTACTTTTGACAATATTTCATTGGTTTGTAGATTAATTGATGGAAAATACCCTAATTACGAAGCGGTCATCCCAAAAGAAAACCCAAATAGATTGGTTCTTAATAGGTCTATGTTCTTAAATTCGGTGAGAAGGGTTTCTATATTCTCAAGCAAATCTACGCATCAGATCAGGCTCAAAATGGCAGGTACCGAATTAAAAATTTCTGCGGAGGATATTGATTTTTCAAATAAAGCTGACGAGCGTTTACAATGCAGCTATGAAGGTGATGATATGCAAATTGGCTTTAACTCAAGGTTTTTACTTGAAATGCTGAACAATTTAAGTGCGACTGATGTAATGTTAGAAATGTCTCTACCCAACAGGGCAGGAATACTTACTCCACTTGACGGCTTAGAAGAAGGCGAAAATATTACCATGCTTGTGATGCCTGTGATGATTGGTAACTAAAACGAAGTAAGAAAAACTTACAGCCCAAAATACTATTTTAACACAAGAACATCACTTCATGTTAGAAGCTTGCAGTATACCTGTCTTTTGTATGGTGAGTAATGGCATAACTGAAGTGGGGTTACTAAGCTCAAATTACTTGAAATAAAACTTTTCCTCCTCTTAGGAGGGGTGGTGCGAAGTACTGAGGGGTGGTACTGAACACCGATTTATTAAAAAAGGAGCAGAAACATTATAGCTCTTGAATTTCCAAATCAAAAAATAAACAATCTCAACGGCATCACCTATTCACCTTTTGCTAAATCACTTTTTCTCTCTTTCACTAAATCCCATCACAGCTGACAACATCTTACTATCATCACAACCGGTTCACAGCATAACCGCATAACCGAATCACTTTTTAATCTACTCACCTTTGCTAAATCACTCTTTCACTAAATCCCTCCACAGCTGACAAGATCTGCCTAACAACATATCCGTATCACAGCATAACCGCATAGCCAAATCACTGTTTCACCATTTCGCCTTTTGAAATACTTTTTTAAAATCAACATATTGTTAATAACTTTTTTTTCGTATCTTTCACCCATTAAATATAGTTGAATCCCCCAAAATTCAATTATTTTTAGTACAACTTTAAAAAATTGCTAATTATAAGTTGCTGTTTTACAGTGAATTAAACTTAACTGAAGTTTAACTAAAAATAATGTATGAAAAGAAAATTACTATTCTTCACCTTGTTTGTTTTGATGAGTATTTCTGCAATATCCCAAATGGATTATTCGGAAATTAAATTCAAAAGTAACGTTTACCAATATAAAGATGTAATGCCTCGAACTGAAGAATTAGGCATTAGTAAATACCTATTGGCAGAAATCGTTGAAACCTTGGGTAATTCCTTCTACACTAAAGCTGAAAAAGAAGAGATCATCGAAAAGGCCTATTTGGCATTAACAAATCCGAAACTTTTTGATTATGTCTATAAAGATTTTGCCGTGACATCCAATAACAATTGGGGCAGTAGAAACTCTCAAGGCGAGATCATCCTTGAACCAAATCCATATCTGACGGACTGGACAATAAGTGATAACGAGTACCCTTATTTTCAATTGGCCTTTAATAAGATTTTAGATCATTTTAGATTGATGTCGTATGGTGATGATGCAGAAAGTGTAGCCTCTTCCTTCAATGAATTACTGATCACCAAAGATTTCAAATTTAGTGAACCTAAAGAAGACGATTGGGCGTATTCTTATCTGGAAACAATTAATGGAGAATTAGCCGAAAAAGGACTTGTTGCACTGGTTACAAAAGGTTATTACCAGATTGTTGTCTGTAAAATTGAAAATAAAGAAAAGCTAACCGATTTATTTGAAAAGTTCAAATGGGAGTTGGTTCAACCATAATTATAAATTCCTCCCCTCAAATCAGGAAATCCTCTATTGCACTTATTGTATGGAGGATTTTTGTTTTATTATATACTATCCGCACTTTAATATCGTTATGGCATAAGAATACTTCTAAAAATATACCCTTGAAAAAGATTACGCTTTTTATCGGCATTTTACTGCTTTCCGCGAATTTGTTCTCTCAACAAATTGATTACGGAAATATTAAGTTTAAAAGCAAGATTAGAAACTATACAAAAAGCTTACCTAAAACGAATGAAAAAGGAATCGATAGAGAGGTTGTCAATGAATTGGTAAAATTACTTGGTGAGAATGTTTTAGATGACAAACAGAAAAAGGAATTGTCTAACAAAATTTGGTTAGCTCTAAGTGACCCGGAAAAATTTGACTTTGTTTATAAAGATTACTCTATCAAAACAATTGAGAATTGGGGAGTAAAAATTAAATTTGAGGATCCAAATTTTGAACCAAATCCTTATCTATATCAATGGACGATTACCGAAGATGAATACACCTATTTTCAATGGGCAATGACAAGAATATTGATTTATGAAGGACTGATGGCCTATGCAGATGAAGCAAAAGTTGCATCTAAGGAAATAAAAAACTTATTAGCTTTAAAAAAGATTAAATTGCCCTATCATTATTCTTCAGAGTATACGAATTCTTATTTAGAGCGAATGAATAAAACAATCTCCAACAAAGGATTAGTTATATTAATTTTCCAAAATAATTTTGATTTTCTTGCCTGTAAAAAAGAAAACAAGGAGCAGATTGTTAATCTTTTAGACAAATTTCAGTGGCATTTTGATTTGCCCTAACTTACGATTTGTTTTTCAAACAGATTATACCGAATCTTATCTCGCTCATTCTTTACTGCGAGTTTTTCTTATAACGTACTAATTTACTTAAGACCTATTGAGCACAATGTTTTTAGTAAGGACTTGACTTAAACGCATAACCCATTCTAATATAATGCCCCACATAAAATGGATCAATCGATGAACATGAATGAATATAGTATCCTTTTGTTGACGTAAATTGATGGGAATAACTATCTAATGAGTCTTTACAAAAGCTAAAAAATAACTTAAGACAAGATTTATTAGAACAGTAACGGCTGTCTCGGCAAGTATAATGTTTATAAATTTGAAGATCCTGCCATAGGAAAAACACAATCTTCTACTGTTACTATACGAATGTGTTCATTAGGAGAACTATAGGTAATATTTTAGTGACACCTTTAAAATATAAAAATTAAGAAATTGTATTCCTAAATTAATAAAAAACCACGCATGTAGCGTGGTTTTTTAGGATTATTATTTTAGATGAACCAATCTATAATTTGATTGCTTTTTTATTGAGTATGGAACCATTTTCCAATTTAACTTCAAAGATTAGAACTGCTCCCGTTTGTGCCTGAGGGACATCTAAATAGAAACTTTGTAAATTTGGACGTTTTACTTCTATATTTCTACCTAATACATCAAATACTTTTACTTCTTTTACCGCCTTGCTTGCATCAATTCTAAACCCAGTACCTGAATTAGACAAAACAAAATTACTGGTTTTCAATATTTCATCAACTGCCAATGCATTTTTAGAAAACTGTAAAGTGAAGCGATTTGGGAATTCTCCTACCTCGATTTGATTAAATTTATATACACCATCTTTCAAATTATGAGTTTTATTTAAGACATGGTCAACTAAATAAACATCTGTGTCCCTAAAAACACCTTCAAAACCAGAAATTTTTAAACTTAAATTTTTTGATTCTTTAAGATCAAATCCCAAATTTACTGCCTTGTCTGTATTAAAGCTGCCGAGGGCTTGAATTACAAATTTAGCATTATCTAAGTTAGAATAAAGTCTAAGATCGTTTTTACCTAAACCACCCATGGCATCATAACGAAAGTCCAACCCATCAGTAGCCTCATCAAAAAATCCAACAAGAATATTACTCCTAAGTTTGCCATCAGATAATTCGAGCCAAATTCTATTTGCTTCACTTTTCTGAACAGCACCCTTCTTAACTTCTGATTTATAAAATTGGTCATTTTGACTAATGAGCTTCATATCATTATTAAATGTCACAGCTCCTGGTGTAACAGTTCTTGCCATGAATCCTTGTCCAGAGCCAATATTATTTGTCAATGTAGGCTCAGAAGGACCTGCACTAGTATAAAATATATAACCTGCAGGATCAAATTCATTACCATCCGGAGATTTGTCCTTTGCCCATAACGCGATTTCATTAATTGCCCCGTTATCACCTATAAATTTGGCAATATCTATAGCAGTTGGATATGGATTTCCTAAAAGGTTAAAATTATTATTATCAGTACCCGTATCTACTACGCCACTAAAATAAACATTAGGTGAGATAGAACCATTAAAAGGCACTCCTGTAAAACTAATTGTTTGCACTCCTGTCGAACTTCCATCTACAGAATAACCTTTCGCCTCATCCATAGCTCCGGATGCGATCCACCAAAACTTATAGTCATCATAAATTGTATTCTCATACTTTGGATTAGGGTCATCAGGCCTGTAATCAAATATTCGATTTGGATCTACTCCTGCGAATACAGTATTCAATTGTTGATCTGCCACTGGTGAAGACCAATAAGTAGCTTCAAATATCGAATTTAAAGGCTGTGAATTTTCAATTTTTGTGATAATACCTAATTCCACATTACTAGATCTCGTTACCAATGATTCTGTATCTCCTATAACCAATGATCCGTTTACTATTAAATCCCCATCTAGAACAATACTATTATTAGTCAATCCATTTGAGTCGTAAACGACATTCGCACCGGCCTCAATGATTAAGTTACATGCAAAGAAGGTTTCGCCTGCCGCTGCAAATGATCCAGTAATAATGGCTGTTCTTGATGGATCTGGCTCCAAATTAGTCCAATTTACACCATCAATAGTCGATGTAGGTCCGACAACTTGCGTTCCTAAAGCCAGGTTTGTCAACGGTGATGCGTTATCTACTTCCTCCAAAATTAAATTACTCCAATCTAAAATACTAAAAGTTCTATGAGCCTCTTCGGAAGAACAACCACCTTTAATAAAACATCTATTATCACCCCATGATGCAGGTGGATTGTTAGAATTATTAGAAATATTTCCAATAATTTCAACTCTATCATTATAGGAATTTGTTCCGTTACTTGAAGAAATTAGAATAACATCATTACCTGTAAAAGTACAAACTGGCGTAGAAATCTGAGGAGCAGAACCCAAATTTCCTGCTGAAGGAAGAATTGCTGATCCATTTCTAAATAGAATAGCATCTCCTGGAGCTAATTCAGGAATTAATTCACTTGCCGTTGGATTTGATGTTTCAATAACACCAACTCGCGCAACCGCATCATTAAATAGAGCCAAATAAAACGCTCCAGCCGGAATCGTCTCATCTGATATGTTAATGACTTCAACCCAATTGTCGTTTGGTCCAAATCCTTGGTAATATTGACTGATCATGATTTGATTGCTCAATACTTGCACCGCCTGACCGGCAATATTCATAACAAAAAATGGATCGGAAGGATCATTACTTGAAATTAAAACTGAACCGGTAAATGACCCTAAGCTAAGTGGATTGAAAGTGACTTGAAAAGTTTCAGTACCTCCTACAGGGATGTTTAAATTTGCAGGTTGTTGGGAAACCTGAAACGCTGCCGGATTTGTTGAAAATAGCGGCCCACTAAGAACTAAATCTTGATCTCCTATATTAGTTAAAGTAAAGGTATTCACAATTGGGCTTCCCAACAATGTTTCGCCAAAGTTAGTTCCTGAAGCTAAATCTGCAGAACCAGAGTTTATAATAACAATGTTATTCCCCGAAACCTGAATTTGAGAGCCGGGTTGACCGGGTGCTGCAACATCAATAGCCCAACCTTTCGCAATTAAATTATTGTATGCTGTAAAACTGGCAGATGTTAGCTCTCCTGCATTATTCCGTAATTCCAACAATCCGTTCGATAAACCATGATTGTCTAAATCAATGACGATCTGATCCAATACAGCCGATGGTAAGTCTGATGCATGAGCACTTACTCTTGTCAGTAAGGTGTTATTTGATATATTTAAATCCGTCAATTGGCTTCCATCTGTTATCAATGTAGCTAATTGTGTATTATTTGTAATATCAAGTGATGATAGATTTGGATTTCTACTTAAATTCAATAATGTCAATAAATTATTTTGACTAACATCCAAGGTCGTTAAATTATTAAAACTTGAATTAAACGAAACCAATGCTTCCGCATTTGTCAAATCTATAGAAGTGATTTCTCTGGTAGTTTGACCAAAATTAAGCAAAGTCAATCCATCAAAACCATCTGTACTTGTAATCGTCACAGTGATTGGAGAACCATCATTTCCACTAAAATCAAACGAAGGAACATTACCTACTTGCGTAATTGTTCCAATTACCGGATTCGTAGCTTCCCATGTTAAAACTTCTCCGCTATTTGTAATACCCTGTGTTGTCCATGTAGGACTTGTTGAATTTGTGATAATAGTTATTACCTCTGTAGTCGGAACTATTGGAGCCGCTACATCTATTGTCCAACCCCTTGAAATTAAATTATTATAGGAAGCCAAACTGGCTGCGGTTAAACTACCTGCATTATTCCTTAATTCCAACAATCCATTTGATAAACCATGATTGTCTAAATCAATGACGATCTGATCTAATACAGCAGATGGTAAATCTGATGCATGAGTACTTACTCTTGTCAGTAAGGTGTTATTTGATATATCTAAATCCGTCAATTGGCTTCCATCTGTTATCAATGTAGCTAATTGTGTATTATTTGTAATATCAAGTGATGATAGATTTGGATTTCTACTTAAATTCAATAATGTCAATAAATTATTTTGACTAACATCCAAGGTCGTTAAATTATTAAAACTTGAATTAAACGAAACCAATGCTTCCGCATTTGTCAAATCTATAGAAGTGATTTCTCTGGTAGTTTGACCGAAATTAAGCAAAGTCAATCCATCAAAACCATCTGTACTTGTAATCGTCACAGTGATTGGAGAACCATCATTTCCACTAAAATCAAACGAAGGAACATTACCTACTTGAGTAATTGTTCCAATTACCGGATTCGTAGCTTCCCATGTTAAAACTTCTCCGCTATTTGTAATACCCTGTGTTGTCCATGTAGGACTTGTTGAATTTGTGATAATAGTTATTACCTCTGTAGTCGGAACTATTGGAGCTGCTACATCGATTGTCCAACCCCTTGAAATTAAATTATTATAGGAAGCCAAACTGGCTGCGGTTAAGCTACCTGCATTATTCCGTAATTCCAACAATCCGTTCGATAAACCATGATTGTCTAAATCAATGACGATCTGATCTAATACAGCCGATGGTAAGTTTGATCCAAATAAACTTACAAATGTTAGAAGAGGATTGTTAGATAAATCTAGTGTAGTTAAACCCGTGGCGTCAGCCCTTAAAGTTGCCAAAAGAGGATTATTTGACAGATCAATACTAGTTAGAGGGTTACCTCTTATTACCAATGAGGTAAGTATTGGATTTTGACTTACATCTAATGCCCCAATCTGATTAAACCTAGCATTCAAGATAGATATTGCATTCGCATTACTAACATCAATAGAGGTAATATTCTTGTCCAAACCAAAATTTAAAACCGTCAAACCATTGAAACCATCGTTACTTGTTACAGTTATATTGATAGGACTACCATTGTTCGCACCAAAATTAAATGTAGGTACGTCCACATTCTGTGTAATCGTCCCTATCAGTGGATTGGATGCTTCCCAACTAAATATGTTCCCTGAATTCACGACCTGCTGAGGAGTCCATGAAGTACTATTTGATACTGTTGTTAGAGCAAATGTTTGCAAATTTGGTAGCCCGACATCAATCGTCCATCCCTTCCCAATAAGATTATTGTAAGCACCTATACTTGCTGGAGTCAAGCCACCAGCATTTCTTCTGATTTCGAGTTGACCATTCGAAAGGCCATTATTATCCAAATCAATTAAAATCTGATCTAAAGCTGCTGAAGAAAGTTGTGAAGAACGCACCACCACCAAATTTAACAAGGGATTATTCGAAAGATCTAAATCTGTCAAACCTGTAAAATCTGCTCTTAAAGTTGTTAAGAGAGGATTATTGGATAAATCTAAACTTGTGAGGTTTAAGTTTTGCCTGACATTTAATATTGCCAGTTCTGGATTTTGGCTTAAATCTAAAGTAGAAATTTGATTAAATCTTAAATTAAGATTTCTAAGTCCAGTTGCGCTAGTAACATCAATGGATGATATTTCCTTATCTATACCAAAATTAAGATTTCTTAAATTGCCTAAACCGTCAGCACTTGAAATCGTAATATCAATTGGAGACCCGTTATTCGCACTAAAATCGAATGTAGGATCATCAATACTCTGAGTTAATGTACCAATCAATGCATTACTCGCTTCCCAATCTAATACTGCTCCTCCTTTAGTTACTAAATCCGGTGACCATGAATTTGAAGAAGATGTTGTAATTAGCTCAATGTCTTGACCATAACTAAACCCAGTAAAAATTAGAATTATTAGAAAAAGTATTTTTTTAATCATAGCTTTAGATAGTTTACGAATGTTATCACAAAAATAACCAAATATTCTAATCTATCTAAATATATAAATAAAAAATCAATTTGAACATTAATTAAATAGCCTTAATAATACATTTCTCTTAACCACTAAATAATTCAATTAATCTTAATTGAAATAAAAACCAAAAATCATTAATTTTTGATAATTTTTCTCGAATAAACTTGAACTTTATCGTAAACCTGCAATAAATATATCCCAGATGCAAAACTTGATAAGTTAAGTGTGATAGGTTTGACAGATTCTTGAGGATTAATTTCCTTCGTTGCTAATAGATTCCCACTAATATTATAAAGGTTGTATAAGTAAGAATCACTTGTAACGTTTATGAAGAAAACTCCATTACTTGGATTCGGATAAACAACAACTTCTTTTTCATTTAATAAAATTGACTCATCAATATTGGCAACTGAATCCTCTCCAATATTACTGCTGGGTGGCAAATAATACTTTGAAGCTTCGGCTTTTGCCTGTGCAGCTACAGTAACCAACACCTCAACAGTCTCTTCACACCCGTTTTTATAAACTGTTACTGAATAAGTTCGTGTCCTCGGTGGACTTACTGTAATTGATTCTTTAGCAGTACCTGTTTGCCACAGATAACTATCTCCACCACTTGCCGTAAGTGTTACCTTTTCTCCAGGATTTATTGTTACATCAGGACCTGCACTAGCATTTATCGTTGTTACCCTAACTTGAACATCATCACTGGCTTTTGAAACACCGTCTGAGACCTCCACTGAATAAACAGTAGTAGAATTGGGACTTACCGTGATTGATTTTGATGTTTGACCAGTACTCCACGCATAACTTGTCCCTCCTGATGCCGTCAACTGTACGCTTTCTCCTCTACATATTGCTACATCAGGACCAGCATTCGCTTGGATATTAGTATTAGATCCATCATTCACTGTTACTAAAACCTCTGCGGTCTCCTCACATCCATTTTTATAAACAGTTACTGAATAGGTTCGAGTATTTGGCGGACTAACAGTAATAGATTCCTTTGCAGTACCTGTTTGCCATAAATAACTATCCCCACCACTCGCCGTTAGAGTTACTTTTTCTCCTGGACTTATCGATACATTCGGACCTGCACTGGCATTAATTGAAGCTACCGTAACTTGAACGTCATCACTTGCTTTTGACGTGCCATCCGAGACCTCTACAGAATAAATAGTAGTTGAGTTTGGACTAACCATGATAGATCTCGATGTTTGACCCGTACTCCACACATAACTTGTACCTCCTGAAGCCGTTAATTGTACACTTTCTCCCCTACATATTGTTACATCAGGACCAGCGTTAGGCTGCACAGTATTGTTAGATCCATCATCGACAGTGACTAAAACCTCTGCCGTCTCCTCACATCCATTTTTATAAACAGTTACTGAGTAGGAACGTGTTCTTGGAGGACTAACATTGATTGAAGGATTTGTACTACCTGTCTGCCATAAATAACTATCTCCACCACTTGCCGTTAGAGTTACTTTTTCTCCCGGACTTATCGTCACATTTGGACCAGCACTGGCGCTAATTGATGTTACGGTAACTTGAACGTCATCACTTGCTTTTGAAGTACCATCTGAGACCTCTACAGAATAAATAGTGGTAGAGTTAGGACTAACCGTAATAGATCTGGACGTTTGCCCAGTACTCCATTTATAACTCGTACCTCCAGATGCTGTCAATTGAACACTTTCTCCCCTACATATAGTTTCATCAGGTCCTGCATCAGGATTTAAGGAAGGGTTAATAGTTTTATTAGAGGATAGAAGGATAGCAGAGCCAAATGACTCAAGGTTAATACTACCTGAGTATAAATTTCCTTGTAAATCTTCCCATGTACCATTAGGCAATTGAATAGACTTAGTTTTCAAATCAGAGTTATATGCAATCGTCGATCGAGTCTCAGGATTTTTGGGAATCCAGTTTAGATTATCTGTCGTTGAATTTTTATCCTGCCCTGTTAATGACTTCCACTCATTCAATGTCATATTTGTCCCATTCGAACTATTAATTTTAAACGCGACACACTCCGTCATATAGGGATTGAAATATTTATTATTTGTATATGTCGCGAAATTATAGTGATCCCACTCACCATTCCGAACTTTCATACTTGTGACAGAACTGTTTAATACAAATACCTCATTATTCTTTACAACATTGTTAACCATCCCACCTTTTACTCCTCTTTTATCCTCCGCCAATAAGATTCCATTCTGACTATTTGAATTGTCGTAAATTTTAGTGCCATCCAGAATTATATTTTTATTGTTATGAAGATACACTCCCCAATAACAATCAACAACGGTATTATCTGTAATTGTTATGTTTTTTGTGTGATCATCCATATATATACCACCAACTAACCATTTATCGGATAACTCCCTATTAACAACGATATTCCTATTAATCACTGTTCCGTCTGCCGTTATATCATTGTAAGTAGGCGCTCCTGTTTTTATTCCTCCACCATCATGAGAGATTAAACAAAAATCTTTTATGTAGTTTTTCTCTATCAACCCATTAGATCCATATAATCTTATACCGCAATAACCAATTCGTTCCATGGTATTAAATGAGACATTATTTCCATTCCCATTACTCGCAATCGCAAATGGTATATTTATATCTCCAGAAGTAGCTTGCTTGAGCATCGCGACATCCTTAATTACGTTATATTGAATTATTGCATTTGACGGTTGGTTCGCTGAGTCCCACATATTAACATTAATTCCATAAGCCATGCTACCCAAAATATTGTTCTTCGTAATAATTGTACCAAAACTATTTTTAGTAATGATCGCACCGTCATAACAATAATTGAATGAATTGGAATCTACCTTTAAGTTATCACAAGAATTAGCATAAATTGCTTTTCCTTTGAAAAAGTTAAAAGAAATATTCTCAATAGTAACATTATTCGAATTGGCTATATTAATAGCGTCATCCGCTATATCATTTATTACTATATTCTGAGGGCTATTAGAAGAATACAAATATAGCTTGTTTGAATTTTCTTCATAAGACCACTCACCTTCTTTAGACAATAAATTTTTATGATTGACAATAAATAAATGATCCCCCACATCAACAGCAGTAGAGGGGGCTGAATCTATAGTAATTCTTCCAGTAGAACTATTAAAATCAACTATTTTTCTACTACTAAAAACCCAATCGTTTGACTGGATTTGAATATTGGCTCCAGCTAGATTTGGCAAACCAATCAATTCTTTAGCAAAAAATACAGTATTGCTACTTTTCGAACTTACTTCAACGTAATTTTCGACAGTGCTGAAATCGTTTTTAATTTTCGGATATCTTCCATTGGATAAAACATCTTTATTCTTAAAAACCTGGTAAACATTATTTTGACTACTTGTACTCCACAAATTACCCGATTCTCTTACCCAAGCTCCAATTGACCTCGCGCCAGTAATAATCGGAACCTCACCTGAACCGTATGAAGAAATTGTAATATTATTTTTGTTCCGGATATCCAAAGTACCATAAAAAGTATCCCCCCTTCTCAAAAGAATAATGGTTCCTGATGTAAAACTACCGATTTTTGAGTTCAATTTATCTAATGTTTTCCATGCATTTGAAGGCGATTTTCCATCTCTTGAATCATTACCCTGACTCGATAAATAATATGTTTGGCTATACATTGAAAAAGTCACGCCTAAAAAGAAAATAAAGAAAAATCTCATAGCAATTAATAATTACAAATTAATTTTTTACATAATAAAAATGGGGGGAATTTTGCTAAAACCGGTTTATATAGATACATTTAAAACTTAAATGATCTGGTGGTTTAATATTGCGCAAACGTAAAAAAGAAATCTTAAGGAAATCTAAAGTCTTGTCAAAATTTTACTTTTAAAAAAATGCATTCCGAAACCAATGATTATTAATCTTTAGTCATTTAGAATATCTATAATTTTTTGACCAAATAAAAAGGGGGTATGCATTTTTGCCACCCCCCTATTTTTACGATATAATTCGTCATTGATAAGTTATAATTTCGCAAGTAGTTGAAATTATCACATAACGACTACCTTTTCGACATATTTTTCCTCACGATTATATAATTGCATCAAATAAACACCTTTGGCAAATCTAGAAAGGTCAATTTGTCCAAAATTTGCCTCATAATCCTCCTGTAACAAATCAGTACTTATCACATTGCCTTGCATATCCATTAAAACTAAATTATAAGTTTTTAAAGAATTACTACCTTGGATATTTATAATTCCTTCTGTCGGATTGGGATAAACCAAAAGATCTAAATTTTCTGTATTTATTTTTTCAGAATTATCCCTACTATTATTTTTAGTTTCGACCACATTTACATCAGGAACTGAATTATTCAAATTACAATTGATTACAGTTACCACAACTTCATCTACATCATTAAGTCCTCCTCTAGTGACATTTAATGTATATGTTGTTGTTCGATTAGGACTTACAGTAATTGAAGGACTATCATCACCCGTGCTCCATAAATACTCATCCCCACCGCTTCCATTAAGAATTATAGATTCCCCAAGACATATAGTTAAATCTTCTCCTGCCTGAGCATTTGGCGGCATCGGTTTTACGACATTCACCTTCACTTGGTCTCCTGATGTACATCCATTGCTCGATACGACGACAGAGTATATTGTAGTAACACTTGGACTTACGGAAATACTTGGGGTAGTCTCACCTGTATTCCACAAATAGTTATCTCCACCTGTAGCTGTTAAAACTATTGTTTCACCTAATGATATCGTTCTATTTGACCCAACCTTCGCTTTTGGCGCTTTATAAACCATTACAACTACCTCATCAGTATCACTAATAGTTCCGTCCGAAACCTCAACGCTATATGTAGTTGTAGAATTAGGATTGACTATAATGCTTTTGCTAGTTTCTCCTGTACTCCACTTATAACTCGTTCCCCCTGAAGCCGTAAGTATGGCACTGGCCCCTTCACATATCGACTGATCACTGCCAGCATCTGCATTTACATTGCCTTTGGTTGTTGCTGAGCCATTCACAACAACAGTAACTGAATCTATTGAAGTACATCCATTTTTAGTTACAATGACCTCATATATAGTGGTTGTATTTGGACTTACCTTTATACTAGATGTATTCTCCCCTGTACTCCATAAATAACTATCACCACCCGTTGCATAAAGAACTGCACTTTCGCCTACCTCAATTGTGACATTTGGTCCAGCATCTGCATGTGGAAGTTCATTCACTAAAACAAGCACCTCATCAGTATCACTTATAGTCCCATCCGAAACCTCTACACTGTAAATTGTAGTATTTATAGGATTAACTGTAATACTCCTTGTGGTTTCCCCTGTGCTCCACTTGAATATTGTTCCTCCTGAAGCAGTAAGCGTTGCGCTGTTACCTGCACAAATGGTCTGATCCTTACCAGCATCTGCTATATTTGCATTGCCCTTAGTGGTCGTAGAACTATTCACAACAACAGTAACTGAATCCACCGCAGTACAGCCATTTTGAGTTACAATGACCTCATATGTCTTAGTTGCTTTTGGACTTACAACTATTTCTGCAACAGTTTCTCCAGTACTCCATAAATAACCATCTCCGCCATTGGCTATGAGGGTAGCACTATCCCCCTCAGTAATCGTTACATCGGGGCCTGCATTGGCTATTGGCATTGGCTGAACTGTTACCACGACATCATCCGTATCCGAAATCGAACCGTTAGAAACTTCTACAGTGTAAGTAGTTGTCGAATTGGGCTTTACTGTAATTCTTTGAGAAGTCTCTCCAGTACTCCATTTATAGCTCGTTCCTCCTGAAGCTTCAAGTATTGCACTATCACCATAACATAAATTAATGTCCTCACCTGCATGCGCCTTAATAGAACCTACAGATTTATCTGTTATAAACAATATTACAGACGAAAATGGTTTTAAAGTGATGTTCCCTGCATAAATTTTGCCATCTAAATCCTCCCAATTTTTTGCGCCGAGAGGAAATGTTTTATCATTAAATTCAGAATTATAAATTAATCTAACCCTGTCTTCAGGATTTTTAACTTGCCAATTAAAATTGTTATTCGATGATTTAATATCTTTATTTGAAATTTTTCTCCAATCTGGTAAGTTTAAATACCTACCATTACTTGAAGCAATTTTTAAGGAAACAGTATTATTATAATAAGGGTTGTAGTATTTATTGTTATCCATTCTAGCGAAATCAAAATGATCCCCTATACTATTTCTAATTCTTAAGACTGTCTCATCCGTTTTCAACATGAAAATTTGGTTGTCTTCAACTATATTTCCTTTCATTTCACCAAGTACACCATTTCTGTCCTCAACCATTAACAACCCATTTTTCTGGGTATTATAAATTTTATTATCCAGGAGGCTTATTCTTTTATTATTATGAAGATAAACTCCCCAGTACGACTCAGATATAGTATTTCCTGAAACTAAAACATCTTTAGTGGTATCATCTATGTAAATTCCCGCAACTAACCATTTATCTCCTAGATTTCTGTTGACCGTGATATTATTTCTTATAATAGATCCGTCAGCAGAAACCACATCATAAGAAGGTGCGCCGGTTTTTATACCACCACCATCATGAGAGATAAGACAAAAATCTTTGACAAAATTATTTTCAACTATGGCTTCAGAACCATGTAGTCTTATACCACAATATCCTACTTTTTCTATTTTATTTTGAGAAATATTATCTCCCTTACTATGGCTAGATATTGCCATTACTGTTTGGAAATTTTTTGATGTAGCTTGTTTTAGCATAGCAAATTCAAAAATTTCATTACCTTGAACTATTGCGTTAGAAACTACTGTTGAGGGTTCCCAAATATTTAAATTTATACAATACTGCATACCTCCTTTGAAGTAGCTATTAATTACACTTGTTTTTAAACATTTTTTTGTCAAAATTGACGCTTCATAACAATAAAGAAAAGTACAATTTTGAATTGAAAGATTATCGCAATTTAAAGCATTAACACCTCTATTACTATAATAGTTGAAACTAATATTCTCAATTGAAATATTATTGCTATTTGTTAAATCCAAACCGTTTCCAGTTGAAGTATCTACTTTGATTTTTTTTGGATTTAATGCAGAATAAATGAACAATTTATTACTATCCTTATCATAATACCATTCCCCTTCCCTATCGAGTAAAGAAACATGATCAATTATAAAAAAATTGTCACCTTTATCAAGTGAAAATGCAGGCGCTTTGTCTAATGTAATCCGTCCAGAACCAGGATCAAATCCCTTAATTTGGCAACTAGAGAAAATCCAGTCTGCAGACTGAATTTGAACAAATGCTCCCGTAATATCGTCATGGCCGATTAATTCATCACTTATAAAAGTTTGATTATTAACAGCTTTTGTAACTTTCAAATAATTCTCTTCAGCAGAAAAATCATCTTTTATATGAGGGAATCTAGCATTCTGTAAAACATTACCTTCATAAAATACTTGATTAACACGCTTCTTAATAGTTGAAACCCATAGATTGTTGGAAAACTTTTGCCACCCCTCTAATGATTCTGCCCCAGTTAAAACAGGTTTAGGACCCGAACCATAGCTCGTAATCTTAATTCCATTTCTGTTCGTAAGCTTGAGAGTACCATAAAATTCATCCCCGGAACGAAAAGCAATAACATCGCCTGACTGAAACCTAAGCATTTCTGAATTAATTTTATTTAAACTTTGCCAAGCTGTAGACTCTGTTAATCCGTCATTTAAATCACTTCCCCCTGCTGAAACATAATAAGTTTTTGCAAAGATTAATTCAATAAATAAAAAACATACAACCCAAAATAAAAACCTAACTTTCTTTTCCATAACTTTTCCTTGTACTTAACTCCAAATGATAATTCCTAATAAATTTTAACAGAAGAGAAACACAATCTAATAATTGCCCAAATTTTATTTCCGGCAATTGAGATGTGGAGGGTATAGAACAAAACGCTAGTATTTAAGGGATATTGTATTAAAAAAAAATTGATGAAAAAATGCATTCTCTTTATCTCTGCTTGGAGTACTAAAAACTCAATTTTTACTAACCTAGTAATTAGAGGAACTTATATTTTAACAAATATATTTTCAAATAATTTTTGATGTCAAAAATACACCGTACTAATTTTATCAATTCTCTAATTCTAACTCAAAACACATAAAGTTTTGTTTTGTAAGAGTATAATTTTAAAAAAATTAACTATATTCGCACTATACTTATTACTTCAGTTTAATTTTATGCTGGCTTGGTAAGTTTTATTTATTAACATAAATCCCCTCGCTATGGAAGAATACTACATTATTTCCCCAACTTTATTGTTGCATTTTTTTGAATGAACATTAATTTCCGACAAGCAATTGTTAGAATATTAATTGTCCTTTTAATCATTTTATAATCCCCCAAAAAAATGTAACATGGAATCAAAATTTACTTTTTATAATGACTTATTGAGTTTAGATAAAACTAATTCAACATATTCAAAATCATACTTAAAAAAAAGAGATTTACTTACCGTGAAGTATAAGCTCAATGGTAATGAGTTATTGTCAAAACCAAATAATTTCTTAAGGGATACGCCTACATATTTATTTATCCCGAATGCTAGGAAAAAATTTCTTGTAGATAAAAACACATACACTTTACACTTTAAAAGAGCTTTTGACATTTTCTTTTCCTTAGGTGTGTTTCTTTTCGTCTTATCATGGTTGTATCCTATCATGTATATCTTAATTAAACTGGAATCTCCAGGACCAGTTTTCTTTAAACAACAAAGAACAGGTTTAAATGGCACACCATTTGAGTGTTATAAGTTTAGGTCGATGAGATTAAATACGCATTCAGATAGCATGGCCACATGCAAAAACGATCATAGAGTAACGAAAATTGGTAAATTTATTCGCAAGAATAGTATTGATGAAATACCTCAGTTTATCAATGTATTATTTGGTGACATGAGTGTTGTTGGACCAAGACCCCATATGCTAAAAGAAACTTCTGCCTTCGTTCAGACAATACCTGAGTTTTCTATAAGAGAACAAGTAAAACCTGGTATTACGGGATTAGCTCAAGTCAATGGCTATAGAGGCAAAATAGATCAAATTAGTGACCTCAAGAATCGTTTACGTTATGATTTTGTTTATATCGAAAGGGCCTCCTTAACTTTTGATGTGAAAATTATATATAATACCTTTCTCAAAATGATTTTTGGAGATGATAAGGCATACTAAATCTTTAATCCTTTAAAAATGTTTCAATAAACCATAACCCAACCAATTAAGTTATGGTTTATTGAATTTTACGTCATAATAGATTTACTACTTCTATTTTCTGGCTAATTAAGAAAAAATTCAAACTGTTAAATTTCTCTCATAAAGTATCACGTTAAATTTAATCTGGATTTATGCAATATTTGATATAATTAATTGTTATTAAGAAATCAAAAAAACAATTAAGTATTGATATTCAAAGTATTGTTGAATTCCTTTATGAGAAATTCCAATTAATTGAAATAAATTAAAATTAAAGGGAATTAATAGATTTATTCTATTCTCAATATGTGACTGGGAAAGGCGAAGCCGTATCAAATTATCAGGAAGACAATTGTTGTTATTATAAAAATAGAATGATACCATCGTTTTTCAAAGTCTTCAGACTCTTAATAAATGACATCTACTATATATCTAGAGCCCTGATATAAAATTAATATGTTTTTACCAAGAGGTTCATAAATCCACAATTGAATGCTCAAAAAGTATTTTTAAGAATTTATGCTTTTTAATTCTTTAGATTTTGCCATCTTCTTACCAATAGTTTTTATCCTTTATTGGTTTGTAACAAACAAAAATTTAAAGCTTCAAAACCTATTGGTTGTTGCAGCTAGCTACGTATTTTATGGTTGGTGGGATTGGAGGTTTTTAGCACTAATCATATTTAGTACATTAATTGATTATTATGTTGGTATAGGTTTATCTGGAATCCAAACGAAATCCAAACGAAAAATACTCCTATGGATTAGTCTTGGTGTAAATTTAGGGTTTTTAGGATTTTTTAAATATCATAATTTTTTTCTGGACAATTTTGTAGCAGCTTTTAGTTTTTTTGGCAAGAACATCGATGCTCAGGGTATGCACATTATTCTGCCCGTTGGGATAAGTTTCTATACATTTCAAACAATGAGTTACAGCATAGATGTTTATAGAAAAAAACTTGAACCCACAAAAGATTTTATTGCTTTTGCAGCTTTCGTCAGTTTTTTTCCACAATTAGTTGCCGGACCAATTGAAAGGGCTACAAATCTTCTACCACAATTTTTAACTAAACGATCTTTTTCTTATGACAAGGCGGTAGATGGTATGAGGCAAATTCTTTGGGGACTTTTCAAAAAAATGGTCATTGCAGATAATTGTGCAGAATTTGCCAATGAAATTTTTAATAATTATGAAAATTACTCTGGAAGCACATTATTATTGGGTGCTTTCTTTTTTGCCTTCCAAATTTATGGTGACTTTTCCGGATATTCAGATATAGCTATTGGAACCTCAAGACTTTTCGGATTCAATTTAATGAAGAATTTTTCATTTCCATATTTCTCACGAGATATAGCCGAGTTCTGGAGAAGGTGGCACATTTCATTGTCGACATGGTTTAGAGATTACTTATACATCCCTTTAGGTGGAAGTAAAGGAAATATGCAAACAAAAATCAGAAATATTTTAATCGTCTTTTTAGTGAGCGGTTTCTGGCATGGTGCAAACTGGACATTTATTTTTTGGGGATTTGTAAATGCCCTTTACTTTATTCCACTGCTACTAATAAATAAGCATAGAACTAATCTTTCCGATATCTCACCAGGTAGTATTTTTGCAAGACCAAAAGACATAATAAACATTGTTTTTACTTTTGCATTAACATTATTTGCTTGGATCTTTTTTAGATCACCCAATTTGACAGTGGCTTTTGATTTCATTTCAAATATATTTCAGAAAGATTTATTAACAATTCCTAAAATGGGAACCCTTACCCTAGTGTTAATCCTTTTTTTTATTGTTATTGAATGGTTTGGAAGAACTGATAATTACGGTATAGAAAAAACATTTGCAAAATCTAATCGAATGATTCGATTAGTATTTTATTCATTACTTATCTCGATAATTGCAATATTGTCTCCAGAAAAAGGAAGTGAATTTATCTATTTTCAATTTTAGTAATGAAGGTGTTTTTTAAAAAATTTATTCTTTTCCTTTTCATAAATACCATTTTCTATTTCATGTTTTTGTTAATATGGAACAAATACTCACCTAAACCTGAAAATTTAAGATATAGACTTGGTTCAGAAGGACACTCATTTACAAGATTTAAAGAGGTCAAACAAACGAAGCATAAGGACATATTATTTGTGGGATCCTCACATGCTTACATGCATTTTGATTCAAATTTTTACGAAAAAAACGGCTTAACCTCATTTAATTTAGGCACGAATTCTCAAACTGTACATCAAACGGAACTGCTTTTAAAAAGATATCTGGATCAGATAAATCCAAAAATTTTAATCGTCGAGGTTTGTCCATATATATTTAATCTCGATGGAGTTGAAGCGCAATGTGATTTAGTCTCGAATGAAATAATAGGCTGGGACACCCTCAAACTTACACTTAAACTGAAATCCTTAACTGCCTTCAATACATTTTGGCTAGCCTTTTTAAGAGAAAAATTATTCAGTGAAAAACTTAACTTTTCAGAACCACTGAAAAATGGCAAATTTACTTATCATCAAGGTGGCTGTGAAGAAAGAGAATTAGACTTTTATAAAAAGATTAGTTTTGAGGATCAAAAATGGAATGAGGATCATAAAAAACTCAAAATTCTATGGAGAATAAAACAAATGTGTTCGAAAAAAAACATTGCGCTCGTTCTTGTACAAACCCCTGTGACAACAGACTTTTATAATTCCTACAAGAATAATGATTTTTTTGATCGTGAAATAGGTTCAATAGCAAAGTATTATAATTTTAATGAAAATTCTACGTTTATTGATACATTGCATTTCTACGATTACCATCATCTAAATCAGAACGGTGTTGAAAAATTCAACAAAGAATTTCTCAATTTTCTTAGGCAAGAAAAAATTATTAAATAACTTTAAATCCTAATTAAGGTTTGTTAAATATTATTAAATGTATAGTACCAAAATCATAGAACTACCAAGGTTGTTGGATCCAAGAGGAAATCTAAGCTTTTTTGAGGATGAAAACCAAATTCCATTCAAAATTAAACGAGCCTACTGGATTTATGATGTTCCCGGAGGAGGTAAAAGAGGATTGTATGCTTTTAGAAAATCTGAAGTTTTTATCATTGCTATGTCTGGAAGTTTTGATATAGTAATTAACAATGGTCCCGTAGAATTTAAGTATAGTTTAAATAGATCATATTATGGCCTATATATTCCTCCGATGAATTGGTTGAAAATGGAAAATTTTTCGACTAACTCACAGGCCTTAGTTGTATCTTCCATTATCTATGATGAAAATGACTATATAAGAGATTTTGAAGTTTTTAAAAAAGAAAAGGATGAAATTAGAAAACAATACCGTCTTTGATTGCAATGTGATCGACTTTTCTAAAGTGGATACAGAAGATGGGAATATAACAGTAGTGCAAAATGATGGAAGTTTACCTTTCGACATTAAAAGAGTTTATTATCTATATGATATTCCTGCAGGTGAAATGAGGGGAGGTCATGCACATTATAAACTCGAGCAATTCATAATCGCTTCTAGTGGAAGCTTTGACGTAATCATTGATGATGGAAATTTTAGAAAACGAATAAACCTAAATAGACCTAATTTGGCCCTACACATTAAGCCGGGTCTTTGGAGAGAGTTAGACAATTTTGCTTCTGGTTCAATTTGTATGGTTTTAGCCTCACATAAATATGTGGAAAGTGATTATATAAGAGATTACAATCAATTTATTATTGAGAAAACTGGAGAAAATGCTCATTGAGGTAGATCAGAAAGAATTTAAGAATCGTTTTCCTAAAAGCACAAACCCATTTATTACTCAAAATTTTTTGGACTTAAATGCCCATAAAGTTGAAGATTTGATTTATTTGATTGAAAATAAATCAAAAAAAATAGACATTGGTTTAGTGGTTGGTCTAAAAAATAATACGCTCCTTTCACCCTTTTCAGCACCCTTTGGAGGGTTTCATTTTAGACATGAAAACATTCAAATAAATGAAATTGAAAAGTTTTTAGATATGTTGGGTGAATACCTAGAAAGAAATGGTTTGAATAGTTTTAAAATTACTTTACCACCAACAATTTACTGTCCAACATTTAATGCTAAAGTAATACATACTTTTTTACAAAATGGATTTAACATTGTATCCCCTGAAATAACCAGTTGGGTTAATCTGGAAAAATTCACGGGTATTTTCAGCGATAGTGCCGTGAGAACCAATTGTATGAAAGCTATAAAAAATGGCTTAGAGTTTAAGAAGATTGAGGATGATATTGAAAAGGAAATTGCATATCAATTAATTGTAGAAAATAGAAGAAAATTTAACCGACCCATCTTTATGACGTTTAAGGATATTATGGATACGGCAGAACTTTGGCCAATTGATTTTTTCAAAGTTACAGATCAAAACGACGGTTTCCTTGCATCGGCTATTTTTTACAGATCACACCCAACCATCATTTATGCAGCTTTTTGGGGTGATACTGAAGATGGCAGACAGTTGTGCGCCATGGATATGCTTTCGCTGAACCTTTGGAATTATTATAAAAATTTAAATTACGCTTATATAGATTTTGGAATTTCTACGGAAAATAGCGTCCCCAATCAAGGCCTCATCAGGTTTAAAGAAATTCATGACGCAGAATCTTCAAATAGATTTTCCTTTATCTTAAATAGAATATTATAATTATGTTTATTAAAAACCCTCCCCCCTCCTATGTTCCAAAATATAGGATTGGGCCCTTCAGAACTATTGACTTATCAATAAATACCAATTTAATATTCAGTTCAGAGATTGATAACTATTTTGATAATAGATTCGGCTCCTTCAATTATAGCTACCATTATCGCGGCAGGAAAGCTTTTTATCTTGCCTTATCACAATATAATCTCCAGAAAGACGATGAGGTTGCAATTATAACTACGAGCCAAAACACATATATCAGCGGCTGCGTTACTGTTGAAATAGAAAAATTTTGTAATTGGTCCAGAGAGATAAATGAAAAGACTAAAATAATTTTTGTCAATCATGAATTTGGATTCCCTTACGAGGATTTGGCAAATTTAAAACAATATGGACTTCCTATCATTGAAGATTGTGCCCATTCGTTTTACTCTGAAAGTACTAACAAAACGATAGGAAAGATAGGTGATTTTGTTATTTACAGTTTCCCAAAAATGTTTCCATTACAAATTGGAGGTTTACTTGTCTCCAATTGTGGCATTAAATTTAAAAAAGATGATTTTTTGGATAAAGGTGAATTAAACTATATTAAGTCTGTACTTTCACGTTATTTTCCAGATAAGCGAGAGGTACTCAAAAAAAGGATTCACAATTATAATTTGTTAATGAATAAATTTTCAGACCTGGGGTTTAAACCAAGATTTGAATTGCAATCAGGATATGTTCCTGGGGTATTTATGTTTAAAGTTCCTGACGAGAATATTGATCTAATTAAATTGAGAAAACATGTTGAAATACACGGAATTGAATGTAGTGTTTTCTATGGAGAGCGAGCATTTTTTGTTCCAGTACATCAGAACTTAAATGATTTTGATATAGACTACATTTATTTTACAATTCAAAACTTTGTGAATGAAACTGAAAAAAATCAATTGATCGGAAATGACCCTCAAAGTGCATAAATTATGATTAAATTTTTAGATCTTCAAAAGATAACCGCTCTCCAAAAAAGGAACTTGTCTATTGCATTTGATAGGGTTTTAGACTCGGGTTGGTTTATTAAAGGAAATGAATTAAAACAATTTGAGGAAGAATTTGCCGAATTTTGTGGTACAAAATACTGTACGGGTGTCGCCAATGGATTAGATGCCTTAACACTGATCTTTCGGGCAATGATAGAGATGAATTTGCTCTCTAAAGGTGATGAGATTTTAGTGCCTGCAAATACCTTTATTGCTTCACTTTTAAGTATTTCAGAAAATCATTTGGCACCCGTACTAATTGAACCTGATATCAATACGTACAATATAGATGAAAAATTAATAGAGGAGAAAATTACGAAGAAAACCAAAGTTATCTTACTGGTACATTTATATGGTCAAAATGCAATGAGTCCTAAAATCATTGATTTGGCAAATAAACACAATCTATTTATTGTTGAGGATTCGGCCCAAGCTCATGGAGCGACCTTTAATCATAAAAAAATTGGAAGCTTGGGGTTTGCTTCAGCCTTTAGTTTTTATCCGGGTAAAAATTTAGGGGCGCTTGGAGATGCTGGTGCGGTTACAACCAATCATGAAGAATTAAATAAGACGGTTAGAAAAATTTCAAATTATGGATCGGATAAAAAATATATTCATGACCTAAAGGGAGTAAATTCTAGATTAGATGAATTACATGCAGCACTTCTATCCGTTAAACTTAGTTCACTAGAATCAGAAATAGACCAAAGACGCTTTGTAGCAAAACGATATTTAAATGAAATCAATAATCCACATATTACCTTACCTACGGTTAAATATTGGGAGGGGCATGTTTGGCATCTTTTTGTAATTCAGACGACTCATCGTGATGAATTACAAAAATATTTACTTATGAATGGTATTGAAACTGTAATACATTATCCCATACCTCCTCATAAACAGTTGGCTTATACTGAATTTAGCCATATTTCTCTTCCAATCACAGAAAGAATACATAACCAGGTTTTGAGTTTACCGATGAGTCATGTTTTAGAAGATCATGAAATTAGTCATGTAATTAATACGGTTAACAATTGGAATTTACACACAAACCATAATAATTAGAATGTCCAACCAAAAGAATTCATATAATCAAATTCTTAAAGCGACAAGTATTTTTGGAGGGGTTCAAATTTTTAATGTACTTATTTCAATCATTAAATCAAAACTCATTGCAGTTTTGGTAGGACCTGCCGGAATTGGCATATTAGGCTTATTCAATACCTCCCTTAACCTCATTGGAGCCGCCACAAATTTCGGACTGAAACAAAGTGCAGTAAGAAATGTCGCCTTAGCGCATGAAAGTGCCGATAAAAAGAAAGTGTCGGAGATTATTTCAATTTTTCGAAAAATTGTTTGGGCCACAGGTGTATTCGGATCTCTAACTACAATTATTCTGTCTGGTTATTTAAGCCAATTCGTATTTGGAAACAAAGACTACCAGATGGCCTTTATTTGGTTATCTATTAGCCTCTTATTTAATCAATTAACAGCGGGGCAATATGTTCTTCTTCAAGGACTTCGAAAGTTAAAACTATTAGCCAAAGCAAATCTAATCGGCGCCGCCATTTCACTTATTTTCACTATTCCTCTTTATTATTATTATAGAATAGATGCGATCGTTCCAAGTATTGTTATAAGTTCTATTATCATATTTCTTGTAGCATTTTTCTTTGGAAATTCACTTAAAATTGAAAAGGTCGCTGTAAGTAGGGATCAAATAGTTGTAGAAGGAAAGGATATGCTACAAATGGGTATCGCATTGAGCTTTAGCGGCTTAGTGAGTATTGGTAATACATTTTTAATAAAGGCATTCATAAATAATCAAGGAGGAGTTAGTGATGTAGGTCTTTACACAGCCGGTTTCGCAATCATTACCACCTATGTAGGGGTTATTTTTACGGCCATGAGCACCGATTATTATCCGAGACTTTCTGGAGTATCAGAGGACAATAAAAAGTCCTCATTGCTTATTAATCATCAAGCTGAAATTAGCTTAATTTTATTATCACCTATTCTTGTAACCTTTATTGTTTTTATCCATTACGCCATCATAGTTTTATACTCTTCCAAATTTGTGGAAATGGATACGATGCTAGAATGGGCTGCTCTGGGAATGTATTTTAAGGCGGCAAGCTGGTGTATCGCATATATCCTGTTGGCAAAAGGAGAATCTAAATTATTTTTCATCAATGAATTAATAGCAAATATCTATGGATTTTGCCTAAACATCCTAGGTTATCATTTTTACGGCTTGGAAGGCTTAGGATTTGGTTTTTTTATAGGATATATTATTTATCTATTTCACATGTTTATTCTTGCAAATAGAAAATATGGTTTTGAATATAATTCGGAATTTATTAAAATTTTTATCTTACAATTTATTTTTGGCATTACATGCTTAATTACAAAAAAGTACTTTCAATTACCGTACACTTATATATCCGGTGCATTAATAATTTTTTTGTCTAGCTGGTTTTCAATATATCAACTAAAGAATAAAGTTGATTTTAGTTCTGTTTTTAATCAGCTGTTTAAAAAAAACAATAAATGAATTTTGTGAATGAAGTTAAATAGTAATTCTTATCAACCATTAGTAAGTATCGTTGTCGTCACTTATAATTCCTCTCGATTTATACTCGAAACGCTAGAAAGTGCAAAAAAGCAAACTTACAAAAACATTGAGTTAGTCATTACTGATGATTGTTCCCCAGACAATACTGTGGAAATTTGTAAGGATTGGCTTAAAAATAATGATCATAATTTTATTCGTGCCAAAATTTTAGCAAACAATACCAATGTTGGAGTCTCAGGAAATTGCAACAAAGGACTTAGGGAGGCCCGAGGCGATTGGGTTAAGTTTATAGCTGGAGACGATCTCCTTATGGAGAATGCCATTGAAGATGTCGTTAAGTTTATTAATAATAACCCTGAGTCGAAAGTTGTATTTGGAAATATATTAAAGATTATGAATGGGCAGATTCAACCTAGACACAGAAAAAAAATTAATTTTTGCAAAGAATCACGTCAAAAAGAAATGGCATATAAAGGTTATCTCCCGTTTGCCCCATCCTTATTTTTGGAAACTGATTTTATAAAAAAAATAGATGGATTTAATGAAAATTATCCTTTTATGGAAGATTACCCCCTATTTTTAAAGATCGTAAATAGAGGTGTTCCTTTTCATTTTTTAGAAAAACCTGTAGTACTGTACAGAATTCATGATCAAAACATTAGTTCCAACATTAGATTCATAAAAGATTACGAAAATTTTGTCTTTAAAGAAATTTTACCCTTTCTAAAAAAGAACAGATACTGGATGTCTTATCTCCATTTTTATAACCTCATATACGTCCGTCGATTAAATATGAAATTGAAAGATGGAAATCCTTTAGCAAGTAAATTACTTCGCCATTTGGTATTACGTAATTTATTAGAGAACATATCACGAAAATTAAAATTATAATATGATAATCTCCCATAAACATAAATTCATATTTATAAAAACAGCAAAGACTGCCGGAACAAGTATTGAGGTCTATTTAGAAAAGTTTTGTGGTGATGAAGATATCATTACCCCTATTTTTCCGTTGGTAAAAGGTCATCAATCTCAAAATTTTAAAAATTATTTCAACCCCATCAAAGAATTAAAATGTTCGCGGTTTAAATCCGCAAAGATTACTTTTTCTAATCTTTGGAATGAAGAAAAGTTTTACAATCACATTCCTGGTTACCTTGTGAGAAGTAGAATTAATAAAAATATATGGAATAACTACTTTAAATTTTGTGTTGAGAGAAATCCTTGGGATAAATCAGTCTCACATTATCATATGTTAAATTTCAGAAATCAACAAAATTTATCCTTCAAAGAATATATTAGCAAAGGAAGATTCTGCCTGAATTACCCAAAATACACAGACCCCATTGGTGGGAAAATTATTTTAGATAAAGTTATACTTTACGAAAATCTAAATGAAGGCTTAACTGAAGTATTTAATGAGTTAGGTTTACCTTTCGATGGATTTTTAAATGAAAATGCAAAAACCTCTTATAGAATGAAAAATTCTAATTATCAAAATTACTATGATAGCAGGGATATGGAAACTATAAAACATGCATTTAGGAAAGAAATCGATCTTTGGAATTATTCTTTTTAATAGTCAAATAGTTTTGGCTTATTTAACCAACCTACTTTATCCATGCTGAAATTTATAAAAAACAAAATTTCAAAATTAGATCATAACACTATTGAAGTAGTAAATAAATCTAGTTATTCTCTTATGGTAAAGATTTTTACTGTAGTTCTAGGTTTAGCCCTCAGTGTTTTCTTAGGTAGAGTTTTAAGTGTATCAGACTTCGGCATAATTAACTTATCAAACAGAATTATTCAAGTACTTATTGTCTTTTGTTTGTTTGGGATGAGACAGGTGATCATAAAGATAGTAGCTATAGATTACAATTCAAAAAATACCCAGGAAACAGCGAACATAATGTTTACCGCTTATATTTTCAATGGTGTAATTTCCATCCTTATTTCTATAGTTTTTATCCTCATCAGTGATTGGCTCTCTGTTGAGATATTTAAAGAACCTAAATTAAGGTGGCCATTGACCATATCTATTATAGCCCTAACTCCACAGATTTTTTCTAGAGTATTTTCTGGTGCATTAGTTGGATATAGGCGAATATGGCAATCTAATTTAGTTGACAATACATTATCTACTTTGATAACGATTATCATACTATCAGCATTTTATTTATTAAATTATGAGATTAACATTATCAACGTATCAATTATTTACGCTTTAAGCAGACTTTTTGTAATGTTAGTAGTTGGCACCTATTGGTATGGAATATTTCAAAATCAAAAAAAAGAAAAAACTAGAATTATATTACCAAGTATTTTTAAAAATACTTTGTCTTTGTTCATGGTCTCTATAACATCTATGATTTTTTTAAATGCTGATGCAATAATGCTCGGTTGGTTAGGAAATGTAAGGATGGTTGGTCTTTACACCGTTGCTGCCAAAATTGCAACGCTGACAATTTTTTTTATGCAAGTTACAAATACAGCTATTTCGCCAAAATTAGCACACCTTTTTGCGGAAAACAAAATAAATCAACTTGAAAGAATGACTCAATCCATAACTTTAGGTTTAACTGTTATTGCATTAATTACCTTAACGTTTATTATTGTTTTTGGAAAGTTCGCTCTTGGTCTATGGGGAAATGAATTTGAAGAAGCTTATCTTGTTTTAATAATATTAAGCATTGGCCAATTTTTTAATATAGCCACAGGGGCATCAGGAGCTATACTTATGATGTGTGGTTTACAACATGAGTATGCAAAATTATCCTTATTTTTGGTTGTTTTAAATTTAGTTTTAAATTATTTTTTAATTAAGTACTATGGAATTATTGGCGCAGCAATTGCAACTTCTGTAATAGTATTTTTAGACAATATCTCTAGAGTCGTTCTAGCGAAGAAAAAATTAAATATTTTAATAATCCCCATCCCTCGATCCTCACAGAATGGATAAAAAAGTCAAACCTATTTTTATTTTTGGGCTTCCGCGGAGCGGCTCTACCCTACTACAAAAAATTATCTCCCATTCTAAACAGGTATCTACTGTTTCAGAACCATGGATACTTTTGCCACTTACCTACTTGCAAAAAAAAGATGGTTTGCTGACAATTTATTCACATAGTAAAGCCATTGATGCTATTAATGACTTAAATATGTCTTTAAATGAAAAAGGAAATTCTATTGATGAATTAATTAGAGAATTTACACTATCGTTATACCAAAAATTATCAGGTGATAGTTCAATATATTTTTTAGACAAAACTCCTCGTTATTTTTTAATCATTCCTGAGATAGTAAAGTTGTTTCCCGAAGCTAAATTTATTTTTTTATTTAGAAACCCCTTGTCTCAATTTAGTTCTAAGTTGAATACAAGAAGGGATAATAAATTCAAAAATCTATACAGCTCTTATATAGATTTAAATGAAGGCCCTAATTTATTAGCTTCTGGTTTTAAATCGTATTCTAGCATATCATTAAAACTTACTTATGAGGATATTATTTTTCGAACTGACCAAACTATTCAAAAAATTGAAGACTATCTATCCATTTCAATTAAAGATGACAGCTCATTAGATTTAGGTATGGTTGAACTGAAAGGTTCAATGGGTGACCCATTACTGAATTTTGGAGGAAATGATAAAATTGATGAGAGTTCTATAAACAAATGGAAAGAAACTTTCAGCACAGTTCTGAGAAAAAAAATAGCTGCCAATTATTTATATCAGATTGGTGATGATTATTTTGATTGTTTAGGTAAATCCCGAAAACAACTGATCGAAGAATTAAATGATATCAATACCTCTATCGTCCATGAAATAAAAAGTTCCCCTTTAGATTTATATCATTTATTGTATAATAAAATCCTTTCTAAATTTAAACCTTATCTTATTTTTCCAAGAATATTTAAAAAACATCAATGGATTAAAAATAATTTTTTAAACTAAAAAAATGGTTATTAGTCATAAATATAAATATCTTTTTATTGAAAACGGTCAGACAGGTTGCACGGCAATTAGAAAAGAACTAATTGAAAATTATGATGGTGTTCCTATCTTAAGGAAGCATAGTATTTATTCAGAATTTTTGAATATTGCCTCTGAGGAAGAAAAAGAATACTTCGTTTTTATAACAGTAAGGAATCCCTTAGACAAAGCTGTTAGTTCCTATCTAAAATATAAAAATGATCATAGAAATAGATATACTGATAGAATCAATCTTAGAGGTCGACAGGCAATAATTGATTTAAGACATTTGTATCATTATAAAAATATTTCTAAAAAAAACTATAGCTTTAAAGATTACCTGGCATCTAATAAATGGCTGCCATATGATGATATGTCAACTCTGAAATTTTCAAAAGATATACGAACTATTAAATTTGAAAATTTAAATAATGATTTCCAACAAGTTCTTCAAGAAATTGGAATTGAACCTATAAGAGATTTACCAAAATACAACTCTACGGAGTCTAAGTCGCATTATTTAGATTTTTACACAGATGATGTTGTTAAAAAAATTGCATTCCAAAAATTTGGTGTTTTTATGAAATATTGGGATTATCAATGGCCAAAAACATGGCCGAAATATAATATTTCAAACTATGAAAAGATTAAATGGAATTTTTTTCATTCCATTAGAAAATATACTTGGGGTGAATTTAGAAAAGGATTAAAAGATGCATAAAAAGCCAAATTTTTTAATTGTAGGTGCAGCAAAATCAGGATCTACAAGTCTATACCAATATATTAATCAGCATCCTGAAGTGTTTATGCCGATTAATAAAGAGCCTAATTTTTTTGTCAGTGAATACCAAGAGTTAACATCCAAGAAGTGTCCGTCCTTCCAAGTTGACAGAAAAAGGATGGTCTATAAAGAGGATGATTATTTTAAGTTATTTGATGAGGCTAATCCTAAGCATAAAGCAATTGGCGAAGCAACAGTAACTTATTTGTATAAACCAAAGTATGCAATCCCAAAGATTAAGAAATATTTGGATGATCCTAAAATCATTATTATCCTAAGAAATCCTGTGAAAAGGGCTTTTTCTCATTATAGCTACGCCCGAGAATTAGGCTTTGAAAACGAAGAGTTTTCAAATGCTTTGCAATTAGAATCTGAAAGGTTAAATAATAACTGGTCATCTACATTTGCATACTTAGATCAGGGTTTATATTCTCATCAAGTACAGGCCTATATAGATACTTTTACAAATGTTCATGTAATAATTTTAGAAGAATTTATTAAAGATCCTCAGCGATACTTAAAAGAAGTATATAGATTTCTTAATATAGATGATAAATTTCAAAATACTTTTGCAGAAGAACATAATGTTTCTGGTTTGCCGCGTTTCAAACTATTTCATAAATTTCTTATTCATGATAATAGAACGAAAGATTTCATAAAGAAATTTTTTGGTTCAGTTATTTCAGAAGAGACATTGAGGAAAATAGCGAGGAAAAGCAGAAGACTAAATCAGACCATGAGATTGACCATGGATGAAGATACTAAAGATTATTTAGAAGCCTTTTATAGAAATGATATAATTTTACTTGAGAAACTGCTGAACAAGAATCTAGATGTTTGGAACAATTAGTATGCTATCTAGAAAAATAGACATATATGCATTTCTAATTATTTTTTTATTAGTCTTAAACGGAGGCACGCTAATAAAGGTAATGGGATATGGTCCAATCTTTCAAATTTTCACCTTAATTGTTCTATTTGTAATTTTAACTTTTTCAAATAGTTTTAGTTTTAAGAAAATCTTCAGGTATAGTTTTTTTATCTTATTACCATTGTTTATTATCAATTTACTTCATGGGTTAATATTTGATAACTATATCTTATTATCAAATCAAATTATTAACCTTTCTGTTTCCATTTTAATTGGTGTAATTATTAGTATTTACTTTGAAGGTAAATCCAGTTTATTTTCAAATCATTTGAATTTGGTTCTGAAACTTTTTGTAATCCAAGGGATATTATCTAGTTTAATTCTGTCATTATATCCGACTAGAAATATTCTAATTAAATCAACGGGAGATGGTTCTGCGTACGTTGGATACCTTTATTTATTTTTTCAAAGAATTCATATAAATTACCTTGGGCAAATTGATTTAGAAACTTTTAATTTATTTGGATTAAATATCTTTAGAGCACACGGTTTTTTCTGGGAGCCCAGTGTGTTTTCAGTGTATGTAAATATTTTTATTTTCCTGAATTTGTTTGTGGCAAAAAATAATAGAAATGTTTTAATTGGCTTTTTGGGAATTTTATTATCGTGGTCTACTACTGGAATGGCGGTTGTATTAATACAACTTATATACTATGCCGGGATAAATTTTAAACTAAATCTGAAAAACATACTAACACTGGGCAGTTTATCAATATTTTTAGTCATTGTAGGTTATGTGGCTACGATTAATGTTAATGACAAATTATATGGAGAAAAAGCAGGATCCTCTGCCCAACGGTACGTGGACACAATGGCGGCAATAGATGTTATAATCCATAACCCAGCTATTGGTATCGGAGTTGAATTTAAAAATTTTAACCAACAGATAAAAGATGCTAATCCTGACTTAAGCGGCTCTATTGGAAGTAGTTTAGCCATTGATAGAGTAAATGAAAACACCTTTTCAAATTCTTTGCTACGAGTTTTTGTTTATTTTGGCCTAATATTTGGCACTTTGTTAGTTTGGGCATTTTTTAAACAAAATCTAATCACAGAACACCCTGTTTTATTCGCAATTGTAAATCTTACAGCTGTTTCTTTTTCTCCAATCTTATTTTTAACGTTTCATTTTACTTTTATAGTAAATGGTCTTATTAATATCTTCAATAAAAGAACCATTAATATATCAAGACCTAAAGGTCATTTTGGTAAAGAACAGAATTATTATCAAAAAATTAACTTATGAAGTTTAAAGATTATGTAAAAAAATATATTCCACCAAAATATGAAATGTATGCTGGCACAGTTTATCATAATTTTCTATCAATATTTAGGCGAAAAATTAAAATTGATAAGAACGAAAAAATAGTTATAGTAGTCTCTTCTCCTCATAAAGTTGGCTCAACTTGGATATATAATATTTTAAGAAGACTTACTGGATTCCATGATATTTTCCCACCATACAAAATTTTTACGGAGTATCGAAAGGTAAAAATACCCTTAGATGATTTAATTCCTTATTTTAATAAATTGAAAAATGGAAAAGGCTATATTTTTAAAAGTCATTCATTACCTCCTAAAAAAAGTGAATCCTATATTCGATATATCACGGTAATTAGAGATCCCCGAGATGTATTTGTTAGTCTAGCACACTATGTTAGTAATCTGCCCGTGGAGTTGGGAGGATGGGGTGAAGAGTTCAGAAATAAAACAATAAAATCAAAAATTACTGATTTAATTGAAAAAGGTGACTTTATGTTCGACCTATATAATGAATGGAGTAATTATGATAATTGTTTATTATTAAAATATGAGGATTTAAAGAGTGACATTTATTCTTGCACAAATCAGATTGTAAAGTATTGTTCGGTTAATGCTCCTATTGAACAAATAGAAAAAGCTATTAATCTTAATGATTTTGCAAAAGTTTCCGGCAGAAAATCAGGTGTTGAAAATAAAAAATCATTTTATAGAAAAGGAATTGTCGGTGACTGGAAAAATATTTTTGACGAAGAATTATTAAATATACTTTATACCAGTAAAAAGGGTCGCTGGAAAATATTAATAGAAGAACTCGGTTATCCTATTTAATCTAAAAAAACCATCGAAACCATACTATTTTCAATTATAACGGTTAATTATAACTCCGGGAATTTACTTGAGAAAACATTACAAAGTGTTATATCCCAAGATTTTGATAATTATGAGTATATCATAATTGATGGCGGATCAACTGATAACTTCAATAAAATTATTAGGAAATATAAAAAGCATTTAGATGTTGTAATTTCAGAAGCCGATTCCGGAATATATGATGCTATGAACAAGGGAATTTCTCAAGCAAATGGAAGATATATTAATTTTTTAAATACAGGAGATCGCTTTTTTTCAAACAATACACTTTCTAAAGTATTTGAATCCATTTCAACTAACCAGCACAAAATAATCTCAGGGGATTTTGTTATAGAAAATGTTCAAGGGAAATATCAACAAATTAAAACTAGACAAATTAATATACCTAATTTAAAAAAGGATTTCTATGCATGCCACCAGAGTATATTTATAGATAAAAGTTTAGTCAAACCTTATGACTTAAAATATAAAATAAAGGCAGACTATAAATGGGTCCTTGAAGCGCTTTTAGAAACAAATTCACAAAATGTCATTAAACTAGATTTTCCAATCGTATTTTATTTAAAAGACGGATTTTCATCGAGAAATCAATTGCTTAACATTAAAGAATTGATAAGATTGCACAAAGAGTTTTTCGGAAATTTTCAAGTTGTAAAAAATATTCCAATCTATATTTTTCGTATTCTAAGATCTGTCAAAGATCAATTAATTGAAAAATTAACCAATTAAATTACAATGATGAATAAAAAAGTTCTTTTTATTACATACGAAAATCCATTCACAAAGAATACAGGTGATAGTATTTATAGTGCAAATATAATCGAAGCCCTATTTGATCTTAAAGCAAATGTTGATATAGTATACTTTGACTCGAATGCTTCAATACCAGAAATAGACTCAGAAAACAAATTAAAATTTAATGATACCAAACTTGTACGACATACATCAAAAAATATTACTTGGTTCGTGCTAAGCAATAAACCAGGAATGTATGTGAATCGATATTCTACTGCTTTTTTAGATCAACTAGAACTGCTTCTAAGAAATCAAAAATATGATGCAATATTTGTTAACCATTTAAAGATGGTATTTACGTTGCCTGTTTTAACAAAATATGCCAAGAATACCAAATTGAATTATATTTCTCATAATGTAGAATATCTTTTAAGTAAAAACCTGTTTGAGAACAGTGTACATTTCTTTAACAAAATTATCAATTGGCAAGATTCTATAAAAATTGGTTCATTAGAAAAAAGAATAATTCCATTATTCGATAATGTTACAGCAATTTGTGAGCATGATAGGAATTATTTCTTAAAAAAGTATAAGGCTATAAACGTTGAAATTATAAGACCCCTAGGGCCAGCTCTTTCAGCTCTAGATAAAAAAATAAATAGTAAAAAAATAAATTATGTAATTCTTGCAGGTTCTTTTATTTGGGGTCCTAAAATTGAAAATCTATTATCCTTATTAAATGCCAAAAATTTTAAAGAATTAGGACAAAATAATATTGTTTTAAAAGTCGTTGGTAGAGCTTCACAGGAGTTGGTAAATAAAATAAACTCTAAATACAATGGAGTAGAAATGACTGGAGATGTATTGGAAATGAGACCATATTATGATGAAGCAAAAATAGCCGTAATTCCAGAAAAGCTTGGAGGTGGTTTTAAATTGAAAGTAGTTGAGGCAGCAAGCTACCAGACTGCAATATTTGCGATAAATGGTGCAATTAAAACATGTGATTTCAAGCCTTCAAAACACTATATTGAAAAAAATACGTTCGAAGAACTAATTTCAGAAATAATAAAAGTTCAACAAACTCCAGAAATATTGGAAAAAATGATTGGGGATTCCTCTGAAATAGTTCAAAAATACTTTACAAAACAAAATATAATTAAATCGCTCAAAAAAATTATTTAAAAAAATGAAGTTTGTAAATGTGTTAAATTATACTGTTTTTTCAGATTTTTTAGAAAAAATAAATTTAGAAAATGATCAATGTAAAGTTATAAACACAATCAGTCCGAATTCATATGGCATAGCAACGAAAGACACTGTTTTTAAAAAATCTTTGATGACTTCAGATTACTTGGTACTCGATGGCGTATATTTTGCCTTAGCATCAATATTATTGAAGGGAGAAAATATTAAAAAAAATCAGGGACCAGAAGTTTTTGAGCATTTTATCAATCGATTTAAACATCAAAAAGGGAAAGTATTTTTTCTTGGTTCGACTCAAAATACTTTAGAATTGATTGAAAAAAGAATAAAAAGTGAATATCCAAATATTGAAGTTTCATCATATTCACCACCTTTTAAAACGGAATTTTCAAAAGAGGATAACGAATTGATGGTAGAAAAAATTAATACTTTTAAACCTAATATATTATTTATTGGTATGACCTGTCCAAAACAAGAAAAATGGGCAATTGAACATCGAAATCAAATTAATTCAGGTCTTGCTATTTGTATTGGAAATGTTTTTGATTGGTTTGCAGGAACACAAAAATCAATTAAACCTATATGGTTCAAATTGAGACTTGGTTGGTTAATACGTATTTTTTTGAGACCTGAAATATTTAAACGTAACATAGGAAATCAAATGATCTTTTTCAAAGACCTATTTTTATTAAAATTAAAATTAAAAAAATTATGATCAGAACTGCAGTAATTGGCTTAGGGAAAATGGGATTATCTCATACAGCAATTTTAGGGGCGCATAAAGATGTTGAACTTGTTGCTGTTTGTGACAGTTCCAGACTTGTTCTGAATGCTTTTAAGCATTACAATAACAATATAAACACATATGACAATTATAGAATACTTCTTGAAAATGAAAGACTAGATGCGGTTATTATAGCAACCCCAACAAAGTTCCATTTTGAAATGGCAAAAGATGCAATTGAAAAGGGTGTCAATGTTTTTTGTGAAAAACCATTTTCACTAACTCTTGATGAAGGAATTCGCCTTGTTGAGTTAGTGAGTGAATTTAAAGTGATTAATCAGGTTGGTTATCATAATCACTTTTTAGGTACTTTCGTTGAATTGAAAAGATTAATTCAAAAAAGGATTTTGGGAGAATTGTTTCATTTCACTGGAGAAGCTTATGGTCCTGTAATTACTAAGCCAAAAGGTGGTAATTGGAGAGCTAAGCCTTCTGAGGGGGGAGGCTGTTTGTACGATTATGCTTCACATGTTATCAACCTAATTCAAGAAATAATAGGAAATACAACAAGATGTGAAGGAAAGCTATTAAAAAAATATTACAGCAAGGATGTTGAAGATGCTGTTTATTCACTGTTAATTTTAGATAATGGCCTTTCAGGTGTTTTATCGGTTAACTGGAGTGATGAAACCTATAGAAAAATGTCGACAACGTTGACTATTCAAGGAGAAGGTGGTAAAATTATATGTGATGCAACTGAATTAAAAATTTACTTAAAAGAGGATCACCTAGATGAAAAATTGTCAAAGGGTTGGACAATTAAATATATTACTGATTTGACTCAGCCTGTTGATTTCTATTTACGTGGAGAAGAGTATAGCGCTCAGATTGATTATTTTATCCATAATATAAAAAACAAACAATTAGGACAAATTAACACATTTGAACAAGCTCTAAACACAGATAGAACAATAGAACTTATAAAAAGCTAGTAAACCATGAATAAGATGAATAAAGTATTATTTGGAGATAATCAATTTTTTGCTGTTAATCATTTATCAGATGAAAAAGCAAGAGCCCAGTCTATGAAATTTAAAGATACAAATTCCATAATTTCAGTATTAGATCAGGCTATAGATCTAGGAGTAAATACATTTATGTGTACAACTCATGATCGAATTGCAGAAATAACTGCTATTATGAGGAAAAATCCAGGTAGGTATAAAAACTTTGAAATATACCCTTGCATGCCATATGCCCATAAATATGCTAACGCCGTTACTGAGCTCGGTATAATGGGTACCATCAAAGAATATATTCCTGGAAATTTGTTGAGCTTTGCAACAAAAGGCGGTCTAGCTTTAATTAATAAAGATTTCTCTAAAATGATGGAAATGTTGATTGATGCAGAACTAAAAATGTTTAGAGGTATTAAAACACCCGTAATTTTTCTTCAAAATGTACTTGTAGATATGATTTTAGGATTAAAAATGACAGACATTTTTTTACATTATGATAATTATATAAGAAAAAAATATAATGCTGAACCAGGTTATATCACAATGAATATGCCATTATTATATGATACTTTAGAAGAGATAGGTATTGAAAATCCCATTATTTGTAGTTCGATAAATAAGATAGGCTTTCGAATGAGTGGAGGTATTGAAAAGTATGAAGAATATCTGAACAATAAAAAATTTAGGCCTATTGCAATGCAAGTTCTTGCAGCGGGCGCAATAAGACCGAAAGAAGCAATTGAATACATCGGTAAATTTAAAAAAATAGAATCTGTACTTTTTGGGGCATCGTCAAAAGCTCATATTAAGGAAACTTCAGATTTAATTAATAACGCTTTGGTTTAGAAAAATTAAATATTTTAAACGAATTAAATTCATTATTAAATGGAGTTCGAAAATTCATTTTACGGTATGGAGAATAAGAAAAATCATAGAGAAGATAATGTTAGAGAAATCCTAGAAAAGTTCTATTATTATAGAAAATGGTTCATAATTTCTGTTTTATTTTTTCTTTCTGCATCTGCACTTTACCTATATTTTACCCCAAAGGAATATTTGGCAACTGCCACAATTTATATTAATGAAGAGGATTCGGGGATGCCTTCTGAACTAATAGCATTAAAGGAATTAGAGATTAATGGTGGGGTCAAAACTTCAATAATAAATGAAACTGGTATATTAAAATCTAGAAAACTAATTGAAAGAGTCATAGTTGATTTAAATCTCCATATTTCGCAATTTGAAAAAAATTTCTTGGTGAGAAATGAGTTATATGGAGTAAAATCTCCTTTTAAAATATCTCTATTCCAAAACGACTCAATTAATTCTGTAATTGACACTTCATTCATACTCGTACCTAAATCAAATGACTCATACCTTCTAATGGATGATGACAAGAGGTCTGTTAGAGAATACAAATATGATGATATAGTAAAAACTAGTTTTGGTGAATTAAAAATCGGTTTAAATGCCAATAAATCAAATTTCGATAAAGAAATATTTGTAGAAATTTTACCAGTATCTAATTTAATAAATTACTATTTAGAAAGATTGAGTATAAAACTTACTGAAACTGGCGCAAATATTATATCTCTCTCTGTATATGACCGCAGTTTAAATAAAGCTAAAGATTTATTAAATACACTCATCAAACAATACAATTATGATGCTATCGAGTATAAGAATTTAATAACTCAAAATACGGATAAATTTGTAAACGATAGAATCAGTGATATAACAAACGATTTATACCTTGTTGACAAAGGCGTGGAAGAATTTAAAACCAACAATAACCTGACGGATATCGAATTTCAGTCTAATTTAAACTTAAGTGACAATTCAGATCTTGAAAAGCAAATTGTGGATATTTCATCTCAAATAAAGTTAGTTGATTATTTTCTCAATTTCATAAATGAAAACGGTGAGGATCTCCTACCTACAAACATAGGGTTAAAAGATGAAGCAAGTACGGCAAATACGAGTAAGTATAATGCTTTACTTATGGAAAGAAACCGGATTTTAAGTTCTTCGAGCAAGATCAATCCAGCTGTTGTGAATTTAGATAATCAGTTAGTTACTCTTAAATCAAATATTATCCAAAGTCTATCAAGCTTTAAGTCATCTTTGAAGTTTTCTTTAGATGATTTAAGAATGGAAGAAAATAGTCTTCGAGCAAAAAGAAATATTGCTCCCAAACAAGAGCGTGAATTTCAAGATATTACAAGAAAACAGCAGATAATAGAATCCCTATATTTATATCTTCTTCAAAAGAGAGAAGAGAACGCCATGTCAATGGGGGTTCCTGTCCCTAACGCTAAAGTAATTGATAATGCTTATGGAAAAGAAAAACCTATTGAGCCAAAACCTATACTTGTAATTTTGTCTGGTCTATTTTTAGGAGGTTTATTACCGTTTATTGCGATTTCACTTATTTTAGTCTTTAACAATAAAGTTGAAACTATTGAGGATATAGAAAAAGTTCTAAACCTTCCGGTATTGGGGGATATACCAAATTCTTTATCTCAAAATAAAGTCATTGTGAATGAATTCGACGCGAGCAGTATAACGGAAGCTTTTAGAATTTTAAGGACTAATATTGACTTCATGTTAAAGAAAAATTCAGAAGAGGGTAATTGTATTTATATTACCTCCACTGTAGCTCAAGAAGGCAAATCATTCATAGGATTGAATCTAGCTGCTACTTTTGCCTCAACCGGCAAAAAAGTTCTGTTGATAGGTGCTGATCTTAGAAAGCCAAAAATCCAGGAGTATTTGGATTTGAACGAAAAGATTGGATTAACAAATTTTTTGAGCAACACGGACATAAGTATAGATGAAATTATACTTAATCAAGTTTTAAATAATTGCGATGTGATATTATCTGGTCCAATTCCACCTAATCCATCAAATTTATTAATTAATGAGCGGTTTGAAGAAGTTATTTCTTTTGGAAAATCAAACTATGATTTTGTAGTCGTGGATACACCACCAGTCAGTTTAGTGACCGACACAATGATAATAAGTCATTTAGCAGATTTAATTATTTATGTAATCAGAGCAAATTTCTTAGATAAAAGATTATTGAGTACACCATCAAAATTAGTGGATAATAAAAGGCTAGAAAATGTTGCCATATTGCTAAATGACACCAACACTAAAAAATTGGGTTATGGTTACTCTTATGGTTATTCATAATAAAGACTGATTTATATCGTTTCAAATATATATTTTTGTTTTTTGATAATGAATCCTTTATTTTAGCCTGTTTAAAAGATATATCGATTATCAACCCTTAACGAAAATAGATTACTGTTCCATTATTATAGCAGACTATTTCTGGTTTATAATAAAAATCAACTAAAACAATAACTTTTACCAAACTAAATTCATGAACGACAATTTAAGAACTGCAATAATGGCTTCTATTGATGGAGGCAAAGAAATATTGAAAATATATAAAAATGATTTTGAGGTAGAATTTAAAGAAGACAATTCTCCCTTAACGATTGCCGATGAAAATGCAAACGCAGTGATCAATAAATATCTACTAAAAACCAATATTCCCATTATTAGTGAAGAAAATAAACAAATTGATTTCCAACAAAGAAAATCTTGGTCGAAATGCTGGATTGTTGACCCATTGGATGGAACAAAAGAGTTTGTAAAACGAAATGGTGAATTCACCGTCAATATTGCCTTAGTCGAAAATGGCAAACCCTTGTTTGGAGTCATTTTTGTTCCGGATCAAAAAGTCTTATATTTTGGAGATGTACGGGCTCATAAATCATTTAAAGCGACGGTTGATTTAGATCATATCAATATTGAAAAAATTCTAAAAGAGGCATTAGAAATAAGCCCGAGAAACCCAAACCCAAAGAATAAAATTATTGTAGGAAGCCGTTCTCATATGAATGACGAAACGCTTTCTTTTGTAGAGTCTTTCAAAAAAGAAGGGGTAAATGTCGATATTGTTTCTAAAGGGAGTTCACTCAAATTTTGCCTGATAGCAGAAGGTGAAGCTGATATTTATCCGCGCTTCGCTCCTACTATGGAATGGGATACCGCTGCCGGCCAAGCTATTTGTGAGGCAGTTGGATTAAAAGTTATTTCGCAACAGACAAAAGAAACTCTGTTGTATAATAAAGAGAATCTGTTAAATCCAGGCTTTTTAGTTTCTAAATGAAAGACAATACAAAACTCCGACATATAGCAAAAACATTCTCATGGAGATTTGTTGCCACTTTAGACACCATTTTATTGTCTTGGATAATTACAGGAGATCCTTGGCTCGGTGTTAAAATTGGATCAGCAGAAGTTTTGACAAAAATGCTGTTGTATTATTTTCATGAACGTATTTGGTTTAAAATAAACTTATCCAAAGATGGTAAAACACTTGAAAGTCGGAAAAGACATATCGGTAAAACGATCACATGGAGAGTTGTTGGCACATTAGATACTATGATTTTATCTTGGGTTATATCCGGCAACCCACTAACTGGTCTCAAAATTGGACTAGCAGAAGTTATTACTAAAATGTTACTTTATTACTTTCACGAAAGATTTTGGTACCACATTAACCTGGGATTGCCAGACAGGAAACATTAAATAGAATGAAAGAAAATATAATTAAACACGAGTATCTGGTCGATAAAACCTCCAGAAATAAATTAAATAAACATCCCTCCTTTTTGATATGGTTCACTGGTTTATCTGGGTCGGGAAAGTCCACGATAGCCAATGCTTTGGAAAAAAGACTTCATGAAGAAGGTTTAAAGACCTACTCTTTGGATGGCGACAATATTAGAAAAGGAATCAACAGTGATTTAACTTTCTCGCCGGAGGATCGTGCAGAAAACATTAGGAGAATTGCAGAAATTGGCAAATTAATGGTCGATGCTGGACTCATAACCTTGGGTGCATTTGTATCACCCTACAAAAAAGATAGGAAATTAATAGAAAATATCGTTGGAAAAAATAACTTTGTTGAAATTTTTGTCGACACATCTATAGAAGAATGTGAAAAAAGGGATGTCAAAGGTTTATATAAAAAGGCTCGTAACGGAGAAATTAAGGATTTTACAGGTATCAATGCACCTTATGAAATTCCAGATCATGCGGCCCTTACAATTGTTACAGACCATTTGACTATAGATGAGGCAGTCGAGCAAGTGTACAGTTTAATCAAGCAAAAAATTAATCATGAATAAATTTTATTTAAATTATCTAGAAGAATTAGAAGCGGAAGCCGTTTTTGTTTTGCGCGAAGTTTATGCTCAATTCGAAAATCCCGTGATCCTGTTTTCTGGGGGAAAAGATTCAATTGTCTTAACACATTTAGCAAAAAAAGCTTTTTACCCAGGTAAAGTGCCATTTCCCCTATTACATATAGACACAGGACATAATTTCCCTGAGACTATGAAATTCAGAGACGACCTAGTATCAACCCTAGGGACTCAGCTATTAGTAGGGTCCGTGCAGGAAGCGATAAATAATAAAAGAGTAATAGAAGAGACTGGTAAAAACGCTTCGCGGAACGAATTACAAATCACTACGCTATTAGATGCTATAGAATCGTACAAAGTGGATTGTGCGATTGGTGGTGGTAGAAGAGATGAAGAAAAAGCCAGGGCGAAAGAACGTTTTTTCTCGCATCGAGATGATTTTGGCCAATGGGCTCCTAAAAACCAACGTCCTGAATTATGGAATTTGTTCAACGGTAAAATGCATATGGGTGAGCATTTTAGAGCTTTTCCAATTAGTAATTGGACAGAAATGGATGTTTGGAATTATATTAAACAAGAAAATATTGCCATTCCTTCTTTGTATTTTGCTCATGAAAGACAAGTAGTAAAAAGAAATGGGAGTTGGATTCCAGTGTCAGAGTATTTGGTAAAACAGGAAGGAGAGGAAATTCACACTAAAAAAATTCGATTTAGAACTTTAGGTGATATTACCATTACTGGAGGTATAGAAAGCGAAGCAGACACTTTAGCTAAAATTGTTGAAGAGGTTGCAGCTATGAGAGAAACCGAAAGAGGAAATAGAGCAGATGACAAAAGATCTGAGACATCAATGGAAGACAGAAAAAAACAAGGATATTTTTAAGAAATCACTATGGAAATTACAAATAACCAATTATTAAGATTTACAACGGCAGGTAGCGTTGATGACGGTAAAAGCACCTTAATCGGACGTTTGTTGTACGATTCTAAATCGATTTTTGAAGATCAAATTGCATCTATCGAAAATACAAGTAGAAAAAGAGGAATGGAAACCATCGATCTTGCCTTGTTTACAGATGGTCTTAGAGATGAACGAGAACAGGGTATCACTATTGATGTGGCCTATCGCTATTTTACAACCCCCAAAAGAAAATTTATCATTGCTGATACTCCTGGGCACATCCAATATACCAGAAATATGGTTACAGGTGCATCAACAGCCAATGTGGCTTTAGTTTTGATTGATGCTAGAAAAGGAGTAATTGAGCAAACAAAAAGACATAGTTATATAGCTTCTCTTTTACAAATTTCTCACGTCATTGTTTGTGTCAATAAAATGGATTTGGTCGATTTTAAAGAAGATGTTTTTAACAATATCGTAACGCAATATGAAGAGATGTCTTCGAAAATGGCAATTAAGGATGTGCGCTATATTCCTATAAGTGCACTTCTTGGAGACAACGTAGTGCACCGTTCAACAAATATGGATTGGTATCAGAATGCACCTTTGCTGCACACCCTAGAGACTATTCACATTACAAGTGATAACAATATGATCGACGCACGTTTCCCCGTTCAGACCGTTATAAGACCTCAAGATAATGAGTTTAGAGATTTTAGAGGATATGCAGGAACCGTCGCTGGAGGAATTTTTAGAGTTGGTGATCCTATAAAAGTACTTCCATCAGGTTTTACTTCAAAAATTAAATCCATTAATAACTATGATAAATTTGAAGACTCTGCTTTCGACGGAATGAGTACGGTGATCGCTTTGGAAGATGATATCGATATAAGTCGTGGTGATATGATTGTTAAAACCAATAATATTCCTGAAATGACACAGGATCTCTCAGCCATGATCTGCTGGTTCAACGAAAATCCTGCAAGAGACAGAGCAAAATACACCTTAAAGCATACTTCTAATGAGCCTAAAGCCATGATCAAAGAAATAGAATATAAAGTGAATATTGACACCTTGAAACGAATTGATGACGACAAGCAAATCAACATGAACGATATTTGTAAGGTAAAACTAAGGACCACGGCACCAATTATGATGGATGAATATGCGAAAAACAGAAGAACAGGTAGCTTTATTCTGATAGATGAAGCAACAAACGAGACGGTTGCGGCCGGCATGTTATACTAATTAATTTCAAGAATTAAGACTAAACCTCGTATTTGTTGCGGGGTTTTTTAATTTTAAATAAAATATAAATGATGAATTTGTATCCCTTAAAATTTGACCCAATTTTTCAATACCGCATTTGGGGTGGCAATAAATTGAAAACTTTTTTAAACAAAAATATCTCCACTGATCATATCGGTGAATCCTGGGAGATTTCTGATGTTTCTGAAAATCAAACTCTCGTTTCGAATGGACCGTTGAAAGGTAGAACCATTCGTGATTTAATTAATACATTTAAAGGAGATTTGGTGGGCAAAAAAGTATATGAAAGGTTTGGTACTGAATTCCCCTTGTTGATCAAATTTATTGATGCCAAAACCCCACTATCCATTCAAGTTCACCCAAGCGATGAATTGGCAAAAGAACGTCATAATTCATTTGGAAAAAATGAAATGTGGTATATCATGGATGCCGAAAAAGATGCTGAAATTATTGTGGGTTTTGAGAAAGAAACAAATATAGAAGAATACCAAAAAGTCTTAAAAGAGGATAAAATACTTGACCTACTTCATATAGAGAATCCAAAAAAAGGAGACACATATTATATCCCAACAGGAAGAGTACATGCCATTGGTGCAGGAATTCTATTGGCAGAAATACAACAAACCTCAGATATAACCTATCGTATTTACGACTATAATAGAGTTGATACAAAAACTGGTAAAAAAAGACAATTACATACTTCAGAAGCAATAGACGCTATCGATTTCTCCGTAATTAATAGTTACAAAACATCATATACGAAAAAAAGAGATTTTAAAAACGAATTAGTAAATTCTAAATATTTTAAAACCAATTTTTATACCCTAACAAAAAATAGAAGTTTTGACTATACTAATCTGGACTCTTTTGTTATTTTAATCTGCGTGGAAGGTACATTTGAAATACTAGAGTTAAACAAAAATATAAAAGTTATAGCGGGAGAAACCATTTTAATTCCTGCCAACATTGCGAAAATATCCCTTTTAACAACTAACACATCTATCATAGAAGTTACCTTGTAAAACAGTTTATCTACCTTTTAAATCTTCATAAATTTAAGAACAAAAAAAACCGGGTTATTCCCGGTTTTTTTTATAAAAATTTGTGACTATTTCAATCTCTAATTTGAACATATTACCGCATGTGCGATTACCCAGACACCATCGCCATCAGTATCTTTTACGTTAAAATCATACGTAAAAGAATCTGTTCCAGGACTAAATACTTTGGTAAAACCAAATTGACCTGGGGCAATTGTTGTTGGTTTTAAATCATTCGCATAAATATGTAATTCGGACATAGTATAATCAGGAAATATGTTATACGTCACTCTTAAAAGACCAGTCGCACTAACACTTCTCACGATAACATTTCCTACATGAACACCTTTGCTTGTGTCATTTTTACCTGCACCTGCCCAAAGCTCAAATTTTTCTTGCCACCAACCGGGGGCAATATTTGCAGCCCATCCCCATCTTCCTGGAGACAAGTCAAGTGTTGGATAGCCTTCTGGATTACTATTGCTATTGGAAGCGAATACATAACCATCAAACTCACAAATGTCGATAAATTTGGCAAATGCTGTTTCGCAGCCATTAACGTCTGCAGATTCAGTTTTTAACGATTCTTTTTTATTCAACAATTCTTGGTTTTTAGATTCACTTAGGTCCAACGAATCTGATTCACATGCGCTAAACAAAGCTATGATGCTTAGTCCAGCAATAATTTTGAGGGGTTTCATAACAATAATTTTTAAGGGGTTAATAAACAATTACTAATAGTAAATATAATTATTATTTTTTAAAAACCAATTTTATAGAGCATTACAAAATAGATAGAAGAAACGTTATCGAGAATGTGTACTAGAAAACCTCCATTCTTCATTAGTAGATAGCGATACAAAAGATTATTCCAAAAAAAATCTCAAAAACAAATTGGTAAATTCTCCAAAACCAATTTTGATACCCTAACAAAAAGTAGGAGTTTTAACTATACCAATCTGGATTCCTTTGATATTTTAACCTGCGTGGAAGGTATATTTGACATAGTAGATTCAGACGAAAATATAGAAGTTACAGCAGGAGAAACCATTTTAATTACTGCTAAAATTCAAAATATCTCGATTTCACCCATAAAACTACCATCATAGAAGTATCTCTTTAAAACGTACTTAAAAAAGTGATGTGCAGCCCAAAAATTCACTTATCCTAATGGATATGTAAAGTTGGATAAAAACTCCATGTAAAGTATTCTTATTTTGTTAATAAATAATTTCCGAGTACCAAAGCATCTAATCCATTTGAATAGAAACACCTAATAGCATGCACCGGAGATTCTACAACCGGTTCTCCTTGAATATTAAAACTAGTATTTAAGACCACTGGAACTCCAGTCCTTTTGCCGAGCGCAGTAATCAACTCATGATATCTTGGGTTTATTTCCTTTCTTACCGTTTGAAGTCTTGCTGATCCATCGACATGAGTCACAGCGGGTATAACCGTCTTCTTATCCTCTTTAACAGGACAAACCTTAAGCATAAATGGAGCCTCAACTTCCAAATCAAAATAATCTTGATAAGATTCTACTGTGGCAGACGGTGCAAAGGGTCGATAAGCTTCTCTAAATTTAACTTCTGAATTAATCTTGTCTTTCATATCAGGAAAAGCTGGATTTGCTAGAATACTTCTATTTCCTAAAGCCCTTGGACCTATTTCCATAGCACCTTGAAACCAACCTATTATTTTACCCTTAGCCAAAAGATCTGCTGCAACTTCGCAAATATCCTCGTGATAGACATGCTTAAGTTTTGCTCCGTTGAGCACTTTCTTTATTTCCTCATTCGTATAGCTCGTCCCTACGTAAGGATTGTCGTGAACAAATACTCTGGGCTTATTTAAGATTCCATTGTATAAATAATAGGCTGCTCCAATGGCGGTACCATTATCTCCAGCTGCTGGCATTACATAAACATCTTCAAATTTACTTTCTCTTACGATTCTGCCATTCATGACGCTATTCAATGAAACGCCACCACCTATAACAAGATATTTTGTCTTGGTCTTTTCATAAAGAATATCACACATTTCCAATACTCTTTCCTCCAAAACTTTTTGAAATGCAGCGGCCATATCCATATGTCGTTGTTCAAAAGGCCCATTTTTATCGCGTCTTTCACCAAATTTTTTAAAAAACTTTTCAGATAGCAGATTTTTCCATTTAAAATCTTGAAATTGAAAAAGATCTAAATCAATTTTTATATCCCCCTCTTTTGTAACTTTTACAATAGAGGCTATTTCATTAAAATAAGTATCAGGATTACCCATAGGAGCGAGCCCCATGGTCTTTCCCTCATCATAATTGGGTTTAAAGCCACAAAATTGTGTAACTGCTTCGTAAAGTGAGCCTAAAGAATTTGGAAAAAAACTTTCGCCAAATTTTTCAATTGAATTGTTCTCTCCATAGCCAATCCAACTTGTTGCCCATTCACCGGAACCATCTATGCCTAAGATAGCTGCCTTGTCATAGGGTGAAACAAAAAATGTTCCGGGTGCATGACATAAATGGTGTGGAATAAAATGAACTTTCGGTTCTTTTACTCCATTAATAAATATTTTATCATACCAAACATTAAACTCCTTTATTTTGCCTTTATTTCTTAAAATTTCCCACCTGTAATAATGTCCCCACCGCCTTTTGCTTCCAAGGTAATATTTTATTTTTTTGTCTAAGTTATGTGAGGGTTTTATTGAGATTGCAATATGATCGATATCCCCATAATTAATACCTGCGATCTCTAAACATTTGTCGATCGACAAATATGGAAAAGCTTGTGTATGTTTATCTCGATTAAGCCTTTCTTCCTCAATGGCAGCAACAAGCTTTCCATCAATTACAATACAGGCAGTAGAATCGTGATAATAAAAATTCAAACCAAGTACAATCATATAAAATAAGATTTAAACACGAACATTTAGTATTGCCGTAAAAATAGTTATTTTAAAACAATAATTTATCTGGATTATTGTCTGCTTTCTAAAATATCGTATATATTATTTTTCAGTATTTCTTGGATTCGCCCTTCAACATCTGACTTTCTGAAAGGTGAAATGGAGAAAGAAAATCACTTTATACTCAAAAATAACTTAAACTTTTAATTAGCATTAACTTCGATCTATAATTATTAAAATTATAGATTCCAATTTACTCGGTATTTACTTTGAAGATCAATAAGACAATCCATATAGTTAATGTTTAAGCTATTTACAACATCTTTGTTAAATTTATATCTAAAAATAACTTTATCTTTATTTTATATAATTTATTGAAAAATTATTTCTGATTAATTACCACAATATGATAAAAACATTTTTGCACTATACATATCTCTCACTGCTAACTAGATGAATATATGCCAAACGGTAAATCAAAATATTTTTTTATACCTGTTTTACTCATCGATATTATAATACTATCGATTTCTTTTTTTATCGCACATAATTTGTTCAAAAGTGAAATTCTTAGTTTAAACCATTATAAATTAAGTTTTACAATTGCTGCTTTTACATGGATTCTAATCGTCCTAAACCGAAAGATCTATGATATACCGCGATTTTTAAGAATGGATCATATTATGATGGAAAATGTAAAAGCCCTCATACTATACTTTCTTTTAATTAATACACTTTTGCTTTTTTTTGGCATTGCTATATCTCCTAAATTTTATATTTCAATGTTCTTGTCATTTTCATTTTTACAATTAGCGTGGCACATTGCCGTCCTTTTCCAAATAAAAAAAATGAGGATCCGCGGACTAAATTATAGAAAAGTTTTATTGGTCGGCATGAATAAGAATATGGAGGCGATGATAAAAAGAATCCAGTCATCACCTGAAGTCGGATATCAAATTTCTGCTTTATTTACCAACGCTGCTCCAAATGAATTTACCAAAAATCTATATCAGGGCAGACTTGAAGAAGTAAAATCATATTGTGAAAGTAATATAATCCACCATATGATAATAAGTCTGCCTCATAAACAAAGTGCTTTTATTAATGATTTATTGCATTTTGGTGATAATAATTTGATTCGGGTAAAAATAATTCCAGAGTATTCCGAATATCTTTCTCAATCCTTCTATATTGATTATGTAGACTTAATACCAATTTTAAAGTTTAGACAAGAACCTTTAGAGAGCTTATCAAATAAACTGATTAAACGATCTTTTGATTTAATCTTTTCATTTTTTGTCATATTATTTATCTGTTCATGGCTCTTCCCCGTAGTCGCCGTATTTATCAAACTTTCTAGTGATGGTCCTATTTTTTTCGTACAAGAGAGATCAGGAAAACGAGGTAAAATTTTTAATTGTTTCAAATTTAGGACCATGAAAATTAATCGTGAAAGCGATTTAATACAAGCTACAAAAGATGATGATAGAATAACTCCTGTTGGCAGATTTTTACGGAAAACCAGTTTAGATGAATTTCCGCAATTCATCAATGTATTTAAAGGCGACATGTCGGTGGTAGGACCAAGACCCCATATGCTTAAACATACAAAAATGTATAGTCAATTAGTCAATAAGTTCATGGTCCGTCATTTTGCTAAACCTGGAATTACAGGGTGGGCACAAATAAAAGGCTTTAGAGGAGAAACAAAAGAAGTAGAAGATATGAAAAAACGAGCAGAAGCAGATATCTGGTATTTGGAAAACTGGAATTTACTCCTTGATTTTAAAATAATAATTCTTACTGTCTGGAACATTTTTTCGGGTAAAGAGGAAAATGCTTTTTGAAAGTGTTTTTTTAATTACACTTTATATAAATAAATTAATCGCTTCGGCTGCATCTTTATTATATCTTCCTTCCAAAGCTATAAATTGATTGAATACACGATTAAATTACTATTTACCTCCTCCCCAAAAACACCTCCGCCATCATACACCTGGCGCTGCCTCCTCCCGCGGTTTCTATCGTGCTTAAATCACTATATAAAATTGTAGAAGATTTTTCTATGATTGCAATTTGGTGAGGAGTCAAGCATCTAAAAGCCGCTTCGCTCATTACTGTAAACCGCTCTTCATTATAGCCAATAACCTGAAGCATATTCCCGGCAAACTGGTTTACCTGTGCTTCGGTGATGGCGATGATATCTTTTCCAGACTCTTTCAAATGCGCGACGACATTTTTCTTTTCGCTTTGATCATCGATCGAATCCAAACAGATCACGGCAAATTTTTCACCCAAAGCCATCATCACATTGGTATGATAGATCAATTCTCGTCGACCTTCAACCGTTTGATAGGCATGAAATAAGACTGGTGTATATTCAAAATCTTCGCAGAACTCGATGAACAATTCTTCATCGGCTCTGGGCGACAAAGCACAATAGGCTTTTTTATTGACCCTGTCCAGTAATAAGCTACCCGTACCTTCCAGAAAGGTATCTTCATCTTCTGCAGATGTGTAATCTACCACTTCGTCGATCACAAATCCTTGCTCTTCGAGAATTTCTAGAATATCCTCTCTCCTTTCCAGTCGCCTGTTCTCTGCAAACATCGGATAAATGGCCACTGTGCCATTCTCGTGAAAGGAGATCCAGTTGTTGGGGAAAATAGAATCCGGTGTATTCGGGAATGGTTCATCATTCACCACGACCACATGTACCCCGGCACCTCTCAATTTTTTTACAAAATCATCAAATTCTTTCAAAGCTCTTGCTTGCACTTCTTTCGCATCAAGACCGTCCAATTGTTGCTGGTAAAAGTTATTGACAGCAGTTTGTTCATTCATTCTGAATGCCACAGGACGGATCATTAACAATGTATTGGTTATTTGTTGCATCACAGTAGTGGTTTTTTATTTTTATTGGTCATGTTAGTGTCTGTTTCAAACCGTGTTGCCCGAAGTTTACAACTTCGGGAGTTCTACCCTACTTTTTGCTTGATCAAAAAGTAGGCAAAAAATCAAGGCTGATTTTCATTTTCTATGACTTTTGCCATAAAATTTTTATCCGCCGCAGCCTAAGGACGCTTCGCTCTCTGGCTGCTCCTTCGCCTGCCGATGCCGATAGCTATCGGCATCTCTAAAATTTTCTGGAAGCCAGGACGAAAAATAAAATAGGCCAGGCTTTAAAATTCGCAAATCATGCAAAATTGAACAATCTACATTAATCATTCGTATTTCTCTCCTTCTAATTTTCAATCTTTCTCATAAACTGACTCTATCTCCGGCCTCAAAGAAAAAAGTGCTGAGATCAAAATCAAGGCTTAGTAAGACGGAGAAGCTTCGATCCGCTATGAGAAGATCACTCCGCCGCACTTAGCCCTGATGAAGGGCGAAGTACTTTTTTCTTTGCAGCCTTGAATTTTTGCTTCTTTTGTTTCAAGACAAAAGAAGAGAAACAAAATCCCGAAGTCAAAGACTTCGGGTAATACATTAATCACAGTCCAGTTAATCGTAGCCTATACCCACAAGGTGTTTTTTTCTTCGAGACCGGGCTTATAAATCCCTGATAAATAATCATTTCACTATTATCGAACTGAATAACACAGCTCCATTCCTCGCTTTAATGTACCTGTATTTAACGACATCGCTTTCTTCACTCTGTCACTACTTCACTTCTTCACTCTCCCACCGCATAACTGTATAACCGTAAAACCCGCCGAAGGCTGCAATCTCAATTCTAAATTCTCCCATCAACGTCATTTAGGTATCAAGATCAAATCATTCAATATTCATCATTCAACAATTATCATTAAATTCTGCCCTTTCACCTAAACTACCTTCCCCTCCTTTTAGGAGGGGTGGCACAAAGTGCCGGGGTGGTTACGTTTTTAAACGATCTAAATTTTAACCACCTCCCCCTTCGGGTACCTGACTGCCGCAGGCTGGCTCCTCCTAAAAGGAGGAGACGCTTTTTCACTTACAATTCGCACCATTCATCTCACTTCCCACTTCAAACCTCTAACTTCAACAATCAAAATTCAACCTTTGCCAGTACAACTGTAAATCCGCATAACTGTATCACTACAAACTCCCAAACACAACTCAATCCCTTATTAACGGTAAAGTAGAACATCTCAACAGCCCTTCTTGTTTGGATATTTCGGCGAATGGGATCTCCTCGACAACAAAGCCATGTGAGCGAAGCCAGGTATTCAATCTGGTAAAATTCTGTTCTGAAACAACGACCTCTTCAGAAATAGAAAATACATTGGAATTCATTTGATACATTTCTTCCTTGGTGATTTCAAATACATTCTCCTTTCCAAATAAATCTATGAGAAATTGGTATTCTTCTTCTATCAAAAATCCATTTTTGTGAATAATGGCTTTCCCTTTTCCCAAGGGTTGGAAACAACAATCCAAATGCAAGGCATTTTCTTTTGCATTTATATTCGATTTGCGCAATTCAAATTTGACAACTTTTTTATCTGGAAATAGATTTTTCAAAAATTCGATCGCCTCCTTATTCGTTCGCGCTGTGATGAACTGTTTGTAATCTTCTCCCGTATATGTACCTACAAAAATATACTCATTCCAGGGCATCACATCACCTCCTTCCACATGTACCTCCTCCGGTGGAATGATGATATCATTCGGGTCGAGATGGTTGACTATGTATTCAATCGATTGAAATTCTTCCTCCCGATCGGGCAAAATATTTGACTTAATAAATCTGTTCTCAATGACAAAGCCGATGTCACGTGCAAAAATTTGATTGACATCCTCCATAATCTCTGGTCGAAAAACGATCACGTCATATTTTTTTAGCACATTTTCAAAAGCATCCAACTCTAGAATCATATCCTCTTCCTTGGGATATGTTCCTGCAATTACATGTTCTCTCGACTTAGGATCATAACAGTCTTCAACCTTAGGCGTTGGTCCATTAGATTTCGCCGTTCCAAGCACTACAGCTTTAAGCCTGGAAGTCTCATTTTTGATATTTAAATAAAATTTGTCCAAAAAAATAAGTTTTTCACAAAATTAGCTAAAAAAAAATCGCAAAACGAAAATGGTTCGCCTTGCGATTTGTTAAAATTTAGTGAATCTTTATCTTTTGTCCATTGGAACAAACGGACGTAAAGGTTCTCCAATATATAATTGTCTTGGTCTTCCGATCGGTTCTTTATTTAAGCGCATTTCTCTCCATTGAGCAATCCATCCGGGTAAACGACCAATGGCAAACATCACAGTAAACATTTGTACAGGTATGCCCAAAGCGCGATAGATAATTCCGGAATAGAAATCCACATTTGGATATAATTTCTTCTCAGCAAAATACTCGTCTTCTAAGGCTACTTTTTCCAAATGCTTGGCGATGGCCAATACCGGATCAGAAGTACCTAAGTCTTCAAACAACTCATCGGCAGCTTTCTTGATCAATCTCGCACGTGGGTCAAAATTTTTGTATACCCTATGACCAAAGCCCATCAATCTAAATGGATCATCTTTATCCTTCGCTTTAGCGATATATTTCTCAACATCTCCTCCATCGTTCTGAATAGCTTCAAGCATCTCTAAAACAGCTTGATTTGCTCCTCCGTGTAATCTTCCCCAAAGCGCCGATACACCTGCTGAAATTGAAGCAAATAACCCTGCCTCTGAAGACCCAACAATTCTAACAGTAGAAGTAGAACAGTTTTGCTCATGATCTGCATGCAAAATCAATAATTCATCCAAGGCTTTCACGGCAATAGGATTGATCTTATAAGTTTCTGTAGGGATCTTAAACATCATATTCAAGATGTTCTCCACATAACCCAATGAATTATCAGCATAGTTTAATGGCATTCCATGGGTTTTACTATGCGCCCAGGCAGCCAAAACAGGAAATTTCGCCATGATCTTTACGATCCCCTCATAAAGAGCTACTGGATCATTTACATTGACTGTTATAGGGTTAAATGCTGTCAATGCACAAGTCATGGATGAAAGAATACCCATCGGGTGAGCACTTTTAGGATAGCCGTCAATGATGTTTTTCATTTCCTCGTTCAAAAGGGTATGTCTCTTGATATCCTTTTCAAACTTTTCATATTGCGCTTTAGTCGGTAATTCACCAAAGATGACCAAATAAGATACTTCGAGAAAATTAGAACCTTTGGCAAGGTCTTCAATCGAATAACCCCGATGCCTTAATATTCCTTTTTCACCATCGAGAAATGTAATCTTACTCTCACATGCTCCGGTATTTTTGAACCCTGAATCTAGTGTAATTAATCCACCTGTATCTGATCTTAAATTTTTAATATCGATGGCGACTTCATTCTCTGTACCACGAACTACAGGTAATTCATAGCTTTTACCGCCTATTTCTAATTTTGCTATTTCTGACATTCTATGACTATTATTTTATGAGGGTCTAATTTACAAAAATTAACACAGTTTCTTTGTAATGATTGTAGCTAATTTTAACATAAAAAAAACCGGTAAAAACCGGTTTTTATCATTATTATTTTTTCACTTTAAAAGCTTTGAGTTGAGGGAAATAAGCCACATCAGCTAATTCCTCTTCAATTCTTAGCAATTGATTGTATTTTGCCATACGATCACTTCTTGAAGCTGAACCTGTCTTAATTTGCCCTGTATTTAAGGCTACAGCAAGATCCGCAATGGTATTGTCTTCTGTTTCACCTGACCTGTGAGACATCACAGAAGTATAACCGGCATTATGTGCCATGTTAACTGCGGCAATCGTTTCAGACAAAGTACCGATTTGGTTGACTTTGATCAAAATTGAATTGGCAATTCCTTCTTTGATTCCTCTCGATAAACGTTCAACATTGGTTACGAATAAATCATCTCCAACCAATTGAACTTTATCTCCGATTTTATCAGTCAAATCTTTCCAACCTGCCCAATCATTTTCATCCATTCCGTCCTCGATAGAAATAATTGGATATTTTGCTACCAATTCAGCCAGATAATCTGCTTGCTCCTGACTGGTTCTTACTTTTCCATTCGGCCCTTCAAATTTTGAATAATCGTATTTTCCATTTTCATAAAATTCTGCAGAGGCACAATCTAAAGCCAACATAACTTCTTCTCCTCCTTTGTATCCGGCCTTTTTAATTGCGGCTAAAATGGTTTCAATAGCATCTTCTGTTCCGTCAAAAGTTGGGGCAAAACCGCCCTCATCACCTACTGCAGTGCTTAAATTTCTATCGTGAAGTATCTTTTTCAAATTATGGAAGATCTCGGTCCCCATTTGCATAGCATGGGTAAAACTTTTTGCCATGACCGGCATGATCATAAACTCTTGAAAAGCAATGGGTGCATCAGAATGCGAACCTCCGTTTACAATATTCATCATGGGTACCGGTAAAGTATTACCACTTACACCACCTACATATCTAAACAAAGAAACTCCTAATTCATTAGCTGCAGCTTTTGCCACTGCCAAAGAAACACCCAAAATAGCATTGGCACCCAATTTTGATTTATTTGGTGTACCATCTAATTCTATCATTAATTTGTCTATCGCATTTTGTTCGAATACAGAAAATCCTAATAAATGCTCAGCGATGATTTCATTTACATTTTCAACGGCCTTTAAAACGCCTTTACCCATGTAATCTTTTCCTCCATCTCTCAATTCTACTGCTTCATGCTCTCCGGTGGAAGCACCTGAAGGTACTGCGGCACGACCAACATAACCATTTTCTGTAGTGACATCAACTTCTACTGTTGGATTTCCTCTTGAATCTAAGATCTGTCTGGCGTGGATATTTACTATAATACTCATATTTTCTAGTTTTTATTTTATATTGTAAATTTAAGGAACTAAACCCGTTCTGTCCCTGTTTTCATATAATTTATACTCAAACGATTTCGACTGCTATGTGTTTTTTAAACAGTTTTTGTCACATTCATTCGTTCGATAAATTCATCAAACAAATAAGATGAATCATGTGGCCCAGGGCTAGCCTCAGGATGATATTGTACTGAAAAACAATTCTTATTCTTCATTCTCATCCCGGCAAGGGTATTGTCATTTAAATGGATGTGGGTTACATCGAAAAGATCTCCCTCTTCTACTGCCTTTCTATCCACCACAAATCCGTGATTTTGAGATGTAATTTCTCCTTTTCCTGTCAATAGATTTTTTACGGGGTGATTAATCCCTCGATGTCCGTTATGCATTTTATAAGTTGGAATTCCATGTGCCAAGGCAATCACTTGATGTCCAAGACAAATACCAAATAAAGGTTCATCTAACTCTATAATTTGTTTGGCAATTATCTGAGCATTGGTTAATGGAGTTGGATCACCCGGACCATTCGATAGAAAATATCCGTCAGGTTCAAAGGCCTGCATTTCTTCAAAACTCGTATCAAAAGGGAAAACTTTGATATAGCAATCTCTTTTCTCAAAATTTCTCAGGATATTTCTTTTAATACCCAGATCTAAAGCAGAAATTTTATACTTTGCTTCAGGATTTCCAAAGGTATATGCTTCTTTCGTAGACACACTCGAAGCCAGCTCTAAGCCTTCCATTGAAGGTACTTTGGCAAGCTCTGATTTTAAAAAACCCATATCTAAATTAGTAGAAATTACCGCATTCATAGCTCCTTTATTGCGTATATGCCTTACCAAGGCTCTGGTATCAACATTAGAAATTGCAAAGAAATTTTGATTCTCAAAATACTCCAACAAGGATCCGTCAGAATCAACACGTGAATGTTCATATGAAAAATTTCTACAAACTAATCCCGATATTTTGATAGAATCTGATTCTTGTTCTTGATCGTTCACACCATAATTTCCAATGTGCGCATTGGTCGTTATCATGATCTGACCAAAATAAGATGGGTCTGTAAATATTTCCTGATAGCCTGTTGTACCCGTATTAAAACATATTTCACCAACTGCTGTACCGTCTTGACCAACGGCCTGTCCTTCGAATATAGTTCCATCTTCCAAAAGTATAACCGCCTTCTTTTTTGTTTTAAATTCCATTAGCTGTTTGATTTTTTTAAATTGTGTTGTAAAAATTAAATGCCCGTATCATATCAGATTCATCCTTATAAGAAAGTTTATTTTCTTTGATAAATTTTTCAACCTTACCCTTATCATTCCCAAAAAAATCTTCCAAATTCTTCTTGTTGAGCGATATTTTTTTGGGGATGCCACCTTTGATCACATAATAATCCTCAATTATTTTATACCTCGATGGTTTTGTAGTCCCGTCTGTCGGATTGAACATACCTTCAATAATTTCGACTTCATAGTGCTTGATCAAGCTTCCATTTTTCCCTTCAGAAAGTATTTCCTGGATTTTTCCTGAATAATTTGGTTTCAAAAGTTTGTTGTTAATTTTAACCGAATCAAGGCTAGATTTATCAAAGATAAAAATAGAATCATTTGATTTCATCTGACTGAATTCATATGTAGATAGGTCCAAATTGATATTATTAAGTCTTAAGATTTTTCCATTTGCATATAATTCACCTTGATTCTGCCAATTGGGCATAAGGAATCTCGACCCTTCAATTTCCTTTCCGTCAATATGATAGGAAGATTTTCTAAAAAACCCACCTACAACATCATTTGCACTTCCTACCTGACCAGGTGTTTTTCGTTCTTGGGAAGAAGCGACGCAAAAGCTTATCAGCAGGATAATAACTAGAATATGTTTCATAATTTCAATATAAAAAAAAAGGATAAGCTTTTAACAGCTTACCCTTTAATTAATTTAAACACAACCAATAACATAATTATGCTTCATCTTTAGCATCTGTATCCTTTGTTTCAACTTTGCTGTTTTCTGGTTTTGAAGGAGCAGCAGTCTCAGCAGTTTCTTTTGAAGACTTCTTACCTCTTCTTCGGGTAGTCTTCTTCTTAGTTCCTCCTTTAGGATTGTACAACTCGTTATAATCAACAAATTCTACCATCGCCATGTCTGCGTTATCTCCTAAACGACTACCTAATTTGATTATTCTTACATAACCTCCAGGTCTGTCTCCAACTTTTACAGCAACATTTCTAAACAATTCTGTAACTGCTTCTTTGCTTTTAAGATTTTTAAAAACAATTCTTCTGTTATGTGTAGAATCTTCCTTCGATTTGGTTACCAAAGGCTCTACAAACTGACGCAATGCTTTTGCCTTTGCTACAGTTGTATTAATGCGCTTGTGCTCGATTAATGAACAAGCCATATTAGAAAGCATTGCTTTTCTATGCGCAGTTTTTCTACTTAAATGATTTATTTTCTTTCCGTGTCTCATTGTACGCTCAGTATTAACTTCATTCCTTTACGCGGAATAACTATTCTTTATCTAATTTGTATTTAGTCAAATCCATGCCAAAGGTCAAACCTTTCACATTTACCAATTCATCTAACTCAGTCAATGATTTCTTCCCAAAGTTTCTGAACTTCATCAAATCACTTTTGTTAAAAGAAACCAAATCACCCAAAGTATCAACTTCTGCAGCTTTCAAACAGTTTAATGCTCTTACAGAAAGATCCATATCGATCAATCTGGTTTTTAATAACTGACGCATATGCAATGATTCTTCATCATAAGTTTCAGTTTGAGCAATTTCATCTGCCTCTAATGTAATTCGCTCATCTGAGAATAACATAAAGTGATGAATTAAGATTTTAGCTGCTTCGGTTAAAGCATCCTGAGGATTAATAGACCCATCGGTGGTGATATCAAAAATGAGTTTTTCGTAATCTGTTTTTTGCTCTACCCTATAGTTTTCAATGCTGTATTTTACATTTTTGATTGGCGTATAGATCGAATCAACAAAAATAGTACCTAGCGGTGCTGATGCTTTTTTATTTTCTTCTGCCAATACAAATCCTCTTCCTTTGTCTATAGATATTTCCATATCTAGTTTAACAGATTTCTCTAAATTACATATTACCAATTCAGGATTTAAAATTTGAAAACCTGAAATAAAGTTTTGAAAATCTCCGGCAGTAATTTGCTCCTTTCCACTCAATGATACAGATACACTTTCACTTTCTGTATCTTCAATTTGCTGTTTAAATCTAACCTGTTTCAGGTTTAGAATAATTTCAGTAACGTCTTCAACGATTCCTTCAATGGTAGAAAACTCATGCTCTACTCCTTCGATACGTAAAGAGTTGATTGCATAACCTTCTAAAGAAGAAAGTAAAACACGTCGCAAAGCATTCCCTATGGTTAAACCATATCCAGGCTCTAGGGGTTTGAATTCGAATTTACCTTCATAGGCATTCGATTCAATCATTAATACTTTATCCGGTTTTTGAAAATTTAAAATTGCCATAAGTTTAGAATCTGTCTTTAATTATTTAGAGTACAACTCTACAATAAACTGTTCGTTAATATTTTCTGGAATTTGAACTCTTTCAGGAACTTTGATAAATCTTCCTTCTCTGGTTTCAGAATTCCAAGCAAGCCATTCATATACACTTTTGTTGGCAGCTAATGAACGGTCAATCACTTCTAACGATTTCGACTTTTCTCTTACACCTATAATATCTCCTTCTTTTAACTGATAAGACGGAATGTTAACTATTTCACCATTAACTGTAATGTGACGGTGCGATACCAACTGACGTGCACCACGACGTGATGGGGAAATTCCCATTCTGTACACCACATTATCTAATCTACATTCGCAAAGTTGCAATAATACTTCACCGGTAATACCCTTTGTACTTTGAGCTTTCTCAAAAAGGTTGCGGAATTGACGTTCTAAAATACCATAAGTGTATTTTGCTTTTTGCTTTTCGTTCAACTGAATAGAATATTCAGATTGTTTTCCTCTTCTTCTGTTTGAACCATGCTGCCCCGGAGGGTAGTTTCTTCTTTCAAACGATTTGTCTTCTCCAAATAAAGTCTGACCGAATTTTCTGGAGATTTTTGTTTTTGGACCTGTATATCTTGCCATTTCTTTAAATAATTAAGGGATTATGAATTAAGGCAATCCTTCGATAATCTTAATCCTCGTTATTAAAATTTATAATTATACTCTTCTTCTTTTTGGAGGTCTACATCCGTTGTGTGGGATTGGTGTAATATCCACTATTTCAGTTACTTCAATACCACTGTTGTGGATCGTTCTGATTGCAGATTCTCTACCATTACCCGGACCTTTTACGAAAACTTTTACTTTGCGTAAACCAGCCTCATGAGCAACTTTTGCACAATCTTCAGCAGCAGTCTGCGCAGCATAAGGAGTATTCTTTTTTGAACCTCTAAAGCCTTGCTTTCCTGCACTAGACCAAGAAATAACATCTCCGTTTTTATTCGTTAACGATATGATGATGTTATTAAAGGTGGCATTGATATGCGCTTCCCCAACAGCGTCAACTATAACTTTTCGCTTTTTTTGAACTTTCTTTGCCATTTTCTCTAATGATTATTTAGTTGCTTTCTTTTTGTTTGCGACAGTTTTCTTCTTACCTTTTCTGGTTCTCGAATTATTTTTCGTGTGTTGACCTCTCAATGGTAATCCAGATCTGTGTCTGATTCCTCTGTAACAACCGATATCCATTAAACGTTTGATGTTTACTTGGATCTCCGATCTCAATTCACCCTCAATTTTGACTTTGGCTACTTGTTCACGAACTTCTGCGATGTTGTCATCTGTCCAATCCTGAACTTTAATATTCTCGTCAACTTGGGCATTCGCTAAAATCTCTTTAGCCTTACTTCTACCGATACCAAAGATATAAGTTAGTGCTATAGCACCTCTTTTGTTCTTTGGGATGTCAATTCCTGCTATTCTTGCCATAACTTATCCTTGTCTTTGTTTAAATCTAGGATTACTTTTGTTGATTACATATAATCTGCCTTTTCTGCGTACAATTTTGCACTCGGCACTTCTTTTCTTAATTGATGCTCTAACTTTCATAAGTTCTAGTCTTTGTTAACAACCACTATTGTATATTACAACTCCCAATATAACAAGCAGTTAAAAAAATTAATATCTATAGGTTATTCTTGCTTTACTTAAATCATATGGACTCATCTCCAACTTCACTCTATCACCGGGTAGTAATTTGATGTAATGCATCCTCATCTTTCCCGAAATATGCGCCGTTACAATATGCTCATTTTCTAGTTCAACACGAAACATTGCATTAGACAACGCTTCTATAATTGTTCCATCTTGTTGTATTGCAGCTTGTTTTGCCATATACTTTAAACAGTTGTTTTTCTTTTTGCTCCGGTTTTCATCAAACCATCGTAATGTCTATTTAACAAATACGAATTGATTTGTTGCAGTGTGTCTATTGCTACACCCACCATAATCAATAATGAGGTACCTCCGTAAAACAATGCCCATCCGGGTTGTACACCAAATTTGGTAATGATAGCAGGCAATACCGCTAACAATGCCAAGAAAATAGATCCGGGCAATGTTATTTTAGATAATATACCATCTAAATACTCCGCAGTATCTTTACCAGGTCTGATACCTGGTACAAATCCTCCACCTCTCTTTAAATCATCCGCCATCTTATTGGTTGGAATTGTAATGGCTGTATAGAAATAACTAAAAATGATAATCAGAATAGCAAAAACCACATTGTACCAAAATCCAAACATATCTGTAAACGAAATACCGATAGATTTTAAAGTGTTATTCTCAGAATTTGCCAATAAACCTGGAACAAACATTAATGCTTGTGCAAAGATAATGGGCATTACACCAGATGAATTTAATTTCAATGGAATATATTGCCTAGCTCCTGCTACATCTTTTATATTACCTGCAGCTGTTCTTCTTGCGTATTGAACCTGAATTTTTCTAACAGCTGTAACCAATAGTACAGAAGCTAAAATAACAAGTAACCAAATGATCACTTCGATCAATATCATTAATAATCCACCGTTAGATTGAGTTACCCTAGAGGTAGCTTCTTGCATAAAAGATGCAGGAAATCTAGCGATGATACCGATCATAATTAACAAGGATATTCCGTTTCCAATTCCCTTGTCAGTAATTTTCTCGCCCAACCACATAGCAAATACAGTACCTGTAGTTAACAATAGGATTGATGAGAAATAGAACAAAGGACCTCTTCCTAATAAAAATGCACTTTCAGGAATACCCAAACTCGGTAAACTTACAATATAAGCCGGTGCCTGAATGATCAAAATACCAATGGTTAACCATCTTGTAATTTGATTGATCTTTTTCCTTCCACTTTCTCCTTCCTTCTGTAATTTCTGTAAATAAGGAATCGCTATACCCATTAACTGCACTACAATAGATGCTGAGATATAAGGCATAATTCCCAAAGCCATTACCGAAGCATTAGCAAAAGCGCCTCCGGTAAATGCATTCAACAGACCTAACAAACCTCCGGATGTTTTGTCGTTTATACCCGATAATTGTGTCGGGTCGATTCCAGGTAATGGTAAATGAGCTGCCAAGCGATACACCACCATCAAACTTAATGTAATGATGATTTTGTTTCTTAACTCGTCAATTTTCCAAATATCCTGTAGGGTACTAATAAATTTCTTCATTAAACAATACTATTTAAATCGTTTCAGCTTTACCTCCTGCTTTTTCAATAGCGGCTTTGGCAGTTGCTGTAAATTTATGTACCGTGATATCTAATTTTGCGGTGAGTTCTCCACGCCCCAAAATCTTTACCATATCGTTCTTACTTGTCAATCCATTTGCGATCAATACTTCCATATTCACTGTATCAGTGATCTTGCCATCATCAACCAATTGTTGAAGTTTGTCCAAATTGATTCCTTTGTATTCTTTACGATTGATATTTGTAAAACCGAACTTAGGTACTCTTCGTTGTAAAGGCATCTGACCTCCTTCAAATCCTATCTTCTTAGAATATCCTGAACGAGATTTTTGTCCTTTATGTCCACGAGTTGCAGTTCCACCTTTTCCAGAACCCTGACCACGTCCGATTCTTTTTACCGATTTTACTGACCCTTTTGCCGGTTGTAAATTATTAAGTTCCATAACTCTAATACCTTATTAAATTTCTTCTACAGAAACTAAGTGATTAACTGTTTTTACCATTCCTAAGATTGACGGAGTTGCCTCGTGCTCAACCGACTGATTCATTCTAGTCAAACCAAGTGCTTCTAAAGTAAGCTTCTGGTTTTTAGGTCTTCTTATTTTACTTCGAACCTGTGTAATTTTTAATTTCTTCATCACAAATCTATTATCCGTTAAACACTTTTTCTAAGCTAATTCCCCTTTGTTTAGCGATGGTATGTGCATCACGTAAATTTAACAAAGCATCAAATGTAGCTTTTACTACGTTATGTGGGTTAGAAGATCCTTGTGATTTTGATAGTACATCATGAACTCCTACTGATTCTAATACCGCACGTACAGCACCACCGGCAATAACTCCGGTACCGTGTGAAGCTGGTTTCAAATAAACTTTCGCTCCTCCGTATTTACCTTTTTGCTCATGTGGTAATGTCTGGTTCAAAATCGGCACTCTTACCAGGTTTTTCTTCGCATCTTCAATGGCTTTTGCGATGGCAGTCGCCACATCTTGAGATTTACCTAGACCGTATCCTACAACGCCATTCCCGTTACCTACAACCACGATTGCGGAGAATCCAAAAGTTCTTCCTCCTTTGGTCACTTTGGTCACACGTTGTACCCCTACCAAATGATCTTTTAATTCTAAACCGCTTGGTTTTACTCTTTCAATATTTTTATAACTCTTGAACATGACGTCTTGTTAAAATTTTAAACCACCTTCTCTTGCTCCATCAGCAAAAGATTTAACTCTTCCGTGAAATAAATATCCATTTCTATCAAATGAACAAGTTTCAACACCTGCCTTTACCGCTTTTTCAGCAAGCAATTTTCCAACTGCATTTGCCACTTCCACTTTTGTTCCGGCAGTTACACCTTTTTCTCTTGAAGAAGCCGAAGCAATGGTCACACCGCTAGCGTCATCAATTAATTGGCCGTATATTTCTTTGTTACTTCTGTATACAGACAACCTTGGCTGACTTGCAGTTCCTGTAACAATTTTTCTGATTCTCTGTTTAATTCGAGATCTTCTTTCTAGTTTTGATAATGCCATAACTATCCTCTATTAAGCTGTTTTACCTGCTTTTCTTCTTAACAATTCTCCAACAAATTTAACTCCTTTTCCTTTGTATGGTTCAGGCTTACGGAAAGATCTGATCTTAGCCGCCACATGACCCACCAATTGTTTATCATGCGAAGTTAATTTTATGATAGGGTTTTTCCCCTTTTCTGTAATCGTTTCAACTTTTACTTCCGGAGCAATATCAAATATAATATTGTGAGAGAATCCTAAAGCTAAATCTAATCTTTGTCCTTGGTTCGAAGCACGGTAACCTACACCCACCAACTCTAGGTCTTTAGACCAACCTGTTGATACACCTACCACCATGTTATTGATCAGAGCACGGTATAAACCATGTGCTGATTTTTGTGCTTTACTTTCGTCGCTTCTTTCTAAAACCAAAGTATTATCTTCTTGTTTCACTGTAATCCCAGTAATATCCTGAGATAACTCGCCGAGTTTTCCTTTCACTGTGATGTGGTTGTCTTTGAGCTCAACTGTCACACCAGCGGGAATAACTACGGGATTTTTTCCAATTCTTGACATCTTACTAATCTTACAATTTTATTAATAAACGTAACATAATACCTCGCCACCAACATTCTCTAAACGAGCTTTCTTGTTCGTCATTACCCCTTTTGAGGTAGAGACGATGGCGATTCCTAAACCATTTAATACCCTTGGCATTTCAGAAGCACTTGCATACTGACGTAAACCCGGTGTACTTACTCTTTGTAATTTTTTAATTACTGATTGTTTAGTAATCTTGTCATACTTAAGTGCAATTTTAATTTTGTCTTGCACTTTGTTTTCTTCAAACTTGTAGCTAAGAATATAACCCTGATCAAACAAGATCTTGGTCATTTCCTTTTTCAAATTTGAAGCTGGAATTTCGACCACTCTATGCCCTGCTTTTGCGGCATTTCGAATCCTGGTCAAAAAATCTGCTATAGGATCTGTATACATATAAAAAATTTGCGGTTTTGGTTTTTAAGCCCGAGTACTAGGACTTAAACTTCAAACCAATTAATATTCAATTCTAAATTACCAACTCGCTTTTTTAACACCAGGAATAAGCCCGTTGTTAGCCATTTCACGGAATAATACACGCGAAATACCAAACTGTCTCATATAACCTTTTGGTCTACCTGTTAATTTACATCTGTTGTGCATGCGAACAGGTGAAGCATTTTTCGGTAATTTTTGCAATAGCTCAAACTCTCCGGCTTCTTTCAAAGCTTTTCTCTTCTCAGCATATTTTGCAACCGTTTTTGCTCTTTTTACTTCGCGAGCTTTCATTGATTCTTTTGCCATCTCTTAATTCTTTTTAAATGGTAAACCCAATTCGTGTAATAATGATTTCGCTTCTTTGTCGGTATTTGCTGTTGTCACAAAAGTGATATCCATACCTCCAATTCTGTAAATCTTATCGATATTGATTTCAGGAAATATAATTTGCTCAGTAACTCCTAAGTTATAATTACCCCTTCCATCAAATCCTGTGCTTTTCACACCTTTAAAATCTCTTACCCGTGGAAGCGCTACAGTGACCAATCTATCGAGAAATTCGTACATTCTATCAGCGCGTAAAGTTACTTTAACGCCAATCGGCATTCCTTTTCTCAATTTAAAAGACGCAACGTCCTTTTTTGAAATGGTTGTTACTGCTTTCTGACCTGTAATAGCAGTTAATTCGTTAGCGGCATGCTCGATTAATTTCTTATCTGCAATGGCTGCACCAACTCCTCTACTGATCACAATTTTTTCCAATTTCGGAACTTGCATCACATTTTCGTATCCGAATTCTTCTTTCAAAGCATTTTTGATTCTGCTTTGATATTCTTCTTTAAGTCTAGGTGTATATTCCATAACTATATTACTTCATTCGTTTTTTTAGAGAATCTAACCTTATTATCTCCATCTTTACGGAATCCTACTCTCGTAATTTTTCCGTTTTCAACTAACATAAGATTAGAAATGTGAATAGCCGCTTCTTTTTTTACGATACCACCCTGTGGATTTTGTGCACTGGGTTTTGTGTGTTTAGAAACTAAATTAACGCCTTCGACAATTGCTCTGTTCTTATCTTTAATTATCTCGACAATTTTCCCTTCTTCACCTTTGTGATCACCAGAAATTACCTGAACCGTATCTCCGGTTTTTAATTTTAGCTTTGCCATAGTTTTCTATTTTTAAAGCACTTCAGGTGCTAGTGATACAATTTTCATGAATTGTTTTTCGCGTAATTCTCTAGCGACAGGACCGAATACACGGGTCCCTCTCATTTCATTGGCTGCAGCATCTAACAATACACATGCGTTATCATCAAATCTGATGTAAGAACCGTCTTTACGTCTTACTTCTTTTTTGGTGCGCACAACTACTGCTTTCGCTACCTGACCTTTTTTCGCTGTACCATTGGGTGTCGCTTCTTTTACAGAAACCACAATTTTATCTCCAACAGATGCATAACGTCTATTTGTTCCACCTAGGACACGAATTACTAATACTTCTTTTGCTCCGGTGTTATCAGCTACTTTTAATCTTGACTCCTGTTGTACCATGGTTATTTAGCTCTTTCTATAATTTCAACTAATCTCCAACGTTTGTTTTTGCTCAACGGACGAGTTTCACTGATCCTTACCGTATCACCTTCGTTGCAATCATTTTTTTCATCGTGTACATAATACTTTTTTGTATTCAACACGAATTTTCCATAAAGAGGGTGCTTTACTCGTCTAACTTCAGAAACAACAACTGTTTTCTCCATTTTTGCGCTAGACACTACACCTACTCTTTCTTTTCTAAGATTTCTTTGTTCCATCTTTAAATTGAAATAGAATTATTGTAATTCTCTTTTTGTTAATTCTGTAGCCAATCTGGCACAAGTTCTTCTCAACTTTCTTAACTGTATTGGATTTTCTAATGGTGAAATCCCGTGGGCTAATTTCAAGTCGGTATAATTCTTCTTGAATCCTGCTAATTTCTCTTGTAAATCTTCTACAGATAATCCTTTAATTTCAGATTGTTTCATGGTTAAATTTTTTGCAGATTCTTAATTATGCGTTTTCGTAATTACGCGCAACAACAAATTTTGTTTTTACAGGTAATTTTTGAGCGGCCAAACGTAGAGCTTCTTTTGCTACATCCATAGGCACTCCACCTACTTCAAACATAATTCTACCAGGTTTTACCACTGCCACAAAATATTCCGGTGCTCCTTTACCTTTACCCATACGAACTTCTAATGGCTTCTTGGTAATCGGTTTATCCGGGAAAATTTTAATCCATAAACTCCCTTGACGTTTCATATAACGAGTTGCAGCAATACGCGCCGCTTCGATTTGTCTTGAGGTAAGAAGATCTTGTTCTAATGATTTTATTCCAAAAACTCCATTAGAAAGTTGGTGTCCTCTTTGAGAAATACCTTTAAGGCTTCCTTTACCTTTCTGAACTTTACGAAATTTAACTCTCTTAGGCTGTAACATTTTTTATTATTTAAAAAATTATTTTTTACGAGGTTTATTTCTTCCTTCGTTTGCTTTGCCTTTTTTAGACATACCTACCAAAGGAGATAATTCTCTTTTTCCATAAACCTCACCCTTCATAATCCAAACCTTAATACCTAATTTACCATAGGTAGTATCGGCTTCATCAAGTGCATAATCAATATCAGCTCTAAAAGTAGAAAGAGGAATTCTACCTTCTTTAAAAGATTCTGAACGCGCCATTTCAGCTCCGTTCAATCTTCCTGAGATCTGAACTTTAATACCCTCGGCATTCATACGCATTGTTGTAGAGATGGCCATTTTGATCGCTCTCTTATAAGAGATTCTGCTTTCAATTTGTCTGGCGATACTCGCTGCAACCAATTTAGCGTCAAGCTCAGGTCTTTTGATTTCAAAAATATTGATCTGTATTTCTTTCCCGGTGATCTTTTTGAGCTCTTCTTTTAACTTGTCTACCTCCTGACCGCCTTTCCCGATAATAATACCAGGTCTTGCAGTAGTGATAGTAACGGTTACAAGTTTAAGAGTTCTCTCAATGATGATTCGAGATACACTTGCTTTACTCAATCTAGCATGAACATACTTTCTGATCTTGTCATCCTCAGCAATTTTATCGCCGTAGTCATTTCCGCCGTACCAGTTAGATTCCCATCCTCTGATAATACCTAAACGATTTCCTATTGGATTAGTTTTTTGTCCCATGCTATTCCTTAATTGCTTAAATTATTTGTTCCTAATACCAACGTTACATGATTTGAACGTTTTCTAATACGATGTGCTCTACCTTGAGGGGCTGTTCTCAATCTCTTAAGAACAGATGCGCTGTCTACATAGATCTCTTTTACATACAATCCTGCATCCTCGATATTTGCATCCTCATTTTTTGCTTGCCAGTTGGCAATCGCAGATAACATCAATTTTTCTAGGTTTATAGAAGAGTGCTTCGGGTTATACTTTAATATTGCCAAAGCTTTTTCTACTTCAACTCCTCTGACCAAATCTGCAACTAATCGCATTTTTCTTGGTGAAGAAGGACAACCTTTAAGTTTAGCTACATAAGTTTCCTTACGAGCCTCTTTTAATTGCTGTGCTCTCATGTTTTTACGAACTCCCATAACTCCTATTTTTTACCTTTATTTTTAGCACCAGCATGACCTCTAAAAGTACGTGTTGGTGAAAATTCTCCCAATTTATGTCCTACCATATTTTCAGTAACATACACAGGTACAAATTGTCTTCCGTTGTGTACACCAATTGTTTGACCTACAAAATCCGGAGTAATCATAGAGGCTCTAGACCAGGTTTTTATTACTGATTTATTGCCGGAATCTATATTTTTTTGAACCTTTCTATCAAGTTTAAAATGAACAAAGGGTCCTTTTTTTAACGAACGTGCCATAATCAATTCTTATTTTTTTCTACGCACAATAATGTGTTTATTACTCGCTTTTGTTTTAGATCTTGTTTTGAATCCTTTCGCAGGAATACCATTTCTAGATCGTGGATGTCCTCCGGTAGCTCTACCTTCACCACCACCCATTGGGTGATCGACAGGGTTCATTACAACCGGACGTGTTCTTGGTCTTCTTCCTAACCATCTGCTTCTACCAGCTTTACCAGATACAACCAATTGGTGGTCAGAATTGGATACAACGCCTACAGTCGCTTTACAAGTCAATAATATAAAACGAACCTCACCTGAAGGTAATTTTACCGTAGCATATTTTCCTTCTCTCGCCATCAATTGAGCAAATGTTCCGGCACTTCTCGCTAAAACAGCTCCTTGCCCAGGATGTAGCTCGATGCAAGAAATCACTGTTCCCAAAGGAATATCACTTAAATAAAGTGAGTTTCCAACTTCGGGAGCTACTTTTTCTCCGGATACAATTACCTGTCCAACTTTAAGACCATTCTGTGCTACGATATATCTCTTTTCACCATCTGCATAATTCAACAATGCGATATAAGCAGATCTGTTTGGATCGTATTCTATCGTTTTAACAGTAGCAGGAACTCCATCCTTATTTCTCTTAAAATCGATAATACGGTATTTCTTTTTGTGACCGCCACCTAAATAGCGCATGGTCATCTTTCCATCGTTATTTCTACCTCCGGATCTGGTTTTTGATGCCAACAAACTCTTTTCAGGTTTTGAAGTTGTAACCACATCAAAATCAGTAACAACTCTAAAACGTTGTCCCGGGGTTATTGGATTTAATTTTCTTAATGCCATCTCTTTATCTTAGATATTGCTATAAAAATCAATATTTTCTCCTTCAGCCAATTGTACCATGGCTTTCTTATAAGCTCCTTTCATACCGGTCACTAAACCTTGTTTAGTGTACTTTGTATTGCGCTTTACAGGATAATTAACTGTTCTTACACTATTTACCGACACACCATATGCACTTTCAACAGCGTTCTTGATTTCAATTTTATTGGCTTGCTTATTCACCACAAATGAATAACAGTTTCTCAACTCACTGAGGTCTGTAGCCTTTTCCGTAATAATAGGTTTTATTAAAATACTCATAACTATTACTTACTAAAATTTGATTCAATTTCTTCTAAACAACTTTCTGAAAGTACAACTTTATTTGCATTCAAAACTTCGTAAGTTGCTATTTTTGAGCCGTTTACGATATTTACACCTTTCAAATTTCGCGATGACAAATATACGTTTTTATTTGACTCATCCAACACAAATAGAGATTTTTTGTTCTCTATTCCCAATGATTTCAACACATTAACAAAAGATTTAGTCTTTGGCGCCTCGAAATCAAAGTTCTCTACAACCACAATATTTTCTTCTTTTGCCTTCAAAGAAAGTGCTGATTGACGAGCCAATCTTTTCAAACTCTTGTTCAATTTGAATGAATAGTTTCTTGGTCTTGGACCAAAAACTCTACCTCCACCTCTAAAAACAGGAGATTTGATACTTCCCGCTCTCGCAGTTCCTGTACCTTTTTGTTTCTTGATCTTTCTGGTACTTCCAGAAATTTCCGCTCTCTCTTTAGATTTATGAGTTCCTTGACGTTTGTTAGCCAAATATTGCTTAACATCCAAATATATAGCGTGTTTATTTGGCTCTATACCAAATATAGCATCTGAAAGCTCAACGCTTCTTCCAGTATTTTTCCCGTTGATATCTACTACCGCTACTTTCATTATTTCTCAATAATTAAATATGAATTCTTATGACCAGGAACTGCACCTTTTACTACTAAAAGATTTTTATCCTTCACCACCTTTAACACCCTTAGGTTTTGAACTTTTACCTTGTCTCCACCTAATCTACCTGCCATCTTCATTCCTTTGAAAACTCGAGCAGGATAAGAAGCAGCACCAATAGAACCAGGAGCTCTTAAACGGTTGTGCTGACCGTGAGTTGCTTGGCCTACACCACCAAACCCATGTCTTTTTACAACACCGTTAAATCCTTTTCCTTTTGATGTACCGCTTACATCAACAAATTCGCCTTCTTCAAAAAGTTCTACAGTGAGTTCATCACCTAAATTGTACTTTTCTTCAAAATACTTGAATTCAACAACACGCTTTTTAGAAGAAGTTCCCGCCTTTTTAAAGTGACCATTGGCCGCTTTAGTCGAGTGCTTTTCTGCTTTGTCATCGAAACCAAGTTGCAACGCTTCATACCCGTCAACCTCTTTGGTTCTGACTTGGGTAACTACACATGGACCGGCCTGTATTACTGTACATGGAATATTCTTTCCATTTTCATCGTAAATACTGGTCATTCCAACTTTTCTACCTATTAACCCAGACATAATTACATTAATAAATTATTAAACATTCTATTTAAAAAAACAGGGTTAAAATACTTCAACCCTGATGTATTTTTACCGTTTTTCCCTCGCCTAATACTCGGGACATGTCATCGAAAAATTCATTTTCGACGCTTAGCTATTCCAGACGACTCTGGAATCTAACTATACTTTGATCTCTACTTCAACACCACTTGGCAACTCCAACTTCATCAACGCATCAATTGTTTTTGAAGATGAACTGTAGATATCTAAAATACGCTTGTGTGCATTTAATTCAAACTGCTCTCTAGACTTCTTGTTTACGTGAGGAGATCTCAATACTGTGAAGATCTTTTTGTTTGTAGGCAATGGAATTGGACCATTGATTACAGCTCCTGTATTTTTTACAGTCTTAACAATTTTATCAGCCGACTTATCTACCAAGTTATGGTCGTAAGATTTTAATTTTATTCTAATTTTTTGACTCATCGCTTAAATAATTAAGGAATTACCCTATTGCTTTTTTAATCACTTCCTCTGACACATTCGATGGAGTTTCTGCATAATGTGCGAATTCCATAGACGATGTTGCTCTACCTGATGATAATGTTCTCAAAGTAGTTACGTATCCAAACATTTCTGAAAGAGGTACCAAAGCTTTGATTACTTTTGCCCCGGCTCTATCATCCATTGAGTTTACTTGTCCTCTTCTCCTGTTCAAATCACCTACGATATCTCCCATGTTTTCTTCGGGTGTAACCACCTCAAGTTTCATGATTGGCTCAAGGATCACTGCTCCTGCCGCCTTTGCCGCAGCTTTGTATCCTAATTTAGCAGCCAATTCAAAAGATAATGCATCAGAATCAACAGGGTGATAAGAACCATCGATAATTCTCACTTTCATAGAGTCCATTTCGTAACCCGCTAAAGGACCATTTTTCATGGCCGCTTTAAAACCTTTCTCAATGGCAGGTACAAATTCTCTAGGAATATTTCCACCTTTGATCTCATTGATAAATTGTAAACCTGGACCTTTAAAGTCTGCATCTGCAGGACCCATTTCAAACACCACGTCTCCAAATTTACCTCGACCACCTGATTGTTTCTTATAAACTTCTCTATGATTTGCATTTCTCGTAAGTGCCTCTTTGTACTCAACCTGAGGTTGACCTTGATTCACTTCTACCTTAAACTCTCTCTTCAAACGATCAACAAGAATTTCTAAGTGTAATTCACCCATTCCTGAAATTACTGTTTGACCACTCGCCTCATCAGTCTTCACCACAAAAGTCGGATCTTCTTCAGCCAACTTAGCCAAGCCCATACCCAATTTATCAACATCTGCTTTCGTCTTAGGCTCAACGGCAATACCGATAACCGGCTCAGGGAAAGACATTGATTCAAGTACAATAGGTTTGTTTAAATCACAAAGCGTATCTCCTGTTTTAATATCTTTAAAACCTACGGCAGCTCCAATATCACCTGCTGAAATTCTATCAATCGGCTGTTGTTTGTTAGCGTGCATTTGATAGATTCGAGAAATTCTTTCCTTATTTCCTGAACGTGTGTTCAACACATAAGAACCTGAATCTAACTGCCCTGAATATACTCTAAAGAAAGCCAATCTTCCTACAAAAGGATCTGTGGCAATTTTAAAAGCTAAACTAGAAAAAGGTTCAGAAGCGCTAGGCTTTCTCTTCTCTTCTAACTCTGTATCAGGATTCACTCCAACGATCGCTTCAATATCCAATGGTGAAGGCAAGAATCTCATCACACCATCTAACATGGCTTGAACACCCTTGTTCTTGAAGGCAGAACCACAGAACATTGGAATAATCGACATGTCAATTGTCGCCTTTCTCAAAGCAGCAATAATCTCTCCCTCAGTAATTGAATCTTCATCTTCAAAGAATTTCTCTAATAAAGCTTCATCGTATTCAGCCACGGCTTCAACTAATTCAGCTCTTTTCTGAGAAACCTCCTCTTTTAATTCTGCAGGAATTTCGATTACTTCATAAGTCATTCCTTTGTCTTCTTCATTCCATACAATTGCTCTGTTAGAAATCAAGTCAACAACTCCTTTAAAATCAATTTCATCTCCGATTGGCACTTGTAATGGAACAGGATTTCCTCCCAACATTTCTCTGATTTGCGTACAAACATTATAGAAATCAGAACCTTGACGGTCCATTTTATTTACAAAACCAATTCTTGGCACTTTATATTTATCGGCTTGTCTCCATACTGTTTCTGATTGAGGCTCAACCCCATCCACAGCACTAAACAAAGCTACCATACCATCTAAAACCCTTAACGAACGCTCTACCTCAACGGTAAAATCAACGTGACCAGGGGTATCGATGATATTTACAACATAATTCTCATCGTTATATTTCCACTCACAATGTGTTGCAGCAGAGGTAATTGTAATTCCTCTTTCCTGCTCCTGCTCCATCCAATCCATGGTAGCCGCACCGTCGTGAACCTCACCTATCTTATGCGAAACACCAGTATAATATAAAATACGCTCTGTAACGGTAGTTTTACCGGCATCAATATGCGCTGCAATACCAATATTTCTTGTATATTTTAAATCTTTTGCCATTTTATCTTTACCTTAAAATCTAAAGTGAGAGAATGCTTTGTTTGCCTCTGCCATCTTGTGCACATCTACACGTTTTTTAACTGCCGCTCCTTCTTCTTTAACCGCGGCTAAAATTTCACCAGCAAGTCTTTGTGCCATTGATTTTTCATTGCGCTTTTTAGAATAAAGGATCAACCATTTGATGGCCATAGATATTTTTCTATCTGGTCTAATTGGCATCGGGATTTGAAATGTCGCCCCACCAATTCTGCTACTTCTCACCTCTACATGAGGCATCACATTAGACAATGCTTCTTTCCACAACTCTAAAGCTGTTTTCTCTTCGTCTTGCTTTCTTTGCTCAACAATATCTAATGCATCGTAAAAAACCTTAAAAGCAATTGATTTCTTTCCATCAACCATTAGGTTATTTACAAAACGTGTTACCAACTGGTCTCCAAACTTCGGGTCCGGTAAAAGAATCCTTTTTTTAGATAATTTTTTTCTCATTGTTCTCTACATTAAAGTATTTACGTTATTTCTTTGGACGTTTTGTACCGTATTTTGATCTACGTTGGGTACGCCCATTAACTCCTGCTGTATCTAATGCTCCACGAACAATGTGATATTTCACACCAGGTAAATCTTTTACTCTTCCGCCTCTAACCAATACTATCGAGTGCTCTTGTAAGTTATGTCCTTCTCCCGGGATGTAAGCGTTCACTTCGTTACCATTGGTCAACCTTACCCTTGCTACTTTTCTCATAGCTGAGTTTGGTTTCTTAGGCGTAGTTGTGTAAACACGTGTACAAACACCGCGACGTTGAGGACAAGAACTCAAAGCAGCCGATTTACTCTTCTTAGTTATTGTGGCCCTTCCTTTTCGTACTAATTGTTGAATAGTTGGCATTCTATTAATTTAATTTTTTAAAATTTTTTACCTCTTTTTTAAGAGTGTGCAAATGTATAACAAATTTCTATTTATTCAAACTATAATGAATTGATTTTTTTGACTTTAATTTCAACAATTGACTAAAAAATGAAATTTGAGTAATCTAATTATCGCATCGCACTTTTTTTATTTAGCTTTGATTCAAATATATTTATCCCCAAAAATCAGATCAAAAAGCTTTAATTCACTTTGAACTTATTCAAAAAATTGTCACCATTTAAGAATATTTACACCATATATATATATAGTTTTTTCTTCCTTCCTTCTTATCTGGTATATGCACAACAAATGCAATTGCAAATTTTACCTGAAAAACTTCAAGACACGGTCATTTTAAATACCATTGACTTTGAGCAGTTTCATCAGGACAAAGCATCTGTTGTCCAAGAAACCAATTCCATTCTAAGCAAACTGGTTAAAAAAGGTTTTATAGCCTGTGAACTTAAAAATCTAGATCTGAAAGAAAGACTGTATACCGCTTATTTCGATGTAGGATCAAAAGTAGATTCTGTTGTTTTCCAAAGTGAATCCATACTCGACACAAAAACTTTAGAAAAGTTTCAAATAAAAAAAACAAAAAATACATATACCATAACTTATAGTTTACTTGAAGACTTTTTAAACCATCTAAGCAAAAGCTTTTATCAAATAGGTGATCCTTTTGCAACAGTTAAATTATCCAATATAAGGCAAGAAGATAACTTTCTTTTTGCCGACCTTCTCATATCACTTTCAGAAAAGCCCAGAAGGATCGATCAGATTTATATGAAAGGTTATGACAAATTCCCACAGGGTTTTATTGAGCATGGCTTAGGTCTTTCAAAAGGCGATTTATTTACTGAAGAAGTTTTAACAAATTCTGAAGCAATTGTCTCTAGCATTCCTTTTGTTGGGCAGATTAAATCTCCCGAGGTTTTATTTTCAAAAGACTCAACCTATCTCTATTATTTTCTGGAAAAGAAGAAAAGCAGTTTTTTTGATGGAATGATAGGATTCACTTCTGATAATGAAGAAAATAACCTCATTTTTAATGGCTATCTCGATTTGAGATTAGTCAATATTTTTAATTCCGGCGAAACCACCCAAATATTCTGGCAAAACAATGGTCAAAATAGAAGAGAGTTTAAGTTTTACTCCCAATGGCCCTATGTTTTCAAATCAAAATTTTCAACCGAATTACATTTTGATCTTTATCAACAAGACAGTACTTTTAATCAAATTGCGACTTTGGCCGGCCTTAGTTACCCCATTAAACAACATGCCAGGATTGGATTTCTTTTTGATTACTCAAAATCAAACAAATTAGCGTCAACCACCACAGACCAAGTACAGTCTTTCGATAGAATCGGTTTCCGAATACATTATAATTTCCATAGACCACTCGAGAATAATTTATTGTGGAACAAATATTTTCTGGAAACCGAATTGCTGTTTGCCAATAGAAAAGCTGAAACAACAAGCAACGAACAACTATTGTTGCGTTTAAGAAATAATTACACCTTTCAATTGTATCCAAGAGTATATTTATTTACACAATTTCAAGGCGCCTACTTATTTTCGGATGAATTAATTACCAATGAACAATTTCGGATAGGAGGCACAGAAACAATCAGAGGTTTTCAAGAACAAGTTTTTTTTACTGATGTTTATGGTATTATCAATCTCGAAGCCCGTTTCAGAACGAATACTTCAGATTATTTTCATACCGTTACAGATATTGCCTATCTTCAAAATAGTATACTGAACAGCAACAACACACTACTTAGTGTAGGACTTGGATATGTGTTGACAACAAAAATTGGCAAAATCCAACTGATCTATGCCATTGGTAAAACCGACCAACAATCTTTCGATTTCTCAAGATCAGCCTTTCATATCAAAGTACAAAATAACTTTTAGTGAATTATAATTAATGATAGATCAAACATAAAAAATGTTTAATTTTTTAACATTATTATTAAACGCAACCATTGAGATATAATCGTATCTATATGATATTGTGTTAATTTCTTTTACAAAAGTTTAACAACCTTAATACTATTTTTGTTAAATAGTTTGCACTTTAACTTTTTTTTTAGATTTTTGACACCGAAGTATTTCATATTAATTCAAATAATAACAAATGAAAACAAAGTTTAATGGGATTTTAACGCTCTTCTTAGCGTTAATTGTGCAAATCGGATTTGCACAGGAAAGAACTATTTCAGGTACTGTTTCGGACGAAAGTGGTCCGCTTCCTGGAGTAAGTGTTCTGATAGACGGTACAACAAGAGGTACCGAAACTGATTTTGATGGGAATTTCTCTCTTCAAGCAAAATCAGGTGATGTTTTGAGATTTAGTTTTGTAGGTATGACACCTGTTTTAAAAACTGTTGGTACTCAAAACATGATCAATGTAACAATGGTAGGTGCTGACAATACCTTAGATGAAGTGGTTTTAACCGCTTTAGGTCTTCAAGTGAAGAAAGAAGATGACCTTTCATCTTCTACTGCCATCGAACCGGATGTATTAACAAGATCTGGTGAATCAGGTTTGATTCAAAGTATGGCAGGTAAAACATCAGGTTTAAAAATTACAAGAAACACAGGTGATCCTGGATCAGGAGCATTTATCCAGATCAGGGGTCAAAACTCTGTAAACGGTTCTGCTTCTCCATTGATCGTGGTAGATGGGGTTCCTGTTTCGAACAACAGTGTCAACATCAACGGAAATACGGGTGGTGTTGCTGAGCAATCTCGTTTGAATGACTTCAACCCTGAAGATATTGAAAACGTGACGATCTTAAAAGGTGCTGCTGCGGCTGCAGTTTGGGGTACTGGTGCTGCCAACGGGGCGATCATCATCCAAACTAAAAAAGGAAAAGCTGGTAAAATGAGTGTTGACATTACGAGTGCCATCTCTATGGATAGAATCAATGTTGAATTCGAAAAACAAGGAATTTTCGGACAAGGTTCTGGAGGTGCTTATGGAGGTCTTGGTACAGGTGGAAAAACGGGTAACTCTTGGGGAGATAAAATCTCTGAAAGAGCCGGTGGTTCTGACTTATATACAGTTGGTAATGTACGATTTGAGTCGAACACTGGGAACGTGATTTATCCTATCGCTCAAAAAAATGACAGGACTGTTTATAATAAAGCCAATAGAAACCAGGTATTTGGAGACGGTTTTACCTATAACAATGGTGTAAGTGTTAGTTTCTCACATGAGAAAAGCAACACGTTCATGAGTTTCGCAGATTGGACGCAAAAAGGTATCATTAAAGGAAGATCTAACTATAATAGGAGAAACCTTCGTTTAAACCATGAAGTATTCCTAACTGATAAATTTTCTGCCAGATTTAATGCAAGTTATGCCTACATTTCTTCTGACAGGATTCAGCAAGGGTCTAACGTAGCCGGTTTATATTTAGGTTATTTAAGAACTTCTCCTGACTTTGACAACAGAGATTATAAAGGAACTTATTACAACGAAGATGGTGTACCAACACCAAATGCTCATCGGGCATACAGACTACCTGTGGGAGGTACAAACACGTCGGCTTCAACTCCGGTATACAACAACCCTGGATGGACCATCAATGAACAAGATAACCCAAACAAAGTGCACCGTTTCAACATTGCACCTGAATTAAACTACAAGATCACAAACAATGTGACAATCACCGGTAGATATGGTTTGGATTACTACACTGATTTTAGAGGAACTTTCTTTCCAAGATATTCATCTGGTTCTGAACAATTAGGTTCTTACCAGGAAGATAATATTTCTGAAAAAACAGAAACGTTTAACATCTTCGGACAAGGTCAACATGAAGTTTCTGATAATTTTGGTTTCGACTGGATCTTAGGTACGCAATTAGACAGAAATCTATACCAACGTTTATCTGGATATTCAAACGGATTTACTAACGTGGATGTAGGTGACCTAAGAATTTTTGGTAATGCTGAGGCTGCGAATGAGGTTCCAACATCATTCAAATCTGAATCGAGAAAAATGGGAGTTTATGCCGTAGCCAACTTCAATTTATGGAATCAATTATTGATCAGTGCTACAGGACGTTTAGAAAGACCTTCTACTTTAGAAGACAACGTTTTCTATCCTTCTGTTTCTGCGGGATGGAAATTTACTGAGGCTTTTGGCGAAAGTAACTTCCTTTCTTTTGGTAAATTAAGAGCGAGTTATGGTGAAGTAGGTATCGAGCCTGGTGTATATGACAGTAGTACAGTATATTTCCCTGGTGGAGTAACTTCATCTTGGGGTGATTTCTTAGATGCTGCAGCCTATGGTAACCCATTTACAAGAAGTGGAACACTTGGAAACCCAGATCTAACCATTGAAAGAGTAAAAGAATGGGAAGTTGGTGCCGACTTTAGATTTTTTAGAAATAAATTAAGTTTAGGCGTGACTTACTACGATAGAATTACAGAAGATGTAATTTTAGACTTAGATGTTCCTTCTTCTACAGGGTTTAATACAAAACCATCCAATGCAGCTGAAATTACCAACAAAGGTTTGGAAGTTGACATGAACTGGAACATAATTACCTCAGGAGATTTCTCTTGGGATCTTAATGGATTCTATTCATTTAACCGTAACAAAGTAACTGATTTGGCAGGTGTACAATCTGTTTTCTTAGCCGGATTTACCGGAACTTCTTCTAGAGTTGTGGAAGGTGAAGCGATGGGTGCTCTTTGGGGTACTGGTTTCTTGAGAAACGATGCTGGAGACATTGTTACAGATGCTGACGGTTTCCCTGTACTTGACCCGGTAGAAAGAGTTTTAGGAGATCCTAACCCAGATTGGATTGGTGGTCTAGGTACTACTTTGCGTTTTAAAGGATTTAGCTTAAGTGCACAATTTGAAACTTCTCAAGGTAATGACCATTGGGCAGGTACTTCTGGTGTATTGAACACTTTTGGTATTAGTCCTGAAACAGCAAACGAAAGTGTTGCGCCTGTCGATTTAAAAACTTATTTTGGAAGTACTATCCCTGCAGGAACTACCTTTAGAGGTAATGTTGCTGACTTCGGTGGTGGGCCAGTTGCCTTAAACCAAGATTGGTATTCTACTGATGGTGGTGGATTTGGTGGACAGAGTGAACAATTTATTGTAGATGCATCTTGGACAAGACTAAGAGAATTGACCTTTGGTTATGCTATTCCAACAAATTTAATTTCAAGAACTGGATTGAACTATTTTGAAATTTTATTAACAGGTAGAAACTTGGTTTTATGGACAGATGTTGATGGTTTTGACCCGGATATCAACTTAACCGGAGCTACAAGAGGTAGAGGTTTAGATTACTTTACGAACCCTGCGACACAATCATATATTGTAACGCTTAAATTTGGATTTTAATTAATAATCATATATAATCATGAAAAAATTAAAAAATTATATTCTGTTATTCTCTACCGGATTGGCGATGTTGTCTTGTAGTAGTTATACAGATGGGATCAATGTTGATCCGAACAACTTTACAGAAGCCCCAGGGAATTTGTTGGTTGGACAAGCTGAGTTAGAAGTAGTGAAACTAACTTCTAGTAATGCATCTCGCCTTTCAGGTATTTTTACTGACCAGTTTACCGGATCAGACAGACAATACGAAACCATCAATAACTACACTGTTACTGCAGGTGATTTTGATGATGAGTGGGATGATGTTTATGTACAAGGAGCTGCACAAGCCATTCTTGCAAAAGAAGCCGGTTTGGAAAGTGGCGATGACTTATTGGTTGGGGTTGCTTCAATTATGGAAGCATTATTAATGGGAGAAAGTGCTGCCCTATGGGGAGACATTCCTTATTCTGCTGCTTTCGACGTGGTAGATAACCCAAATCCTACTTACGATAGTCAAGCAGAGGTTTTTGCAGATGTACAAGCCTTATTATCTGATGCCGCTTCTAGATTAGGAACTGCTAAAGTAGCTAATGTCTACAACTCTGCATTTGTTTCAAACGGAGCAGTTTGGGCCCAAATAGCGCATTCTCTAAAAGCGAGATATTATTTGATCGCTAAAGATTATACCAATGCTTTGGAACAGGCTAAGTTGGGTATTAGTTCAGCCAATGGAGATTTATTATCTCTTCATTCAACAGTAAATGGTTCAGAGAATTTATACTGGCAGTTTGAGGAAGAGCAAAGAGGTGGTTATTTAACTGCCAATGGTTCTAATTTGGTAAAATTATTGTCTGGAGAAAGAGCTAGATTGTTAGCAACTCCTGGTGATGCAGCTCGTTTAAACGATTATTTCGTTGCAACTCCTGCAGGTCATAGTTTAAATACGGATAGTTACTTTGGTGTTGATGCTCCTTATCCAATTGTTTCTTTTGTTGAAACCAAGTTGATCGAGGCAGAAGCTGCTGCCAGAACAAGTGGTGATGGTCTAACGCCATTCAATGAAGTTAGAGCTTATTTAGCAGAAAAATACAATGGATCTTTCCCTGCCTCTACAGCAAGTGGAGATGCTTTGATCAACCAAATTTTGGAAGAAAAGTATTGTTCTATGCCTGGTTCAATCCAGATATTTAACGATGTGAGAAGAACTAAAAATGTTTTAGGTGTTCCTGTAAAAAATACTACAGCTCCATCTATTCCTCAAAGATTCTTATACCCACAAATTGAAATTAACTCTAATGCAAGTTTCCCAGGTTTGATCGATTTATTCGAACCAACTCCTGTGAATAAATAAAAAAGAGCGAAAGTCACCCTTTTTTAGGCTGACGAATACCTTGATCATTAAAAAACCTGAGAAGCTCGCTTCTCAGGTTTTTTTTTATGCTTCCAAACAACCAAATAATTTTTCTTTTCGTAAAAAATACTTTCATTCAATCATATTCAGAACAAGAGCTTATCAATTTAGTTTAGCGAGACCCTCAAAATTTGATGAGAGCGCACTGAAAGCGCACTGAATGCGCACTGAGATTGCACTGAGATTGCATGAAAAGTGCTTTACAATTGCATATTCCCTGCCATTTGAATACCAATACCATCCTATTTCAATAATGTCTCTATGCAGTGTATGATATACCCGCAATGTTTTTGAGTTGTGCGTTACATCACCACACCAATACAATCGACGGTATATAAACCGATTTAAGCTACATTATTGGATTATGGATGTAACTTAAGTTACTTTACCACCACTCAAAATTCATCGTAAAACGCCTCATTTTTTTAATTTAGCTATTAAAATTAACACTTCAAACCAATATGATTCTCGCGTAAAAAATGGATAAGCATTTAGGCAATTTAAAATGGGCAAGTCTTATACAGAAACGCAAAGATTCAATTGTTACTTGACTTATAGGCGTAAGCCGTAAATAAAAAGTTTTTATGAGTAAAGCGTCATATCAACATTTCCACCCCTCAAAAACAGTTAAAAACCCATGCTTTTCTGTAACATTCGTTAACATTATTTTAAGATTTAGGCGCTGTATTTATTTTCTTTGTCATAAAATAATTTTTGCCATTATTAAGCAACCATTTCATATATGCTGCATCACTTAATTATGTTCACATTTCTTTAACATGATTAACAGTTTTTTTGTTAATAATCTTGCCTGTTTATACTTTTTTTCAGATTTTTGGACACAAATAATTCATATTAATTAAATCATCATAGAATGAAAACAAAGCTTAGTGGAATTTTAACGCTACTTTTAGCGTTAGTGGTGCAGATTTCTTTTGCACAACAGAAAACTGTTTCAGGAAATGTATCGGATGAAACCGGTCCTTTACCTGGAGTTAGTATTCTTATAGACGGTACAACCAGAGGTACCGAAACAGATTTTGATGGTAACTATACAATTTCAGTAAACCAGGGCGATGTATTAAGATTCAGCTTTGTGGGAATGGAAACTGTCACAAGAACCGTTGGAGCAGACAATACAATTAACTTAAGTATGGTTGCTTCAGCCAATACTTTAGATGAAGTTGTGATCGTAGGTTATGGTTCTTCAACTAAAAAGTCTTTTACAGGTTCTGTTAAAACAGTGGATGCTGAAATTTTAGAAATGAAATCAGTATCTAACGTAGCTCAGGCTTTAACCGGTGAGGTTGCAGGGGTTACTGTAATCAATACTTCCGGACAACCTGGTACAGTACCAACGGTTAGGGTTAGGGGTTTTGGTTCTGTAAATGGTAACAGAGATCCATTATATGTCATTGATGGAATTCCTTTTTCGGGAGCTTTAAACACCATCAACCCTCAAGATATTGAGTCTACAACAGTTTTAAAAGATGCAACTGCAACCGCAATTTATGGTGCTAGAGGTGCGAACGGGGTAATCTTGATCAATACAAAAAGAGGTCGTTCAGGTACTTCAACGATTGAAGTTGATTTAAAATCGGGTGTCAATATGCCTTTATTAGAGAGACATTCTCGTATCAAATCTCCTGAAGAATACATGGAAATCGGATGGAATGCTTTGTACAACCAAGGTGTTGTAACAGGTGCTACAGATCCTGCACAATACGCCAATGATAACCTTTTTGGCGGTAGAGGTATCGACCCAAAATACAATATGTGGAATCAAGCCGGTCCAGACTTGATCAATCCTGATACAGGTTTGTTCAATCCGGGTGTTACCCGTAAATACGACCCTGAGAACTGGGAAGATTACGGTTTTCAGACTTCTTTTAGAAGTGAGTTAAACTTAAACTTAAGTGGTGGAACTGAAAAAAGCAATTACTTTGCCTCTATCGGATACTTAGATGATCAAGGTGCGATTATCAACTCAAACTTCGACAGACTTTCTGCTCGTTTGAATGTAAACAGCGAAGTAAAACCTTGGTTAGATGCCATTTTTAATATGGGCTTTGCACGTACAGAGTCAAACAACAACGGTCAATCTGAAGACTCAGGTAGTATTTTCTGGTTTACAGATAACATTCCTCCGATTTTCCCATTATACGAAAGAGATGCAAATGGAAACTTTATACCTGAACCTATCTTTGGTGGTAATAAATATGATTACGGTATCGGTAGAAGTTTTGGTGCTTTGACCAACTCAATTGCAGATGCTCATTATGACAGAAGTAGAACAGAAAGAAATTCTGTTGACGGTAAAGTAGCTTTGAACATCAACTTTAGCGATCACTTATCTTTTGAAAATAGTTTTGGTGGACAGTACTACAGCAGTATTTTTAACAATTTGAACAACCCATTTTACGGTTCTGCAGAAGGTACTTTGGGATCTATCTTTAAGCGTCACGAAGAATTTACAACCTATACCTTGTTAAACTTGTTGCGATACAAAAACGATTGGGGCAACCACAATTTTGAAGCTTTGGCGGCGCATGAAGCAACAAATTGGTTAAGAAAAAGAAGCGACATTTCAAAAGCAAAAGCTGCTGATCCAAATCTAGATGATTTGACCAACTTCATCATCGTATCTTCTCCACCACTAGGGTATACAGATGAGTGGAGTTTAGAGAGTTATTTTGGACAAGTAAATTACGATTACAACAGTAAATATTTCTTATCAGCCTCATTAAGAACAGATGGTTCATCAAGGTTTGTTAACGACAAATGGGGTACATTCTATTCTTTAGGTGCTAGCTGGATTGTTACAGAAGAAAATTTTGCCAACAATTCTGGTTTCTTAAACTACTTAAAAGTAAAAGGTAGTTATGGTACTGTGGGTGAGCAAGCCGGTGTTGGTTTCTACCCTGGATACTACCTATATCAAACAACACTTTTGGGTGATTCATATGCAACGACTGAGCAAGTAATTGGTAACGCAGATTTAACCTGGGAAACTTCAACCATGTTCCAAACGGGAGTTGAATTTACATTGTGGAATTTCTTAGACGGAGCAATCGATTATTATATCAAAGATACTGACGATTTGCTATTCGACAGACGAGTAGGGCCTTCTGTAGGTTATGCATTATTAACCGTAAATGATGGAGCTCTCAGAAACAGTGGTCTTGAATTTGACTTGAATTTTAGAATTATCAATCAACAAGACTATAAATTCAATGTCGCAGTAAATGGTGCGTTCTTGCAAAACGAATTGACCAGAATGCCAATTGACCCTGCAACAGGAGAAGAAAAACTAATTGATATTGCCGGAACTTTTGGTAGATCTAAAGGTCACTCTTTGTATGATTTCTATATCAGAGAATGGGCGGGCGTTGATCCTGCTGATGGAGCTGCTATGTGGTACCAGTATTTCAATGATGAAAATGGCAATGGGGTAGTAGATGCAGGAGAAGGAATTCTGTCCATGTTAGACTTCCAAGATGCAAATCCAGATGCAGAAATTAGCAAAACAACAACGAAAACTTATTCTGCAGCAACTCAGAAATATGTGAACAAATCTGCGATTCCAACCGTAAGTGGTGGTTTTAGATTAAATGCACAAATCAAAAGATTTGATATCAGTACTCAATTTATTTATAGCTTAGGGGGTTACGGTTTTGATGGCAACTACCAAGATTTAATGGATAATGACCAAATTGGTAATAACAACTGGCATACTGATATGAGAAATAGATGGCAAGAACCAGGTGATATTACAAATATCCCAAGACTAGACAACGGTACTTCTACCAATTATGTTTCTACGTCTACACGTTTCTTGACAAAAACAGATTATCTCGCTTTTAACAACTTTAGGGTAGGATTTACTTTAACTGAAAGAGATTTTCCAAAGAGTGGAGTTGATAATGTGAACATTTGGGTTTCTGGAGATAACTTATTCTTAATGTCTGAGAGAGCTGGTTTTAACCCAACACAAAGAGAATCAGGTGCTTCAGAGCGTTATGCCTATGCACCTTTGACAAACTTCAGTTTAGGTTTGAGAGTTAAATTTTAATTAGAAAAATTATAGATCATGAAAAAAATATTTAATTATATCCTAACACTTCTTTTCCTAGGAGGCTTAGGATGGAGCTGTAGCGAAGACTTCTTAGAAGTTTACCCAACAGAGTTTTTATCTGCAGAGCAGTTAGCAGCTGCTTCAGAAAATAACCCGGAACTTTTAGCTGGAAGTTTGAACGGTATTTACACTTTAATGTTTGAAGCAGGAACGGGAGGTACCACAGGTCATGACGATTTTGGTCAAAAAGGTTATGATATTTATGGAGATATGTTGTGTGGAGACATGGCACTTTCTGTAAGTACCTATGGATGGTACAGAACAATAACCCAATTCCAAACGACTACTGACTTTACTTTCCAAGACAATTATCAGGTTTGGAGATATTACTATAGAATTATCCGTTCTGCCAACTTGGTTATTGACGCAGGTGGAGGAAATGATGTGGTGCCTGAATTGGAAGAAAATAAACACATCTTAGGCCAGGCAAAAGCGCTTAGAGCTTATGGGTATTTCTATTTAACTCAATACTTTCAAGAAGCTTATGACCCAAGTGAAGCCATTTTACCCATCTATACAAATCCTAGTGATCCAAATCAGCCTAAAAGTACAGCTGGTGAGGTTTATGCTTTGATCGAAAAAGATTTGACTGATGCCATTAGTTTATTAGAAACTTTTTCTAGAACACAAAAGAATCAAATAAATAAATCTGTAGCACAAGCCTTTTTAGCTTATACCTACGCGGTTACAGGTGAAAATGGTAAAGCTGCTGATTTGACGAAAGATATTATCGAAAATGGTGGGTACACTTTAATGAGTGCAGAAGAAGTTTTAGGAGGATTTACTGATGTTAACACACCAGGTTGGATGTGGGGTCACGACGTTGTTCTTGACAATGGCCTTGATTTGATCTCTTGGTGGGGTCAAATGGATGTCTATACTTATAGCTATGCTTGGGCAGGAGATTACAAAGCAATTGATGCAGATCTATATGCAGCCATTCCAGCGAATGACGTAAGAAAAGGACAGTTTTTAAATAACCCTGCTTCTGGTCGTAATTTACAACCAATCAATAAATTCTATGACTTAGATAGAGTAATTGGAGGTCAGAGAAATATTGAAACAGATTATGTTTACATGCGCGTTGCTGAAATGTATTTATTACATGCAGAAACTGCCGCAAGAAGTGGTGATGAGGGATCTGCAAAAACTGCGTTAAAAATGTTACTGGAAAAGAGACTTGATGACGTTTCATACGTAGACGGCCTTTCTGGACAAGCCTTGTTAAATGAGATTTATTTCCAAACAAGAGTTGAACTATGGGGTGAAGGAAAGAGTTATTTGGCCATGAAGAGATTTAAGGCTACAACCAAAAGAGGTCCTAACCACTACTCTAACATTGGTGAGTCTATTTCTTATGACGATGACAGAATGACTTTTGAAATTCCACAATTAGAAATTCAAAACAATCCATTTATAGATTAAGCAAAATAAAAACCGAGGATAGTATCACATTACTACCTCGGTTCTCAAATTTGCTATTATATCGATAAGATTTACATATCAATTTAAATAATTAGTAAAAATGAAAAAACTCAACATATTAATACTTTTAGCAATTTCATTGATTGCTTTTAGCAGTTGTAGTGATGATGACGAAACACTTAATTACGTCACCTTTGCTGACAAAACCACCACTTTTGGTGTTGATTTGGATGGAACAAATACCAATACATTCAAAGTTTACACAACCAAAATAATGGGTTCAACCAGAACTTTTGACATTCAAGTTTCTCCTTCTTCAACGGCAGATCCTGCATCTTACACGGTACCTTCTTCAGTTTCAGTACCCGGAGGTAGTAATGAAGGATCTTTTGACGTGACTATTTCTGATATCAACATTGGAGAAAATGGTAAAACTCTAATTTTAGAACTAGTGCCTCAAGATGGCGTATTTTTAGGACAACGTTTGGTTCTAAATGTAAAACAAGTTTGCCCTAATAACGAAGTAATTTTAGCCATCGTTTTTGATGAATATCCTGAAGAGTCATCTTGGGCTTTATTCGATGCAAATGACGTCGAAATTGATGCAGGTTCAGATTATGCAGGAGCAGAATCCTTTACTAAGGCCTTTTGCTTGGAAAATGGAACCTATACTTTTGTGATGTATGATGCCTATGGTGATGGTATTAACGCTCCTGGATATTACAGGTTAACCAATAATGGTAATGTGATTGTTGAAGGTGGCGGATTCGAAACTATAGAAAGCACTACTTTTACTGTAAGTAAATAAGTAGTTCAAAAAATAAAACTAAAAACAGTCCAACAATATGTTGGGCTGTTTTTTTTATGGTCTAAACTCTTACCTTTGCCTTATGGAAGAAAGCACTACAATATTTGGCATCAGAGCGATTTTAGAAGCCATTAAAGCGGGAAAAGAGATAGAAAAATTATATCTTTTACAAGATCTAAAAGGTGATTTAGCGACACAATTAAAACAGAGTATTGCAGAAAATAAGATCACAAAAAGCTATGTACCTATTGAGAAACTCAACAAACTCGCAAAAAATCAAAACCATCAAGGGGCAGTGGCCAAAATTTCCGTGGTTAAAACGGTAAATCTGGATAGTCTAATCGAAAATCTGCTCAAGAAAGAAAGTACCCCTCTTGTACTATTGCTCGATCAAATAACGGATGTACGTAATTTTGGCGCCATTTTAAGGACAGCCGAATGCACAGGAGTGGATGCTGTCATTTTTCCTAAACAAGGAAATGCACCTATTAATGCCGACACAGTAAAAACTTCCGCAGGAGCGGCGTTTAACCTTCCTTTATGTCGGGTAGATCATTCTTTAGATGCCATTTATGCCTTTCAGCAATCTGGTTTTAAAGTAATTGCTGTTACCGAAAAAACAGATACATCGTTTTACACATTGACCTTTGAAGAACCTACCGTATTAATTATGGGTTCTGAGGAAAAAGGTATTTCAAATGGCATTTTAAAAATTGTAGATGCCAAAGGAAAACTTCCCTTGTTGGGAAAAATAGAATCGCTCAATGTCTCTGTAGCATGTGGAGCTGCGCTCTACGAAATTGTCAGGCAAAGAGCATTACTGGCCTAATTATTTAACTTTTTTTTTATACTTCTTGCACTTTTACGCACAAAAACAGGCATAAATAGATATATACTAGGTATTTTACTTTGTAAACATTATATCATTTATAACCATAAATAGCTATCCATTGTATTAAATATATATTATTAGCACTTATTTTAAAGAATACCTATTTTTTTTTAGTATTTATTATATAGTGCATTAATTTGCGTATTATTTCTTTAAAAATTGCTTAGTTAACATAAATTTCACATATTTGGCACTTATAAATTTTCTAATTTAAATGTTAAATAATGAAAACAAGGTTTAATGGAATCTTAACGCTAATTTTTGCGTTATTAGTGCATATTTCTTATGCACAAGAGAAAACAGTTTCCGGAAATGTCTCCGATGAATCGGGACCTTTACCGGGAGTAAGTGTTATTGTAGATGGAACTACAATGGGTACAGAAACTGATTTTGATGGGAATTATTCTATTTCTGTCAAGCAAGGGGATGTGCTTCGGTTTAGTTTTATCGGTATGACTTCAGAAACCCGCACTGTAGGGTTGGAAAATGTGATTAACGTAGCCATGGTATCGGGGCAAAACACACTTGATGAGGTGGTTGTAACGGCCTTCGGTTTAACCAGAGAGAAAAAATCTTTAGGTTACGCTACACAAGAAGTAAAAACAGACGAACTAGCAAAAAACCCTGCAAACAACGTGAACAACGCTTTAGCAGGTAGAATTGCCGGTATTCAGGTTAAAGGTGCCAATGGAACCATTGGTGGATCGACCAGAGTTCTGATCCGTGGGGTAAACTCAATTTCTGGTGACAACCGTCCGCTTTATGTGATCGATGGTACTCCAATTCAAAATTCAAACTTTAACTCGGTTTCAACGCAAAGAAGTCAAGGTGGTATAGATTATGGGGATCTTTCTGCTGATATTAATCAAGACGACATTGAGTCTATCAACGTGTTAAAAGGACCTGCAGCTTCCGCTTTGTACGGTTCAAGAGGTGCCAATGGTGTGATCATGATCACGACCAAAAAAGGAAAAGCGAACAGAACAACTGTTGAGTTGAACACAAGTTTAACTTTTGATAACGTTTATGTTTTGCCTGAGTATCAAAATGAATACGGTGGAGGTTATTCTCAAACCTTTTCAACTTTTGATTTTGACCCTTCTCGTCATCCTGCAGAATGGGCTGCTTTTCAAGGACAAAAAATTCCAAATTACGGTGCTGATGAAAGCTGGGGACCTAAATTAGATGGTACTTTGGTAAGACATTGGGATAGCTGGTTACCTGGAGACCCTTCTTTTGGAGAGTTGAGACCATGGACAGCAAACCCAGATAACGTAAGAGATTTTTACGAAACGGGAATTACGCAAAATTACAATGCTGCCATTTCAGGTGGTACAGAAGGCACACAATACAGATTGTCTATGGGCCGCACTGATGAAGACGGCATTATGCCTAATTCTAGCAGAAAAGTAAACTCAATTTCATTGAACGGAACGCATAAAATCAATGATAAATTTACTACCTCTGCCAGTATCAATTATATCTACACTAAAATTAAAGGTAGACCTACTGTTGGTTATGACTTTAGCAACGGTAAAAACGTAGCGGTATCTTTTAACCAATGGTTCCAACGCCAGGTAGACATGAATCGTTTGCAGAGAAAATACAAATCACCAACAGGTGTGGCGCAAAGCTGGAACATCAGAAGCCCTACGGATACAAGACCAAACTACTGGGATAACCCATACTGGATTGTAAACGAATCATTTACAGAAGATGTGAGAGACAGGGTTTATGGTAACGTGAATTTGACATACAATTTGACAGATCATTTAACAATGTCTGTGATTGGTAGAACAGATTTTTACACCTTTACTGCTGAAGACAGAACCGCTTCAGGTTCTTTAGCAACTGAGTATTATTCAGAATATGTGAGACAAGGTCGTGAAGATAACTTCGAATTTTTGACTACTTATAACAACAGCTTCAATGATTTTGACGTAACTGTAAATTTCCAAGCGAATAACAGAACGAACAAATACAAAAATAATGGTGGTGAAACTGTTGGTGGATTTACTGTGCCGGATTTTTACAACCTGAATGCCTCTTTAGATCGTCCAAATATAACTGATTATAAAGAAAAGAAAATCATCAACTCTTTAACAGCTTTTGGTTCTTTCGGTTACAAGGGTATGCTTTATTTGGATTGGTCTGCTAGAAATGACTGGTCATCAACACTTCCAGATGGAGAAAATTCTTATTTCTACCCAGCTGTGAGTGGATCTTTTGTGTTTAGTGAATTGTTACCAAATGACATATTTTCTTTTGGTAAAGTGAGAGCGGGTTGGGCAAAAATCGGTAATGATACCGGACCATATCAGTTATACAATACATATGATTCTGGCACTCCTGTAGGTGGAGATCCAACTTTCTCTGTGCCAAATAACTCTAATAACCCATTATTAAAACCTGAGAATATTGAATCTTGGGAAATTGGTTTGGAGACTGCATTCTTTCAGAACAGATTGTCTTTTGATCTGACCTATTACAACAAAGTTTCTACAGACCTTATTTTACCTATCAGTGTATCGGGTACAAGTGGTTTTACTTCGGTTTGGGTAAATGCAGGTGAAATGACGAATGAAGGTTGGGAATTAGCGGCAAGTGTAACACCAATAAGAACAGATAACTTTAACTGGAACATCGGTTTTAACTGGGCAACCAATAAGAACGAGGTTGTAGAATTAGTTGAAGGCGTTGATAATTATCAAATTACTTCTTACGGACGTTCTATCAATGCCAGAGTAGGTGAAACTTATGGTTTGATGGCCGGTAGTGGTTTTACTTATGACGAGAATGGAACTCAGATATTTCAGCAACTAGCGAACGGAAATATTGAAACAGTGAGAACTTCCAGTAAAACGATTGGTTCTACCATGCCTGATTATACAGGAGGTGTGATCAACTCATTTACTTTTGGAAATTTCTCTATCAATGCTTTGGTTGACTTTTCACAAGGTGGTGATATTTATTCTATGTCTCAGAGATGGGGTACCAACTCAGGTTTAATCAAAGAAACTGCCGGTTTAAACGATAAAGGAAATCCAAAAAGAGATCCAGTTTCTGAAGGAGGTGGTGTGCATATCGTTGGAGTTGATCCTAATGGCAATCCTATTGACGGATACACAGATGCGCAACAATGGTATGGCCATTTAGCAAACAGAGATGAGGCCTTTGTCTATGATGCTAGTTTTGTTAAATTAAGAGAAGCATCCATTACATATAGATTAGATAGAAAATTGCTTGAAAATGCAAAAATCAGCGATGTTTCTTTCTCTGTCATTGGAAGAAACTTATGGTTGATCCACAGCAATGTACCTAATATTGATCCTGATGCTGCTCTGGGTAGTGGTAACATTCAAGGAATGGAATCAGGTCAAATTCCAAGTACAAGATCCATTGGTTTTAACGTGAATTTGAAATTCTAATCAAAAAAGAAATTAAAATGAAAATATTTAAAAACAGAACATCTAGAAAATTGATCAGAAATTTTGCTGCGATGTCCTTGGTAGTAGGTCTTACTGCCTCGTGTAATAATTTTACAGAGAATATCAATGTCGACCCTAACTCGGTAAGTGAGGTTCCAACCTCCTACCTATTGACAAGCGCACAGTCGAATTTGACATTTAACATACTTAACATTGCGGGTTACGACGTATTTGGGTCGATTTACAGCCAACAAATGGCCAATAACACGTATACAGGTACTGATAGATATGATGGTGACCAATCTAGTTTTATTGGATTTTATTCAGGTGGTTTATACAACCTTGAAGACATCATCCGATTAAACACAGAGGAAGCAACCAAGGAAGATGCTGCAGCCTCTGGTGATAATAACAATCAAATTGCTATTGCCAAAATTTTGAGAGCTTGGGCGTTTATGACAATAACAGATACTTGGGGAGATGCGCCCTATTCAGAAGCGCTTCAAGGAACTGAAAATTATCAACCCAAATACGATGCTCAAAAAGAGATCTATCAAGGTGCCATTGCAGAATTAAAAGAAGCGGGTACTTTGATTACTTCTGGTTTAAATCCTATTTTGGGAGATCGCTTTTATGACGGAAATATGGCTAGTTGGAAAAAATTAGCAGGTTCATTATTATTGAGAGCCGGAATGCGTTTTTCAAATACTGATGCAAATTTAGCTCAAGATGCCATCAATGCAGGACTTGCTTTAGGTGTGATTGAGAGCAATGCAGAAAATGCAGGGTTTCAATATGGAGGTGATGCCAGTAGTGCGAGTCCTTGGTACGATGAATTCAATATTGCTCCTTTTAGAATTGACTACAGTTTAAGTCATACAATGGTTAACTTTTTAGGTGATAGAAAAGATCCAAGATTACCTGTATTCGGTAAACCGGTTAGAAATATTAGTTCAAGAGACGATAATTCGAATGATTTCTGGTTGAAATACAAACCTTATGAAGTTAATGGAAACACCTATGCAGGTCAACCTTATGGTTATTTCGAAGCTACGGCACAGTTAATTGCAGCTGAAGAAACTTCATTAATCGGTGATTACTTTACAGAAAATATCGATTTGCCAAGTTACATCATTACATATAGTGAAGTGTTATTCATTATGGCAGAAGCGAAACAGAGATGGGGTATTGGTAGTGGTTCTGCAGAGGACTATTACAATGCTGCTATTGAAGCGAGCTGGGAACAATATGGTATCAGCACAGCCGGTCTAGATACTTATTTGGCTCAGCCTAGCGTGGCCTACAATGCTGACATGTTTGAAAAATCAATCGGAGAGCAAAAATGGGTTGCCATGTTCGCACAAGGATTAAATTCATGGGCAGAATGGAGAAGATTAGGATATCCTGAACTTCAAAGAGCTCCAGATGCTGCAGGTGATGAAGAAATTCCAAGAAGAAGAGCCTATACACAGTCTGAATTTGATTTAAATGAGGATAATGTAAATGCTGCTATCTCAAGAATGGGTGGTAACGAATTGAGTACCAGAACCACTTGGGACGGAGGAAATTAATTTCCAACCTACATTGAAATAAAAGCCATGGTAAAATTACCATGGCTTTTTTTATTTGTTTGGCGTAAAGTTCTCACTAGAAGGATCAATTTCCCAATACCTCTCATCCCCTTCTTCTACCTCCCCCTCTTCTATTTCCCAGCTAAATTGATTTCTTTGCGGACCTTCATTTCTAAAAATCCAAGCAAAGACCAAACCTACCAAAAAACCCGAAAGATGACCTTCCCAGGAGACATTTTCTTCAATAGGTAAAATATACCAAACCATGCTGCCATAAAGAAATATTATGGCCAGAGAAACCGCAATCAACCGGTAATACTTTCTAAAAATACCACTAAAAAATATAAAACTAAAGAGCATATAGACAACCCCACTCGCTCCAATATGGTACGATTTTCGACCAATAAGCCAGGTTAAAAATCCCAGACAAATCATTCCATAGATAAATATTTTGAGCGCCACATCTCTGTAAAAAAACCACAAACTCAGCATAAATAAAAAAAGAGGCACTGAATTATTGTACAAGTGATTGACATCTTTATGGATAAAAGGACCAAAAACAATTCCTCTTAAACCCATAAAATCACGAGGAAGTATCCCATATTTATTAAAACTGACACCAAATTTCAACTCGAACCAATACACGATCCATAGGAAAAGAACGAAGTAAAGTGGCACAGCCAATATCATCGGACTAAATTTAAATGTACTCATACTTCTTTAAAATCATTACACACTAAACAAAATTACACGATCAAAACTACAGTTAAAATATCTATTTTTACCATATGAATGCACCTTTGGCAGAAAGAATTAGACCCAAAACCCTGGAAGAATATATAGGACAGGATCATTTGATCGGGAAAAATGGCATCTTATCCAAACAAATGAATACTGGTTTAATACCCTCAATGATTTTATGGGGTCCACCGGGAATAGGGAAAACTACTTTGGCAAATTTGATAGCCAATAAATTTGACAGACCTTTTTATCAACTTAGTGCCATCCAAGCGGGCGTAAAAGAAGTAAGAGAAATTATTGAATCTGCAAAAAGAAACGAGGGAATTTTTACAACACAAAACCCCATCTTATTCATAGATGAAATTCATCGTTTTAGTAAATCGCAACAGGATTCTCTGCTAGGTGCAGTTGAAAAGGGTATCGTAACTTTAATTGGAGCCACAACAGAAAACCCTAGTTTTGAGGTTATCCCTGCCCTACTTTCGAGATGTCAGGTCTATATTTTAAATTCGTTCGACAAAGAGGCATTGAATGCCATATTATTGAGGGCGATAAACACGGATGAACTCATTAAAAAGAAGCAAATTAACTTAAAAGAAACCGAGGCCTTGATACAAATTTCTGGGGGTGATGCCAGAAAACTACTGAACATCTTTGAAATATTGGTAAGCGATGAAGCAGAAAAAATAGAAATCACGAATGATCTAGTATTAAAAAAAGTGCAAAAGAATGTAGCTCGCTACGACAAAAGTGGTGAGCAACATTACGACATCGTATCCGCTTTTATTAAATCCATCCGCGGAAGCGATCCTAATGGCGCGGTTTATTGGTTAGCCCGCATGATTGAAGGTGGTGAAGATGTAAAATTCATCGCAAGGAGAATGTTGATTCTTGCCTCCGAGGATATTGGCAATGCCAATCCTACAGCGTTCATTTTAGCCAATAATACATTTCAGGCTGTCGCCCAAATTGGATATCCCGAATCCAGATTAATCTTGAGCCAATGCGCTATTTATTTGGCCAATTCACCCAAAAGTAACGCCTCTTATGAGGCCATAGGAAAAGCCCAAGAATTGGTGAGAAAAACAGGTGATCTTTCTGTTCCACTTCATCTGCGCAACGCTCCTACCAAATTAATGAAAGACCTGGATTACGGAAAAAATTATAAATACGCCCATAATTACGAGCACAATTTTGCAGAACAAGAATACCTGCCGGATGAAATTAGTGGCACAAAACTTTATGAACCGGGAAATAATTCACGCGAAAACAGTTTTAGAACTTTTCTAAAACAATTGTGGAAAAATAAATATGGTTATTGAATTATTTTTTGGTAAAAACAACTGTTTCGATATTTCCGTTTTTGTTCACGTCAATTTTCAACTTACCTGACTCATCAAAATAACCGGTAGTCGATTCCATTTTCCCCTCAGGATTTTTCCAATTCACACGAAAAACATTAGGTAAAGAAGTTTGTTGAAAATCTCCAATGACCTCGCCAGGTTTTAATCCATCAACTTTACTCTCTGTGATATATGCCTGGTAGCCATTACTTTTAGGAATAAGCATAAAAGAGACATTGTCATTGGCATAGGTATGTGCAAACGACGCTACTTTTTCTTCTTCCTCTGGTATAGCCGTCACAACTACTTCAGGTTGCAATGGGGCTTGGGGCTGCAATACCTCCTCAGGTTGAGCGAGAACAGTTGGCGCAGCCACTACAGCAGGAAGCTGAGAACTAGTAGATTGCGTATTTTTAAGCGTAGGATTATATTGATAACCTAATTCTTGGACAGACTCAAAAGCATTGCGAAAAGCTTCATGATAACTCTTTGTATAGTCCTTTTCCTTACTTTTTCCCTCACCTGATTCAAAAACTAACTGTTGTTGACAGTCTTCTAACTTTAATTTAACTTTCGTTGTAAATAAATTCGAATCGTCTAACATAGACAAGTGAAGGGCAGAACAAGGGTTTTGAGCAAGATCACCGGGAAACGCCTCCCCTTCTTTTAAAGTTTTAAATCCTTCTTTTTCAAATAAAAACTGAGCCAAAGAATTGACTTGGTATTTGTCTTCTTCTTTTAAACTTTCAAATGTCCTTGGTACAATAATATACTCGTAAGCATCTAAAACGCTCTGAGCGTTCATACTTAGATAGGAGATAAAAAAAACTAGAAATATTTTAATTTTTGACATGTTTTTAATTTATGATCATATTTAAACCTACTTGAACTGATTGATAGTTACTTTCTTTGTAATTGAAGAGTCCTATTAAATTGTCTGCAGTCACAAAAAAGTTAAAGGTATTGAAATGGGTCGAAATTCCCAAGCCAAAATTCGTGTAGGAAAAACTATCTAGGGTATAGGTAGCTTTGGCCGATATATACTCATTTAAAGATCTTGCATAAAAACCGGTTACACCCCATTGAACACTTGCCGGGTGAAACTCTGTAAAAGTCTGAATACCAAATTCTTCGTACAATTCATATTGATCGAAATTGTAAATGGATCGCACATTTCTAAAAACAGAGTTGCCATTTCGTCTATAATTGGTAAGTATATTTCTGCGCTTGATTTCTGTATATAATTTTGGTGATCTGTATACCTGGTAACTTTTATTCAATTTTTGGAGAGGAAGTTGTCCACTCTCATAGTATTTATCATAAAGGTTAAGCCAATAACTCGGCTCACCTTCAAAAGGAGGAGTAAATGCTTCATCTGAAATTTCAAAGTCTTCAGTCACCTCAAAATTTTGGGCATCTGAAGAATATTTCAAATAATCCAAATCCAGCAAACTAGCGCTAAACAACATATGCTCACTAAATTTTCCGGATAAACCCAAATCAATTCCTACCCCATAATTTCCACCAAGAAAAAACAAATCCTGCACTATTTTAGACGGATCATCTCCTACGAATGCATAATTCTCATCCACTGTTCCATAGGAATTAAACACGGCATTTATACCGTTTAGCCTATGCTCATAATCGCCAAAAGCATCTTCTCCTAAACTATAGTTGCCTTCCACATTTCTAAAATCGACATCCATCGCGCCTGAAAGAAATTTGATTTTTGCACCCACTGTAAAGTTTTCGCTTACTTTCTTATTGATCCCTACATAAAATACATTCACTAATTCACCTATCACGAGCAATTCACTCAGATCTCTTCCCACACCAACATCCGGCAAACCATCTTGGTTTACATCGTCTCCATAAAAAAACATCTCCATGGTTGTTTTGGGATATTTTCCGTAAAATTTTGAATCTGTGGTAATTCCAAAAGACAAATAGTAATCGGGATCTCTTAGTCTAAAACCCAAGTTGAGCAATTCCATTTGCGCATTTCCGGTAAAAAAATCATCTTTACTTAAACCTAGGTTAAATATATTCCGAAGTTTACTCAAATTACCATCTATACCTTCCAGTCCTTGATTGATGGCGTTGTAATTAAAATCGCTGTTTGAAACTCCAACCTGAAAGTAAATATTTGATAGTAAAGGAATTCCAAAATGCTTTTCCATCTGAACCTCAGCTCCGGGATTCAAATTTAAAGTTTGAGGTAATCCGTCAAATCCATACAGAATTTGATTGTTTTGCGCAGAAACAAAGTATGAAAATATTAGGCAAGAAATAAATAAAAAACTTTTCTGCATCAGGGGATTTTAGCAGTTTTAAAATCTAAAAATAAACAATATTTTTAAAACTTATTCCGATTGATTTATAAGAACTTCTTCAATTCGATCAAACTTTTAACAGAAATGTTGCCATTGATATTCTTTTCTCCGTTTAATCTGCAATGGATGGCTTGCATCCCTACCATTTTTGCGCCTTCTATATCTGCTTCTGCATTGTCACCCAACATCATGCTTTCTTCCGGTTTTGCTTTAGCCATTTCTAAAGCATAATGAAATATTTTAGGGTTTGGCTTTTTCACACCTACCTGTTCACTCGTAATTACTTGTTTAAAAAAAGGGGTCAATTTAGAACTTTCCATTTTTCTGTACTGGATTTCATTAAATCCATTTGTAATGATGTGTAGTTCGTATCGTTCTACCAAATAAGCTAAAACCTCATAGGTATGCTCAAAAACATGGTTAAAATCCGCCAGATGTTCTATGTAATCAACAGCTAAAATGTCAATCAATTCATCAGACACAGCATAGCTCAAAAGGTCAAAACTTTCCTTTAATCGACCATACCTCAATTCAGCTTTAGACACTTTTTCTTCGCGATAAAGCTTCCAATACCTTTCATTTATCGGATGGTAAATCTCGTTAAAATCATGAACCTTTACCCCTATCGCGTGTTTTTGAAATACCTTTTCAAAAGTCAATCTTGAATTTTTTTCGAAATCCCAAAGCGTATGATCTAAATCAAAAAATATATGTTTTATTTTCATCGGTTCTTATTTATCAAAAAGTGTCTTACTTTGGTGCACTAAAGTAGGACTTAGATTTTGAAGAAAAAAAAACTACACATATTATTCTTAAACAGTTGGTTTCCCTCAAAAATATTTCCATATAACGGAGATTTTATTCAACGCCATGCCAATGCAGTGGCTTTAAAACATGAAGTAACAAGTCTTCATTTTGTAACAGATAAAAATCTAGGTAAAAAATATGTTTCTGAGGAAATTTTAAACCATGTGAGAACCATCATTGTCTATCTTCCAGAAACAAAATTTTTATTACAGAAAATTCTACTGTTTTATAAGGCTTATGTTGAGCAATTGAATAGATTAGCTCCTTATGATTTGATTCAGGTCAACCGGATTCACCCTATTGGCATTTTTGCTTTAATCACGAAAGCATTTAGAAAAAAACCTTTACTATTAATGGAGCATTTTACAGGATATGCCTATCCAAACCTGATTAAAATATGTGGCATTGAAAAATTATCATTAAAATTAGTGGGTAATTACGCCGATGGAATTCTCACTGTCTCTGAGCATCTGGCTCAGGGTATGAGAAAACTGGGTGTTCAAAACAAATTCTATACTATCCCAAATGTAGTTGATACAGCTGTATTTACACCCCGAAATCATCAAAATACTGTTTTTCAGATTTTACATGTCTCTAGTTTAAATGATGCTCATAAAAATATTAGTGGTATTCTCAATGTGGCGCAAAAACTTCTATCAGATAATATAAATTTTCATCTTACCATGTTGGGCGGTGAAGGCAACGAATTTTATATAAAAGTGGATGAATTAGGCCTGCAACACCATATTACCTTTATTCCTCAGGTCGATCATAACAAGGTAGCCGAGTTTATGCAGCAGTCTGATCTTTTACTTTTATTTAGTAACTATGAAAATTTACCCTGTGTCATCCTCGAGTCATTTGCCTGCGGATTACCGGTTGTGAGCACTAAAGTGGGTGGAATTTGCGAATTTTTTCCTGCTGATTTTGGTATTTTGGTAGAGGCGAATAATGAAATCGAACTGTTTAATGCGATTAAAGCCCAAATTAATAAAGGTGCTACAAACAAACAAATCATGCATTCCTATGCTAAAAAATATTTTTCTAAGGAGGTAATCGCAAGTAAGTTTACCGAAGTCTATTTGAACTTAGTGAAAAATGGATAGCATAAAAACCTATATCAAAAACTTTTTATCACGTAAAGGTGGATGGGTTTTCTCATCTATGATCATTGGTAAATTATTTATCTTTTTTAGTTCCTGGATAGCCTTAAAACTGTTACCTCAAGACGATTTGGGCTATCTACTTTTTGCCTTGAATATCATCTTGTTTTTTGTACCCATATCGGGACTTGGTGCAACACATGGCTTGTTGCGATTTGGTTCATTTCAAGAAACTAGTGATTCTCGACAAAATCTGTTACGTGAGGTTCTAATAAAGGGATTCATATTTTCCACGATATTAATGGGTAGCATCATCGTAATGAGTCGTTTTTTAACCATAAAAATGCCAGGGTCCCAGTTTTATCTTCTGGGCCTTTCATTCCTCATTCTCACTTTGTTTTTTTTAGAAGCCATAAAAACATATTACCGAATTATCGGAAAAAACGAGATCTATGCAAAAATCGAAATAACTAATGCCCTCATTTTACTTCCAGCTGTTTTTATCACCTGTTATTTTTTCGGGATTTGGGGTTATCTAAGCACGCTCGTCCTAACACCCATGTTGGCTACCTTGGTCTATTTTCCTAAAAACATAATTCAAACTTCCACTTCAGGAAATAAATTATTAGGAATCGATTTTTGGAAATATAGCGTCTTTACAGGACTATCAAATTCAGTCACTCAACTACTCGCTATAGCCGATATATTCTTGATTGGTTATTTATTGAAAGATCCAGCTCAGGTAACATTCTACAAGTATTTAAGCCTCATTCCTCTTAGTTTGGTGTTGTTGCCAAATGCTTTTTTGATGACAGATTTTGTTTCATTAACCACTCATATAAAAAATAGTCGGTATATTTCTCAGTACATCAAGCAATATATTTCATTATTAATTATAATCCTATTAGGAATCTGGACGATTCATTTTATTTTTATTGAGGATATTTTGAAGTTTTTAGGGCGAGATTTTCTTCCTTATAAAAAAGTTTATCTGTTCCTGCTTTTTGGCGTAACCGCAGTCATATTGTTGAGAATTTTATTTGGAAATTTACTTTCAGCCTTTGGCAAAGCGCGAATTAATTTTTGGATTGCCAGTTTTTCAGTAGTCATCAACCTTTTATTAAATCTGTATTTTATTCCTACACAAGGAATTTTGGGTGCGGCAATTACATCATGCCTTACCATGTGGATAAGCTCCTTACTTTCTATGTTTTGCGTTTACTATTTTTTGAAAAAGTCGGGTAAGTGAAGATTGGTAATGAAAATAGATCTCCTCTTCTACCCCAAAACTCTTAAAAAATGTGGCGATATTTTGGTTCATCGAACCTTCAAAGTCAAAAATTTCAAATTGCCGACTGTAAAAATGCAATGCAAAATCTATGAGAAAAGATAGCGCTTGCTTTTCTCTTCCCTCCACACTTTGAACTGAAAACAAGTAGGTTACACGATTTTGGTGTTTGATAAATATTGCTCCTCCCAATAGATGACTATTCTCGTCAAAAACTCCCCATTGATCAACCATTTGTTTTTTTTTCAAAACCTCAACTAATTTTCTCAATTTTCTCAAATCAAGTTCAGATCGCAACTGATCTTTATGGTAATATTTTTGATGAAGTTCAATTAAGTCTTTACATTCTTCCATCTTAGTGCAATTAAGACCATTTTTTGCACCCTGATTTACTGCACTTTTTCTACCTTTTGAATAACTCCTTATAAAGTACTCATCCTTATTTATAAACTTGATAAAATTCTTTCTTTGAATAGAATCTTCTAATATAAATTTGTTCTGTGCATTGAAAAATACATCGACAAAAAGAAAGTGTCCAGTTAATTGTTTTACAAAAATTTGAAAGATTTTATGAGTAATTGAATTTCGATAAAAAATACCCAATTGTTGCACCCAGGGAGGTAAAAAAACATAGGTGATGCCAAATTTCTTGTGCAGTGGTAAAGGCAAAACCGCTTCATAATTATTTAAAACCAAACAGCCCCATTCTTCACAGACCACATCCAGGTACCAGCTAAAACCATAAATCAGCGAATTTTGAGCGTCAAAAATACAAGCATCATATTTTACCGTATCTAACTCATTTCTGGCAACAAAATTGATTTGTATTTCCTCATTCTTTCTCCCCATTCGCTTTCGCTAAAAACTCTTCAAACTTTTTGTTCCAACCTTTCCACCTACCTGTTCCACTCAGCGATTCGTTGTGAAAAATAGTAATCATTGTTCCATCAACTTTTTTGACTTCATCCAATAACTTACTCATCGTGTCAAAAGATCTTTTTGTAGTGTAATTTAAATAATCCTTGAGTGTACCATCCATCACTGCAAATGGGAAAATTTTCAACGGAGTCTGAATTTCAAAGTCCAAATCATAAAAATAAAATGGCGTACAAGTTCCCGCCCTAAAACCATAATGCTTTGCAAAACCCATGGTGTAATCTTCATTTATCTCTAAATCCAATAAATATTGATACGTTTCCGGCAACTCGATACGCAAATAATGATGTCGTGATTTTTTTACAGGATAGTTCAAAATATTGTCTAAGCGTTTCTTTTCTTCTTTTATTTTTTGTTCATCTTTCATAGAAAAATAAGAGGGATGCAAACCAATAGAAACATAATCCGCCAGATCTTTTATCAATAGTTTAAACCGGCTGTTATTCACAGAAATATTTTTATCGAATGAGGTGTAATTGCTCAGTAAAAAGAAAAATATTAGTTCAATGTCATACTTTTTATGCAGTTCAATTAGATCTTCGTAAATATCATAGGGATCTTTTCTCAAATTAAAGACAATTAATAATCTCTCAACTATTTTTTGAAACTGCAATTGGGCCAAATCCTTTAAAAGGCCTCCCAAATTTCTAATAAAACCTTTATGTCTATAGCAATAGGCCATATCTACATCAATAGTGGAAATAAGTTTAAATTCTCTTTTCTCAAAAACAAAATCAGGAAACCTTTTCTGTAATAGATCCCTTAGTTTATATGACCAAATATCAATAATGGGTTTGTGTAAAAATTTTTGCTGGTAAGCAAAACTTTCTGATGCCGGAAAACGCTCGAACTCATCTTTTACATGCGGTAAATACTCTTCATACCTACTCAATAAATAAAAACTCGCTGAAAATATATCAAAAGGCATCATAGAAGGTGCTGACACCTGAAAGAAAATAGGGATCTCCTCCCATTCTGTTATTTGTGGATCCCAATAATCAATTCCTTGATCAAACAAAAGATCTGTCGAACGGACAAAAAACTCATTCCCTAATTGTTGTCGTCCATAAGACATTTTAAGTCCTTCATGCGCTATAAAATCTTCAATTTTTAAGGTAAAATTTACTTGAACATTTAAAATTCTGGTAAAAATATGCTTGAAAATATAAGTAAGTCTGGGTGTAATTTTATGTGTATATACAAGCAACATAGGGTAATTTCTTTCGCTCAAATGTACGGTTTATTTCAACTTTGGTCTACACTTTAGTCTCTTGGCTCATATTCTTCCTTCATCGGCAAAACTATAAAAATGATTACCTGAAATGATTAGATGATCTAATACCTTTATATCCAGAACCTTGCCTGCTTCTGTTATTTTTTGTGTAAGATTTATATCTGCTTGACTAGGTTTTAATCCCCCTGAAGGGTGGTTATGACATAAAATAATAGCAGTAGAAAAAAGCTCTAACGCCATTTTAAACACAAGACGAACATCCACCACGGTTCCCGTAATTCCTCCAGAACTTATTTTCTGTTTTGAGAGAACTTTGTTCGAATTATTCAAAAAAACTATCCAAAATTCTTCTAATTCTAATTCTCCAATGATAGGTTGCATCAACTCAAAAACGTCTTTGCTCGAAGAAATATTCGCTTTTACCAAAGCATCTTCAAGTCTTCTTCTCCTTCCCAATTCTAAAGCCGTAATGATACTAAGTGCTTTTGCTTCCCCTATCCCTTTGAACTTCATCAGATCAGAAATACCCAATTTTCCTAATTCGAGCAAATTGTGGTTTACACTTCCTAAAATTCGCTGACAAAGTGATACGGCATTTTCCTCTCTGTTACCTGATCCAATTAATATGGCAAGCAATTCTGCATCGCTCAAGGCCTCTTTTCCTTTACTCATTAATTTTTCCCGAGGTTTATCATCGGCCTTCCATTCTTTAATACCTAAAGATTTGTTTGAGAGGATCATACTTTTTTTATGATAAAGATATAAAGGAAAAAGTATACATTTGTACGATATAATCTTTGAGTTTTCAAATTTCATGAAAATTATTATTGCCGGAGCAGGTGAAGTGGGATACCATCTTGCCAAACTTCTTTCTTACGAATCGCACGAGATCACTTTGATCGACGAAAACAAAGAACGTCTGATTTACTCCGACACTAGACTCGATATCAAAACAATTCAAGATAATGCCACTTCTGTATCTTGTTTAAAAAATGCTGACATCAGGAATGCCGATTTGCTTATTGCAGTAACATCTTCTGAAACCACCAACATTGCCATTTGTGTCATTGCCAAACAATTAGGTGCTAAGAAAACGATTGCCCGTATTTCTGATCCCGAATTAATCAGTAATAAAGAAGAAATCGATTTTGCCGCATTGGGTATAGATGAACTTATTTCTACAGAGGAATTAGCCGCGCATGAAATCCAAGGTTTGATTGATAATACAGCCTTTCAAGATTCGCACGAATTTGAAAACGGTGCCTTGATCATGCTTGGGATGAAAATCGCGAAAACAGCGCCGATTGAAGGGAAAACGGTAAAAGAGGCTGCTGATATGTTTGGCGAAATAAATTTTATGCCGGTGGCCATTAAGCACAAAGATTCTCAAGAAACAATTATTCCAAGAGGAGATAGCGTATTTAATCGTGAAGATATTTTATATTTTATCACAACACCAGAAGGGGTTGAGCAAATCCAAAAAATATCGGGTATTTTTAACGAAGAGATCAAAGATGTAATGATTCTCGGTGGAAGCGGAATTGGATATATTACTGCCGTTGATCTGGCAGAAAATGATTTCAACGTTAAACTGATTGAAAGAGATAAATCGAAGGCCATTGGTTTGGCAGAAAAATTACCTGATACACTTGTGATTTACGGAGACGGGCGTGATGTTGATTTATTGACGGAAGAAAATGTTGATGAAATGGATGCTTTTATAGCCGTTACCGGAAGATCTGAAACGAATATTATGGCCTGTCTTGTAGCCAAATCTAAAGGAGTTAAAAGAACCATAGCCCTCGTAGAAAATATCGACTTTTTTAAATTGTCAAAAAATATAGGTATAGATACACTCATCAATAAAAAAATTCTCGCCGCAAATAGCATTTTTAGATATATCAGGAAAGGAGAAGTCTTAGAAATGACCATGTTAAATAATGTTGAAGCAGAAATTTTAGAATTTAATGTACATGAGGACTCAAAAATTACTCGGTCTATCATTCGAGATCTGAGTTTTCCGAGAGATGCCATTATAGGTGGTGTAGTTAGAAATAAAAAAGGACTTATTCCTTTAGGAGGATTTCAAATTCAAAAAGATGATAAAGTAGTCGTTTGTTGTTTACCTACAGTAGTTCCGAAAGTAGAAAAATTCTTTAATTAAGTGCAACGAATAATTAGAAAACTCAATATAAAAATCATCATTCAAATGATGGGTTTTTTACTCATTTTTAATGGTGGTTTTATGCTTATTTCTGCCTTGGTTAGTTTCGTAAATCACGAAGCTGCCACCAGAGGAATCTTGATTTCCGGTTTACTATCTATTGCCATTGGAGGAATTTCTCAATTTGCCACCAAAGGTTTTAAGAAAGAAATCAAAAAAAGGGAAGGGTATTTGGTTGTTGCTTTGGGTTGGATTGTGATGTCTTTTTCAGGAGCTCTTCCATACTATATTACAGAAAATATTCCCAGTTTTACCGATGCTTTCTTTGAGACGATGTCGGGATATACAACCACAGGTGCAAGTATATTAAATGATATTGAATCTCTGCCAAAAGGTTTGTTATTATGGCGCAGCACAACGCATTGGATTGGAGGTATGGGAATTATCGTTATGGCCATCGCTATTTTGCCATTGCTGGGCATTGGAGGTATGCAAATGTTCGCCGCGGAAGCCCCGGGACCTTCTACAGATAAATTACATCCCAGGATTACCGATACAGCAAAACGTTTATGGGTATTGTATTTCAGCTTAACACTTATTGAAACATTTTTGCTGAAACTGGCAGGTATGAATTTTTTCGATGCGATTAATCATGCCATGAGTACCCTTTCCACAGGTGGTTTTTCTACTAAAAATGCGAGTATTGCCTATTGGAACGATCAACCATTGATTCAGTATATTATTATCGTATTCATGTTTATAGCGGGTACAAATTTTGTCTTGAGTTATTATATCGCAAAAGGAAAGTTCAAAAAAGCCTTTCAAGATGAAGAATTTAAGGTTTATTTAATCGGGGTATTCATGCTAACGGCGATTTCCACTTATGTCATTTATAACTTTGCAAATGTTTCAAAATTACCAACCGATATTCAGTTGATAGCGCATCCTATGATTTATGGCGAATTGGAAAGTTCTTTCCGACATGCACTTTTTCAAGTGCTCGCTGTGATTACTACCACCGGATTTGTTTCAGCTGATTTCACCATTTGGTCACCATTTTTAACTGTCATGTTTTTCGTGATGATGTTCTCCGGAGCTTCGGCGGGATCAACTGCCGGTGGTGTTAAAATTGTACGCCATATCATCATGATTAAAAATGGATTTTTAGAATTCAAAAGAACCATACACCCCAATGCAATTATACCTGTTCGCTATAACGACAAACCTGTAACACGAGGCATTGTATTTAACATCATGGCTTTTTTCATTTTATATTTAGTGGTATTTGTCTTTGGTTCCTTAGTTTTTAGCGCCATGGGCATAGATTTTATTACTTCCTTAGGAGCGGCAGCATCGTCCTTGGGTAACGTTGGTCCAGCTTTTGGAGATTTGAGTCCGGTAAACAATTACGATAGTCTGCCTCCTGCAGGCAAATGGTGGTCTTCCTTTTTAATGCTATTAGGAAGGTTAGAGCTTTTTACAGTTCTAATAATTTTTACGCCTGCTTTCTGGAAAAACATCTAAACTTCTGCTTTTTTTTAACATTTTTTTACATTATTATCAACCTGCGACTAATTTTAGGAGCTTTAGGATGGTCAAATTTTGAGTAAATTGCACTTTTAAATTTTCAAGTATGAATACAATGAAGCCCTACCAGCCCAAGCATAAAATTAGAATTGTTACTGCTGCTTCCCTTTTTGATGGTCATGACGCCGCAATTAATGTCATGCGCAGAATAATTCAAGCCACAGGGGTTGAAGTGATTCATTTGGGGCACGACAGGAGTGTAGAGGAAGTGGTGAATACGGCGATACAAGAAGATGCAAATGCCATTGCCATGACATCCTATCAAGGGGGACACATGGAATATTTCAAATATATGTACGACCTTCTACAAGAAAAAGAAGCATCGCAGATAAAGATTTTTGGTGGTGGGGGTGGTGTAATTTTACCTCATGAAATAAAAGAATTGATGGATTATGGCATCTGTCGAATCTATTCGCCAGATGACGGCAGAGTCATGGGACTTCAAGGAATGATCAACGATCTAGTAAAACAATCAGATTTTACTTTGGACAGTTTGCAAATAAATTCGTCTTTAGAAAATTCACTACGAGACAATCCTTCAGGGACCATTGCCAGACTCATCACTTTAGCTGAAAACTATCCTCAAAAATATAAAACTGCAGAGGTTCAATTTAAGAAGAAAGATACGCCCATTTTAGGAATAACAGGAACGGGTGGGGCTGGCAAATCTTCCTTGGTAGATGAATTAGTGAGAAGATTTCTGAATGATTTTCCAGACAAACATATCGCTATACTTTCTGTAGACCCAACCAAAAGGAAAACTGGAGGAGCTTTATTAGGAGACAGAATAAGAATGAATGCCATAAATAATTCCAGGGTTTATATGCGTTCAATGGCCACACGTCAATCCAATTTAGCATTATCAAAGAATGTAAGTGAAGGATTGGATGTACTTAAAGCCGCAAATTTCGATTTAATCTTATTGGAGTCTAGTGGTATAGGTCAATCGGATACCGAAATATTAGATTTTGCTGATGTTGCTTTATATGTGATGACACCGGAATATGGTGCCGCAACCCAGCTCGAAAAAATTGATATGATCGATTATGCAGATGTGATCGCTTTAAATAAATTCGACAAGCGCGGTGCATTGGATGCCTTGAGAGATGTTAAAAAACAATACCAAAGAAATCACTTGCTTTGGACAACAAGTTTTGATCACATGCCAGTCTTTGGTACCATTGCTTCACAATTTAACGATCCTGGAACGCAAAATCTCTATGTAGAAATTTTAAAAAAGATTGAAGCCAAGACAGGGAAAGCATTTCATACTCATCTTAAAACTACCGAAGACAGTAGCGAAAAGCAGTATATAATTCCACCTAATAGAACGCGATATTTGTCAGAGATTGTAGAAAACAATCGAAACTATGACAAACAAGTAAAATTGCAAAGCAAAATCGCCGATCAGTTATTTGGCATCCATCAAACACTACAAACCTTTACAGGCTCTGAAATTTCTTTGAATGAACATGGATTGGACAAAGAATTTTTAAAAGGTATTAAAGAAAGTCAAACTGAACAGATTTGCACCGTTCTTTATGATACTTTTCAGAAATTAAAATTCGAATTAAATCAGACTTATTGGAAAGAAATTTACAATTTCGAAAAAGAGAAAAAACGATACCTCGATAAGGTTTTTTCGTTTCAGGTGAGAGATAAAAAAATTGAAGTTAAAACGCATACCACCTCTTTATCACATATAGAAATCCCTAAAATTTCGGTGCCCAGGTTTAAAGCTTGGGGAGATATTTTATCTTGGATTCAGCAAGAAAATTTTCCCGGAAAATTCCCCTTTACCGCAGGAATTTATCCCTTTAAAAGAACGGAAGAAGACCCAACCAGAATGTTTGCCGGTGAGGGTGGACCAGAAAGAACCAATCGCAGATTTCATTATGTAAGCAAAGATTCTAAAGCAAAGAGGTTATCAACTGCTTTTGACAGTGTGACCTTATACGGAAATGACCCTGATCGAAGACCTGATATTTACGGGAAAATCGGCAATTCGGGTGTGTCGATTTGCTGTTTAGACGACATGAAGAAGTTGTATTCAGGCTTTGACCTTAGTGATCCATTGACATCGGTCTCAATGACGATCAATGGTCCGGCACCTATGTTATTAGGTTTTTTCCTGAATACAGCCATTGATCAAGCCTGTGAAAAATATATTTTTGCTCAAGGACTAGAAACAGAAATCGAGAAAAAAATCTTTCAAGCATACCATAAAAAAGGGATAGAAAGACCTGTTTATCAAGGAGAGTTACCACCTGGAAATAGTGGATTGGGACTATTTTTATTGGGCACAACCGGAGATCAAGTTTTACCTCAACCTATTTATGAAAAAATCAAAGCGGAAACAATTTCTAAAGTAAGAGGAACTGTTCAAGCAGATATTTTAAAAGAGGATCAAGCACAGAACACCTGTATCTTCTCTACCGAATTTGCCCTAAAAATTATGGGCGATGTACAAGCTTATTTTATCGAAAATAATATCCGCAATTTTTATTCTGTCTCAATCTCAGGTTATCACATTGCGGAAGCAGGAGCCAATCCCATTTCACAACTCGCTTTTACTCTTTCAAACGGATTTACCTATGTGGAGTATTATTTGAGTCGGGGCATGGATATCAACAAATTCGGCCCAAACCTTTCATTCTTTTTCTCTAACGGTGTAGATCCGGAGTATGCTGTGATTGGCAGAGTTGCGCGTAAATTATGGGCAAAAGCGATGAAACTAAAATATGGAGCCAACGAAAGAGCTCAAATGCTCAAATACCATATCCAAACTTCCGGGAGAAGTTTACACGCGCAAGAGATTGATTTTAATGACATCAGAACTACCTTACAAGCCCTTTATGCTATTTATGACAATTGCAACTCTTTACATACCAATGCCTACGATGAGGCCATAACAACTCCTACAGAGGAGTCGGTGCGCAGAGCCATGGCGATACAACTGATTATTAATAACGAATTGGGCTTGGCAAAAAATGAAAATCCTTTACAAGGTGCTTTTATCATTGAAGAATTGACCGATTTGGTTGAAGAGGCGGTATATGCCGAGTTTGATAGAATTACAGAAAGAGGCGGTGTTTTAGGGGCTATGGAGACCATGTATCAGCGTTCAAAAATTCAAGAGGAAAGCTTGTATTACGAAGAACTTAAACATTCAGGTGATTATCCGATCATCGGTGTAAATACTTTTTTGAGCAGTAAAGGTTCACCTACCATATTACCACAGGAGGTGATTCGCGCAACTGAAATAGAAAAAGAACAACAAATTAAAACAGTTGGAAATCTTAAAAAATTTAGAGAAGAAATTACTCAAATTCAAATTGAAAAACTCCAGAAAAGTGCCGTTAATAATCACAATTTATTTGAAGAATTAATGGAAACTACCAAATATTGTACATTGGGCCAAATAACCCATGCTCTTTTTGAAGTTGGAGGTCAATACAGAAGAAATATGTAAAATTTTTGTGTAATATATTACATTTGAAAGATCAACTAAACCAATTTCTCACGATGGACAAACTTTATGAATTCCTGAATATCGCCATAGAAAAACTCATTTTTTTTATACCTAAACTGGTTCTGGCAGGAATTATCATTTGGATTGGCCTTAAAATCATTGCCAAATTAACAGAGATGTTGAGATTAGTTCTCGAAAAAGCAGATTTTTCTCCAACCATCTCTCCGTTCATTGTTTCGGTTCTGAATGTTCTACTCAAAATTGGTTTATTGTTTATCGTAGCAGCTATCATTGGAGCAGATCTAACTGGTTTTATTGCCATTTTGGCTGCGGCAGGATTTGCCATAGGTATGGCCTTGCAAGGCAGTTTAGGAAATTTCGCTTCAGGAATTTTGGTACTATCATTTAAGCCATACAAAGTGAACGACTGGATAAAAATTGAAGATAATTTTGGCAGGGTAGATGAAATTGGCATCTTTAATACAAAAATTATCACACGTGATTTCAATACACTCATTGTGCCTAATTCAAAAGTTACTGATTCGATACTTACAAACTATTCTGAAATAGGTACAAGAAGAGTAGCTGTTACCATTCCCATTCCATATACAGAAAGTTTTCCGAGAGTTAAGGAGCTTTTATTGGAGGCGATAAAAGAAATTCCGACCGTCTTAAAAGACCCTGAACCCCTCATAGAAATTGAAAATTTCGATACACACAATGTCATGATTGCCATCAGGCCCTATGCTGAACCCGATAATTATTGGGAAACTGTTCGCGAAACCTATGCAACCGTGAAAAGGGTCTTTCATGAAAACAATATAAAAATTGCTTATGTTGAGGGTTATCAGTTAGGCGAAATTGGTGAGTAGGTTAAATAAATTATCCCAAATATAAAACCATTATTTATGCTTAGAAAAGTACTTTCAATTCTCCTTGTTTTTCTTTCATTGTTCTTTGTCAATTGTACGAAAACCGAAAAAAAATCAGCCACAGAAACTATAAATTTTGTTCAAGAAAACTACACAAAAAAGGAAGTAACTATTACCATGCGGGACGGGGTTAAACTATTTACTTCCATTTATTCCCCTAAAGACAAAACAAAAACTTATCCCATTTTAATGCAAAGAACACCTTATAGCTGTAAGCCCTATGGATTGGATCAGTTTAAAGATAAAATCGGGCCCAATGAGCATTTGATGAAAGATGGCTACATTGTTGTATATCAAGATGTAAGGGGTAGATGGATGAGTGAAGGTATTTATGACAATATGAGAGCCTATATTCCTAACAAAAAAAGTGAAAAAGACATAGATGAGAGCAGCGACACCTATGACACCATTGATTGGTTGGTGAAGAATGTGAAAAATAACAATGGTAAAGTGGGGATTTGGGGTATTTCTTATCCCGGATTTTATTCGACATATGCCACCTTGGATGCCCACCCCGCATTGGTTGCCGCTTCTCCACAGGCTTGTATTGGAGATTTCTTTTTTGATGATTTTCACCATAATGGAGCGTATTTGTTGAGTTATTTTAGAGCGACATCACTTTTTGGTACGATCAAAGACACGCCAACAGATTCCGCATGGTACAGTATGCCCGATCTAAAGACCAAAGACCAATATCAATTCTTTTTAGATGCCGGTCCTTTAAAAAATTTAAACCACTTTTTTCAATATGAAACACCAGATCAAGCTGCTATTCAAGGGAAAGAAAAAATAGATGATATTTTTTGGAAAGAACTCACAGAACATCCAAATTACGATAGCCTTTGGCAGAGCAAGGGTATAATTCAACATTTAAAGAATATCAAACCACACGTAGCTACAATGGTGGTTGGAGGTTTGTTCGATGCTGAAGATCTTTACGGACCTCTTGAAACATATAAAACCATAGAGGCAAATAACCCAGATAATTATAATACATTGGTTTTTGGCCCCTGGGATCATGGGGGTTGGTCTAGAACTAATGTCGACAATAAAGTAGGTAATTATTATTTTGGCGATTCTATCTCATTGAATTTTCAAAAGCATATAGAAGCTAAATTTTTTGATCATTTTTTGAAAGGCACGGGTTCAAAGGAAACCGGTCTTCCCGAGGCATATGTATTTGATTCCGGGAAGAAAGTTTGGCGTAATTTTACCTCCTGGCCTCCCACAAATATTTCTGAAAAGCGTTTTTATTTAAATGAAAAGAATGAATTATCAGAAAATAAGCCTGCGTTAAAAGAAGTTAAATTTTACAGTGATCTCACAAAACCTGTCCCTTATTCAGAAGACATAAAAACCGTATTTACACCCAGAAAATATATGACGGATGATCAAAGATTTGCTGCGAGAAGACCTGATGTTCTGATTTATGAGACCGATGTATTGTCGGATGACTTTACCATTATCGGTGATATAACAGCAGATCTAAATGTAGCTACTACAGGTACAGATGCTGATTGGGTCGTAAAAATAATTGATGTCCACCCACCAGACGCAGAAGATTATGAAGGAATGCAAGACCATTTAAAAATGAGTAATTATCATTTAATGGTGCGCAGTGAGGTAATGAGGGGTAAATTTAGAGATAGTTTTTCTCAGCCAAAACCTTTTGTTCCAAATCAGACCACAGAAGTGCACATCAAGCTCCAAGACGTATATCATACTTTTAAAAAAGGGCATAAGCTTCAAATTCAAGTGCAAAGTACTTGGTTTCCCCTTATCGATCTCAATCCGCAAACGTTTGTAGAGAATATTTTTCAGGCAGATGAAAATGATTTTGTGAACCAGACACACACTGTTTTTACATCGAGCTCAATTAGATTTAATGTTTTAAATGAATAGTCTTGACAAAAAAGAATAGTCCTGACATCATGGGTTCGGCCATGCTAGATTTTTATAGAGGACGGCACAAAGAAGATATCATTACCTATTCATCTATTTCCGGAGAAGATGTATTGCCCCTGGCACATTTATTTCGAAGCTTTGACCAAATGCCTCTTTTAGAGCAAACCGCTTTGTCTTTTGCCAAGGGAAAAATTCTTGATATTGGCTGTGGAGCCGGGATTCATTCGCTTTACCTACAACAAAAAGGTTTTGATGTACATGCCATTGATACATCTAAAGGTGCTATAGAAGTATGCAAATTACGCGGCATAAAAAAGGCTGATCAATGCGATATTTATTCATTAAAAAAAGTAAAATACGACACCATTTATGCTTTGATGAATGGCATTGGGATTTGCGGTAAAATATCAAAACTCACCAACTTTCTCATTCATTTGAAATCATTGCTCAAAGAAAATGGGCAGATCATTACAGATTCATCCGATTTAAAATACATGGTTGAAAATGAAAATTATTTCCTCGAAAAAAGCAATCATTACTACGGTGAGGTCGAATTTGAAATGTTTTACAAATTAGAACAAGGAAGACCTTTTGATTGGCTGTATGTAGATTTTGATACTTTACAAGAGCATGCCCGTAAGGCAGGGCTTTCCTGTACGATGCTAAAAAAAGGCAAACATTATGATTATCTGGCTAAATTGACAGCTAAGAAATAATCATTAACTTTATGCTTTAAAATTGATGATTATGAAACAATGCGAATGTACTTGTGAAGCCTGTAAAAATGGAAATTGTCGAGATTGCACTTGTTCAAATTGTACCTGTGAAAATTGTACCTGCTAATTTTTCAAAGCCAACTGATCGAGTCTTTTGACTATTAAAAATAGAACCATGGCGATGAATAACAGTCCTGCCATCACCATCCATGTTGTTCTAAACTCAAACTTTTCTGTCAATTGCATGCCTATATTCGGACCTAAAATATGAGCAACAGAAAAACTCATGCTGTAAAGCGCCATGTATGCGCCTTTGTTTCCTCTTTGTGCTCTCTGTAAGGCATATGTGTTGGAAAATGGAAAGTTTAAGATTTCTCCTAAGGTCATCAAAACTATCCCCAAAACAGGAATTCCTATCCAAAAAGGAAAATTCATCACTAAAAAACTCAGTAGTAAAAGCAAAGTTCCGAGAATCGTCATGTTCATCATATCTGTTTTTTTAACGACCAGGTGATGAATGATAGGCATTTCAATCAAAAAAATAATTAAGCCATTTAATGCCAATATAGATCCTATTTGTTTTTCAGAAAGATTGTACTCCTCATGAAAGTATAAGGGTACAGTAGCAAAATATTGCATAAAACAAAATCCGATCAAAAACATCCCTAACCAAAATAAAAGATAGGGTTTGTCGCGATAAGGTGATTGATTTATACGTTGAGGTAACTCTTCTATTGGAGCTGTTTTTTTTGGTTTCAACAATTTGAGCAAAAGGACTCCTGCAATAATACAAGTCAATCCATCTGCCCAAAACAATCCCTTGTACCCGATTGCCACAATAATTAAACCTCCCAGTGCCGGACCCAATGAAAAACCCAAGTTAATGGCCAGACGGATCAAGGTTACCGAACGAGTTCTATTTTCTTCTCTACTATGTGTACTCAGTGCAACCCAAAGCGCAGGTCGAAAAACATCGGCGACTAAGGATAGTGCAAAAAAACCGATACAAACCGCCAATAAACTCTGAAAATACTGGAGAATTAAGAATACCAGACCACTCAATAATAAACTGCTGTACATCACTTTATAATAACCTATTTGATCAGACAGCTTACCCCCTAAATAAACTCCCAGCAATGATCCGAAACCAAAGCAGCTCATGATCCAGCCAACCTGGCTTAAAGAAAAGCCGAGATCCTTTGTGAGGTATAAAGACAGAAATGGTATTACCATGGCTCCTGCCCTATTCACAAATGTGATTAGTGCTAAGAACCAAACTTCTTTTGAGAAGCCTTTGTAAGGTGTAATTAGTTTGTCAAACATCTCGCAAAGATAGAAAAGAAACGTTCAGTTATTTAGTCACGATAGGATGGAATGATTGGATGATCAATAAATTATTATCTTTGATAAAATCATTGATATGAAAGCTTTTTTATTTTTATTTTTTGTTTGTATTTATACGATTCAAGCACAACAAAGTACCATCAAAGAGATAAAAAAATTTCAAAAAAAATTAAACGAAGAATTTAAAAATCCAACTGAGAGTCCGCTTACTAAAGAAGGTCTAGCAAACTTTACCGAACTCTCTTTTTTTCCAATTGACACAGCCTATGTAGTGAAGGCAAAAATTGAAAGAATTAAAGATGCTATACCCTTTAAGATGCAAACAACAACAGATAGACTTCCTATTTACGTTTTATTTGCCAAAGCACATTTTATCTTACATGGGAACAGCTACAGTTTAGAGATTTATCGAAACGAAAATTTGATGAATTCTGCCGTAGATAAAGATTATATTTTTCTTCCGTTTACCGACGAAACCAATGGAAAAACAACTTATCAAGGAGGGCGTTACATCGACTTAAAAGTGCCCAAAGGAGATGAATTAATTATTGATTTTAATAGAGCTTACAATCCTTATTGCGCCTACAATGGTAAGTTTTCTTGTCCAATTCCACCAAAACAAAACCATTTAAATACTTATATAGAAGCCGGGGTAAAAAAATACAAATAGTTACATTAATTTGGCGAGATAAATGCCAAAGAATACAGCTGAAATTCCCACAGCAAAGGTTAGTATTAAATAAGGTAGCATCGTAAAATAATCGTTTGCTTTAAAAAATAAATGGTTTTCATAAGCAAATGTGGAAAAAGTTGTAAATCCTCCACAAAACCCTGTGGCTATAAATAAAGTGTGATTTTCATTTAATGTACCGTATTTCGTTAAATAGCCAAAAAAAATACCAATCATTAAACTGCCTAATATATTTGCTAAAAAAGTGCCATATGGAATACCACTTTCGAGATTATTAAGTTTCAGACCGAGAAAATAGCGAAAAACACTTCCCAAGCCTCCACCCAAAAAAACGAGAAGAGCAGCCTTCATCTATCTTAATTTTATTTCGTTAAAATCTCTAAAATTCCACTTACCAATCACTGTACCCTTATTTAGTTCTACAATACCCGGGTTAGCGCGTATGATTGTTTTCAAAGTTGTTTCGTCGCAAAAAAGCAAGTCAAAATCCCAATGATAGGTTTCTTTCAATTTATTAAAATCTTCTTCGGTAGAAGCAGAAAATCCATAAACTACATAGCCTTTTTCCATGGCCTTATCGGTAAATTCCTTTACTTTCTTTAGTCCCCTTTTTTTAGACTTGTCTAAGTTATACATCACAACAAGAAGCAATTTTTCCTCTTTCAATAAATCCTCAGCAATATCTACGCCTTCCTTTTGCATGGTGAAATCATGTATGGGAGGTACATAACCTTCACTAATTAATTTTGTCTTTCTATCAACGAAGGTAGCGCCTTCAATATTCCATGGTTTATCTTCTGAAGTATATTCCTTTACCTCACCATTCACTTCGTACATCCAGGTATCTTCATATACCGCCTCTGGTGCTCCTTCAGGAATAGCCATCCCTTCTACAATACTATTTCCAATGGCATAAGGTCTGAAATCGATCATAGGCAAGTGTCTTAACACATGAAATATGATCCACATACAAATGAACAAAATTACTACGGCCATTCCGTTCACAAATGCCGGACTTAAGACAGATTGAATTTCAAACAACCTAAAAATAAGGTAGATAATAAGTATAATGAGTATAACATTCTTATAAAAAGTTTCCCAGGGTGTTAGGGTTACGGCATCTCCGAAACAACCACAATCTGTTACTTTATCAAAATAGGCAGAATACCATGTTAAAAATAAAAAGATAAGGGTAAGGGCAAATAAGCTCCAGACGGTAAATTTGGGAGCCACACCTAACAATAACATTACGCCGAGCATTAACTCTGCAAGAATTAACAAAACGGCCAAGGGTAATGTATAAGGAAGCAAGAATTCGAGATTCAATACATTTTCTGCAAAATAATCCTGAAACTTATACGCCGAACCTATAGGATCTACTAACTTAACAAAACCTGAAAAAACAAAAGTTATCCCAACTAGTATCCTAATAATTTGTGTGAGAATGTTTAACATGATGGGATCTAGGATTTATTTTCTGACAATAATATCAAAGCAAAAACAGCGTAATTTACCATATCTTGGTAATTCGCATCAATGCCCTCAGATGCAATTGTTTTTCCTTGGTTATTTTCTATTTGTTTTACGCGTAATAATTTTTGCAAGATCAGATCAGTTAATGAACTCAAGCGCATTTCTCGCCAAGCCTCACCATAGTCATGATTCTTATTTTCCATTAATGCTTTCGTCATTTTTACTTGTTCATCATATAATGTTAGAGAATCATCCAAACCTAAATCGGGTTGATCTACAACACCAATTTTGAGTTGAATCAAAGCCATCAAACTATAATTGATAATTCCTTTAAATTCTGACACCTCATCTTCTTCTACCTTTTTTATTCCAGACTCTTGTAATTGTCTAATTCTCTGCGCTTTGATAAATATTTGATCCGTTAAAGAAGGAAGTCGAAGAATCCTCCACGAACTACCATAGTCTTTCATTTTTTTGACAAATAATTCTCTGCACTCATTAATCACAGCATCGTACTGTTGGGATGTCTTTTCCATAAAGGGATCTCGTAAATTGAGGAATAATTCAAAAAACGAATTTATAAAAATTTAGGTAATTAACTATCTTAATCCCTATTTTTACCAACAAATCAAAAACCCGTCGATCAAATTTTCAAGCGTAGCACAAGTCAGAAATAAGAAACCATGTCAACCATCAATTGTAAAGGAAAACTAATCGATCTTTCTCAACCCAGAGTAATGGGAATTCTTAATTTAACGCCAGATTCATTCTATGATGGTGGAAAGTATTCTTCCGAAAAATCTATTCTAGAAAAAGTTGAAACAATGTTGTTAGAAGGTGCTACTTTTATAGATATTGGCGGTTATTCTTCAAGGCCCGGAGCCAAACATATCGAAGAAGAAGAAGAGTTGAAACGAGTGTTATCTGGTATAAACTTAGTGTTAAAACATTTTCCGGAAACGATCATTTCTATCGATACTTTTAGGGGATCTGTCGCGAAAAAAGCAATTGAGGCCGGAGCCGCTTTGGTGAATGATATTTCTGCCGGAAATCTGGATGAAAAGATGTTTAAAACTGTTGCCGAATTGCAGGTACCTTATATTATGATGCATATGCCGGGATCTCCCCAAACGATGCAAAAATTTACGCATTACGAAGACATCATTCAGGACATCATTCTATACTTCTCGAAAAAAATTGTCGAATTACGTGAATTGCAATTAAATGATTTGATTATAGACGTTGGTTTTGGCTTTGGAAAAACCCTAGAACAGAACTACTTACTTTTAAAGAAATTATCGGTGTTTAAAATCCTGGAAGTACCTATTCTGGCTGGTTTGTCGCGTAAATCTATGTTGTATAAAACAGTAGCTATCAATCAGGAAGAAGCTTTAAACGCTACGAGCATAGCCAATACTTTGGCACTTACAAATGGTGCCAATATTTTGCGTGTACACGATGTAAAAGAAGCTGTTGAATGCATTAAAATATTCGAAAAATACAATGCGTAGTTATTATTTAATTTTGTTATTACTTACCCTTTTGGCATGCAACCAGAAGACTGTTGAATTACCTAAATTATCTGTAAAAGGTACAACTGACTTATACAATACCTCACAGATTTGGTTTTTCCTTGAGTTGAACGGACCAGATACGATTGCCAAAGTGAACAGTAAAAATAAAATAACAAATACACATCTTATTTTCAATATTGATAAAAAACTTAGGCTCAAACACATTATCAATCCAATACAAGAAATTCAAGAAAAAGTAAATGCCAGCTCTGTTCATAAAATTGAGGGGATGCACCAATATTTTAGCTATGCCGATACCCTTCATCAAGAATTTTCTCTCTTTGATTTTACAGATACTATTTATATGCTAGATCAAGATTCAATTTCGGAGGCAAATCAAATATTATTGGTTTGCGGAAATGAAATTTTATATAGAGATCAAAAAATTACTTTGAACGAATTAACTAAGCTCAGTGTCGAAATAGGTAATGATACAAATGAAATTGAGTTAAGATTCTGTCAAAACACTTTATATGAAGATTATTTATTTGTCTTAACCACCTTAAAACAATGCAATGTACCGACTAGAAAAGGTCAGGTGATTATCTCAAAAGAATAATTATTACATTTACAAAAACAAGACAATTTGGAATTTTTCGATTTTTTAAACCTGCGATTTTTAGATATACTGGACATCGTCTTGGTGGCTGTACTCCTTTTTTATATCTACAGGCTTATTCGCGGTACAGCGGCATTCAATATTTTTTTAGGAATTGCCATGATCTACTTGATCTGGAAATTAACAGAAGCCCTTCAAATGGGGTTGTTGAGTGATATTTTAGGAAAATTTTTAGGTGGAGGTTTTATTGCATTGATCATTGTTTTTCAGCAAGAAATCAGAAAGTTTTTGTTAATGTTAGGCTCTACAAGTTTTGGATCTAAAAAAGGATTTTTAAAAAATCTCAAATTGTTTAAATCAGATTTTATTCAAACGGCCAATGAGGTAGATGAAATTGTATCATTTTGTGAAGAAATGTCTGCTGCAAGAATAGGTGTGTTGATTGTTTTTGGAAAGAGTAACAGTTTAGATTTTGTAAAAGTAACCGGAGATCCACAACAAATTTTGGTAAACAAACCTATCTTAAAAAGCATTTTTTACAAAAACAGTCCGTTACACGATGGTGCCGTTATTATTGAGGAGAATATGATTACAGCGACCCGTGTAATTTTACCTATCGAAAACTCGGCAGACATCCCTTCTCATTTTGGTTTACGCCATAGAGCTGCATTGGGAATAACCAATAGAACAGATGCTATCGCTTTGATTGTTTCTGAGGAAACCGGTCAGATATCGTATGTGAATAACGGAGTTTTTGTGCTCTTCGAAGATGCCGAAGATCTAGCTGAAATCATTAAAGAAGATCTTACTTATTAACTCGCTTCTTTCTGCAAAAACTGAATGTTGTACAATTTACTATAATAACCCCCTTTTTCGAGTAATTCTGCATGTGTGCCTTGTTCTACAATCAGACCTTTGTCCATCACAACAATTTTATCGGCTTTTTTAATGGTTGCCAATCTATGTGCTATAACAATAGAAGTTCTGTTATTGGTGATTTTTTCTGTAGCTTCTTGAATTAAAATTTCCGAATGAGAATCGATCGATGAGGTAGCTTCATCCAAAATCAAAATACTAGGATTACTTACTGATGCTCTTAAAAAAGCAATTAATTGCCTTTGTCCTGAGGAAAGCATCACACCGCGTTCTTTTACGTTATAATCATAATTGTTAGGCAAACTCATGATAAAATCATGGATACCAATTTCTTTAGCTGCTTTTATTACCTGCTCTCTGGAAATGTTTGGGTTTTTAAGAGTGATGTTATTGTAGATCGTATCTGAAAATAAAAAGACGGTCTGCAATACCACGGCAATATGCTCTCTCAATTCGTGTAATTTGTACTCATTTATAGGAATATCATCAATTTCAATGACACCTTTATTGACAGCATAAAACCGATTTAACAGATTAATAATCGTTGATTTACCCGCTCCGGTTGCCCCAACAATTGCGACGGTTTCACCGGGTAGCACCTCAATATCAATTCCTTTTATCACTTCTTCATCTTTGATATAACTGAAGTGAAGATTCTTTATCGTGATCTTACCCTCAATATTTTCCTTTACAATTTTCCCTTCATCCCACTCTTCATCGTTATTTTCGAGTACATCAAAAACTCTATCAGCAGCTACCATACCCATTTGCAAAGAAGTAAATTTATCTGCGATCTGTCTTAGTGGACGAAATAACATAGTGATCATCATAATAAAACTGATAATGGCACCGGGTTTTATGGAACTATCCGAAATAGCTTGCAAACCGCCATACCAAACAATCAATCCGGTAGCAATAGAAGGCAATACTTCAGCAACAGGAAAAAAAATGGAGTTGTACCAAACTGTTTTTATCCATGCCTTTTTATGCTTATTATTAATTTCTTTAAACTTTTCATATTCAATCTTTTCTCTTGTAAACAATTGAATGATAGCCATACCCGTTAATCGCTCTTGTACAAAAGTATTCAAATTAGCCACTTGGGCCCTTACATCTTGAAAAGCAAATTTCATTGCTTTTTGAAACAATCTTGTGGCGTAAATTAGTATGGGTAAAAGTGCAAAAACAATCAAAGCCAATTTCCAATTGATATAAACCATTACACCGGCTATAACAAACATTTTTAATAAATCGCTGATGATGGTAAAAAGTCCCTGACTAAAAATACTCTCTATGGTTTCAATATCAGAAACAACTCTCGTAACTAACTTACCTACTGGCTGTTTGTTAAAAAAGCTCATTTTGAATTTTACTAGATCATCAAAAAGTTTGACTCTGATGTCATTCACTACATTTTGTCCGAGCCAATTTGCGTAGAAAATAAACAGAAACTGAAAAATAACTTCGCCAAGCAAAACAGCAAACATGATCAATGAAAAATTGAGTAACATTTCCCAGTTTTTATCGGCCAAATAAACATCTATTATTTTTTGAATCAAGAGTGGGTTTACAGCCCCGAGAATAGCCAAGAGCAGAACAGAGATAACCGAAATGGCAAATTCCAGTTTATATTTTTTGGCAAAGGCCATTATTTTTTTAAACACCTGATAATCGAATATTTTACCAGATATTTTTTCTTTAGACTTCTCCATTTGTTGTATAACTATTAAAAGGATACACAATTTTAGTCAAAAAAAGACCATGCGCCTTTACTGATGCTCCTGCTCTACTTCTATCTCCGCTCCTGATTATATTTTCTAAATCCTCCAATGCTAATTTATTTTGTCCGATATCCAACAAGGTTCCAACAATTGCTCTAACCATATTTCTTAAGAATCGATTTGCGGAGATTTGAAAAACAAGCAAGTCGCCTTTTTGTAACCAAAATGCTTCAGAAATATCGCAATCAAATGTTTTTACATCTGTTCTGGATCGAGAAAAACATTTAAAATCAGTATAATTTAATAACGTTTTAGCAGCTTTATTCATCAAAGATACGTCTAAATTCTTAAAAGGAAATTGAAGTAATGTATCCTGATGAAAAGGATCTTTTGTCAACGAAATCCGGTATTGGTACGTTCTTGAAAGCGCACTAAATCTGGCGTGGACATCATTTTCGGTTATAAAAATGGATTTAATGGCAACATCAAGAGGCAAGAAAACATTCAACCTATACTTTAAATCAACCAAATCCATCGGGCTATCAAAATCAAAATGCGCAAAAAACTGTTCGGCATGCACTCCGCTATCCGTTCTTCCGCAGCCAACGACAGAAATTCTATTTTTCAGTAAAATAGTGAGTGCGTATTCTAAAATTTCCTGAACACTTAGCGCATTTGGTTGACTTTGCCAACCGTGATATTTGGTTCCGTTAAAAGAAAACTCAATAAAATATCTCAAAAGCTGTATTTTTATTTGCTGGACAAAGATAAGTTTAATTGTATAATTTAGTCGAATTGAAGATACTACTCCTTTCAGATACCCATGCTTATATAGACGATAAAATTTTGAAATATTGCGCTATGGCGGATGAAGTTTGGCATGCCGGAGATATTGGAAACAGGATTGTTACTGATAGAATAAAAGAAATCAAACCTTTAAGAGCTGTTTATGGGAATATAGATGACAAAGATCTGAGAGCGGAATATCCCATAGATCAAATTTTTACTGTGGAAGGTGTAAAAGTTTGGATGACACATATTGCGGGTTATCCAAAAAGATACAGTGAACGAGTTAAGAAACTACTTAAAGAGATCCAACCCAAATTGATGATTTGTGGTCATTCTCATATCCTAAAAGTACAATTTGATCAAGAAAACAAAATGCTACATATGAATCCTGGGGCGTGCGGAATTTCAGGGTTTCATCAAGTGAGAACTTTATTGCGGTTCGACATAGAAAAAGGAGATATAAAAAATCTTGAGGTCATAGAACTAGGTAAAAGAATCTGAAGTCGATTTTGCAAAAATGGGCACAGAAATAAAGATACTTGTTCCTTCTCCTTTTTTTGTATTGATATTAAAAACGCCATTCATATATTTTAGCCTGGCTTCAATATGACTCAATCCAAGCCCATCCTTTGTTCTTGCTTTTTTTAGATCGAAGCCTTCGCCATCATCAATAATTTGAATGACCAGGGTATTTCCATTTCTTTCTGATAGACTGATGGAGGCATTTTTTGCCTCACTGTGTTTGATAATATTATTGACCAATTCTTCTATAATATTATAAATTTTGATTTCAAATTTTTGATTATAGCGTTTGATTCCATGGTCATCACTTATAAATTCTAATTCTGAATTAGAGTATTTCTGACATAAATCATGAACCGCATATGCTAAACCGAATTTCATCAAGACAGATGAAATCAATTGATGTGAAAGATCTCTAATTTTTACAGCAGCTTCATCAATTATGCCTTGTGCTTTGGTAATTTCGACTGGCACAGTTCCTTTCATATGAGGTTTAGAAGCCTGCAAGTGTAAATTGGCCGAGGATAATAAAGCACTTACACTGTCATGAAGTATTTCTGCAATTTTCCTTCTTTCTTTTTCTTTGGCATCAATGGTTGCGTTAATCACCCTTGATTGGGTTTCGTATTGCAATTGATCAATCTTATTTTGTTGTTTTAATTTGTAGTTTTTATAAAAAATGATTCCTAATATAATAGAAATTAACGTTAAAAAAGCCAACCCATAAAACAGGATTCTTGCTCTTAAAGCTTTATTCTTTTCAATCTCTGTTTCGTGCTCTTGTCTTTCTACATTGTACTTGGCTTCCACCTCAGCAAGGGTTTCAGACAAATTACTATTATTTATTTTATCATTCAAAACATAACTTCTTCGAAGATAGTTGTATGCCTCATCAAAATTACCTAGAGAGTCATACGCAATTGCCAAATTATCATAAATGGTTCTTCTTATTAATTCCGTTTCATAGGTCGTATCGTTCCTCAAAGTTGTTATAGCTACATCATAATTTTTAATGGCTTCTTTAAAATCACCCTGAAAGTGATACAGATTAGCCAAATTTGCTGTTAGCATTGCCACACCAACAGTGTCATTCACTTTCTCCTTAATTTCTAAGGCTTCACGTGCATATCCTTTTGCTAAATCATAATTATCTTCAACTTGTGCAATAACGCCCAAGTTATTAAATGCGTTAGATATTCGATTTTCAGTATTGGTATTAACAGGATAATAAATAACACGCTTAAAATAATATTTCGCACTGTCTAAATTGCTCTTTTTATAGTAAAAACTCCCCATCCTATTAAGGGCAATTAAAAACCCTATAGTATCTCGTTTTACCAAAGGGATATTTAAAACAATCTTATTAAATTGAATTGCTTTATCGATATTATCTGAATTCGCAAATACCTTCGTTAAGAAGTTTAAATAATCGATATATATTTTCTCATTATTATAATTGCTTAATTTTTCAATGTTTCGTAAACAAAGTTCAACAGCCTTTTCTTCTTTATTACTTAAATACAGTACCTGAGCATAACGAAAATCTACTTCGTATTTTTTGACTTCACTATTTCTAAAGGAAAAAGTATTTTCTAAATTGCTAATAGTAGATAAAGCTCTATCATATTGACCAATTTCTATTAAGGAATCTATTACGATTAATTTTTTATCAATATATCGAACCGAAGCTGATTCTTCCTGCGCAAAGATTTGTAATTGGAAAATGAAAATTGAAACACAAAGAATTCGATAGAATGCTAAATGAAAGGTACTAGAAGGTGAATAACTAAAACGAGTCTTATATAACTTCATTTTTTAGGGCAAATATAGCTAGACCAACACTATTTTTTACTTTTAATTTTTTCATTAAATTTTTACGGTGGGTCTCTACGGTGCTTTCACTAATGTGCAACTCTTCTGCAATTTCTCTGGTACTGTATTGCTGGGCAACAAACTTAAGGATCTCTTTTTCTCGTTTGGTCAGGGAGGTCATTAACACGCCATCCTGACTACCCTTGTCCTTTACCGGCCTGTTGAGTAAAGCTTGCATCATTTTTTCTTTGATATCGTCTGTGTAATATTGCTCATCATTGGCAACCTTATTGATCGCGTTAACAATGTGTTCACCGGCAGATTTTTTCGGCACAAAACCCTGGGCTCCGATTTGAAGCACCTCCTTTACCAACTTCACATCATCGTAGCTGGAAAGCACAATAATTTTGGGTTTAACGGATTTTGTTTCTAATACTTTCAACACCTCAATTCCGTCTAATTCAGGCATATTGATATCCAGAATCAATACATCCGCATCGCTTTTTTCAAACCAATCCAATACTTCCTGACCGTTTAAAGAATAGCCAACAACTTCAATATTTTCTTCAAAATTTAATACGGCAATGATTCCATCTATCAAAATTTGATGGTCATCGGCAATGTGGACGGTAATTGTTTGATTCATAATTTTATCGAGTTAGGGCAATAAAAAAATCCGAGTCTGTGTTTGCCCCGGATTTATTCTAACGTAAAATTTTTGAAATTATTGTTATTCCCAAATAATAATACCCCTTGGTCTTTTATCTGGTTCTGCTGCAACTGATAAACCTTCGATAGTAGCTACATCATAATTTCTTTCATAAATATTATTGAAAGCTGTTTCTACTTTTCCATTCACTGGTTCTAGGTCTAAAGTAACCGTTTTTGCTACATCAGATCTACCGTTCTCTAATAAGAAGATCTCGTTAGATTCTCCGATCAAAGCATTGGTAACAATAACGTTCTGATCTACTGAAAAAGTCACAGAAAATTGTCCGTCATTATTTTCAATTACGGCAGGTGATTTTAAAAGTGTTCCATCAATGTCATCTAGAACAGTAGTTGTTTTTCCGGCAAAGTTCACCGTGAATGATGCTAGGATAAGGGCCATGGCACCAACAATCATAAATGTAAATTTTCTCATAATAAATAAATTTAAAGTTGAATGTAAAATTGATTAACATCAGTAAAACTGACTAACCAAATATACTAGCTACAAACAATGATGTCAATAGCGGAAAACAGTATATTAAAGCCTACCCATTTACCATGAATTCTCTACCTAAAAACCACTAATTTATTCGGCTTAAAGGTAGAGAAAAAATAATCAAACATTCAAATTTATATTTATCTCATATGTGTGTTTTAGAACTTTAAAAATTATTAATCAAACAAAATTTGGTCATTATGTTTTTTTTAATTAATTTTACTTTCTATCTTTTAATAGTTTAAATATTTACATTATAGTTTAGAGAGAAGTTATTTGTAAGTTGAAACTATTTATCACTTCTCTCTATCTCCCTTTTTTCCTTTTTCCCCTTAAGAAATAACTTTCCAACAAGAAGGTTATTTCTTTTTTTATAAAAGAGTTAAATAGTAAGGAGAGAAGTTATTTGTAATTTAGCTAATCTTCGAAACTAGGTTCACTCCTCTCCTTTCTCCCCTGTATTTTTGACTCAGTTGAGTATATGTGTTGTTGGAAATTTCGCTTGAAGTCCTTTAAATTTTATAGTAAGGAGAGAAGCTATTTGTAATTTAGCTAATCTTCGAAACTAGGTTCACTTCTCTCCTTTCTCCCCTGTACTTTTTTCATTTATACTTTAAATGAAATGAATCTTTGAAAGAAATAAGCTTCTATAAAATTTGGATTCAAAATATTGTTCGTGGAATTCATAGCAATTTTTTCCAATGTAATTTTGAACTTTTTTTTGAGTTAGGAGAGATGCTTTAAACAAATTCATGTTTACATCTCTCCTCTCTCCCCCCTTTTTTTAATTCTCTATTGAGAATAATATTTTAATGATCGTATACTTATTAACTACATGACAAATATAGGCCCGACATATAAGTTACACAATAGAGGAAAAAAGGATTTTTAAAAATACCCGAAAACCGTTAGTTAAGTTTTTATCAAAAAAAAGCTACTTGATTTTACTCAAGTAGCTCACACACTATAACTAAGATGTTAAGAATTAACGCAACCTATCTACAGATTTTACAAGTCTTTCATCCTTTATAACGGCCTTGTTCGCCAATGATAGCAAAACAATGATCAATAAAGGTAGGAAAGCCCCAATACCCTTCTCTGTTGCCGAAGCTTCTCCAGGTAAAGCTAGTAATTGGTATACAATAATTCCTAATAAAAAAAAGTTGATCAAAATATTAACTCTCGTTAAAACGATTTGATTTTTTCGATTTGAATACAAAAAAACAGTGATGAGTGATAAAAGGGACGACAAAATAAAAAGTCCTCCAATTAAAACAAACCAACTATTTTCGCTTACCAACAATTCAGTTAATTTAAATTCAACACCATTATATATATATGTTGTTAGAATATAACTCAAAACTCCGCTACAAATTGCAGCCATTAGAAAATATAAAGTTTGAATTCTTTGAATCATTTTCGCTTTTAAAACGGCAAAAGTACATCAATCTTTTTAAGAAATAAATATTTTGTTTTAAATTTATTTCGTAATATTGCCACATCGAATCGAAAATTTTTGTAATTTACTTCATCTTACAATTTTTCTTTTACTATTATTATAATACTCAAACAAACTCCCCCTGGTAGTTCATTTCTCAATATATTATTTAACACCTTTTATTTATGATGTTTGAAATCGAAGAGCTCAAAGACAAAAAGCTTTTAGAATTACAAGAAATCGCTCAGAGTGTCGGGGTCCCGAAATTCCGACAATTAAAGAAAACTGATTTAGTTTATCAAATTCTAGACTTACAAGCGGCTAATCCGCAACCCCTTAAAAAAGAGGAATCCATCAAGCCAAAATCGAAAAGGAAAAGAATCCTCGGTTCTGAAGAAAAAGTACCTTATCAGAATAAAGTTTCAGAGCCAAAAGTTGAATATGAGCCAAAAGTTGAATTAGAAATAAAGGAAGAAAAGAATTCTGCTCCGATGAATGAGCCTAATAAACCTGTTGCAAAGGAGTTCGTTCGTCATCAAAAAAGACAAGGAGTTTCAGAAAAAAAATCTTCTGAACCTTCTTCAGAAAAAACTGAAAACAAACCAGTGAGCCACAGAGAATCTCAAAATTCCAATCAGGCCGACAACAGAGAACCAAAGCACCAGCACCACAATAAAGATCAGAAACAAAAAAAGCAGAATCAAGATTATAAAAGTCGAAATAAATACCGCGATCCTGATTTTGAATTCGATGGTATCATAGAAAGTGAAGGGGTTCTAGAAATTATGCCAGACGGTTATGGTTTTTTGAGATCTTCAGATTATAATTACTTATCATCTCCTGATGATATTTATGTATCCCAGTCACAAATTAAATTATTTGGTTTAAAAACAGGCGATACTGTTCGAGGAAATGTCAGACCTCCAAAAGAGGGAGAAAAGTACTTTCCTTTGATTCGTGTATTTCTTATCAACGGATTAGATCCGAGTATAGTAAGAGACCGCGTTTCGTTTGAACACCTCACTCCTCTATTTCCTACCTCAAAATTTAATTTAGCGGAAAAAGGAAGTTCCAAATCAACCAGAATTATTGATCTTTTTTCTCCTATTGGAAAAGGACAAAGAGGTATGATTGTAGCTCAACCAAAAACAGGGAAAACAATATTATTGAAGGATATTGCCAATGCCATTGCAGCCAACCATCCTGAAGTGTATCAAATTATTTTGTTGATAGACGAACGTCCGGAAGAGGTAACTGATATGCAGCGAAATGTTAGAGGTGAAGTAGTAGCTTCCACTTTTGACGAATCTGCAGATAAGCATGTAAAGGTTGCCAATATTGTTCTTGAAAAAGCAAAAAGATTGGTAGAATGCGGACATGATGTTGTGATTTTGCTCGATTCTATTACGCGTTTGGCCAGGGCCTATAACACCGTAGCGCCTGCCTCAGGAAAAATATTATCTGGAGGTATTGATGCGAATGCTCTGCACAAGCCCAAAAGATTTTTTGGTGCTGCCAGAAATATAGAAAATGGAGGGTCTCTTTCTATCATAGCTACGGCATTGACCGATACAGGTTCAAAAATGGATGAGGTAATCTTTGAAGAATTCAAAGGAACCGGAAATATGGAACTTCAGTTAGACAGAAATATTTCTAACAGAAGAATCTTCCCTGCCATTGACCTCGTAAAATCGAGTACAAGACGAGATGATTTATTGCTTGACGAAAACACGATCCAACGCATGTGGATTTTGAGAAAATTCTTGGCAGATATGAACCCCATTGAAGCAATGGAATTCGTAAGTGAAAAGATAAAATACACCCAAAATAATGATGAGTTTTTGATGTCTATGAACGGCTAATCATTAATTAGTATTTTTATTTAATTGAAAGCCAGCAAAATAATTTGCTGGCTTTTTTTATTTTCAAAAACACTTGCTTTCTATTATTTTTATTACGTATCTTTGCCGTCCATATCGCGGGATAGAGCAGTAGGTAGCTCGTTGGGCTCATAACCCAAAGGTCACAGGTTCGAGTCCTGTTCCCGCTACTATAAAGACCAATAAATATTCTATTGGTCTTTTTTTATACCCTTTTACGAATAAATTGCTAGCATAATTTTAAAAAATGTACTTTTATAAAAAAAAAACACTATGAAAAATATTCTATCTCGTTTAATTTTCCTTCTTATATCTGGAATATTCTTATTTTTTCAATCTTGCAGTAGCGATGGAACAGAAGATCTTTCGGGAAATGATCAAATTTTATCAAAGATAAGTATTGAAAAAAATACATGTACAAAAATTAATGATGGCGTTTTATTCTATGAAAAAGGCCATTATTTTGCCGGTGAACCTCTCAGTAATGGATTTGACGAATTTGGTTACAATTACCAAAGTCATCAATTTAAAGGTACATACGCCAATTTATATCTCGGTTTTGCCGGATTTCCTCCATACCAAGGAGATGATGAGGCATATCTAACCGAAAATCCAACAATTTTAAACAATAACTATATTATGACCTATTATTGGCCTTATAGAAAGGCTGAAGTCCATCAAAGTTGGAATGATGCCAGATGGTCAAATAAAGATTGTGATGGCGATGGTCTATTAGACAGACACTTTGGTTTTGAAAATTATCAGGGATCAGGGGCTTGGGAAACATTTACAGTGGTTGGTGAATATGAGGATGAAAATGGAAACACATGCGACTATAAATATAAATATACTTATGTGGCGCCCCCATTAGACGCCTATCAAAAGGATGGATCTTGGTATAATTCTGACGATGAATTGATTGGAAATGTTTTTTATTATTTAGCAGAAATCAAAGAAATAGCTCATGATCCTTGTGGTGGTTTAAATGGCGTTGTATTTAAAAGTCCGTTAGGTCCTGGTTTAGGAAAATTTAAATAATCCTTATCTTTCAAAAATTTAAAATGCCTCAAATGCAACAAGCAATTGAGGCATTTTATCTATAACCAACTAAAACCTAAACTAAACCTGTAAAGCCTAAAAATGCAAGAGAAAGCAAACCTGCTACAAGTAAATTGATAGGTACGCCTTTCAATCCATCAGGAATATTTGCCAACTCTAAATATTCGCGAATACTTGCAAATACAATAAGCGCTAAACCGAATCCAAGTGAATTAGAAAAGGCAAAGAAAACCGCTTTCAACAAACTAGCATTTTCCAAACCTAATGCCAGAATAGCCACACCAAGAACCGCACAATTCGTCGTTATCAATGGAAGAAATACACCCAAAGCCTGATAAAGTGGCGGACTAACTTTTTTCAATATGATCTCGACCATCTGAACCAAAGCAGCGATAACCAAAATGAATGTAATGGTGCGCAAATAATCTAAGCCGGCCGGAATCAAAATATAATTATGCAACAAATAGGTTACCGTAGTTGCTATGGTCATAACAAACAAAACAGCTCCAGACATACCAATAGATGTAGAGACTTTATTCGAAACACCCAAAAATGGACAGATTCCTAAAAATTGTGACAGTACAATGTTGTTGACAAATACCGCCGCTATGAGAATAATGATATAATCCATTTTAAACAGTTTTAACGGTTAGTTTATTAAATATCATTGCCAAATATGCCAAAGCAATAAAAGCGCCCGGAGGCAAAATAAATAAGATAAAAGTATTCGCATCTTCAGAAACGAATTTCATATCAAAGAGACTTCCATTTCCTAAAATTTCTCTTACCGCACCCAAAGCAGAAAGGGCAATAACAAAACCAAGCCCCATACCCAAAGCATCCAAAACAGATGATTTCAGATCATTTTTTGAAGCGAAAGCTTCGGCTCTTCCTAAAATCAAACAATTCACAACAATTAATGGTATAAAGATTCCTAATTGTTCATATAAAAATGGAATATACGCTTCTAATACCATCTCAACTATTGTTACAAAGGAGGCTATAATAATTATAAATGCCGGTATTCTCACTTTACTTGGTATTTGCGTTTTTACCATTGAAACAACTGTGTTTGACATCAACAAAACAAATAAAGTAGCAACACCCATCCCTAAACCATTAAAGGCAGATGAAGTTACCCCAAGCGTAGGGCACATTCCCAGCAACATTACAAACACTGGATTTTCTTTGACAATTCCTTTCAAGAAATTTTGCTTTTGATCTATCGTTTTAGCCATCATTTCTAATTCACAGATTGTTTTATCGATTCTTTATTCTTCATATACTCATCGAAAGCCATTTGCGTGGCTTCACTAAATGCTCTTGTGCTTATGGTAGCTCCGGTTAAAGCATCAACCTCTCCCCCATCTTTGGTAACTTTTAAATCAAAATTAGAGGGATTTTTACCTCGAAATTGCTTTAAAAATTTTTCATCTTTCATTTTAGTTCCTAAACCCGGTGTTTCTTTTTGTTCAAGTACGGCTATATTCTCAATAGATCCATCAGGCTTAAAACCAACCATTAATTTGACCAGACCGCTAAAACCTTTCTCTGATGACCCTGTAATTGCCGCGCCAACAAACTCATTTTCTTTAAAAGCAGGGTACATTTCAATGCTGTCCTTTACCTGTTCTGATTTAATTTTTAATACATCCGCAACTAAATTATTGTCGAAAACCGGTAATACCGTTTTGAGTGCATTGGTTTTTTTAAGCAACTTTGCCTTTTGTTTTGGCTCGAGGGTTAAATCGTTGATAAACCCCAAAGACAAGCCAGCGACGAGGGTAATGACAATTAACGACAATGCCATATTTAAAAATGAAGATTCCTTTTTACTCATAGCTACACAATTTTTACTTTAATTTTTGAACCAAATCTCCTTGGTTTAAAATATCTATTGATCAATGGCACAAAAGCATTCATGATTAAGATGGCAAATGATACACCCTCAGGATAAGCTCCAAATAAACGGATGACCACAGTGATCAACGCAATACCCATAGCAAAAATGACCATCCCTTTCTTTGTAACAGGGCTAGTTACTAAATCTGTGGCCATAAAAAATGCACCCAAAATAGCACCACCCGATAGAATATGAATTACCGGATTGGCGTAATGTTCCGGATCAATTCCCCAAAAAATCCCTGTCATTACGGCCATGGTTGCCAATATAACTACCGGGATATGCCAGGTAATTACCTTGCGTACAATAAGGTAAAATCCTCCTAATAACAAAGCAAGTGCACTCATTTCACCAATCGATCCTCCTGTAATTCCTAAAAACATATCTAAGCCTGAAGGCAAGCTCATTCCAATCTCGGTCATGGTTTGTCCGTATTGCAAACCTTCTTTGATAATGCCCAACGTTGTTGCGCCCGAAACCGCATCAGAAATACTCCAACTATTTTCTACAGCAGTAGGCCAAAGTGTCATTTGCACCGGAAAACAGATCAATAAAAAAACCCTGCCGACCAAAGCAGGATTAAATACATTGAACCCTAAACCTCCAAATGAAAGTTTAGCAATACCAATGGCGACTAAACTTCCTACCAAGACCATCCAAATTGGCAGACCGGCGGGCAAATTAAAAGCTAATAAAACCCCTGTGAGAAGTGCAGAACCATCAGAAATAGTCACATTTGTTTTTAATAGATACTTCTGAATTAAATACTCAAATAATATACACGATAATACGGCGAAAGCGGTTGTAATTAATGCATTAATTCCGAAAACATAAAGCGAAACTAAAAATGCCGGAACTAAGGCAATAATCACATCGTACATCAAGTTTTTTACACTTTTATCTGAATGTACGTGTGGTGAAGCAGATATAATAATTGGTGGACTATCCATACTTAATTTTTAGAAGATTCCAGTTTTTTTGTAATATTTTTTCCAAATCGGATATAATCCAAAAGTGGACGATGAGAAGGACAGATATAACTGCATGAACCACATTCTATGCATGTCATAATATCTTCTTGCGATGCTTTTTCATAAAATCCCTTTTCGGCAAGGTTCATCAATAAATGAGGTTCTAGCCCCATTGGACAAACCTCAACACATTGACCACAACGAACACAATTTTCCGGTTTACCCCTTTGCGCTTCATTTTCATGTATGACCAAAATACCTGAGGTCCCTTTGGTAACCGGTACATCGGTATTTTTGATGGCCTTACCCATCATAGGACCTCCATTTACAATTTTTCGAGTACCCTCTGGCAAACCTCCAACCTCTGCGATGAGATCACTAATCGGCGTACCTATTTTTACCCAAAAATTGGAAGGATCATTTAATTTCTTACCCGTAACGGTAACAACACGTTCTATTAAAGGTAAGTTGTGCTGTACCGCCTGATAAATGGCAAAAACTGTACCTACGTTGTTGACAACAACCCCTACATCGAGTGGTAAACCATTCTTAGGAACCTCTCTATTGAGCAAGGCTCTCACCAATTGTTTCTCACCTCCTTGTGGATATTTCACTTGTAATGCGGCAACTTGTATTTCTTTTTCTGTTGAGGTTAACCTTTTAAAGATATCTATTGCATCTCTTTTATTGTTTTCTATCCCGATGATCGCTTTGTGTACATGTAAAGCTTTCATCAATATTTTGATACCCACCAGAATTTCTTCTGCCTTTTCGAGCATTAGTCTATGGTCTGATGTTAGGTAGGGTTCGCATTCAACACCGTTAATAATCAGACAATCTATGGTCTTATCTGGCTTTACATTTAATTTAACATGCGAAGGAAATGTAGCCCCGCCTAAACCAACAATGCCATAATCTGAAATACGTTTTAGTAGTTCTTCGGCACTCAGTGTGATTTCTTTCTTTAAAGGAAATTCATTTTCCTGAAAATTCGATTCATCTTTTATATCAGTTCTAATGACAATACATTGTTTTTTATAACCACTACTATCAATAATCATATCTAGTTTGGTCACAGTTCCGGCAACAGGTGAATGGATGTTTGAGGATACAAAACCACCCGATTTGGCAATCACTTGTCCAATTTCTACTTTATCTTTTCTATCAACCACGATCTCAGCAGGTATCCCGATATGTTGGGCTATTGGCACATAAACTACCTTAGGTACAGGTAATCTTTTGATGCTTTTTGATGAAGTTAATTTATTTTCTGGGGGATGAATCCCTCCTTTTGGAAATGTCTTAAGCATCTGTTTTACTATTTATTAATTTTTCTTCTTCTGCAGGTTGAACAGGTACTTTTTTCTCTTTTTTAGGTGGAAAATTAGTCTCAATGATAGAATTTGTTGGGCAAACCGGTACACATTTTCTACAAAGCGTACAATATTTTGGATCTATATAGGCTAAATTATTAACCATTGTTATGGCATCTTTTGGACAAACTTCTTCGCATTTTGAACAACCGATACAAGCAACTGAACAGGCCTTTTTCGCAATTCCTCCCTTTTCCTCGTTTAGACAACCTACATATATTTTTAGATCCTTTTTGTTCTTAGGACGCATTTCGATAATATCTCTCGGACAAGCCTCTACACACATGCCGCAAGAGGTACATTTATCTGTAATCACGATGGGCAAGCCAGTAGATTCATCCATGAACATGGCGTCAAACTTACATACGGCAACGCAATCACCGTCGCCTAAACAACCGTATTGACAGTCTGTTTCTCCACTGTAAATCAAAGATGAAATGGCACAAGATTTTGGACCTTGGTATTCTGTGGTTTTTGGTCTTACTTCACAACTACCCTGACATCTTACAACAGCAACAGTCGGATCTTTTTCGGTCACTTCTTTACCCAAAGTTTCTGCTACCATTTTCATCACATCATTACCTCCAACGGGACAGAACAAATCGGAAATATCTTCAGTTACTACTAGTTTTTCTGCAAATGATTTACAACCCGGAAACCCACAACCTGCGCAATTCGCCGAAGGTAATAAATCTTCTACCTGGGCAATTAAAGGGTCTTCATACACATAGAACTTCTTGGAAACAACAAATAGTACAAATGCGATGACAGCCCCTAATGAAACCAGTAAAAGTGTGCTATATATAATAGAATCGGTTATCATTATCTATGCTTTTATGATTGAAATTTTAAAGTTTTTTTTGAAAGAATTCCTCGTCACATAAAGAATCAAATAATAGGGGATTAATATTGTTATGGACAGAATACCTGCCAACCATTCCGCTAAAAAAAATGAGGAAATCAGTAAAGTTAAAATCATGAGTAAAAAAGGAAAAACATAAGCCCAAAATACGGCCTGTAAGCCCAATTCCTTTTTTAACAACACATTGACTGTTTCATTTAGTTTAAAAGCCCCATCAGAAATGGGAACTTCAATTTCTTTTGAAGCGGAATCAGATACGCCACAAGTACCTTTTGCCCGGCAAGACTCACAATGAACATTTTCGCTCAATGAAACAATCAAAGAATGATCTGTCATCTTAGAAATAACACCCGAGTGGATAAATGAATTGGTATTTGATTGCGCTGAATCCATTAAAATTGGCTTTAATACTCTATTTCACCAGGTAAAATTACAATCTTCAATAGGCTTATTTTATGATTTATGTCAGGTGAAGTCTAGATCAAACCAATTTAAATTCAAGCTCATAACTTTATTAAAGTAAATGAAGCAAATCAAAAGTAAAATTAATCTCGAAGTATCATCAAAAATTACCAGATCATTTAAATAATTTCATAAAAAAACCTCGTAAAAACGAGGTTTGAAAAAAATATCTGACTAGCCGTGTAAAACTTTATAAAAATGAATTTTCAACACCTGGTATATATACTTTCTCAGCCTTATTAATTTGTTACCACTTGCTTAAAACACCAATATCTCGGGTTTTCTGGTAGAAAATGGGAATTGCAGGAGCAAGTGATAAATTCTTACATGCTATTAGCCTTTGGTTATTTTACTTTGATTTATTTGTTCAGAATTTTTCCTATCTAATTGTATAGAAGTTGAATATTTATTTTTTGAACTTTTTGAAAAAAGAATCCTCATTCCAAGTTGGTTTTTCTTCTGATACATTGATGAGGTAACTATTCATAAATTGTAATCTCACATAGGTTTTAGCAGCATCAAAATTAAATAGGTTATTTAATTCATCGGACGGTTTATGATAATGTTCTGCTGTAAACGCCTTTATAATAGAATCTAATCCGGTTTCAGAAGTTTCTGTTTTCAAACCATACTTCATTCGTAAGGCTGGTATTCCTTCCAAAACAAAATTTAAATTATCACTTCGTACAAACCTAACTTCCTCTGGAGCGTGGTCAGCATCAATAGTCAAATTCAACTGCTTAGCAGCTCTTTGAACCACATTCATTATGCTGCTTTGCTCTGCACCTAAAGGTTCAATGGATAATAAGGGTGCAATTAAGGTTGGCATATCGGTATTGACATTTGCAATGATTTTTTGTTGCTCCACCGGAGGATTTACAGCAAGGTATTTAGATCCTAACAAACCCATTTCTTCGGCAGTTACCGCAGCAAAAATTACTGAGCGTTTTGGTTTGGAAGGTAAGTTGCTGTATAATCTGGCAATTTCCAACATAGCACTAACACCGGATGCATTATCGTGTGCGCCATTATAAATTGAATCTCCAGCGATAGGTTTACCTATACCAATATGATCTAAATGAGCCGTATGCACAATATACTCCTCTTTTAGGTCGGCACCTTCTAAAAGTCCTACAACGTTGGCGCTTTCAATTTCTTTGAAACTTGTAACTACTTTTCCTTTTAATTGCTGGGTATTTGTTGGCTGCGGCAATGCTGCTCCATTTTCACTGTACGCTTTCCAATTTTCCGAAGTCAATCCGGTAAGTTCTAATAAAAAGGACCAATCTACAAAGCCACCGAATTTTAGATTTTCACCAAAATCAGTTCTTCCTGAAGCTTTACCATCGGGCATGATAACACTATTCGTTCCTTTTTGCGAAACGTTTTCGTAAGCGCCTTCAAAACTACCTCTTCCGTCTGGAGTGATCGCAAATAAAACGCCTGTGGCACCTAACTTGTCAAGAGTTTCTATTTTGGTATTTGTATTGCCTAAATAGGCTCTTTCGCTTGCTGGTAATGAAGTTGGTGCACCATTAAAAACGACAACAATTTTACCCTTTACATCAAGATTTTCAAAGTCGTTAAAGCCATATTCCGGAGCTAATACGCCATAACCTGCAATGACAAGTTCTGCTGAAAATTCGTTTTCTTTTTCATTGGCATTACCAAGATAAAAATATTCGCTGCCAACTTTCAAGGTATCTCGATTGTTTAAAATTAAATAAGATTGGTCCTTGTTTACCAAAGAATATCTTAATGTCAATGTTTGATAAAAAGTGCTTCCCTCCTTGTCGCCTAAAGGCTTAAGCCCAAATTTTTTATATTGACTAGCAACATAGACCATTGCTTTGTCATATTCAGGAGTTCCTGGAAGTCTACCTTTTAGACTATCATCTGCAAGCACCGCAATATGATGTCTAATATCAATAGGGTTTACAGATTCTGAAAATTTAGCCAAGTTTTCGTCATTAAATATGGTTTCCTTTCTACAACTAGTGAAAAGAATGATACTTAAAAAAGGAATCAGGTAAAGATTATTGCTGAATAAATTTTTCATTCTTGATTTTTTTATTTGTTATTCAAACTATCGATTGGTGAAGGGTTATTTACGCGGTTAACTGTTAAATCTTCAAAAACATATCTCATAAAAATTTCCAAGGATTTTGCTTCGCCAGTTCGCTGCCCTCGAAAAGTACGTTTAAAATGAAATTACTTATATCACTTGCTTTAAGGCATTCTTTATTCTATCCTTAAATTCATTTTTTTTGTCAATGTGAAACGCCAAATTCTTGTATTTTCTTTTTCTTCCATAAAGTCCGGACAACGTATTTTCTTCTTTTAAACGGATAACAATATTATGGCTTTCTAACTCTCCCAGAAATGATAGTTTCCTTGTTTCTTTGTTGAATTCTATATCTTTTGATGTAATTTCAATGCTGTCTATATCCTCTAATTTAATTGTTGTTTCCGCCATAATTCCATACCTCAGAAACAGCTGATCATTTTCGATGGATATAGGCCTCTTGTACATGGATTTTAAAAACCCGAAAAGCTGAACCCCAGAATAAATGCTTAAAAATGTCAAAATCCAAGCAGCAATGCTGCTCCATTTTGAAAGTAAAACATGAAATACCACGGTTTCAATTGCTACTATGAATATTATTGCAATAAGTAATGATATTGTTCCGGTGTCTCTGTGATAGGAAAATTCATTTTCTTTCAATTTTCTTATCCTCCAATACAGAAAACCATAATAAAAAACTGCAATTTCCGTAACCACAGGGAATACCGCAATTTTAGGAAGGATTTCATCGCAAGTATTCTTTAAAGTCGTGAAAAAATCAAACGATTCTGTTTTGTTTAACTTGTAGCGTTTTATTCCTTTTCTAACATTGTAGATCACAAATGAGAGAATTGATAATTCCAAGATTGGAAAACCCCAAGTTTTAAAAAGGTTGAGATAATATTGATTTTCTGTAGGAAGTATAAGTGTGCAAGTGACTAAACCTACAATTAAAAAAGGGACAACAGTTGTTTTTGGAATTTTAGTATTCCTGATCAGCAAGAAGTAAACCAAAGGAACTGTTAATAGCAAATCAAACGTTATTCCAATTGATATTTCATTCGGATTATTTACGAACATCGAAGATTTAGCAAGGATTACCATCAGTGCTATAATGAACATTGGTAACCCAAATATGATTAGGCTTTTTTGAATGGTTATTGCTTTGTTCATATTGATCTTTTAATGACTTAACATGATGGGCATATCAAAAATAGGTGATTTCGCTGCACCAGGCTTTCTTTTTAATATCATTTTTCATTTATGCTAGAGTCCATGGTTCTGCCTAATATTGACTATTTTGTATATGCATTGGTAGAAACAGTATTAATCCAATTTTCTATAGTTGTTAAATAATCAGGATGCAATTTGGACCAATAAGGGAAATCACTTTCCCCAACGTAATACATTGAATGAGAGCCCCCTTCTAACAAAACTATTTTAAAATTATCGTTATCTGCCTTTAACAGTGCCTCAGAAATCGTTTCATGACTATCTGTAGGAATTATTTCATCTTTTGTTCCCTGAATAATCAGCAGTGGTTGCTTTGTGTTTTCAAAGTACGGTATGGGACTATAAAGAAGTTTTTTATCTGTTTTGACTTCATCCAGGTTTGGCACCCATACATTGGGAAACCACGAATTTGACTTTTCATTATTTATCGCCATTTCCAAATCTGCTCGAGATAGTTTACCTGCTATAAATTCAAAAACCTTTCGTTGAAATTTACTTGCATCATCAATTTCATTTCCGATCACGCTTGCATTCCTATTTCTCCAATAATTTAAATCACTATCTAGTAATGAAACTCCGGGACAACTTGCGACAATCCCATATTTTAAATGCTTCAATTCACTTAAGATGTATGGTATTTTAGTAGCTCCTTGACTACTACCTTTTATCCCTATTTCATTAAGTGGAATTCCAGTCTTCTTAGAAAAATATTCTATAGCTGTGAGATCATCCGAGATTAGTTCTTCAATTGTTGCAATATTCCAATCACCCTCAGAATTTCCAGTCCCTCTTTTGTCATAATGAAATGTTGTAAATCCCATTTGTGCAAATAGTTTAGCTTCTGCACGTGAAGCACTTCGATCTGAATTTCCAGAAGAAGTTACAATGACAAGGGTTTTTCTGCTATTGCTATTAGGATACCAAATCGTTCCATTTAAAGAAAATCCATTGGATTTAAACCTAATCTCCTCACTTTTTGGAGAAGTGCTATGATCTAATAGTTCTTTTTCTAATGTGTAGTGCGTTATTATTGTGTCAATAGTAAGTGAGCCCTTAAGTTTGCTGTAATTATCAATCCATTTGTTCCTAAAAGCGTAAGTGTAAAAATCGCTTTGTAACTTAAAATTTATTGAATCTCCGTTTACCTCAACATTTTGAAACGGAATTCGATTGGCATTTTGCTCTAAACTCGTAAAGAAAACATTGAAACTTAAAGAATCGTATTCTATTTCAAATAGAATCTTGTCGGAAAAGTTTCCATGTTTAAATGTTCCATTAAAACTCCCTGTCTTTTCATTTTTTTTAATTTCCGAATTGGGGTTACATGACAATATTCCAAATAATATGAATATGACTATTATTCTATTCATGCTATTTTTTTTCTAAATTGTTGTGTATGGTTTCTGTTGTAGAAAAACTAAGTTAGCAAAAAAGTAAGGAAGACACAGTATTTCGTTACAAAACCAAAATCAACCTTTAAACGACATTGACTATTCACAATGTTGGGCATCGTTTATTTTGTTAATTTATCAACGAAATGATCGACCTCTACAATTTAAAAATCATTCTTGATGATTATTGTTGACCTAATAATTTGGCTGGAGTCAACTCCGGAATGATAACTAGGATGTCGTAACCCTTGATGGCTCTAATTAAATTGATATTATCTATTTTTAGCTTATCGCGTTCTATCATTTTACGAATAGGTTCTAGATCAAACATATACCATTCTTCACCCTCTGTAATATTAAAAAATGGTTTTAGGTAACTTAGATAAAATCCACTTTCCGTATCTACTGGATTAGGAGGAAATGATTTAAAAATGGAACCTGTCATTCCACTTTCACCTACAATCATCATGTGGAAAGATTCTTGATAATTACTTTTGGTAATATTTGCCACCATGTTTCCCACATCATAAACCGTAAGAAAGCTTTCTCCTCTGGTCATGTGATTAGCTCCGTATTTAAATAAGTTTTTAGAATCTTTCCATATGGGATAATCTTTCATCAATTGGTTTAGAATCAACTTTATTCTTAAACTATGATTTTGCTCTTTATAAATAGTAATTGACTTTTTCATGTCTGCGATGATTTGATTCTCGGTTTCACTTAAGTCTAATTGTTCAAGTTGAGCAAGATCTTCACCGAAATTGGGCGTCATAAAATACATGGTCATTGGGTTTTTGGTGACCTTGTGAAATTTCTCCAAATACAACTTGGACTGCTCCATTATTTTGGTATAGATTATTTTGGCCTTTGCATTTGTGGTCGTAGTTATCATGTCTTGAAATATCAATTGGTCAGCGAACATAACCACCTGATCTGACCCCAATATTTTTGTGCCTAAATTGGACAAGTGATGCAATAGATCATATTCAGGTTGAAAGGAATAAAAAGAAAATAACTCACCATATTTATTATTAAATGCCTGACGTTGTTCCTCTGTATATTCTGTTAATGATTTCTCAATTATCCTCGTACTATATGGATCTACCTCGATGTAGAAATTATCAAAAGAGGTAACGTCACTTAATGATTTAACGAACAAAGGAATTTCATTGGAAAAATGATCTTCTCCTATTAGTATATTTCTTCTAGTAATTACCTTTTCTTTTATAAAATCCCAACCTTCGCCGCTAAATTGCTTGTTTTCTAATTTGAATATTTTATGATTTTTATAAATAACGTCTAGTAAAAGACTGTCTTGAGCTAGTAAATATTGCGACCAACAACAGAGTAGCAGGGCAACATGCAGTATTTTTAATATTTTCATGGTATGTTCATTTAAATTATGCCCAACGGTCTCGGCTATGATTTCGTTGTGGAATCATCCGCAGGATTATTCCGCCGAAATCCAGCCGTTTGATTTATACTTTTACTTTGATGTGGCACAAAACCACAATGAATTATAGCCATTGTTGCCATTAGTGTTTTATTCCCAAATTAATTCGTCAGTTCCTTTAAGTTTACCTTCTCTAATTATTCCTTTCGTCAATTTTCCTTCATCGAATCTGAAATTGTAACACGTTATTGAAAGACACTTTACAAATTCCAATTTGTCCAATGACTCTGGAAATAAAGCTACATTTTCTGCTCTATATTTATGGGCGACACTTGGATATAGAATTCCATCAAATTTGACCCTCGATAAGTCGTTCACGTTTTTTATATAATCTGAAAAAAAAGATGAAATTTTATAGTCATTTGGACTTTTAATTTCTGATTTAGCGAATTGCTCCGCAAAAAATTCGGAAATCAGTTTAGAGCCTTTTTTTATCTTTTCACTCGAAAGCTGTTCAGCTATAAGTTTGTCGCTTAACTGATTTGCTTTTTGTATGTCTGGTCGATTGTTTTGTGCTAATTCGCTGTCAACAATTGGGACAAGTCTTATTTTTTGATTGTCTTTAACTTTCCAAACTCCCATAGTGAAGTTTTGTGGCTCAAAACGCTGATTTTCTTTGAGGTTTTGGCAACTCTCAAAGAGTGCTAAATCTCCCTCATTTGAACCATAAAATACTGCTTGATTTTCGTTGTTCGCTCTTCCAAATGGTGTTCCCTCTGCTGGTCTTAATCCAATCTTTTTTAACGATTCAAAGGGTTTGTCAAATGTATTATTTAAGTTTCTCCTAACTCTAAAAAGATGATATCTGCTGTCCCATTTTACCTCACCAAAATTAATTATAGGAAAATAGTCATTGATTTTGTCCCGAAGTTCTGCAACAGAAATTTTACTCAAGTCCATTGAATTCAATTCGGCAATTCGTTTTTCCAAAATTTCTAATTCGGGAAATCTGCTTTCTAATTGTTTTTCAAGGTCTGTCATACATTAATGGCAACGGTTATGGTTATGATTTCGGCGCGATTAAGTCTTTGCGTTTGAGCGGCAAGCTGACGAGTTACTATTGTGCTGCGAAAATGCAAAATTAGTTTTGCTCGCTACCTTAATTTTTATTGATTTCTAATTTTTCTACTTTGCTCAAAAACGCGCTGAATTATAACCAGTGTTGTGCATAGTTTACTCAATAACCAAGTTCCTGTTTTTTGGATACTTTACCGAATATTTCAAGTCGAGATCTATTTCTTCGCTTGGATCCAGATCAAGACTCCAGCTTATCTCTCCTGAATTGTCATTAATTTTAGCCTTAGACTTTTCCAGTAGCTCCACTTTGATCTCGTCCATGCGAGATACGGGTACCTGATCGAGGACCAGCATATTGATTCTTTCTGCTTTATTGTTCCTCACGCTAATACGATATTCCCTCAGTTCTTCTTTCTTCGTTCCTACGAACTTTTTGGAGGAAAAATCAGATGTCCTTTCCCTTTTGACTTGTACATTTTTATCTATGCCAAGGGAAATTTCAAGCGTGTCAGATGCATATCTGGTATCGAGAATTGTTTTCCCCACAAAAGTGTTTTCAAAGAAAATATTGGCCTCTCCTTCCAACAAATGGTATTTCTGCCAATCGGTTATACTGGCCAGCAAGAAAGCCTCATTCTGGATCTTGGGCACGCTGTAGTATTGATAATCCGCAGGCAGGTCATAGCGCACCATGTCCACACTGAAGCTTTGGTTGTCGGAGTTTACCGTGTAAGGCTGGTCAATGGCAAAATCAACCGAGGTCTGATTTTCTACCTGCAGAAGTGGAATTTCTTCGGATTCATTCACTTCTAACTCCTGCATGCTGACCCCCGATGCCTTTCCTCTAAGTTTGGAGGACACCCGGGAATCATTACCGCTCGAATAACCCATCACGACGACTTCTTCCAGAGCGTTAGCGCTTTCCTCCAGATAAATGTTCTGGACAGCGGAATTGACCGGTACCGATTTGGTTTCAAATCCGACAAATGAAAATTCTAAAATGCTCGATTCGTTCGGAACCGATAGGGAAAAGAATCCATCAAAATCAGTAGACGTTCCAATAGTGGTACCTTTAACGATGACGCTCGTCCCAGGCAGGGGAAGACGGTCAGAATCGGCGTAAACATGACCTGATACTTCATTGATAGCTTTGTCATATCTTGGCGGTGACGAATAGTAGTCCAGGAAATAGGTTTTCAATTGTGGGGCAACACCCGAAACACTTGGGTTGGCGGATGAGAATTTCAGTTTGACGTCTTGCCAATCGATCTTAGTGTCTTGTCTGACATTCGCCTTGTAAACTACTTTGATGGGTTCGTTCACATTTTTGGCACGGATGTCATAGGATGGATACCAGCTGGCATTGTCTACAAGGTAGGTCAGCTCCAGATTTGGTGAAGTCGACATTTTGGATTCGATTTTCACGTGTACCTCACCCTTGGCGAAGATCTTGCTACTGCTCAAGTTATTGATTTGATCTTCGATATCCTGTTTTTCCCAGTTGATCTTTTCGATTTTTTCCTTTCTTTCAATTTCGGCCATTTTGAGCTCGGTCATTTTTTGACCGTAATAGTTCGTGGCTGATTGCAAGTTTCCAACATCAACGGCCTGGTTTTTCCCCCCAATGTTCTTATTCTCTTTGAGAAAATCAATTTCCTCGCTGATCACTTCCAGATAGGCCTTTTCCTTAAGTAGTTCCTTTTTTACCAACTCAAGCTTGCCTTCTAAATCGACCAGGGCATCGGATTTTTCCAATTTGTCGACGAAGTTCTGATGGTGATTCACAGAAAGAACAGTCACATCTCCCATGGCCTTAATCTGGACGCTTTTAGAGCGAATGAAAGGAGACAAGTCGGTAAACTTCAACAGATGGGTTCCGGGTTGCAGCTGAACTTTCTTTTTTCTTGTGATCTGCGCCCCGTCTAGGTATACGGTGACCTCGTCTACTCTGGATTTTATTTCTTTTTCTTTTATCGATTCCTGGGCATTTGAAAAGGAAACGGTCAATACCGCAATAAGGATGGAAAAGGTTTTTCTCATGTTCAATTTTATATAATTAAATGATCTTGTTTAAATTATGCACAACGGTTTAGGCTATGATTTCGTTGTGGACTTGACAGTTTTGTATGGCGTGAGTTTGGCTGTGCCGAAAGCTGACCGCACCAACATGTGAGGCACAATTAGGCAGACATACAAAACTGAATTTAACATTTTTCATAGCTTTATTAATGTTTCTTTTGATTCTAATTTATCTTTTAAACGATAAACCACAATGAATTATAGCCTGTGTTAGCGGTAGTTTTTTTCATATCGAATTCTATATGTTTTAATCAAATTTTCCAATTTTTTTGGGGTAATATTGAAATCATCTGTTTTGATTTTTTCATAACCCTCATTATATTCATAAATTAGAAAAGTTGTTGATCTTTTACCCGAAATTTCATAAATAATTTCTTCTCCTTTAATTTCTTTCCAACTCTTAAAATCTGTTTGAATCGTTTTGATACCTTTATTGTCAATAATAATTTGAGGTTCCGTATTTGTTGCCTGTTTATATTCCTTAATAGCAACTGAACCACCAATAATAGTAAAAAGAGTTCCAATGATATAACTGTCGGATGCTAGGATTAAATATATTCCAAAACCAAAACAAAACAACATACTACCCATTTCAATTAAGTTAGTAGTCTTTGAATAATAAATTGTGGTTGACATTGGAATTGAAAAGTCCTCTTTATGGATATCTTTTTTTAGAAACTTCTTATTTAATTCTTTTAGCTTGTGTTTGTCATTTGATGTCCTAATTTCGGTTTTCTCAAACCAATTACCATCTTCCCAAATGAGTTTTTCTTGAATTGCTCGCTTCTTTAATTCATGAACATTTCTAACATTTTCAAATGCCCATAATCTCCATTTGGTGATCATAAAGCTCCATATAATCCAAGAAACTACAAATCCAACAACAAAACTTACAAGAATACTCCAATTTGGAATTATTTTTAAATATGAAAAATAAATAGCTAGTACTGGAATTCCTAAAATAGCTATGAAAACAGGTACATTGACAATTAAATGTCCTCGTTTAATAGCTTTATCTACTGATATATTTTCTTTCATTAGGTTAAATTACCGCTAACGGTTATGGTTATGATTTCGGCGCGATTAAGTCTTTGCGTTTGAGCGGCAAGCTGACGAGTTACAATTGTGCCGCGAAAATGCAAAAATAGTTTTGCTCGCTACCTTAATTTTTATTGATTTCTAAATGTTTCTAACTTGTAAAATGCGCGCTGAATTATAACCAGTGTTGTGCTGCGTTTATATAACACTTTTATAATATAATTTATACCCAATCCCGAAGCTTAACTCATTAAAAGAATTCAATTTATAATATTTAAGGAACATCAAAAATCGTTTGTAACTTCCTTGAATTTTACCTTGATACTCAATATTATCTTTATAAATTGAAATTTTGCCTACTAATTCTGGATATAGGGGTCTTCCTAATGTAGTTCCAAATCCAATTAATAATCCAGAAGAATTATACTTAGTTTCAGTATTTAAACTATTGAATTCTAAATGACTGTACCCTGCTATTAAACTGATTCTCGATAGATTAAAGTCAGTCTCAAATGAATAACTTTTGCTATCTAATTTGTCTGCAAATTCAAAATGTCGATAACTCGCTCTAAAGTCAATATCAAAATCGCAATTAGATATTGGATGTTTAAATTCTAGGCTACCTTCTTGGAAAATATTTTCTTCTGAATTTGTCTGATAACTGTAACTAGCTGCTAATACTCCTCCAAAAAATATATAAGGTGAGGATATATCAATTTGTCCGCCAATAGGATTATTAATTAGACCTGACTGTCCATAGATTTTAATTTCATCTGCATCAAAAAAATCTTTGTTACAATCCCATTTTGTTTCTACAATAATTTCATTTTCTCTTTCGAGTTTGTACTCTTGGTTTACCATTCCAACAAAAGAAAAAACTAAAGTTGCGTTAGGATCTGACACCTCAAATTCAAAGTGACCATCTAAGTCCGTTTCAGTTCCATTTTTTGTTCCCTTTTCAATAATTATTACTCCAGGTATTAAATCTTTGTCTGTTTTAGATTTTACAACTCCAGAGATTTTGAATTGACTCCAACCTAAAATTGGAATTAAAAGAAAGACTAATAAGAAATAATTTTTAATCAAATTTTTCTGGTAAATGCTGCACAACGGTCTCGCATAACCGTCAGTTACGGATTTATATGTCTTACTTTTCGGTTAAGAACTGGCGTTAGCAATTCCCAGTGGATTCGGACGTAGTCGAATCCGCCGTAATTGCGGTTATACATTGTTAGCAAACGTTTTTTTATTTCCATTTTGTTCTTAACTCAGTTCCGATTGGGAACTTTTTTGGTGTAAAATCATACATATAGGTCATTCCAAAACTTCTGTTAGTCAAAACAGAATCGACCTCGATAAAAAACTCGCCATCTTTTGTTTCCAAGGTCAGCCTATTATTCATTCTGTCATTTTTTCCTTTGTCCAATTCTATTAACCAAGAGATATTTTCTTCATCGTTTGGGTCAACAACTTTTTTGATGTATTTAATTTTCGCAGATACAGGTTCTTTTAAAAAATAACTTTGCCATTTTTCAGGTATTTGTTTTAAATCAAATTCAGACGTAATTGAATCTTTGGTTTTTCTAACTAAATACATTCCACTCGTTTTTGGTTCTAAACCACTATTTATATAGTCCGCAAATCGGATATAGTCATTTTCTTTTTCCAAACTCCAACCAAAATCAAAGAATTCTGAAAACAGATATTCATTATTTTCCCATTTTATAACTTGAAATTCCGTTTTGATTTTTAATGAGTCAATTCCATAATTTATTTTGGTTGTTTTCGGTTTTGATTCCATATCCTCAGGATATTCAATAAATTCAATTCTTTCGGGATTCAAGGTCAGTTTCAGACTGTCCATTTTATATGTTCCGAATACTTTTTTCCTTTCTCCGCCACCAAAGCAACTGAATAGATAATTTTCGGTAATAAAACGTCCATTACTTAATAAGTCCAGTTTTAGCCCATTATTAAATCCGTTATACCCATATCTCAGTGTGTCTATTTTCTGCGAATCAAATTCTTGGTCATTCGATTTGGTTTTATTATTCGAACAACTAAAAATGAAAATCAATATGAGAATTTGAATATATTTCACGGTTTTTATCAAATGTTTGCTAACGGTTTAGGCTATGATTTCGTTGTGGATTAGACAGTTTTGTATGGCGTGAGCTGGGCTGTGCCGAAAGCTGACCGCACCAACTTATGAGGCACAATTGGGCAGGCATACAAAACTGTGTAGACCACTTTTCATAGCTTGATTAATGTTTCTTTTATTCTTAATTTATTTTCTGAGCAACAAGCCACAATGAATTATAGCCTGTGTTAGCAACAGTTATTTTCTTCTTCCAAAAATTCTAAGTAGATATAAGAACAGATTGATAAAGTCCAAATATAGGGTTAATGCTCCCATAATTGCTTCCTTTTTATCTTCGTCTGTTCCTTCATTACCAATAATATTGTATTCCTTTATCTTTTGTGTATCATAAGCTGTTAATCCAACAAAAATGAGAATTCCAGCATAAGTGGTAATCCAATATACCGTTTCACTATAGAAAAGTAAATTAAAAAGTGAGGCAATAATTAAACCGATTAACGCCATAAAAGTCAAATTTCCAATTGAGGTTAAATCACGCTTAGTATAATATCCATAGGCACTCATTATTCCAAATGTTCCGGCTGTAATAAAAAATGTTGATGCGATCGACTCACTTGTAAATCTCAGAAATATTAACGCCATTGTTAATCCATTCAGTATTGAGTAGCTTATAAATATAGATGTGGCTACTATAGAAGATATCTTTTCGATTATTGAAACTAGATAAATTACACATAGTATTTCAGAAACTAATAAACCATAGAATACATACCGATTTCCAAAGATTAATTCTACTAATTCTGGTGTAGTAGAAACCCAGTAAGAAACAAGTCCTGTAATAATTAATGCACCAGTCATCCAGAAATAAACTTTGGTAATAAAATTGGCTTGTTCAATGGTGATTTGATCTTTTGTTTGTTGAGTTGAATTCATATTCTATAGGTATGATTTAATTTGAAATTAGCGAATACAATAAAATGAAAAGTATAAAGGAATTGAATATCCAGATGTTTAAATAAGTATTATTAGTGATTTGTTTTTTAGAACTAAAAATATAAACACTTACGCCAAGTGAAATGAGAAACACCAAATGAAAATACTTTATTACACCATTTAAATTTGAGATTAGATATTTTGAATAATCTCTTTTTTCAGTTTTTATAGATGTTACAGTTTTAAATAATAAAGTATGTTTCAATTTTATTTTGTTTCCCTGAACGTATTTGTCTTCAAGGGCAAATTTCAAATTTCTCTTCGTAACATATTTAAAACCTCTAGAATGACCTTTAATATTTTTTAATCTTCTAAAACTTGTTATTTCATCTGACATTTCTTCTCCAGAAGTTAAATAGAAGTCAAGGAAGTTGATTGTAGATAGAATTATTAATGGAATTGATATAATTACAAAAACTTTTTTTGGGTTTTTCTTTGTAAAATGTATAATACCTAGAACTTGTTTTTCTAAAAACTCTTCAATCATTAAATTATGTAGATTCTAATTGTTGCTAACGGTTTGGGTATGAGCAGTAGCTCCCCCCTAATGTTGATTCTGTTTTATTTGTTTGTTCTTACTTTGATTTTCGTTGTATTTCGAATTAAAGCTATTGCTTATACCCGTTGTTGTAGCAAGTAATTTAACTTTCAATATCATCTTCATTTCCTAATTCTCCATCTTTACCTTTCGATAAAAGAACATAATTTAACCCATTAGTCAAAGACTCATAATGAAATTCATTTCCCCAAGAATCCAAAGTGATATTCTTTCGTAGTGGGTTGTTTCTAATAATCATTTTTAGCTCTTTTGGATATTTACCTGTATGCTTCTTATTTTCTTCCAGCAAAATCTGGATTTCGTTCATTTTCCGTTTGGTTTCATTTTCATAGCGATCTGAAATATAGATTCCACCAACAACTAATTTAACTACTACTGCTAATACCAAAGTAAAAAGTACAACTTTTGTTAATGGGTGAACTAATACCTTTTTTGGCAAATTATTCTCCTTTTCATACTTTCTTCGTTCCTTTTTCTTTTTCCAAAACTGAAAGTCAGATACTAATTCCAATAAGTAACTTAGTACTTCACTCATGCGGAGTTTTATTTGCTACAACGGTTTTGTTTATGATTAGTTGCTACGTTTAACAACTAAATTTTTCCTTTAAATTTTTGGTTTGTTTTGTATTGAATTTCTCTGGCCACAATTCAGCTAGCAATTAATTATAAACAGTGTTGTGGGTAGTGCTTACAAATTCACAATATCTACAGATTTACTGTCAAGTTCTTCCTCGGTAGAATAAATTGTTTCAATTATTAATTGACAATTTTCTAAATCAAAACGTGTATTAATTTCTTGAAAGTATTCCACGTAATCTGAGTAATTAATTAATATTGAATCATTTTCCGTTTTACTTTCAACTATAAACCAAACGTGATTTTCATTTTCCTTAATGTCCATTACAGACGAATACTTTATATCATTCAGTTTTATGCTTTCAAGGGCTACAATAGTATCTTTTTTTAATGATCTAACTTTTTCAATTTCTTTCTTGTATTCGACTGTTCTTTTCAACTCATTTAAAGGACAATCTTTTCCATTTTCAATTCCTCCAATTTGGGGATTGTTAAATCCAATTAAAAACAATATGCTGAATAGAATTATATATTTCATCGCATTACCCACAACGGTCTCGGCTATTAACAGTTGGGGATTTTTGCCCTAACTTTTCAGTTAAGCACTGACCTTTGTTATATGTTTATACTTTCGTTTTATCACTTTCGCCCCAATTGTTTATAGCCATTGTTGTAACACGTTAATTTTGAATCACAACGCCGACTAAATCATTTTCATCAATTAATCCAATATATCTTGAATCATTAGAATTATCTCTATTATCTCCTAAAACAAAGAATTTACCTTTTGGAATTATAATTTCTCCAAAATTATCTTTATTCCAATCTCTTTTAAAGGTTTTTTTGATTTCGTTTGAAACTTCATTTTTAGGAGTAATATCTCTCTTATTCTGAACTCCATATTTAATAGCGATTTTGTCTTTTAAATTAATTAAATACAAATCTTTTTCAATCAAATTGTTGATTGTAACTTCCGTAATTTGATTATCTACTTTTAATTTTTTGAATTCATTTTTATTAATTCTATAAAAATGCATTAAATCAATACTTTTGTCAAAATTCTCCCCATTTACATACAAAATTCCATTGTCTATTAAGATAGTATCTGTTTCTTTTGCAACCAATCGATGAATCCAGACTCCGTGACCAAACATTTCATCATTACGTTCGAAACAAATAAAATTCCCTCTTTTGGGGGTAATTAAGTTGGTGACAAACATTTTAGAATTTATTTTCAATCCTGGCTCATTGGCAGATGTTGGATTGTGATATAATTTCAAAAAACCAAATTGACCTAAAAAGGCATATAATAATAAGAATGAAGTTAGTACAATTAATATTACTCTCATTTTCTTATTTAGACTTCTTACTATCATCAAATTTTGTTATCTCTTGTTTGCTCCTCTTTAAATATCGACTCTATGGATAATTTTGATAATCATCTTTTTTGAAATTCTATAAATATTTAAATTAATAGAATAAACCAATCTCGATTTTCCGTGATATGAGAATGTGTTACAACGGTTATGGTTATGATTTCGGCGCGATTAATTGTTTGCGTTTGAGCGGCAAGCTGACGAGTTACTATTGTGCCGCGAAAATGCAAAAATAGTTTTGCTCGCTACCTTAATTTTTATTGATTTTTTGATGTTTATACCTTGCAAAATGCGCGCTGAATTATAACCAGTGTTGTAAATACGTTGCGAGACATTTGTGTAAGCACGTTCAGTTTTGTTTCCGTTTTCAAATATTCTCTGTTATATAAAAGTCAATTGCAAAATGTAAAAGATAAATTATTGCAAATAGACTAATTATCCAATTGTACTTTTTAATAAAAATCCGAGAAACATAATAAAGTCCGATAAAAAATATTCCAATTATCGGTGGAAATACTAAGGGAATAAATCCTCCGTGACCAGAACTTGGCGATAAATCAGTTGACATTGCGATAATCCACGAAATCATCATTCCAGCCAGAATTCCGATAATATTATTATTCGGTTTGTCTATCAGGTTAATTAATTTTTCCATTCAGAGTTTTGCTTTTTTTCAATCCGAAAACTTGCTGAAATTCCGATTCAATATTTAGTTTTTAAAATCTGTTTTATTATATTAAAAATTCAGTTTAAATGAATTTCGGTTTTTTCAGAGCAATTATTTACAACGGTTATGGTTATGATTGCGGCGCGATTAAGTCTTTGCGTTTGAGCGGCAAGCTGACGAGTTTCAATTGTGCCGCGAAAATGCAAAAATAGTTTTGCTCGCTACCTTGATTTTTCTTGATTTCTTGATGTTTCTACTTTGCAAAATGCGCGCTGAATTATAACCAGTGTTGTAGCATGTAATTTTCCGTTATTATTATCATTCCTTTTTCTAAATTAATCGACTTGGTTTTGATTGATAAATTATCCAGTCGATTATTCCAAGTACTCCAAAGAACACAAAAATTTGTATCAATTGCGTTACATTCCAGTCAATTGCTTTCACATGATTTCCGCTTCTGGTTATTGCATTACTTATTACCATTATTAAACTTGTAAGAATGTAGATTGTAAAGAGTCCAAAAGTCAGCCCCCAGAGAATTTTATTATTTCTTATAATTTGAATTAATAAGATAATTGCAGGAATTAAGTAGAGTGTTATGTTAGCTATTCCTAATGACGTTTCAGAATTTGGGTTTTTTATTATTCCATTCCAATTTATAAAAGTCCATAATATTAGTCCTATTCCAAATAACACTCTTTGAATTAAATCTTTAGCTAATATTACTTTAATTTTCCTTATCAAACTGTATGTTTATTTTATATGCTACAACGGTTATGGTTATGATTAGTTGTTGACTTGGCAGTTTTGTTGAAGCTTTGAGTGCGAGTGTGCCGACATCTTACCGCA
>NZ_JBHTMY010000003.1:0-1514204 GCF_042679565.1 Namhaeicola litoreus | reverse complement strand
ACCTATCAGCGCCGATGGTACTGCCAATGGTGGGAGAGTAGGTCATTGCCTTTCTTTGAAAAACCCGATTCATAAGAATCGGGTTTTTTGTTTTGAACATGGTACAATTCGGAAATTCTCTTTGATATTCATTTCTTTCCCGTACAATCCCAAGCAAAATTATATTCGTTATATTTATTCTTTAATCTATTATAAAATGAAGAATAAATTTATCCTTGCCTTATTACTGGCACCAATATTTTACAGTTACGGACAAAATCCCAATCGAAGAATTGAAGAATTAGGGATTGTGCTTCCTGAGGTAACAAAGCCTATAGCCAATTATGTGAAGTGGAAACACGTCGGGAACACATTATATTTAGCCGGAGCAGGACCGGATGTCTACGGTAAGTTAGGTAAAGATTTGACAATTGACCAAGGTTATCAGGCAGCTCGGGAAACTGGAATTGAAATTTTGGCTATTTTAAAACAGGCCACAGGAGATCTCAATCGAGTTAAGCAGTTTGTAAAAGTTCGGGGAATGGTGAACTGTACCGATGATTTTTATGACCATCCTAAAGTAATCAATGGTTTTTCTGATCTAATGGTTGATGTTTTTGGTGAAAAGGGAAAACATGCCAGAGCTGCCGTAGGCCATAATTCATTACCCAATAATATTGCGGTCGAAATTGAAGTAATCGTTGAACTTGAATAATCTGTATAGCAAATCAATTTAGTAAAGTCTGGATTTTATCAAAAATCTAATCTATTCAATTCACTATCTTTATTACTTTTATCATTTCCAGTTTAACTCTGGTAATCCTTAACCTAACACTTTTTTTATACAAATTATGACTGATAAAATTACTTGCCCTAATTGTGGACATCAATTTGATGTTGAAGAAGCATTGTCCGGTAAATTCGAGGCGCATTATAAGGCTGAATTCGAAAAGAAAATGACTGAACAAGGGAAGAGATTACAACAAGAAAAGGACAAGTTAGAGGAAGAAAAAAAGATATTAGATCGTTTAAAAGAGCAACAAGAAGATGTTTTGAAAGCTCAATTGAATAAGGCACTCGAACAGGAATCGATCAAAATAAGAAAAAGAGCGATGGAGTATTATGAGGAAAAGATGAAATCCTTGGAACAAGAGAATGATAAAAGAAAACAAGAAAATAAATTACTGAAAGAAAAAGAAGTTTCTTTAATGAGAAAAGAAGCTGATTTGAAAGAAAAACAAGAAGAGCTTCAACTCAACGTGGAAAAGCAACTTTTGGAAAGACAAAAAGAAATTGAGGAAAAGGCCAGAGCCAAAGAAAGAGATAGTTTTGAATTAGAGAAAATAAAGCTGCTTAAACAAATTGAGGACAACAAAAAATTGGCCGAAGAAATGAAGCGAAAAGCCGAGCAGGGTTCCATGCAGTTGCAAGGAGAAGTGCAAGAGTTGGCACTGGAAGAACTTTTAATGCGAACTTATCCATTTGATAAAATTTCTGAGGTTCCAAAGGGAATCAGAGGCGCGGATTGTATACAGTATGTCGTCAATTCTTTACAACAGAATTGTGGATCTATTGTTTATGAAAGCAAACGTACTAAGAATTTTGCGAATGATTGGATAGATAAACTCAAACAAGATCAGGTCACTTGTAAGGCGGATGTCGCTATATTGGTTACAGAAACGATGCCTTCTGATATGGACCGTTTTGGTGAGAAAAATGGCGTTTGGATATGTGGTTATCACGAAGTAAAAAGTCTTTCTTTTGTTTTGCGAGAAATGCTTATCAAAACTTACGCTGCCAAATTATCACAAGAAAACAAAGGTGATAAAATGGAATTGCTCTATCATTATTTGACGTCGAACGAATTTGTTCAAAATATTAAGCGAATTGTAGAAAATTATGATGGCATGATCGATCAATTGAATTCAGAGAAAAAAGCTATGCATAGAATTTGGGCAACTCGTGAAAAACAGATTTGGGTGGTTCAGAAGAATATTTCCGCACTTTTTGGAAGTATAAAAGGCATCGCAGGTAACGAGCTGGAAACTTCAAATGTATTGGAGTTGCCAGATAAAACCATAGAGTCCTAAATTTTTTAAATGGTTATATGGATTATTATAGATCGATATTCTTAGTTTTATTTTTTATAAGTCTGATTTCATGTTCTGAGGGTAAGGATGAAGTAGACCAACCCCTTATAATGATTGAGAAAAAAATGACATTTCGGGGAGCAGATTTGTCTGCTTATCCGCAAATAGCGTCGCGAAATCTCAATTTTCTAAATCATAACAGTGATGTTGAAGATTTTTTATCGATACTAAAGAAAAGTGGTGTCAATATCATAAGGTTAAAGCTTTGGGTGAACCCAACAGATCGTGTGGCTAGTTTATCCGAGGTAGAAGATTTTTCGACCCACATAAGGTCAAAAGGTTATCAAATTTGGCTAACACTGCATTATTCAGATACATGGGCCGATCCGGGACATCAGGAGAAACCTAAGGCTTGGCAAAATATTTCTTATGAGCAGCTGAAAGATTCTGTGAGAGAGTATACAAAAAAAGTTGTAGCTACCCTTAGACCAGAAATTATTCAAATTGGGAATGAAATTAATAATGGATTCCTTTTTCCTGATGGCAATTTGCATAGCAATGAAATTCAGTGTATTGAATTGTTACAAATAGCTTCTGAGGCAGTAAGGCAGACTAATGCTGCTTCTAAAATTATGATCCACTATGCAGGACATAGCGGTTCTAATTCTTTTTTTCAAAAAATGGCAAATGTAGATTACGATTTCATAGGTCTATCCTATTATCCAATTTGGCATGGAAAAGATCTTAATACTTTAGCTGGCCGAATGAATGAACTCTCGAATAGTTTTGGTAAGCAGCTTTTGATTGCAGAAACGGCTTACCCTTTTACTTTAGGATGGAATGATTACACAAATAATATTGTTGGGCTCGAGAGTCAGATTATCCTTCCTGATTTTCCTCCGACAGGATTGGGACAAGCTAATTTTTTTAAAGCATTGTATACAAAAATTTTAGAGGTAGAGGATGGTATTGGAATTTGTTATTGGGGAGGAGAACTGGTTGCATTCGATGGACCTACCTCTCAAAATGGATCTCCATGGGAAAACCAGGCTCTTTTTGATTTCACTCTCAAGTCACTTCCAATTTTAAAAGAATTTAATCCTCAAAAATAAATCGATTTTGTATTGATTACTTAACGATATTTGGAAAATATTCCTAAAGTTTTACATTGAATAATTTATTGGCTGAGACTCAAAAATTTGAGGTCTTAATTCAGGGTCTAATTGACCAGAAATTTGGATTTATTGATCAATTCTTGGATGAGAGCATTATTTCAGGATTAAGGTTTAACTTGATCAATTACTATGAAAATAATCAAATGAATCCTGCTGGTATTGGAAAAAAGTTTGATTATCAGAAAAATACCGAGGTAAGAGGAGATCTAATTAAATGGATAAACAATAACACGACAGACTTTTTTGAAAAAGCCTTTTTAGATCAAGTACAAAATTTCATCAATCATCTTAATTCTACCTGTTATACTTCCATCAACGATTTTGAGTTTCATTACGCCATATATGATGTGGGGAGTTTTTACAAAAGGCACCTCGATCAATTCAAAACAGACAGAGGAAGAAAATTTAGCCTTGTCACTTATTTAAATGACGATTGGAAAAAATCTGATGGCGGGAATCTTAGCCTCTATTTAGAAGATGAAAAAATTGAAAATGTATTTCCTTATGGCGGCAGGTCTATTTTTTTTAAAAGTGATGAATTAGAGCATGAAGTCCATCCTTCCCATAACAGAAAAAGATTCAGCATAGCAGGTTGGTTAAAAACAACCTAAAAAGTATATCTTTATTTTTATAAAATTTCTTCTTATGCAAAAAGTAATCTTTCTTTTACTGTTTATTACTGTTCTTATTTCTTGTAAAAACGAAAGTAATTCGGCAGATAATAATTCTATTTATATTTCTTTCGACTCTTCTTTAGGTGATGATAATCTCCAGGGTAGGTTATTGCTGATGTTTTCTAATAATGATGAAAAAGAGCCTAGATTTCAGATAAATGACGGATTACAAACGCAATTGATCTTTGGCATGAATGTAGATATTTTCAAACCGAAAGAGAGTCAGTTATTTGATCAAAACGCATTTGGTTATCCCGTATCAAGTATCAAAGATATTAAGCCAGGAATTTATTATGTGCAGGCTTTGCTCCACGTATATGAAGATTTTCAACTTTCTACCGGACATACGGTGAAATTACCTATGGATAATGGAGAAGGCCAGCAATGGAATTTATCTCCTGGAAATCTTTACAGCAAACCAATTAAAATTGAAGTGACAAATGAAGGCATTAAAGACCTTGAAATCGTAATGACGGAGAAAATTGAGCCTTTGGAAGAGCCTAAAGATACAGAATGGATCAAGCATGTGAAAATGAAGTCGGAGAAACTTTCTTCTTTTTGGGGTAGAGATATATTTTTAGGGGCTCATGTTCTTTTACCAAAAGATTTTGAAAAGCATCCGGAGGCCAAATACCCGATCATGATTTTTCATGGTCATTTCCCTTCAGATTTTGGTGGCTTTAGAACAACACCCCCTGACCCTAATTTGGAACCTGATTTTGCAGAAAGGTTTAATGTAAAAGGGTACAATATTATCCAACAACAAGAGGCTTATGATTTTTATAAGCGATGGAACGAACCCGATTTTCCAAGATTTATCATTATTGAAATTCAGCACCCCACTCCTTATTACGATGATTCATATGCCGTAAATTCTGCCTCCCAAGGCCCTTATGGAGATGCAATTACGTATGAACTAATACCATTTATAGAAGAAAAATTTCGTGGTTTAGGAGAAGGCTGGGCAAGATTTCTCTATGGAGGCTCCACTGGTGGTTGGGAAGCACTGGCTGTTCAAGTGATGTATCCTGAAGAATATAATGGTTGTTTTGCCGCTTGTCCTGACCCTATTGATTTTAGGGCCTATTGTTTGAATAATATTTATGAGGACAAAAATGCCTATTATTATGAAAGCGACTTTAACACGATAGAAATTCCTGCGAAAAGATATTATTTAGGTCAGATTAGTTCAACCGTAAAACGAGCCAATCATTTTGAATTGGTTTTGGGTGATCACTCGAGATCTGGTCAGCAGTGGGATATTTGGGAAGCAACTTATTCACCGCAGGGGGAAGATGGATATCCTCAAAGAATTTGGGACAAAATGACAGGAGAAATTAATTCAGAGGTGGCTAAGTATTGGAAAGAGAATTACGATTTGCGTTATATTTTAGAGAGAGACTGGGATAAATTAGGAGAAAAGTTAAGAGGTAAAATTCATATTTATTGTGGTGATATGGATAATTATTATCTTAATAATGCCGTCTATTTAATGGAAGATTTTCTAGAATCAACAACCAATCCCTATTACGAAGGGGAAGTGGATTACGGTGATAGAGCTGAGCATTGCTGGAATGGAGACCAAGAAAATCCAAATTATATTAGCCGTTTAAGATATAATTCAATGTATGTTCCAAAAATCATGGAAAGAATTGCAAAAACGGCCCCAAAAGATGCAGATTTAATGAGTTGGAGATATAAATAGCAAACTAATTTTTTTCAGAAGGAGTATAAAAAATTATGTAATTGTATTATATTTATCTGAAAATCAACAATTAAAGTTAATTATTGATAAAAATGAGTCAACACCTAAATCTGTGGGATATGAAAAAATCGATTAAATTTTTTGGAAAATTATTGCTCATTGTTGTAGTTCTTATTCTTTTTGCAGGCCTTTATATTCAACTAAGAGGTATTCCTTCCTATAAAACTGAAAAAATAGAATTCGTTGTTCAGAGTACACCCGAATCAATTGCAAGAGGAGAAAAGTTAGCTAAAGTTTTATGTGCGAACTGTCATTTTAATGAAGAAACAGGACAATTAACCGGTAAATTTATGCGAGATGCACCAGAAGAATTTGGAAAGATATATTCTGCCAATATTACAAAAGATGAAACCCATGGAATTGGCACTTGGACAGATAGTGAAATTGTCTATTTGTTGAGAACGGGCATTAAAAGAGATGGAAAATACGCTCCACCCTATATGGCTAAATTACCTACAATGGCAGATGATGATATCAATGCCATTGTATCTTTTCTTCGTTCAGATCATTCATATGTTCGAGCTAATGCCACACCTAGTATTCCGGTTGAACCTTCATTTCTGACAAAGGTTTTATCAAATACAGTTTTTAAACCATTTCCGTTTCCAGAACAAAAAATACCTATGCCCGACGAGAATAACCCCATAGAATTAGGCAAATATCTCGCTCATAATTTGGATTGTTTCTCTTGTCATTCTGCTGATTTTAAAACGAATGATTTCTTGGAGCCAGAAAAAAGCCCTGGCTATTTTGGAGGAGGGAACGAGTTACTAAATATGGAGGGCCAAGTTATACACTCATCAAATCTCACACCGGACAAGGAGACCGGAATAGGAAAATGGTCTAAAGAAAAATTTAGGAATGCTCTGAAATCTGGTATTGTAGAAGGAGAAATTGCATTGAGATATCCGATGGTTCCATACGTAAATTTGACAGACAATGAAATTGATGCCATTTATACATATTTGCAATCTTTACCAGCCATTGAGAATAAAGTACCCCGGTGATTCGAAAAAAATCAATTAGGTTATCCTTTTTTTTTACATTTTCTTTGCGTTTAAATGAAAAACGCATTCTTATTGATCATCCTTATGTATGGCCATTTTGCTCTAGCGCAGGTTGGGGGAGAGCGTGTTTTTAGTTTTTTAAATATTCCCGTTTCAGCCAGACAAGCTGCATTGGGTGGTGACATTTATACCATGAATGAGGATGTGAATCAACCATTGTGGAATCCTGCGAGTATCAATCGGTTGATTGACAATCAGTTAGGCGTAAATTATATCAATTATCTGGGTGATTTAAATATGGGTTCAGTAACTTTTGCTCATTTAGTAAATAGAAGATTTGGCGTATTACATGGAGGAATTCAATATTTGGACTATGGCGATTTTATAGGTGCAGATGAATCAGGGTTGGAAACAGGAGATTTTGGCGCGAGAGATATTGCCATTTCAATTGGGTATTCCTATCAAATACCCTTTTCGGCCTTTTATTTAGGAGGAAATTTAAAATACCTCAATTCGAAAATTGAAAACTATAATTCTTCCGGACTAGCAGCTGATTTTGGTATTTATTATTATGATGATACAAAACCTTATAGTTTTGCTGCAGTTATTCGAAATTTAGGATATCAAATTACTGTTTTTGATGAAATAAGAGAGGAGTTGCCTCTCGAAATCGCCATAGCCTCCAGCTACCAATTACAAGATGTGCCATTAAAATGGTATCTCACCATAAATAGCTTGCAAAGCTGGTATATTGCAGAGCCCAACCCTTCAAATAGTTCGAGTAATTTGGATGGAGAAACGACGAATGAAACGATTAATTTCTTTGATCAAGCCATAAGGCATTTGGTAGTAGGTGCAGAGTTTTTTCCCGAAGGAGCATTCAGTTTGAGATTTGGGTATAATTTTAGAAGAGCGGCAGAACTAAATTTAACAGAGGCCAGAACTTTTGCCGGATTTAGCGCCGGTTTTGGTTTAACAACAGGAAGGCTTACATTTGAATATGCATTTACAAAATACCATCCAGTAACAAATTCAAACACATTTTCATTACTAATCGATTTAAATAGGAGAAGATTTTAAGATGAGTAAAAAAGTAATCATAGCCATAGATGGCTATTCATCAACAGGAAAAAGTACCATCGCAAAATTACTGGCGAAAGAGTTGGGTTATATCTACGTTGATACAGGGGCTATGTATAGGGCTGTTGCGCTTTATGCCAGACGAAAAGGTTGGATAAATGAAAATACCCTAAATATTGATAAAATAGTTGAAGGGTTAGATGGAATAGATCTCAACTTTATTTTTAATTCTGACCTAGGATTTTCAGAAATGTATTTAAATGGTGAAAATGTTGAAAACGAAATTAGAACGTTGGAAATTTCGAATTTGGTAAGTAGAATTTCTACGATTCCTGAAGTGCGTAAAAAGCTGGTAAATTATCAGAAGAAATTAGGTGAAAATAAAGGTTTGGTGATGGATGGTCGCGATATTGGGTCGGTTGTATTTCCAGATGCTGAAATCAAATTATTTTTAAGTGCAAAGCCTGAAGTTAGGGCGGGTAGAAGGTTTAAGGAAATGACCGAAAAAAACGAAGATGTTTCGTTTGAAGAAGTGTTAGAAAATGTAGTGATGCGTGATGAATTAGATTCTACAAGAAAAATTTCTCCTTTAATAAAGGCCAACGACGCTATCGAGATAGATAATTCACAAATGAAAAAGGATGAACAATTTCATTACATTTTGAAACTAGTACAAGATAAAATTGAAAAACTCAATTGAAATCTTAAGGTATATTCAAATATTTATGGGTTTGTAAAGATATTTTCCATTTAGGATTTTTCATCACATAATCAACGATCAAAGGAGTCATTTTCTCTCGATTACTCCATTCGGGCTGTAAGAAAAGTGTGCAATTTCCGTTCACCTTATTCGCTTGATCTTCTGCGAATTTAAAATCATTTTTATTGTAAACAATTACTTTTAGCTCATCTGCTCTGTCGTAAACCTCTTGTAAGGGTAATTTGTTTTTTTTAGGCGAAAGGCAAATCCAATTCCAAACACCAGAAAGCGTATAGGCTCCTGAGGTTTCTATATGGGTTTTAATATTTCGACTTTGTAAATTTTTTGTTATAAAATCTAAATTCCACATGAGTGGTTCACCTCCGGTTATAACTACTGTATCTGAGTATTTTATAGCGTTTTCAATAATTTTTTCAGTAGCAGTAGCGGGGTGCAATTTGGCATTCCAACTTTCTTTGACATCGCACCAATGGCAGCCTACATCGCAACCCCCAATTCTTATAAAATAGGCCGCTTTACCCGTATGTGCACCCTCTCCTTGTATGGTGTAAAATTCCTCCATCAATGGGAGCATCTTTCCAACATTAATCAACTCTTGTATTTTGGCTTCCAAATTTTAATTTTTTGCAAAGATATTTAAACTAGAACAATTTTTATCTTTTGTGGTTTTAAACTATTTTTATCAAAAATATCGATATGGCAAGAAGAGATGATTTTATCACTCAGATCAATCAAGGTTATCAAATGAAAGGAGAGTCGATTGTGCTTGGGGCAGCCATGCTCGATGGGGAACCGATCAAAGAGGCCTTTGTAAAAATCCCTTTAAAAACGATTAACAGGCATGGTCTTATTGCCGGGGCAACAGGAACAGGAAAAACAAAATCATTACAAGTTTTTGCTGAGAACTTATCAGATAACGGTATTCCCGTATTGTTGATGGATGTAAAAGGAGATTTAAGTGGTATCGCAAAACCTGGTACTGAAAATGAACATATTACTAAACGACATGCCCAAATAGGCTTGTCTTATGAGCCCAAGGGATTTCCTGTCGAAATTTTAAGTTTATCCGAACAAAAGGGAGTAAGATTAAGAGCTACTGTTTCAGAATTTGGACCTACATTACTTTCCAGAATTCTTGATCTAACTGATGTTCAAACAGGTATTGTGGCGATTGTTTTTCAATATTGTGATGATGAAAAATTACCGCTTTTGGATTTAGACGATTTCAAAAAAGTCTTACAATACGCAACAAATGATGGAAAAGAAGAATTTGAGGAGAAATATGGAAGAATTTCAACTGCTTCTACCGGTTCTATTTTAAGAAAGATCGTAGAGCTAGAACAACAAGGTGGAGATTTATTTTTTGGAGAGAAATCTTTTGAAGTAAATGATTTGGTTCGAATTGATGAAAAGGGGAGAGGAGTAATATCGATACTTCGTCTCACAGATATTCAGGATCAACCAAAGTTGTTTTCAACTTTTATGCTTCAATTATTAGCAGAAATTTATAATTCAATTCCTGAAATAGGAGATGCAGAAAGACCAGAATTAGTCATTTTTATCGATGAGGCACACCTGGTTTTTGAAAATGCTACAAAAACTTTACTAGACCAAATTGAGAGTATTATTAAGTTAATTCGTTCAAAAGGTATTGGTATCTATTTTGTTACGCAAAACCCTAAAGATATACCATCCGATGTTTTATCTCAACTCGGAATAAAAATTCAACATGCATTGCGTGCTTTTACTGCTAATGACAGAAAAGGTATTAAATTAGCAGCCCAGAATTATCCTATTTCTGATTTTTATGAAGTAGATCAGGAATTGACAAGATTGGGAACCGGTGAAGCCCTGGTAACAGTGTTAAATGAAAAAGGAATGCCAACACCATTGGCCAGAACTTTATTGCGTGCACCAATGAGCAGAATGGACGTTCTGACTGATAAGGAATTAGACGGACTGGTTTCTAGTTCTAAATTGGTTAGCAAGTATAACGAGGCAATCAATCGCGAAAGTGCCTATGAAATATTGAATAAGAAAATTGCAAATACACCAACTGAAAAGAGCTCAAGAGGTAAGACAAAAAACAGTAAATCTGGTATGGATCCATTGATAAAAGTTGTGACGAGTGCTACTTTTGTTAGAGGCGTATTTGGAATTTTAAATAAAATGATGAAGAAATAAAAATAGCTATATATGACAAGAAAACTACTTCTATTATTAATGACCGTTGTGCTTTGGCAATGTGGAAAAGAAAAGGAATTTGTAATTTCCAAAGACCAGGTAGGGCCAATTACCAAAACCTCTTCAAAAGAGGATATTTTGAGTTTTTTTAAGAATGATTCCATTGTAATGCTTCCTCCTGATAGAGATTTTGCAAATGAATTTGTGATTTATGACGATGAAGGAAAGCACCTATTGTCTGTTTATCCAAGAATTCCAAAGGATTCTCTGAACTATATTGAAAGAGTGCAAATTTATTCTCCTAAATTTAAAACGGAGAAAGGAATCTCTGTAGCTTCAAATTACGGCGATGTAGCCTCTAATTATTCTTTTACTAAAATTGACCCTACATTTACTTCTGCGATTATTTATGTAGATGAAATTAATGGATCTATTGTTTTGGAAAAAAGTGATTTAGGATTGTCTGAAGACAATTTAGACCCTATTTCAAAAGACCAAATACCGGATTTGGCCAGTATCAAATATATTTCGATTTGGTTTGAATAACGAAATGATGATTTTTTGTTTAAAAGGAGCTTTTTAAAGGCTCCTTTTTTTATTTGTTATACCTAAATCTGTTCTAAAATATTTCAATTGATAGTTATAAATTGTTTAATTTTAAGGTAGAATTTATCTTACATGAATACAGAAACTGTCATTTCATGGCATTATCAAATATGTTTATTTATTGTCATTTTTGGGCTTACTTCCATATCGTGCCGTCAGAAGGAAAAAGAAATATTTCCTGAAAAAAGAGATATCATAGAATCTGTTTACAGTTCTGTCATTGTAGAACCGGATAGTCTATACCAGGCTTATAGTTCTGTTGCAGGGATCTGCGAAAAGTTTTTTGTAGAAGAAGGTAGTTTGGTAAAAATAAGTGATCCTATTGCGCAGATTAGAAATAATACGCCAAAATTAAATGAAGAAAATGCTAAGTTAGTATTAGAAATGGCACGAGAAAATTACAAAGGAAGCAGTGCTATTTTATCTGACTTACTCAAAGAAATTGATGCAGCCAGATTACAATTAAATAATGATTCTATTAACTTTTTTAGGCAACAAAAGCTTTGGAGTCAGCAAGTTGGATCAAAAATTGAACTAGATTCTAGGAAACTTAAATATGAATTATCGAGAAATAACTTGAATTTATTAGAACAGAGATATCAAAGAACAAAATTTGAATTAGAAACTTCTTATAAGCAAGCACAAAACAACCTAGAATCAGCCGTTTATAATTCAAAAGATTTTACTGTCACAAGTGAAATTCAAGGTAAAGTATATGCGATTCATAAAAAGGAAGGAGAAATAGTAAATTCGATGGAGCCCCTGGCATCAATTGGAAAAGATTCTTCATTTGTTTTAAAACTTCAGATCGATGAAGTAGATATTGTAAAAATGTCAAAAAACCAGGAAGTTTTGATCACCTTAGATGCCTATGATGGTGAGTTGTATAAGGGTAAAATTAAAAAAATTTATCCTCAAAAAGAGCTAAAATCAAATGCTTTTATTGTTGACGCTATTTTCGATAATCCACCAAAAGTTCTTTATCCTGGATTGTCTGGCGAGGCAAATGTGATCATCAGAAAAAAGGAGAACGCACTTACTATTCCAAGAGATTTTCTTTTAGAAAACAATCAAGTTCTTACAAGAAATGGTTTAGTTGATGTTCAAACAGGTTTAAGAAATATCGATTTTGTTGAGATTTTATCAGGTTTAAATGATGAAACCGCCATTATAAAATCTGAGTAATGGTAGATTGGAAAATCATCTTACCCATTGCCAGAACTCATTTGTTTTCAAAGATCAAACAAACGACGATTGCTGCCCTAGGAGTTACTTTTGGGATAGCTGCCTACATTACGTTGGTAAGCTTTATGACCGGTTTGAATGAGATGTTAGACGGTTTGGTTTTAAACAGAACCCCTCATGTTCATATATACAATGAAATTAAGCCAACGAAAATACAGCCAATCGATATTCTCACAGGGACTGAAAATTCCATGAAGATAGTTCATTCTATTAAACCTAAATTAAGCGAAAAGAAAATCTATAATGCACTGCCCATCTTACAATATTTAGAAGAGAAAAAGGAAGTGAAAGCAGCAATTCCTCAAGTAAATACACAGATTTTTTACAAAGCAGGCTCTATTGATTTGGGAGGTACACTTAGTGGTATCATGCCCATTAAAGAAGCGGATTATTTTCAGTTTGGAGATTATATAATAAGTGGAAGCGTAAAAGATTTAATTAAAAATGATATAGGAATTTTAATTGGTGCAGGAATCTCTAAAAAAATGTCGCTTGATATAGGAGATAGAGTTCAAATCAGCACAATTAACGGAGATCCTTTTTATCTCAAAATTGTAGGGATTTATCAAAGCGGCATAGCAGAAATTGATAATGTACAAAGTTTTGTAAATTTAAGAACGGCTCAAAAGATGTTGCAAGAATCATCAAATTACATTACGGATATCAATGTAAAGATGTATGATATTGAAAAGTCAGAACATTTGTCAAAGCAAATTGAAAAGCAATTTAATGTGACAGCGATTGATGTAAAAACAGCAAATGCACAATTTGAAACTGGAACAAATATTAGAAATATAATTACTTACGCTGTTTCAGTAGCCCTGTTAATTGTGGCGGGTTTTGGAATTTATAATATTTTAAATATGGTGATTTACGAAAAAATGAATGATATCGCTATTTTAAAAGCAATTGGTTTTTCCGGAAAGGATGTGCAAATGATTTTTATGAGCCAAGCGGTTATTATTGGTTTGGTTGGTGGCATTTTAGGTTTAATTATCGGTTTTGTGATGTCGCGAATTATTGATCGAATTCCCTTTGAAACAGAGGCACTTCCAACGATTAAAACTTTCCCGGTTAATTTTCGGGTTTTGTATTACATTATAGGATTTAGTTTTGCTTTAATTTCTACCTTTTTTGCCGGCTATTTTCCTTCGCGAAAAGCAAAAAAAGTTGATCCGATCAAAATTATCAGAGGGCAATAAAAATGGAAAAAATCTTAGAGGCCAGGCATATAGATAAATACTTTAAAAAGCCCAATAAATTTCATGTTTTAAAGGATATCAATTTTTTTATTGAAAAAGGTGAATTTGCATCGATCATGGGGAAGTCAGGTTGCGGAAAATCAACTTTACTCTACATATTATCTACTATGGATACAGATTATTCTGGAGAATTATTGATTCAAAATGATTTGGTTACAGGTAGAAATTCAAATGAATTAGCGAGAATAAGAAACAAACATATTGGTTTTGTATTTCAGTTTCACTATTTGCTTCCCGAATTTAGTGTTTTAGAGAATGTAATGATTCCTGCAAAAAAATTGGGAGAGTATTCTTCAGAACAAATCAGAGAAAATGCCTTGAAGAAATTACGAAATCTAGGTATAGAGAAATTGGCAGACAAAAAGGCATTTAATATTTCGGGTGGAGAAAAACAGAGAGTTGCCATTGCGCGTGCGCTAATCAATGACCCGCTTATCATTATGGGAGACGAACCTACTGGAAATCTAGACTCTTATAATTCTGATAAAGTATTTAATGAGTTTAGAAAATTATCGAGTGAGCAGGGATTATCTTTGTTGGTAGTAACACATGATGAAGACTTTGCAAAAAACACAGATCGGATTATTACCATGGAAGATGGTAAAATCTTAAATTCAAATTAATCTTTACAAATGAAAAAATATAATATACAACGTGAACCCTTTTTAGTTCCCACAGATGACGGTAAGGTTATTGAAGAACATTTTGGTATGGCCAGTATTCCAGGGGATTTGAGTATTGCAAAAATGATAGCACCACCGGGATGGTCTGAGCCTTTTCAGATACCAGAATTTGATGAATATACATATATAATTAAGGGGAAAAAGCAATTTATCATAGGGAATGAAACTGTAGTTTTAGGAGAAGGAGAATCGATAAGAATAAAAGCCGGAGTGAGAATTCAGTATTCAAACCCATTTTTAGAACCCTGCGAATATATTTCTGTTTGCTATCCAGCTTTTACAATCGACAAAGTGAATAGAGAAGAAAATTAAGCATATTTTAAAATCTATTTTTTATCAATTTTACTTGTGTTCTGAGAGAATATGAATAGTCATAAATGGTTATATTTGGCAATTCAAATGATAATTTATCGATGGTTCGAAATCTTAAAAATTATTTAGTCATAACATTAAAGGGCATTGCAATGGGAGCAGCTGACGTAGTGCCTGGTGTATCTGGTGGAACTATCGCTTTCGTAGCAGGAATTTATGAGGAACTGATCGATACAATTAGCAAAATAAATTTTGGTGCTATTAGAATTTTAAAAAAGAAAGGTTTTATTCAAGCCTGGAAGCATATCAATGGTAATTTTTTATTGGCACTTGGGATCGGTATTTTTATAAGTATTCTCTCTCTGGCTAAAGTGATAAAATATTTGATAGAAAATGAAGCGGTTTTAGTTTGGTCATTTTTTTTTGGGCTGGTATTAGCCAGTGTTTTTTATATTGGAAAGCAAATTCAAAGATGGAATTTAGGTTTGATCATTATCTTGTTAGCTGGAGCAATAGCGGCATTTTATATTACAAAAATCCCACCTCAACAAACAGAAATCACTAATATATTTATTTTTTTTTCAGGCGCATTGGCAATTTGTGCCATGATTTTGCCGGGTATTTCCGGCAGCTTCATTTTGTTATTATTGGGAGCCTACAAACCGGTATTAGATGCGATTCATGACAAAAATTACAATTTGTTGTTTTTTCTTGGTCTAGGAGCGGTAATTGGTTTGCTCAGCTTTTCTAAACTGCTCAAATGGCTATTCGATCATTATGAAAGGTTGACACTTGCTGTTTTAACTGGATTTATCATAGGCTCTTTAAATAAAATCTGGCCTTGGAAAAAAGTTTTAGATTATGAAATGATTGATGGGAAGATGAAGGTTTTAAGAGAAGAAAGTGTATCGCCATTTGCCTTTGAAGGTGATAACCGCTTACTGTTAGCTATAGGTTTGTTTTTGATAGGAATGGGTTCTATTTTTTTACTCGAGCAATTGGCAAAAAAGAAAAAAGTATAAATGGAAAACACCAGAACACTTTCTGACAGAGTACTTTTATTTATTAAAGGTGTGGCCATGGGAGCAGCGAACAAGGTTCCAGGGGTTTCAGGAGGCATGGTGGCATTTGTAACCGGATTCTATGAAGAATTGATCTATTCATTGCAAAAGATCAATAAAAAAGCGTTTAAATTACTTTTTGATGGTCGGTTTAAAAGTTTTTACCAATACATCAACGGACGCTTTTTAGTGCTTGTTTTCGCCGGTAGTGTTTTTAGCTATTTTAGTGTTTCCAGAGTTTTAGATTATTTCCTTAGACATCACGAATTATATGTTTGGAGTACTTTTTTTGGAATGATTATAGGCTCCATCTATTACATCTTAAAAGATTTTAAGGATTGGTCTTGGAAAAATATAATCTTTATTTTTTCGGGTATTTTATTAGGTCTTGCCATTAGTTTTATGGATCCGGCAACAGAAAATGATCAACTCTGGTTCGTATTTCTATGTGGGGTAATTGGTGTTAGCGGAATGACTTTACCAGGCTTATCAGGTTCGTTTATCCTTATTTTATTGGGAAATTATGTGCTTCTTTTGGTCGATTCGGTCAATGAACTATTTAGAATTTTGGTCGATATTGTTCAATTTGATTTTTCGTTTATTCATGATGAAGTGCGTATGCATTACTTAAAAATCATCGCCTTTTTCACACTGGGTTCACTAACAGGATTAATCGTGATTTCTCATATTGTGGGATATTTACTCAAAAGATGGCATCAACCCGTTATTGCCGTAATTATTGGTTTTATAACAGGATCTTTGGGTATTGTATGGCCATGGAAAGAAGTTGTTTATAAATTTAATGAGCAAGGAGAGAAAATGTATGATAGCCAGGGTGACCTTGTTATCGAAAATTATCAAAGATATTGGCCAGACTTCAGCCAGCAATCGACTTGGATGGCTATCGGCTTCATTATATTTGGCATAATTATATTGTTAGTTCTTGAATGGTATGGAAAGCGCCATGACGAAAAAAAATTGCTAAAGCGGCAATCACAAATGTAATATTTATGGAAAATGATCTTATTGATATAAAAAAAGCGGAATATTTATTTGGTTTATTGGGCAGGCAAATAAGTTATTCTTTTTCGAAAGGATATTTTAATGAAAAGTTCAAAAAGAATGCTTTGAAAGGTTACTATTATACCAATTTTGATCTAGATATAATTGATGATTTACCTCCTTTATTAGATTCTTTACCGAATTTGAAGGGTTTTAATGTCACGATTCCTTACAAGGAGAAAGTAATGCCATTTTTGGATGAAATAGATGAAGAAGCTTTAGCCATTGGAGCAGTAAATACGGTAAAATTTTTGGAGGGAAATAAACTTAAAGGTTTCAATACTGATGTTTATGGATTTGAATATTCTATTTTGCCATTCATCAAACCTATGCATAAAAAAGCGCTTATACTGGGCACTGGTGGAGCATCAAAAGCAGTATCATATGCTTTAGATAAACTTGGAATTGAGCATAAGTATGTCTCCAGAGAGGCATCAAGAGACAATTCAATTCGTTATTCTGAATTAACGAAAGAAATTGTTAACGATCACTTTATTGTTGTGAATTGCAGCCCGGTTGGGACTTTTCCTGATATCAATGCTTGTCCCAATTTCCCTTATAATTTTGTAACGAAAAATCATTTATTCTTCGATCTAATTTATAACCCTTCGGAAACACTGTTTCTTAAAAAAGCAAAGTTTTATGGAGCGCAGATAAAAAATGGAGAAGAGATGTTAGAATTGCAGGCTGAAAAGGCTTGGGAAATATGGAATTACTAAAATTTTGAGTAAATTGCGCAACGCCATTTGGTATTTTACATCTGTAAGGTATAATTTGAGAATCACCATTTAAAATAGGATACTTAAATATTATTGGCAAATTTGAACTTAAACTTGTTTTACAATGTTAGAAAATAAAGACCCTAAACTTCCTGAAGAAAAATCTTCAAATGACGATCAGACTAAAGATAATTCTTTACATGAAGTTGATAAGGTGGTTGACAAAGAAACAACTGAAAAAGAGTCTGTTGAGGAATCCGTTTTAGAGGAAGAAACCACACTTGAAAAGGTTGAAGAAGCTGTTGAAAAAATAAAAGAAATCATTGATGAGCCTATTGTACAAATGACTTCTGAAAAACCCAAAGAAAATTTAAATGATAAAATTGAGGAAGCTGAAAATTCTGATGAATCAGTTAAATCAAATGCAGTAGTAAATGAAGTCGAAGAAAAAACAGAAGTAGCTCAAAAGCAGAAAAAGGCAAAGTCTGAAAATGAAGGGAAACAGGAACCGCTAGACTTTTCAAAATTAACCATGGAAGACTTGCTTGTTGAGTTTGAAAACATTTTATATAGATCCCCAATTAATGAGGTAAAAAAATATTATTTCGAATTTAAGAAAACATTTGATGCTAAATTCAGGGCTTTCGTTGAGGAAGAAAAAGCCAAATTTATAGAAGGAGGAGGGGATGAAATAGATTTCCATTACAGTTCTCCATTAAAATCAAAGTTTAACTCGTTAGTAAATAGTTTTAAGAAAAAAAGACAAGAGGCTTATTTGGCAATTGAAGCAGAACAAAAGGAAAATCTTGTCAAAAAAACTGAATTAATCGAGCGCTTAAAGGATTTAATTGACAATGCAGAGCCAGCTTCTATGTATAAAGATTTTAAAGATCTTCAAGCAGAGTGGCGCAGTATTGGACAAATTCCGAAGGCAAATTATAATGATATTTGGCAGACTTATCAGCATCATGTAGAGAGGTTTTACGATTTGCTTCATCTATCCAATGAATTTAAAGATCTGGATTTTAAGCATAATTTAGAAGAAAAGAGCAAGTTGGTAGAAAGAGCTGAAGCTTTGGCGCAACAAAAGGATGTAGATAAAGCCTTTAGAGAATTACAGGTATTGCACAGGCTTTGGAAAGAAGAGATTGGACCGGTAGCGAGAGAATACAGAGAAGAAATATGGCATAAGTTCAGTGAAGCAACAAAAAAAATCCACGAAAAAAGACATGAATTTCAAAAAGTAATTGATGAACAATTAGAAAAGAATGTCGATTTAAAATTTGAAGTGATTAAAAAAATTGAGGAAATTGATCTTGGCAAATTAGAATCTCGCGTTGCTTGGCAAGAAGCTATTAAAAAAGTAGAAGCCCTTAGAAAAGAATTTTTGGCTATTGGAAGGGTAACCAGAGCGAGAAACGAAGAGGTGTGGTCTGCTTTTAAAAGTGCTACTAGAAATTTCAATAAGGAAAAAAATAATTACTTTAAATCGATCAAAGGCGAGCAACTGGATAATCTCAAAAAGAAAATGCAGTTAATTGAACAGGCAGAATCACTTAAAGATAGTGAAGACTGGAAAACTGTAACCGATGTGTTTAAGAAGATTCAAGCAGATTGGAAAAAAATTGGGCATGTACCGAGAAAAGACTCTGACAAAATTTGGAAAAGATTTAAAGCTGCATGTAACCATTTCTTTGACAGGTTGCATCAAAAGCAAGAAGGTATAAACAGCGAACAAAGTGAAATAATTGATCAGAAAAAAGAATTACTCGGAAACTTTAAAGAAGAAATAAAGCAAGAAGAGAATATTGATTTAGACGCAGTGAATACTTTTGTTGAAGAATGGAGGAATTTGGGTGAAGTACCAGGAAACATGGGCCATTTAAATACTAAATTTAACAAAACCCTAGATTCAGCTTATAAAAAATTGGATCTCGATGAAGATGAGTCTAGTTTCTTGAAGTTTAAAAATATCGTTGATTCATATGCCGCCCAAAATGATGGAAGGAAATTAGAGTCTGAGCATCATTTTGTTCGAAAAAAATGTGATGAATTAACTAGAGAAATAAAACAGTTGGAAAACAATATGAGTTTTATTTCTAATGCATCTCAAGACAATCCGTTAATTCAGAATGTGTTAAATAATATCGAGAATTACAAAAGCGAACTTAAAGTTTGGCAGAGAAAACTCAAATATCTCAATGCTTTAGACTACTAATAAAATCCCGCTTTACTGCGGGATTTTTATTTACATGAGGTTAGTTTCAGTGAAAGAACATCTGAAATAGTTTTATATTTGTGGCAATCAAAAATATTGGAATATGTCAGATGATAAGAAAGTAATCTTTTCAATGTCCGGTGTAAGTAAAACTTATCCGGGAGCAAATAAACAGGTTTTAAAGAATATTTATCTCTCCTTTTTTTATGGAGCTAAGATTGGGATTTTAGGTTTAAACGGGTCTGGAAAATCTACTTTGCTTCGCATAATTGCCGGATTAGATAAGAACCATCAGGGAAATGTGGTTTTTTCTCCTAACTATTCGGTAGATTATTTATCACAAGAACCTGAATTAGACGAAAATAAAACAGTGATTGAGGTAGTAAAAGAAGGGGTGGCAGGAACTGTTGCAATATTAGATGAGTACAACAAAATAAATGATATGTTTGGCTTGGAGGAAGTTTATTCAAATCCTGATAAAATGGATAAACTAATGGCAAAACAGGCAGAACTTCAGGATAAGATAGACGCTTTAAATGCATGGGAATTGGATACTCAATTAGAAATAGCGATGGATGCATTAAGAACGCCAGATGGAGATGCCTTGATCAAGAATTTATCTGGTGGAGAGCGAAGAAGAGTGGCACTTTGCAGGATCTTGTTAAAACAACCAGATGTGCTTTTATTAGATGAGCCGACTAACCATTTGGATGCAGAATCAGTACAATGGTTAGAACATCATTTGGCACAATATCAAGGAACAGTAATCGCTGTAACCCACGACCGTTATTTTTTAGATAATGTCGCAGGATGGATTCTTGAGTTGGATAGAGGAGAAGGAATCCCTTTTAAAGGAAATTATTCTTCTTGGTTAGAGCAGAAATCGGCGAGATTAGCACAGGAAGAAAAAGTAGCGTCAAAAAGGCAAAAAACTTTACAGCGTGAGTTGGAATGGGTGAGAATGGCACCGAAAGGCAGGCATGCAAAATCAAAAGCACGTTTGTCAAATTATGATAAATTGATAAACGAAGATCAAAAACAAAAAGAAGAAAAGTTAGAATTATATATTCCAAATGGCCCCCGTTTAGGGAATAATGTGATCAATGCAGTGGGAGTTTCTAAAGCATTTGGAGATAAGTTATTGTATGAAAGCCTGAATTTTAATCTTCCTCCAAATGGTATTGTTGGGATTATTGGCCCTAATGGTGCCGGAAAAACTACAATATTTAAAATGATTATGGGAGAAGAAACCGCGGATAAAGGTGTATTTGAGGTGGGTGAAACTGCTAATATTGCCTACGTAGATCAGCAACATTCTAATATCGATCCGGATAAATCTATTTGGGAAAATTTTGCTCAAGGCCAAGAAACTATCCTAATGGGCGGTAAGGAGATCAACTCAAGGGCTTATTTAGGAAGGTTTAACTTTAGTGGATCAGAGCAAAATAAAAAAGTGAGTACATTGTCAGGTGGTGAAAGAAACCGTTTGCATTTAGCTATGACTTTAAGAGAAGAAGGAAATGTTTTACTCCTGGATGAACCTACCAATGATTTGGACGTAAATACCTTGCGTGCTTTAGAAGAAGGGCTCGAGAATTTTGCAGGATGTGCAGTTATTATTTCACATGACCGTTGGTTTTTAGATAGAATCTGTACACATATTTTAGCCTTTGAAGGAGATTCTCAAGTGTATTATTTTGAAGGAAGTTTTTCAGAATACGAAGAGAATAAGAAGAAAAGATTGGGTGGAGATTTAGTTCCGAAGAGAATTAAATATAAAAAACTGGTGAGGTAAGAAATGCTTAATCCAAAAATTAAAAATATAGAAAAAGAAGTCTTATCAGATAATTGGTACACCTTATATAAAATTGGATTTGATTACCAAAGAAAGGATGGTTCTTGGGTTAGACAATATAGAGAGAGTTATGACAGAGGGAATGGTGCAGGAATACTTTTGTACAATAAAGAAAAACAAACGGTTGTACTTATCAGACAATTTAGAATGCCAACCTATGTAAATGGGAACGAATCTGGTATGCTCGTTGAAACTTGTGCAGGTTTATTGGATGGTCAGGATCCTGAAACGTGTATCATCAATGAAGTTTTTGAAGAAACCGGATATAAGATTAAGAAGGTCGAAAAAGTGCTTGAAACTTATATGTCGCCCGGCGCAGTAACAGAAATCATTCATTTGTATTTAGGAGAATATACCGACGACATGAAAGTGAATAATGGAGGAGGATTAATAGAAGAGCAAGAAGAAATTGAAGTGTTAGAAATCCCAGTTAAAACGGCATTAGAATGGATTTCTTATGGAGAAATCATAGATGCTAAAACTATTATTTTGTTGCAATACTTAGCGATTCGATTAAAATTATTTCTCTCCTAAAAAATTGAGCGTACTTCGTTTTTTACAAGTGAAAGGGCAATGGCCGTAGGGCTTTCACTTTCAGTAGATTTTTGAAGTAATTTTTCCCGCAAATGTTCAGCATTTTCGGTAGATTTGTCAGCAGTCATAGCTCTGATGATTTGTATTTGTGCATTTTTTGCAGAAACAATGGCATTCCAACCATTATCTGAAATATAGATTTGTTGCGTTAAATTGTGTTCAAATTCTTGTTCTATATGAAGAATTAATTTGTTTTGATATTCAGACACACTAGCATTGGAAGGTTTGACCCTTACCAATAGTTTTGAAAAGGAAATTCTTTCTAAAAATAAGGCCATCCTTTCATAAGCTTGCAATCTTAAGGGTAAGGCGAGCTTCTGATTTTCCCTTTTTACTAAAAAAATTCTTCGTTGATTTTCGTTTTTTACAAAATCCTTAAAAAAATAAAGAGCAACACCTCCTGTAATTAAAGCAGGCAAACAATAAGCGATTATTTCTAATATTTTATCTGAGTCCATTCTACAATCTAATTAATTAGAATTAATTTAGTTCCATGACAAATCTCATAAAAATATGTGAATAATGTCAATAAATTTGATGGAATGATTCGTTTTTTTACTTATTCAAGAAATGGATGATTACTTAAATATCATATTAACTCAATTATAATTATATGAAAAAATTACAAATAAGTTTTCTTATTTCTTTGTTCTGTTCGTTTGCCATGGCGCAAACCGGACATATTTTACAAGGAGTAGGAGCAGTAAATATGTCTATGGGAGGTGCTGCAACAGGCCAACCATTAGATATTAGTGGAGCCATGCAATGGAACCCAGCCGGTTTGTCGGCCTTTGATGGGTCTATTCTTAAATTCGATATCGGTGCATTTTCTTCGTCACCAGAATTATATTCAACCGTGCCAACACCCCAAGGACCATTTAGTGGTTCTACGGAAGATGACAGAGGGATTTCTCCTATGCCTGCACTTGCATTTGCTTGGGGTGATAAAGACAGCAAATCTACCTTTGGTATTTCTGCTTTTGGTATTAGCGGTTTTGGTGTAACTTTTCCTGAAAGTTCTTCAAATCCCATTAACTTTCCGCAATCGCAAGGTGGTTTTGGACGTATAGAATCTGATTATATGCTATTACAGGTTGGATTTACGTGGGCTATTGCTCTTTCAGAGAAATTCTCAATTGGATTTCAACCAACAGCTAATTACGCGTCGTTAGAGTTAGAACCAAATCCTCTTGCATCACCTGATTTCCCGCCTGAAATGGGAGGAACAGGAAAAGGTTATCCAAAATCCGATAGAGCTACTGCTTTTGGCTATGGTGGACAAATAGGCTTGTTTTTTGATTCGCAAAACGGATTTAAAATGGGAGCATCCTATAAATCACCACAATTCTTTAGTGAGTTTGATTTTGAAAATGAATATTTGGATGGTACAGCAGCACCTGGCGTAAAATTTACCATGGATTACCCCGCAATTTATTCTGTGGGTATTGGTTATTCTAAAGGAATTGTTGATTTAGCACTGGACTACAGATATGTAGATTATGAAGGTACCGAAGGATTCGAAAAAAGTGGATGGGCATTTGCAGAAAATGGCTTTCCAACTGGTGCAGTGAATGGTTTCGGATGGCAAAATATTTCGATCTTATCCGCCGGATTACAATTAAAAGCAATCAATAAATTACCACTTCGTTTCGGTTATACTTATAGCACAAATCCTATCCAAGAAGATTTAGCGTTCTTTTCAGTACCGGCGACCGCAGTAATTGCCAATGCTTTCCAATTTGGATTTAGTTATGAATTTAGTGATTCTTTTGTTTTTGATGCCATGTACCATTACGGTATGAGTGATGGTAAAACAAGAGGACCATTATTAAGTCCAATGATGATCTCAAACAATAATCAATTAGGTGCTATACCTGGTAGTGAGGTAGCATATGACATGACAACTTCACTTATTATGGTTGGACTTAATTTTAGATTTGGAGGAAAAGACACAGATAATGATGGTGTAAAAGATACTGAGGATGCTTGTCCAGAAGTGCCTGGATTAGAGCAGTTTAATGGTTGTCCTGATACAGATTTAGATGGTATTCCAGATTCAAGAGATGTTTGTCCAACAATTGCCGGAACAGAGGCGATGAACGGTTGTCCTGATAGTGATGGAGATGGTTTTAGTGATCAAGATGATTATTGCCCTGAAATAGCAGGTTTAGAGCAGTTTAATGGTTGTCCTGATAGTGATGGAGATGGAGTTATGGATAAAATGGATGAATGTCCAAATGAATCAGGCTTAATAGAGAATAAGGGTTGCCCGATGAAAGATACAGATTTGGACGGTGTACCTGATGATGAGGATAATTGTCCTTATATATCTGGAGAACCTTCAAATGGCGGTTGTCCTTTGATTACTGATGAAGTGCAAAAACAAATAACAGATTTAGCAAGAGCACTTTATTTTAATACGGGAAAATCTACTTTTACGAACGAATCACTTGTTAGATTAGACCAAATTAGTTCAATTTTATCTGAATATAAAACCTCTAAATTTAGAGTAGAAGGTCATACTGATAGCACAGGTAGCGCCAGTGTAAATGACAGACTTTCTAAAGAAAGAGCAGAAGCGGTGATGGATTATCTAGTTAAAGCAGGTTTTCCAGCAGATATGATATCTGCACAAGGTTATGGCTCTTCAAATCCAATAGGAGATAATAATACTTCTAAAGGTAGACAGGCCAATAGACGAGTTGACATTTTTGCTGAAAAGTGATTTTTTTACTATGCAATGAAGAGGTTATTCTTAAAAAGGGTAGCCTCTTTTTTTATGTCGATAACTTTTATTGTGAGAATAAATTAAGGATTGTATTTTTGAGGCTTTAACCTGTTTGACTTCCTGTGAATAATTATATCGCTCAACTTAATGAATCTCAAAAAGAGGCCGTATTGCACAAAGATGGTCCGATGATTATTATTGCCGGAGCTGGTTCTGGAAAAACCCGAGTACTCACATATAGAATAGCTCATTTAATGCAACAGGGAGTAGATTCCTTCAATATTTTGGCCCTTACTTTTACCAATAAGGCGGCTCGTGAAATGAAAAAGCGAATTGCAGAAATTGTTGGGCAAAGCGAAGCAAAAAATTTGTGGATGGGTACTTTTCACAGTGTTTTTGCCAGAATTTTAAGAAGTGAAAGTGAGAAATTAGGTTTTCCGTCTAATTTTACAATTTATGACACACAAGACTCTGTAAGATTACTTTCTTCTATTATTCAAGAGATGAGTTTGGATAAAGACAAGTATAAGCCGAAACAGGTTTTGGGTCGTATTTCTCAATATAAGAATAGCTTGATTACCGTCAAAGCTTACTACACGAATCCCGAGTTGTTGGAAGCCGACCGAATGTCGGGAAGACCAAAAATGGGTGAGATTTATAAAAACTATGTAGATCGATGTTTTAAAGCTGGTGCAATGGATTTTGATGATTTATTGCTTAGGACCAACGAACTACTCACGCGCTTTCCGGATGTTTTGGGAAAATACCAAGATCGTTTCAAATATATTTTAGTAGATGAGTACCAAGATACCAACCATTCTCAATATCTCATTGTGCGAGCTTTGGCAGATCGTTTTGAAAATATATGTGTGGTTGGAGATGACAGTCAAAGTATCTATGCATTTCGTGGGGCAAATATTCAAAATATCCTCAATTTTCAAAGAGATTATAAAGAGGTTAGTATTTTTAAGCTCGAACAAAATTACAGATCTTCTCAAACCATTGTAAATGCTGCAAATAGCGTCATTGAAAACAATCAGAGCAAATTAGATAAAACAATTTGGACGCAGAACGATAAAGGTGACATGATTAAAATTATGCGTACTTTATCAGAAGGTGATGAAGGGCGTTTTGTGGCGAGTGCCATTTTTGAAGATCAGATGAGGCATCAATTGTCCAATGATCAATTTGCAGTACTTTATAGAACCAATGCTCAATCTAGAGCCATAGAAGATGCGCTGAGGAAAAAGAATATCGATTATAAAATTTTTGGAGGCTTAAGTTTTTACCAACGAAAGGAAATCAAAGATACGCTGGCATACCTGAGATTGATCTTGAATCCAAATGATGAGGAAGCACTGAAAAGAGTAATCAACTATCCAGCAAGAGGAATTGGCGATACCACCATGAACAAATTAACTGTGGCTGCTAATGAATTGAATAAATCTATATTCGAGGTTATAGAAAATATTGATGTTGTAAATCTTCAGTTAAATACTGGAACTAAGAATAAACTGCGTGATTTTGTCTTACTGATCAAAAGTTTTCAGGCAGAGGCACAAACATTAAATGCTTTCGAGATAGCAGAGTTGGTTTTGAAAAAAACAAAACTGGTTCGAGATATAGAAAAAGATGGAACACCTGAAGCGATTAGCAAAGTAGAAAATGTTCAGGAGCTTCTTAACGGTATCAAAGATTTTATTGAGGTTCAAAAAGAAAAAGAAGAAGATGATTCCTTGGCTGTTTTCTTAATTGATGTGGCTTTAGCGACAGATTTAGATAACGATAAAGATGATAAACCAAGGGTGTCTTTAATGACGATTCACTTGGCGAAGGGATTAGAATTTCCTCATGTTTTTATTGTTGGAATGGAAGAAAATCTGTTTCCGTCGGCCATGAGTATGAACACGAGAAGTGAAGTAGAGGAGGAGCGGAGGTTGTTCTATGTTGCACTTACCAGAGCAGAGAAGCAAGTTTATCTATCATATGCCCAATCCAGATATCGATGGGGTAAATTAGTGGATTGCGAACCAAGTCGGTTTTTAGAAGAGATTGATGAGCAATTTGTTCAACAAATTGCACCCAAACAACCTCAATTTAAGCAAAACAGTTTTATCGATTCCGATATTTTTGGAGAAACTCCCCCGGAGACTGTAAGATTTAAGAAACCAATTGGGGTAAAAAGGAAAGAAGCCCCAAAACCAATAAAAAAAGCATCACCAGTTCAAGGTAATTTTAAGAGAATGCACCAAGTAAAAATGGATATTCCGGAAGGACCATTTGCCACAAAACTTAAAGTAGGTAATTTTGTGATTCATGGGAAATTTGGTAAAGGCGAAGTGTTGGCTATTGAAGGAAATGAAAACGATCAAAAAGCCGAAATAAAATTTGAAAACGGAGAAATAAAAAAACTATTGCTCCAGTTTGCCAAGCTTAAAATAGTGAATTAAACCGCAGGCTTTCCGTGAAATAATTGTTACTTTGCAATATTATATAAGAAAAGAATTATGGAGTTAGAATACAATTCTGAAAGAGAACCGTTAATTATTCCTGAATACGGAAGACATATACAGAAGTTGGTAAATCATTGTATGACCATTGAAAATGAAGAAGAACGCAATACAATGGCAAAAGCGATTGTAGATGTAATGGGCAATTTGCAACCTCATTTACGTGATGTTCCGGACTTCCAGCATAAATTATGGGATCAACTTTTTATCATGTCCAATTATCAGTTGGATGCAGATTCTCCATATCCTAAGCCATTGAGAGAAAATCTTCAGGCTAAACCTGAAAAATTACCTTATCCTAAATCAGTTTCTAAATATCGTTTTTATGGCAATCATATCCAAACAATGATAGATACGGCAGCAGCATGGGAAGAAGGTGATTTAAAAGATGCATTGGTTATGACCATAGCCAACCATATGAAAAAATCTTATCTCAACTGGAATAAAGATACGGTGGATGATAAAATTATTATTGATCATCTAGCGGAATTATCAGGAGGAAAATTGAAATTGACGCTTAAAGATAATGAGTTGGCAGAGAGTAAAAATCTTTTAAGAAAAACTTCCAATAAATTCAATAATAACAATAAAGGATCTAAACAAAAAAAGATCTACAAAAAGAAATAATCATCTTAGTAGTTTAAAGCATGTCTATTTTTAAAATTGAAGGTGGTCATCAGCTCAGAGGAGAAATCACTCCTCAGGGGGCAAAGAATGAGGCCTTGCAAGTTATCTGTGCGGTATTATTAACGGCAGAAAAAGTTACAATAAGCAATATTCCTGATATTCAGGATGTTAATAAACTGATTTTCATACTTGGAGAATTAGGTGTAAAAGTCACTAGAATCGATAAAAACACCTATGAATTTCAGGCAGACGAAATCGACTTAGATTATCTAAAATCCGCGAAATTTAAAAAGGATGGCAGCTCGTTAAGAGGATCAATTATGATTGTTGGTCCGTTGCTCACCAGGTTCGGGCAAGGATATATTCCTAGACCCGGTGGAGATAAAATTGGCAGAAGAAGATTAGATACTCATTTTGAGGGATTTATAAAATTAGGAGCCAAATTCAGATACAATCCAGAGGAGTACTTTTATGGTGTGGAGGCAGAAGAGTTAAAGGGTACTTATATGTTGTTGGATGAAGCATCTGTTACAGGTACTGCCAATATTCTTATGGCAGCGGTGATGGCGAAAGGGGAGACAACAATCTACAATGCAGCATGCGAACCCTATATCCAGCAGTTAAGTAAAATGCTTATTTCGATGGGTGCAGATATTCAAGGGATTGGATCAAATAAATTGATTGTTAATGGCGTAAAATATTTGGGTGGATGCGAACATAGAATCCTTCCAGATATGATAGAAATTGGAAGTTGGATAGGAATGGCGGTAATGACAAAATCTGCACTTACCATAAAGAATGTGAGTTGGGAAAACCTAGGTTTAATTCCAAATGTGTTCAGGAAACTTGGGATTGCTTTGGAAAAACATGATGATGATATATTTATACCATCCCAAAAAGAATATGTGATTCAAAATTTCATGGACGATTCTATCTTAACCATTTCGGATGCACCATGGCCAGGTTTTACTCCAGATTTATTGAGTATTGTTTTAGTCGTGGCTACGCAGGCCAAAGGAAGTGTTTTGGTTCATCAAAAAATGTTTGAAAGCAGGTTATTCTTTGTTGACAAATTGATTGATATGGGTGCTAAAATTATACTTTGTGATCCGCACCGGGCAACTGTTATTGGTCTCAATCACGATTCAGAATTAAGAGGTTCTGTAATGTCGTCACCAGATATCCGAGCCGGAATTGCCTTGGTCATTGCTGCACTTTCTGCACAAGGTACAAGTACCATTCATAATATTGATCAAATCGATAGAGGGTATGAACGAATTGATGAAAGGTTGAGGGCTTTAGGGGCTAAAATTGAAAGAATAAATGATTCTTTCTGATTATTTAAAAATGACAATCTGACATAATTATTAGATTGGCAATACTTTTGCTAGGAAGGAGGCATAAAAGAGATCAGTTATGACGAAACAGAATAAATCAAATCCAGCACAAAATGATGCTGAGTTCGAAGATCAAATCAATGAATTAGATCAGTCTGAGATTGAAGATCAGGCAGAAGATAATAAAGAAGAATCTGAACCCAATTTAGATGAGGAACTTCAAAAAGAAAGAAATAATTTTTTAAGACTTTTCGCGGAATTTGAAAATTATAAAAAACGCACTTCGAAAGAAAGAATAGAATTGTACAGTACGGCTAATAGAGAATTAATGACAGCTTTATTGCCCATTTTAGATGATTTTGAAAGAGGTTTAAAGGAATTGGAAAAGTCAGATGATGATGCATTGTTTCAAGGTATGCAATTAATTTATAATAAATTTAAGAATACTTTGACCACCAAGGGTTTAAAAGAAGTTGAAGTAAAAATGGGTGATGTCTTTGATGCAGAAATTCATGAGGCTATTTCACAAGTTCCCGCTCCATCAGATGATTTAAAAGGTAAAATTTACGACGTTGTCGAAAAAGGCTATAAACTAGGAGATACTATTGTGAGATTTCCAAAAGTTGTTACTTGTCTTTAGTAAACGCAATAAACTTCAAAACAACTTTTCCCGTTTTTTGAATTGAAGAATTGGGATTGAGTGAGGCTAAAAAGAAAGAGATGAAAAGAGATTATTATGAGGTTTTAGGCGTTAGCAAATCGGCGAGCGCAGTAGAGATCAAAAAAGCATATCGCAAAAAGGCAATAGAGAGTCACCCTGATAAGAATCCGGGTGACAAGAAGGCAGAAGAGCGTTTTAAGGAAGCGGCAGAAGCCTATGAGGTGCTTAGCGATGAGAATAAAAAAGCCAGATATGACCAATATGGTCATTCGGCATTCGAAGGAGGAGGCTATGGTGGTTTTGGCGGCGGAATGAATATGGATGATATCTTTAGCCAGTTTGGAGATATTTTTGGAGGCCATTTTGGTGGAGGTTTTGGCTTTGGTGGCGGTTCTTCCAGGCAGGCCCGTGTAAAGGGAAGTAACCTCCGTATCCGTGTAAAGTTGGAGTTGCAAGACATACTTAACGGAGTAGAGAAGAAAGTGAAGGTAAAAAGGATGGTAAAAGCCAAAGGGGTAACCTATAAAACCTGTTCATCTTGTAATGGGCAAGGGCAAGTCTTGAGAGTAACCAACACTATTTTAGGCAGAATGCAAACGGCTACCACCTGTTCAACATGTCAGGGTTCTGGAAAAATTGTAGATAATAGACCAAAAAATTCCGATGCCAACGGTATGATTCAACATGAAGAAACAGTTTCTATTAATATTCCTGCAGGTGTTACGGATGGTGTACAGCTGAAAGTAGCTGGCAAAGGAAATGAGGCTCCGGGCGATGGAATACCAGGAGATATTTTGGTAGTTGTGCAGGAAATACCTCATGATAAACTAAAACGCGAAGGAAATAATTTGCATTACGATATGTATATTAGTTTTTCTGAGGCAGCTTTAGGAACAACGAAAGAAATTGATACGCTGACAGGAATTGTAAGGTTAAAAGTTGAAGAGGGAACGCAATCCGGTAAAATATTAAGATTGAAAGGTAAAGGTGTAGAGAGTTTAGAACGTTATGGGAAAGGCGATCTTTTAGTTCATGTCAATGTTTGGACTCCACAAAAATTATCGAGAAACCAAAGAGATTTCTTTGAAAAGATGATAGATGATGAGAATTTTGTACCTAATCCTTCAGAAAAAGAAAAGTCATTTTTTGATAAAGTAAAGGATATGTTTTTATAAATATTTCATTATCAGGTAGAAAAAGAAATAATTTTAGGTGGATGCATATTTTTATATAAAAAATATTATTATCTTTGAGTTTACTGAATCTATTCAGTAACTTTTTCTTTTTCATAGCAATTTTCCCACTCTTCTAAAGAGTGGGTTTTTGTTTTAAATACTTGATAAATAAATTGTTAAAATTTTTTAATGAATTTTATCAAAAATAATCAACAATTCTAGAGGAAGAGTCAAATATATATGTATTTTTACCATACCAAAATTATATTACTTTATAGTAATATTCTTTTTCATAGCAATTTTCCCACTTTTGTTTTACAAAAGTGGGTTTTTTGTCTCAAAAAGTTTGAAGTAGGTCATCTTATCGCTGCGTTCAGGCGCAGAGGAAAGTCCGGACACCACAGAGTAGCATAGCGGATAACATCCGTCGTTTGAGATTTTCGCAATTTCGAATAGGACAAGTGCAACAGAAAGAATGTACAGTTAGGCTGTAGTGAAATCAGGTAAACTCTATGCGGTGCAATGCTAAGTAAATTGAAGTTTGAGGATTACTCGTCCGATTTCAAAGGGTAAGCAGCTACAATTGCAAAGTAATTTGCAATGCAGATAAATGATAAGAGACGTTCAATACGTTACAGAATCCGGCTTATAGACCTACTTTTTTATTTTCCCAATTTTTCAATCAATTTGCTTTTAAAAAGGCAATGAATACTCATCTAATTTACCAATTACTTAAATGTTTAAGTAATTCCGATTCTTTGTATTTCCTTAGGATAATTAACAATAATAATTTTGTATTTTTGTGTCCCGAAAAAATAAAAGAATTATTAAAAATATAAGAATATGATCTTCGATATCGACATGATTAAAAAAGTTTATAGTCAGATGGCTGAGAGAGTAGATGCTGCAAAAGTGGCTACCGGAAAACCTTTGACTTTGGCTGAAAAGATTTTATATAGTCACTTATGGGATGGAAAAGCAACAAAAGCATTCAAAAGAGGCGCGGATTATGTAGATTTTGCTCCAGACAGAATTGCTTGCCAAGATGCCACTGCTCAAATGGCCTTGTTGCAATTTATGCAAGCCGGTAAGAAAAAAGTTGCTGTACCTACAACTGTGCATTGTGATCATTTGATTCAAGCAAAAATAGGTGCAGATGCAGATTTACAAAATGCGATTAATAGCAGTAGTGAAGTCTTTAATTTTTTAGCGTCAGTTTCGAATAAATATGGAATCGGGTTTTGGAAACCAGGTGCAGGAATTATACATCAGGTAGTTTTAGAAAATTATGCGTTTCCCGGAGGTATGATGATTGGTACAGATTCACACACAGTAAATGCAGGTGGTCTCGGTATGATTGCTATTGGAGTAGGTGGAGCAGATGCAGTAGATGTAATGGCAGGTATGGCTTGGGAACTAAAATTTCCTAAACTAATTGGGGTAAAATTAACAGGGAAATTAAGTGGCTGGACAGCGCCTAAAGATGTTATCTTAAAAGTGGCGGGTATTCTGACTGTTAAAGGAGGTACAGGAGCTATTATAGAATATTTTGGCGAAGGAGCAAAAGCAATGTCGGCTACCGGTAAAGGTACTATTTGTAATATGGGTGCTGAAGTGGGTGCTACAACCTCTACTTTTGGGTACGATGAGTCTATGGAAAGATATTTAAGGGCAACTGGTAGAGATGAAGTTGCTGATGAAGCTAACAAAATTGCTAAGTATTTAACTGGAGACGATGAAGTTTATGCAAATCCTGAGCAATATTTTGACCAGGTAATCGAAATTAATTTATCGGAATTAAAACCACATATCAATGGTCCTTTTACGCCAGATTTAGCCACTCCAGTTGGTGAAATAAGGGAGAAAGCGCTTGCAAACGATTGGCCTTTAAAGGTAGAATGGGGATTAATCGGTTCTTGTACAAATTCATCATATGAAGATCTATCGAGAGCAGCTTCTATCGCCAAACAAGCGGTAGATAAAAAATTATCTGCAAAAGCAGAGTTTGGAATTAATCCGGGATCAGAGCAAGTTAGGTTTACTGCTGAAAGAGATGGTTTGTTGGATATTTTTGAAAATTTAAACACGAAGATATTCACCAATGCATGTGGTCCCTGTATTGGTCAATGGGATAGAGCCGGCGCAGATAAGCAAGAAAAAAATACGATTATTCACTCGTTCAACAGAAATTTTTCAAAAAGGGCTGATGGAAATCCGAATACCCATGCATTCGTAGCTTCGCCAGAAATGGTTGCAGCTATAGCTATTTCGGGTAAATTAGATTTTAATCCAATAACGGATAAGTTGATCAATGCTGAAGGGGTAGAGGTGATGTTTGACGAGCCTACGGGATTTGAATTGCCTCCAAAAGGTTTTGCCGTAGACGACCCTGGATACGTTGCGCCTGTTGAAGATGGTTCTAATGTGAGTGTTGTTGTTAAACCAGATTCAAAAAGATTGCAATTGTTAGAATCTTTTGTGCCGATTGGAGAAAATGTGAAAGGTGCAAAACTTTTAATTAAAGCTTTTGGAAAGTGTACGACAGATCATATTTCGATGGCTGGACCATGGTTAAAATACAGAGGTCACCTAGACAATATTTCGAATAATTTATTGATAGGTGCGGTAAATGCTTTTAACAAAGAAACCAATAAAGTTCAAAATCAAATTACTGGTGAATACGGAACAGTTCCTGATACGGCCAGAGCTTATAAAGCGGCTGGTATTCCTTCTCTGGTTTTTGGAGATCACAATTATGGAGAAGGCTCTTCAAGAGAGCATGCCGCAATGGAACCTAGGCATCTAGGGGTGGCTGCAGTAATTGTAAAATCTTTCGCTAGAATTCACGAGACAAATTTGAAAAAACAAGGAATGCTTGGTCTTACTTTTGCTAATGAAAACGACTACGATCTTATTAAAGAAGATGATACTTTTAACTTTATAGATCTTAATGAGTTTGCTCCAAATAAGCCTTTGACACTAGAAATTGTACATAAGGATGGGACTAAAGATTTAATTAAATTAAATCATACATATAATGAAAATCAAATTGAATGGTACAAAGAAGGAAGTGCACTTAATTTGATCAAAAAAGAAAATGCTTCTTAAGTAGTTGAAAATTAACAAAAAAGCTGCCCTTCGGCAGCTTTTTTTATGTGAAATTACTTTTAATCATAGATTACGGAGGTATTGATTCTCTTCAATGATGTAAATTTGTAAAAATTATGCCATGAAACAATTTATTAAAAAGCATTATTCCAATATTCTTTTTTTTCTCTTTATTGTTTTACTTTTTACTCCTTATGGAATGCCTGTTCGAACGTTTTTGATCAAACAAATTGCATTTGTCACTACAAGAGTGTTACCAATAGAAAATAATGAGAATGAAAAAATAGAGTTAGAAAGCTATGAATGGTCATTAAAGAGTATAAACGGTAATGATGTAAACTTTTCGGATCTGAAAAATAAAGTAATTATCGTTAATTTTTGGGCTACCTGGTGTCCACCATGTATTGCGGAAATGCCAAGTTTTCAAAATTTATTTGATCAATTCAAAGAGGATGAAGAAGTTGCTTTTCTTTTTGTAACGACAGATGATAGATCCAAAGTTGACAGATTTTTGCAAAAAAAAGAATACAATATACCAGTTTATTTTCCTGTCAATCAGATTCCGAAAGAGTTGTCGAGTAACTCTATACCTGCAACTTTTATTATTGATAAGCAGGGTAAGATTATTGTTGATAAAGTGGGCGCAGTAGACTGGAATAGCAGTAGAATAATAGATCTAATTAATTCCTTAAAAAGTAAATAAAAAAAGCGCTGCCTGGTAGGGCAACACTTTTTTGCTAACTAATGAAAACAATGATTTTTATGAATTCTTAACCATTTTTAGAGGTAATAAGAACAATTCACCGGCATGGTCTGGTTTGAAGTTAACTTTTTTATAGTTCAATTTGCTTTTCAAGAAGCCTTCGGCGTCTTGATTTTCAGAATTAACAGAAATAATTACGATTTCGCCCTCACTATTAATCGTAAAAATAACTTCGGCCGAACACGAAACTTTATCACTTTCATAAGGACAGTTAGGGCCAATTAATTCTACAATATCTGCTCTTAATTGGGCGTTTGGTTTTACAGGGGCTAAGGTAGCGGCTGATACATTCATTGCAAAAAGTGCTAAGGCAAGAACTAAAATTTTTACTTTTTTCATGGTAAATAGATTTAGGTTAAACAAGTAATAGATTAGACATTTATATAATAAAGGACGCGATAATGTCTTTTCTTGTTACACAAAAAATTGTTAATTGACAATGAATTAAGAGAGATTTAACATATTAGCTTTTATTAATGAATAAAAACTAAGAAAATATTAACATTCTTGAGAAGTGTGTTGTTATATTACTTTAAAATTGAATAAAGTTAAAATTAATTTATATATATTTGAAAAGTTAATAATTCCATTACCAAATTAATATGTTATTTAGCAGGCATCTTTTTAAGTTGTCTGCTTTTTTATTAAGATGGAGAATACTAGTCTAATAACTTAAGAATAAGGTTACAACCTAATTTTATTTCTTCATTTGAAATAGTTAAAGGAGGTGTCAATCTTACAGCATTTGGTTCATATAATAGCCAAAACAAAACAATTCCACTTTTTAATCCGTTTATGATAATCTTATTTACCAACTTGGCATCATCTAAAATGAGTGCAAGCATCAACCCTCTTCCTCTTATTTCTTTGATGGATGGATGTATAAGTAATGACCTAATAAGCAGCTCTTTTTCTAATACGGTACTCATTAAATCTTCCTCATATAAGGTCTGGATCGTTGCTAATCCTGCTGCAGCTATAACAGGATGTCCACCAAAAGTTGTAATATGTCCAAGTTTTGGATTGCTTTTCAAATGTTGCATAAATTCCCCGGAACTTACAAAAGCACCTATAGGCATTCCGCCTCCTAAACCTTTTCCGGTAATTAAAATATCGGGAATAACATTGTAATTTTGAAAACCAAAAAATCTTCCAGTTCGTCCAACTCCGGTTTGAATTTCATCAAGAATGAGTAAAGCACCAACTTCCTCGCAACGTTCTTTTACTTTTATTAGATAGTCATTTTTAGGCTCTATAAAACCGGCCCCACCTTGAATGGTCTCAAGAATTACACCCGCGGTTTTTTCGGTAATTTTTTCTAAGTCGGAGATAGAATTGTATTCTACAAATTTACTGCCGGGGATCAATGGTCTAAAAGCACGGTTCTGATCCTCATTTCCGCAAACGCTCATAGCTCCCATGGTATTACCATGGTAAGCATTTTTAGCAGCTACAATCTCGTATCTTCCAGTTACTCTTTTGGCCAGTTTTAGGGCTCCTTCAGTAGCTTCCGTCCCTGAATTGGTTAAATAGACACAATTCAATTTGCTTGATAGATGTTTTACTAAAATTTTTGCCAACGCCAGTTGAGGTTCTTGAATGAATTCGCCATAGACCATAACATGGGTATAAGAATCCAACTGTTTCTTAATGGCTGCTGTAACAGCTGGATGTTGATGGCCCAAAGTATTGGCGGACACTCCAGCGACAAAATCTAAATATGCCTTTCCTTTTTTGTCATAAATATAAGTGCCTTTAGCATGACTTACTTCCAATATTAACGGATGAGGTGAAGTCTGAGCTTGATATTTTAAAAAATCCTTTTTCATTTTAGAAAAATATCTAGTTTGTTTTTTGGTCTTTCATCTTCTCGCCAAACAAAACCTCTTAATTTTCTGGCATTCTCGGGTAGTTTGGATGGGGGATAAGTTTCTCCCTCCGGGAGTGTAAGAAATTTTGCACTTTGTATTTCACCGTCTTTCAAGGTAAATTGTATCGAACTACAAGTTGTTTTATCAATTCCGATGAGCTCTTTATCTTCTGAACGAACGTAATGAATAATCTCTCCATTACCGATCACATCTACTAAATGGAGATCATTATCTTTAAACTTGCCAAAAATATTTCTTCCTTTAATCTGGTTAAAACCAAGCGAATCCTGCTGGATAATAAAGGCATTCTGTATGACTTTTAAGCTATCTAGTTTTTCTGTTTTCACGTTGCTTAAAAGTTTGATAGAATCTCCCGTGATTTGGCTTCCGTTAGACCAAAGAATGGGTTTCTTAAACATTTCGGTTAGTCCTGTTTCTTGATTAGAATAAATAGAATCACATTTTCCGCTCATATCACTTTTGAAAAACTTTACGCGGTGATATGCTCTAATTACTCTTTTTTCAGTCTGTCCGGTAAGGAGTAAAGTATCTCCGTGAATAAACAATGAATCTACATTTGTATTGGTGATTGCTAGCGCGCGGCCCACTGTAAAGGCAGAATCCTTTTTTTCAAAATATTCTGCATAATCACCTTTTAAAACAATATGATTAATAGTGTCTGTAATATTGATGTTGTCGGTAGCAGAGGCAAACCCAGTATTTCTATTGTAATAAAGGCTATCTGCTTTAATTACTCGATCTTTATATCTGATTAAAGCATTTTTGGTAAAATGAGAAATATTCTTTTTAGTGTCATAAAATCCTTTTTCGCTATAGATATAGTTGTCATCACTTGTGATCTTTGATGGCCCATAAAGAAAGGTGGTGCCCCAATTGGTATAATAATCCATGTGATTTGATTCGAGTACATAACTTGGATTAGTAATAACAACATCAGAAAGTGCCTGGTATTTATTCGTTTGTAAAAAATAATATCCAGAATTACTTGTAAGTACATTTGCACTATCTTTCAATGTGCCAAAATTTCGATAAAAGATTACTTGCCTGATTCTATCAAAATGTAAAGTATCTGTTCTCAGTTCCATTTTTGGGTCTCGAAGAACCACATCACCCCATGAAAGTGCCTTTTTGGTATTCCCGTTGTATTCTGTATAATCGCTTGTTTGCGAAATCGTATCCCCCTGTTTTAAAAGAACATCACCATAAGCTTTAATGTAGTTTTCTTTTGTATAATGAACTGCTTTTGTGCATTTTAATAATATTCCCTCATGTTTAATAGATACGTTTCCCAATAAAATCGTGGCTCCGGGTAAGCGTTCTTCGTCGATGGTTGAATTATCAGAATGAACAATTTCAATTCTTTTGGTTTGTGCATTGCACCAAAAGAAATGTAAGAATAGAAAGAAAAATAATAAGCCTTTTTTCAACATGATTATTTTCAGCAAAATTAAATAAAAAAGGCAAAGAGTTTACCCTTTGCCTTTTTTGCTTGAGATTCATAGACTTTAAAGTGTGATGGTTTGATTTCGATCAGGTCCAACAGATACAATTTTTACAGGTGTACCAACAAATTCTTCTATGAATGCGATATAATCTTTTAACGTTTTTGGAAGATCTTTACTCTCCTTGATAGAAGTGAGATCTTCTTTCCAACCAGGGAAGGATTTATAAATTGGTTTTACATTTTCTTCTTCAATATTGTAAGGGAAATGAGCTATTTCAGATCCTTTATAATTATAAGCTACCGCAGCTTTTATCTCATCAAAACCAGATAGTACATCTCCTTTCATCATAATTAATTGGGTAACCCCGTTAATTTGGACAGCATATTTAAGAGCTACCAGATCCAGCCAGCCACATCTTCTTGGTCTACCTGTTGTTGCACCAAACTCATTTCCAACACGCGACATGGTTTTGCCATCCTCATCAAATAATTCTGTTGGGAAAGGTCCAGAGCCCACACGTGTTGTATAAGCTTTGAAAATACCGAAAACATCGCCGATTTTGTTAGGTGCAATTCCTAATCCGGTGCATGCACCGGCGGCCGTCGTATTTGAAGAAGTAACAAAAGGATATGTTCCAAAATCGATATCTAATAAGGAACCTTGAGCTCCTTCGGCTAAAATTGATTTTCCATTTCTAATTGCGTTGTGAAAATATTCTTCACTATCAATAAAATCAAAAGATTTAAGGGTTTCAATCGCTAAGAAAAATTCATTTTCCAAGGCTTTTAGGTCGTACTCTAAATCAATATTATAGAAATCTAATAAATTCAAGTGCTTTTTGGCAAGTGCATTATATTTTTCTTTCCAATCGTCTAATTCTAAATCACCAACCCGTAATCCATTTCTACCGGTTTTATCCATATAAGTAGGACCTATTCCCTTCAGTGTAGAACCAATCTTTGATTTTCCTTTAATGATTTCAGTAGCAGCATCTAAAAGTCTGTGCGTAGGCAAGATCAAATGTGCTTTTCTAGAAATAAAAAGGATTTGTTTTAAATTTAGACTGTATTTGGATAAATTTTCGATTTCTCGTTTAAAAATTACAGGGTCAACAACGACACCATTTCCAACGATGTTTATCGAATTATCATGAAATATACCTGACGGAATTGTATGAAGGACGTGCTTATTTCCATCAAAAATAAGGGTATGACCAGCATTTGGACCTCCTTGAAATCTTGCAATTATGTCATAATTTTTTGTAAGAACGTCTACAATTTTACCTTTTCCTTCGTCGCCCCATTGCAGGCCAAGTAATAAATCGATCATTATAAATGAATGTATTAATTATTTTTTTTTAGTTCCGTAAAAATAAAGAGAATGACTATCGATTTTGAGGTTAAAAACTTCTTCGATAGATTTTTTGATATTTTCGATTCGAGGATCACAAAATTCAATCACTTCACCGGTATCCGTGAGAATAATATGATCGTGCTGTTTATTAAAAAAAGATTTTTCGTAATGAGATTGATTCTGACCAAATTGGTGTCTTCGCACTAAGCCGCATTCTAAAAGCAATTCGATGGTGTTGTACAAGGTAGCTCTGCTCACACGGTAATTTTTATTTTTCATTTCAATATATAAAGATTCAATATCAAAATGAATTTCACTTTCATAGATTTCTTGCAAAATGGCAAATCTTTCAGGTGTTTTTCTATGACTATTTTTTTCCAAAAACTTGGTAAAATAGTCTTTTACTACATCAATATCCTTAGAATCTGTCATGTTAATTCTTCTGCGTTTTAATGGCAAATTTACATTTTAATCGCCGAAAAAGTTGTAAAAAAACGAATATTATTTCGTAATTCTTGTCACTTTATCAATTCCGTCCAACTTACTTAATTGATTAATTAATTTTGTGAGTTGTTCATTATTTTTTACTTCAACAGTCAATTTACCTTGAAAAATTCCTTGATTAGCGGCTATATTCATATTTTGGATATTGATCTGCAAATTATTGGAGATAATCCTTGTTACATCATTTGTTAAGCCCACACGGTCTATTCCTGATATGAGAATTTTTACTTTATAAGCTTGTTGCGAAGAATCTATCCACTTAGCAGGTAAAATTCTATAAGCATATTGCGATTGCATACCAAGGGCATTTGGACAATCGTATTTATGAATTTTAATACCTTCTTTTATGGTTACAAATCCAAAGACTTTGTCTCCTGGAATGGGGGAGCAGCATTTCGCAAATGTATAGTTCAGTTTCTCTCCTTCTTCACCAAACACCAGCATGTCGTAATTATTGGTGTTTTCATCGGTTGCTGGTTTCCCTTGATTCGAACTTCTTCTGATTCTATTTTTAAAAAAATTCACAAAGGCGTTAGAACGGGAACTGGCATATTTTTTAAGTTGTGTATTATCTATTGTTCCATTACCAATTCTAAAGAATAAATCGAAACTCGTTTTTAATTTGAAAAAATTTACTAACTCATTATATGTTTTTTCTGAGTTAGGAATTTTTAAATGGCGCAATTTCCTGTCTAAAGTTTCTTTCCCCTCATTTGCAGTAATTTTTTGCTCTTCTTTTAAAATTCCTTTTATTTTTGATTTTGCTCTTGCCGTTTGCGCAATATCTATCCAGGCTAATTTTGGCTTTTGATTAATTGAAGTGATAATTTCAACTTGATCACCACTAATAAGTTCATGATTTAATTGGACCAGTTTACCATTCACCTTGGCAGCCCGACAATGCATACCGACTTCAGTGTGAATAGAAAATGCAAAATCTATGGGTGTAGCACCTTTGGGTAAAGATTTTATATCTCCTTGAGGCGTAAATACATATATTTCTTTGGAATATAGGTTTAACTTGAATTGCTCTACAAAATCTATGGCATTGGCCTCAGGATTTTCAAGTGTTTCTTTCAATCTGTTTAGCCATAATTCCAATCCGCTTTCATTTACATTCCCGTGTTTGTATTTAAAATGTGCGGCATAACCCTTTTCTGCGATCTCATCCATCCTTTCTGATCGGATCTGTACTTCAACCCATTTTCCTTCCTGACCCATAACCGTGGTGTGCAAAGATTCATATCCTGTGGTTTTGGGCTGTGAAATCCAATCTCTAAGCCTACCAGGATTGGGATTGTAATGATCTGTAACGATGGAGTAAATTTTCCAGGCATTGAATTTTTCTTGCTTCAGGTTTGATTTATAAATAATTCTTATAGCGAATTTGTCGTAAATTTCATCAAAGGTGACAGATTGATTTCGCATTTTTCTACGTATCGAAAAAATAGATTTTGATCTACCTCTTATTTGGTATTTTACACCTTCCTTATCTAGGGAAGCTTTAATTGGATCTGAAAATGTTTGGATATATCTATCTTGATCTTCTTTGCTTTCTTTTATTCGGGTAACAATATCTTGATAGACATCAGGTTCGGTATATTTTAATCCTAAATCTTCTAGTTCTGTTTTAATATTGTACAGGCCAAGTCTATGTGCAAGTGGTGCATAAATATATAAGGTTTCAGAAGCAATTTTTATTTGTTTGTCTTCTTGCATAGATTCTAATGTTTGCATGTTGTGCAAACGATCAGCAATTTTGATCAAAATTACGCGGACATCATCATTTAATGTCAACAACATTTTTCTAAAGTTCTCGGCCTGAATGGAAATATCTTTATCCTTTTTTAAACGAGAAATTTTTGTTAGTCCATCAACAATTTTAGCAATAGTCGGTCCAAAATTCTTTTCAATATCAGCTAAAGTAATCTCTGTGTCTTCAACAACATCGTGAAGTAAAGCGGAGCAGATCGAATTGGCACCCAATCCAATTTCATTTGCCACAATTTTTGCGACCGCAATAGGATGATAAATATAGGGCTCACCTGTTTTACGTCTTTGGTTTTTATGTGCCTCTACAGAAAAATCAAAAGCTTTCCTGATCTTAAGCTTATCTTCTCTGCTTAAGGTCTGATAGGAATTGCGCAGCATGTCTTTATATCGACTGGCTATTTCCTTGTTTTCATCTTCTATTGTGGCAACATATGTCATATGTTAAAAATAATACTTTAAACCTATATTAACAAGCTAGTTTGTCTACTCGCTAATTCTTATGCTAGCAAATTCTGTACCCTTTCTAGAAGTGGAGGATGTGAATAGTGAAAAAAGACATATGCTTTATGTGGAGTGAGGTTACTTAAGCTTTTTCTAGATAGTTTTTTTAGAGATGATATTAGGTCGTTACCATTGTGATGAAACTTAGCAAAATCATCTGCTTCAAATTCAAATTGTCGAGACATATATTGCATTGCGATCCCAGTTATTTCAGAAATGGGACTAAATAAAAGTCCAAAGGCAATGAGGCCAATATGAAAGCTCGGTATTTTTACAGATAAAGCTTCAGCCAAAATGGGGTTGCCTATCAATAAGGACAAAATGTATAATGTTAATCCGGTAATTAGTGTAGACAAGATCATGTTATAGATAACATGTTTTTTTTTGTAATGACCAATCTCGTGTGCCAGAACGGCTACAATTTCATCCTCATTTAGATCTTCTATCAGCGTGTCGTAAAGTACAATTCTCTTTTTTGAACCAAAACCAGCAAAATAAGCATTTGCTTTCGTAGATCTTTTTGATCCGTCAATTACAAAAATATTATCTAAGGTAAATCCTGTTTTCTGGGCAAATGCATCTATTTTAGATCTCAAACTACCCTCTTCTAAAGGTGTTTGTTTATTGAAAAGAGGAACAATAATGCTGCTGTAAAAAAATGTAAAAAACAAGGTGAAAAGGGTTATTAATAGCCAGGTGAATATCCAAAAATATTCACCTGTTATTTGATAAAAATAAATGATCAGCGCTAATATACTTCCTCCTAGTAAAATGCTGAGAAACCAGCCTTTTAATTTATCTAAGAAAAATAATTTGGGTGTAGATTTGTTAAATCCGTATTTCTCCTCAATCACAAAGGTCTGATAATAACTAAAAGGAGTAGTAAGAATATCGTTTGCCAACATAATTACACCAAAAAAAATAAGACCTACTACGATTTGATTTGAAGAAAAAGATCTTGCAAACTCATCTATCCAAGCAAACCCTTTAAAGTAAAAAAATAATAATAAAACCACGAGAGAAAATATAGATGTCCAAAATGAAAACTGATAATTTTCTTTCTTGTAATTTTGAGATTTTAGGTATTCTTTTTCGTCGTAAACATCATCAATAAGTTTAGGAACTGGATCTTTAAAATGTTTCGCATTCAGATAATCCAAATATTTATCAAAAAAGAACTCCAATACCAATATGGTAATAATTAGTTCAAATAAAAAAGTAGGTGTCATAAACAAAAATTTCTTTGTCGTTTGGCTTCAAAAATAAGAATTGCTGCAGAGACAGACACATTTAACGAGTCAATCTTTCCTTGCATGGGGATAATAATTTTTTCATCTGCATTCTGGAGCCAAAAGTCACTCAATCCGGTATCTTCTGTTCCTACGATTATTGCTGTGGGTAACTTAAAATCAAAAGTAAAATAAGGTTTGCTAGTAGGGGTAAGTGCTGCGGCATAACTTTTTATTTTAATCCTTTTTAAAAACGCTAAAATAGCTTCATTAGAACCTTGAACGATCTGATTTGTAAAAATACATCCCACACTTGAGCGAATGATATTTGGATTATACAGATCTGTTTTCGGATTTGCAATCAAAACGGCGTCTACATGCGCAGCGTCTGCAGTGCGCAACAGTGCACCCAAATTACCCGGTTTTTCTGGAGCCTCTGCTATCAAAACCAACGGATTTTCCGAAAGCACTATGTCTTCAAATAATAGCTCACTGTACTTTGCAATCGCAATAAGTCCCTCAGTAGATTTTCTATGTGAGATTTTCTCATAGATTTCTTTGGTAATTCTAACGGTCGGACTTCCTGTTTTTTCTTCAATTTTTTTAAAATGCTTTTCTGGAAGCAATTCTTCACACCAAAGCAACTGGTCTATTTTATAACCTCCTTGAATAGCCAAGTCTATTTCTCTCAAACCTTCTATGACAAACTCACCTTGATTTTTTCTAATTTTAGATTTTGTTTGTAACAAAAGGACTTGTTTCACCAAAGGATTTTGGCTACTACTAATTGATTTATACACAGTTTACTTTTTCACAAAAATAAAAAAAGCTTTCCAAAGAAAGCTTTAAGTTTGTTATTTGGCATATTTATCTCGATACCGCTCGTATAACTCTGTTTGATGAGATTTTAAGATGATCTTTCTGCCATCTATAAATGCATCAGTAAGTTGATTAGTTCGCATGTCTAATGCATTTCCTTCAGAAATAAATAGAGTGGCACTTTTCCCAACTTCTAAGGTACCATATTTATCGTCGATACCTAATACTTTTGCAGTATTTTGAGTAATCATTTGAAGGGCCTGTTCTTCGCTTATTCCATAGGCAGTTGTATGGCCAGCATAAAAGGGTAAATTTCTAGAATTCATTCTATCCATTTGTCCACTAACTTCTAAGCCAACAAGAATATTGTTTTGCATAAGAAAGGCTGGAAGTTTGTAAAACATATCGTAATCATCATCTTCACTATTGGGTAATGAATGAACACGTTTAACCAATACAGGTGTTTTTGTTGATTTCAACAATTCTATCACTTTATGAGATTCGCTTCCTCCAACAATTATAATGTCTTTAATATTTAGGTCTTCAGAAAATTTTATTGCATCAATGATTTCTTGTTCGAGATCGGCATGAATGTATAGTTTTTTTTCTCCAGTAAAAAGGGGTTGCAATGATTCAAAACCTAGGTTTCTCGAATTGTTACTTTTTAAATCGTAGCCTTTTACTTGTAAAAACAATTCTTTTATTTCGGATATTTCTTTACTGTAATCTTTATTTACTTCACTGTATACTCTTAAACCAAAACTCACATTTTTGGATTTAAAAAGTGTAGGCCAATTTAAATGTGTTCCATCGTCAATTTTCACAGCCGCATCTTCCCAATTCCAGGCGTCTAATTGTACGATTGATGAAGTGCCAGAAATGGTGCCTCCTTGCGGAGTAATTTGAGCGAGTAGAATACCATTCAACCGACTTGCTTCCACAACTTGAGATTCTGCATTATAAGCGATTAAACTTCTAACGTTAGGAACTTCATCACCTATTTCTTGTTGGTCAATGGTGGCTTTTACAGCATCAATTTCTCCTAAGCCTAAAGTGGAATTTGGTACGATAAAACCCGGATAAACATGTTTTCCAGCAGCATTGATAATATTTCCAGTGGGTAAATCTGATTCATTACCTATAGAGGTGATTAAACCATTTTCAAATGCCAGGTTCGTGTTCTCAAGAACTTTTCCATTACCCAAATGCAATGTTGCTCCTTGAATTATTACCTTTTCAGTTTGACTTTTTGCAGGAGTTTGTTGTGCATTAGAAATGAGTCCAAATAATAATATGATGTTAAAAAACAAGTATTTCATAAGTTTATTAGTTTAATCTACTGTGTCACAGTGGTTAAGTTTGGTTTCATTTTTTTTAGGTTTTTGAGTCTCCGAGCCACTATTTTTTGCCTCTAGCATAGCGTTTATTAGTTGACTGCGCTCTTTTTGAATATTTGCTCTTTTCATTTTATCTGAATTCAAATCAAAATACGTTCTACCTTCGATCATAGTTCTTTCCGCAAGGGCATTTACAGATAAGGGATTGTCTGTCCATAATACCAAGTCAGCATCTTTTCCTACTTTTATACTTCCAACATAGCTATCTATGTGTAGTAGTCTTGCAGGATTTAAGGTGACCATTTTCCAAGCTTCTTCTTCAGAAATACCTCCATATTTAACGGTTTTTGCGGCCTCTTGATTTAGACGTCTCATCATTTCCGCATCATCAGAATTAATGGCGGTCACAACGCCCTCATTATGCATAAGGGCAGCATTATAAGGAATAGCATCTTTTACTTCGTATTTGTATGCCCACCAATCGCTAAAGGTAGATCCTCCTACACCGTGTGCGGCCATTTTATCTGCCACTTTGTATCCTTCGAGGATATGGGTAAAGGTGTTTATTTTAAAATTGAATTGCTCAGCAACTTTCATCAACATATTTATTTCGCTCTGAACATAGGAGTGGCAAGAAATAAATCTTTCTTTATTGATGATTTCGGCCAAAGTTTCCAATTCCAGGTCTTTTCTATAGGGCTTGCCACTTTTTTTAAGGATTTCATATTCTTTGGCACGCTGGAAATAATCAATAAAAACCTGTTCAACACCCATTCTTGATTGAGGAAAACGACCTCCCATCCAATTCGATTGCTTTACGTTTTCTCCCAGAGCAAATTTTATAAATTTAGGTGCTCGCTTATCAATTAATTGATCTGGAGTTTCACCCCATTTCATCTTTATAATGGCAGATCTCCCACCAATTGGATTTGCAGATCCATGAAGAATTTGAGCCTGTGTTACACCTCCTGCAAGCGCTCTGTAAATATTGATATCCTCAAAATTTATCGCCTCCTCCATTGTCACCTCTGCGGTAGAGTTTTGACCTACTTCATTTGTACTCACAGTTGAAATATGTGAATGCTCATCAATAATGCCTGATGTTAAATGCTTGCCAGTTCCATCAATTTCTTTGACATTATTCGCAGTTAATGCTTTGCCAATTTTAGCAATTTTTCCATCTTTTATTAAAACATCTGTATTTAATAAAACACCCTCTTTTTCGTTGGTCCAAACAGTGGCATTTTTAATAAGAACAGTTTCTTGAGCTGGTTTGTTGGTTAAACCGTAACCATTGTTTGGAAATGTTACTGGGGTGAGCCATGGTGTTTCTTTTCCATCTTTTTTAGTATTTTCATCTATCTTTTCATTCTTTTTTACAGAGGTAAATGAGGTTTCTCTACCATCACTTAAAACTGCAACGCCAGAAAATTTTGAAGGATCGATTACTTTTCCCGTTAAACGGATATATTCCGATTCTTTTTTTGATGAATTGAAATAGAGATTTATCCAATTGTCTGTAAAACTTATTTTTGCAGGAATATTAATGGTGTCTTTTTTAACCTTTGCTTTTAAGTCAGGATTTGATCCGTCAATTTGAAGATCGTAACTTTGGCTGTTTATTTGTAAAGTGTAATTGCCCGAAAGGTCGAGAAGATCTATATCATTGATCACATGTCTTTTTCCTTGAATCCAATTTTCATAGATTATGGTTTCTTTTTCAAAAATGTCATCAGAACTAATAATAAAATTGGCCAGTTTACCCTTTTCTAAGGTTCCCATTTGCTGAGATTTGCCCAATATTGAAGCAGGAATTGTCGTTAAAGAAGCCAATGCAGCTTTTTTATCGAAACCGTAACTTATAGTTTTGAGCAAATTTTCTTTAAAATCACTTGTCTTTTCTAGTCCAAATGAGGTTAGTGAAAAGTTTATTCCCATTTTTTGAAGATTGGCTAGATTAGTTGGTGCTTGATTCCAATATCGCATATCGCTTAGTGCAATATAATCTGCCAGCATAGGGTTTTCAACATCATAAGCTTTAGGAAAATTGAGCGGAATTATAAGGCTGTTTCCAGCTTTTTTAAAATGTTCTGCAAGTTGGTATTCATTTCCTCCTCCGACAATTACAAAGTTGGTTTGTAATTCTTTTCCGAGCTGTATTGCCCTTAAAGCATCAGCTTTATCACCTGCGTAAAAAATTTGTAATAAAGATTTATTTCGATTATAAGCTTCAAGAGAGAGATCTTTGGTCTCACTACCGCCTTTTTGATACCAATCTGCATCAAAGGAAACTTGTTTTAATAAAGCCATGCTACCCATAATGGAATTGGGATAAATCTGATTACTTTCGTCACTCTTTTTAAAAGATAAAAATTGGGCAGATCGATCATCTAAAATTCTTTGGGCATCTGTTCCCAGTTCATTCAAGGACACCAAAACGCCAGTGCCTCGGATTATACCATCGGGTTTATGTGTGTGTACAATGCCAAAGCCTAATTTTCTTAATTCTTCGGCTTTTTTTTGATCAAACTTAAATTCGGAAACACCATTTCGCTCAGGAAGAATATGGTCATTCCAATAATAACCTTCTCGTTTTGAATCGTATTGTGGAGAACCTCCAGATCTAAAATTTCCAGAGCCTTTTTTTTCAACAGAGAAACCAAAATCTGAATAAGCTTCTATAAAAGATGGATAAATACTTTTTCCTTTTAAATCAATAATAACACAATTTTTCGGAAGATTACTTGATGAAGATACATTTACAATTTCATCTCCTCTTATAAGCAAGGTACCCTCTACTTTTTGGTTAGGATTGACGTGAATAACAGCATTCGTAAATGCTGTATAATTTTGGTTCTCATTTTTAACACCATAGTTTTTAGGGAAGTATTCTTGCCCGCTCAGAATAGCAGGGAATACAAAAAGAAAAAATATTATTTTTTTAATCATAAAAATGTGGTTTCGGTAAATATATAAAAAGAATTATAATCCATACTTTTCTTTATATGCGATGAGTAATTTTGTCATATTCGAATAACTCTTCATTCCATCTTCTTGGTTGTTCACTTTTAAATATCCATCATAGAAAGCTTTAAAGTAGGCTTCAGAGGCATTTTGGTACTTAGCCCAAAACAATTCCATTTCTTCAATATTTTTGATAATACCTTTTGGGGTTCTAGCCAAAAGATCTTGTGCTTTTTCTGGGTTCGCTATATATAGGTCGAATAGTGAATATCTGTAAGCCATCAATAATCCTGAATACTTTATATAAGGATCATCATGATAGTAGGCTGCCAAAAATCCAATGAAATTTGCCTCGCTCTCAAAACCAACACCCATCTGATGTGCCATTTCATGTAAACAAATAATAGGCAAAGAGACTTTAGGTACCAAATAATCTACTTGAGCTTCTCCTGTGAAAGGGTTGAGGTAACCCGAGAAACCCATATAGGTTAATGGTAGGCTGATCAAAGATTTTTTAAGAGAAATGGGGCGGTAATCGAGATCGGGAATTCTATTTTGTAGGTTTTCGTAACCCCCGGGAACTATATCAAAAATTTGATTTTTGGTATAGTGAATTACTACAGGTAAGCTGTCAATTTCAACAATTTTGTTGAGTGTTTTTGAAGTTTCGTTTAAGATAAATTCAGAAAGTTCCAGAAGTTGTATTTCGTTTAATTCCTTTTCATCTAAAGTTAATCTGGCGTAAACATTTTCTCTTGAATAGTTTAACCCCCAAAGGAAATAGAATAAAAAATAAATGATAGACACTGTTGCTCCAACAGAATAAATACTTGTTTTGTTTCTAAAACTTTTGTGTGAAATAAATAAAACTATATATCTGGTTATTAATACTATAGATAGTCCATACAAAATATCTCCGAAAGAAAATGGTATCCAACCAAAAGTGAATCTAAAGACTTTTGAAAGGCCCATGTAAATTCCCTGACTGTAGTATTTTTCTATCCACCTAGGAAAAAAGGAGCTCAACCAAACCAAGAATATTTGGACAATTAAACTATAGGTTAGCCATTTTTTTAGATCTTTCATCAGGGTCACAATTTAATGATACAGATTGAAACTACAGAACCTAATTTGCGAAAATATTTTTAGAGATATTTTTCATTTTAGATGAAAAAATATACATTTACCTTAGCTTCAAAGGTTATTAACAAATAATCACTTTTCAACAATAATTGTTGAAATATACTACTTCTAAAAAAGTATTTATAAAGTATTATTAAGGTACATTTGTCAAATGGAAAAAGCGAAAGTAATACAGTCGAAAGGCATGAAAATGGGAAATATTATCAATCTTGAGCAGGGAAAGCTTCCTCCTCAAGCTGTTGATTTAGAGGAGGCTGTATTAGGTGCTATGTTAATTGATAAAAAAGGAGTTGATGATGTGATAGATATTCTTCATCCCGATGTTTTTTACAAACCAGCTCACCAATATATCTATCAGGCTATTTTCCATTTGTTTAACGCATCAGAACCTATCGACTTATTGACTGTGTCTAACCAATTGAGAAAACAATCACAATTGGATGCTGCGGGCGGAGATTATTATCTGATCAATTTAACTCAAAAAGTGTCTTCTGCGGCTCACGTAGAATTTCACGCCCGGATTATACTACAAAAGTATATCCAAAGACAATTAATTTCAATTTCGAGTGAAATTATTAAAAGTTCTTATGACGAAACCACAGATGTATTCGATTTATTAGATGAAGCCGAAGCCAAATTGTTTGATATTACACAAGGTAATTTGAAAAAAAGTTCTGAGGCGGCAGAAAATTTAGTTAGTCAGGCGCTAAAGAAAATAGAAGAAATATCGAATAAAGAAGGAATGAGTGGGGTACCCACCGGTTTTACGAAAGTGGACAACATTACGTCAGGTTGGCAGCCATCTGATTTAGTAATTCTGGCAGCCAGACCGGGTATGGGGAAAACTGCTTTTGTGATGTCGATGGCAAAGAATATGGCCATAGAATTTAATATTCCGGTTGCTATATTTTCTCTAGAAATGTCTTCTGTTCAGTTGATTACCCGGATGATCTCAAGTGAAACTGGAATATCTTCTGAGAAATTGAGAAAAGGGAATCTTGAGGCTTTTGAATGGGAAATATTAAATAGAAAAGTAAAGAATTTATCGGAAGCTCCTGTTTATATTGATGATACACCCTCATTATCTATCTTCGATTTGAGAGCAAAAGCCAGGCGTTTGGTGTCACAGCATGATGTAAAAATTGTTGTGATTGATTATTTGCAATTGATGACCGTTGGAGGAAATGGAAAAGGTGGAGGTAACCGTGAACAGGAAATTTCGATGATTTCCAGGAACCTGAAAGCCTTGGCGAAAGAATTAAATATACCTGTTATAGCTTTGTCTCAGTTATCAAGGGCAGTAGAAACAAGAGGAGGAAGTAAAAGACCTTTGTTATCGGATTTAAGAGAATCTGGTGCAATTGAGCAGGATGCTGATATAGTTTCTTTTATTTTTAGACCTGAATATTATGGAATGACGGAATGGGATGATGATGAAAGAACGCCGTGTGAAGGACAGGCAGAGTTTATTATTGCGAAACACAGAAATGGTGGCTTAGATAATATTCGTCTTAAGTTTGTGGGTAAACTAGCGAAGTTTGCTAACCTTGAAGAAGGTTTTGATACAGAATTTCAATCTTCAATTAATACTGGCGTTTCACCTGTTCATTTTGGAAGTGCACAAGATGCTTTCGGACCTGATGATGAGGAAGATGTACCTTTCTAATTTATTCTTAATGTCATCAAAAAAGTATTTTTTTTTAATACTTTTTTTGTTGTGCTTCCACGCGAGGGCTTCATTTTTGCTTGTTCCGATGGATACTTCGCAATCCAATCATCTTAAAGCTTATGGAATCACTTTTTTTTCTTTACAAAATGGAGTTAAAGTTCAATGGCTTTTGAATTACTTAGGAGGATCCTTTTTGTTAGAAAATCAGGAATTTTTAAAAAAGGAATTAATTATTCGCGGCATATCTTATAAAGAAATTTCTGATGTTGCTGCTGCTGAGATTTTAAGTGAAATTGAAAGTCCGTCTAAAAATCAAACAACCGTACTTCTAGAAAAAGCGCCAAAAATTGCAGTATATTCACCGAAATCAAATCAACCATGGGATGATGCCGTAACCTTGGTCTTGCAATATGCCGAAATTCCTTACGACGTAATTTACGATAAGGAAGTTCTTGAAGATAAATTATTGCTTTATGAATGGCTGCATTTACATCATGAAGATTTTACCGGTCAATATGGGAAGTTCTATGGCGCTTTTCGATCTGCACCTTGGTATATCGAAGCAAAAGTAGAAGCAGAGGAATTAGCAAAAGAATTAGGTTATCAGAAAGTATCACAAGAAAAGTTAGCTGTTGCTACAAAAATTAGGGATTATGTTTATGGAGGTGGATTTATGTTTGCAATGTGCTCTGCCACAGATAGTTTCGATATTGCTCTGGCAGCAGAAGGTGTTGATATTTGTGAGTCGGTTTTCGATGGAGATCCATCAGACCCTGACTATCAAACCAAAATAGATTTCAATAAAACATTTGCTTTTACCGATTTCGTCTTAGAAAGAAACCCTGTCATCTATGAGTTTTCGAGTATTGATATGACCCAAAAGAGAAATATTCTCAAAACAGAAGATTACTTCGAACTTAAAGAATATAGCGCGAAATGGGATCGAATTCCGAGTATGTTGTGTCAAAACCACACGTTAATGGTGAAGGGCTTTATGGGTCAAACGACTTCTTTTAATCCTACACAAATTAAACCACATGTTTTGGTCATGGGAGAAAACAAAGTGAACGGAGAGGCCAGATATATACATGGAGTTCAAGGAAAAGGAATGTTTACATTTTACGGAGGCCATGATCCTGAAGATTATCAACATAGGGTAGGAGATGCCAAAACTGAATTAGACCTGCATCCCAATTCACCGGGATATAGATTGATTTTGAATAATGTCTTGTTTCCTGCCGCCAAAAAACAAAAACAAAAAACCTAATATTTCTATTAGGTTTTGAGAATTACTTATTTTTTTGGTCTATCCATTTTTTAGCATTTTCGAAAGCCTCTAACCATGGACTTACTTCATCTTCTCTTCCCTCTGGATAATTAGCCCAGTTCCATTGAAAAATGGACCTCTCAATATGTGGCATCATTACTAAGTGTCTTCCATCATCACTAGACATCATCGCCGTGTTAAAATCAGATCCATTTGGGTTTGCAGGATAGCCTTCGTAACCATATTTTGCTACAATATGATATTGGTCTTCACCATAAGGAAAGTTAAACTTCCCTTCGCCATGAGATATCCAAACCCCTAAAGTACTTCCGGCTAACGATGACAACATGACAGAATTATTCTCTTGAATCTTTACTGATGTAAAATTACTTTCATGTTTAAATGAATCATTATGGAGCATTTTTGGTTTTTCCTCGTGATCTGGGTTGATCAATTCTAACTCAACAAATAATTGGCAACCATTACAAATCCCTACAGAAAGGGTGTCCTCTCTCGCAAAGAAATTTTGAAGTGCTTCGTTGGCTTTTTGATTATATTTAAAAGCGCCTGCCCATCCTTTTGCAGAGCCTAAAACATCACTATTAGAAAAACCACCAACTGCACCAATAAATTGGATGTCTTCTAGATTCTCTCTGCCAGTCATCAAGTCGGTCATATGTACATCTTTTACATCAAAGCCGGCTAAATACATGGCATGTGCCATTTCTCTTTCGCTATTCGATCCCTTTTCTCTGATAATGGCAGCTTTTGGCTTTTTTTTATCGTTGATCAGAGGAAGTTTACCATTAAAATGAGTAGGAAATTTAAAATTTAATGGCTGATTTTTGTAATTTTTAAAACGCTCTTCCGCCTGATTGTTTTTACACTGATTTTTATCAAGTAAATAAGAAGTTTTAAACCAGATGTCTCTGTATTCTGCAATATCAAAAGAAAGATCAAAATTTTTGATATCCAGGTATTTTCCCTTTACAGCTTTTCCAATTTCTTTAAAAACGATCTGATTTTCAGCTAATATACTTTCTACAATCTGCGGTTGATCTGTCTGAATAATAACACCACTGTTTTCAGAAAACAAAAGTTCAACGATATCTTTGTTATTGAAGGGAGATAAATCTATTTCGGCAGCCACTTCTTTTTCGGCAAAACACATTTCTAAAAGCGTCGTAATTAAACCTCCCGATGAAATATCGTGCCCTGCAGAGATTAATCCCAATTTGATTAATTTTTGTACCGTATTAAAAGCATTTTTAAAATATAAATCGTCTTGAATGTTAGGTGCTTTTGATCCAACTTTATTTTGAGTCTGAGCAAAGCTAGAGCCACCTAAACTTAATTCATCTTTAGAAAAATCTAAATGATAAATTTTATTATTTGCTGAGGTTTTTAAAACGGGTTCAATTACTTTACTGACATCCTGACATTGACCCCCTGCAGATATAATTACTGTTCCTGGAGAAAGAACTTCATCGTTTTTGTATTTCTGCTTCATTGAAAGTGAATCTTTTCCTGTTGGAATATTGATGCCTAATGCAATAGCAAAAGCTGAGGCAGCTTCAACGGCCCTGTACAACCTGGCATCTTCTCCTTCATTTCTGCAAGGCCACATCCAATTCGCTGAAAGTGAAACAGATTCGAGATCCTTCTCTAAGGGAGCCCAAACAATGTTAGTTAAAGATTCAGCAATGGCCATTTTTGATCCAGCTCCTTCATCAATCAAAGCAATAGCAGGTGCATGTCCGATTGACGTTGCGATTCCGCTTTTCCCTTTAAAATCAATAGCCATCACACCAACATTATTTAAAGGTAGCTGCAAAGAACCACAACATTGTTGTTTGGCTACTTTGCCACCAACACAACGATCTACTTTATTGGTAAGCCAATCTTTACAAGCGACAGCTTCTAAGGTAAGTACTTGCTTTACATAGTCGTATATGTGTTCAGATGAATAGTTGATATCGGCATATTTTCTAATGATATATTTGTCGTTCATGATGGTTTTTGGCGAACTGCCAAACATATCTATCAACTTAAAATCCATTGGATTTTTAGGTAATTTATCCGATTTAAAAACAAATTTTCCATCATTGGTTACTTTTCCTACTGTATAAAACGGAGATCGCTCGCGGTCAGCAATACGGTGGAGCAGATCAATGTCTTTGTCGTGAATGACCAAACCAATTCTTTCTTGCGATTCATTCCCAATAATTTCTTTGGCTGAAAGTGTAGGGTCACCAACAGGTAATGCGTGTAAATCAATTTCCCCACCTGTATCTTCCACTAATTCCGATAAACAATTTAGATGTCCACCAGCACCATGATCATGGATAGAAATAATTTTATTATCATCGCTCTCTACCATGGCGCGAATGGTATTTGCAACTCTTTTTTGCATTTCGGGGTTAGATCTTTGAACCGCGTTTAACTCAATAGCGTTGCTAAATTCTCCGGTATCAGCAGAAGATACAGCTGCGCCACCCATACCAATTCTATAATTATCTCCACCAAGTACAACAATATCATCTCCTGGTGTTGGTTTGTCCTTTATACTATCTACTTTTTTGCCATATCCAATACCTCCGGCCAACATAATTACCTTATCATAGGCTAGTTTTCTATTGTGCTCTTCATGTTCAAAAGTATAAAGAGAACCTGAGATAAGAGGTTGCCCAAATTTATTCCCAAAATCCGATGCTCCATTTGATGCTTTGATTAATAGATCTATTGGTGTTTGGTATAGCCAATCTCTTTCTGCAATTTTTTCCCACGGTTTTTCCTTATTTAATCTTGGGTAAGGAGTCATGTAAACGGCTGTTCCCGCTAATGGTAAAGAACCTTTTCCACCGGCCAAACGGTCTCGTATTTCTCCTCCCGATCCTGTTGCTGCTCCATTAAATGGTTCTACAGTAGTAGGGAAATTATGTGTTTCGGCTTTTAAGGATATAACTGATTCGATTTCTTTTTTCTCATAAAAATCCGGTTTGTCAAAACTTTTAGGAGCAAATTGTTCCATTAATGGTCCTTCAACAAAAGCAACATTATCTTTGTAAGCCGAAACCAAAGAGTTTGGATTTTGTTGTGAGGTTTTTTTAATCAATTTAAACAATGAACTTTCCTTTTCAATCCCATCAATTACAAAAGTTCCATTAAAAATTTTATGTCGACAATGCTCTGAGTTCACTTGAGAAAATCCAAAAATTTCCGAATCAGTAAGTTTTCTACCCAGTTTTTTAGTTAAATTCTCAAGGTAATCTATTTCTTCAGTACTAAGCGCTAATCCCTCTTTTTCGTTATAAGCAGCAATATTATCAATATCTAATATTGGCTCAGGAGTAATGTCAATTGTAAATAACGTTTGATCTAGAACTTTATATAGTGCTTGAACCATTGGGTCAAATGTCTCTTCAATTTTAGATTTATAAAACTCTTCAATGCGAACGATATTTTGAATTCCCATGTTTTGGGTGATTTCGACGGCATTCGTACTCCATGGACTGATCATTTCTTTTCTAGGACCAATAAATAAACCCTTTAGGTTTTTGTCTGATAATAACTCAGCATTCCCAAACAGCCAAATAAGCTTTTCTATACTCTCTGGATCAAAATTTGCTGAAGTACCTACAGCATATATGGTTTGGTTCTTTTGAAAAAAATAGATCATCTTTTTTAGATTGATTTTAATGAGGCACAAATTTAAAAAAGCTCGTGCGAATAATGTATTTTGTAAATAACTTTATATTTATTTTGACGCATTTTTAACGAGTAAAGCCATATAAAACCCGTCAAATCCGGTTTTGGATGGAGAAATTTTCTTTTCTTCTACCAAAGAGAAATTTGAGTTTTTCTCCAGAAAATTTTTCACCTGATTCTCATTTTCAGAAGGAAGAATAGAACAAGTCGCATAGACTAAATTACCACCCGGTTTTAACATTGCTGAATAATTTTGTAAAATTTCAGCTTGTGTTTTTCTGATTTCATCTATAAATTCTGGTTGTAATTTCCATTTGGCATCAGGATTTCTCTTTAGTACACCTATCCCGCTACATGGCGCATCAATAAGTACTTTATCTGCCGAATTGTGCAATTTCTTTATTGTTTTGTTACTTTCAATAGGTCTTATGGTAATATTATGCGCACCATTTCTTTTAGCCCTTCTTTTTAATTCTAGCAGTTTGTTCTCGTAAAGATCTAAAGCGATAATCTGACCCTTATTCTCCATTAAACTTGATAGGTGAAGTGCTTTACCACCTGCGCCAGCACAAGCATCTATCACACGGTCGCCTGGCTTTACCTGTAAAAATGGAGCAACTAATTGAGAAGAGGCGTCTTGTACTTCAAATAAACCATTTTTAAAAGCCTCAGTTTGAAAGACGTTTTGTCTTTCTGTTAAGATCAGTGCGTCGGGATAATCAGGATTTTGGGTTGTATTAACTCCTTCTTTTTCCAATGTAATCTTTAGGGCAGTGGGGCTGGTTTTTAGTCTATTAGTTCTTAAAATCACTTCCGCCTGTTGGTTAAGTGCAGCAATTTCTTTCGTCCATTTTTCGCCTAATTCCTTTTCACCTAATTCGTCTAACCAATCTGGAATTGATTCTCTGAATTTTCTTATTTTGTTCAATTCATCAAACTTACCCTTAATTCTTCTTGAAGGTGTTTCTTCAAAACCTCGCCAATCAGGTAATTTGTATCCTTGTAATACGGCCCATACAGAAAAATTTTTCCAAATATTTTCACGAGAATAAAAACCTTTTGTACCAGCAATTTCATTGTACATTCTTTTCCAACGTACCATATTATAAACAGTCTCTGCAATAAACTTTCTATCTCGAGCACCCCAACGTTTGTCTCTTTTTAGTGTTTTTTGAACTACTTTATCAGCGTACTCATCTTCGTTATAGATTGAGTATAAGGCATCTACTACCGCCATAACTAAGGTTCGGTGTAAACGTTTATCGTTGGAATTTTCCATGTAAAAGGATGTGAATTTGAAAGTGCAAAGATACTTATTCTGAGGGAAGTAAAGTCGAATTTTTTGAATAACTATGACGGTCTAAAATTTTTCAAAAACACTTAATCCAAAAAGTGCGAAATCGTACTTTGTGGGATCTAATGGATCCAAAATTCTCAACTGATTATCTAATTCTTTTAAGGCTTTTGCATCGTTTTGTTTCCTTTGAACTAATCCTAATTTTCGAGCAATATTTCCGGAATGGACGTCTAAGGGGCAAGATAATATAGATGGGGAAATGTTTTCCCATAAGCCAAAATCTACACCATTGTTATCGTTTCTAACCATCCAGCGCAAGAACATGTTAATTCTTTTTGCGGCAGAACCTTTTATTGGATCGGATATATGTTTTTCTGTTCTTTGATTATGTGGAATTTCAAAGAAGATTTTTTTGAATTGATGAATAGCAAATTGAAGCTCATTTTCAGTTTGGAATTTTGTAAAAATATCTTCTAATCCGCCGTAATTTAGATAGATATGCTGTAAGCTTTTGACAAATTGGATTAGATCAATTCCATTAAAAGTTCTGTGTACAAAATTTTTAAGTTTGTCGAGATCTACTTTTTCATGATTCATCACAAAATCAAATGGAGCATCATCCATTAATTCCATCAAGATGAGTGCGTTTTTAATAATGCTTTTTCGGTTACCCCATGCAATAGTTGAAGAGAAAAAACCTGAAATCTCAATATCTTCTTTTTTTGTAAAACGATGTGGAATTTGAATAGGATCGGATTCTATGAATTTAGGTTGATTGAATTCATCGGCTTTAAAATCTAAAAATTCTTTCAACTCACTTTGCGTCATTTTTGTCTTTTTTCTAGAATTTCAAAAGTAAAGAAATCGTTGGACATAACTTATTTACTATATTCGTATTCCGATGAGCAATATGGATAAATTACAAACTTCAATTGCCTATTTAAAAGGGGTTGGTCCAGGTAGAGCAGATATTTTAGGTAAAGAATTAGGCATTTTCACTTTTGCTGATTGTTTGAATTTTTTTCCATTTCGATATATTGATAAAACTAAGTTTTATAAAATAAATGAATTGTTGCCTAATTCGTCAGAAGTACAGCTTATCGGTAAAATCTCTAATTTAAGAACTGTCAAACAAAAAAGGGGTAGTAGGCTTACGGCTCATTTTACTGATGAAACAGGTAGTATAGATTTGGTTTGGTTTAAAGGTGCCAAATGGATTCAGGATTCCATAAAACCCAATACATCCTATGTGATTTATGGAAAGCTAACTGTGTTTAACGGGATGTTCAATATGCCACACCCTGAGATGGAATTGCTCTCTACTAATAAAGCAAGTTTACGTTCAGCGCTTCAGCCTGTCTATCGATCAACTGAAAAATTGACCAATAAAGGTATCAATAACAGGGTTATGCAAGGTTTGGTTCAACAAATTTTGAAAGAGATCAATGGCAGGTTTGAAGAATCGTTGTCGACAGAAATTCTGGAAAAGTACAGGTTAGTTTCTAAGTCTGAGGCCATGTTTCAAATTCATTTTCCGGAAAACCAAGAAAAACTATTTGAAGCACAAAAACGTTTGAAATTTGAAGAATTGTTTTTTATTCAATTACAATTAATTCGGAAAAAAGTTTTGAGAAATATAAAATTCAAGGGTTTTGTTTTTAAGGAAATAGGAGATCATTTTTATCAATTTTATGAAAAACACCTACCTTTTGAATTGACAAATGCACAGAAAAAAGTGCTGAAAGAAATTAGAAAGGATTTAGGTTCTGGGGCTCAGATGAATCGGTTGTTACAGGGGGATGTAGGATCGGGAAAAACTATAGTTGCATTATTGACTATGTTAATGGCTCTGGACAATGATTTTCAATCGGCCTTGATTGCACCGACAGAAATTTTGGCTACTCAGCATTATAATGCTTTGGTAGAACTTTTGGGTGAGATGGAAATTAAAATCGACTTACTTACAGGATCAACCAAAACTTCGAAAAGAAAACAAATTCATGCAGATTTATTATCTGGTGATTTACACATACTAGTTGGAACACATGCGGTTTTTGAAGAAATCGTACAATTTAAAAATTTAGGCTTAGCTATTATTGATGAACAGCACAGATTTGGTGTTGCACAACGAGCAAAGATGTGGGAAAAGAATCATTTACCGCCACATGTTTTAGTCATGACCGCAACGCCTATACCGAGAACTTTGGCCATGAGTATTTATGGTGATTTAGATATTTCTATCATAGATGAACTACCCCCAGGAAGAAAAATGATAAAAACAGTCCATCGATTTGACAAAAATAGATTAGCCGTTTTTCATTTTATCAAAGAAGAAATTAAAAAGGGGAGGCAAGTTTACATTGTTTATCCGCTCATTGAAGAATCTGAACAACTCGATTATAAAGACTTGATGGATGGTTTTGAAAGTATTTCGAGAGAATTTCCTCTTCCGGATTTTAGAATAAGTATCGTACACGGAAAAATGAAATCGGCAGATAAAGATTATGAAATGCAGAGATTTGTAAAAGGAGAAACACAAATTATGGTGGCAACAACCGTCATCGAGGTAGGCGTTAATGTGCCAAATGCCAGCGTAATGATTATAGAAAGCGCAGAACGTTTTGGTTTGTCGCAATTACATCAATTAAGAGGAAGAGTTGGGCGTGGTGCTGACCAAAGCTATTGTATTTTAATGACCGGAAGCAAGTTATCTGATGATGCTAAGATAAGATTGCAGACCATGGTAGAATCGAATGACGGTTTTCAGATAGCCGAAGTAGATCTGAAGTTGAGAGGACCGGGAGATTTGGCAGGAACGCAACAAAGTGGGGTATTGAATCTTAAAATTGCGGATATCAGTAAAGATGCCCAATTGCTTTTTTTGGCGAGGGAAGAAGCAATCAATTTAATAAAATCGGACCCCAATTTATCAGATCCTAAGAATTTTTTAACTTCTAAAACCTATCAAAAGATTATCCTTAATAAAGAGAATTGGACAAATATTAGTTAATTTGTGCTATAAACTACCTTGACCTTAAATGATCAAAAAGATTTTACTTCCACTCGTGTGTTTAATTTCTATATCAGTATTGGCTCAAAAAGATACTATAAAGCTGAAAGATGATGGGATCTTGATAGGAGAGATTAAAGAATTAAAGCAAAGTGTCCTCAGTTTTAAAACGAGTTATAGCAAGAAGAATTTTCAAATTAAATGGCACGAAATAGCGGAAATTAGAAGCAACAGATACTTTATTGTTGAATTGGAAAATGGAACACGGATCTCAACGACAGTAAACAGTATTGATAACAATCCTGGAAAGGTAGATTTGTTTTCCGGTATGAATTCTTTTGAAGAGGAAATCGAAAATATTATCTTATTAAATCCAATTGGCAAGAATATGTTTAGTCGGCTTTCAATGGCCATTGATTTTGGATTAACCTTGACGAAGGCAAATAACCTGAAGCAAATAACCTCAAATATTTCTGGTAATTATACAGCGGATAAATGGTCATCAAGTGCTTATTACAAAATGGTATTAAGTAGACAAGATGGTATTGATGATGTTAGACGAATTGATGGAAATATTGATTTTTTGTACTTCCTGCCGAAAGAATGGTTTTTGGCTGTAGAGGCAGATTATTTGGGAAATGACGAGCAATTATTAGAAATGAGATCTACCTACAAAGTTGGAGGTGGATATTTTTTTTTAAAATCCAATGAGATGTACTTTGGCACCGGCACCGGTTTGGCTTATACCAATGAAAAGTATACAGATGGCGCTCCTACAAAACAAAGTTCAGAGATTTATGCAGGTCTAGGATTTAATAAATATGATATTGGTGATTTTAGTATAATGACTAATGCAGCCTATTACTATAGTCTCACTGAGAGTAATAGAAATAGATTAGACTTGAACCTCAATTTAATCTATGATTTACCTTATGATTTTTATATTAAAATGAGCTATACCTATAACTTTGATAGTCAACCCACAGAAGGAGCTGTAAAATCTGACTACGTAGCCCAAACCTCATTTGGGTGGGAGCTTAAACACTAGTTATTGTAATACTTTTTCTTGATTAAAAATATCTTTAACAGATCTGATATTCGAATCATTTTGATGTAAATACCTCCTACTGCCAAGGTATCGATCAGTGTTTGCTTTATCGTAATGTTCAGATTCAGGGTTAACGGAACTCAATCTAACCTGACTGGCAGAATGGATAAACTGACCATCATTATTGCCAAGCCAAATTCCCACATGCGTTACTCTTTGTTTTTTATCAGCGGTAGCTTTTGACCCAAAAAACATGAGGTCTCCTTTTTTTAGATTTTTAAAATCTAATCCGGGATCAACATCGAGACCCGCCATGATTTGTTGAGACGCATCTCTCGGGATAATAAATCCATTCATGAGATAAACTGTTTTTGTAAATCCGCTACAATCAACTCCTTTTGAAGAAGTACCTCCCCATAGATAGGGTGCCCCCATGAAATCTTTCGCATAACTTTCTATGAGTTCACCAGAAGGTTCTACAGAATCAAACCAATTGCGGAATAATTTAGCTTCTGCTTTTAAGACAAATCCTTTTCTTCCGTCAGGATATACCACATGATAACCTTCCTCAGTTTCTGAATTGTAATTGAGTACGCTACCCATGACAATATCACTCACTTTATTGTTTTGATTAAAATCTGTGTAAACATACCCTTCATGCTTAGTATAGATAATTTTAGAAGCGGCATTCCATTCAAAAAACAGCTTTTCATCCATTAATCTTATACCTCCGTGGTCAACCCATGAAAGATAATCATCTGGTGTTTGAACCAGATAAAAAGAGCCCTGTCTTTTTAAGACTTTTAGTGGAGTTCCTAACAACGCTTGAGTAGCTAATTCTGCTGAGTGCTTTGCTTCGGATCTGATATTTGCGACGGAATTATTTACGACGGCAAATGTAAAACCTTCTAACGTTGCATCAGGTAAAATTTTAATACTATCTGCAAACGATAAATTCTGCCTATGCAATTCTGCCTTTAGCGCTTCAGCGGCCTTTGGTAAATTTGTTTCGCCACTTATTAATAGTCCGTTTTTACCTTGTTCAACTTCAATATTGTAAAGTGCCACACGTTTATCGGGGGCAAAACTATTTTTAATACTGTCGTTTGTCTTTTCTGCAATAACCAATTTGGAATTGTTATTGCTGCAAGAGGCGATTAAAACGGAAATCAAAATATAGAGATATTTCATAGCATGAAAAAATTTGTACTTCAATATATTGGTTAAATTCTTTTTTCTATCCAGGTTTTTAAATCATAAAAATTTTGAGGTGCAACACCGTGTCCGACAGGATATTCTTTAAAAATATTAGGCACTTTTAAGCTGGTTAAGATATCTGGAGTTTTTCTTGCCCAATCTACTGGTATTACTTGATCTACAGTACCATGAGACACAAAGAAATCTAATTTTTTAATTTTCTCTGTATCTAAATTGTCATCAATTAATTCAGTGTTTAAATATCCGCTCAGAGCCAAGATGTAAGGAGTTTTATCAGGATGATTTAGCGCATAGGCCGAGCTTAAAATAGCTCCCTGACTAAAGCCAAGTAAGAAAATTTTATTTTCGTCTACTGAGTAGTTTTCCTTGATTTCCTCAATAAAGGTGTCGATTAGAGCTAAAGATCTTTTCGCTTCGGGTATATCAGAAAATTTATCTGCATTTTGATCAAAATGGATGGTGTACCAAGCATAGCTGTCAAATCCCAAAGAAAGAGGTGCTTGCGCGCTAACAATGAGCAATTCATCCGGCAATTCTGAGGCAAACGAAAACAAATCTTTTTCATTAGAGCCATAGCCATGTAAGAGTAATAGCAATGGTGCTTTACTTAATTCTGATTTTGGTTTTCTAACTAAATATTGAAGAGAATTCTGGCTCATATAATTAAAAAGGTAAAAGTGTTGAGGTCTAACATTGAGCCCGTAAAGAAAACACTTTTACCTTCGCTAAAAAAATATTAGCCTAAATTTTTAAACCATATTTGGAACTGTTCTCCTAATAATGGAATCGTTTTTTCTTTCCCTTGAACGGCATATACTAAGCCTAAAAGCCATAGTACAAAAACAGCGGGGGCGACAATTTTATAAAACAGAGAAATATCTACCATCGTACTAACAAGATTAAGGGCGAAAGCCAATAAAACCAAACCAAGTGCTTGCCTTATATGAAAGGCAGCAAATGAATTCTTTTTGTTTTGATTCATTACATAGGCGATTACTGTACCTATTAGAGTAATATAGCTAATAATAGCTATTGTTTTTCCTTCTTGAATGGTATTTTCCACTTCCATAATTATTCAGAATTGAGTTTAACATGCATTAAAGGTAAGCAAATACCAATGACTTTACAATCAAAAAATGGCAAGAATTACTGTGCAAGAACTATGTTGTTTTTATTGATAATTCCATAAACAGAACCTTTCATTTTCTGATTTTTAAAGATAGAATTCTTCGATGAAGATCTAATATTAGATGAGGTAAAAATGTATTCACTTTCTGGATTGAAAAGAGTCAAGTTAGCCGAATTGCCTTCTGCTATTTTAGAAGATGAAACGCCAAATACACTACGCGGTTTTTCTGTTAGTGCTGAAATTAAAGTTTCAAGAGGTAAAATTTTACACAAACTGCCAAATGCGCTCTCTAAACCAATTGTACCATAGAGAGCGTTTTCCATTTCAACTTTTTTGTTTTCAATGTCGATTGGATTATGATCACTGGTAATCATATCGATAGTACCATCTATAACTCCTTTAATAAGAGCCTTGCTGTCTGTCTTCGTACGTAAGGGTGGAGTAACTTTAAAATCTGGGTCAAAATCATGTAAAAACTCATCATTTAGGTTAAGGTGATGTGGTGTAACGCTACACGAAATATTCAAACCTTTTTTCTTTGCCTCCCGTATGAGTTTTACAGAATTTGCCGTTGAAATTGTTGGGATATGTAATTTACCTCCAGTGTATTCCAATAAAAAAAGATCGCGAGCAATTTGCAGTTCTTCTGCTAAAGAGGGTATAGATTTAAGTCCAAGCTTTGTGCTATTTACTCCTTCATTCACAAATCCATGTTGTGCTAGTTGGTTGTCTTGCGGAAAACTTATGACCAAACCGTCAAAATTTTGCGCATAAAGTAAGGCTACTTTTAACAAATTTGCATTGCTTAAAGATTTGTTATAATCTCCAAAAGCAATTGCGCCGGTCCTAAACATATCATACAACTCAGCTAATTCTTTTCCTTCGGCATTTATGGTGAGATTTCCAATAGGATATAAGTCTACGATTCCAAGATTTCCTTTATTTACTAGAAATTCTACCGCAGATTTATGATCAATTTTAGGATTGGTGTTTGGATTTAGTGCCACAGCAGTGAATCCACTTTTAGCAGCAACATCAATACCATTGTCGATGGTCTCTCGTTCTTCATAACCAGGCTCGGCAAAAGAGACGCTACTGTCAAACCAGCCATTTGATACATGTAAATTTTTATATGAAATTTCACGGATATTACCCTTTTTTTCTATGTTATCAGCGATTTGAATAATTATTCCTCTTTCGATTAGAACATCTTTTGTCTGACCATTAAACTGAGAATTTTTATCGATAATCTTGGCTGATTTTAGAAGTACATTCACTTTGTAGTATTTTTAAGAATAATCAATTTTTTACGAATTTCTGAATGAGCATTTCAGCGATGAGCAAAACCAAAACAAAAGTAATAAATAATTGCCATAAATTTTTGTCTTGGCCTTTTGCTTTCATCAACGAAAGTGCTTCATTTAAATCCTTACTGACGGTTATGTTCTGATTGTTTTTTTCTAATTCGGAAAAGTCAATTTTTCTAAAATAACTTTCACTTTTTGGGAAATTATAGGCAATTTCAAGAGAGGCCACATCTTTTTGCCGAACGGAATAGATTCCCGCTTTATTCGGTAGCTCGTTTGTCGTTAAAACTAACTCCTCATTTTGGCTTTTTTGAAGTGGTATGTAATCAAAATCATCTTTCGCTAAATGGTAAACTTCATCACTCTTAATGGGATTCTTAATGCTAATTTCATTTTGTTGACCTATTCTATAATATATATTATTTTGAGTATGATTTCTGATGGTAAAATTATAAAACAAAGGAACAATCAATGTCGAAGACGTTAGGTTGCTTTTTTCACTACTTAACGGGGAAGTAAAAATAAAGATCATACCGTTTCCAACATTCGATTTAGCTAAAAAGGGTGATCCATTCTCATATTTCATTAAGGAAATCGAATTTCTAAGAGAATTTTGAAAAGAGATTTGCGTTGAGGGATATGAGAAATTCTCCTCTCTCTTTTTAAAAACATTTTTAAAAAAGGGATCGTCATAATTGATTTCCGTAATTTTTAATTCTCGAGAAATCGTATCTCTGAAGCTTCCAATATTGAGTTGGTTCAGTAATTGGTTATAAGTTGGTTGATCAATATTTTCGTTAGGAATCAAGGCAATATTCCCACCATTGTATAAGTAATTAGATAAAACTTCTCTCAAATAAGCAGGTATAAACTCAAGTTCATTCAAGATAATTAAATCATAATTTTTTGCGTTTGTCGCCTCCCAATTATTTAATGTAATTTCATCAAAATCGAATTCTTTTTGGTGATATATTTTTTTAAGGTAATCTGTTTTGTTTCCTAAACTTAGAACCTTCAACTTTTCTTTTAAAGGAAATGAAAAATAGAAATCATTGTCAAAATCCAGACGACCATCTTCTAAAGTAATTTTTCCGCTAAAATTATCAATAGATTTAACAGTAAAACTGATATCTTCAAAACTGTTTTCTTTCACATTTGCTACTCTCTTCCCTTGAATTTCGTCATTGATCCAGAGTGTTACATTGATATCTTCTTTCTCAGACAATGCATTGTAAACTCTTGCTGTAAGTTGTAAATTATCGGGTGACTCAGATGTGGTCCAAATACTATCGACAAAAGCATTTCCAATATTTACTGGAATTAGTTCTACCAAATGATAGCTATTTGAAGTGTTTATTAAGTCAGAATCAAAAGTAAAAGACTGTAAATCAGATAAGATGATAATATTTTTTTGTACTTCTTTATTTGTCTCTATTTGATCGATGTGAAGATTAAGTTGTTCTTCATTACTTGAGCGGGTGGAATAGTCGAGGTCTAAAATTTTATCGTTCGTAAAGTTTTCCTTTTCTACCCCCTCGTTGGTAATTAAATATACTTCTTTACCCTTTAAGTTTTCGTATAATGTTTGTTTTGCTTGGCTAAAAAACTCTCCGGAAGGACCTTTAGCTTTCATACTTAAACTATTGTCTATGTAAATAATATCAACCTCTGGTATGGCATTTTTCTCAGAAGGGAAATAGGGTTGAGCAAAGGCTAATATCAGACAAGTAAGGGCGAGCAATCTCGTTATTAAAAGCAGCCATTTTTTTAGTTTTGATCGTTTTTGCGACTTTTCTTTGATTGCTTTTAGAAACTTTACATTGGTAAATTTAACAGTCTCAAATCGCTGTAAGTTAAAGAAGTGAAGAATAATAGGTATGAGCAATAGGAAAAGGCCAAAGAGGAGCGCTGGATTTCTAAAAAGCATACCGTTTATTTGTTCAGACCAAAGTTAAAAAAATAAACAGAAGGGTTTAAAAAAGCCGACTTAAAAAATCGGCTTTTAGAATATATTATTTTACGGTCAAATCTTTTGCATTTTTCACTTTTTGCTTTAAAAGTGCTAAATCTATGACTTCTTTCATTTCTTTGACATAGTGAAAAGTAAGTCCTTTTAAATAGCTCTCTTTGATATCATTAATATCTTTTAAGTTTTGCTCGCTTAATATTATTTCTTTGATGTTCGCTCTTTTGGCGGCTAATATTTTCTCCTTAATTCCACCTACAGGCAATACTTTTCCTCTCAAAGTAATTTCACCTGTCATGGCCAAGTTAGCCTTAACCTTTCTTTGCGTTAAAGTAGATACCAAAGAGGTGAGCATTGTAATACCAGCACTCGGTCCATCTTTTGGTGTTGCCCCTTCTGGCACGTGAATGTGAATATTGTAATTCTCAAACATTTTTGGATCGATCTTTAATTCATCGGCATTGGCTTTGATATACTCCAAAGCAATTTGTGCAGATTCTTTCATCACTTTACCAAGGTTTCCGGTTATAGAAAGCATTCCTTTCCCTTTCGATAAAATTGATTCAATAAATAAAATATCTCCACCCACACTTGTCCATGCAAGTCCGGTTACTACCCCGGCCTTTTCATTATTTTCGTATTTATCTCTTTCTAAATGAGAAGGGCCTAAAATGGTTTCGATATCATCATTAGTCAACTTCACCTGATAAGTTTCTTCCATGGCGATTGATTTGGCTGCGTAACGAACAACTTTCGCAATTTTTTTCTCCAATCCTCGTACCCCAGATTCTCGGGTATATCCAGTAATGATTTTTTCGAGCTGAGATTTACCAACTTTTAAATCTTTCGCCGTTAAACCGTGTTCTTTTAGTTGCTTTGGAAGCAAATGTCTTTTCGCGATTTCTATCTTTTCTTCAACCGTATAGCCTGTCATTTCAATAATTTCCATTCGGTCACGCAAAGCCCAAGGAATATCTGCAAGGCTATTGGCAGTAGCGATAAACATTACTTTAGAAAGATCATAGCCAACTTCCAAATAATTATCGTAGAATGAAGTATTTTGTTCCGGATCGAGGACTTCCAACATAGCCGAAGAGGGGTCTCCTTGGTGACTCATTCCTAATTTATCAATTTCGTCGAGAACAAAAACCGGATTAGAGCTTTTTGCCTTTTTAATATTGTGGATGATCCTTCCTGGTAGTGCACCAATATAAGTTTTTCTATGACCTCTGATTTCTGCTTCATCCCTTAATCCACCTAAAGACATCCTTACATATTCACGTCCGAGTGATTCCGCAACAGATTTTCCTAAAGACGTTTTTCCAACTCCCGGAGGACCATACAAACAAATAATAGGAGATTTCATGTCTCCCTTTAATTTTAACACGGCCAAATGCTCAATAATTCGTTCTTTCACTTTTTCTAATCCAAAATGATCCCTATCTAGAATTTTTTGAGCTCGTTTAAGATCAAATTTATCTTTTGTGTATGTTTCCCAAGGTAACTCTAATAAAAGATCTAAATAATTTCTTTGAATCGAATATTCGGCTACCTGAGGATTCATCCTTTGCAGACGACCTAATTCTTTATGGAACAGTTCTTCAACTTCTTTATTCCATTTTTTCTTTTTGGCTAACAAACGCATTTCCTCCAATTCTTCATCATAAGAAACACCTCCAAGTTCTTCTTGAATCGTTTTCATTTGTTGATGTAGGAAATACTCGCGCTGTTGTTGATCCATATCCTCCCTAACCTTAGATTGAATATCATTGCTCAATTCTAACCGTTGTAATTCAACATTCATTTTCTTTAATGTCTCGAAAGCACGGTCTTTTAAATTACTGATATTCAATAGTTTTTGTTTTCCAGAGGTATCTAGATTTAGATTGGAGCACACGAAATTTACCAAAAATGCACTACTTTGAATATTTTTTATAGCAAATGATGCTTCACTTGGAATGTTTGGATTCTCTTTAATGATTTTTAAGGCCAAATCTTTAATAGAATCTATAATGGCCGAAAATTCTTTGTCGTTTTTTTTCGGAATCACGTCTTTAATCTCCTTACTACTTGCAACAAGGTATGGCTCTTCTTTAAGAAGGGTATCTATTTCAAAACGCTTTTTACCTTGCAGAATTACCATTGTATTACCATCGGGCATTTTGAGCATTTTTAAAATATTGGCAACTGTTCCAATTTTATAAATATCATTGATACCCGGATTTTCAATCGTTTCATTTTTTTGCGCTACTACACCTATGGGTTTATTTGCTTTGTGAGCATCTTTAACCAATTTAATGGATTGGTCACGACCAGCAGTAATAGGAACAACAACTCCCGGAAAAAGCACAGTGTTTCTTAAAGGTAAAATAGGTAATTCTGAAGGGACATCTTCATTTTTCATCGCTTCTTCATCTTCCGGAGACAATAGTGGAATTAATTCAGACTCTTCATCAATCATATGCTGAAGTGACAAATTGTCAATATTTAAGAATTTTGGATTATTCATAGTTTATCTAAGTCAATTTGGCATTTTTTCAAACAAATTCATTTAGTATTTCCTTATATTTAATTCGTAATAAACTGAAATACAGTGCATTGAAAATGCGCAGATTTTTATTTTAAAAAGTAGGTTCAATTAACATGCCATTCATCAATTGCATGGGGTCATAGCTGTGTTAATTATTATGCAAAGGTCAGTTAAAATTATTTAATTTTAGAATGATTGTTATAAAGAGATATAAAATAGCTAGGTTATATTTTTTGGTCAAAAATATTTTTGAAATTTTTATTCTAAGTGTAACAAAACATATAAGAGGTGGTCTTTTTAACAGAATTAACTAATTGAAAGCAAATAGTGAACATATAAATCAGCTCATTGCCGGTTGTAGGAAGAGCGATAAAAAATGTCAGTTCGAATTGTATCAACAATACTATAAGGCAATGTATAATACAGCTTTGAGAATTGTGAACGATGAGTTTGAGGCAGAAGATATTATGCAAGAAGCATTTATGAATTGTTTTACTAAAATAGATACATACAAAGGTGAAGTCGCATTTGGAGCTTGGTTAAAAAAAATTGTGATCAATAAAAGTTTGACCAGTTTGAAGAAAATAAAGAAAAAGAGTGAAGTACAGCTAAAAGACTTAGAATATAAATTAAAAGATACTACAGATGAACAAATGGGCGTTGCGGAAGATGAAATAAATGATCAAGTAAAAATGATACAGCGTGCTGTGGGAGATTTACAAGAAAATTATAGAGTCGCTCTTCAGTTAAGTTTATTTGAAGGGTATGATAATGAAGAAATTGCCGAGATAATGCAAATATCAAACGAGAATTGCAGAACGACCATATCTCGAGCCAAAACAAAATTGAGACAAGCATTACAACATTCAACGCTGGTCTATTAAATTTAAAAATTATGAAAAATAATTTAGAAGATTTTATTCAACAAAACAGAGCGCTTTTTGATCGTGAAGAACCACCTGTGGGACATTTTGAAAGATTTCAAAATAGATTAGATAAACCTACTAAAGGAGGCTCATTTAAAGGTGTAATTAAAATTTTGCCTTGGTTGATGGCCGCGGCCTCTATTTTACTCTTGGTTTTTGTTTCTACCCTTAATATAAATGACACTAAAAACGCTGGAGTAGAACTAGCAGAAGTTTCGCCCGAGATGAAAGAAACACAAGGTTTTTTTGAATCGACCATTAGAAAGGAAATTGCTCTAATAGAAAAAGCGAAAAATCCTGAAAACCAAAAAATTATTGAGGATGGATTTGAACAATTGAATAAACTAGAGGAAAACTACCAAAAATTGACTTTAGAATTAAAAGAAAGTGGCGAGAATAAACGCGTAATTTTTGCCATGATTACAAATTTTCAACAGCGAATAGAGGTTTTGCAAACCATTCTGTTGCAATTGGAAGAATTGGAAAATTTTAGTAAAGAAACCGAATTAAATAAAGCTTAATCCTAAACAAAATGAAAAATAATATGTACAAATGGTTTGTTATTTTAATGATCGCTCCTATGATAACCTGGGCTACAAACCCCAAAGGAAAGATCGATAAAAGCAAAACAATAAAAAAAGAATTTTCTGTAAGTGCAAATGCCTTGGTGAAAATTGATAATAAGTTTGGTAACCTCGACGTGGTGACCTGGAACGAGAATAGAGTAGTAATAGAAATTACAATTACGGTTAACGGAAATAATGAATCAAAAGTAGCAGATCAATTAGAAAATATAGATGTGCAGTTTAGTAATTCTCAAAATGAAGTTTATGCGAAAACCGTCATTCAGAAATCAAATTCGGGCTGGTGGGGATCGAATAACAATATGAGTTTTGAGATCAATTATAAGGTGAAAATGCCTGTTACGAATATGGCCGATTTCACTAATGATTATGGAAGTATTTCTTTGAACGAATTAAAAGGGAAAGCGGATATTAATTGCGACTATGGAAAGATAATTATTGGCTCACTACATCACGATAATAATAGTATCAATATTGATTATACCAATAATTCAACCATAGAGTTTATGAATGGCGGATCGATTAATGCCGATTATTCAGGATTTACCGTTGATAAAGCAAAGAAGATTGATTTGAATGCGGATTATACGAGCTCTTCTTTTGAGAATATTGAAAACCTTACTTTTAATTGTGATTATGGAAGTTTATCTGTTGAAAACGGAAATAGAATAAATGGCAATGGAGATTATTTAACAATGAAATTTGGAACAATTTACAAAGTAATAAAAATTAATGCAGACTATGGTGGAATCAGAATAGATCAATTAAAAGCCGGCTTTGAAACTGTAGATATTAATGCCGATTATACAGGCGTTAAGATGAACGTAGATGCTGCCAGTACATTTAAGATCATTGTAAAAACTTCTTATGGCGGATTTAGTTATGACGATGATTTTATTCAGTTTGATAAGAAAATTGATAAAAATAATTCTAAATACTACGAAGGTTTCGCAGGAAATAATAATGCATCTTCCTCCATACAAATTGAAACAGGATACGGAAGTATAAAAATTTATAAAAACTAAATCAACCTAAAACAATGAAAAAATCAATACTATTCATCGCAGCAATTTTAATTTTTTCTAACGCCATTGCACAAAATTGGAATAAAGTAAAGGGAAACGGAAATGTTATAAAAGTAAATAGATCGGTTGGACCTTTTGAAGCCGTAGAAGTGTCGGGCTCCTTTGACGTCTTTCTCGTTGAAGGAAAAGAAGGAGAGATGACCATCGAGGGTGATGAAAATTTAATGGAATATTTGGAAACAGATGTTAATAATGGTGATTTAAAAATCAAATGGAAAAAAGGTTATAATATTAGCACAAGAAATAGTTTTGTAATTCATCTTTCTGTAGAAGAAATTAATCACCTGAGTTTATCGGGTTCTGGGAAAATTGAGAGTAAAGTTACGTTGAGAGGGGATGATTTTAGCACCTCAGTATCGGGCTCTGGTGATATGGATATAGTGCTAGAAACCAATGAGCTCAAAGTAGCAGTGTCAGGTTCAGGAAATATGGATCTTCAAGGTACTGCAAATCAATTTGAGGCATCTGTTTCAGGCTCGGGAGATATCGACGCAAAAAATCTGAAATGCAAGATAGCCAACATGAAAATTTCAGGATCTGGAGGTGTAAATTTAGATGTTTCGGATGAACTTATCGCACGTGTTTCCGGATCTGGAGATATTCGTTACAAAGGGAACCCTGCTAAACAAGATGTAAAGGTAAGTGGCTCTGGAGATATAACTAAAATGTAATCAATATCTTAACCTTAAAATGAATAAGGATTCACAACTGTGAATCCTTATTTTTTTGTTAAATTTTGAAATAAAGTGTAACAACTTTGAGGTTTAATAGTCTTATAATCAAAAGTAATATGTAATACATAGTACCATAAGTGTCTAACAAAATTTAACCCCAATAAAATGAAAAATTTAATCCTAACCAGCTTCTTAATTGTAAGTTTTACAATTTCTGCACAGTTTATTGAAAACCGAACTTTTAACTTTGGAAATACCCTAAAATATAGCCAAAAAGCTATCACAAATATGTCTCATAATTTCATGCAATCTATCCTTGAAGTTGATGAAGTGGAAGAAGATGAGCCCTTTGATTTTGACATAAAAAAATATTTGCCATTGGGGTTTAATCCATATGTAGTTGCACATTTAACATATACTAGTATTGCAGGAATCTTTGAAGAAGAAGATGAGAAATTTGACTTTGATACAAAGGCCTATTTACCAGAAAACTTTAATACTGCAAAGAATGCTTCTCTCGATGCTGCTTATGCTGAGGTGAATCAAGAACCAGATGCCACTTTCGACTTTGATACAAAATCATATTTACCTGTAGTTTTTGATCCTTTTGAAAATGCAGAAGCTTTAAAGAAGTATCGTGAATACAGCAACATTTCCTTTGATTTCGATTTGGAAGAAAATCAATTGAGTTATGTTAAATAAAATGAATTAATAAAAAAGGTGTCTATACAAAAATGCGGATCTAATTTTAGATCCGCATTTTTTATTTAAAATTTCGATAACCTGATGTTAACTCGAAGACGTGTTTTAATATATTTTGATCATGCTTGGTAAAGACTTCATTTTTTCTATTCATTACTCGTTCTACTGTAGCAAAAGCTTTTTCAATCGTGTAAGTTGTATACCCTTTTGATCCACCCCAAGAAAAAGAAGGAATAAAGTTTCTCGGAAAATCACTTCCAAAAATATTGGCGCTTACCCCAACAACAGTACCTGTATTGAACATGGTGTTAATCCCACATTTTGAGTGATCTCCCATAATTAATCCACAAAATTGCAGACCGGTATTCACAAATCGATTCTCTTCATAATTCCAAGATTTTACTGTACTGTAATCATTTTTTAAATTAGAATTGTTTGTGTCGGCACCAATATTACACCATTCACCAATGACTGAATTGCCCAGATAGCCATCATGTCCTTTGCTGCTATTTCCTGATAGAATTACGTTGTGAACCTCGCCTCCAATTTTGCTTTTAGGGCCAACCGTTGTGGCACCATATACCTTTGATCCCATTTTTACTACACCGTGTTCAAGAATAGCAAAAGGACCGCGGATGGCAGTACCTTCCATAATTTCACTGTGTTTACCTAAATATATGGGGCCTTTTGAAGCATTTAAAATGGCAAAATCAATACTAACACCTTCTTCCAAAAAAATAAGTTCCTTATTGATGCATTGGACATTTTTTGGGATGGGTGCCGATTTCCTGCCTTCTGTCAATAGTTCAAAGTCAGATTTCAATGCAACTTCATTGAATTCAAATAAATCCCAAGTATTTTTAAGTATGACTAGGTTTTCTTCGAAATGTATTTTTTCAAACTCTTCAAAATTAATTTCTTGATCTTCTTTTGAAAAAAAGGCAATGATTTCATCTTTGTATAAAATCATTTGATTTTCTGAAAGTTCAAATATAGTTTCAATTAATTTCGAATTTGGTAATACGGCCGCATTGATAAGCACATTTTGCTCAAGTTCTACCAATGGAAATTTTTCAGATAAATAATCTTCTGTAATTGTTGTTGTTGTACTTCCCAAAAGTTTCTCCCATTTTTCTCGAATTGTCAAAATACCAATTCGAAGGTCTGCAACCGGTTTGGTATAGGTAAGGGGGAGAAGTCCGGGGCGTGAGGGGCCATCGAACAGTATATAATTCATTTGTTTTTATTTTTTCAAATCGGAATTCTATCAATTGTCTGAATCTAATCCAATTTGTTTGAGTTTGTTTACATTATATGTACAATCAATTATATCTTAAAAATTTTGTTGATCGTAAAAAAGTCAAATTTATGTAAATCTTATTCATAAATTACCTTTTTAAAAATTATTCTTAGAACCAATTTGCTCGACAATGGCATTTTTTATATATGTTTCGAAAAAATATGAAAGTTAACTTTTGTACATGTCTTAATTTTTAAAATTAAGGAGAAACATATTGAATATGTTTAAGAAGATGAATTAGGAGGTTAAAAAACCACCCCGAAGGGTGGCAAATAGAAAACTATTTGTTCGAGGGGGGAAATTAACCCGATCGTCCAGCTTTCTCATTGTAATAACTTTTTTTTATGAAATAAATTGTTTCAGTGACGCTTAATCTATTTTTGTTCTTAACCTAAGAATCTGTAACTTTAGAATTAAAATAATGCAGAATTATGAGTTATTATATTCTTAAAAATCTAAAGAATATCACTTTTGAAAATGCAAAGCAAAAGGTGATTGAGGCACTAAAAACAGAAGGTTTTGGGGTGCTGACAAATATTGATATCAAAAATACATTCAAAAACAAACTGGATGTAGAGGTGAGACCCTACGAAATTTTAGGAGCGTGCAATCCTAATTACGCTTATAAAGCTTTACAAAATGATAGTAAGCTAGGTGTATTTCTGCCATGTAACGTAATTTTGGAGCAATTAGAAGACGGCTCGATAGATGTTTTTGCGGTAGATCCAATTTCAGCAATGGCTTCGGCAAACAATTCAGAAGTCGAAGGGTTTGCTATAGATGTAAAGAAAAAATTACAAAATATGATGAATAATTTATAAGTTGATTTATTTCAATCGTAATGTGTAAATTTGCCGGTTATGAATAAAATAGTCGGCATTTTATTTTTTATATCTTTTTTAATTGTCTGTCAGCAAATGATCGGCCAAGAAAAGGAATTTGAAAGAGCACTTGAACCTCCAACAAGATCTTATCAGTTCGGCAATGATTTTCTAAAACCAACGCCAGTAGCATTGTCAGCGATAAAGATGGAGGATGGTTTATTTACTAGATTCAATCAAGATTTTTACCAATCAAATTTAGTTTATGATCCTGTAAGAGACCCAAAAAGATTGCTATATAATACGGGTGTTTTTATCGGTGGAGCTGTTGTAACTTTTGGAGTACTTTGGGTTTTGCCTGAAAGTTTTACCAATTGGGATAAAGATCAAATGAGGGAGGATGGAATTTTTTCTAGATGGAAAGAAAATGTAAGTGCCGGCCCTATTTGGGATAGCGATGATTTCTTTTTTAATTGGATTGCACACCCATGGGCTGGAGCGGTTTACTATATGGCAGCAAGAGGAAGTGGATTTAATCCATGGGAATCCTTTGCCTATTCAACAATTATGTCTACTTTTTTATGGGAATACGGTGTAGAGGCTTTTGCTGAAGTGCCTTCTTGGCAGGATATTCTTATTACTCCTACCGTTGGTTCTGTCTTTGGAGAAGTATTTTATCATTGGAAAGGTAAAATAGTGAGAAACGACAGAAGAGTTCTGAATTCAAAGTTTTTGGGAGGTGCTTGCCTTATTGTAATGGATCCTTTTAATGAATTTTTGGATGCTGTTGGTGTAGAAACAAAGCATAAGGTTCAAACGTTTTCTGCAATTATGCCTATACAATACGATTTTGTAGATAAGAAACAAGTTTGGGGATTGTCTGCAGTAATCAACTTTTAAAAAAAAGGAGCTCGAGGCTCCTTTTTTTATTTCTATCTTGTTAAATACATCTTTCTTCTAGCATACAACTCGTAAAATTGATCGTCTTTTAAATTATCTATAAACAAAATACTTTCACCGGTAGACTTCATTTCTGGTCCAAGGTTTTTATTTACGTTTGGAAATTTGTTAAAAGAAAATACGGGTTGTTTAATGGCATATCCTTCTAGTTGAGGATTGAAATCAAAATCTGTGACCTTGTTTACACCCAGCATTACTTTTGTTGCATAATTTACATAAGGTTCATTATAAGCTTTAGAGATAAACGGCACTGTTCTAGAAGCTCTAGGATTAGCTTCGATAATGTACACAGTATCATCTTTTATAGCAAATTGGATATTAATAAGACCTACTGTATTTAAGGCAACGGCAATTTTTTTAGTATGGTCTGTAATCTGTTGCATTACAAATTCACCTAAATTAAAAGGGGGTAAGGTTGCATTAGAATCACCAGAATGAACTCCACATGGTTCTATATGTTCCATAATACCAATAATGTACACATTTTCTCCATCGCAAATGGCATCGGCTTCAGCCTCGATCGCCCCATCCAAATAATGATCTAATAAAAGAACATTGTTCGGAATTTTTCTTAAAATATCTATTACGTGTTCTTCTAATTCTTGTTTATTAATGACGATTTTCATTCCTTGCCCTCCTAATACATAACTGGGTCTAACCAAAATTGGAAAATCTAATTTATCGGCAACCGCCTGCGCTTCATCTGCTGTAGTTGCTGTTCCGAATTGTGGATAAGGAATTTCTAATTTTTGGAGTAATGTTGAGAATCTGCCTCTGTCTTCAGCTAAATCCAGAGCTTCAAAACTAGTTCCAATAATTTTTATGCCGTATTTATTGAGTTTTTCTGCCAATTTCAAAGCAGTTTGCCCACCTAACTGAACAATTACACCCTCTGGTTTTTCATGCTGAATGATGTCGTAAATGTGTTCCCAAAAAACAGGTTCAAAATAAAGTTTATCCGAGATGTCAAAATCGGTAGAAACAGTTTCCGGGTTACAATTAATCATGATTGTTTCATAACCACATTCTCTCGCAGCCAGTACACCGTGTACACATGAATAATCAAATTCAATTCCTTGTCCGATCCTGTTCGGACCAGAACCTAAAACAACAATTTTTTTCTTGTCTGTAACAATACTTTCGTTTTCAGAAAACTCTTTTCCATCTACAATCATATTGCTTTCAAAGGTTGAGTAGTAATAGGGTGTTTCTGCAGCGAATTCTGCTGCACATGTATCTACTAATTTGTAAACTCTTTTAATGTCTTCTGCGGATCTCTTGTCATAAACTTCACTCTCATAGCAATTTAGCATATGAGCGATTTGTCTGTCGGCGAAACCTTTTTGCTTGGCTTCTAATAAAAGTTCTTTTGGTAACGAAGCTAAATTGTTATATGAAGAAATTTCTTTTTCTAGTAAATAGAGTTCTTCGTATTGTCTTAAGAACCACATATCTATTTTGGTAATTTCATGAATTCTTCTCAAAGGAATTCCCATCTGAATAGCGTCATAAATTACAAAAACTCTGTCCCAACTTGCATGCTGAAGTTTTGAAATAATGCTGTCGTAATTCTTTATTCCTTTACCATCTGCTCCTAGACCATTTCGGCTAATTTCAAGTGATTGTGTAGCTTTGTGAAGTGCTTCTTGAAAAGACCTACCAATCCCCATCACTTCTCCAACTGATTTCATTTGTAATCCTAAAGTTCTATCCGATCCTTCGAACTTATCAAAATTCCATCGAGGAATTTTAACGATAACATAATCTAGGGTGGGTTCAAATAAAGCTGAGGTATTTTTTGTGATTTGGTTTTTTAATTCATCTAAGGTGTAACCAATGGCTAATTTAGCAGCAATTTTTGCGATTGGATATCCTGTCGCTTTAGAGGCTAGTGCGGATGATCTCGATACCCTTGGGTTGATCTCTATTGCCACGATATCCTCTTTTTCATCCGGACTTACCGCAAACTGAACATTACAACCCCCGGCGAAATCTCCAATAGATCGCATCATCAATATAGCCATATCTCTCATCCTCTGGAAAGTAGTGTCGCTCAAAGTCATGGCAGGGGCAACAGTTATAGAGTCTCCTGTATGAATTCCCATCGGATCCATATTTTCTATGGTACAGATAATAACTACATTATCATTTTTATCTCTTAAAAGCTCTAATTCGTATTCTTTCCATCCCATTAAAGCTTTGTCTATCAATACTTCATGGATTGGAGAAGCTTCTAGCCCACGTTGTAATAAATGATCAAAATCCTCTTTTTTGTAAACGATTGAAGCACCACTTCCGCCAAGCGTATAAGAGGGTCTGATAACAAGAGGGAACCCATATTCTTGAGCAATTTCTTTACCCTCTAAGAATGATGTGGCAATGGTTGATGGTGCCTGACCAATACCAATTTTATCCATCAATTCTCTAAACTGGTCTCTATCTTCTGTAATCTCAATAGCATTAATATCAACGCCTATTAGTTCAACCCCAAAATCTTTCCAAATTCCTTTATCATTAGCTTCTATACATAAATTTAAAGCGGTTTGTCCACCCATAGTAGGAAGCACGGCATCAACCTTATGCTTTTTTAAGACTTCAATGATTGATTTTGTTGTTAGCGGTTTTAGGTATACATGATCGGCCATTTGAGGGTCGGTCATGATAGTTGCCGGATTGGAATTAATGAGAATGATCTCTATTCCTTCTTCGCGTAAAGACCTAATGGCCTGCGTTCCTGAGTAGTCAAACTCACAAGCTTGTCCGATAATAATTGGACCTGAACCGATAATTAAGATTGATTTTAGGGAATTATTCTTTGGCATTTTTAAAATTTTAGTTCTGCAAATTTACAATAGTTTTTTACTTTACGTGTAGATATAAAAAAAGGTGTCACTTAAAAAGTAACACCTTCTATATCGTTGATTTATAACATCAATTATTTCTTTGGACCTGGATCTGAAGAAACAGAAAGTCTCTTTCTTCCTTTAGCTCTTCTTCTCGCTAAAACTTTTCTTCCATTAACACTAGCCATTCTTTCTCTGAACCCGTGTTTGTTCTTTCTTTTTCTTTTTGATGGTTGGAATGTTCTTTTCATTATCTTTAAATCTTTATAATTGGCTTTAGCTCAGTATTCGTCAAAAGTGCGGCAAATATACAAAGAGTTTTATATCTGACAAAAAGGAATTGAAAAATATTTTTAGAATATAGAAAAGCCCTTATTTTACCGTATTTTTGTTAAAATATTTAACCGAAAGATGATGAAATATACTGAACCCATGCTAAGAGAAGGCAGTCTAGCCGATAAAGTAATTATTGTAACCGGAGGAGGAAGTGGCTTGGGAAAAGCGATGTCAACTTACTTTTTGCAATTAAAGGCAAAGGTTGTCATAACTTCAAGGGATATAGAAAAATTGCAAAAAACGGCCAAAGAAATGGAAGAATCTACAGGAGGAGAGGTTTTGGCTGTTCAATGCGACGTGAGAAATTATGACGAAGTTGAAGCCATGTTGGAAAAAACATTAGCTCATTTTGGTAAAGTTGATGGATTATTGAATAATGCCGCAGGAAATTTTATCAGTCCTACTGAGAGATTATCTGCAAATGCTTTTGATACAATTATCGATATTGTTCTCAAAGGAACAAAGAATTGCACATTAGCTTTAGGAAAGCATTGGATTAAAATAAAACAAGAAAAAGCAACAGTTCTTAATATTGTTACAACTTATGCATGGACAGGTTCTGCTTATGTTGTTCCTTCTGCAACTGCGAAAGCAGGTGTTTTAGCTATGACAAGGTCGCTAGCCGTTGAATGGGCGAAATACGGTATGAGATTTAACGCGATCGCACCAGGACCTTTTCCGACCAAAGGGGCTTGGGATCGACTTTTACCTGGCGATTTAAAGGATAAGTTTGACATGAAAAAGAAAATCCCACTTAAAAGAGTAGGAGAACATCAGGAGCTTGCAAATTTGGCTGCGTACTTGATGTCAGATTTTTCTGCTTTTGTCAACGGTGAGGTGGTTACCATTGATGGTGGTGAATGGCTTCAAGGCGCTGGAGAATTCAATATGCTTGAACAAATTCCTCAAGAAATGTGGGATATGCTAGAAATGATGATAAGAGCAAAGAAAAGTAAATAGATTCTTTTTACTCATCCATTTGACTTTGTGTGGCTTAGCTTAGGCATTAAACAATGCCTAAAAGTAGCATACCATTGTTAAAAACTTCATTTTAATACCTCACAAATAATTGTATTTTTACAGCTTGAAATATCGCGAGATTTAATGGGAAAAATAATAGCAATTGCCAATCAAAAAGGAGGAGTAGGGAAAACTACAACATCTGTAAATTTAGCTGCTTCATTAGGTGTTTTAGAGAAGAAAGTATTGCTTGTAGATGCAGATCCTCAGGCAAATGCTACATCTGGTTTAGGTATTGATGTGGACAAAGTAGAATTAGGTTCTTATCAGGTATTAGAACACACTATATCTGCTCGTGAATCGATTATTTCAACTGGATCACCGAATGTAGATTTGATTCCTGCCCATATCGATTTGGTGGCTATAGAAATAGAACTGGTTGATAGAGATGAAAGAGAGTATATGCTTCGTAAAGCATTGCAACCCATAAAAAATGATTATGATTTTATTCTCATTGATTGTGCCCCCTCTTTGGGACTGATAACCTTAAATGCGCTTACAGCGGCAGACTCAGTGATTATTCCAATTCAGTGTGAATATTATGCCCTCGAAGGTTTGGGTAAATTATTAAATACCATTAAAAGTGTTCAGAAAGTGCATAATCCGGATTTAGATATTGAAGGTATGTTACTCACTATGTTTGATTCTCGACTTAGATTGAGCAATCAGGTGGTAAATGAAGTAAAGAAGCATTTCAATAATATGGTTTTTAAAACCATTATACAACGAAATATTAGATTGGGTGAAGCGCCTAGTTATGGAGAAAGCATTATTGCTTACGATGCAACAAGTAAGGGGGCTGTAAATTATATCAATTTAGCTCATGAGGTAATTAAAAAGAACAGTTTGAATGGCTAAAGCAGAAAAGAAACAAGCATTAGGTAGAGGATTATCGGCGCTTTTGAAAGATACCAGCGATGATATCATGTCTGTAAAAGATAAGAATGCCGAAAAATTAGTTGGAAATATTTTAGAGATTGAACTCAGTGCAATAGAAGAAAATCCTTTTCAGCCAAGGACAAATTTTAATGAAGAAGCGCTAAATGAACTAGCGGCCTCAATAAAAGAATTAGGAGTTATTCAACCAATTACAGTTAGAAAACTTTCAGGGAATAAATTTCAATTGGTTAGTGGTGAACGCAGATTTAGGGCCTCAAAAAAAATAGGAGCAACCACGATTCCAGCTTATATAAGAATTGCCAACGACCAGGAAATGCTCGAAATGGCTTTGGTTGAAAATATTCAACGAAGTGATTTGGATCCTATAGAAATTGCTTTGAGTTATCAACAATTAATTGAGGAAATTAAGCTTACGCAAGAAGAATTGAGCAAAAGAGTTGGTAAGAACAGAACAACGGTTACTAATTATTTGAGATTGCTCAAATTAGACCCAATTATTCAGACAGGTATTCGAGATGGGTTTTTAACAATGGGTCATGGAAGGGCATTGATCAACATTGAAAACCAAAATATTCAATTAGAAATCTATAAACAGATTATTGAAAATAATTTATCCGTGCGTCAAACTGAAGAACTCGTCCGCAATAGTAGAGATGGAAAAAAATCCTCTAAAAAAGGTTTGTCGAACAAAGAAACACCAGATTTTATCAAAGAATCTGAGCAAGAGATCAATGATTTTTTTGGTCAAAAAGTAGAGTTTAAACTTTCGGGAAACAACAAAGGAAAATTAGTCATTCCCTTTCATTCTAAAGAAGATTTTTTGCGAATCAAAAAATTACTTAAGTAAATGAATGCCTCGGCAAATAAGGCTTTTTTATGCTTGTTTTTAATAACAAATGCATTGCTGAGTCAAGAGAAGATTGCCGATGTCAATATTGTTTCAGATTCTATTCAAATTGGTGAATCCATCGATCCACTTTCTCCTGCAAGAGCTGCTTTTTATTCTGCTGTATTGCCTGGATTAGGACAGGCCTACAACAAGAAATATTGGAAAATCCCCATTGTGTATGGTGCTATAGGAACAGGAGTTTATTTTTACAGCTGGAATAAAAATGAATTAGACCGTTATAAAACAGCATACAATCAAAGAATTAACGGTTTTCCGGATGAATTTAACGGAGAAGATGGTAATCCTTTTATTTCTGAAGATGGTTTAGTAAGAGCGCAAAATGTGTACATAAAAAATAGAGATCTCTCTTTGTTCATTACGTTGGGGTTGTATGCGCTAAATATTATTGAAGCCAATGTTGATGCGCATTTAGATGATAGAGCCTTTAATAAAAACCTATCTTTGAAACCTAGTTTTTATTATGATCCTTTGCAAAATAGCACTGTTACTGGAATTTATATCAAATATGATTTTAACTAACTCTTTACCATGAAAATAGCATTATTAGGTTACGGAAAAATGGGAAAAGTGATTGAAAGAATCGCTTTAGAACGCGGACATGAAATTGTTTTAAAAATAGATAAAGATGATAGAGATTACGATATAAAGGGTGCGGATGTGGCAATCGATTTTAGTGTTCCATCGGCAGCATATTCAAACCTTAAGAAATGCATAGAAAATGGTGTGCCAGTAGTTTGCGGTACAACTGGTTGGTTGGATAAATATGATGATATTGTCCGTTTTTGTCAAGAAAAAAATGGAGGGTTAATCTATGCTTCAAATTTTAGTATCGGTGTTAATTTATTTTTTAAGCTCAATGAATATTTGGCAAAATTAATGAATGGTATACAAGGTTATGATGTGTATATGGAAGAAATTCACCACACACAAAAACTAGATGCACCAAGTGGTACAGCGATTACTTTGGCAGAACAAATTATCAAAAACTCCAACAAAACCGGTTGGAATATTGAGGTTCCAGTTGAAGAGGAGATTTATATAGACGTAAAAAGAGAAAATGAAGTGCCAGGTACGCATACGGTAACCTATAAATCTAATGAAGATATTATTTCTATCCAGCATAAAGCACAGAGCAGAGAAGGCTTCGCATTAGGTGCGGTACTTTCGGCAGAGTGGTTAAAAGGAAAGAAAGGTGTTTATAGTATCCAAGATGTTTTAAATATTGAAATGTAACAAAAGCGCCTTTCATCATACAAATACATAATCATTTAAATTTTCAGTACATGACCTTCACACAGTGGTTCATATTTTTTCTTCTAATTCAAATCTTACATTTTTTAGGAACATGGAAGCTCTACATTAAAGCAGGAAGAAAAGCTTGGGAAGCTGCAATTCCAATTTATAATGCAGTTGTTTTAATGCAAATTATCAACCGTCCAAAGTGGTGGGTTATCTTGTTGTTTTTTCCTATTATCAACTTGTTGATGTTTATGGTGATTTGGGTGGAGACGATCAGGAGTTTTGGTTTTCATACGACAAAAGATACTGTTCTGGTTATCGCTACTCTGGGTTTTTATATTTATTATATTAATTATTTTACTGATGCTAAATATATTGAGGACAGAAGCTTAAAACCCAGGACTTCTGCCGGAGAGTGGATTAGTTCTATTGTTTTTGCAATTATTGCAGCCACTTTTGTGCACACTTATATTATGCAACCCTATACCATACCGACTTCTTCCTTAGAGAAGTCGTTGTTGATTGGAGACTTTTTGTTCGTGAGTAAATTTCATTATGGTGCAAGGGTGCCTATGACAACGATCGCGGCACCGATGGTACATGACACTTTGCCCCTGTTAAAAACAAAATCATATCTTAAAAAACCTCAATTACCTTATATTCGAATACCTGGTTTTCAAAAAATTAAACGAAACGATATAGTTGTTTTCAGTTGGCCTGTAGATACAGTTGAGTTTTTCTTTCAGCGAACAGATAAAAAGATTAGGAAACCCATTGATAAGAAATCGAACTATGTGAAGCGTTGTGTAGGAATAGCTGGAGATAGTTTATCCATAATCGATGGTATTATTTACATCAATGGCAAAGAATCGATTATGCCTGATAGAGCAAAACCACAATACTATTATGATGTGAACACAGGTGGAAATACAATCAATGTAAATTTGCTAAAAAACAAATACCATATTAGGGAAGGTGGTCGATTGGCTGATGGAAATTATGTGTTGAATTTATCCGATGAGGATGCCCAGGCTTTGTCCAAAAACCCTACAGTTCAGTCTATGAAAAAGCGATTGGCGCCTAAAGGTGAGACTGAAAATGTTTTTCCAAATGTACTTGGTTTAAACTGGAACAAAGATAATTTTGGCCCGATATATATTCCTGAAAAGGGCAAAACAGTTAGTCTATCTAAAGAGACCTTACCGTTCTACAAACAAATCATAACAGAATATGAGAAAAATGATTTACAGGTATCAGGAGATAAAATATTTATTAATGGAGAAGTTGAAAACTCATATACATTTCAGCAGGATTATTATTGGATGATGGGGGATAACCGTCACAATAGCGAGGATTCTCGTTATTGGGGCTTCGTACCTTTTGATCATGTTGTTGGGAAACCTGTTTTTATCTGGTTTAGTTGGAATAGTGACGGAAAAGGTTTAGAAAAAGTGAGATGGGGAAGATTATTTACAACTGTTCATGGAAATGGTAAGCCCTATTCTTTTTTCTATTGGTTCTTAGGTTTTGTTGCGATTTGGTACGGATATTCTAAATTTAAAGACAAGAAAAAACAATCAAAATAATGTTTCCGGTTTTACAACCTACTTACTTTTCACCTATTATTCAATTTGTAGCCATAGCCAAATACAAAGAGTTTTGGTTTGAATTGGAAGATAATTTTCAAAAACAAACATATCGAAATAGATGTTATGTTTTTGGCGCCAATGGAAATTTATTGCTAAATCTTCCTATAGTTCATGAACACAGTGGGCAGCGACAAAAAACAAAGGAGGTAAAACTTGATCCACAGAATAATTGGCAACTATTACATAAAAAATCCTTGGAAGCAGCCTACCGTTCTTCACCTTATTTTGAGTTCTATGAAGAAGAAATCAATCTGGTTTTTGAAAAGAAATACACCTATTTGATTGATCTTTTGCTAGACACCAATGAAGTGATTTCTGAAGCTTTAGAATTGAATTCAATCATTCATAAAACAAAACATTTCGAGATAGAATATGCAAAAGATCTGCGCATTATGTCAAATGCAAAATTAAAGCAAGATTTTAAATTCGAATCTTATCATCAGGTGTTTTCAGATAAACATGGTTTTCTTGCTAATCTAAGTATATTGGATCTGTTATTCAATGAAGGACCAAATAGCCTTGATTATCTGCTCAAACACAGCCATTTATTGTCATAAAAAAAGCCCGTAAAAACGGGCTCAAACTAAAATATTAAGCTATTAAATTATTCTTTGGCAGACTTTTTAGAGTATTTCTGTTTATTCAATTCGTCTTGTAGTTCTCTTCTTACTTTTTGTTCGCGTTCTATGGAAACACGTTTATAATTTTCAAACTCCTCTTCGGTTTCTGCTAAGGTCTTCTGCGCGAGTTTAGTGACTTTATTACTTTCTTTAAAACGATAAATAAAGAAAAGTAATAAACCTAATAATCCAAAAATTAACGAATACATTATTGTGTTGTACAGACCTTTTGTCATAGGTACTCCAAAGCCCGTTATATTATCCTTTTCGTTTGTAATTTCAACCAAGTTATCATTAGTTGTTTTAAGGTTATCTTTTAGTGATTTAATTTCGTCTAATTGACTTTTTATAACTTTATCAGATTCTACAATTTGTTTATTGAGTAACAATAAACTATCCAGCACATTTGCTTTCAGTTTGTTGAAACTGGTAATTTTGATCACCTTATACTCTTGATACTTACCTGATTTATTATACAAATAATCAAATTGACCCTCAATTGCACCTTGCTCTAAAGTCGCAGATGGCTCATCATCTTGGGCGAATACTGTAAATGTTGATAGTAAAATTAATAAAAGGAATAGCCTTTGAGAAAATTTCATTCTGTAATTGTTAAATGTTAATGTCAAAAATATATTTCGCTTTATATAGCAAAACCCTTAAATATCTTACTGATATTTAAGTCATTAGCAATTTATTGAATGTTAAGCTATTTTTTAGATTCTTAAATCTATTGCAATTAACGAAAAAAATAAATATTTATTTTAACGCGGCACGCAAAATTGTTACCGGATGTGCTGCTTTTCGTTTGGTACCATCCCAAATTTGATGTCGACAACTGGTTCCTGCAGCGGCAACTTCTATTTGTTCATTTAAGTTTCTCACCTTTGGGAAAAGAGTGTCTTCGCCCACTTGCATGCTCAAATCATAATGTTCTTTTTCATAGCCAAAAGAACCAGCCATTCCGCAACAACCTGTTGTTAAAATGGCTACTTCATAATTTTTTGGAATATTTAGCATAACAAAAGAAGCTTCAGTGCCAGAAAGTGATTTTTGTTGGCAATGTCCGTGGATCTTGATTTGCTTTTTCTCCTCACTAAATTTTTCTGAAGAAATTCGTTTGGCTTTAAATTCTTTTTCAAAAAATTCTTCAATCGTTAAGGCGTGTGCCGCAATTTTTTTTGCAGATTCTTTATCCTCAGCCAATCTAAGATATTCATCTCTAAAGCCCAAAATCGTAGAGGGTTCTATTCCTACTAACGGGGTATCATTCGATACCAGATCTTTAAAGACAGCAATGTTACCATCTATGGATACTTTTGCTTTGTCTATCAAGCCTTTCGAAATGGCACTTCTACCGCTTTCTGGGTGGTCTACAACTAAAATATTGTATCCTAAAGCTATTAATAATTCAATCGCATCTATACCCGTAGAAACGTCGTAGTAATTCGTAAACTCGTCAATAAATAGATAAAGGCTTTTAGTTTGATTTTTTTGAGCTTCTAATTTGTGCTTATTCTTTTTGAGCCAAGTTCTTAAGGTAGCAGATTGTAATTTTGGAATAGATCTTTTTGGATGAATTCCAATAATATTTTTAACAGCTGTAGTGTTAAGAACCAGATTAGTTAGTTTGGGCATTAGCATCCCCAGCCTGTTGTATTTTACGTTATCTGCAAATAATGAGGTTCTAAAATCGACGGGATTGCTTTTGTAATATTGATAAAGGAATTCTGCTTTTAGAGAAGCAACATCCACGTTGCTCGGACATTCTGAAGCACAGGCCTTGCAGCTTAGGCAAAGATCAAATACTTCTTTCAGTTCTTTGTGGTTGAATTTATTTTTCTTGTCGGAGTTGGTTAAAAATTCCCTTAATGCATTTGCACGGGCTCTTGTGGTGTCTTTTTCGTTTTTTGTAGCTCTATAACTTGGACACATGGTTCCGCCAGCCGAAATAGGCTTTCTGCAATCACCAGAACCATTACATTTTTCAGCAACACGTAAGATACCTAGAGAATCACTAAAATCCATTAGCGTTTCTATTTCAGGTTCAATCCTTTCAGGAACATATCGCAACGACTGATCCATCGGGTAGGGGTCGATTATTTTACCTTTATTAAAGATGTTATTAGGATCAAAAACGTGCTTTATTTCCTTTAATAGGGCATAATTTTTTTTCCCAATCATCATAGAAATGAATTCTGAACGGACAATACCATCACCGTGTTCACCGCTCATGGAGCCTTTATATTTTTTCACCAATTTGGCTACATCTGTTGTAATAGCTCGAAGATCTTCTACGCCCTTTTTTTTCTTTAGATTCAGAATTGGTCGGAGATGTAATTCTCCTGCACCCGCATGGGCATAGTAAATGGGTTTTTGTCCATATGTTTCCATCATTTGCGAAAACTCCTGTATGAATGAGGGTAAGTCGGCAAGTGCCACGGCTGTATCTTCAATGCAGGCAGCAGTTTTGTCATCGCCAATAATATTTCCCAATAATCCAAGTCCGGCTTTTCTCAGTTCATTCGCTTTATGAATATCATTTCCCTTCAGGATAGGGAAGGCATAACCCAATTTATGCTGTTGAAGATCTTGTACGAGTTTACCGGCTTTTGTTTCAGCTTCATTTAAATCATCATCAGAAACTTCAAGCATCAATATAGCTTTCGGATCTCCTTCAACAAAAAATCTATTTTTAATTTGTTCGCGATTGTTTTTCGTACAATCCAAAATAGTTTTATCCATTAACTCACAATAGTAAAGATTGTGTTTCATGGCGATAACCACAGCTTCCATGGAAGACTTAATCGATTCAAAATGTGCGGCTACCATAACACTATGTGCAGGGGGTAGTAGATCTAATTTTAGCTTAATTTCTGTTGTAAATGAAAGGGTTCCTTCGCTACCGCAAAGCAGTTTAGATAAATTGATTTCCTTTTCTTGACCGCCAAAGATTTCAGCGTCCAATAAAGCGTCTACAGCATAACCATTATTTCTCCGATGGATTGTTTTTTTAGGATATTCTCTATGAATCTCTTCTTGAATCTCAGGTTGGGTGAGTTTTTCTTGAATTAGATGGTAAATTTTATTTTCTAATTTGGCTCCACGTGCCTTTTCTTTAAACTGCAATTCATTCAAGGCCTCAAAAGTAGTTTCAGAACCATCTGATAAAATAGTCTTAAGTGACAAAACTTTATCTCTAGTTACCCCATATTGGATAGAAGTTGTTCCAGATGAATTATTTCCGACCATCCCACCAATCATACAACGATTGGAAGTAGAAGTGTTCGGACTAAAAAATAAACCATATGGTTTTAAAAAAAGATTGAGTTCATCGCGTATAACGCCAGGCTCTACAACAATCGTTCTATTTGTTTCATCAAATTCGAGAATATTGGTAAAATATTTCGAAGTGTCTACAATAATACCTTCTCCCACTACTTGTCCTGCCAATGAAGTTCCTGCTGTTCTCGGAATCAATGTAATTTTATGCTCATTCGCAAAGGCTATTAGTATTTTTAAATCTTCTTTATTCTTCGGGTAGCATATCGCCAGTGGTAATTTTCTATATACAGAGGCATCTGTAGCATAAATACTTTTGTGTAAAAGGTCTATGTACAACTCTCCATTTAAATTTGATGATAAATTCTCAAATAAACTTGTCATAGGGTTTGATAAAAAAATGAATTTATGAAGCTTTTATGCCGTTATTTGCACGTTTGTGCGGTTGTAAAAGTACAACTTCTTGGTCATTTTTTACACCCAAAATTAAAATTTCACTCATAAAATCTGCAATTTGTTTGGGTGGAAAATTTAACACTGCTAATACTTGCTTTCCCAATAAATGTTGGGGTTGGTATAATTTAGTAATTTGGGCACTTGATTTCTTAATACCTATTGGACCAAAATCGACCTTTAACTTGTAGGCTGGGAATTTAGCTTTTACAAAGTATTCGGCTTCTATTATTGTTCCTACTCTTAGGTCGACTTTCATAAAATCGCCAAATTCTATCGTGCGTTGACTCATCTTTTGTTATTTTTGTATAAAACTACATAAAAATGGCAAGGACTCCCTCAAACATGCTAGCCTTAGGCACGAAAGCTTCCGAATTTGAATTAATCGATACTGTTACTGGAAAGGATATAAACCTATCTAGCCTGAAAGGCGAGCGGGCTACCGTGATCTATTTTATCTGTAATCATTGTCCATTTGTATTGCACACCATTGAAGAATTGGTAGATATAGCAAAAGTTTATGATGATTTTGGCTTTTCATTTGTAGCCATTTCGTCGAATGATATTGTTAATTATCCTGAAGATTCTCCGGAAAACATGAAAAAATTTGCCAGGAAAAATGATTTTCAGTTTCCGTATTTATTTGATGAAACTCAAGATGTTGCTAGAGCCTACAAAGCAGCATGCACACCTGATATTTTCGTATTTGACCGAGGATTGGAACTTGTATATCGTGGACAATTAGATGATTCAAGGCCAGGAAATGGAATACCGGTTACTGGCAAAGATTTGAGAAGAGCTTTACAAAATATTTTGGATGGAAAAGCTGTGGATGAGGTTCAAAAGCCGAGTATAGGATGTAATATTAAGTGGAAGTAATCAATTTTTGAATAGCCACAGAACAGCTTCTTTAAACTCTTGTTTCCATAAAAGTTCATTATGGTTTCCTTCCTGAACAAATTTGGATTGAATATTTTTTTCAGGATAACCAGCAGCCATTAGGTTTTTGATTGTTACTTCTGAATCTTTCACTGTTCTGGCATCCGGATCTTCTTTATAAGAGGCCATGAAATACATTTTTTGATTTTTAATGTTTCCGTTTAAAGAAGTAAAAGCACTAATTTCTTCTGAGTACCAAAACGAGGGTGAAAAAACACCTATTTTTCCAAATTGATCAGGTCTTTGTAGGGCGGCGTAATAAGATACCAATCCACCAAGAGAACTACCCATAATAGCGGTGTTTTCACTACCTTTCTTTACTCTTAAATCTTTTTCAACTATTGGCATTACTTGAGTTATGATAAAATCTAGATATTCGTCGGCTTTACCACCGCCATATTTTTTATTTACCCATGGGGTATATTCATCAATCCTTTTTTCACCTCCATTATCTATACCAATAACAATGGCTTCCAATTGATGAGATTCATATAGTTCATTCATCAACTCATCAACCTGCCATTCTCCTGAAAAAGATGTTTGGGCATCAAAAAGATTTTGCCCATCGTGCATATATATTACCCGGTAATCTTTGCTGTTTTTGTGGTAATCGGGTGGGAGGTAAGCCCAAATTTTCCTATTTTTTAAGTTTGAGGGATCATTTGCAATCCCTTCTGTAAGTAGTATAACATTATTGGTTTTTGTATGCGGTTGTTTCAAATTTTTATTCTTCCATCCCTCAATTTTTAAAAGAACAGTATCTTTTTCTTTTTGAAAAACATAGATTCTGTTTTCTATGTCTGAACCATCAATAGCAGTTTCAACCGTATCCCAGCTGCCTTGAGTGAATTTATACTCAAGTTGAAATTTGAATTTGGGCAAGGTAATAATGAGATGTCCGTTCTCGGTTTTGTTCAACCGGAAATCTTTTCCTCCCGACCACCCATCAAAATTTCCAGTGATAAATACTTCTTTATCTATGGTTTTTTCGGGATACTGATGAATGACGAATGTTACTTGAGCCAAGCATGGAATCATAGCTAATTGGAAAAGTAAATAAAAGATTTTGTTGTATTTCATATACTAAAAGTTAGAGGTTATACCAATAGACGGACCGTGATAGATCGTTTCAAAAGTTCCCTTCCAATTTTGATCATCAAATTCAAAGTTAAAATCGAAAAAATTATAACCCATAGAAAAACCCAAATGTTCAAAGGCCTGGAAATAAAGAATAGGATTGATATCCCAAAGACCTCCACTAAATTGATCAATATTTAATGCAAACCAATCTATTCGAAATGATCCTGAAATTTTTTTTGAAAACACGTATAGCGAAGTTAGAGTAATATTTGGGAGAGGAGCGACGCCCTTCACACTAACGCGCTCAGAACTGAATTGTTCATCATTAATATATGCATTTCCTTCAATAAAGGCTTTGATATTCATTGCGTGGAGCCCTAGGCCTCCAATCATAAGAAATCTATCATTTTGATAAATGGTTCTTCCTAGAGCTATCCTGTACATATTTAAAGAAATACCTGCTTCGGCAGAAGTACCAGCTTTAAATGTGTAATCACCCCATTGGATGTCATTTTCGAGAGTAGCCCTACGCTTGTATCCCAGTTGAAAATATTCTGTATTGAGATGCCATTTCTTAGTAAAGCGCCAATGAAATCCAATCACCGGAGTGATATGGTTATTCTTAACATTGAAGTTTTCATCAAAATCAAAACTGTTATTTTTTTGCGAAGATCCATTTACACCAACAGCATAATCATCAGATGGCCAATATATCCCGACTGTCACCAAAAATCGATCGCTTAATAATGGATTCTGCACATGCGCAGATTGTCCATAACCAAATGAGGTAAGCAGTAAAATAATGATCAACTCTCTCATGCGCGGATTGAAGGATTCCCTGTTTCTTGTTTTAAAATTGAAAAACTTCTAAAAGATTATTCAGTGAATAAATATATAAGAACTTTCATGGATGATGCAACTATTTTCAAGATTTGTGACATTTGGTCAGAAAAGAATTCATTCGAAGTGTTAATTTGACCCAACAATAAATTGTTGGGTTTGAATTTTCTTACGTTGGATAGATATAACTATTGATAAAACAAAAAAAGGCAAGTTGATACCTGCCTTTTTCTAAAAACTTTTTTAATAATAACTCAATTATTTTACATCAACCAACTCCACATCAAAAATTAGCGTAGCATCAGGAGGAATTACATTTCCGGCTCCAGCATTCCCATATCCTAAATGACCTGGAATAACCAATCGCGCTTTATCTCCAACGTTTAACAATTGAATTCCTTCATCCCAACCTTGGATTACTTGACCAACACCTAACATAAAATCAATAGGTTCTTTTCTGGTATAAGAAGAATCAAAAACAGAGCCATCTGTCAATTGCCCTTTGTAATGTACAGAAACTTTTTTTCCTTTTTGAGCTTTGGCACCATTGCCTTTTTGTATAATTTTATAGCGTAATCCGCTGTCGGTTTTATCAAAACCAGCGGCAACTTTATCAAGCTCTTTTTCCATTTTTGCTTTGGCTTCTGCTAGTCTTTTTTCTCTTGAACCTTCAAAAGTTCTAAAAGATTCTACAGCTTTGAATTTTTTTGCTTCTTCACCCACACGGATAATCTCAATTGATTCAATTTTGTCATTTTGCTGAACGGCATCAACGACATCCTGCCCTTCAACAACTTCGCCAAAAACAGTGTGTTTATTGTCTAACCATGGGGTAGGGACATGTGTTATAAAGAATTGTGATCCATTTGTACCGGGTCCGGCGTTGGCCATAGATAAAATTCCTGGTTTATCATGTTTTAAATCAGGATGAAATTCATCATCAAATTGGTATCCAGGGTTTCCTGTTCCGGTTCCAAGAGGACAACCTCCCTGAATCATAAAATTGGCGATTACTCTATGAAATTTTAAGCCATCATAATATTTCTTACCTTGAGGCTTCACTGAATTTTCTAATTCTCCTTCAGCTAAAGCTACAAAATGACCTACTGTGCCCGGAGTTTTATCATGAGTTAATTTAACAAGGATCTCTCCTTTCGTGGTATTAAATTTTGCGTATAATCCGTCTTTCATCATATTTATTTTAAAACGTCAAAGTTAATCAAACTTTTTATCAAGGACTCATTAAGGTGCTAAATATGCTGAATTTGGACATAAAAAAAGACCACTACGTTCAATCAAAACAATAGCGGTCTAAAAAAAAGGGATTGTAAGGCATTAAATGCCAATGTTTTATGGTTTAAATAAGTATAGTTAAAAAATGAGATGATTATAATTGCTCAGTCAACTTCCTGGTATTGTGAACAGGGATCGTTTCTAAAATTTGATTTTTACGGGGAGTAAAATTTATCAAGATTTGATCGAGATATATTTTTAAATTAGGCACTAGCAATTTATACTTCATGAGCAATTTTTCTTTTTATTCACAAATAATTTATGTGGTAAATATGTTATTGTGAGGGCAATTTTTTTAGTCAGACATTCATAGCATATCAGACAATATTAAAACGCAACTATTAAAATTTTATTTCAAGAAATTTTAGAAAAGTTTGATCAAATTAACTTTTTCTTGAATAAGATGATTATATCCTATTGAAAAACAGTTAATTAGAAGAATGGTAAATGATTTATTTTTTTTGGCAAATAATCAGATTCATGTGATTACTGACGTGCTTTGTTTTGAAGTGTCAGATCTGCCAAAACAAGTGCACTCAATGCTTCAACTATAGGTACTGCTCGAGGTACTACACAAGGATCATGTCTTCCTTTTCCCTGCATTTCTACTAGTTTGCCATCGGCATCAATGGTTTCCTGTTTCTGCATTATGGTTGCTACAGGCTTAAATGCTACTCTAAAATAGATATCCATACCGTTGCTGATTCCACCCTGTATACCCCCAGATAAGTTCGTTTTTGTACTGCCATCGGCATTAAATAAATCATTGTGTTCGCTTCCTTTCAATTTTGTTCCGGCAAAACCACTGCCATATTCGAAACCTTTAACTGCGTTAAGCGATAACATGGCTTTACCTAGTTCTGCATGCAGCTTTTCAAAAACAGGCTCGCCCAAGCCTAGAGGAACATTTTGAATAACACAAGTAATGACGCCACCAATTGTATCGCCACTTTTTTTGATTTTTTCTATTAGTTCAATCATTTTAGCGGCTGTTTGTGTATCCGGGCAGCGCACTATATTTTTTTCTATGGAATCTTTATTAAAATCGAGCAAATGAGTCGGCATTTCAATATGACCTACACTCGAGGTAAAAGCATTGATCTCTATACCTTTTAAAAACTGTTTTGCTATAGCACCCCCAACAATCCAGTTGGCTGTCTCTCTGGCAGAGCTTCTTCCACCGCCCCTGTGATCTCTGATACCATATTTTTTGGCATAGGTGTAATCTGCATGTGATGGACGATAAACATCGGTATTGTGATTGTAATCTTTACTTCTTTGATTCGTATTCTGGATCTGAAATCCGATAGAGGTTCCTGTGGTTTTTCCATCATAAATACCGGATAAGAATTCAACAGTATCAGGTTCTTTTCGCTGGGTAGTTATCTTAGACTGACCTGGTTTTCTTCTGTCAAGCTCGTGTTGTATCGCTTCAAAGTTGAGTTCGATACCTGCCGGACAACCATCTATGATACCTCCTATAGCAATTCCGTGTGATTCTCCAAAAGTAGTTAATGTAAATAGTTTTCCGATAGAATTTCCCATTCTCAAGATTCAAAAAATGAAAGGCAAAGGTAAAATATTTTGATAAAATGAAATGGATCTTTAGCTCTATTGTTTAATTTTGATGTTTTAATGAATTATTTTGGAGAAAAAGCATTTCAATATTATCGTTAAAGGAAAAGTTCAAGGAGTATGGTACAGAAAATTTGCCAGTGACCATGCACTTAGTTTTGATCTCAAAGGCTTTGTAAAAAATCTCAACAACGGGAATGTTTATGTAGAAGTGGAAGGAGAGATGATAAAAATTGAAAAGTTTATTAATCTGCTGAAGGAAGGCCCACCCTTAGCAAAAGTTTTAGAGGTAATCGTTCAGGAAGAAAAATATTCGGATTTTGAAGACTTTAAAATCAGTCGTTAAAGAACCAAAGTTTGACAGCCATTAAAATGATCATGATGATCATAAATATTCTCACAATACCATCACCTTTGTTCACCGACCATCGACTTGTGAACCAACCGCCCAAAGCCGTTCCAACAGCAAGCATCAGTCCGTATTCCCAATTTACTTTATCATTGAAAATAAAAATTGATAGGGCAGATATATTAAACACAAGAGTTACGAGGTTTTTGATGGCATTTGCTTTGACAAGTGCATAGTGATTTATGCCCGATAAAACCATTAACATGATGAGTCCTGTTCCAGCTTGAATAAATCCTCCATAAATACCTATAAAGAAGAATGCAATAATACTTAACCAAAGGTATTTTCCTGTCAACCTTTCAAGATTGAAATCTTTTGCCCGATTTTTATGAAACACTAAAAAAAACCCCACCAATATAATGACGATGGCTAAGATTCTATTGAAGATCTCTTCTTTAATATCAACAGCGATTTGTGCACCAATCATGGCGCCCAACATAGCAGAGATGCCAAAATATATACTAAAAGGAAAAGTTTTGATTGATTTTGATCTAAAACCAGCAGCGGTAGATAATCCTTGAATAAAAATAGCAACACGGTTTGTGCCATTTGCAACATTTGGAGGTAGCCCAAGAAATATGAGTAGAGGCAAGGTAAGTACCGACCCTCCACCGGCCATGGTGTTGATAATGCCCGTAACGAAGCCGATGACTAATAAGAGGAGGTATTCATGCCACATCATAACCGAAACAAATGTAGCTTAAATATTGGTTTTTTAATTCATTTAAAATGATTCTAAAAAAAGGAATAAAAATATTTTACTAAAACAAAAAAGGTAGTATATTTGCCCTCGCATTTGAGAAATCAAATTAGACCTGGAGAAATGGCAGAGTGGTCGAATGCGGCAGTCTTGAAAACTGTTGAGGGTCACACCTCCGGGGGTTCGAATCCCTCTTTCTCCGCCAAGTAAAACCGTAAATGATTAATATTTAATTGTTTGCGGTTTTTTATTTACTCATCTTTCCCATACTCTCCCCACAATCTTCTTGTTTTGACCGATTATTCTTTATCGAATCTTATCGGTGACTTCGTGTTTGGGGAGGTCCAAATAGGTTCAAAATTCTTCGATGTAGAGCAGATGATGCTTCTCTTTTTTAAGGGATACTTTGATGTCTGCGAAGAGTTTTTGGGTATCTATCGCTCTTCACTGTAAAGATATGTATGTCTTTTGGATATTAACATATTCTTTCCATATTGCTATTAGAGTTTTTTGGATTTGTTTTCATACATTATCCATACACCATCCATACTTTATCCATACTTCATCTATACACTAGCTATGGATCAATTTCTTGGGCTTTACTTAAGTGACCCGTCCTAAAATAACTATACAGGTTATTAAATAAATCCTGAGCTGATTGATTGACTTGAATATTTTTTTTGTCAGTTCGATCAGTTAGAGTATAGCTAGGGAAACTAATAAATAAAGCAACTTTTTGGGCGACAGTTTTTATTCTATTTTAAATTTCGTCATATAAATTTTACTGAGACCATTATTGCTTTCAGATAAATATCGTTGTAAATCCAAAACATTTTTAAATGCTCTTGGCGTAATATCATTTCTTTTGCTTGTAAAATATAGTATTTCGTTCTTCTCGTCATAAAACGGACAATATTCCATAAATTTTGTATTAATTGGCTCTCCTATGTTTTTTGCATTTTCCCACATTCCGTAGGCATCCTTTTTTGAGATATAGAGATCACCGCTACCATAACCATCTTTTTCATTGTATTTCGTAAATAATATAAAATCTTCTCCTTTTGAAATAAAGGCATTAAATTCATAACCAGCACTATTAATGCTTTCACTTAACAGCACAGGGTTCGCATATTTACCATTATCCCATTTACAAAAATAAATATCATCTTTTCCTAATCCAATAGGTGCAACCATTGTGAAATACAAGTTTCCGTTTTCACTAACTGAGGGATAAAATTCGTCCAAGTCCGAGTTAACTGGTTTTCCTATGTTCTTAGGTTTAGACCATTCTGCGTCTTGGTTATTTCTTTCAATACACCAAATATCAAAGTCTTTTTTTACCTTGATCGAATCGTTTAAAGGTCTATCAGAAACAAAAAATAAGCGCTTTCCATCTGCAGTCAAAAAAGGTTCCATATACATAAATGAATCGGAAAAAGGCATCAATTTTGGTTCTGACCATTTATTTTTTTCCTTTTTGATATAGACAATTTGAGAAATTTCTTGAAAGGGACTTTGAATAGTTAGAAATGCTTCATTTCCGTTTTCAGACATACTAAAATCACGCACACTATGATACTGATTTAAGTTATTGCTAAATTGGGAAACTTCATTTCTATCCTGTGCCAATAGGCAGTTTGTTACAATAAATAATGTGATTGCTAAACTATTTTTAATCATGCTTGTCTTCTAATTTAAAGGTTGTGGCCTAAGGTTTTTTGTATGATTTTACTGTGTGTTTCAACAACTAAATTAGCAAATTGAAACCGAATAGATAACTCGAAAGGATCTTCGTAAGATGCAAGTACTGGCAATAAATTTAGGCCTAAGTTTTATGCAGTTTTTTTAATTATTCTAATTCGATTTTTTCCTATGGCTATATTTTTTGTTCAAGGTTTTCTGCTTTATCCATTGAATTGAAATATCAAAAGGTGTTGTATCATTGTCAGATGCCGTATTGTGTCCCAACGCAGGAAATAAAGTATATTCAAAAGGTTTACCCCGAACTTTGAATGTATTTAATTGCTCCATGCACATCTTCACAGGAATCTGTATATCCTTTTCACCAAAAAGCCAAAGTCCAGGAATTGAAAGATTGTTCAGATAATTTTTTGGGTCAGTAGCCATGAATTGATACCTATCTGGGTCATTATTAGTGTGGTCACGAGCGTCTGCTTCTGTATGATTTTCCCAAAAATCATCTTTCCCATTCGTAAAAAACTGAAATCGGAGTTGCTCTAAAGTTGTGATTGTTGGACAACTAAAAAAAACCATAAATTCTATTTGTGGGTTTTTGCTGGCCGTAATTGGTATAATCCATCCTGCTTGACTGAAACCAACTAACCCAAGCGGTGTTTTTTTAGCTTCCAAACACTTTTGCAATTTATTTATTGCAGAACTTACATCGTCCGATAGTAAATTAAGATTAGAGATGTCAATATTATTGGTTCCAACAGTTGGTCCTACATAAACACCACCAGATTCTCCAACTCCACGTTTATCATATGTCAATACAGCAATTCCTTCTTTGGCAAGACGTTTAGCGAACTCCATTTCTCTTTTTACTGGGTCAGACCCATGAACAATTACAACTGCTGCAAATGGGTTTTTAGGTGTTAAAATTGAGCCTGCAATCATAACTCCATGACTTTCAAACTTTATATCCTGAATTGTAAAATCGGATTGCGAATAAACTATTTCTTGGCATGCCATTAACAGAAACCAAAAAAATAAGGTAGAAAAAAATTTAGTATTCATTTTAATTTAAAAATATGTTCTAATTAACCCTCCTTAGCATTCCTTTAAATGGTTTTGTACATGAATGTTTTCTGACTTTTTAATCGCAAAATGCCAATCATAACCAGAAATATTGAGCCCTTAGCGTAAATATGATATTTCTTGAAATTTCACTCTATGAGGAAACTTTGTCTAATTTTTCAAAAGAATTATGTAATTCTCTTTTATTGCAAATTTCAATCCTCATTTTTTTTATCTAATTCTGCTTTTAGCAATAATTTTAAGGCCTTTGCCTGATCATGGATATAGTCATAACTATTTCCAACCATCAATTTGTTTTGAATAATATAGGGTATGAACTTCAAAAATTCGGATTTGTTCATCATGCGTTCAAATGTTTCTTTTGCCTCAGTCGAACTGTAATTTTTGGAAATAAAATAATCACCCATATCTATAACCTGACTGGTTGTAAAAATGCCTTGTTTTAGGTGAAAATAGTTCAGCTGAATGTCTTGTTGGAGAAAATTATATTGTCCCTCGTTTGTAGTCCAAGAGTAGTATTTTTGGAGTGCTGCCCTGAGCGTCTCATTTCTAATTAGAGAAAGATTTCCACTGGATTTAAGTTCTTCAAATGCATTGTCTGAAATAAGTGGGATGTTGGTATAACCAGCATGTTCTATGCTTTTCATAAAGTAACTAGAAGAATCTAACACCAGCTCTGGTCTATTTATGGTCCTCAACAAAAATTCAGCACGATGAATACGACTTTTATTTAGAGAAATTGCAGTCAATATATTTTCCAGATTGGTGTTTAACTCTGCATCAAAACGTTTAAGGAATATTTTTTCTTGAATGCGTTCCTTCCGCTGTTCATTCCAGTTATTAATTTGAAGTGCAATTAAAATTCCAATCACGACTAAAATAATTTCTCCAACAGCATATCTCGCATACTTGAGTGGCCGATTATCATCAGCCATTTTTCCTGCCTTACCGGCAGGCACGTTTCGGATTCGTCTAAAAAAATTTATCATTGTCTAATTTAAGGATTTATTAAATCCGCAAGCGGCTATCTCGCATAAATGACCACAAGACCTTTAATTTACAATGTACATATTGGCTCGATCATATCATAGGTTAGCGGGTTGTTACTAATTTAGCACAATGGTATTGTTAATGATTAGTTGCTGCGACTGAACAACTAAATTTTCCTTTAAATTTTTATTTGGTTTTAATCTTGATTTTCTGGCTAGATTTCAACAACAATTAATTATAAACGGTGTTGTAAACTGTTTACTTGTTAAAGTATCTAGGGTCAAATGGATAAGGTTCAGTATTTATTATTTTTATCTTAGAAAAATCTGAATGTTTTGGGTTTAGAATATAATTGAACTCTCCTTTAACAACTACACTGGGTACTTTTAAAACAGGATATTGATTTTCATTGACAAACTTATCCCCGATATTTTGACTTTCAGGTTTTGAGGGCAGAGAATTCCATCCTTTTGGAAGATCTTTTTCGTTGATGTCTAATATTTTCAGAGAATTAGGGATTTCGATTTCTACCATATGATAGTCACTTGGTAAAATGCCCAAAGATATATGTACAGCAACTTCACTGTTTGCTAGTGCTCTAGTTTGTGCAGTATAAATTACCTCAGTACCTTTTGAATTCCATCTTTGACCATTTAGAGATGCACCATAGCCTGAAAGTTGATCTTTATATTTCTTACGGCTTAACCTGTAAACTATCATTAAACAAAAATTCCGTGTTCAATTCTGTTTAACTCAGCTATGACAATATCTTTTCCGTAAGATGAATCTAATAAGTCAATTGGTTTAATATTCCCTAGAGCCATTGAAGGTGTTTTAAGCCAAATCATAAAATGTTCAGGGCTGTCAAAAACTTCATTACCTAAACTAACAACTTCGGCAAGCTCAAATATTTTTTCGCTTTGTATTTGCTTAAATATATGTGATTTTTCTTTCTTATATCTCTGTAGGGTACGTACGTTTATATCTAAGAATGAGGACCATTGTTTGTCATCAAAAGGAGAGTTGGATTTAATTTCACTAAACAAAATTGTAGGGACACCTCTTTTTACTGCATTTGCAACAAGCAATTTGTCTCTTAAGAATCGAGTATATGTGATTTCTTTAGGCTTTAAGTCTCTACCTCTCTTAAAGTGTCTAACGAATATTTTTAATTCACTATTCTCTTTTTTAGATGTTAAAGTTTTCTCCATGCGAATAATTTTACAAATATAAAGGTACGACATTTATACTTTACATAACGACAAATATACAAATAAAGTTTAGAGGGAATAATTTGGGGTAATTGTTTACAACGTGTTATATCCTCACTAAAATAGTTATTTACAAGTATATCAAAGAGGTAAAAAAGTTTATTTTATCTTTTTTTTAAATAGTAGATATGCTTAAAACAGCGAGATACATTAGTTTCGCTGAATTTCATTTAGCTACGCTGAATCTTCGATTTGACTTCGTCGAAACTGCGATTTAGCTACGCTGAATTTCATTTAGCTTCGCTGAATTTCATTTCGTGTGGGAGCAGGGGATATGAAGGTTCATCTTGATAAGATTCTAAATTTTAAAGATGAAAGTAATAGATGAGGTGGATGATGATTCTACCTTTTCGTTATTCTAAAATTTAAGGTTATCATCATCTCTTCACATTTTTCATCCAGATCTTTAAGATCCGGAATCAGTTCCATAGAAGATGGTTTATTCAACCAACTTTTTGGATCACTCCAAAATCTACCTTTATCTCTCAATTGATTGGCTAGCACCTTATCAAATGGAACCATTGAAACAAATGCCGTATTCCATAAATTGGATAAGGTGGAATTTGGGCTGTAATTTTTATGCGAAGACACCAAGTATGATTTAGTCGCATTTATTGCTTTTTGCAAATCGCCAACTGCCGTGATTTTTTTCTCGAGCCTGGTACCTTTTTTGGTCATCACTTTTTCTAAAGCATTGCCAAATAGACCTAAAACCGATAGTATGTCTGCAATCATGATTTGTTACAATTAATAGGTAAATATATCAATTCTCATTCTTTTCATATCAATTCCTCAGACCCAACTTCTGTTTAAGTTCTCATTCAGAATCTAGATACAACGCCAACTATTTCATCTTTTGTCATGGCTTCATCAAGGATGAATTGACAGTATTTGTTATAAGACCAACCCTTAAAAAAGAAGCTCACCCTAGTTTTCTATGGACTTAATACTTAATCGTATCGTTGCGGTGTAGTTTTTGTTAAAAAAAATCTTTTTCCTTCACTTTAATTGTGGTTAGCTCAACTGTATGACCATCTGGATCTTTCGTGTAAATAGAATTGAAGTAATGATGGTCCTGAATATCATATTCTAAGTTCAAATCGCTGTATCGCTTTATTGCTTTTTCGAAATTTTCCTTATTCACACTAAAAGCGAAATGGTCAATTTTTACATTTTTTGAAGTTGGGTCAAGTTTAGGATCTGCAATAGTTGCAGGAAACAATGCAATTCCCGATTTTCCAGAACGTAAAAAGATTGGAAAATCTCCCCATTCAGGTAGTTGATGACGTTTCAATCCCAACACTTTTTCGTACCAAGAAACAGAGACTTCCATATCTGTAACCCGAATTGCTACGTGGTCCAAAAATTCAATTTCTATTTTACCCTCTTTACCTGTCATACATTTAATTATACAACTTATTCTAGCTAGTTCTTAATCGTCCAGAATTTTTGTTTCAAATCCATCAATACTTGTAGTATTTTTGTTTTTCCAATACTCCTCAATTTTGTCCTTTCCTTGTTTTTCTGCCCAAGTATTTAATGTTGTTCGTTCTTCTTTAAAATCCATTAATGGTACGGCTAAACCGCAAGAAGTTTGAACTAAGTCAACGTCCATTTCGATTATTTGTCTTCCACCTACATTTTCGGGGAATAAACTTATATATTTGTAAAAATCACTATCCCTTTTATGGTAAATTTTCGCTTTTCCATATAGCCTTAAAATCAATGGTTTTCCTTCAAAAGCACAAAACATAATCGTCATTCTATCATTCCTTATTAAATGCGCTGCAGTTTCGTTTCCACTACCTGTCAAATTCAACCAAACAATTTTATTCTTACCAATCACTCTTAATGAGTCAGTACCTTTAGGAGATACGTTAACTGTTCCGTCGCGGGATGCTGTACCAACAAAGAATATTTTTTGATTTTCTATAAAATCTTGAAGATCGGCAGTAATATGTTCTATTTTTTTTCCCATGTCCTTGTTCTATCAGAAATGTAATGGATGTGCTTAAAATAATTATATCTCGAATCCTTAAAACATAAAATAGTTTGATTTTCAAAATTTAAATAGATTGGCTCATATTCTAAATAATTAGAAAAACCGTTAATCATAATGAGTATTCATTATTCATTTACCGGCACTCCTCTTGTAGTAAAAGATAATCCTTGCTGACCATAGGTCGAAATCATAACAGCCTCAATTAAAGGCGGATTTTTATCATTTTTATTTGCCCAGTCAAAAACAAAATTTGCTCCAGAACCTCCTTCAATATCTTGTTCCTCAATAATTATTTCAATGGTTTCAAGTGGTTTTAAATAAATTGGTTTTTTAACGTACTGCCTAATGTTTTCTCCAATGGTATTATAATAGTCAGCTTTTAATATATAAACAGAATCTGTAGATGAAATATTTCGTATGCTCGCTGTAATGGTGAGGTCAAATGTGCGATGCTCATGAACGTGGTATATATGTGAGTAAACAGGGAGATAGGTTTTCCCCGTAAAATAGTCGTCAAAGTTCTCTATATTGATTTCTTTACTTTTCCAGTTTGCCTGTTTTATCGGGTATTTATCGGTTTCCTTTTTGCTACATGAAATGTTGATAAGGGCGATAAATAGTAAAAGGAATATATTTCTCATTTAAAGACATTTTTATTTATGGATATAAATTTATAATAAATTATCCTTTGAACGAAAGTTGATTCAGTTTTAGCAAGGGATGAGGCTAATAACCATGTAATTCGTTTTAGTACGGGTGCAGAATTAAAAAATGTTACAAAACAAAATGCAAGAAAAGCTAAAATTGATAAACCAAAGCATTGATATTCATTCCGGCCCCTACAGAAGCTAACATAATAATATCACCCTCATTTATTTTTTGATCATTTAATTTATCATTTAGGATCAAATCCAGAAGTGTTGGTACTGTTGCTACAGAACTATTTCCGAGCTTATGAATGCTCATCGGCATAATTCCCTTAGGCGGCTTTTGACGGTATAATCTGTAAAACCTTTGGATAATTGCCTCATCCATTTTTTCATTGGCCTGATGAATCAATACCTTTTTTATTTTGTCTATTTCAACACCACTATTTTCTAAAGCTGTTTTCATGGCGGCAGGAACATGGTTTAGGGCAAATTCGTAAATTTTCCTGCCGTGCATTTTTATATAATGAGTTGAGGGTGATTCATTAGGGTTATATGAACTGCCATTGAATAAAAAATGGGCTTCTTCCAGCGTAAAGGTTTGTGCAGCATAACCCAGGATTCCTTTGTTAGACGAGTTGTTTTCCTCCAATATACAAGCGCCCGCACCGTCCGAATAGATCATTCCATCTCTGTCATTTGGGTCAGATACTCTTGAAAGTGTTTCAGACCCAATCACCAGGCATTTTTTTGCCAATCCAGATTTTATGAATGCATCGGCTTGAATAACTCCTTGGATCCACCCTGGGCATCCAAAAATAATATCGTAGGCTACGCAATTATTGTTTTTTATTTTAAGGTTATGCTTTACGCGTGATGCAATACTGGGTAACAAATCACATTGATTAGAACCAGCATCAATATCCCCAAAATTATGGGCAACGATGATATAATCAAGTTCTTCGGGATCTGCATTTGCATGGTCAATAGCCTTGCGGGCAGCAAATGTAGCAATATCACTATTTCTTAAATCATTTGAAACATACCGCCTTTCTTCAATTCCAGTGATCTCTTTAAACTTTTGAATGATCACATCATTTGAGCGAGTAAGCTTATTTTTTTCTTCGTCATAAAACTCAGAGGATAAAAAGTCTTCATTTTTCTTTACAAACGTCGGTATATAACTACCAATTCCGGTAATAATTGATCGCATAAGACATGCTTTTGGTTCTTTTATTTCAAACTACTAAAGTAGTAAGTTTAAGAATACCACAACTGCTAAAAGGTGTAATAAATTTTAATCAAGAATCTTAAGTATTTTTTGATTTGCTTGTTGAACAATTTCCTTATCCTCCGTGAATATATCTACAACCCATGAAGGTGGAGCGATTATTTCTGTTGCACCAACCTCTTTCATTATGTCTTGGAGCGCAGTTGGAATATCTCGTTTCCATATGAGAGCTCTTGTAATTCCGATAGCTTTGATCTCATTTTCTTGTTCAAAATAGTGGACATTATAGACCCACTTATCATCCATACCAACACTTTCCAAAATCACATTAAATTTTGACCAAATTCTCAACGGTTTTCTATAAATAATTTTTTGCGAACCCAATGTAGGAGCTAGTCCACGCTTTACAATCGCTTTAAATAATTTAGATCTTGCAATTAGTTCCCAACGAACAAAATCCATATAAACAGGATATTTTGCTGCCGTCATCACACGTAAACCATCACAATCAAACAAACCCACCCGAAATGATATGGTAATTGTCTGATTATATTTTACTTGACTTTGAAAATTTCTAAGGATTAAGATTTTAAGAATAGTGTACCAGTAATAAATCATAGTTGGTTTTTTGTGTTAGATAAATAGTGGATATTTGAGTTTAAAAGGTAAAAAGGTTCGAGATAGATTTGAAAAAATTCTTTCAAAGAACGGTTAGTTAACGAGAATATTTTTTTGTTTTGGTGCACTAAATATTTTCTTGAATAGAACATCTCTTTACTTCGGAACGGTTAAGCGTTATATGTGATATTTGTTCATGGTAAGAATACGAATTTTCTTATGATTGAAAATAGCTTGAAGATATTAAAACTTATATGTGAATAAAGGGTTAAATAGTTGGAATATCCGTAATTAGCCTTATATTTGGTAAACCAAACTGGTAAACCAATTGCAGAATATTCTTTAAATCAATATGCTTTGAGTAAAAGGCGAACATTTTTAAAGCAAACAGCCCTAGCTGCGGGTTATTTGCCTCTATCCAGATTTTCATTTCCTATGTTTCAATATGCCGATGATGATCAATTAGAAGTACATATCTTTTCTAAACACCTTCAATTTTTGGATTTTAAAGAAACTGGGGCTGTTGCAGCTGAAATGGGATTTGATGGTGTTGATCTTACAGTCCGACCCAAAGGACATGTACTTCCCGAAAATGTGGGTATTGATTTACCTAGGGCAGTAGAAGACATCAGAGCAAGCGGAATACGTTGCGATTTAATCACTACAGCAATAGAAAGTGTTGAAAATCAATTGGATGTAAGTGTTTTAAAGGCTGCTTCTGATGTGGGGATTAAGTATTATCGGACCAATTGGTTCAAATTCGATCAGGCACGATCTATGAAGGCCAATTTGCTGAATTATCAGGAGGAAATTTATAGGTTAGGAGAACTTAACCAGAAATTGGGCCTCGTTGGTTGCTATCAAAATCATGCCGGAAGAAATGTCGGTGCTTCCTTTTGGGAAATTGAAAAAATCCTGGAAACAGTAAATCCTCAAACTTTTGGTACGCAGTACGATATTCGCCATGCCATGGTTGAGGGAGGATTTTCCTGGCAAAATGGATTAGAATTATTACATAAGCGAATCAAGGTCATTGTTTTAAAGGATTTTAAATGGGGCAAGATCAATAACAAATGGGAACCAGTCAATGTTCCAATAGGAGAGGGTATGGTCGATTTTGACACCTATTTTAAATTGTTAAAAAAGTATAAAATCAAAGTACCTGTATCACTACATTTAGAGTATGACCTTGGCGGAGCGGAAAAGGGGAACTCCGTGATAAATGTTGATAAAAAAGTGGTTTTCGATGCAATGCAAAGAGACCTGCAAATTGTCCAAGATTTATGGAAGAATGCCTAATTTTTCAAAGTAATATTTCATAAACTAATTTTTAGAAAGAAGCAGAATGAGAGTAATTTTATTTATTGCAAGTGTGATGTTTATGGTGTCTTGCAGCCAACAAGAGAAAATCAATCAGATCAAAGTAAACAACATTCAAGAACTACAGGAGGCTATAAAACAAAGTATTCCGGGTGATCAACTAATCATGGCTAACGGAGTTTGGAAGGATGTGCAGATTGATTTTTACGGGAAAGGGACAAAGGAAAAGCCCATCGTATTAATTGCCGAGGAAAAAGGTAAGGTAACCATAGAAGGAGCTTCCAATTTAAAAATTGGAGGAGAATATTTAGAAGTAAATGGCTTATATTTTAAAAATGGATTTACTCCTTCGAATACAATAATTCAATTCAAAATTAATGATGACACGATTGCTAATCACTGTAAAGTGACTCAATGTGTGATCGAAGAATTTACCCAACGCGATCGCGATGTGAGTGATCATTGGGTCGAACTGTGGGGCAGACATAATGAGTTCAGTCATAATTATATTGCGGGAAAATCAAATTTTGGACCTACGATTAGGGTGTACTTAGCAGGTAATGAGCATATCAATAATTATCATCAGATCATAAATAATTATTTCGGCCCAAGACCCCGAAAGGGAGGTCCGCATGGAGAAACTATTCAAATTGGAGATAGTGGCACTTCTATGGCACCTTCTTACACCAATGTTTCAAATAATCTGTTTGATCGATGCAATGGGGAAGTTGAAATAATTTCTAGTAAATCTAATTTCAATGAATTTACTCACAATGTATTTTTTGAAAGTGAAGGCTCTTTGGTATTACGTCATGGTAATTATTGTAAAATTGACGGTAACCTCTTTATCGGAAATGAAGCGTCAAATAATATAGGAGGAATCCGAGTTATCAACACGGGTCATTGGATCACAAATAATTATTTCTATAAAATAAAGGGAGAGGCCTTTAGGTCTGCACTTGCTGTAATGAACGGGATTCCGAAATCCCCATTGAACAGGTATAACCAGGTAACTGATGTCGTAGTTGCCTACAATTCATTTATAGATTGTTTGTCTCCATGGCATTTTAGTGTTGGCTCAAATGTTAGCCAGACTGATGTATTACCTCCTTCAGAAATACGTTCGGCTAGACCAAAGCGTGTTGTCGTTGCAAATAATTTAATCTACAACCAAGCCGGTGATGCTTACCCTATTGTAAATTACGATAAAGTAGATGGGATAAAATTCGAAAATAATATAACTAATACCGAGAATAAAAGCGAAATTAAAACCAAAGGTTTAAGAACAGAAAGCGTTGAGTTAAACCCCTTGTCTGACTATTTGTATGCTCCAATATCAAAAATAACCCCAGTATACCAAGGATTTGATTTTGAATTGATCGACAAGGACTTGTTTGGTACTGTGAGAACCGCCGAAAATAATAGTGTCGGCGCGATTGTTGGCCCAGTAAAAGAGAGTGAAATGTCTTTTGATAGGTCGAAATTTGGGACGAATTGGTTTCAAGCCGAAGGATCTAAGAATGAAGTAAAAATCTTCACTGCTTCTTCGTCCGAATCATTAATTAGTATTTTAAAGGAGGCGAATTCTGGGGATACAATTCTATTGGATCAGGCAGTTTATAAAATGGAAATGCCCTTGGTGATCGATAAAGTCATCTCAATTCTTTCAAATCATAATGAAAAGTCTGAATTGATTTTTAGTTCGGAAAGAACTGCATTCGAAATGCATCCCGGAGGTAATTTAACATTGAAGAATTTGGTTCTTACCGGAGATAAAACCCAGAACACCTTTATGACACTTGATAAATTTATGTTCAAAGCTTACAATTTAGCGCTTGAAAATGTAGAAATAAAGAAGTTTAAAAGTGTTTTGGAAGTTTCTAAAGGATCTTTTGCCGACGAAATCTCCTTTGTACAAACAGTAATAGAAGATTGTGAAAGAGGATTGATGTTAAACAAGGAAACAAATGATGGAGGTGATTATAATGTAGAATTCTTAACGGTACAAAATTGTAAATTTAACCTTATTCAGGAAACACTCTTAGATTATTACCGCGGAGGGTATGATGAATCAACGATTGGGGGTAATTTAATTTTTCAAGGAAATACTGTTACTCATTCAGGCAAATCGGCGAAAGATCAGATCTTGATCAAGAATCGAGGTATTGTAAATGTTGATCTTTCGCATAATACTTTTGAGAACAATCCGGTGAAACTGATCGCTGTTTTATGGGGAGAAAAGGGACAAGTGCCAGTTGACAATGCGATCAGCAATTCCGGTAAAATAGAGGTTGTACAAAACTTGAAATTAAAACTGATGTATTGATGTTGGTTTATCAAAGATAATAAGTAACAAAATTCGAGACCTTATATATTTAACCAATAAGTTAGTTTGAGCGTAAGTGCTCTGCCGCCTGGTGAAACAGGTGTAGTTTTGTAATTATCATTATACACCACAAAGAGATCAGACAAGGGTTTAAAGCGCCACTGAAGTCTGGAGTTTAAGCCAAATTCTTCGTCTAAACTATTGAATTGTATATAGGTAGACCAAAATAAATTTTTAGTAAATGTAATATCGAATTTAGGTCCTATAAATAATATGGTTTCAGTTGCATAGGGTTTAGGAAGTGTTACATAGTTTATGCTAGATTTAATTGAGGCCACAAAATAAGGTTGAATTCTCAATCCTGCTTCCCCCAACAAAGAGTATTTTTCGCCATTATAGAATTGACCTAAGTCTGTTCTGAAACTATAGCTAAAAGTTTTTCTTAAATCAGAGCGATAAGTAAAATCAAATTTGGTGTAATGATAATCTGTAAAAGCGGGTAATGTTAGGCCGTCTGATCTTGTAGGGTCAAATTCTTCCAGCAAATAGGTATAGGTATGGTTTAAAGCCATTTCTATGCTGGTTTGATTTGTAAATTGGATTTGATATTCAAGATCTACCATGCCGTCTGTAAGTAAAAAATCGAGATCGGGACTAAAGGTGAGGTTACTTCGCAATTCTATGGTATGTGTGTTAATAGAAGAGTTGACCGGATAAAAGATTCTTGTCGCAACAGGGTCTATGGTAAAAATATCTTCTCTTGTTACGAATCCCAGGTCGGCTTGATAATCTTTGCCGATATAAGTTGAGCCAAAATTAAATTTCCAAAAACGTGTATTATAACCTAAAAAACCACCTGAAGAGAATGATTTACCATCATCTCCAGGAATAAATGATTTATGTAAGTAGGCTTTGCCGGACCAAATATTATTTTTTGTCAAATAATTAAAATCCATGCCTAGCACGCGATTAAAAGTTTCATCCTCTGCTAAAAAATCTGGATCATTGGTCACTTGTCTATTCACAAAAATAAATCCAATGTTCGATCTGTCCAATATTTTTTGCTGGAGGGCTATTACCGCATTGTTATTGGTAGGAATTTCGTTCTTTCGATCTTCGGCCGTTTGGATATCGAGTAATCCAATTCTCAAATTTTTTGTCAACTTTCCACTCATTCTGGCACCAGCAATGATTGAATTTTCGATGTTTTCATCATCTAAATTTTTGGCAATCCCAATTCTTCTCGAAAAAAATGGATTCGCCTGGGTATTGCCAAAGCCTCCAAAAAGATCAGCATTATCAATAAAAAACTGTCTTTTTTCAGGTAAGAAAGCTTCGAATCGAGTGAGATTTACTACTTGCTCATCAACTTCAACTTGGGAAAAATCTGGATTAATGGTGAGATCTAAGTTCATACTATTTCCCAAAGGAATTTTGGCATCTCCACCAACGCTAAACGACTGATCAGATTGATTCAATGTGTAATCTTTACGAATATCACCCGAAATGTATGGAATCACTGCAAAGGGAACTCTTGTTTTTTCCAGTGGTCTTTCGAAAATCATATCTCCAGCAAATGCTAAGCTGATCACACTTTGATTTTGAGGTATATTTACCCAAACACTTCTTTCGTTTGATTGGGTGTCAAACCGATAAGAATTAAAACGCCAATGCGTTTCTCCTTCTCGAAACTTAAAATTCGAAAGCGGAATTTTCATCTCAGCAATGTAATAATCGTCATATAATTTGGTAATGTTCTCCCATTTTACATCCCAACTATCATTAAAATCTGAATTATCCGCACCACCACCGGATAAAAACGCTTCACGTTGCACCCCCTCCGAGTTGGTTCCAAATACAAAGGCATTATTTCCGTCGTTAAAAGTGTCAAAGATTAGGGTAATATTGTCATTACCTCTTGCTCTAAAATCTCGTTTTAAAGAAGGAACGATAAAATCATTTCCAATTGCTTCTACGGCAATACCTACATACAAGTATTTTTTGTCGAATAACATTTTAATTTCTGTGTTATTCTTACTCAGCACACTATCGGTTGGGAAATACTGCCAGAAATCTTTGGCGGGTATGGCTCTTGCCCATTGAGGTTCTGTTAACATCCCATCAAGGACAATGGGTTGTTCGGTCCAATATACCGTCACCTGTTTTTCCTGAGCATGACAAACAAAAACAAATAAAAAAATAAGAAACCCCCAATATAACTTCAGCATAAAACCTGTCCTAAGCAAGAATAAAGATACTGGATTGACATGAATCTTATGGCATAATTTTAAGTATAATTTGTGCTTTTTTTCGAATCGAATATCGTTCGTTCATAACAAGGGCAAATTAGATCAAACTCAATAGAAACCCCAATATCGAACCTAATAAAACAATAAATGCGCTATTTAGTTTCTTAAAAACGAAAACGATCATGATACAAATGAGTGAGATCAAAATAGTGCGCCAATCAGTTAGTGTATCTTTTGCCATTTCCAAACAGACAAAAATGATCAGTGCTACGGCAGCCACATTTATGGCGTCTAAGACGGCACCAATTACTTTTGATTTCCTCATTTTTGGAACAAAGGGATTTAATAACAAGACAAAAATAAATGAGGGTAGAAAAATTCCGGCTGTAGCTGCTGCTGCTCCAGGGAAACCATTCATTTGCCATCCGATGAATGTAGCCGTAGATAAGACTGGCCCGGGAGTCATTTGTCCAACGGCCACAGCATCGATCAATGTTTGTCTTGTCAGCCATCCATTTGCGACCAATTCTGCGTCTAAAAATGCAAATAAAACGTATCCGCTTCCATAAAGAATAGAACCAATTTTTAAAAAGGTCAAAAATATTTTAAGACTGCTGATCGGGAGTGGTTGAATCAATTGAAACATAAGCAATGGGGCAAAGCTTTTTATTTTACCTCGGGTCCTTTTTAAAAAATAAAGAAGTAATCCTAGTAAACCACTGGCAAAAAGGGCTACTATTTCATTAAGTCCAAACAAACATGCCATCAGAGTAATAAGACCTAAAATAGCTAGTTCTGTATTTTTTATCGCTTTTTTACCGAGTCTATAGGCCGCCATGGCTATGATTGAAATTACAGCCGGTTTGATGCCATAAACATAGGGTTCTACTTTTGGCAGTTGACCATATTGTTGATAAAGCCAAGCAAAAATGGCCGTAATGATGACCGCAGGAAAAATAAAACATACACCTGCAACAACAAGTCCTCTCCAACCTGCTCGTTCATATCCACAGTGCATGGTCATTTCAGTTGAATTAGGTCCTGGGATTAGGTTTGTAGCTCCAATGAGGTCCAGAAAATGTTCTTGGGTCATCCATTTTCTCTTTTTCACTACTTCATCTTCCATCATGGAGATATGAGCAGCGGGACCGCCAAAAGAAATTGCGCCTAACTTTAAGAATAGTTTTGCCACCTCTAGTAGTTCAGCTTTTTTGTTAGTCATAATATTTGGATATAACAAAAACTATTATCACTTCTACATTATGTTGAAATCTGCTTAGTTTTAAACTTTCCTTTGCTTTTGCGAATTCTGCACATCACAACTTTGTATTCGGGACACATCGCTTCGCTGTCGTGAACATCACTTGTAATGTTATTAAGCATAATTTCGGGGAAATGAAAAGTAGAACTAAATACGCCAGGACGAACTTCATCAGTAATAAAAGCTTTGATGTCTACTTTACCTCGGGCAGATTCAACACAAACCATTTCTCCATCTTCGATGAAATGATCTGCCGCATCTTTAGGGTGAATCATAAGTACATCTTCTGTTAAAATATCAACATTTCCAGTTCTTCTGGTCATTGTACCGCAATTGTAGTGCTCGAGTTCTCTGTTCGTCGTGATGATGTAAGGATATTCTTCGCCATGAGTTTCAACCTCTTTACTTTCACGCCAATTGATAAATGTGAATTTTCCTTTTCCACTACTTCTTTTAAACTCTTTTTGGTGCAGCATTTTAGTGTCTTTTCCACCCTCAAACACAGGCCATTGCAAGCCATTATCGGTTAGATTTTCCCATGTCACCCCAGCAAAAAAGGGAACAATTTGAGAAATTTCTTCAAGCATTCCTTCAGGAGTATAAGGAGGTTGTGGGTATCCCATCCGGTTCATGATCTCCACAATTATTTCTCCGTCAGATTTGGTGCCCGGAAGAGGATCTACAACTTTGTTTACTCGTTGAATTCTGCGTTCACCATTGGTAAACGTCCCACTTTTTTCTAAGAAGGATGTTCCTGGAAGGATCACTGTAGCGTATTTTGCAGTTTCGGTCATGAAAATTTCTTGAACGATAAGCAAGTCTAAATTATTCATTGCCCGGATCACTTTTTGGGTGTTTGGGTCTGTTTGTACAACATCTTCACCAATAAGCCAAAGGGCTTTTAAACTACCATTGATCGCAGCATCGAACATTTCAGGAATCTTATATCCAACATGATCAGGTACTTTTGAACGATAAAAAGTGTTATACCGCGCATTTATTTCAGGATCTGTCACATCGTAATATCCGGCTCCCTGATGAGGTTGTGCTCCCATATCAGCTGCACCTTGTACATTATTTTGCCCCCGCAAAGGATTTACACCAGCTCCTTTTTTTCCAATGTTACCAGTGATCATGGCAAGATCAGAAATAAGCTGTACAGTAAATGTACCCTGCGAATGTTCTGTAACTCCTAAGCCATGAAATTCCATCCCTGCATTTGCCTTGGCATAAGCCAGACTTGCCTCACGAACAAGATGCTTGTCAACTCCGGTTATGCACTCCAGTTGGTCTATGTCTAGTTTTAAGATCTCTTCTTTAAATTCTTTGAAACCTTCTGTTCTATTGTCAACAAAATCTTTGTCTACAGCGTCTTCTGTGATAATAAAATACAACATCATATTGAGCAGCGCAACGTTTGTTCCGGGTCGGAGTTGTAGATGGTAAGTGGCATACTTTGCAAGTTCGATCCGTCTTGGATCTATCACAATACCTGTTACACCTTTCATTAATTTCTGCTTCATTTTAGCTCCTGTAACCGGGTGGGCATCAGTGGGATTAGCTCCAATAATCAAGATACAATCGGTATGGTTCAGATCCTCGATAGAATTTGTGGCTGCACCTGTTCCAAAAGCGCGTTGCATGCCTAAGGCTGTGGGTGAGTGACAAACCCGGGCGCAACAATCGATGTTATTTGTACCGATGACAGCCCTCATGAATTTTTGCATGAGGTAATTCTCTTCATTTGGTGTGCGAGCAGAAGAAATTCCGGCAATGGCATCTGGACCAAAATTCGTTTTTATCTCTGTCAATTTGGAGCAGATAAAATCATAAGCTTCCTCCCATGTAGATTCAACCAAATCGCCATTTTTCCTGATCAAGGGTGTACGCAGTCTATCCGGGTGATTGTAAAATTTGAATGCGTAGCGACCTTTCAAACAGGTATGCCCGCCATTGGCTTCTGCCTCATAAGGTGCTTGAATAGAAAGAATTTTACCATTTTTTGTTGAGACTTCCAAATTACAACCTACTCCACAATAAGTGCAGACGGTCCGTGTTTTTTCGCTTGATGCAACAACAGATTTAGATTCAAAAACATCACTGATAGCAGAAGTTGGGCAAGCCTGAGCACAGGCACCGCAACTCACACAATCAGATTGCATAAAAGACTGGTCGAAACCCTTAATAATATGGGCATCAAATCCACGACCTGCCATATTTAAAACAAATTCACCCTGAACCTCATCACAAGCCCTTACACAACGATAGCAATTGATACATTTACTCAAATCACTTGTCATATAAGGGTGAGACCTATCTTTTTCTCGATCTAAATGATTTGCGCCTTCGGGATAACGAACAGCACGAATTCCAACCTGAGCCGCAACGTCTTGTAATTCACAATTCCCATTCACTTCGCAAGTGAGGCAATCTAAAGGATGATCCGTCAAGACTAACTCAATAATATTTTTGCGCAACTTTTGAATATTTTTTGAGTCGGGGTAGATAAAAGCATTTTCAAAAACCGGACTATGACAACTCGCCATGGCCTTGGTTTTTCCATCTTGTTGTAAGGCCACGTCAACACTACAAACACGGCAACTACCAAATGGTTCTAAATTGGGCGCATCACATAAAGTTGGAATCGATTTTTTGCCAAGATTTCTCCTTAAAAAAGAAAGCATGGTTTCTCCTTTCTCGATAGGAAAAGGCTGATTATTTATATAGGCAAATTTGGTCATAACAGTTAATTTTCAAAATGGTTCTTCAATTCATTTTCAAAATATTGCAAGGCATTTTTAGCAGGAAGGGGTATGCCTCCTCCATGTGCACACAGGGAACCTTGTTCTAAGGTTGATAGCAGATCATCGAATAATTCTCGTGAAATCTTATAGTCTGAAGTAGTGGTTTTATGAAGTAATTCATGAGCGCGTTTCGTACCTAATCGGCAAGGAAAACATTTGCCACAACTTTCAAAAGAAGCGAATTCGAATAAATGTTCTAGATATTGAATCATCGGAAAATCTTTTGGAATACAGATCACAGAAGCATGCCCGAGTAAAAAACCTGCCTTTGAAAAAGATTCAAAATCAACAGTTAAATCAGTAATTTTTTCTATGGGTACAATTCCGCCAAGCGGACCTCCAATGTGCAATGCTTTCACGGGAAGTTTAAAACCTCCGGCCATGTCAAACAAAACCTCCTTGAGTGAAGTGCCCATTTCTACTTCATAAATTCCCGGTTTTTTAAAAAAACTATCGAGGCTCATTAATTTGGTGCCACTCGATTTTTGCGTACCCATAGATTTATATCTTTCTCCTCCTTCGGTGAGAATAAAATGCAAGGCAGCCAAAGTTTCTACATTATTGACTACAGTAGGTTTATTGAACAGTCCTTGGGTGGTGGGGTAGGGTGGCCGCGTACGTACTTCCGGTCTTTGACCTTCTATACTATTGATCAGAGCGGTTTCTTCTCCGCATATATAAGCTCCCTGTGCTTTAATTATTTTAAGATCGAAATTGAAACCGGTTTCTAAGATATTCTTGCCTAAAAGTTGATGGTCTCTAAGTTCTTGAATTGCTAGATTGATAATTTCTACTGCTTCAGGATATTCAGCTCTGATATAAATAATTCCCCATTCTGCACCCGAAGCAAAACCCGCCATCAACATTCCGAAAAGCAAGGAGTGTGGTCTTTGCTCTAAAATAAACCGATCGGAATAGGCGCCCGGATCTCCCTCATCTGCATTGCAAATGATAAATTTTTGCTCACTTTGTTCACTCGCACAAGCTTCCAATTTAAAACCCATCGGAAAACCCGCTCCACCTCTTCCCCTTAGTCCGGATTTTTTAATTTCTTCTAAAACCTCTTTTGGACCTTTTTGTAATAGGCTTTTCAATGAATCATAGTGTGTCTTAAAACCCATGAAAGGCAGTGTGAGAACGGCTTTGTTCGCTTGAATATGGAATTTGTCAGTTTTTGGATTGGAATTTTGATCAACAATATTTAAGATCTCATTTTCTGTTTTGGCAGAGTAATTTTTACCATTGAGATAAAAGGCTGCATTTTCATGACAACGTCCCAGGCAAGTCATATGACCAATTTCATCGGGTATGAATCTTTTTTCCAAGCTACTTTTGACCGAAGGTTGTGTGCCGGCACATAAACAAGCAGATCCATTACATATATAGACTTTCTTATCCTTATTTTCAGGTTTCATAAAATCATAGAAGGAGGTGGTGCCATAGGTGTTGGCTTTTCCCATTAAAAACTCCTTAGCTAATTGATCTAAATCTGATAAATATGGCGTACCCGTTCCTTTGGATGCTGTACCCATTTTTTCAAAAAGGTTATCAAAAATACCTTTTCTGCCAGATAGTTCACTTAAATTCTTCGACATTTTTTTGAATTTTTGACTTGATTCTATGTGTATGCGCGTAACAGGTTGCCTTGTCATCTCTGCAAAATCCCAATAAAGTAATCCCTAATTCTTTAGAAAAATCCACTGCTAAAGTTGAAGGAGCAGATACTGCAGCAAGAATAGGGATATGGGCTCTAAATGCCTTCATGACAATTTCGTAAGATATTCTTCCGGAAACAATCAACACCTTCACTTTGTTTAAATTGTTTTTAATAATGAGGTCCCCAATTACTTTGTCTACTGCGTTGTGTCTTCCTATGTCTTCCATCACACTGAGTAAAACCCCTTCACCTGTAAATGCCGCAGCAGCATGACTTCCTCCTGATTTCTTAAAGGTTTTTTGACTGTTGTTGAGCATGTCAAACATATTTTCTATCTGACCAGCTTCAATTTCCAAGCCATCTTCTAATTTACCTTCCAGTTCATCTAGTTCCGTTTTTCCGCAAATTCCGCAACTACTGAGTGAGAGGAAATTTCTGCTATTGCGATAGCCCGATTTTAATCGGTGTTCCGGCACTAAGATATCAACTGCTTTTGTGATGCCATCTTCATTTTTTTTGAGGACGTTTATCTGTAGATCCTCGGCTTTATCGGTGTAGATATCTTCTGTAAACAAATAGCCATGAATAAATTCATTGTCGTTTCCAGGAGTTCTCATGGTCATTGAAAAGGCTGTTCCATTCAAAGACATTTCCAAAGATTCTTCAACGGTTAGCGCATCTTCGACCATTTGAGAGCTATGAGCAAAGAATTTTTTTCCTTGATAAAAGGTAAAGGCCATCGACGATTATTTTAGTTTTGTAAATAGCAAAAGCTCCACTAAAATAAGGATTTAGACCGTATTTCATGATAGGTAACATGATTTTATGAATTTAATAAACTTGCCGAAACAATTATTTAGTTTCTTAATCAATTTCATCAAGCCAAAGTAATGGGTTTCGTATTGGGAGATTTCTTTTCACTTCATCTACTTTTGGAAAGTGGGTATGACTTGACCACAACTCGAAATAATTGGAATCCTCAAAGGCAATGGCCCCAAACAGAAATGCAGGTTGGGCAACTGGCCATTGATCCCAATACATAACATCAGGTGTTAATGGCCATTTTTTCTTTTCTTTTACATAAGGCTTCATAAATTCTAAACCAAGCTTTATATTTTTATTGACAGGACTTATAAAATGCCATAAATCATTCTCTTTATCGGATAAAATCAAGCAGTTCATGACCATGGCATCTAAATTAAAAAGAGAATAACCAAAGGGCTTTGTTCTTTTTAATTCTAGAGGAAAACTACCATTTTCAGCCATTTGATCAGGTAGTAGATTATTTTTGAATCGCTCTCTGCAAAAATTTAATATGCTGTCATTATTTGTGAATTTAGCGTATAAAGCCACTTGCATATTCCAACAGGTACCGTGATTATTTGGATGAATCATTTCAGCCTTACCATAGGGGTGTTCTTTTAACCAAATTAAGAACTCGGAAAACCAATACTTAAATGACACCAGAATTTCAGGGTCAACTTGCTTATAATGATCTAAAACGACAATTGATTGTACTACTTCCATGAAGTGTATCCCGTCGATGATGCCAATTCCCCGACCTGTAAATCGACCTTTTATAGCTTGCGCATAATTCAAATGCGGATTCATTTTGGTGTCCTCATTTATAAACCAAGCTTTACAATGCTCTAAAGTTTTAAGTGCATAAATACTGTCTTTAGTAATTAAGTAAGCTGAAGTCAGGTTTCCAACAATTTCGCTAAATCGCATTAAAGCCTCCCTGTGTTCTGTGAAATTATCTGGATTCGTCATGCCATCTCGCTGAATAAAAGGACCGTCTAGATTTGTCGTATCAGGCCACCAATAATCACCCTCAGAATAAAAATCGTGTAAACCTCCGACACTGCGATCCGCTTTTTTTGCAGTGACTGTAACTGGTTTTTTTAATAGGTTTTCTTTTGCCAGTGCCAAAATAGAATCTTTTAAAATATTCTCTGCTTGAATTTGAAAAGTCAAAACAGGTTTCGAGCATGCTATGAAGACCAAGAAAATAAAAAGAGAAGCTAATTTCAGGAACAAGTTTGGCTTCGTTTTTATTGAATTCATATTAATCAGCTTTTAACTTCAAATTAAACTGGATTTTTCGGCAGTTTGCATATATATTAAACACCATTTTACTTGTAGAGCATCCAAACTTATTATTTTTTAAAGATAATGTCAATTGATAATTGAAAGTGGTCTCAAATCAACGTCCCTTTACTTGCACTAAGATATGACATAATATTTTAGGGCTTCTTTACTTTTTAAGAGATCTCATACTTTCAAGGACAACGGAAAGTAAGATTAGAGATCCTCCTATTATGGCATTCATAGAAGGGTATTCTTTAAGTAAAATCATACCTATTATAATCCCATAAATCGGTTGAGCGCTGCTAATAATACTTACGGAAGTGGTTGAGAAATGTTTGAAGCTATACAAGAACAACGTATGGCCAATTGCTGTTGTAACGAGCGCTAGTGTTAAATTCGCAGGAAATTGGGGTAAGATACCTGAAGTATCTAAAAACAGAAAAAAAGGTGAAAGACAGATAGTAATAATAAGTAGTTGATAAAACATCATGATCGATCCATTGTACTTGTTTACTTTCGATTTCATAATGATATTTCGAAGTGCGTAACAGGTTGCCGAAAAAACACCCAATCCTATTGCTTTTGAATAATCGTTTTCAAAATTGAAATCGGGTACTAAAAAATAAATACCAAAAAGCACCAAAGCACCTAATAGTAAATGCATTTTTTGAAATTTGGTCTTTAAAAGAAGTGGTTCTAAAAAAGCGGTAATTACAGGGTAAGTGAATAAAGATAGCATACCAATAGCCACATTGGATAGTTTTAAGGAGTAAAAATAAGTAATCCAGTGCAGGGCCATTAAAATTCCACCTAAGAAAATCATCCTTCTATCTTCACCAGCTACCTTGAAATTAAAACCCTTCCATTTACAAAAAATAAAGATAAATATGCCTCCAAGACAGGCTCTTAATCCAATTGTAATAGGTACTGGCATATCGATATACCTTCCAAGTGCCCCAGAAGTACTAATGCAGATTAGCGCAAGATTAAGTTCTAAAATATGCTGAAGCCCAATATTTTTGTTCATAATAAATTTTTGGATCAAAATCTGCGTAAAACTAAACAATCACTTTTGATATTTTTAAAAATATCAAAAGTGATCAATTTTTTTAGCATTATTTCTGAATTAGCAATCTCTAAGATAGTTTGCGATTGTTTTGGTTTACTTCAAATTCTTGGCATATTTTAACTCGTTTATAAAAATATTTTAAGAAATATTTTAAATAGATTAAAAATAATTTGGAGAAATGAGATAGTGTACTTACTTTCAGCTGTTTTTTGGTATTTTAAAAATTTTAGTGTTGATTAAAGTTTTTTATCTTCCCAATGATACAAATGAAATTTTAGTTTAACAGGCTGTTTATTAATTATTTATGGTAGCTTGTCGATGAATTTAACTTAATTGATTATCAATAAATGAAAGGACTGGATTCTTTAGATTGGATCGTGATCGTGGCCTATTTCGTTGTGCTATTAGGCATAGCGGCTTGGGTGATTATGCAAAAACAAAAAAACACGACAGATTATTTTTTAGCCGGTAGAAATATTGGTTGGTTTGTTGTAGGAGCGTCAATTTTTGCTTCTAATATTGGATCTGAGCACGTAGTAGGGCTTGCAGGAAATGGAGCAGGGGATAAAATGCCCTTACTGATTTATGAATTGCATGCATGGATCGTATTAATGCTCGGCTGGGTGTTTTTGCCCTTTTATGCGCGCAGTGGGGTGTTTACCATGCCGGAGTTTTTAGAAAAGAGATTTGATTCTCGATCGAGATGGGTACTTTCAGTCGTTTCGATCATCGCCTATATTTTGACCAAAGTTTCTGTTACCATTTATGCCGGGGGAGTTGTTGTCTCTGCCTTGCTGGGTATACCGTTTTGGATAGGGGCAGTAGCTACTGTTGTTTTGACGGGAATTTATACCGTTTTGGGAGGAATGAGAGCTGTAGTTTATACCGAAACCATCCAAGCAATTGTTCTGGTAATGGGAGCCGGTGTGCTTACCTATATGGGTTTAAATGCTGTAGGAGGCTGGGGAGAACTAAAAGCAACAGTGGGTCCGGAGTATTTTAATATGTGGAGGCCCAATTCAGATCCTGATTATCCATGGTTACCATTGTTTATTACAAGCACAGTAGTTGGGATATGGTATTGGTGTACAGACCAGGTGATTGTTCAAAGGGTGCTCACTGCCCGAAATATCAAAGAGGGTAGAAGAGGAGCTATATTTGGTGCTTTACTAAAATTAATGCCTGTATTTTTATTTTTAATTCCAGGTGTTGTGGCATTGGCTTTAAAAATGCAAGGAAAATTAGAGTGGGATAGTCCTGATCAAGCTTTTCCTGTGTTGATGAGCAATTTACTGCCTTCAGGTTTAAGGGGTCTTGTAGCTGCAGGACTGTTAGCGGCTTTGATGAGTTCACTGGCTTCTGTGTTTAATTCGTGTTCAACACTTTTTACCTTAGATATTTATAAGAAATTACATCCTAACAAGCCCGAAAAGGAATTGGTTAGAACCGGTCGTATTGCAACATTCGTGGTGGTTGGACTTGGATTATTGTGGATTCCTGTAATCTCTCGTTTATCTGATGGACTGTATGAATACCTGCAAAATGTTCAAGCCTATATTTCACCTCCGATTGCAGCTGTATTCTTATTGGGGATATTTTATAAAAGAATAAATGCCAATGGGGCCATTGCAACACTCACAACAGGATTCTTTATTGGATTTGTAAAACTTACGCTAGAGATTACGAAGGATAGTTATGACCCAGGAGGTTTCTTGTATAAATTAGCCGACATAAATTGGTTAGTATTTGGAGCTTATTTCTTTGCGTTGTGCATTGCCATTGCGATAGGGGTTAGTTTGTTAACTCCGGCGCCGTCTGAGGAAAAAGTAGCAGGATTAACCTATGCGGGAATTACAGCAGAACAAGATACTGAAAACAAAGCGAGTTATAACTGGGTAGATATTTTGGTGTCAATTGGCGTATTAGGTCTCGTAGGCTATATCATGCTTTCTTTTAGTACCTTATTATTGTAATTGCATTTGAAACGAAAATGAAGAACTCTTGAATATTTTTACCTACCTAAAGCTAGAAAAAACCAAATGAGATGAATAGACGTGATCTTATAAAGAAAATTAGCTTAGGAGCGGGAGCATTGAGTATTGGAGGATTAGTCAGTGGATTTTCAAATCTAACTAATTTTGAAAAGCAAAATCTACTTTTAAAAGGAAATGTAAATCATTCTGTTTGTTATTGGTGTTATAATTCTATTCCACTAGACAATTTTGCAGAGGTTTGTGCCGAAATAGGTTTAAAAGGAATTGATTTATTAGGGCCAAATGAATGGTCAATCGCTCAAAAATATGGATTAACTTGTTCATTGGGGACCGATCATTTTGCGGATATTATGAACGGTTTTAATAATCCTAATAATCACACATATCTTCAAAAGAATTATACTGAGCTTATTTCAAAAGCTGCTGACGCCGGATTAAAGCAGGTGATTGTTTTTTCGGGAAATAGAAATGGGATGGATGATGCAACAGGGATTGCAAATTGTGCAATAGGGCTTGAACCTCTGTTAAAATTAGCAGAGAAAAAGGGGATAACGATTGTAATGGAACTGCTAAATAGTAAGGTAGATCATAAAGATTATCATTGTGACCATACACCTTGGGGGGTAAGACTTGTAGACAAAATAAGCTCTTCTAATTTTAAATTGCTTTACGATATTTACCATATGCAAATTATGGAGGGTGATGTGATTGCAACCATCAGAGAATATCATTCCTACATCGCTCATTACCATACTGGTGGGGTTCCAGGAAGACATGAAATTAATGATCGTCAAGAACTCAATTATCCGGCAATCATAAAAGCAATTGTAGATTCAGGGTTTACAGGTTTTATAGCGCAAGAATTTATACCTACCTATCCTGATAAGCTTTCTGCCTTAAAAGAGGGTATTCTGATTTGTGATGTTTAGATTAATTATTTTTTTTGAGTAGTTCTGCATATTTAGATAAATGGAATCTTAAGGCAAGGATTAAAATAGATAGTAAAAGCCAAACAAGCTGATGTTGTTTTAATGTTTCATGATTTAAAAATTCTTTCGATTCAAATTTAAACTAGGCCATTTTTAAATTTTGCAAGCAATAATTGAAGGCATATTTATCAAGTAAAAATTAGAAGAGAATTTGTTAAAACATAAGTTTTTATGGCACTGCGGTCAATACTAGTTTCTCGCTCTTTAAACCTTTACCGGTTACAGTCAGATCTATTTCTCCCGTTTCTTTTCCCGATTGTACCAAAACCACGAGTTTTCCACTGAATAATTTCATGGTAGGTTCGTGAAACATTTCCAAAGAAGTAGGATCACCATTGCAAACGGCTCTAAACAAACCTTTACCTTTTACTTGAAAGTTGAGTTGATCTGTCGCGGTGGGACATGGAATCCCTTTATTATCTACAACAGAAACGGTAACAAAAGATAGATCTTCTCCGTTTGCTTTTAGTTCAGTTCGATCAGGTTGAAGGACTATTTGATATGGTTTTCCAGCTGTTTGTATTTCTTTTTCAGCTTTAGGATTTCCATTTTTATCAAAAGCAATGACTTTTAATGTACCGGGCTCATATTTTACATCCATCCACATGAGGCGATATCTATTCTGAGGAGATTGATTGTTTTTGGTCTGAATGCCCATACTTTTGCCATTCACAAAAAGTTCTGCACTGTCATAATTTGAATAAACAAAGACAGGGGTTTTTTCTCCCTCCCGACCTTCCCAATTCCAGTGAGGTAAGATGTGTAGCGTCTCTTCTTGTTTGTTCCATCTGCTTCTGTATAGGTAATACCTGTCTTTGGGAATTCCTGCCAGATCACATATTCCAAAATAGGAACTTCTCGAGGGCCATTTTTCGTCATAAGGAGTTGGTTCGCCGAGGTAGTCAAAACCTGTCCAAACAAATTCACCCATCACCCAAGGCTTATCGTCTTGTAATACAAAGTCGTCATCCGGTACATTAGACCAGCTACAATATTCAAGGTCATATGAACTCGATTGAAAATCATCGTATTGTTTCATGGCAGCTTTTTCAACTGGAAATTTATAAATGCCTCTTGAACTTACAGTAGAGGCCGTTTCAGATCCTAAGATAAATGCCTGCGGAAATTTTTCATAGGCGTCTTCATATAAATGTAAACGATAGTTAAGTCCGGGGATGTCTAAAACAGCACCAAAACCATTGGCCAAGGTATTCTCAACTTGATCCATACCCACGGTAACCGGTCTTGTGGGATCTTCCCTGTGAAATATTTCCTGCAACCTTTTGGCTTGTTTCACACCTTCTGCACTCCATTGATCTGAGACTTCATTCCCTGAGCTCCACATCACAATACATGGGTGATTTCTTGTGGCATGTATGAGGTTGACCAAATCCTTTTCAACGTCAGTTTGATAAAAACGGTTGTAACCATTTTTTACTTTTGGTTGTGCCCATTCATCAAAACTTTCGGCCAAAAACATAAAACCAAGTTCGTCGCATAACTCAAGTTGTTCAAAAGAAGGCATGTTGTGTGAACTGCGGATTGCATCCACGCCCATATCTTTTAAAATGAGCAATTGTCTTTTGAGCGCGGATCTATTGATGGCTGTTCCTAAAGGACCAAGGTCATGATGTAAACATACCCCTTTGAATTTACGGTTTACACCATTTAAACTAAATCCAACATTAGCTTCATATTTAATTTCCCTTACTCCAAATCTCGTTTCTACGATATCAACTAAAGTATCGTTTTTATATAATTTAGAAACTGCTTTGTACAGATTAGGAGTTTCCGGACTCCATAATGCAGGATTTTTTAAAGGAATATTGAATTCTATTTCATCTCCAAAAATAGCAGAACTCTCCCCTGAATTTATGACATTTCCATTGAGATCTGTAATATCTGTAACAAGGTTTAAGCCTGTACCATTTACTTTGGTCTTTATATTCACTTTTGCCAAAGTATCTGTGACATAAGGCGTGGTAATAAAAGTGCCCCATTGGGCTATACTAACATCATTTTTGATTATGATCTTAACTTTTCTGTATAATCCTGCTCCCGGATACCACCTGGAGGATTCAGGAGAATTATTTAAATGAACAGCTAATGTATTTTTTCCTTTTTTTGAGAGATCATCCGTAATATCGAAATAAAAATAGTTGTAACCATAATTCCATTCACCGATCTTTTTACCATTTAAGAAAACTTTAGGTTCGCTCATGGCTCCTTCAAATAAGAGAATCACCTTTTTGTTTTTGTCGAGCTCGGGAAGTATAAATTGATTCCTGTACCATGCCTCACCAATATGAGGCAAAGCCCCCGTACGTCCTGTTTTTTCGCTTGCAATCTCTTCTCCATTTTGAATGATGGCTACCATTTGCTTATCTATTTCTTTATCGAATGGTCCATAAATGGCCCAGTCATGAGGAACAGTCACCTGTTCCCATTTTGAATCATCAAAAGAGGGTTGAAATGCTTCTTTATTTGTCCCTTTTTTAAATTTCCAATTGTCTGTCAGTTCAATTATCGTTCTGTTTTGACAAATTGTAAGCTGAGATATACCTATTAAAAGCAAGGAAGTAAGAAGCGTTTTTTTGAACAATATTTTTTTCGTTTCATCCATTTTTCATAATAATAAAGAGAATTTTACTACGTTAACACTTTAAAGTTTATTATTAATTCTGCAATTTTTTCAAGGTTAGAATATGTTTGGGCCAATTTATTGGAGCAAGATGCTTAGCTATGCCCATTTTAGTTTGATAACCTGTTGTCCGCAACATTTTACTGTAAATAATTTTAATTTAATGGCTGAAATGTTAATCTAATAATTTAAAATGATAAAATGTTTGAAAGAAATCATTTTTCATTTTTTCTGGATCTATCCAATATATATAATTGACCAATTTACTCCCATTATCTTTCGAGGTTACCAATTGTTTTTGTTTGGTAAATTCCGGATGAATAATGGCTTCAATTAATGCCAAATCCCAAAGAATTCGTTCCTTTCTTCCACCGTCAAAATGATCAAACCATCTTTTTATCAAAAATTCTCCCAAAGGATTCAATTCCTCTATCTTCTTTTTCGATTCAATAAAATTGAAGGTTAAATTTGCAGCTGCCGTTGTTGGAATAATAGTCATTTCAACTTTACTATTTAATAATATCTCTAAAGCTTGGACGTCCATTACGCTATTAAAATCGTTTCTTTTTAAAATATCATTTTCAAAATCGTATGCGGTACCCAGCCAATACAAATTAATATGATTTTCAATATTGGGTTCAATGAAAATTGCAGAGGCGATATTAGTAAGCGCACCCAACGCTACAATATTCAATTTTTCACCATTCTTGAGTGCTTTTGCTTGATTGATTATTTCATATGCAGCGGCAGAATGTTGAGCCAAATCACCCCAATCGAACATTCTTTCATAACCACCTCTTAGCGTTTTAATATTATGAGGAAAATAAGCAACCAATACTTGGTTGAGTCTATGGCTATTTTCCATCGATTGTTCTACCGCCCAATGCGCGGTTTGCCATTGTGTTGCATTTAATGCAGTAATATTCCATGTGGGTTCCATCAAAGCTCTGACCAAAGCATAAAGATCATCTACTTCGTTGCCTGTATCGGCATCAATTATTACATTCCATTTCTGTTGAGCAATTAAGGTAAAATTTATTTGAAGAATAAATGCGAAGCCGAACAATAGAATCTTTTTTAAATACAGGTTATTGCTTTTCATGGATCTTTTAGTTTAGTATTTCTACAATCAAAACCCAATCATTTCCCTTACCTTTTGTTGGCGGTGTTATTAATTGTGTATTTTTATTGATCTGGGGACCTTTAAATTTTACGCCAGTTCTTGGGTCGAACCAATGGGTTTCAAAGTTATTACCATTTAAATTTGTAAAATCTATTTTAGTTCGTTTTCCGGTTGGAAAATAGATCATTGCATAAGAACCTTCGCTATCTCTTGTTGCTATGACATAATTTTGATCTTCTATTTGGTTATCAAGAATCATCGACTGATCCGGTATTCTAGTATAATAAGCCTGTGAAAGCATTAATGATTTTAGGTGTTTTACTTGATTTGCCATGGGTAAGTCTAGTGCCATTGGCCATGGCCTTAGCGGGCCGTTAACACCTTTTCTGTCTAACTTGTACATTTGCCAAACATCGTGGCAACCATAAGTTTGACCACAGGCTCCTGCAAAAACATTCCAATACATGATCCTTCTAATATCATCTGCGCTACTATATCCTAATTCTTTGGCATTAAAGCAATTAGGATGATCTTCGTACAATGGTTCTCCATCTAATACGGGCTTTGTGGGTATTAAATTATAATCGTGTTGAATATTTTTATAGGTAGGTCTATTCCCACAATGCCCAGTCTGATGCATGTTTAGGTCTAGCCATTTTTGCTGGTGAAACCAGGTAGATGATCCGCCTAATTCTTTAGGTTGCGGGTGAAAAGTCATAAAGGTCTTATCATAACCACCCACACCTTTTACAATTCCTTCGGCCAATGCATTCCAAATATTTATGTCCTTACTTCCATTTCTTGGATTTCTATCGCCTCCAATTACCCAAATTATATTGTCATAATTTTTATATCGATTTCCTATCCACTCTCCATATACAGCCGCATTGATTTCGTTAAATATTTCTGGCCCTATTCCCCATGATTCTTTAAACAATTTGTCACCCCAAGTGGGTAAGAGCGCTATGTAAATTCCTAACTCGTCCGCTAATTGGATGATCTTATCTATATGAGAAAAATAGGCTTCATTGGGTTGAGTAGGATCATTATTTATGATAGGGATTTCACCATAAAAATTGGGTGTATTAAGTCCGTCTAATTCTGCCAAAGCTACTGCTTGAACCACATTAAATCCTTGCTCTTGTCTTTTCTTGAGGTACATCTCAGATTCTTCCAGTGAACATCTGTGAAAAAGTTCCCAAGCCGTATCTGCCATCCAAAAAAAAGGTTCACCGTTTTCTTTTTCTAAAAAGCGGCCATTGTTACTTACCCTCAGATTTTGGCTCTGAAGATTTATAAGTGTAAGTAGAAATATGTACACTATTCCTTTGCTAAAATTCATAGATATTTTTAATTTTTAAGGTAATGTAAATGCAATATATTGGTCACCTGATTTACTTCCTAGTTTTCCACCACCACAAGCAATAACGACGTATTGCTTTCCCTCGATCTGGTAAAGGGCTGGGGTAGCATAACCAGGTACAGGCAGGTCGTGTTCCCACCAAATCTCACCTGAAATTTTATCGAAAGCTCGAATTTTAGAATCCAGGGTGGCAGCAATGAAAATTAAACCTCCTTTCGTAACTACCGGTCCGCCATAATTCTCCGTCCCAGTCACTGGAATTCCTTTAGCTTTTAATTCGGGATATTCGCCGAGAGGTACTTTCCAAAGCAGTTTTCCAGTGTTAAGATTTATGGCATTTAGACTTCCCCAAGGTGGTTTAATTCCAGGATACCCATTCGCATCTGTAAATTTATTGTAACCTGTCATTACGAATGGAATTTTGTCTAGAATACTATTTTCAATTTCTGGAACTATATCCTTGCTTTTAATGTCACCTGCAGGTTCCTTTTCTTCGGTATCTAAAATAAAGGCGAGTAAAGGTTCCTTTTCCTGATCAGGCAATTGTGAGAATGAAGGCATCATATTTCGTCCTGAATTTAATAATGCGCTTATTTCTAGTTTCGAATATTTTTTTTGAATATCTATCAATGAAGGAAAGGTCGGACCATTTCCTTTACGATCAATGCCATGGCAGGCAATACAATATTTATTATATACAACTTGACCGATTCCTTTGAAAGAGTGATCATTTAAAGTATTTTTTGGCACATCGATCATTGTCAAAATCCAAGGCATTTCACTATTGTTGACATAAAGAATCTGTGAATCTGGATCAACTGCCGCTCCACCCCATTCTCCACCACCATCAAAACCAGGGAAAATAAATGAAGGCTCTTTATTGGGAGGAGTAAACATGGTATGGTATTTTACTTTTTTGAATTTTTCGAGCAGGGTTGGATAAGTTTCAGGATCCAAATCGTTCAAATCCTCTTCAGTAAAATTTTGTCGGGCAAATGGTTCTGGTAAGGTTGGAATGGGTTGGGTGGGCCATGGTTCTTCGCCTGGAAGCGCATTTTGCGGTACAGGACGTTCTGTAATTTCATAGATAGGTTTTCCCGTTTCCCTATCAAAAATAAAGATGTACCCATGCTTTGTAATTTGAGCCACAACATCAATTTCAATTCCTTCTTTAATAAGCGTAAGTAAATTCGGATTTGCGGGCAAGTCTCTATCCCACAAATCGTGATGTACTATTTGATAATGCCAAAGGTATTTTCCTGTTTGTGCATTAAGGGCTATTAAAGAGTTAGCAAATAAATTTTGACCTTTTCTAATTCCTCCATAAAAATCGCTGGAAACAGAACCGGTTGGAACATAAACAATTCCCCTTTTTTCATCCAAAGTCATTCCCGCCCAATTATTGGCACCTCCCATTGTTTTATAAGCTTCTTTATCGGGCCAAGTTTCATAACCAAATTCTCCTGGATGCGGTATGGTATGAAAGATCCATTGAAGTTTTCCGGTTTTTACGCTATAAGCACGGATATGTCCTGGAGCTGCATCTGCCGTTTCAACAACACGCATCGGAAGTATTAGCAATTCCTTATAAATGATTCCTGGGGTTGTACTCGCGATATATGGATTAAAGCTATTAGGGTCTCGATCAAGGTCAAGACTGAGATCCAATTTACCTTCTTTACCAAAAGAACGAACAAGTTTACCGGTTTGAGCATTAATGCAGAAGGTGGTTGAACCACTGCTGTAAAAAATGCGTTTATCTTTTTTATTTTGAGATTCCCAATAAGTAACACCCCGAATAACATTAAACCAAGGTTCTTGATCATTTTTTTTTGAAACGGAAGAAGTTGGATCGAAAATCCAAAGTTCTTCACCTGAAGAAGCATTTAAAGCAAAGAGTTTTGATTTTGGAGATGTGCCATAAAGAATGCCATCGACGACAATAGGATTACATTGATTTTGAGACCGACCGTTTGCATCCTTATCTTTTGTGCTATATTTCCAAGCAACTTTTAGTTTTTGTACATTGGATTTATTAATTGTACTATCAGATGAATATCGCATGCCATCTTTTGTCCCGGCATAGTTGTTCCAAGAGGAATAATCAGCTTTGCCGGATGTTAATTCTCTTTCATGCGTGCAAGAGTGAATGAACATTACAAGAAACAAACAAATTAAAGATTTACTAAGAATAGGAATCAGTTTTATCATTTTTCATTCTATCTGATGTGATAAAATTTAAATATAACAATTCTACTTCTACTGATGGTTACATGAATAGTTATTTTATTTCTAGTTGTATCAGTCCTGTTAATTTAATTAAATTTACTGAAATTAAAATGCACTTTTAGAACGTATAGTTTTAGGTATATTCTATATTGTTGATGCAATTTCAGTTGAAAATAAACGTGTAAATATTATTAAAAATGGGAAAAATAGATAAACTAGCAAAAATGATAGACCATTCCGTTTTACATCCTACAATGACTGATGATGATTTAAAACGAGAATGCGAAGTTGCCAAAAAATATAATGTGGCATCAGTATGTGTAAAACCATATGCTGTAAAAGATGCCGTGCAATATTTAAAAGGATCAGATGTCTTGGTGGGTTGTGTTATCGGTTTTCCGGCAGGAAATTCATCCATTCATGTAAAAGTATTTGAAACTGAAACGGCTTGTAAAGATGGCGCGGCAGAGATAGATATGGTCATCAATATTGGCAAAGCGCTACAGGGAGATTGGGCCTATATAGAAAATGAAATCAAAGCAGTCACAGATGCTAGCCATGACAATGGTGCCGTAGTGAAAGTTATTTTTGAAACCGATTACATCACTAATAAAAAGGACATTGTGCGTTTGTGTGTAATCTGCACCAAGGTTGGAGCAGATTATGTAAAAACATCGACAGGGTTTGGTTTTGTAAAAGGCGAGGATGGGAAATTTGACTATACAGGCGCTACACCAGAAAATTTAAAATTGATGAAAGTGAGCGTAGGACCAAATGTTAAAGTAAAAGCTTCTGGCGGGGTTCGTACTTTAGATCAGCTTCTCGTAGTTCAAGAAATAGGATGCGAAAGATGTGGTGCTTCTGCCACAGCGTCAGTTTTGGAGGAGGCTAAAAAAAGATTTAGTTCTTAATTTTTTCTTGATTTTACGTGTTTGTATTGTATATCTATAAAGATTTTTATGAGGCTCATTTCTTAATTAAGCCTTGATCTAAATTAAATTTTATATAAAAAATTGATCGAATTTAAAAAGTTGGATAATTCCTGATTGCATAGATTTCTTTGAACAAGGAGGATGAAGCCTCCAAATAAAAAAAGTCCGTAGGTTTAGTTCTAGCTAAACGAGATATTTGGCAATTACCGTTAATTTTTTTTTGCTTCTACTGTTTTAAGATAACCAGTCTCACACCTAATATCGTTATTGGACTTTAACTTTTATTTACTTTGACAAATTGTAAATAATCGTTATTCTTGGCGACAATAATATACTGTTCTTCGCCAATTTTTATGGTGCTCATATCTTTTACGTCCCCTGGCACAAAAAATCCTGAATCTTTTCCTTCAACTGTTTTAAAAGATCCTTTCCCATTTCCGGTCAATAATAATCCGATAGACGCATCATTTCTGGGTGTTTCTACTTCAGAGCTGTACAAATTTCCTGCGAGTAAAATATCCAAGTTACCATCTTTATCGAAATCATCGATCAATGTTTTATTGATCGAGGAAACCTGGGCTAAATGAGGTAGGTTATGAATTTTAAAACTATCACCTGTATTTTCCAGGTAAGCACTTGCAAATGTTTTTGCTTGATAATGCAATGAATTTTTCAGGTCTTTTTCTGTATAAACATCTGTTAAGGAAGCACTTGCAAACGCTTCATAGTTCTTAAACTTTTGAGTAATTGTGGGGATTTGCTGAGATGAACATGATCTTCCTCTCACGGGAAATTGTATTCCTTCGTTATAATAACTCAATACGATATCTCCTTTGTTATTTTTATCGAAGTCGTTATAAAAAATGTCAAAAGTTTCATTTTCCGTCGCTTTATACTTGTAATTAAGTCCTAAGTTACCAGCTACATAATCCATATCTCCATCTCCGTCAAAATCGCCTTCTTCAATGCTAAACCACCATCCAGTGGAGTTGGCTAAGTTCATTTTTGCACTCACATTTTCAAACTTTCCTTCGATATTTTGAAAAACGGTAATCGGCATCCATTCACCGGTAATCATTAAATCTATATAACCATCATTATTGACATCTGTCCAGATTCCATCCGTAACCATTCCTAAATTTTTTAGTTCTGGTGCAACTTTTTCCGTAATATTAAGAAAAGATGGGTTTCCTGGAGTACTGGTATTTTCTAAAATAAAACTACTTGCAGGCATCGGATAGGCCATTGGTACTAATCTTCCACCCACAAAAAGATCGAGATCTCCATCTTTATCAAAATCGAAGGGTTTCACCCGAGATCCGCTCGATAACATGATTGGAAGGGCAGAAACTCTTTTTTCAAAATTTCCATCACCTAAATTATAATATAATCTATCCTGAAGTTCAGGGCTCCCCACAGCAAATTCATTTCCGCCACTCACCATATAGATATCATTTTTTCCATCACCGTCTGCATCAAAGATAACAACACCCAAGTCCTCTAACTTTTTATCATTTTCGATATCTATTACATGCTGTTGAACAAATCCATTTTTGCCCTGAAAAAATACACCTGCAGGATAGTTTGCAGCACCGCCAACAACCAGGTCATCAAGTCCGTCACCATTTAAGTCGCCAGTAGCAATTCCAGGTCCAAACATAGACATTCTATGCGGAAGCAATACTTCAAATTGAAAATCATCATAAATATTTTCTTTGTGTTCATAAGCGGCGATCTTTTCGAGATTCGTTTCTGTTGTGAAAAGTTTTATTTCATTTTTGGCCAAAATTGGTTCTGCTGTGATGGCATCTTTATAATCAATGGTCACAATTTGATTTGCTTTCATATTTGAAAGTAATTCTTCTTTCCCATCGGGCCATGTGATTTTAATTTTTTCAACCATATTTGCTTTTTCCAGACCGAAATACATTTCAGGAGCAACAGAGGATTGGAATCCTCTGGACAGAGTTAATTCTTGGTATTGATTTAGGCTGTCTGTAGTAAGAACAACTTTTACGCCTAAACCAAAAGTGTTTTTTGCCGGCCCTTTAAATCTGAGGGTTATAAAATTATTATTTTCTGCACTGTGATTTTCAAAAACAGAGGCTACATCATCTATATTGTTTACGATCATTTCTACATCTCCATCATTATCTAGATCAGCATAGGCACAACCATTTGAAAAACCTTCAAAACTAATACCCCATTCTTTACTTACTCTTGAAAAAGTTAGGTCTTTATTATTTTTAAAAACAAGGTTGTCTATTCGCTCAGATGGAATGGCCAGGCTATAAGCCAAAGTACTGTCAGGATGCATGGGTTTTTGACTTACTTTTTTAAAGTAGTCTGTATTGTTGATTTCTCGCCTAGTACCATTAGAAATAAAAATATCTTTCCAACCATCATTGTCAAGATCCACAAATAGTGCTCCCCAACTCCAATCTGTTGCCGCAACATCTGCCATTTGAGAAATATTGCTAAAAAAGGGTTTACCGCCAACTAAATTCCCATTATTGAGCTGTAAACTATTTTGCATGTATTGATAATGAAATCCGGCACCTACTGTACTCCAGAATAAGTTTGGATTCATGCTCGACATATTTGCCTTTAAACGCCGGTTGTTTTTAGGTGTCATATCGGTTTGGATGAAATCAGGTAATAGGTCGTTATTAAAGTCGGCAATATCAACGCCCATACCAAAAAATGCAACATTCTTTGTCACATCTTTTACACTTTCTACGAATGTTCCATCTTGGTTATTGATATAGAAATAATCCGGTGTGCTAAAATCGTTTGACACATAAATATCAGGCCATCCGTCCTTATTAAGGTCGCCAATGGTGGCACTATTTGTTAAACCGAAATTTTTCAGTCCGGCTTCTGTTGTAACATTTGTAAAAAAACCATCATCATTTCTATATAAATGGTCAGATTCTTCAATTGTCACCAATTTTTGTTTACTAACATATACCTCATTTGGTGTGCCAAATGGAGTAGGTGGGTAGTTTGCGACATATAGGTCTAAGTCTCCATCTAAATCATAATCAAAAAAAGTTGATTGTATGGAGTGGCTGGCATCAGCCAAACCGTATTCTGCTGCTTTTTCTGTAAAGGTATTATTGCCATTATTTATAAATAATTGATTTTCCCTCGGACCAAATTTTCCTGAAACTGAGCAATAGATGTCTAAAAAACCATCATTATTAATATCGACCATGGTTACTCCGGTATACCATCTATCATCACCCAAGAGACCTGCCTCAGTTGTGATATCTTTAAATTTTAAATTTCCTTGGTTGAGGTACATACGATTATCAACCATATTTCCCGTAAAAAAAATATCAACTAAACCATCGTTATTAATATCTCCAGTAGATACGCCACCTCCCATATAAATATATCCATAGGTGAAATAGTTTAAAGAATCATTTTCTATCAGATCATTTTTAAAATCTATACCTGACATGTTTGAAGAAATAGAATTGAACAGAAACTTTTGGGAAGTTTCATTTTCTGATTTAATTGTGCAAGCACTAAAAAAAAGTACAATTAAAAGTATGGTGTAAATGGTTTTCATTAAAAGGAAATTATCAATTTTCGTAGACGACCCTTGAGGGCCGGCTAAAAGTAATAAATAATACTTTATTATATCAATTAATGCAGTTCTGTTTTCTTAATTTTTGGGTTTTAATTTTCTTTTTATTAAATCAAAATGAGATAAACTAAACAGTCATATTCAACTTAAAGGATGGTTTAATTAATCTATTCTTCAAAAAAAGTGAAGATTTACAACTTTAACTAAACAGCTTTTGTTCGAAGAAGGGTGGTTATCAGCAATACTCTGCTGCTGTCCAAGAGCTAATCATTCTAATTATTCTGATAAGATTGATTATGTAGTTAGTATCCTCCAACCAGAAGAAATTTTCAGATTAATTGAAAGTAAAGGAAAAATTTTAGAAATTTCAGTATTGCGCAGGATAGATAGTAAGGATATCTTTTTTAATTTAGACCATTAAACATATATCGTGTTTTGATCAAATTAAAATTATATGAAAAACAGAAGTAAAAATTTAGTTCTTTGTTTAGTTATTTTAGTGGTAATTGGTCCTTTAACTTTGTTCGGCCAATCATCTCCACCTTGGAAAAATCTATTTGACGGTAAAACACTTAATGGATGGAGTCAAAAAGGAGGGAAGGCTAACTACACTGTCAAAGATGGTTTTATTGAAGGTGCAACGGTTAAGAATACGCCCAACTCTTTTTTAGTGACGGATGAATTATATGAAGATTTCATTTTAGAATTAGATTTTTGGGTAGACCCGGCGTTGAATTCTGGTATACAAATAAGGAGCAATAGCTATCCATATTATCGGAATGGGGTTGTTCATGGGTATCAAATTGAGATAGATCCTTCACAAAGAGCCTGGAGTGGAGGGATATATGATGAACAAAGAAGAGGTTGGTTATATGATTTAAATGATAATCCTACCGCACAAAAGGCATTCAAGCAAAATGACTGGAATCATTTCAGAATAGAAGCTATCGGAAACAGTATTAAAACCTGGATCAATGGTGTTGCAGCGGCAAATCTAATCGATGATTCAAATGGTAAAGGATTTATTGCCTTGCAAGTCCATTCTATTCGTGGAGATCAAAATGAAGGCATGAAAGTGAAATGGAAGAACCTTAAAATATTGACGAAAGGTTTGGAAAATTATAAATTAGTATCTGAATTGTCGCCCAGGAATAAAACTAATCAACTAACCAGTAATGAGGAGAAGGCAGGATGGATAATGTTATGGGATGGAAAAACCAGTGAGGGTTGGAGAGGGGCTAAAAGAAAAGATTTTCCCGATAAAGGTTGGGAAATTGAGGATGGTGTTTTAACAGTTTTAGCTTCTGATGGAGCTGAGTCAGCTGCAGGTGGTGATATTGTGACGGAAGAAGTTTATGGCGATTTTGAATTAATGTTGGATTTTAAAATTACTGAAGGGGCCAATAGTGGAATAAAGTATTATGTAGATACAGAGCTAAACAAAGGCGCTGGTTCGGCTATTGGCTTGGAATACCAGATTTTGGATGATTTACGTCATCCAGATGCGAAACTAGGTAACCATGAGGGAAGCAGGACACTTGCATCTTTATATGATTTAATTCAGGCAGATACGCATAAACCGGTAAACAGAATCGGTGAATGGAATACGGCACATATTATTTCTAAAAACAATCATATAGAGCATTGGTTAAATGGAATGAAGGTACTCGAATTTGATAGGGGCACTGATGCTTTTCGGAAATTAGTATCCGAAAGTAAGTATAAAGATTGGCCGAATTTTGGTGAAAATGAAAAAGGTCATATCTTATTACAAGATCACGGAAATAAAGTGTCTTTTAGAAATATTAAAATCAAAACAAACTAATTAGATATGACGTCAAGAAGGAATTTTATTAAATCAACTTCTCTCAGCAGCATGGCCATAACAACAGGTATGGTGTCTCTACCTTTTTTTGGAAAAGCAAATATTTTAGGTGCAAATGATCATATTAATTGTGCTGTAATTGGCGTAAGAAGTAGAGCCAAAGCCCATATTAAAGCGATCCATAAAGATCAGAATGCAAAAATTTTGTATAGTTGTGACGTTGACGATGTGATTATTGAAGAACATAAAAAATGGTGTCAGGAAAATATTGGGTATATTCCTAAAATTGAAAAGGATTTTAGGAAAATTCTTGAAGACAAAGACGTAGATGCTGTTTTTATTGCTACGCCTGAGCATTGGCATACGCCCATGGCTATACTGGCCATGCAAGCAGGCAAACATGTTTATGTAGAAAAACCATGTAGTCATAATCCTTACGAGAACGACTTGTTAGTAGCTGCTCAAAATAAGTACAATAAAAAAGTGCAAATGGGCAACCAACAGCGATCTGCTCAAAGTTCGATCCAAGCTGTAAAGGAAATTAAGGAAGGAATTATTGGTGAAGTGTATAAAGGCGAAGCTTATTACTCTAATAATCGTGGTTCAATTGGAATCGGAAATAAAATTGCAGTTCCTAAGACATTAGACTGGGAACTATGGCAAGGACCTGCCCCCAGAAGAACATATAAAGATAATATCCATCCGTATAATTGGCATTGGTTTAGAGATTGGGGAACTGGTGAAATTCACAATAATGGTACCCATGAAATTGATATTTGCCGTTGGGCAATGGGTCTTGATTTACCCAAAACAGTTACATCTTTTGGAGGTAAATTTACCTATGAAGACGACTGGGAGTTTTTTGATAATCAGCAAGTGACCTACGAATATGAAGGAGGAAGATTTATAACATGGACAGGTCATAGTAGAGGAATTATTCAGCCAAATCAACCGGGTCGCGGAACCACCTTATATGGAAGTAAGGGGGTAATTACTTTAAGCAGAAATGATTACTCACTTTATGGTCTGGATGGGAAATTGATTAAACAAATAAAAGAAAAAGAAGAAAGTGCCACAACCAATACAGTAGGAGAGGGTTCATTAGATATTTCGCATGTAGCTAATTTTTTTGAGGCCATTAGAGAAGATAAATCCTTGAGGTCTGATATTAATGAAGCCAGTATATCAACTATGTTATGCCATTTAGGTAATATGGCTCAAGATGCCGGCCAAACCCTTCAAATTGACCAAAATACCGGGAAGGTTCTAAATAATCCGGAAATCATGAAACAGTGGAAAAGAGAATATCAACCGGGCTGGGAACCAACATTATAGTATGAAACGTAGAGAATTTGTCGTCAAATCTAGTTTAGCTGCCTTAGGTTTATCAAGGACGGGGCTATATGGACAATTTAAACAAACGAAATCTGCCAATGAAACCATTCAAATTGGTGTAATTGGCACTGGGCAACGAGGGGCAGGACTTATCCCGTTTCTTCAGGAAATAGATCATTTTAATGTAGCTGCTTGTTGCGATGTTTTGCCATTTAGATTGGAAGAGGCGCTGAAAAGAGCTCCTAATGCAAGACCTTATGATAATTATGAAGAACTTTTGAGTAATAAGGATATTGATGCTGTTTTAATTGCGACACCATTTTACTTACACGACGAAGTGTCATTGGCAGCTATCGATGCCGGTAAACATGTTTATTGTGAAAAAACAATGGCAAAAGGAATACCAGAAATTCAAGCACTTGTGAAGAAGGTAGAAAAATCCTCATTGATTTTTCAAACGGGTCACCAATACCATAGTTCCAGGTTGTATACCCACGTAGTAGATTTGATCAAAAACCAAAAAATTGGAAAGATTGCTGCTGTTGAGTGTCAATGGAATAGACATGGAAATTGGAGGAGGGAGGTACCCTCACCCGAGTTGGAAAGAGCGATAAATTGGCGTATGTATAAAGAATATTCCGGCGGTCTGGCTGCTGAATTGTGTTCACATCAAATCGATTTCACAAATTGGATTTTAAATGAAACGCCAATTCATGCCATGGGAATAGGGGGAATCGATTATTGGAAAGATGGAAGAGAAACATTCGATAATATTCATTTGATGTATGCTTATCCGGGGGGTGTGAAGGCTACTTTTACCTGCCTGACAAGTAATGCATTAGACGGATACAAGATAAAAGTTTTAGGAGATAAAGGGACTATCATTTTAGATTACACTAAAGCCTGGTATTTACCTGAAACGGATGAAGAGAAAATTCTTGGTGAGGCTGATGGCGTTACAGGCGCTACGGTAAATTGGGAAAAGGATAAAGGTTATCCTATAAAAGTGGACCATATAAATCCAAGTAAACAAGCTTTGGTAGATTTTGGAGAGTGTATTAAAAATAATACCCAGCCTGTATCAGATGTTTTATCCGGAGCCAAAACCTCCATGTGTGTAAACATGGGGTTAGAGGCAATGCACGAGAAGAAAATTGTTCAATGGCACAGTCTGGAAAATTGAATTTTCCCACTTTAGGAATAAGAATCACTAGATTAATTTTTACAAATTCTATGACTATTTCGTAAATAAATGATTTTCATGGTGACATTTTAATTGATATCTTTAAAGAGATATCTTTTAAATAAATGATAAAATGAATAGTCGCAGAAACTTTTTAAGAAATGTCAGTTTAAGTGCAGTCGGAAGTTCTTTGCCTTATTCAATCTTAGCAAGAGCACTTTTTTCTAAAAAGAAACTTGGTGTTGCATTGGTTGGTTTAGGATATTACAGTACAGATTTGTTGGCTCCTGCCTTGCAACTCACCCAGTTTTGTGAGTTAAAAGGTATAGTGACAGGTTCTCCGGAAAAAATTCCACAATGGCAACGGAAATATGGAATCCTCGATTCTGATGTGTATAACTATGAAAATATGCACAAATTGGCGAATAACCCTGATATTGATATAGTTTATATTGTTCTTCCGAATGGTCTCCATAAAAAGTTTTCAATTGTGGCTGCTGAAGCAGGGAAACATGTGTGGTGTGAAAAACCCATGGCTGTCTCTGTGAGTGAATGCGAAGAAATGATTAGTTCATGTAAAAAGAATAAGGTGCAATTAAGCATCGGTTACAGAATGCAGCACGAACCTGTCACCCAAAAAATTATTGAATGGGCAAAAACAAAACCTTTTGGAAATATTTCAAAAATTTATGCAGAAGCAGGTTACAGGAGTTCCGGAGGTAATGCTTCCCATTGGAAGTGTAATCCCGAATTAGGTGGTGGGTCGATGTACGACATGGGGGTTTATCCGCTTAATGCAATTCGTTATGCTTCTGGTTTAGAGCCTATTGCTGTCTCAGCTATAAGTCAAAATACAAGGCCTGCATCATTTAATGTAGATGAAACTATGATTTTTGATTTAGAATTTAACAATGGATTGCAAGCAAAAGGCAAGTGTTCTTTTGCTGAGCATATCAATGATTTGAAGGTAGATTGCGAAAATGGTTGGTATAGACTTCAGCCTTTTCAATCTTATTCGGGTGTTCAAGGAGTAACCAGTGCAGGAGAAAGATTATTGCCTTTTAAAGGAAATCAACAAGCGAAACAAATGGATGATGACGCCCTGGCAATTATGAATGGCAGTAATCCAATTGTGAGTGGCGAAGAAGGTTTGAAAGATATAAGAATCGTTAAAGCTATTTATACATCTGCTCAGAGAAATGGTCAAAGGATATTGATTAATACATAAAAGTTAAGTAAAAATTATTTTTTTAAAATTTTAGTTTGATTTATATTCTTCCGTAATTCAATTGAAATTGAATCTTTACATTTGCATTCACCAAAAAAAAACAAACTTGGAAAAAAAGGTTACTTTAAAGGAATTAGCTAAAGTTTTAAATGTTTCTGTGGCTACTGTCTCAAAAGCACTGAATGATAGTTATGATATTAGTGAAGAAACCAAAATTCGCGTTAAGAAAAAGGCAAAAGAATTAAATTATGTGCCAAATATTATTGCGCAAAGTTTGAAATTAAAGAAGTCATTTAGTCTGGGTGTAATCATTCCCAATATCACTGATGAGTTCTTCGCGAGGGCTGTGCACGGAATTACAAAAGAGGCAAAAGAAAACAAATACAAAACACTTATCAGTATTTCAAATGAAGAGTTACAAAGCGAAAGAGAAAGTGTTGATACCTTTTTGAATAGCAACATAGATGGTTTGTTGATTTCTTTGGCGAGTGAGACTCAAATGAAAAAGCAATATGAGCATATCAAGAAAATTCAGGACCAGGAGATACCAATCGTGCTTTTTGATAGGGTAACGGATGAAATCAATTGTGATAAAATTACTATTGACGACTTTAAAAGTGCTTATGATGCCACTTATTTTCTATTGAGAAAAGGATGTAAAAATGTGGTATTTCTTTCTACAATTTCCAATACGAGTGTCTGTGAGTTGAGAAAGAAGGGCTATGCTCAAGCGTTAAAGGACAGTAAAATAAAGGTTGGCGCTACACGTTTTTTGGAAGTTACTCATGAAAATTTGGAAATTGAATTGAAGAAGTTTCTGGACCATGAAGAAGTTGACGGAATTCTGGGCGCTGATGAGCATTCTGCAGTCGCTTCCTTGCATTTGGTGCAAAACCTTGGGTATAAGGTGCCTGGTCAAATTTCTGTGATCGGGTTTACAAATGGATCTTTAACAAAATTTACGGTTCCTTCTTTAACGGCTATTAGTCAGCACTCAGAATTAATGGGTAAAAATGCGGTCCAAATTTTACTATCAAGAATTCAAAATGGATATTTGGATAAAGAAATGCAACATAAAATCGTACAAACGAATCTTATTCAAAGAAAATCTACCCGATCCAAGTCTTAATTTTTATTTCTTAAACAACTTTTTTTCATCCTATCGGAGAGAAAAAAATTTGAAATTACAGAAAAAAGTACTTTCTGTGAGAATTCCCATCTAGCTTTAAGAAAGGCAATTCTACCTGATTAAAGCAATAAATCAACCATTTTTATCGAATTGTATTATACCTAATTTTTGGTATAACAAGATTAAGAACTAAAATTTTTGATTTTTTTTTCTACACAACACAATAAAAAAATCATTTTTTTACTGTTGGTTTAAGGTGTTGAAAAAAGGATTTAAGGTATTGATATAGAGTAATTCATGAAATAATTAAACCGAAATAAATTCAGAAAAAATGTAGAAAAAAGGTGTCATGGAATATCGGGATTTTTAAAATTCCCATTTTTATCTATTGTTTAATCCTTCGATTTGTAGCTACATTTGAAATGTAATTGAGTGACAAACTTTTTTACAGCTCTCCTCTAAAAGTGAAATGAAATAATGAAGTCATAAAATAGCAAGCTACTATTTTGTTCTACATTAAATCAGATTACAAATTTTAACAACAAACAATTTTTACAATTTTTTTAAAACTCTGATTAAACAGCAAATAATAATTTAAAAATTTTACATCATGAAAAACGCAGTTTTAATCTTAGTATTTAGTTTCGCCGGTTTAGTTGGTTATGCACAACAATCAAACGTGTTAAATGATGATTTAGTATATGACCTAAAAACAGAAACGAAAAATTTTAATTCGGATCAGGAACTTGTTCTTGAAATAAATACACAGAACGAATTTAATATCAGTTTTTTAGAGGGTCTCACTACCTTCTCTGTCAATAACCATGAATTTGTTCATGAAAATACCATTATTAGTGAAGCATTTGAATTTATTGAAGGAGCTTTTTCATTAAATGAATATGCCGTAAACTACGAAGCAACAACAGAAAACAATATTTAATTATAAAAATAAAAAAGAAAACGCTATGAAAACTACCATTATCACCATCGCCATTTTATTGATCAGTATTGCCGGATTTTCACAAGACAAAGGTCAAGTCACAAAATATGTAACCACTTTTCCAAACGGAGAAGAAGCCATTACCATCGTGGATAACTCAGGATCTGATGTTTTAAATTTATCATCCGCAGAAAGTTTTTACAAATATGAAATTCTAGCACCAAACAATCACGAATTAATTCACGGTTCTTCCAATGAGGGTAAAGTTTGTGATATCGACAAAACAAAATTATCAGACGGAACTTATACCTTAAAAGTGTACACAGACGATTTTGTGATTACTAGCGACATCACTATAAACAAATCACTAGAAGAATCTGGTATTATCGGAATTTAAATCAAGGGTCTAAAAAAAGGGAAATAATAAAAAAAGGGAAATAATAAAAAAAGGATTTTACAAATTAAAAAAAGAAAACGCTATGAAAACAACCATTATCACCATCGCCATTTTATTGATCAGTATTGTCGGATTTTCGCAAGAAAAAGGTCAAGTGACAAAGTATGTAACCACTTTTCCAAACGGAGAAGAAGCCATCACTATCGTAGATAACTCAGGCTCTGATGTATTAAACTTGTCTTCTGCTGAAAGTTTTTACAAATATGAAATCTTAGCTCCTGCCAATCACGAATTGATTCATGGGTCCACAAATGATGGAAAGGTTTGTGATATAGATAAATCAAAATTATCAGATGGCACTTATACCTTAAAAGTATACACAAACGATTTTGTAATTACGAGTGATATTACCATAGACAAAGGAGAAGGAATAAGTGTGGTTCAGTAGGGTATAAATAAATAAAGTATAATAATTAGCCCTGTGAAATCGTAAAAATTAAAAAAATTGCTATGAAAAAGTTAAAAATTTTTGCAATGATCCTGTGGTTTACTATGTTGATTTCAACAATTAATTTGGCTCAAGCTCAAACATTTAAAAATCTTGATGAAGTACCACACGATATCACTTATTATAAAAAAGTACAAAATGGAGAACCTCAAATAAGGGTTGTATATGGAAGACCTGAAACAGATAAACAGAAAGTATTTGGAGAAATAATTCCATTTGGGCAGGTTTGGAGAACCGGAGCAAATGAAACAACAGAAATCAAATTCTATCAAGATGCCATGTTCGGAAATAAATTAGTAAAAAAGGGAACTTATTCACTTTATACAATACCGGGAGAATCATACTGGACAATTATATTGAATAGCGAAACAGATACATTAGGCTCTTACTTTTACAATGAAGACTTAGATGTTGCAAGAATTGAAGTGCCTGCTGTTTTAGAACAACCCATCAATGTTTTTACAATAGGCTTTGACCAAAAAAATTATGGGACACAAATGATCTTAGCTTGGGGTGAAACCCGTGTAAAAGTGCCATTATACCTTGAAGAGGAGCTAATTTCATAAAAAAAAAGGGATTTAATTTAAAAAAAGGGGATTAACAGTTCAAGACTAAATGTTTTGAACTGTTTTTTTATTCAATAAATCGCTCTTTATGGTGGCTTGCACTTCGATAACAAATCTCTTTTCTTCCAAACCACTTGAATCTATGTTTTGCCACAAAATCGTACAGCTTATCTCGTATTTTTATGGGTACCCATTTAAATACGGTTAGGAGTCGGTAAGGAAAATCCAAATATTTCAGAATTCTTAAAACTGCTTCAGATTTTTCATAAACTTTGTTTTGCTCTAAAAACAAGACTGAATTTCCTAAATTATTTTTTGATTGATTATGTAACAAAAGCTCTTTCGCTGCGTCTGATTGTAGTGAAGAAAATAAAAGTTGTTGTGCTTTATCTCGCTTTAAGATAAATTGTATAGAAGAACTGCACAAGTTGCAATAACCATCGAAAAAAATAATAGGCTTTTGATTTTCTTTCACGGTATAAAATTACAACAATCAAGTAAGTTTGATTGGTGAATAAAAATAATAAAGTATAAAAATCTAATAATCAAGATGATAAAACTCGTAGATCTGCATAAGTCTTATCCCATGGGGAAAGACTTTTTACATGTTTTAAAGGGCATAAATTTAGAAATTAAGGAAGGAGAATTTGTGTCCATTATGGGTTCATCAGGATCTGGTAAATCTACTTTGCTCAATATTTTAGGACTTTTAGATACACACGATAAAGGAGAGTATTATTTAAATGATCTGAAAATTGAAAAATTAGATGAGAAAAAGGCTGCCATGCTCAGAAATAAGTTTTTGGGCTTTGTTTTTCAGTCGTTCAACTTAATTAGTTATAAAACTGCCGTTGAGAATGTTTCATTACCCTTATACTACAAAGGTGTGAATCGAAAGGACAGACAGAAACTGGCGATGGATTATTTAGATAAAGTTGGTTTAGCTGATTGGGCGAATCATTTACCAAGTGAGCTTTCTGGTGGACAAAAACAAAGGGTAGCAATAGCAAGAGCATTGGTGACAGAACCAAAATTGATTCTTGCCGATGAACCTACCGGAGCTTTAGATTCTGTAACTGGTGAGCAGGTGATGGAAATATTAAGAGGAATTCATGCTGAAGGAATGACAATTCTTGTCATTACACACGAGGAAGATATTGCTGAGCAAACTGAAAGAATTGTTCGTTTAAAAGATGGATTGATCACTAGTGATGAAAAAGTAAAAAAAGTCGTTCTGAATTCATAAATTATGTTCGATATTGATCGTTGGAGGGAAATTTTTCAATCCATAGGTAAAAATAAATTAAGAACTTTTCTGGGTGCATTTACCGTTGCACTCGGTATTTTTATTTTTACGGTTTTATTTGGAATGGGCAACGGATTGAAGAATCAATTCGAGGAATTTTTTATGGATGATGCTACCAATGCCATTTTTATTTATGCCGGAAGAACCTCAAAACCTTATGGAGGTTTTAAGGAAAACAGGAGGATTCAGTTTAAAAATGAAGATCTGGCGCTTATAGAAAAGGAATACGGAGATAAAATTGAATACATTTCCCCCAGAATTTACAAAAATGTAAATGTTAGATATAAAAACGAGGCCGGAAGTTACAATGCAACTGCCGTTATGCCTGATCATCAGTTTTTAGAAAAGACCATCATTACGAAAGGGCGTTATATCAATAATGATGATATCATCAATAAGAGAAGGTATGCAGTTATTGGTAGACTGGTAGAAGAAGATATCTATAGAAATGAAGAAGCCATAGGTACATTTATAAATCTCAATGGTATGGCTTACATGGTGATCGGTGTTTTTGAAGATGCCGGAGGGGATAATGAGGAACGAAGGGTATATTTACCAGTTTCGACAACACAATTGATCTATAAGAACACCGACGAGATAGATCAAATCAACCTCACATATAAGCTGGAAATTGGTATACCCGGTGCAAGAAAGTTAGTGTCTGATATAACAAAGACGTTAAAAGAAAAACATAGTGTTGCCAGAGATGACCAAAGTGGTATCCGTGTTAGGTCTGTGTTCGAGAATGTAGAAGCAAATATGCAATTTGCCAATGTACTTCAATTAATTGTGCTATTTATAGGTATTGGAACTTTGTTTGCCGGAGCAATAGGAATTGGAAATATTATGGTTTTCGTCGTTAAAGAAAGAACCAAAGAATTAGGCATTAGAAAAGCGTTAGGAGCATCCCCAAAATCAATTGTTTGGTTGATTCTGCAGGAATCGATCTTTATCACCTCACTTGCAGGTTATATCGGTTTGTTGATCGCGGTATTTGTGTTGAGTCGGATAGGTAACAGCTTGCAAGAATATTTTATAAAAGAACCACAAGTTAATTTATCTACAGTTATTACTGCCACTATCATTTTGGTGGTTGTTGGAGCTATTGCAGGGTTTATTCCGGCTAAAAGAGCGGCGAGTATCAAACCAATTGTGGCCTTAGGAGAGGATTAAAATTATTATTATGAAATTCATTTTTGATAGAGATACTTGGCAAGAAATTTTTGATTCGATCAAAAAAAGCAAGTTGCGCACCGCCATTACGGTCATTGGTGTGTTATGGGGCGTGTTTTTGTTTATCACGCTGCTGGGTGCAGCAAGAGGTATGGAGAATGGGTTTGATAGAGAATTTAGCAATCTTGCAACGAATAGTATTTTTTTATGGGGTGAGCGCACAACAGTACCCTACAAAGGTTTTCAAAGAGGAAGATGGATGAATTTAAAAATTCAGGATGTAGAAGATATCCAGAACAAAATTCCCGAAATCGCGTTTGTAGCCCCACGGAATGTAAGTGGTGTTTTTGGAGGTGAACCGGCTACAGTTAAACGAAATACAAATAGTAAAACGTATAAAGTTTTTGGAGATTACCCAATTTTAGATGAAGTGTCTAAAGTAAAACTTAACCAAGGCCGATTTTTAAATCTTAGCGATATTGAGCAAAAGAAAAAGGTATGTATTATCGGAGAAAAAGTGGTAGATGATCTTTTTGAAAAAGACGAAGAAATCGTTGGTAACTATGTTGAGGTGAATGGGAGTTTCTTTAATATAGTCGGGGTGTACAGGCAAAATCCCGGTATGGGATTTGAAGGAGATGATTCTATTTACATACCCTTCTCTACTTTTCGTCAAATGTACAATACAGGTGATGATATTGGTTGGATGGTCATTGCAGCCTATGATGATGCAGACATTAAAAAAGTAGAAACAGATGTAAAAGACATACTTAAAAAGAGACACAATGTAAGTCCCGATGACACAAGAGCTTTTGGGTCTTTTAATTTTGGCGAAATGTTTGGTAAAATAACAGGTTTTGTAAAAGGAATTAAATTCCTGACATGGTTTGTAGGAATTGCCACACTGATTGCCGGAGTAATTGCTATTGCAAGTATTCTTTTAATTACGGTGAAAGAAAGGACAAAAGAAATTGGAATTAGAAGGGCATTAGGGGCGACACCGCAAGCAGTAAAAAGTCAAATTATATTAGAATCTGTGTTTTTGACTCTATTAGCAGGAGTTTTAGGAATTATTTTAGCAGGACTTTTATTGATGTTTATCAATTCAAAAACACAAAATTTAGATTTTCCATTTACTAATCCAACAGTAAACATTCCTATTGCCATTGGAGCTGTTCTGACATTGGTCATACTCGGTACTCTAATCGGAATGATTCCTGCACAACGGGCGGTAATGATTAAACCTATAGAAGCATTAAGAGAAGAATAAATTAAAAGTAAATAAACCATTAAAATGAAAAAAATAATCATCTTTTCCATTATCGCAATTTTATTTATTGCTGTATTAATTTGGTTCGGTAAAATGAACAGTAAACCTCCTGTGAGTTTTGATACCGAAAAGCCATTCAAAACAAGTATTACAAAAAAAACAGTGGCAACAGGAAAAGTTACTCCGCTCGAAGAGGTAGAAATTAAACCGCAAGTATCGGGTATCATAGATAAAATTTATCTCGAAGAAGGAGTTAAGGTTAAAAAAGGTGACCTAATTGCACAAATAAGGGTTGTACCTAATGAACAAGCCTTGAGTAATGCTATGGGGCGTGTAAACAAAGCGAAGATTCAATTGAATAATTCAGAAATTAGTTATAATAGAAATAAAAAGCTTTTTGATACGGGAGTTATTTCAAGAAGAGAGTTTGAACAGTTCGAATTGGATTACAATCAAGCGAAACAAGATGTTATTATTAGTCAAAATGATTATCAAATTATTAAAAAAGGTAGTGTTAGTTCTTCTGGAATGGCGAATACAAATATTCGCGCTACGGTACCGGGTACAATTTTAGAGATACCTGTAAAAGAAGGAGATCAGGTGATAGAAAGTAATAATTTTAACGCAGGAACAACTATCGCTTTGATTGCAGATATGACTAAAATGATTTTTGAAGGAAAAGTAGATGAATCAGAAGTGAGTAAAATTAAAAATGATACCGAGTTGGAAATAGCATTAGGAGCGATTGCTGATAAGAAATTTCCAGCCAAGCTAACTTTTATTGCGCCGAAGGGAACCGAAGAAAACGGCACTGTTCAATTTACATTAAAAGCAGATGTAAATTTAGAAGATGATTATTTCCTTCGTGCAGGGTACTCAGCCAATGCTGAAATTATCTTAGAACAAAAAGATAGTATCATGGCAATTAGAGAAGCACTATTACAGTTTGATAAAGAAACCGATAAGCCGTTTGTAGAGGTCAAAAAAGGTGATCAGGAATTTGAGAAGAAGGATGTTGAATTAGGAATTTCGGATGGGGTTAATGTTGAAATACTCTCTGGTATCACTGAGGAAGATGAAATTAAAGTTTGGAATAAAGCCAAGGGGAAAATTGAAGAGGAACAGGTAGAAGAATAAAACTTAGAATATAAATATTGAAGAAAAGCCCGGTTCCGGGCTTTTTTTATGTAAACATTTTTTGTTGGCATAAATATTGATTTATACGTTTAAAAAAAGTCAATGAGGATATTACTCGTTTTAGTTTTTATTTCATTTATGAGCTGCGGTGTTTCAAAAAGCGACAAGATCGTGAAAAACAACAGTGCGGATGGTATAGGCGAAGAAACGGTGGATACTATAAGGATAGCAAACGATTCTCTCGAATACGAAATCATTATTTTCGAGGTAGGTTTTCAATCTTGGTTGGCCACTCAAAGACCTCCTAGCTTTTATTCCTTGCCAATGCTCGAGATGAGGAATTATTTTATGGTCGTAGAATATAATAATAGGGTAAATCAACCTTTTAGGTTTGATCCGAACCTCTATGTTCAAGCTATTGACTATCGGCCTGATATACATTATGGCATGGAAGTGAATTACCTACTCTATATGTATTTTAATTTTTTTGAACAACGCTATAAACAAGATCTGGCTCCCGGAAGAATGTGGAATTGAATTAGTTTTGTTTGAGGTTGATCAAAATAGAAAAAGATCTTGTAATATCTGACTCTTTCACTACTAAGGTAATTTCATGCGTTGTAGAAATGATTTCTTGAACTGGTATGTTCGCCCAGGCAAATTGCTTCAAAATAAAGTAATAAACGCCACTCTGTTCTAAATTTGATTTTGGCAGTTTTATGGTAATGGAGGCGAGATTATCTAAAGAATGAATTAATTCTTCCTCCGCCAAATATTTATGTAGTTCTGCATCAATATCAGAACTAATTACAATATTCGTTTCAAAAATTCCTTGAGAAACAGTAAAAAAAGACTCGCTATTACTTTCGATATTGCCATAGAGTTTCGCAATTCTTTTTTGTAAGGTAACTGTATTTTTAAAAGTATAGTCCATTAGGTCTGAACGAACAATAAAATCTTTAAGGTCTAAAGAAAAAGCTTTGATATTTTTTCTGATTTTTAAGACTTGTATTGGAGAAACTCTGTTAATGGCCATCATAATTGCCCCTGTTTTGACTTCTTTGCCTAGTTTCTGTTCGACCTGTCCTTGTATTTCACGTGCTAATGATGATACATTAATAAGCTTGTCGTGCAATGCCTCTTCAATAAACGGTGTTTGACTTATTATTTCTTCTACTGCTTCCTGTACTGTCTTCATTGTTTAAATTTAAACAAAATGTTTTAAAATGTAAATTTACAATAAAAATTTTGTTAAAAGAATGGATTGATAAATATTTGCTGAAAAATCAAAAAAATGATTGTATCAAAGTTTGGAGGAACCTCCGTAGGTTCTGCTGAGAATATGAAAAAAGTGGTGGATATCATCACCCAAAATAAAGAGCCTCGAATTGTAGTTCTATCTGCTATGAGTGGTACTACGAATACATTAGTTGCCATAGCTCAGAATTTGAGAGAGTATCATCCACAAGAGGCCGAATTTTTAACACAACAATTGTATAAGAAGTATATTGGTGTAATTGGAGAATTATATGAAGAAGATGAGTTCTTTGAAAAAGGAAGGATTTTGATTGATTATTTTTTCACACACATCCGTTCTTTTTTCGAAGTTCCTTATTCTCAGAGTGTCGAAAAGATTTTACTCGCTCAAGGTGAACTAATCTCTACCAATTTGTTTCAATTATATTTAGAACAGATCGGTGTAAAGTCTAAGTTGCTACCCGCTTTGACCTTTATGAGAATTGATGAAAAAGGAGAACCCGATAAGAGTTTTATTGCTCAAAAGCTTTCAAAATTATTGTATCAAAATAAGGAAACGAAACTTTTTATTACCCAAGGTTTTATTTGTAAAAATTATTCAAAAGAAATAGATAATCTAGAAAGGGGAGGAAGTGATTATTCTGCCTCTTTGATTGGGGCTGCCATTGATGCGGAGCAAATTCAAATTTACACAGATATCGATGGGATGCATAATAATGATCCTAGATATGTTGATCGCACTTTTTCACTTGAAAAAATTTCTTTTGATGAAGCTGCCGAGTTAGCCTATTTTGGCGCTAAAATATTGCACCCTCAGAGTATTTTGCCAGCAAAAGAAAAAAATATTCCGGTTTTAGTAAAAAACACATTTAACCCAGAAGCAAAAGGTACATTAATATGTAATTGTGATTACAATGATCATCATATCAAAGCGATTGCGGCAAAAGACGGAATTACCGCTGTTAAGATAAAATCTTACCGAATGTTGATGGCCTACGGTTTCTTAAAAAAAATATTTGATGTTTTCGATAAAAACAGAACACCTATTGACATGATTAGTACTTCCGAGGTGGCCGTATCAATTACGATAGATCAGACAAAAAGGTTAGATGATATTCTAACTGAATTAAGAAGCTATGGAAGCGTTGAAGTTGATACAGATTTGAGCATAATTTGTATTGCAGGAAATATTGCACAAAACAAAAAAGGAATAACTGGAGCTATTTTTAGTACGCTTGAAAATATTCCCATCAGAATGATATCTTATGGAGGGAGCAATTACAACCTATCTTTTTTGGTGAAGACCACAGATAAAGTGGCTGTATTAAATTTACTCAATAAAGGTTTATTTAAGCAATTGTATCCGAAAACACCCACACTACTGAAACAAGAATAAATAAAAAAAGCTGCTCATAGCAGCTTTTTTTATTTATATATCTTCAAAACTTATGTCTGTAAAACTACCTGAAGGTTTTTCTTCGGTTGAATTATTTACTTCTTCTTCATTTGTTTTGTTAAAATCTTTTTGATGTCTTTCAGAAATAACTTCTTCGCCTTTTTCTTCTACGATATATCCTGTAGATTTCTGTAACATTTCATTAAACACGTCAAAATCTTCTTTGTATAAGTAAATTTTATGTTTTTTATAATGAAATGAACCATCATCATGGGTGAATTTTTTACTCTCAGTAATCGTCAAATAGTAATCCCCTGCTTTTGTTTCTCTTACATCAAAAAAATAAGTTCTTCTACCGGCCCTTAAAACTTGAGAAAAAATTTCATCCTGCTCAATAAACTCTTTTTCGCTCATAATCTCTTTCAATTAATTATAATAATATGTTTAGACAAATCTATAAAATTAAAGGAACTAAGCAATAAAATATTATTTTTTTTTGGCTTGTTAATCCTTGTCTGATGCTTCCTCTTCAAGTTGCTGATTATATATATCTTGGTAGTACCCTTTTTCATTAATTAACATATTGTGTGTGCCAGTTTGTACAATCTTTCCTGCTTCAAGGACTATGATCTGATCAGCATTTTTAACTGATGAAGTTCTATGGCTCACAATTATAGTGGTTTTACCTTGTCTTGCTTTCTCGAGATTTCCAAGTATAATTTCCTCTGTTTCAGTATCTACTGCCGAAAGGCAATCATCAAAAATTAAAATTTTAGGATTTGATATCAGGGCTCTTGCAATTGATATTCTTTGTTTCTGTCCACCCGAAAGAGTGACACCTCTTTCGCCAACAAAAGTGTCGTATTTCTTGTTAAATTCAATGATATTATGGTGAATATAGGCATTTTTGGCCGCTTCAATAACCTCTTCTTCTGAAGCATTTTCATTTCCAATTTTTATATTATTTCTTATGGTATCTGAAAACAAAAAGGCATCTTGTGGTACAAAACCTATGCTATCTCTTAAATCGTGTAAATTTACATTTTTAATAGGTGTTCCGTCTATTAATATTGTTCCTTGGTTCGTGTCGAACAACCTGGCGATTAAATTAATAATCGTGGTTTTACCTGATCCAGTCTTGCCTAAAATAGCCAATGTTCTACCCTTATCAACTTCAAAGCTGATGTTATGCAATGCTTCGATTTTGGTATCTTCATAAGTAAAGTATACATTTTCGAACCGAATATTTCCGTGGATTTCTGTAGGGTTTGTTTGTAAATTTTGGATATCGGGTTTTTCTTCTAAAAATTCGTTAATTCTTTGCTGACTCACTTCTGCTTGTTGAACGATAGAAGTTACCCAACCGACCACAGCGACGGGCCATGTCAACATATTGATATAAATAATAAATTCCGCAATAATTCCAATATTATCAATTTCTCCGCTGATGTACTGTTGCCCACCAATATAAATCACTAAAATGTTGCTAATCCCAATTAAAAGAACCATTGATGGAAAAAATAAGGCTTGTGCTTTATATAGTGAAATGTTTTTTTCTTTTTTAATCGTGGCTAAAACACTAAAATCTGAAGATGTTTGAGATTCTATGCTATAGGCTTTCACTACATTAATACCAGAAAAAAACTCTTGTGCAAAAGTAGTTAGTTTAGAAAGGTACTGTTGAACAATATTGCTTCTTTTATTAATTGTCTTACTTAGAAAATAGATTAATGCTGAGAGAATAGGGAAGGGTAGTAAAGTATAAAAAGTGAGTTTTGCATCAATTTGAAACATTTTTGTTAAAGCAATAATAAATAAAACAAGCATGTTCATGGTGTACATTATTGCCGGTCCACAATACATTCTAACATTACCTACATCTTCACTTATTCTGTTCATTAAATCACCAGTTCTATTTTTTTTATAAAAGGTTTGTGAAAGATTCTGGTATTGGTTGTAAATTTCATTTTTTAAATCAAATTCAATCAATCTCGACATCACTATTAAGGTTTGTCGCATTAAAAAGGTGAAAAAACCAGATAGAATTGCTGCACCTATAATAAGCAGAATATTGAGAAAAAGTTCGTGTTTAACTGACGCCAAATCACTAATGATATCTTTATTATAATCTTCGACTACATTGAGCGATTGCCTGATGAGTTGCGGCACCTGTAGTGCAAAGATCTTTGCAATTGCTGTAATAAGTACACCAATAATGAGGCGATAGCGATATTTATAAAAGTATTTATTTAGGTGTTTCAGGTTCTTCATGAATAATCGTAGGATTTTCCGTCAACGAAGATAAAGGTTTCAGTACAAAATTAACTTCAAATTGTTCGCAAAAATAAACACAAACAAACAATGGGTCATTTAACCCAAACCGTTTAAATTAATTTGAAGTTCTAATAAATTAAAAAAAATAGCACAAAAAGCAATATCTTTGCAAACCTTTTTAATGATACGATCTTTAAGTTATGGTGAATAGAAGACATATTCGAATCAAGGTGATGCAATCTGTATATGCCTTTTTACAATCAGGAAGCAATAACCTTACCAAGGAAGAAAAATTTCTTTCAAATAGTGTAGATAAAACATTCGATCTATTTGCACTTCAACTTGATTTATTGGTGGCTATAAAAAATATGGCCCAAGAACATTTGGAAATCAGGAAGAAAAAATACCTGGCTACTGCTGAAGATAAGAACCCTAATTTAAACTTTATTCACAATAAGGTCATCGCGTTGATTGAAAACGATGTCTCGTTAAAAAATCATATCGAACGTAACAAAATTACAAACTGGTCTAATGATAGAGAGTTCGTACGTTTAATTTGGGATGAAATTCAACAAAGCGACTTGTACAAGAAGTATATCAATTTGCCCAAATCTGGGTTAAAAGAAGATAAAGATTTTATTTTAGAAATTTTTAAAACAATTGTTGCACCAAATGAAAAGCTCAACGATTATTACGAAAGTGAGCATTTGGGTTGGGTAGATGATTTACCTTATGTCAATACCTGGATCGTTAAAATGATCAAGAATATCAAAAAGGGAAGTGCATTAGGTGTTTCAACGTTGGATATTGAAGATGAAGATCGGGTATTCATGTTAGATCTTTTTAGAAAAACAGTTTTGAATCATAAAGAATATGATGATGATATAGATGCTAAAACACCCAATTGGGATAATGAGCGAATTGCTGAATTGGATATGATATTGATAAAAATGGCCATTACAGAATTCATGAAATTTCCTTCTATTCCAACAAAAGTGAGTATCAATGAATATATTGAAATTTCAAAGGATTATTCTACTGCCAATAGTAGCTTCTTCATTAATGGAGTTCTCGATAAGATTTTGAAGGATTATCAGCAGCAAGACAAGGTGAAGAAAATCGGTCGTGGATTGTTGTAATTATCCTTATATTTGACGAAAAATTTTGAATTATGTCGTTTAAAAAAACAGCTATTTTATTTGTTGTAGGGTTGGTATTGTTAAGTTGTAAAGAAGATCCTACTGCAAAAATAAACAAAGAAAATGCCGAGGCTGCTCAGCAAAGAGATTACTCCATTAAAAATGAATCGCCCATCATCAATTTCGATCGTTCTGAGCATGATTTTGGAACCATTAATGAAGGTGATGTTGTAGAAACTACTTTCGATTTTAAAAATACAGGCAAAAACGAGTTAATCATCTATTCTGCTAAGGCGAGTTGCGGATGTACTGTTCCGGAATATCCTAAACAACCCATTTTACCCGGAGAGAGTGGAATTATTAAGGTGAAATTTAATTCTGCGGGAAAGCCTAATAAACAAATGAAAGAAATAACATTAACAACGAATACATTAAATGGAGTTGAAAAAGTGTTTATTAAAGCACAAGTAACTCCAAAAGCCTCATAAATTTAATACACAAGATGATAAACGCAATTATATTACAGTCGGGAAGCGGTGGAATAGGAAATATTATTTTAATTCCTTTAATGTTTTTAGTGATCTATTTATTTATGATTAGACCACAAATGAAAAAACAAAAAATGGAGAAAAAGTTTCAAAGTTCAATTACAAGAGGTGCCAAAGTAGTTACCACAAGTGGTATTCATGGCAAAGTGGTAGATTTAAATGATGCCGATAACACTTGTACCATCGAAACTGGAGCGGGAAAAATAAAATTTGAAAGATCTGCTATTTCTATGGAAATGAGCAAAAGATATTTGACCCCAGAAAACAGCAAGTCTTAATTAAAAACGGATCATAGAAGCGTAAAGAGTTCAGCGAAAGCTGAACTCTTTTTTTTATCTTTAACGAAAAATTAGTTGGACACAAAAAAATCAAATAAATCAACCGATTCACTTCAGAACAATAAAAAACTACGGATGTTTTTGTTGTTTTTAGGATTATCTCTCTTTTTTTGGTTTTTGATTAATTTGTCTAAAAGTTATATCACAGATGTTGAATTTTCTGTTGAATTTGTAGATCTTCCAAGTAAAATGCAATTACAAAGTAAATCTGACGAAACCCTTGTACTCACTGTTAAGTCTATTGGTTTTAATTTGTTGAAGCACAAGTACAGGAATAAGAAAATTCAGTATTCATTAAAAGAATTGAAGAGGAAAAATAAACAATCCTATTATTCTGTAAGCTCTAACAATATTAATTTCATTCAGTCTCAATTTAGCGGAGAAACGGATGTTTTAAAGATTAGACCTGATACCTTATTCTTTGAATTCGGTGTAAAAAAATTCAAGAAAATAAGTGTGAATCCTAAAATCGAAATTCAATACAAAATAGGATATGGTCTGTCTGAAGAATTGAAATTTTCTCCTAAAGAGGTGACAATTTCTGGACCGGAAGGAGTGATCGATACGATCAATGAAGTTAAAGTAAAACCCTTTGTGATGGATAATGTTTCTGAAAGTTTTGAGGCCGAAATTATGGTTGTTTCTCCTGGGCCAAATGTCGAAATTGAACCCTCTAAAATTAAAGTAAAAGCTCAAGTAGAAAAATTCACTGAAGGTAGTTTTGATATGAGCTATAAGGTCATTAATGTGCCTTCTAAAGCAATTATAAGCACTTACCCGAAAGAGTTAAAATTGATTTTTCAAGTATCATTAGAGAATTATAACAAGGTGCTTAAAGAAGGGTTTGAAATTATCTGTGATTACGAGCATTCAGAAAAGAATAATTTGGATTATTTAATTCCAAAGGTGATAAAGATGCCAGATTTTATTTCATCTGTGAGAATAGTACCAGAAAAAGTTGAGTTTTTAATCAAAAGTAAGTAAGGTGAAGGTAGTTGGTTTAACCGGTGGTATTGGTAGCGGCAAATCTACTGTAGCTAAAATGTTCCAAGACTTAGGTGTGCCCGTTTATTTTTCCGACACTGAAGCAAAGAGAATTATGCAAGAATCTAAAGAGGTTCAACAAGGTTTGATCGATCTCTTTGGTGAAAAGGTTTTTGAGTCTGGAAACCTAAACAGAACATATTTAGCGAGACTTGTGTTCAATAATTCGGAATTGTTATCTCAATTAAATGCTCTTGTACACCCAGCCGTGGCATTTGATTTTGAAAAATGGATTTCTAGGCAGAATGCAGAAATCGTCATGCAGGAAAGTGCTTTGATATTTGAAAATGAGAAGGAAGATTTTTTTGATGCGGTAATATTGGTCACAGCCCCAAAGGAATTGCGCATTGATAGATTAAAAAAAAGAGATCATAGTTCTCAGAAAGAAATAGAATCCAGAATGAATAATCAATTAAGCGATAAGGATAAATTTCCACGTGCTGATTTTGTTATTGAAAACATTGATATCCTCGAAACTGAAAAGAGAGTCAATGAAGTGTTATCAATCTTACTCTCAACATAATAGTTAGATCTTATTTTACAGTTGTTAATTTAATTTCAATTAGTGTTAACAAATGTTAAATTAATTTTAATATGCTAGAGTTAATCTAAATTTGTTAAAATGAGTAGAAAAATATTCGTACTTTTAATTATATGTATGGGAGTAGCCTTAATCGGTATTATTGCTGTTCAAATATATTGGATAAAAAGTACGGTAGAGGTAAAGGAAGAACAGTTTTCAACGAGTGTTAAATACGCGCTTGCAAAAGTTTCTGAAAACATTCAAAAGCGTGAATTTACAGATGATGTAACGAGATTTGCACCAATTTTGGACAGTTTAACAAAATTGGAAGAGAGAGGAGTTAAAGATTTTTTTTACCAACAAATAGATACGAGTAGAAATGAAATTTTTACTTACAGACAAAGAGTTCTAGAAAATAGTTACAGAACACAGATTAGTCCTTTAGAGGATGAATCATTTGATTTTAAAACGATTATAAGTGAGCAGGAAACGGAGGTAAAAAGGTTAGAGTTTAAATCGAAAGATTTTGCTGAGTTAAGTCCGGAAGAAAGAATTGTAAAAGTTGGAAAGTTAGATAAGTATGATAAACTGGTACTTGAAGAGTATTTTGATGCGATCAATGCTCGTGTACCTATCAATGATAGGATCACAGATAATGAGATAAGGCTTAATCTGGATAATGAATTGCGTACGAGAAATATTAACACACCATTTGAATACGCAGTTTTTAGCGAAGATTTAATAACCAGGGTCAAATCGGATAATTTTGAGATGACCACAGGAAGTAGTTACGAAGTTCCTTTATTTATTGACAACGAAGGCTATAGTGATTATAAATTGTTTGTGAGTTTTCCCGATAAAAAAGGATATATTCTATCAACAATTACGAGAAACTTACTTTTGGCGGCTCTTTTTATTTTGGCGATCATTTTTGTATTTGCCAGTTCGCTTTACCAAATGTTAAAGCAGAAAAAGATCTCTGAAATTAAAACGGATTTTATCAACAATATGACGCATGAGTTTAAAACACCAATCGCTACGATCAATTTAGCAATTGATGCGATCAATAATCCAAAAATAATTAACGACCAAGAAAAAGTAAAGCGTTATGCTGAAATGATTAGAGAAGAAAATAAAAGAATGCATGCTCAGGTAGAAAATGTACTAAGAATCTCAAAACTTGAAAAGAATCAGTTAGACATTACCAAAAGTGTACTCGATATACATGATATCATTGATGACGCTTTGAAACATGTCAACTTGATCGTTATAAATAAAGATGGAAAAATCAATAAAGAATTCAGAGCTACCAGAAGTGAAATTTTAGCGAGTAAATTCCACTTTACTAATGTTATTGTTAACATTTTAGACAATGCGATTAAGTACTCTAATAATGCACCAATAATAGATGTCACTACAGAGAATATTGGGAATTTTATTCTAATCAAAATCAGTGATAATGGTATTGGAATGAATAGAAATGTACAGAAGAAAATATTTGATAAATTTTACCGCGAACAAAGCGGAAATATACATGATGTTAAAGGTCATGGATTAGGCTTAGCCTATGTTAAAAGTATTACAAATTTGCACCAAGGTGCTGTATTTGTAGAAAGTGAAAAGGGTAAGGGGAGTACCTTTACCATAAAATTACCATTAATCTAACACTCCTTATTATGGCAAATAAAAGAATTTTACTTGTTGAAGACGATCCGAATTTCGGAACAGTACTTAAAGATTATTTATCGTTAAATGATTATAATGTAACACATGCCAAAGATGGCTTAGAAGGGTTAATAACATTTAAAAATGGCGAATTTGATATTTGTATACTAGATGTTATGATGCCAAAAAAAGATGGATTTACTTTAGCAAAAGAGATAAGATCATCTAATGTAGATATTCCAATTATTTTTCTCACTGCGAAAACAATGAAAGAAGATGTGGTTAAAGGTTATCAGTCTGGCGCAGATGATTATCTCAATAAACCTTTTGACAGTGAGGTTTTATTGTATAAAATTAAAGCGATCTTGCAAAGGAAAGAAAATGAAACTAGCGAAGAAGAGAATCAGTTTGAATTTGAAGTGGGTAAGTTTCATTTTGACTCAAAATTAAGGCAATTATCTTTTCAAGGCGAACCAGCTAGAAAATTATCTCCAAAAGAAAATAAATTACTCAAACTTCTGGTTTTATATAAAAATGATTTATTACCAAGAGAATTGGCGCTAACCAAAATATGGAGAGATGACAATTATTTTACAAGTCGAAGTATGGACGTGTATATCGCAAAGTTGAGAAAATATTTAAAACCTGATGACAAAGTTGAAATTGTTAATATTCATGGAGAGGGATTCAGATTGGTAGATGAATAAATAGTTGATCTCATGGCCGAGCTCGTAAAACTTTATAACGAAAACCCAAATCCTAAGCAAGTAGCAAAAGTAGTTGAGGTGTTAAAAAGAGGTGGATTAATCATTTACCCAACGGATACTGTTTATGGTTTGGGTTGCGATATTACCAACAGTCAGGCCATGGAAAAAGTAGCTCGTTTAAAGGGTATTAATTTAACCAAGGCGAACTTATCATTTATTTGTTACGATTTGAGTAATTTATCGGATTATTCAAAACAAGTTGATACGCCAACATATAAACTTTTAAAAAGCTCATTACCTGGACCCTACACTTTTATCCTACACGGTAATAATAATTTACCAAAAGTTTTTAAAAAGAAAAAAACTGTGGGAATCAGAATTCCTGACAACAATATCATACGTGAAATTGTTAAGCAGTTAGGAAATCCCATTGTTTCTACCTCAATTTATGACGAGGATGATTTGTTGGAATATACAACAGATCCGGAACTGATTTTCGAAAAATGGCAGAACCATGTAGACATAGTGATTGATGGTGGCTATGGTGGAAATATTCCTTCAACAGTTATCGATCTTACAACAGAGGAAATAGAAGTGGTGAGAGAAGGAAAAGGAAGTCTTGATATGTTTGAACTAGATTAGTCGACCTGACCTAATTCATTGTAATTGCGTAGTAATTTCTTTAAGAAAAATCCATAAACCAACCGGTAAATTAACCAAAATACCGCTAAAACAATAAAGAACATTAAGATTGACAACATCCATATCACGAGCATATTAGTGTTTTCCGGTAAAGATTCTTTAAAGGATGAGGAGGTAAAAACTTTGTAGAACATGTGAAAACCGATAATAGCCGCCATTAAAATGTTATAGTAAATATAGTTCTTAACGGTTTTTCGCGTATTAAGAATATCATCCATCAAACTTTTAACACTTGTATCTGCAGAAATGCTTTTATAATTTTTAAAAAAACAATAAATAAAACCTAAAATAATTAGCACGTGTGCTATGTAATAAAAATTTAGCATACCGTTCAAATCGTATTTTTCTATAAAACTGTTGTCTGACTTATGACCTGTGAAGAATAGGAAGATATTAGGCAAAGGCAAAATGAACTCTAAAATACTCAAAGCTAAAATCCATTTCACAACCGATGATGACTTTTGATGCATCATTTTAAATATATCTTCTTTGGAAAACCTAATTTTTTCTTCTTCCTGGTTTTTCCAAATATCTTTTAAATTCTCTAGTTGAGCCATTTATTATGGATTAAGAATATTTTTTAACTTGGTTTTTGTTCTGTTCATTTTCACTCTAGCATTAATCTCAGTGATCCCTAAAGTACTTGCAATTTCATTATAACTTTTATCCTCTAAATACATTAGTGCTAAGGCTTTTTCTATATCATTTAAACTATGAATTGCTTTGTACAATAAATCTAATTGCTTGTCTTGTTCATCATTGTACTCTTTGTATTCGAGCTCTTTCATATTGTCAAATATTGGCCCGGTATCTATATCTCGTTTATTTTTTCTATAAAGTGAAATCGCAGTATTAAAAGCGACTCGGTACATCCAAGTACTAAACTTTGATTCCCCTCTAAATTTGGGATAGGCTTTCCATAACTGAATGGTTATTTCCTGGAAAAGATCTTTGTGTGCCGACTCATTATTCGTATAAGTTCTACAAACCTTATGAATGATGTTTTGATGATTATCCAGCTCTTCCAAAAATTTATTTTCTAAATTTTTATCCACCCAAAAAACGTTTAATGATTAGTGTTAAAAATACTGTTTTTGTTACAATTCATGCCTCTATTATTTATGATTAGAACAATTCAATCACGATTATTGACAATTCAGCCAATTTATTTTTTGCTGCTTATTATTAACAATCATCTTTGTTTTAATAAAATGTCAAACCACTTATAGATTTGAATTATGATAAAATATGTTGTAGTAATTGTAGCTTATCTCATTTCATTTGTTACACAAGCGCAAGCTCCAAAGCAAATGCCAGATTGTCTTTGTGATGAAAATATAATCGCATCAGGTACATACTCAATTGGAAGTTGCGAAATTCAGGAAATTAAGGATAAAGGCATTACATTTGAATTAAAGGATTGAATTTATGAAAGCTTGGTTAAAATCAGGATTAATTATTTTACTTATCGGATTTGCCGTTTTTTTGTTGGGAACCTCACTTCAACAAAATGGTTTTGCGCAACCCCTTGCAGTATTGCTGAAGTCTTTAGCGATATATGAATTGTATTCCTTGATCATGTATTTCTCGCATCGATTCTATTTTGGATTTATCTCGAGAAATTTTAAAGGATCTGAAAATTTAAAAAAGCATATTATTTTCGGTTTTTCAGGTTCTCTCTTGGTCACGCTTTTAGTTTTGGTAGTTTTAAGATTTATAGTAAGGGTGTTCTTTTTCGGTGAGGCGCCAGAATCTTTTCTGGTTAATTCAAAAGGATATTTTTATTTCGGTATCAATATAACCCTAATTGTCACTTTACTTTTTTATATTTTTTATTTTTACAAAGCCTCTTCAGAAAAAAAAGTTACAGAATCTCAGGTTGTGGCAAAAACGGAGACGGCCAAATACGAATCGCTCAAAAGTCAATTAGATCCGCATTTTTTGTTCAATAGTCTAAATGTGTTGACATCCTTAATAGGAGAAAATCCTGTATTAGCAGAAAGATTTACTACTAAATTATCAAAAGTATACCGCTATGTATTAGAACAAAAAAATAAGGATTTAATCCCTTTAAACGAAGAATTAGATTTTGCAAAAACCTATATGGATCTCCTTAAAATGAGGTTTGAAGATGCTGTTGTTTATGAAATTCCAGAAGAGATTTCTAATAGTGAATTGAAAATTGTACCACTATCCTTACAAATTCTTTTAGAGAACGCAGTAAAACACAATGTTATTAGCAGCGAGTTCCCTTTAAAAGTTAAAATTTATGAAGAAGAGGGTAATTTATTAGTAGAGAACAATTTAAATAAAAAGGACAATGTGGGAAAGAGTACAAAAATTGGCTTAAGTAATATTAAAGACCGCTATGCGCTTATTACGAAGCGGCCATTTATTGTAGAAGATAAGAATAGAACATTTAAAGTAACCCTACCATTATTAACGCAAAAAATTAAAACGATGAGTACAGATCACAAAATTTTAGAAAGTAAGTATTTAAGAGCCAAACAAAAGGTTGAGGAAATTAAAGGGTTTTATGCCAGTTTAATCTCATACATTATTGTTATACCTTTTTTAATTTTTATTTATTATAGATTCACGCCTTTTACTATCCAATGGTTTTGGTTTCCTATTTTCGGCTGGGGTATCGGATTAGTTTTTCAAGGTTTTTCTGCCTTTGGAAATCCTATTTTTGGAAGAGGCTGGGAGGAAAGAAAGATCAAAGAAATCATGGATGAAGAAGACAAAACGCTTTGGCAATAATTTAAAAACTCTAAACTCATGGAAGATAGAAATAAAATTGATCGATATTTAGAAGCACAAAAACAGGTTGAAGAAATTAAAGGATTTTATATACATTTAATTGTTTATATCATTGTGAACGCATTTATTGTTTATGGAATTTTAAGCTCTGTAGGTTTTGATCAGCTAAATTTTTGGACATTTTCAACGGCTATTTTTTGGGGAATTGGACTTTTTTTTCATGGCTACCACGTGTTTGGAAAAAATCTCCTTTTTGGTAAGAAATGGGAAGAAAAAAAGATAAAGGAGTTGATGGACAAAGATAAAAGTGAATTTTGGGAATAAAATAGCTGTGTTTTGAAAATAGTAATTATTGAAGATGAAAAGCCTGCAGCTAGAAGGTTGGCCAGGATGATTGAAAACCTTGACTTACAAGTAGACATGATGCTTCATTCTGTGAGTGAAGCGGTTGATTGGTTTTTAAATAATAATAATCCCGATCTTATACTATTAGACATTCAGCTTTCTGACGGATTGGCTTTTGAAATATTTGATGAAGTTGATGTTGATAGCCCGATTATTTTTACAACAGCCTATGATGAATATGCATTGAAGGCCTTTAAGTTGAATAGCGTTGATTACTTACTAAAACCAATAGACGAAGATGAATTGAGATTGGCTGTAGAAAAATTTCACCAAAACTGGGTAAATGCCAATCCTCTTAAACTTAATATAGAAAAGATTAGAGAGGCACTCAAGCTTAATGAGGAGAAAAAGTTTAAAAAACGATTCATTATTAAAATCGGCCAACATTTAAAAATGATACCAGTAAGTAAAATATGTTGCTTTTATTCAGAGAATCGAGGGACTTATTTTAAGACCATTGATAACAGAGATTATCTGGTAGAGCCAACTTTGGATCAGTTGGAAGATGAACTTAATCCTAACCTTTTTTTCAGAATCAATAGAAAGTATATTATTAGTATGGATGCCATTGAAGATATGGTGTCTTATACGAATAGCAGAATTCAAATTCGTCTACATAGTGTAGATGAGGATGATTTAATTGTTAGCAGAGAAAAAGTGAAAAAATTTAAACAGTGGTTAGATTGATTCCTCAACGGTATCAGAAAAAAAACTAAAACAATTACTTCCATATTTTTTAAGCAGTTCAAAGTGAGGCATTGCAGATAGGTCGGTTTGAGAAGAATGCTCAACAATTAAAAGTCCTCCATCCTTCAACATTTTTTTTTCGAGAATTAAGAGGACTAATTTTTGGAATTCCTCTTGCCCAATATCATAAGGTGGATCTGCAAAAATTACATCAAAAGTTTGATGTGTTTTGTCTAAGAACCGAAAGACATCACTTTTGATGATAGTTAAATTAAGATTCAGTTCATTGTCAATTTTATTTATATAGAGAATACAACCGGCATGCTGATCAACAGAAGTTACTCGTTTTGTACCGCGAGAGGCAAATTCAAAGCTAATATTTCCGGTACCTGCAAAAAGATCACAGACACTTATTTCATCGAATTCATAGCGATTATAGAGCATATTAAAAAGCGCCTCTTTGGCCATATCTGTGGTTGGTCTAACCGGTAACTTTTTTGGAGCGACCAGTTTTCTACCTTTATATTTCCCCGAGATGATGCGCATTAGTTTTGGTGTAACAGAAGAAAATATTGCCTTTTTATATCATCATTAAATGCGTCTGAATAATTGTATGGGCTTCTATTTTCTAGGAAAGATACATTTTTAATGTACTTATAAGCAATGTTATATAATGAATCATTTTCAATGACTTCTCCCAGAAAGACAAGTTCTAAGTATTCCGGATTAAATCTTAATTGCTCTGCACAAAATAACAAGTAGTAAATAAAATCTGTTTTATTCTGAAAAGTAAAGCTATTCGATAATTGAAGCTGGTTATTTGCAATGGCGATTAAATCGAGTTGATTTCCATGAATATGGGCGAAAAAGTGAGGTTTTTCACTCAATTTGTACACATTTAAAATGTTTTGTAGAAAAATGGTTGTGCTATGCTTGTACTCAAATTCTCCAAATTTATCGATGAAAAAATTATTAATATTTACAAAAGGCACGTATACATTAATCATTTCGTGCGTTGAAATTTTATCATATGCAATAAAATCATTTTCGTATACCTTGAGATTATACTTCAGATATCCTTTTAAATTATGTTCATTAAAAAGTTCTCGCGGCACAATGGTAGATAAATTATTGGTATGGCAAATATTTACATTACTATATTTAAACTGTAAAGCTGATTCATTATTAAAAGCCGTTATAACATTATCCAGGTGTTTTTCAGGATTTACGGATGGCTCAGAAAACGGAACATAAGAAAGTAAGTCAACTGTATTAGTTACCTTATTTAAGGTACAAAAAGAAAATCCATCCAAACTGATTTGGATGGATAATTGTAAGTTGTCTATTTTAGTTGGGTCTATAGAACCTCTAGATATCTGTATCTTCTTTTTTACCATCATAAGAAGGAGGCCAGTTTCCATTTGAATTTACTTCGCTTAAAGAGCCTACTTGAATGTATTCACCAGGAACATTAATTCCACCTAAAGCTTCTTTTTCTTGACGGATTAGATCCTTGTCCATTCCATCCAAAACAATCGCCTTGTCCACTTTTACTTCAAACACAGGAGTTTTAACACCGGTTACTTTTTCTATGCTACCCACTTTTAGATCAAATTCTTTATCAGTGCCAGGAACTTTAAACATGTTCTTATAATCTCTTCCTTCGAAGCTGCTCTTAACAGGCTTGTAGCCTATGGTGTCTACAACTCTTTTTTCTACATCGACCGTAATTCTACCTCTTTGCTCAGTCACTACTACGTTTTTAACCTCTGTAATGGCAAATTGGGCAGTATCAATAAATGAAATCAATGCTGGTTTATTATCTGTAAACCTTCTGTTTACTTCTGCATACGCCAATTCTGCATCTCTGATCATTTTCAAATTGTTTATCACTTTCGCATACCTAACTTGCTTTTGTTTATTGAAATTAATTGGCGTCATAATTGAACTATAAATTTTGTATCCCAAGAAAATTATGGCAGCCCAAAGAACAATAGAAAGTAAAGGTTTTAATTTGTGAGGAATTACATTTACAATTAAAATCGCTAACAACGAAACGACAATGATTGCAACAATAATAATAAAAACTGAAGTCATTTTTTAATTTTTTTATTTATACGGTCAAAGGCAAATCTACAAAAAATATTTTATGATAAAAGAAATTATTTAGTTTTAAATGGTATTTTACAAAGGCTTCATTAGTAGGTAATTATTACCGTTTTTAGTACTTTGATATACAATTGTTTGTAAATGATAGCTAGCATATAACTACAGGTTATTGAAGCATTTTTCTTTAATTTGTTTCATGGTATTAAATGCAGAAGAAATATATTTTAAATTGAGCCAAAGGTTCCCCTATGAACCTACTTCGCTTCAGGACGAAACATTAAGATTATTGGCAGATTTTATAAAAGATAAAAATGAATCTATTTTTTTACTTAAAGGATTTGCTGGGACAGGGAAAACAACGATTATTTCATCCTTGGTAAAAACGCTTCCTTTTGCTTATAAACAATCCGTTTTATTAGCACCAACAGGCCGAGCTGCTAAGGTAATTACCAATTATTCGGGTAAAGAAGCTTTTACAATTCATAAGAAGATTTACTATCCCAAAAAGGGGAAAGGGGGTGGAGTTAGCTTTACTTTACAAAAAAATAAGCATAGCAACACTGTTTTTATCGTAGATGAAGCATCGATGATTCCAGATGAGATGGCAGAATCTAAATTGTGGGAAAATGGATCTTTACTTGATGATTTGATGACTTTTATAGACCAGGGAAAGAATTGTAAATTAGTCTTAATTGGAGATACAGCTCAATTGCCACCTGTACATATTGAAGAAAGTCCTGCGTTAAATGCAGGCTTACTCAATTTGAAATTTAATAAACGTATCTATGAAACTGAACTAACTGAAGTAACGAGACAAGATGCATCTTCTGGAATTTTACTCAACGCAACTGCTTTAAGACTGGCGATGGAGGAGGATTTTTTTAAACCGTTTCAGTTTAACTTAAATTTTCCAGATATCATTAATTTGCAAACAGGAGATGATATACTTGATGCATTTATGTCTTCTTATTCCGTTCCTGGCATAGAAGATACCTGTTTAATTGTTAGGTCTAATAAAAGGGCAAATAGTTACAACGAGCAAATCAGAGCTCGGATTTTAGACAGGGATGCTGAAATTGCCACAGGTGACCATTTAATGGTTGTAAAGAATAATTATTATTGGCTTCAAGATTCAAAAGAAGTGAGTTTTATTGCCAACGGAGATATTTGTGAGGTGATGGAAATCTATAAATATATTGATCTATATGGCTTTAGATTTGCTGAAATAAAGTTGAGAATGATTGATTATCCAAAAGAACCTCCATTTGATACAGTTGTTATTCTGGATACTTTAAAAAGCGAAACACCTTCTCTTACCTTTGAACAGTCTAATCAGTTGTATCAAGAAGTGGCAAAAGATTATTCAAGCTATAGATCTAGATATAAGATCATGCTCGCAATAAAAGAAAATAAATACTTCAATGCGCTGCAGATCAAATTTTCTTATGCCATAACTTGTCATAAATCTCAAGGGGGGCAGTGGAAAAATGTTTTTATTGAACAACCTTATTTGCCAAATGGACAAGATATTTCATATTTTCGTTGGCTATATACCGCCATTACAAGAGCGCAAGAGAAATTGTTTTTAATTGGATTCAAAGATGAAAAGTAAAACGTTAAAATTTTTTGGAATTGTTGGAGCTATAATGTTTTTAAGCAGTTGCTCTGTGAACAAAAGCCTACAAAAGGAAGTCATTGAACAGTCTGCCAAAGAGGAGTTTTTTAGAGGAATTGTGGTTTATGATCCAGAGAAGAATAAAACCCTGATCAATATAAATGGTAACAAGTATTTTACTCCGGCATCAAATACGAAACTTTTCACATTTTATGCTGCCTATAAAACCTTTAAGGATTCTGTTCCCGGATTAATGGTTTACGAAAATAAAGACTCTCTTATCATTTCCGGAACAGCTGATCCTTCATTGCTTTATGGATTTGACGAAAGTAAGACGATTCCCTATCTATCTTCCAAAAGTCAAAATATTTATATCGTAGACAAGCATATAGACGAAGCATTTTTTGGCAATGGATGGGCTTGGAATGATTATCCTTATGCTTATATGGTAGAAAAGAATCTTTTCCCCATTTACGGCAATTACGTCGAGCTCTCTAAAAAGGATACGAGTATAACAGCTGTGCCGCATTTTCTAAAAAAATCTGTAGCGATTAAAGATGAAACCGATGAGAGAAGAGATTATTTCACGAACGAATTTTACGTTAAAAAAGATGATGTCTTTAAAGGTAGAACAATTCCGTTTAAAACTTCAAATCAATTGGTTGCCGACATACTTGGGGATACTTTAAAAAGAAAGATCACACTAGTTCCTGCAACTTTTAGTAAACCGATGAAACCGTTCTATAGTGTTGCCTATGATACTCTTTATAAACAAATGCTGTTAATCAGCGATAATTTTATTGCAGAACAATTAATGCTTCAAGTGGGTAAGTCATGGACTGGTGAGTACAATGTTGAAAAGGGGATTGATACTATTTTGACCACCTATTTAAAAGACCTTCCTCAAAAACCGCGTTGGGTTGATGGCTCAGGTTTATCCAGATATAATTTATTTACACCAGAAAGTATCGTGGTTTTATTGAATAAGATGTATCGAGAAATTCCTACAGAAAAACTATTTGAATTTCTACCTAATGGAGGTGAATCGGGAACCTTAAAGAATTATTTCAAAAGCGAAAAACCGTATATTTTTGCAAAAACAGGAACACTTTCCAATAACCATAGTATAAGTGGTTATTTACGTACAAAGCGAGGAAAAATATTGATATTTAGCTATATGAATAATCATTATATGGGATCTTCTACAGATCGAAAAATGGAAATGGAAAAAGTTTTCAAATCCCTGTATGAAAATTATAAATAGTCTGTAAACGCTAATTTTTTATTTCTTTTTCGATTTGATCAATAATTAAATCTAGTTTGGTTAGATAATCAAACCAGATTGTTTCTTTATCTTTCTTAAACCAGGTATATTGCCTTTTGGCAAATCTGCGGGTGTTCTTTTTGATTTCATCTATGGCAAAATCTAAATTTATTTGCCCATCAAAATATGAAAACAGTTCTTTATAACCTACAGTTTGCAAAGCATTTAATTCTCTGTATGTATATAGTTTTCTCGCTTCTTCTACTAAACCGTTTTCAAACATTTGTTCTACCCTTTGGTTAATTCTATTATAGACGGTTTCTCTCGGAGCAGTCAATCCAACTTTAATGGTATTAAAACCTCTCTGGGTTTTATTGTTAGATAAGAAAGAGGCATAAGGTTTACCGCTAGCTAAACAGACTTCTAATGCCCTTATTAAACGTTGAGGATTATCTAAATCGATTTGATTGTAGCTGACAAGGTCTAGTACTTTTAGCTCATTTTGTAAAGAATGAATGCCTTCTACTTCTAAGCGCTTTTTTAAGTTCTGTCTCATTTTTGGGTCAACTTCAGGAAAGTTATCTAATCCTTTGATTACCGCATCAACATATAGGCCACTGCCGCCAACCATGACCACGGTGGCATGTTTTTTAAATAATTGTTCAAGTTTTTGTAACGCATCTCTTTCAAAATCTCCTACAGAATAATCCTCTTGGATTGATAAGTTCTGAATAAAATGATGAGGTACTGCATTCAGTTCTTCATTTGATGGAACGGCCGTACCGATATTCATTTCTCTAAAAAACTGTCTTGAATCAGCAGAAATTATTTCAGTTTTAAAATGTTTTGCCAACCGGATTGCCATGGCAGTTTTTCCAATAGCCGTAGGACCAATTACTGTTATTAAAGTGCCTTTTTCCATTTGCCCACAAAAATAGTGTTATTTGTAAAAATGAGCTTAGATAAAAACTTTTTTGCCTTAAAATATTCAATCGCTAATTACGTTATTAAACGGTAATCAATTTTTATGAAAACCCTCAGAATTAGTTTAGTATTATTTCTGTTTTTAACCTTCTACCAAAGTTCAATTGGGCAAGAACTTAATTTTTATGAAGAAGATGGTATTTTATTGATTCCGGAAGATGGAACAAACTTTCCAGAACCTGGGGCATACACACATTTTGGAGATGTTCCATTTGGAAGCAGTAAGTCTATAAAAATTGTAGTAAAGGTTGAACAATTTCTGTTGTTTCCATTTATGACACCGCGACTTTATGAATCTTACGATAGCAATGGAAATCCTGCGAATCCTTATACTGAAAATGAGTTTGTCGTATCACAATTAACACCTGTGCCAAATCCTTTATTTGTTTTAGCGGGGTCTGAATTTTCTTTTACCATTACGTTTCAGCCTCAATCAAATGGTGTTAAGGACATTATTGTTGATTTAAAACCATTGCTAACTTCTAATAACAATTTTAACATGAGGGGAGTGGGCTTGGCTTCAGAAATTGAAATTGTTCATTTGGTAAATGGTCAAACGATCATTAATAATAGCCAGCCGTCACAGCAAAATGGCACATATATGGGTACTTTGGGTATCGGAAATTCAAAAACCAATCAATTTTTAATTAAAAATGAAGGGAATTCTACTTTAACAATTAATCAATGGAATTTAACGGGCAGCTCTAATTTTCAATTGATTCATAGTGGTAATAACAACGTAGATCCCGGAGAATCAATAACCTTTGAAGTGAGATATACTCCGAATAATGAGATTACACACAATGCTACTTTAACGCTAGAGGATAATGATCCAGATGAAGGTACTTTTGTGATGAATTTTTCGGGAAAAGGGACCGCAGTTCCAGCAAATTTTGGGAAACTAATGATTACTCAGACCTATGAAAACGGAAATAGCGATTTTGTTGAAGTTAAGAACATTTCAGGTGGAGTGATATCGAATATTTTTTATTTAGCAAGATATAATCGAAATAGAAATACCTCTTCAAATCCAAATGTTGCTATTCAATTGGGAACATTCCAAATCGATGAAGTGAAGTCAATACCTTTTTCTTTTGATAGTGATCAACTAATTGTGATTTCAACATCGAATAACAATACTTGTTATGCCAATCGTATTGATATGGTTGGCGAACAGAATGGAAATTGGGCTCCTGGGAAGTCATTAGTAAAAAGTAACTGTACATCAATAAGTCCGCATTTAGATTTTTCTTTGACCGATTGGCAAGAATTATCATTGTCTGATGTAAATTCAGCAAGAAATGATCAAAATTTGAAACTTGGTATTCATTATAGTGGAGAATCCATATGGAACAATAACTGGATCAATGGTTTTCCAGATAGAACGAGGGTAGTGAGAATCTCCAGTCCGTATAATAATTCAACTCCTTTTAAATCTTGCGACTTAATTATTGATGAGGATTTAAATTTTGATCATAACACCAATCAAAGTATAGAAATATATAGGAATTTAACTGTTTCAAATGGTCAGTTTACCATTGGAGATACAGAATCTTTGATGATGTATAACGATTTTGCTTCAATCTCAGGATCAATTAAAAAAATTGAAAAAACAACAAATTTACAACGCGTTTATGATGCAACTTATTGGTCTTCTCCGGTTCAAAACGCAAATCTGCAATCCGTATTTTCTGGGGTGAACAAGAATAGAATGTTTCAACTAGATCCTTCAAAGAAAAATCAGATCTATTTAAATACGGCATATGAGCATTGGTTTATTGCATCAGGAAATATGAAAGTTGGGAAAGGTTATTCTATTGATGGAAAACAAATTGGAATAAACACTTTTACATTTAATGGAAAACCTAACAACGGTAAAATATCAACACAAATTTTCTTTAATTCAGGAACCGGGGTAGCGAGTAACGATTTTAATTTGGTTGGGAATCCTTATCCATCTGCCATTGATCCAATGAATTTGATTCAGGCTAATTCAAATGTATTCGACGGAGCCATATATTTATGGACACACCAGATAGACGCAGATCAGGGTGGTAATTTTTCTTCCAATGATTATATTGTATACAATTTGGCCGGAAGTCAATACAATTCTGTACCTACACCCTTTTATATCAGTTCAGGACAAGGTTTTATGGTAAATGCCATTAAAACGGACTATTTACAATTTGATAACAGTATGCGGTTAACAGGAAATAATCAATATTTCTATAAAGAAGAGTTGAGCAAAAACGGGTTAGTTGAAAAAGACAGAGTTTGGCTAAAAATTGTTGATCAAAACAAATATAAAAAGGAAATGATGATCGGCTTTTTTGAGGAGGCTACCTCGGGTTATGATTTAGGATATGACGCGAAGCTCTATCCAGGTGCTGGTTTAAAGATATTTTCTTTAGCAGGAGATGACTTGTTATCTATACAAAGTGTAGAAAAAAACTTTGAAAGTAAAGAAATTCGGGTCGGTTTTTCAACTGATGTAGAACAAGATCTATATTTTGGATTGGCAAAGTTAGAAGGAGAATTAAGATCAACAGAAATCTATTTAATAGACCACAAATTAAACGTTGAACACAACCTCAAATTATCGGATTATCATTTTCATCAAATTGAAACGGGTACTATTCTTGATCGTTTTAGTATCAAATTTAATTCCTCAGCGGTACTTCATTTAGACGATAAATTGTCAGATCAAGAATTAATCCGAATTAAACAAAATGTAGGTTTTATAGCTTTGGAAAGCATCTATGCAATAGAGCAGGTTGAGTTATTTGATTTAGGAGGAAGAGAATTAAGTAGGATGGAAGGAAATGAAAAAAACATTCAATTCTCCACAGCATCTTTCAAACCCGGAACTGTCCTTTTGTTAAAGGTTGGTTTCGAGAACGGTCTAAATTTGAGTAAAAAAGTAATTCTTTATCAATAAAAAATCCAATGCACAAGCATTGGATTTTAAAATAAGTTTATCTTTAAAACTAAAACATTTCTCTTCCGGAAAAATGAAAAGCACCTTCAATGGCAGCATTTTCATCACTATCAGAACCATGTACTGCATTTTCACCAATAGAAGCCGCATACAATTTTCTAATAGTTCCTTCCGCTGCATCAGCAGGATTAGTAGCACCAATTAAAGTTCTAAAATCTTCAACAGCATTTTCTTTTTCAAGAATGGCAGCAACGATTGGTCCTCTAGTCATATAGGTAACCAAATCATTAAAAAAAGGTCTTTCCTTATGAATAGCGTAAAAAGTTTCAGCATCTCTGGTTGACATTTGAGTTAGTTTCATGGCAACAATTCTAAATCCAGCAGCATTGATTTTTTCTAATATTGCTCCAATATGCCCTTTTTCTACAGAGTCAGGCTTCAACATGGTAAATGTTCTGTTCGTAGTCATTTTGTAGTTTTTAATTTTTGTGCAAAAATACCTGAAAACTACTTATCTAAGCAAGTAAATTGCTTTTTATTTTGGATAGCTTTGAGAATGCGATTGTAAAAGTTCGTTATTTTCTCCTCGAATTTCCATCAAAACCTCATTTTTATCAAGGTCAAATTGAAGTATACCAAAACTATTTTGAAATACAACTTCACCCAGTCTATAAGGATTTGGTTCACCTGTAAATGAGGTGTATGCATGGGTCATGCCACTTGACGTAAAATCGATTACCGGGTAATTCATCCCTTGAATATTTTTTGCCGAAATCTCAGATATATGACGATCTCCAGATAATAGGATAATATTTTTGGCCTTTGAGCTGCTTAAAAGTAGATCTAATTTTTTAACCTCATCGGGCATATTTCCCCAAGTTTCAAAACCATGTTGGTTAGACCAAACTTGTACACTACTCATAATAACATGAAAATCAGCATTCGAGTTATTCAATTCATTTGCTAACCATTCCCATTGTTTTTCTCCAAGCATAGTGCCACCTTTAGCGGGAACATATCTTTTTTTTTGATCACTCGACTTTTTAAGATCGGATCGGAAGTACCTCGTATCCAAAATAATAACCTTGATTATTTTATCTTGAACGAGATATTGTTCTGAAAAATAAATGCCTTTTTGTGCTCTACGCTGATCGTTATCGGGCACCTCTAAAAAATCTAAAAACAATTCTTGGGACTGATCTTTCATGGGATAATTTAAGCCACCATCATTTTGCCCATAATCGTGATCATCCCAAGTACCTAGAATTTCGTATTTCTTGCGAAACATTTTGTAGGACTCATTTTGCAAGAGTATGTCGTAATTTTTAGCCATGATTTCCGGGCTATCGGTATCAGAATAAATCACATCTCCTCCCCAAATAAAAATATTGGGTTGATGTTTGTCAATTTCATTCCATAAATTATTAACTAAAAATTGGTTGTTGCAAGATCCAAAGGCAATGATGAAATCAAAAATTTTGTTTTTTTGCGATGTACAAGATGTTACAGAAATTAGTAAAATAATGGCGAAATAATTTTTCAAAGACATGCTACAATATTTTCAGGTGGAGTAAAATTACATAAAACGATGAGTTTTTAAATGAAATTTTATTTTTATTGTATATTCGCAACCTATGCATGAAAAGCAAATTGAAGAAGTAAAAAAATTGCTCGCAGACTCGCGAAACATAGCTATTGTTTCGCATAGAAACCCGGACGGTGATGCCTATGGTTCTTGTCTTGCTTTATCTCATTTACTAAAAAAATTAGGTCATCATACAACAGTTGTATCTCCAAATGATTGTCCCAATTTTTTAAAATGGATGCCTGGGCAAAATCAGATTGTGATTTTTGAAGAACAGACAGAAATTGCAAAAGAAATTCTACAAAAAGCAGATATAGTTTTTACACTAGATTTTAACGCGCTTAATAGAGTTGGCCCGGATATGGAAAAGGTTTTGTCGGATATAGATCCTGTTTATATCATGATAGATCATCACCAAGATCCAGATCAATATGCCAAATATAGTTATGTAGATCCAAATATTTGTTCTACAAGTCAATTGATTTATCAATGGACGATTCAGATGGGGTGGAAAAACTATCTAGATAAGGATATATCCACATGTATTTATACCGGAATTCTTACAGATACAGGATCATTCAGATTTTCTAATACTAACGGAGATACCCATAGAATTGTTGGTGATTTATTGGATTTGGGCGTTGAACATACGCAAGTATATAGAGAAATTCATGAAAATTCTATCAGCCGATTAAAGCTTCTGGGAAAAGCGCTTAAAAATATGGTATATCTAAAAGAATACCGAACCGCTTTTATCACATTAAAAAATTACGAATTAAAACAATGCAACTATCAAAAAGGAGATACAGAGGGTTTTGTGAATTATGCATTGTCACTCACTAATGTTGTGTTAGCAGCCATTTTCATCGAAGATAAACAACAAAATATTATCAAGATTTCTTTTCGTTCAACAGGAGATTTTAATGTAAACGAATTAGCACGAGATCATTTTAACGGAGGTGGTCACATCAATGCCGCAGGAGGAAGAAGTGATGTCAATTTAAAAGATACTGTCGATAATTTTATTGCCATTTTACCAGAATATAAAGATTCATTATTAGCCTGCCATGAATAGGATTGTCATATTACTTTTTAGTGTATTGTTACTCTTTTCTTGCAATAAGGCCGAGCCAAGAAAACCGGTTATTCGCAAGACAAGTACTTTTATGAAAGAATCAATTGAAAGAAATCAAAAGATCAATCAGTTAGAAGAGGAAATTCTACGACTAAAGCTGCAAAAAGACAGCGTCAACAATTATATAACTTCTGATTTTGGTTTTTGGTATTTCTATAATCAAAAGGATAGTTTAACCGCAAGTCTACCAGAGACCGGAGATGAAGTATTGTTTACCTATGAAGTAAAAAGAATAAATGATTCTATTGTGTTTAATGAAAGCCAGATTGGAGATCAGTCTTATATCGTAGATAAACAAGAACTTATTACAGGTTTACAGGACGGAATTAAACTGATGAAAGAAGGTGAAACGGTTACTTTTCTATTTCCATCTCATAAGGCTTATGGTTATAGTGGGGCAGAAGGTATAAATCCGAATGAACCTCTTATCTACAAAGTAAAACTCAAAAAAATTATTAAGAATAAAAGTGATTAGATTTATGAAAAACGTGCTAAGATTAAGTTTTTTAATGTTGGTTGTTATACTTTCATCTTGTAAAACAGCTAAATATCCGGATTTATCGGATGGATTATACGCAGATGTTCAAACAAGTAAGGGAGATATTTTATTGTATTTGGAATATGTCAATACACCCATAACTGTGGCCAATTTCGTTTCATTGGCAGAAGGAACCAACCCTTTTGTAGCAGAAGAATTTAAAGGAAAACCATTTTACAACGGATTAATTTTTCACAGAGTAGTACCTGATTTTATTTTGCAAGGCGGCGACCCAAGAGGTAACGGAACTGGCGATCCGGGTTATAGATTTGAGGATGAATTTCCTGTTGATGACGAGGGTAATATTTTATTGTCTCATGATAGGGCTGGTGTTTTATCTATGGCAAACGGAGGGCCAGATTCTAACGGGAGCCAGTTTTTTATTACATTTAAAGAGGCCCAATTTTTAGACGGAAGACACTCAGTTTTCGGCCATGTAGTAGTTGGGCAGGATGTTGTAGATACAATTCAAAAAAATGATGTAATCGAGAAAGTTGAAATTATTCGAGTTGGAAAGGAGGCAGAAAATTTTGATGCGGCAAAAGAATTTGAAGATTATTTCTCGGGCGTAATTGAGAAAAAGAAAGAAGAAGAGGCAGCAAAAGAAAGGGTAAAAGCTGAATTACTCAACTTAGTTAAAGAAAAAGAAGCAACCGCTGTTGTGATGCCCTCGGGTTTAAAAATTATAAAAATTAAAGAAGGTTCGGATAAAAAACCTACTGTTGGCAGCAAAGTAAATGTTTTTTACGCAGGATATTTCCAGACAGGAGATCTTTTTGATTCCAACAATCGTGAAATTGCTAAGAAAAATGGCAAATACGATAAGCGCAGAGATGATATGCAAGGATATGAACCTTTTCCTATGGACTATAGTCCGGATGCCAGATTAATAGCTGGGTTTAGAGAAGGCTTGTTACAGATGAACTATGGCGATAAAGTGTTGCTATTGATTCCTTCTCATTTGGGATATGGAGAGCAGGGCTCAGGAAGTGCAATTCCGCCCAATGCAGATTTAATTTTTGAATTAGAAATTCTAGAGTAATTTAAGAAAATATAGTTGATAAAAGGAGGAGAATTTATTTCCTCCTTTTTTTGTTTCTATAGTTTGTATCTTTTAAAAAGTTAAAAATTTCTAAAAGTGCAACACACTTTATTCTTCATCGTATTTATAAGAGAACAGACAAAAAATGAGTGAAGCGGCAGAAATCAATTTGCTGGTAGAAAAATGCAAGAAAAACGATCGAAGGTCTCAATTGCAATTGTACGATCAATATTGCTCGGCAATGTATCATATTGCTGCGAGGTATTTACCCGAGGGGGCTGCAGCTCAAGATGCCATGCAAGATGGTTTTATTAAAGCTTTTACGCATATAGAAAGTTTCAACAATCAAGCCTCATTTGGAGCTTGGTTAAAAAGAATTATTGTAAATACTTGTTTGGATGTTTTGAAGGCAAAAAAAATAGATGAAATACCGATTGAAAATGTCAGTTTAACACTAATAGACCAGGACGATTGGCAAGTGCCAGATGAAACTACCTATAAGAAAGTAATTCGAGCGATCGATGAATTGCCGCAAAGTTATAAGCATGTGGTTAAGCTATATTTACTAGAGGGTTATGATCATTCCGAAATATCTGAAATTTTAATGATATCAGAAGTGAATTCCAGAACCAAACTAGCTAGAGGTAAAGAAAAATTACTGAAATTATTAAAAGAAAATTAACTATGGATGTAAGGGAAATTATTAGAAACAATAGCGAAAATAGAGTTTTACCCGAAAATCATAAAATTGAATTTGAAGGTAAACTTGATCGTGCATTTCATCGTAAAAGGGTCTTCAAACCCTTTTTGGTTGCAGCATCTGTTGTACTCATATTTAGTTTAGGCCTCTATCAATTCTCATCGAGAACTGAATTTAAAAAGGGGCAAGAAAACAATAAATTTGTTTCTGTCGGCGATTTTTCACCAGAATTAAAAAAAATTGAGAATTACTATATCACTGCCATCAATTTTCAACTCGCCAATTTAGATGTTGATGAGGAAGGTAAAGAAATATTGAGCAAATACTTGGTGAAACTAAATGAACTGACCCAAGATTACAAACGATTATCTCAAAAGTTACAAAAAGACCAAGTTGATGAGACTTTGATCAATGCGCTAATAGATAACCTCCAAATACGTTTGACCCTTATGTTAGAATTAAAAAATGAACTTTATAAATTGAAATCAAATGAAAGTAAAACAGCATAATTTAGTCGTATTGATATTTATTTTTCTAATCAATTCAATCACAGCCCAACAATCGAAAATTAATTTACCTATTCAGAATTACAGTGTTAAAAATAATGCTGAAATAAATTTAAAAGCTGTAAATCAAGAAATACAAATAGAACGCTGGAACCAAAACAAGGTGGAAATTGAAGGCGTGGTAGCTGGTGGACCTTTTTCAAATGAAGAAGAAGATAAAATAATGAAAGGTTGGGATATCCATGTGAGTAAAACGGGAAATAATATTGAAATTGAGTCGAAGCACAATTCTAAACATGAATTTGCCTTTGCTCCTGGCGATGAATGGGCGATTATGTCAGAACAATTTGTGATGTTACCGGAAATGATAGATGAATTGGTGATGCCTATGATACCTGAAATGACGGATATGTTTGAAGATTTTGATTTTCAATTTGATTTCGATTCTGATACTATTTTCTTTGATTTTGAAAAATTTCAAAATGACAAAGCGTACATGAAAGAGTGGCAAGAAAAAAATAAGGAAAAGTTTAAAAAAATAGAGAAATCGTTGAAGGAGAATGAGGAGTTTTTGAGAAAACAAGAGGAACTTCAAAGAAAAATAGAAGAGCAACATAGAGATGTGATCAAGGCACATGAAAAAAGAATAGAAAAAGAAATGGCGCAAAGAGAGCTAGAATTAGAAGAAAGAGATCGTGAAATTAAAAGAATTATTGAAAAAAGAAATAAAATGCCAAAAGCGAATTATACGTTGAAAATAAGAATTCCTAAAAATGCAAAATTGGAAATGGACGTTACGAATTGCAAAATTATTTCAGAATAGACCAATGGGTTTCAATCTAAGTGTTTAATAAATTTAACAAAAGATTAAACAAAAATAATATTTTGGAAGGAATAGGTGGTGTATCTTTGTATAAATTTAAAACCTATTCTTATGAAAACCAAGCATTTTATCTTATCATTAGCCTTATCGTTGGGTCTTGTCACTTCATCATTTGCGCACGAAAACCCAATCAAGGTTAGTCAAAAGTCAGAGCGTAGTACGCTCGATCCTTCAAAATCAGAAGTTCCACCTAACATTGTTGGTGTAGCAATTGGTAATGATAACTTTACCACACTTGTTGCAGCTGTGAAGGCCGCTGGATTAGTTGAAACATTGAGCGGGAACGGACCATTTACAGTATTTGCTCCAGTAAATAGTGCCTTTGCGAAGCTTCCTGCCGGTACAGTAGAGTATTTATTGAAACCAGAAAATAAGGCAGCTTTGACATCTATCCTTACTTACCATGTGGTAGCCGGCAAGTTTGATGCTGCTCAGGTTGTTAAAGCGATTAATGATAATAACGGAAAATTTGTCATTAAAACGGTGAATGGAGATTCATTAACGGCCTCACTGAATGATGGGAAAGTACATCTGATGGATACAAAAGGAAACCATTCTACTGTAGTCATTGCGGATGTTGATGCCTCAAACGGTATTATTCATGCTATTGATACTGTAGTAATGCCAAATTAACATTTTGAGGGGTGTTGATTTGAAGAAAACCGTTGTTGACCAACGGTTTTTTTTATAAGAGAAAGCCCGGTTGTACCGGGCTTTACTAATTATAATAATTAATATCGTCCACAATTAGATCAAAGAACCAAGATATCTTTCAGCATCTAATGCAGCCATACATCCAGTACCTGCAGCGGTAACAGCTTGTCTATATTCCTTATCTTGAACATCTCCACAAGCGAAAATACCAGGTAAATTAGTCTTTGTTGTCTTTCCTTTTGTAATTAAGTATCCAACGTCATCCATTTCTAAAACACCTTTAAAGATGTCGGTATTTGGTTTATGTCCGATAGCAATAAAGACACCGGTTACTGGAATTTCAGATTTTTCATTCGTAATATTATTGAAAACACGTACACCTTCAACAACATTTTCGCCTAAAACTTCATCAATTTCTGTATTAAATTTCACTTCAATGTTTGGCGTATTGTTTACACGGTGCTGCATCGCTTTTGATGCACGCATGTAATCTTTCCGCACTAAAACAGTAACTTTCTTACATATATTGGCAAGGTAGGTCGCTTCTTCTGCAGCAGTATCTCCGGCCCCAACCACAACTACATCTTGACCTTTGTAGAAAAAACCATCGCAAGTAGCACAAGCACTTACGCCTCCTCCAATCAGCTTTTGCTCACTCGGAATATTGAGATATTTTGCAGTAGCACCAGTAGATATAATGACTGTTTTTGCTTCGATAACCTTAGATCCATCTACTGTCACTTTGTGCATTCCGCCAACTTTCTTATTAAATTCTACCCCGGTCACAACGCCAAATCTAACTTCTGTATCAAATCTTTCTGCTTGTTTTTTGAGATCTTCCATTAAAGCATTACCATCAACTCCATCGGGGTAACCGGGAAAATTATCTACTTCGGTAGTGGTTGTGAGCTGACCGCCCATTTGCATCCCTGTATACATAACGGGTTTCATATCTGCTCTAGCTGCGTAAATTGCAGCTGTATAACCCGCAGGTCCAGAACCTATGATAAGACATTTAATTTGTTCTATTTCATTACTCATTATAAGACATTTTTATTGCGGTAAAATTAGCCAAATATGTTTTTTTAATCTACCAAATTGCATCTTTTTTCTCAATTAATTGATAACTAAAATTGATTCAAATTGAAAAATAGTGACTTGATTTGTAGTATTTTTGTTCAAAGTACATATTATGGCGCGAAGCAGCATTACTTCAATCGATGAATTCAATCGAATTATTCAAGAAAAACCTGCGGTTCTTTTTTATTTTTCAACGACAAGTTGTTCTGTTGGCGAGTCTATACTTCCAAAAATTAAATTTTTATACAATAAATCTTTTCCAAAGATTGATTTTTGTGAAATAGATATGAACGATGCAATGGAATTATCCGCCTTTTGCCAGGTTTTCGTAGAGCCTACAATTTTAATTTATTTTGATTGTAAAGAAACGTTAAGAAGAAGTAGAAATCTAAGTTTAATTGAATTAGAAGAAGCTACAACAAGACTTTACAAACTTTTTTTTACAGATTAAGGGGTCTTTATTCTTTAATTTTTGTTAAAAATGCAGCTTAAAGTGGGTTTTTTTGATGTTTTTGAAAAATATTTTGGAAAAATAAAAAGTATTTCTTTAATTTATTTCATCCTAACCGAAGATTGAATCTAAATTGTAATTCACCTATTTTTTTACGTCTAGACATCAGGAAGCGGTTGAATTGATTAATAACCCCCAAAAATCAAACAAAATGGATGTTTACATGCAAGCCCACGAATTTGAAAACAGAAGATTCAAATTCAAAACTACAAGTGAAAGAATCTTGGCTTCGAGAGAAGTAAAATCACTTATCTTATCGTTAAACGAAGAATACAAAGTAAAAAATGATGAAAAGATCATGGATTTGATGAAGCGTTTAACACTTATCAAAAGAAAAATTGAAAAAAGATTAAATAAAGTTCCAAAAGCCTAAAGATTACTTAATGTTTTTGAATTGCCTTTAATTCAAGTTGTTTCAATAATGAATGCAACCTAATTTTTAATTTAAAAAAAACCCTGATTTATAGCAAATCAGGGTTTCGTTCTAATAGAAATATTCAATAATAACCTAGTTACTTTCGTAACCTGGATTTTGAACAAGTGCAGGTGACACTTGTAGTTCTGTTCTTGGAATTGGAAATACTTTTCTAAAGTCTTCCATATCCAGTACTTCACCGATCTTATCAAGCCTAACTAAATCAAAGAATCTATGTCCTTCAAAATTTAGCTCTGCTCTCCTTTCGGCTAAAATGATGTCTTTATAATCTTCTAGAGTAGCAATAGAAGTAATACTACCTAAACCAGCACGATTTCTAATCGTATTGAGATCATCTAGTCCGGTATTTGGGTCATTGCTATTCATGGTAGCAGCTTCAGATCGAATGAGATAAAGCTCTGCCAAACGAATAACTTTTGTGTTATTTGAATTTGTGTTATCAGAATACTTATTGGTTTTGTCTCGGCCTTGTGCTACTGTAAAATAATTGGCTCGCGCATCTCCTTCCTCAAATGATTCTAATAAAGAAATATCTACGTTATACTCATTTCTTCTAATCGTATAAGTATTAAAAGCACTTTGATCCTGATCGTTAAATTCAACTTCAAAGATAGATTCGCTAGATGCTTCCGTTGTAAAATACAAGTTGTCAAGATTAGATTCTAAGAAGAAAGGGCCATTAGTGATAACTTCATTAGCATCGTCCCAAGCAGCTTGGTAATCTTTTTTGTAGAGATTTACTCTTGCGCGCAAGCTCAATGCTGCCCAATAATTCATAGTACCTGTATCACTTGATCCTTCAGTTAACTCTATCGCTGTGTTTAAATCAGATAAAATTTGAGCATATGTCTCGGCTACAGTCGCTCTAGGTAAATCAGGAATCTGGTTAAAATCACTGTCTGGAATTGAGCTAATCAAAAGAGGAATTCCATAATTCGATTGTGTATCAAAATGTTCACCATAAACTCTGAGTAAATCGAAATATGCCAAAGCTCTTACTGCATGAGCTTCTCCAAAAACTCTATCTCTATCTAATGCAGGATCGTCAATACCGTCTACATCGTCAATCAATAAATTAGCCATATTTATGACTCTGTAAATTGATACCCAAATATCAGTTACCCATAAATTTGTAAAAGGAACTGCTTTTTGATCAATTTCCATTTGCGAATCGTAAAAACCCTCAAATACAGAATTATCTGCTATTAGGTCGATATTTAAGACATATTCGGTTCCATAATATACATCCGATTGCATTGTTGAATAGGCACCCAACAGAATTCCCTCTGCCGATGCAGCATCTACCAACACGGTATTTCCGTCTAAGGAGGTTTGTGGTTCTGTATCTAGTACATCACATGCTCCAAAAGCAATGACTGATAAAATTGTTATAAATATTTTTTTCATCATGTATGTTTTTTAAAGTCCAATTTTAACACCTAAAGAGAAGCTCTTTGTTTGTGGAAGGGTTCCAAAATCTGCACCAGCTACAAGAGGGTTTCTTGCATTTTGACTAACCTCAGGATCAAACCCTGTATAATCAGTTAAAGTCCATAAATTCTGAGCTTGGATGTAGATTCTTAAGCTTCTTAAGCCAATTTGTTCACTGGCATTACTGCTTAGGTTATATCCTAAATCAAGATTTTTCAATCGCAAATAAGAACCATCTTCTAACCAACGAGTTGAGTATTCTCTCCAGTTGTCGCTCTCTAGTGAAGCTCTCGGAATGTCTGTTCTATCTCCAGGATTTTTCCATCTTTTATTTACACCTGTATAGTTATTCCCATCAGGTAGAGGGAATCCTGTACCGATTCTACTCCAACCAAGGTTTTCATAAAAAGCCCTACTGTGGTTGAAAATTTCATTTCCTACAGTAAATTGAAATAAGAAATTTAAATCAAATCCTTTGTAAGAGAATGAGTTCGTCCAACCACCAAAAAAGTCTGGTTGTGCATTACCTACGATTTGTCTGTCACCTGAGTTTATGGTTCCATCGTTATTGAAATCATCCCATATAATATTTCCTGTTGCGGGATCAACTCCCTTTTGGTCGATTAAAAAGAAAGTACCAATTGGCTGGCCCTCTGCTAGAATATGAGAATCGTTCAATATTTCTTCATCAACTACTAATTTCTTCACCTCATTCTCTATAAATGAAATGTTGAAATTTGTGCTCCAGGTAAATTCCCCGGTCAAAATTGCTCCTCTTAAAGAAAATTCAAATCCTCTGTTTTCAATTTCGCCAATGTTGTCTAGTACACCAGAAAAACCAGAAATTCCAGGAATATTTCTACTTAACAAAAGGTCATCAGTATTTTTTACAAAATAATCAGCCGTAAAAGAAAGTCTATTATTGAATAAGCCAACATCTATACCTACGTCAAATTGTTTTGTGTTTTCCCAGCTTAGATTTGAATTGCTCAATTGGGTTGGTACCAAAACAGGAGTTTGTCGATAAGCACCTACACCGTAAAGACCTCTAGAGGCAAAATTACTAATTCCTTCTTGATTACCAGTAATACCATAACTCGCTCTAATCTTAAGATCAGAAACGGTATTAGAATTCTTTAGAAAATCTTCGTTGCTCAATCTCCATGCGGCAGAACCAGAAGGGAAGAATCCAAATTGATTGTTTGACCCAAATCTTGACGAACCATCTGCACGACCCGTAAAGGTTAAAAGGAATCTATCATCGTAATTGTAGTTACCTCTAAAATAATATGAAGCTAGTCCCCATTCTGTGCCAGATGTTGTAGCCGCAGTTACTTTTGCCGCTACAGATAATTTTGTGAACTGGTCATTTGGAAATCCTTGGGCAGAAATATCAGAAAAATCTCTATCAGATGCTTGATATGAAGCTCCTAATATAGCATTGATGGTATGTTTTTGACCAAAGACTTTATCATATGAAAAATAATTCTCAGTTAACCAGGTAAGGTCTTCTGTAGATCCATAAGTGCCTAAGCCATTGGCTCCTGCATTTCTTGATTCTCTAGATATAATAGGAGTATACGATTCATCGACTAAATTGGTATAATCTGCAGACCAGGTTGTCTTGAATTTTAATCCTTTTGCGATATCCAATTCAGCATAAATATTTCCTAACACCCTCGATGTTTTGGTTTGTCTGAAATATTCATTGGCCACTAATACGGGGTTGTCCAGCATCCACCATCCAAAATAACTAAAAGGATCGGCATAGCTACCATCTGATTCGTATACTGGCATCAAAGGATCTGCGGCGAGTGTATTGATCACAACTCCATATAAAGAGTTATCATTAATTGTTCTGTCTTGATTGGTTCTACTTACCATCACACCAGAACCAACCTTAATTCTATCACTTACCTGACTATCAATATTCATTCTACCACTAATTCTGTCAAAACCAGTTCCTAATTGAACACCTTCCTGGTCAAAATAAGCAATAGAGGTAAAGTAGTTGGTTTTTTCGTTTCCACCTGAAATAGATAGATCGTAATTTTGAATGGGTGCAGTTCTAAATATTTCACCATACCAATCTGTATTTTGAAGGTCAGGATCATTAGGATCGTAACCCCATATGCTCGAGACATAATTTTCAGGATAATCGGTACCAAAATCTCTGTTATCTTGTGCTGCTGCTTCATCCATCAATTCTAAAAATTGTTTTGAACTCTGCATCTGAATGACATTGGTAACATTTTGAAAACCGTAGTAGGTATTAAAATCAATTTTAGATCTTCCTGAACCACCTCTTTTGGTTGTGATTAAAACAACACCATTTGCACCTCTGGATCCGTAAATGGCAGTAGCAGAAGCATCTTTTAAAACTTCAATTGACTGAATATCACCAGGATTGATGTCGGCTAATGAGTTGGTCTTTTGTCCACCAGTAAATAATCCTGAAAGATCTTCAGGAATCATTGGAATACCGTCTATCACGTATAAAGGTTCGTTTCCGGCCGAGATCGAAGTAGTTCCTCTAATCTGAATGTTGATACCGGCACCAGGTGTTCCCGAAGGAGTTGTTACCAGTACTCCGGCAGCTTGACCTTGAAGAGCGTTATCAACACTAGCTACAGGCTGCCTGGCTATGTCTTCTCCCTTGATGCTAGAAACAGCACCTGTTAAATCTCTTCTTGATTGTGTTCCATAACCCACTACAACAACTTCTTCAAGAATGTTTGCATCCTCTTGTAAAGTAATATTTAAAGAAGAGCCTGTTACCGTAATTTCTTGAGATACAAAACCGACAGATGATATCACCAGGATATCTCCTTGGTTTGCAGAAATACTGTAATTACCGTCAAAATCAGTGGCGACACCGTTCGAGGTACCTTTAACAAGCACATTCGCTCCAGGTATAACGGCACCTCCGTTATCTGAAATTGTTCCAGACACGATAATTTGCTGAGCAAAAAGTGAAGTTACTGTGGTAAAAATGATTGTTAAAAAGGAGAACAAAATTTTTTGTCTCATAAATAATGCATTTTAATGTTAGTAAAAAATTGAATAAATAACTTTGGCGAATGTAGAAAAAAATACGTCAATTGCAAATTATATAAATAAAAAAAGCAACTAAAGTTGTTAAAAAGAGTAAAAAAAACATAAAAATACATTGAAACGAATAAAAAATGCAAATCAATAAAAATTTAACAATATTTCTTTAGAGATAATAAAAATCAATAATGTTTAACAAAAAAATATAAAAGTTAAACAAATAAAAAAAATCCGTATCTTTACAAAAAAATATTTTATGGCTAAAAAGAAGGCAATAACAAAGAACTACCTTATTTCCAAATACATGGAAACTGTTTTGGAAGAAGGATCGCCAAAATCAGTGTACAGTTTTTCAAAAAAGCATCAATTCTCAGAAGCAGAATTTTATAATATTTATGGCAATTTTGAAGCCTTGGAGGGAGATATTTTTAAAACATTTCTTCAAAACTCTATAGACCTGATAGAAAAAAGTGAGGAATATGTAAATTTTGATACGCGTAATAAATTACTCACTTTATATTATACTTTTTTCGAAACACTTAAAGCTAATCGCAGCTATATCATGGCTAGTTTAGGTGATAAAAAAAATAGTCTAGGCGCTATCAAGAAACTGACTTCTCTTCGTACAGTGTTTAAGGAATTTATCAAAAACCTGGAATGGGATCTTTTAGATTTGAAAAAAGATAGATTGAAGGAAGTGCAAAGTAAATCATTGGAAGAGGGCGCTTGGATACAACTTCTACTCACTTTAAAGTTTTGGTTAGATGACCAATCTCCGTCATTTGAAAAGACAGATATCTTCATAGAAAAATCTGTGAATGCCACATTCGATTTGCTCGGAGTTAAGCCATTACAAAGCTTACTCGATTTAGGGAAATTTTTAGTGAAAGAAAAACTTCAATAAGCTTATGAATTCTATAGATAAAATTCCAATCACCAAAATTCAAAGAGCTTCGAAACTTGTTTCTACAGGGGCAAAAGTTGGTGTGAATTATTTAAAATATTACAGTGATAAGTTAGTAAATTCAGAAGAGGTTGCTAAAAAAAGACTGGATGAGAATAATGCTGAAGATATTTATGACAGTCTTAAAAAATTGAAAGGAAGCGCATTGAAAGTGGCTCAAATGTTAAGTATGGAGAAGAATATTCTTCCAAGGGCTTATGTAGATAAGTTTTCGCTATCGCAGTTCTCTGTTCCCCCTTTATCTGCACCTTTGGTAGTCAAAACCTTCAAGAAATACTTTGGAAAAAGTCCAAATGAAATATTTGATCAATTTGATTTGCAATCCGTTAATGCTGCCAGCATAGGTCAAGTGCATAAAGCAGAATTAAAAAATAAAAAGCTCGCTGTTAAAATTCAATACCCAGGAGTGGCAGAAAGTATTTCATCTGATCTGGCATTGGTAAAACCTATTGCGATGAAAATGTTCAATATCAAAGGCGAGGGTTCAGACCGATATTTTTTGGAAGTAGAAAATAAATTAAAGGAAGAAACGAATTATATTTTAGAACTAGAACAAAGCCAAGAAATCGCAAAAGCTTGCGGACATATAACAAATCTAAGATTTCCAAAGTACTACAAAAAGTATTCTTCTGAAAGAATTTTAACGATGGATTGGATGGATGGTGTACATCTTTCCGAATTTGTTGCCCTGAAAGAGTCTCAAGAAGTTAGAAATAAATTAGGTCAGGCGCTATGGGATTTTTATATGTTTCAGATTCACCAGCTCAGAAAAGTGCATGCTGATCCTCATCCAGGAAATTTCTTAGTAAGTGAGGATAGAGAATTAATCGCTCTTGATTTTGGCTGTATCAAGGAGATTCCTGAAGATTTTTACACTCCTTATTTCGAATTGGCAAAAAAAGATATACTTGATAACAAGAAACTTTTTCGTCAGAAATTATATGAATTAGAAATTCTGAGATCTGATGATACACAGGTAGAGATAGATTTTTTTAGTTCTGTTTTTCATGAAATGATGCTATTGTTCACAAAACCATTTCATGAAGAAACATTTGATTTTTCTGATGAGGTCTTCTTTAACCGGATAGCAGAACTCGGCGCGAAATACGCTAAAAGTACTGAAGTGAAAAATATGAATGGCAATAGAGGGTCTAAACATTTTATATATATCAATCGTACATTTTTTGGATTGTACAATTTAATGCATGACCTCAAAGCCAATCATATTCGCATTGGTGATCATACCATCTGGTCAGAGGATTTTGAGGCGACACGTTTGGTGAGTTAGTAGATTGATGAACTCTAAATCTAACTTACCATCCAAAATTTGTCTCGTTTGTAAATTGCCCTTTACATGGCGTAAAAAGTGGAAAAAGAATTGGAATGAGGTAAAATATTGTAGTGAGAGATGCAAAAGGAACAAAACAAAGTTGCACTAGTATGGTTTAGAAATGATCTTAGGGTAAAAGATCAATCGTCGCTTGCAAAAGCTATGGAAAAGGCCAACAAGGTAATAGCTGTCTATTGTTTAGACCCTAGACATTTCAAAGTATCGTCCTATGGTTTCATAAAAACAAATGTATTCAGAACAAAATTTCTTTTAGAAACCCTTCACCAATTAAAATCAAACCTAAATAAAATTAATGTTTCCCTTCTGGTTTTTAGAGAAAAACCAGAAAAAATTATACCCAAGCTGCACGGTATTTACGGATTTACGGAGGTCTATTTTCAAAAAGAGTGGACCACAGAAGAAATCAAAGTGGAAGAGGCTTTAAAAGAGCGTTTGAATGAAGCAGCTCAAATGATTTCAGTTTATGATCAATTTTTAGTCCACCCGGATGATATCATCATGGGTTTAGATCATATCCCCGATATTTTTACAGAATTTAGAAAAAATATTGAAAAGTACAGTAAAGTAAGGCCTGTTGTAGAGCTGCCTAAAAAAATGCCGGAAGCAAACTTATTGGAGGTAGAAAATGTAATTCCTACTTTAGTAGAAATGGGATTTACCGAACCTGACTTTGTGTCTATATCAGCCTTTCCATTCCAAGGAGGAGAACAAAATGCCATGAACCGGCTCGATTACTATTTCTTCAGATCAGGAAAATTAGGAAAATACAAAGAGACAAGAAACAATCTCATCGGTAGAGATTATAGTTCCAAATTATCAGCTTGGCTTTCCAATGGCAGTGTTTCTCCAAGAACAATCTACTGGGCCGTTAGAAAATTTGAAAAAAGATACATACTCAATCAATCCACCTCTTGGCTTATTTATGAATTGATCTGGAGAGATTATTTTAAATATGTTTCGATGAAATATGGCTCCAAAATGTTTTCGTCTCATGGCATAAAAAGTAAGTTGAAAAAATGGAAAAAAGACAAAGATTTAGTCAGGCAATGGGTTGAAGGAGAGACAAGTGAGCCATTTGTGAATGCCAATATGATTGAATTAAAAAGAACAGGTTGGATGAGCAACAGGGGAAGGCAGAATGTCGCTTCCTATTTTACTAAAACACTGGGTCTTGATTGGCGAATTGGTGCTTCCTATTTCGAATCAATGCTGGTTGATTATGATGTACATAGCAATTATGGCAATTGGATGTATGTTGCCGGGGTAGGCAATGACCCGAGAAACAGAACTTTTAATATACCCTTGCAAGCACTGCGTTATGATCCCGAACAAAAGTTTCAGAAAATTTGGCTCGAAGAAATATTATATGAATAATTGAATAAAAATGGTCCTCAATACAACACATACGAATAAGGATAACGATGAACTCTTAAATGATATGCTAGGTAAACCTTTCTCGTTATGGAGAGCTTTTAAAATGGGAGGGATTGGTTCAGGTAGAATGGTGGTGCAAAAAGTGAGTCCTAATTTAAATCATGTATTAAACTTTACCTCCAGTCTCAATTATGGTAGCATTGAGTTAAGGCCCAAAGGAATTATACTTCACATAACCAAGGGTCTTTATAACTATAGTTGGGCCATACCCTACTACCAATTGGTTATTTATAAAACTGATTCATTAAGCATTCATGCCCAAGGCAGGTTCGTTCAATTTCAAAATAACCGTTTATTAAAAGAAAATAAAACATTTTTACAAAAATTGCGAAATACCAAAAGACTTTACCTGAATAGTATGGGGTTTGGAGAAATGGAAACTTATGATAATTAATTTATCTTCATTTTTTGTAAACCTTCATCTTCTTACATTCAACTCATAACCACTTCAATTGATTCATTTACTATAGCAATTATATCTTGAAATGATAGCGTACCAATAATTTAACATAAATTATTGTTTAATAAATTTGGAAATAAGTTAAACACGTATTATATTTGTTTAAGAAATAATTAAAATAATTAAACAACGTAGAAATTATGAAAATCAACGGAGATATTTTAGAAAAAATAAACGGACACGATTTAAATCTTTTATCTGTAGAAGAATTTGGTGATGATCATATTTCTACGGGTATGGAAACCCCGATGAGACCTGATGCGTTCGACATGAGTGATCAACAAAAAAAGGATATCATTGCAGTTCTTTTTGGTGAAATAATGGATGTTATGGGTCTTGATTTAACAGACGATTCGCTCAAAGGAACACCTCAGAGAGTAGCTAAAATGTATATCGATGAAATATTTTCAGGTTTGAATCCAAAAAATAAACCAAAAGTAGCTTTGTTCGAAAATAAATATCGATATAATCAAATGTTGGTAGAAAAAAATATCACCTTTTATTCAAATTGTGAGCACCATTTCGTACCGATTATAGGAAAAGCTCATGTGGCATATATTTCTTCCGGTAAAGTAATTGGTTTATCAAAATTGAACAGAATTGTTCAATATTACGCCAAACGACCACAGGTTCAGGAAAGGTTGACCAATCAAATAGGGAAGGAGCTATCAGAAATTTTAGAAACCGACGATGTGGCTGTCATTATTGATGCCAAACATTTATGTGTTTCTTCTCGTGGAATTAAAGATGAAACATCGGCAACCGTTACCGCATTCTACGGAGGTGCTTTTAATGATCCTCAAAAAATCAACGAATTACATAACTATATAAACCAATAAATCATGGATGTTTTAGCCCAAGCTTACGAATTTGAAAGCTCTAAGCTTTCTTTAAAAACTACAAACGACAGAATACTTGCTTCTAGAAAAGCAAAAGATCTTATTCTATCTCTCAATGAGATTTACAAACAAAAAAAGGATGATAGTATAATGGATTTAATGAAGCGTTTGACAGCGATAAAACGTAAAGTTGAAAAGCGGTTATACAAAATGCCTAAAGATATTTAAAACATGCGTACTATTCTCGTAGTAGGCGGAAGTAAAGGAGTTGGTGAAAGGCTCGTTGCTCTTAATATCGATAATAATAGAGTGATTAATTTTAGTCGTTCTAAACCGAATGTGGATCATGCTAACTTGACTCACTTCGAAATCGATATTTTGAGTGACGAGTTACCCAATCTAGATCAAGTGGATCAAATCTTTTATTGTCCGGGAAGTATCAACTTAAAACCTTTTAATCGTTTATCGCAAAAAGATTTTCAAAATGATCTTGAAATCAATTTTTTTGGTGCTGTTAGAGTAATTCAGAAATATCTCGATGTACTGAAAAAGGGTCATGATCCCAGTATAATTCTCTTCAGTACAGTGGCCGTAAAAATGGGCATGACTTTTCATGCCAGTATTGGTGCAGCGAAAGGAGCTGTAGAAGGATTGGTAAAATCACTTGCGGCAGAATTTGCACCCACCATTAGAATTAATGCCGTTGCCCCCACGATCACAAATACATCATTGGCGTCATCAATATTAAGAAATGATGCTATGATGGAAAAAATGATCGAAAGACATCCTTTAAAAAAGATTTTAGATCCGGAAGAAGTAGCTTCTATGGCAAATTACTTATCTTCACCCATAGCCAAATCTATTAGTGGTCAAGTAATAGAAATGGATTGTGGAATTGTTAATCTCAAATAAGTGAACAAGCTATTTAAAAATTTACTCCTTTTCTTATTCATCAATTTTGGATCTCTAGCCTTAGGTGGCTTATTGATGAATAACGGGCCACAGGCAGAGTGGTATAATTCTTTAGAGAAAGCACCGTGGACGCCGCCTGGTTGGGTATTTGGATTTGCCTGGACAACAATAATGATTTGTTTTTCGGTTTATATGGCCTTTCTTTTTTTGAAAAGAACTGATTTTCCCTTGAAATTACTCTTTACAATTCAGGTTCTATTAAATATCAGCTGGAATTATTTCTTTTTTAATATACATTGGGTAAATATGGCCATGTTTATCCTTATTTCTTTAACTGTAGTTGTTTTCATTTTTTTATTTTCTTTTAGAAAAGAGATGAAATGGCTTACACTTTTAATTTTACCCTATGCTCTTTGGTTATTAGTAGCATGTTCATTAAATTTATATTTCAGCATGTATAATTGATTTAAAGTATAGATATGTAGGGTATTAAATGAAGTGTTTTAAAAAACTATTTTCATTAGATTCCTATGACTTTATTGTTAGTTTTGAATAAAGGTGCTTCATAACTTTTTTCGGAGTCCTATCTTCCTTAAAAAGTCCCCAGTGTTTTTCGGGTTCTAATGGGTCGTTAGATCCTTTCCATGGTTCGTCGAAAGCCTCAAAAACAAAAGTTAAAATCTTTCGTTCTGTGGTCCATTTTATTAAATCATCATAATAAATTTTCTGATTTTCTTCACTTACATTTTCTTGATTTATTCCTTTCCCATTAGAATTAGTTGCCCAGCCCGCCTCAGTGATAATAACAGGCTTGTTAGGGTATTTGTTGGCAACGGCGTAATAATTTTCTTTGGTGTAATTTAATGAATCATGTATATGTTTATATTCCCAAACCGGATACGTATGAATGGATACAAAATCTAATTCATCGACCAATTTATTCAATTTATTGAGCCAGGGGACATAGTTTTCGCAAAATGTAACAGGTTGTTTTGTCGCTTTTTTTAACATTCTAACATAATCAATCACACTTTCTACCGGGACGTAGTGATCAGTCCAATCTACACACGCTTCATTTCCGGCCGATAAACAAAAAATAATGTCAGGATATCGATTGGCAGTTTGTATGAGTTTATGTATTTGTTCAATATTTTTTTCTTTATTTTTTTTCAGAACATCTTCCGAGTAGGACCCACCCCATGGACAGCCAAAATTGTTCTTCTCAGCTACGATATATGCTCCCAACATTACTTTAAAGTCGAGCTTTTCTTGTGTGATCACGTCTAATACAATTTGAGCATGCTCATCACAGTCATATAAACGCAAATATTTCCAATTTTTATGAAGAATTAAAAGATCTTCCTTGATCTCTTCATAAGAAGGAACCGCTCCTCCCGGCATTTGTCCTTCACGAAAACCAGAGTAGCAAATAGCATTTCCAAATGGTATTTTTAATTCTTGGGTTAGCTTCATCAATCAATCCTACAATTAATAATTGTTAAAATTTTAATTTTTCATTTTTATCCCAAAGACCCCAAAATGCGCCAACATCGCCTTCTGAACCAGTTTTCCAAGACTCATCAAAGGATGAAAAATAAAACATATCAATATTTTCTTTTGCAGACCACGCTTGTGCGTTAATGAAATATTTCATGGCATTTTCAGGCGATGCCATGGCACCCTTAAGACTACCACCTTCACTTGGCCAACCTGTCTCTGTAATAATAACTTTTTTCCCTTTTCCTGCATCTACCGCTTGTGCATACATTTCTCTCATATGGTTTAATGAATATTCCAGTGGACAACCTTCCCAATAGGGATAGCAATTTGCTAAAATAACATCACAAGCTTCTGTAATTCCAGGGCGATGAGAGAATTCGTAATATGCATCTACATATCCCACGGGTATCCCTGGTAGTGCTTCTTTTACACGATTGATATACTTTATTAATTGTTCCTCGGTCAATTCTTTGCGATACATCACTTCATTACCAACAGCCGCTATATCTACATAACCTTTTTTCGCCAATGAGATCAAACTTTCAATTTCTGCTTCATTCATTTCAAGATCATCTCCTAACCAAGCGCCTACTAAGGTGTTAAGCCCCATTTTATGTGCAATGCGTGGGATATGTTCATTTCCTTCAACACAAGAAAATGAGCGCACCCATTTGGTATATGGCTTAATAATTTCCATTCGTCTAAAAACCTGATCTTCTGTAATTATATCGCCCGGTTTTTGCCCATCTTCGTACATACTAAAGCAAAGCCCATGCATTCCATTCTCAAGAGTCTCACGCCAAAGATGTTCTAATTTTGCAACGGACAATTCGGTAAAATCAATTCCAGCATAATCAGAGTAATTAGTCCCAGTTAGTGTAAATTGGCGTTCTTTTCTGTATGACATTTTGCAATATTTTAATTGTTAGTTCGATAATTTCCTGAAATAAAAAGATTAATTGTATTTCAATTTTTCATTCTTATCCCAAATTCCCCAACGTTGACCAACATCTCCTTCATGGTGTACTTTCCAAGATTCATCGAAGGAAGAGAAATAGAATAAATCAATTTGCTCTTCGGATGCCCATTTATTTACATTAATAAAATATTTCATTGCATTGGCGGGTGATGGATGAGCTTCATTATTGGGCATTCCTTGATTTGGCCAACCTGTTTCTGTAATCATAACAGGTTTACCATTTGCCGCATTTTTAGTTACAGCATACATCTGTCGCAAGTATAATGTAGACTGTTCGATGGTATATCCTTCCCAAAAAGGATAACAATTGGCAAGAATCATATCGCAGGCGTCAACAATATTTGGACGTTCTACGAATTGAAAATAGGCATCAACATACCCCACAGGAATATCTGGTAAAGCTGTTTTAACTCTTTTTATATACTTTATTAATTCTTGTTCTGATAATTCGTTTCGAAGTAATACCTCGTTTCCTACAACAGCTATATCAACTAATCCTTGCTTAGCCAAATTTATTAAAGCAGTAATTTCGGTTTCATTTTTACTTTTATCATTTCCAATCCAAGCGCCAATCATGGTTTTTAATCCTTTTTTACGGGCAACTTTCGGTATAAACTCATTTCCATCTGTAGAAGAGAAGGAGCGTATCCATTTTGTATATGGTGCGATGATATCCATGCGCTGCTGTATTTGTTTTTCGGATAACTGATCTCCAACATTCTGCCCTTCTAAATAAGGGCTAAAGCAAAGTCCAGGAATTCCACTATTCAAAGATTTTAAAAAGTGTTGGCTAATTTCTTTCTCGGACATTTTTGAAAAATCGATAACATTGACAGAAGACATATCGAAATTCATAGATGACAATGACAGCAATTTGTCTGTATGGTAATAAGAAGATGATTTCTGTGTTTCAGGCTTCTTACGCTTATCCAACTCGGCACGTATTTCATTGGCGCGTTCTTCTGTTACATCATAATTCTTCATTATCAGCATAGCAATAATTGTTCCTACGGCTGGGAAAAAGCAAAAGAATGCGTGCAATCCATCAACAGCACCTTGTTGATCTGTAGCAGGTAAATCAGGATTGAAGCCAACCACCCCAATAATCACACCGCTAAGTGCACCTGCGATTGCAAAACCAACTTTCACCATCCACCAATAAATGGCACCAAAAATACCTTCTCGCCTTTTACCTGAATTCAATTCATCAATATCGATTACATCAGCTGTCATTGACATCATAATCGTAAACAAGCTTCCTATACCAAAAGAGAAAAAGGGCAGTGCGATGATGTAAAGCCATGGTTTTCCGGGCACAAATAGAAAATACATCATAATGTAGCCGATAATCGAAATTCCCTGTGCCCACATGAACGCTTTTATTTTTCCCATTTTTTTTGACATCCAAGTAACAACCGGAATTACGATAAAAGTTGTCCCTAAAGCTCCAATACAACCAAACAAGGCAACCCAAATTCCGGTAGCGGCTGCATCACCATTAAATAGTCTATAAACAATCACAAAATAGGTAAGTGCGGCTACGGTATTAAATGCATTAAAAATTAAAAATGTAGCACCACATATTTTTCTAAACTCTGCTATTTTAAACGCATCTTTAAAGCTTTCGATTATTTTGAGTAGACTACCTCCAATATTAGAAGTATTAAGTGGTTCATAATTTTCTTCAAGTGTAGACTTACCTTTGATGAAAATTGCAGGAATCATTGCGGCAATTGCACAAGGTACAGCAACCCAAATTGCCAAATCACGAACCGCAATAGCTTGAGAAGGAAACCAATCTGGATCATCCATAATTACCCAAAACCATGGAGCTATGACCCAAGCCCATTGACCAATCCATTGAGCAACAGCCATAATATTTGTTCTTTCATGAAAATCATTGCTCATTTCGTAGCCCATAGCCACATAGGGTACGCTAAAAAATGTCAGCCCTAAATAAAATACAATTGACCATAAAAAGAAATACCAAAAATTATATTGCAATGAATTATCAGTATGTAGCTGCCACATAAGGGTAAATGCTACTCCCATAATAACCGCACCGAGTAAAACATACGGTTTTCGTCTTCCCCATTTCGATTTAGTATTATCAGAAATAAAACCCATAATAGGATCGGTAATGGAATCAAAAATTCTTGGAAAAAAATAAACAAGAGACCATAACCAACCGTTAAAACCAAATGATTGTACCAGGGAAACCATAAAAATTCCTAGAATAGCTGGAAACATCTGGTTCGCAAACATTCCGACCCCAAAGGCTAATTTTTGACCGAATGGGACTTTATTCGTTCCTACTGTTTTAACATTTGACATATTTTTTGGTTTATGGTTGTTTAATATTTGTTTTTTAATAGTCTTGACCAGTAGATTGAAATCTAAATTTTCTACATTTTAAAACACATAATTATTTAATCGCTTTGGTTTCATTTGCCATTGGAGGTACCAATACGTCTTTCATAAGTAAATCTTTATCACCATTGTAAGTCTTTTTAATTTGTCGACCACCTCTTGTTAGCCCTGCAAATGTTCCAATATCCACCATTTTCCACAAGGCGTATTTGGCTTGACCATCTACTGTAAATAAACCAAAATGATTTTCTTCACCTAAAGGGTTATTGGCATCTTTCCATGGTTCATCAAAAGCTTCAAAATAAAAACAAGATATTCCTTCTTTAGAAGACCAATCTCTGATATAATTGTAATACAAGGCTCCTTTATATTCATCTGCTGCTTTAGAACCTTCGGGTCCAAAGAGATTATGAGATGCACTAGACCAACCTGTTTCACCTATGTGGATAGGTTTATCAATTCCTAAACTTTTAACATAATCATGAACAGATTGATATTGAGAGATCATAAATTCCTTGGCTCTTAACATTGAAGCATCTATCTTTTCTTTATCCGTATAATTTTGACCCTCTTCAGGAATTTTCCAAAATGAGGGGTTGTAATGTGAATCCAAAAAAGGATAGGTGTGCATTGATATATAATCTACTGCTTTTATAAGTTTTTCTAAATCTTCAACACGATATTCTGCTTCACCACCCCCCCATGAGGCAAAATTGTCGGAGCTCGTTATCCATAAATCCTTATCCAACTTACCAGTTTTCTTTAAATTTTGTAAATACGTCACCCATTTTAATATTACACCAGGCTGCACATAATATTCTGCCGCCCATTTTACCATGGCTTCATTTCCTACAGCAATTATTTTCACGATATCCGGATATTCATTTGCTAGTCTAACCGCTTCTTCAATTTGTGGTTTATTTGCTTCGCTTTCAACATTATGATCAGATTCTATGTCTGTCCAAGCATTTTTACAATCAATCCAAGCACCCAACATGACATACATTTCAAAATTAGGATCTTCTTTCTTTAATTCGGAAATAGCTTTTAATACATTAGAAGCATGGGGTAGATGCACTTTGTAGGTACGGATAATTCCTACACCCATAGAAGACAATAACTTCATATCTTCCTTTAGTTCATCGATAGTTGGTTCAATATCATGATCAACATGGCGGTAACCTCCATAAGCCATTGCTAAATATTTAGGATTTCCTAAAATGTCTTTGGCACTTAAATTTGAATGTTCTTTCACTGTACTTGAATTATTTTCTTTTTTAGTTTTACTACTACATGAAAATACAAGAATCATAATAAAAAAACCGACTACTATTTTGATAGTCTTTTTCATTCTTTTTACTATTTTTTTAATGAAACAATAATTTGGCTAATCTCCCCAGTTCTTTCAAAAACTTTTTTACTCGTATGCACATCAAGATTCAAACTTTGAAATTCAAGTTTCGATCCCTTAACAAATTCAACCTCAATACCATTTTTATCTGATAGTTTATATATAATTGGTACTTGGCAAAATGTAAAACAAAGAGAGTTTTTAACTAAAGGAATAACTTCCATTTCCTTTTGGAGGTTTGTGTAACTGAAGTGGTTGGGTTCGTTTAAAAATTCATTTTTCCGAAGTAAGCTCGGTTCAAAAGTTATTGAACCATTTCTAACAAACACACCCAATTCTCCAATTCTACTTAAAATATCTTCTTTTACCTGACCAGTCATACCTGGTTGCTGGGCACCTTTTCCTGCAGGTGTATGAGAGTATGGATCGGTTGGAAAAGCGCCATACAGCTTAGGGGATTTATGAACACCTATTCCTGCTTCGATTTCATAATAATGGTCTAGAAGTCTACCAACAACTACCTCACTTTCATGAGTATTCAAGGCAAGTAAACAATTTTCTTGAACAGCGAGTAATAACTTGGAGACCATATGCCAATAAATAGAGCCTAATCCTTCATACCCATAGAATGTTCCTGAGCGTCCCGTAAAAGATTTATGATCAAAAGTGTCCTCAAAAATTTTAAGCAACAACTCTTTATCTTTGCCCACGAGTTTTTGATATTTTTCTTTTGGTAAATTTTCTAAGGCATTTTTTAAACTATTGGCATTGTGAAAACTGCCATTAAAATGATAATTTCCCAAAATATCTTGCTCAACAACCTCAGAATTGCCATTCGCGATTAATGTTTTTATCAGTTCAGATTTTTCCACTTCTGAAGATGGAATGTTATTCTTTTCATCAAATCTTTTTAATTCTTTATTTGGATAAAGTATATAGCTGTACTGATCTTCTCTAAAAAGTGCACTGCTTTTTAATCCGTCCAATAATTCTAAAGCCTCTTTGGCGGATAGATAACCAGAGCTTAAGGCAGCAACCTGACCTTCAAGCATTTCAGATAAATAAGATATTGATATTTCATCATTATTTTTAAGGGTCATAATGTTATATGCATGATATAAATTGTCTGACCGTTTATTCTTTTTTATGCTGTGGTCTAAGTAATTCTTAGTTAAGATGATGAAATCTATAAGTTGATTCTTTGTAATTTTCAATTTTTTATTAGAAAACCCATGATCATAAATCGACATCCTATATTTACTCGCCGCTTCGCCCAAACCATCTAAAACTTCCTTCCTTTCTTTATCCGATATAATTCCTGAAAGGATATGTTCTTTATCTAAAAGCGTATCTATTACTTCTTCGAAAAACAAAGCTAATTCAACTGATAATTCAAAAGATTCAACTTTATTACCCGAGAGAAGTTTTTCAAAGAAGTCAAGAAATCTTCTCAAATAATATAGGGTGACCATAGATACGCCATTACCGACTAAAGCATTGTTGGCGTCATTCCATTCTGGTCTTTGCGTATTCATCCAAATTCCTCCTTCCGGAATAAAATTAGAGACTTTGGCCAAAACAGTAGCCAACATCTTTTCTATAAAATTAACTCGGTAGATGGATTGATTTTTATCGCTCAGTAAAGTGCCATCTGCTCCAAATTCAACCTTTTTCCTCATGATTTTCTCGTTTAAATCATGGTCAAAAACAATGGTGTCTTTTGGGTTTTTTAAGATGTCGTTATAGCTTTTGATCTTGTATGGTACGTTGGCATAAACAAAAATATCTTGATCAAAAAGTGCAGCAAGTCGATTAGGATGAAAACTTTCGCTAAATTCTAAAAACTTTAGCAGGTATATAATTTGGTGATCGCCCCAATAACCAATATAAGACCAAGGATCATCTTCCTCAATTACTTCCCAATCAAAACCGCCTTTCGTAACTCTGTAAGGATTATAGCCTTCAAAGGTTGTAGCATTTAAAAATTTATGGATCATATTTTCGCAAAACATAGGGTAGGAGTGTGCCAATGCCTCCCAGTTCTGAAAAATATCACGCCAATTGCCTTCGTAATCTAGAATTTTGGAACCATCTATTTCGCTTCTTGTGTTAATTGAAAACCTATTCCATGGTCTACTTGGGTCACCGTGTCTTCTACTAAACTTAAGTGGTAAATATTCAAAGCATAATCTTTTAAAATCCCTGTCATTATCTTTCTCAGCAATTCCTTTTAAATGATTTAGTGAAAACAGTTCTGGTAACGATTGTAAAACATCATTTCTATTTTTCGATACTTTCTTGCTTGCTTTTGAGATGTATTTTATAAAATCTACTTTCTCTATGTTATAATCATCATCGAATATGCCTCCGCGCATAACGTTGAATAGTGTATTCGAAAAATGTCTAATATTATTCAAGGGATCTGCGGTAAGTTGTAATCCATCCGAGGCAGTTATTAACTTCACAAGGTTTTTGGTACCTTTATCAATATCTTGCTGAACGCGTTGCGCTATATTTTTATCAGTCTTAATTAATTCGGACAATTGATTGATCGCAGTAATAGATTGATTTACATCTGCAACAAATGTCCATTCTTTTTCTTCATTAGCCTTTAAAACAATTTCTGAAACTATAAAATAGGCACCTTTTTCTGCTTTTATATCTACCTCTTGGTCCACAACTTTTCCTTCTCTAAAATTTTTCAGCTGTAAAGAAGATAATAAATAGATGGGGTTCGCCAATCCATAGGACCAAACGACATTAGCTTTTAAGGCTTCACTCGGTTCTGCCTTATCAACAATAAAAGCACTAAGCGCATAAATGCCTATACCTGTCTCAGTTTCTAATTCACATTTTTTATAGGCGTCAACTAAATTACTACTACTGTTTTGGAGACCTGAATTAACACCAGAGGGCAAAAGATTCTGTAAACCATCTAGAACTGTGATCTCTACATTAGTTTTATTATTGTTTGTTAAACTCGATTTTTTTATAAATCCAAATGTATCACTTGAGTTCCATTCATAGCGAAAAGTAAGACCCAAATCAATATTGATTTCTTCAAAAATCACTTTGTTTCCAAAATTATTCTTATATAAGTTTCTAACAGTATGATAAATACCTTCATACCTGTTTGAAAAGGGTTCCCATAAAAATGTTTTGTCGTGCTTGTTAACCTGTAATATAGTTTTACTTCCTGTTGTTTCTGCTGATTCTGTAATCTTATCATCGGTATAATATGGGAATAAAGATGACTCCGCATTTTTTCTTCCAGCAGTAATTCCACCATTACTCGCAAGAAACATCCAATGGTTGGAATCGCTAACGATGCTCATGAAAAATGACCGCATCGCATCAACATTTGAAATTTTATAATATGTCTCTTTATTGAGATTTACTAATTCACCTTCGATATTTTTACTTTGAAAAGAAGCGGTATTATTACCGATACAAATATTTTTACGATCCATTTTTTTTTAAATTAAATACAAACTTTTAAAAGATTGTATATTCTGCTATTTTATTTATTGATGATATATATTCTTTTTCTAAATGTCCTTTACGGTATTAATTACAACACAAAGGATTGTAAAATATAACTAAACAACCCTCATTTTTATTCTAATTAAATAAAGGCTTAGAATTAGCATTGTTAGAGTGAACAACATTTTTATCATTTTATAAATTTAGAGTTATTAATGATTGTTTGTCATCAATATAAAATATTTTTAGATCTGTTTAGTAGTTAAGGGTTAAGCGTAATAGAAACATTATCGATGTTTGCAGAAACACTGCAACCCGCATCACCTCCGCAAACTGCTTCGATCAAGAATGAAATGCCAGACGAGACATCAGTTCCCGGAGGAATTGTGAATGTCCCTGTAAATGTTGCCCAAGAATCACTTAATGTGGGGCCTGGGTTAAATACATGGGTAAAGGAAGCTCCAGACGACCCTTCTCCAAAAAGTAAGACATTAAATACTGCTCCCGGTTGCACAACAGACCCTATATGATCAAATTTGATCTGAACAACATCACCAGCCGAAACGGTTCCAATTCCTATTCTTTCTTGTTTGAAGGCTGGATTACTTGGACCGTTAGTAGCAAGTTTACCAGACCATGAGCCACCATTGTTGATTGAATTATCCAAAGAGGCAGTACCACCATTTTGAAATAAGTTCCAGCAAGTATCTGTTCCAGACTCAAAACCGCCATCTGAGACTAAGTCACCTGTAGGTGGAGTACAGTCAGTAATTCCACCGCCATCACCGTAGAGCTTGAGGTCGTCAAAATAATAGGTATCTGTATTATTTGCATTTAAGTCAAAGAAAATTACAATTTTATTGAATTTATCGCTGTTCTCAGGCGCAAATGGGAAAGTTAATTCTTCCCATCCACTAGTAACAGAGGTAGTTAAGAACAGTTCGGTATTATTGCCGGGGTTTCCGATCTCTTCTAACTTAATTCGAACCTCAGTATTTGCCCTCGCTGACCAAACTTTTATTTTTAATCCATCATTTGAATTAAAATCCAGTTTTCCATCTAAATCAAACTGATTATTATCCCAAGGGTTATTTCCTAACTTAGTGATTTTACCAACCTTACAAGAGCTGTTTACCATATTGTCTGCATCAGGATTGTCTATCCATTCAAAATCGGCACCATCTTCAATAAAATTAGGAGATAAATCGGTTAAAAATGTCATGTTTAAATCTGCTGCACTAATCGATTGAACTGTTTCTGCAGTACAAGCAACGCCACCACCGTCACCATAAAGCATTAGATCATCAAAATAGTAGGTATCTGTATTATTTGCATTTAAGTCAAAGAAAATTACAATTTTGTTGAATTTATTGCTGTTCTCAGGCGCAAATGGGAAAGTTAATTCTTCCCATCCACTAGTAACAGAGGTAGTTAAGAACAGTTCGGTATTATTGCCGGGGTTTCCGATCTCTTCTAACTTAATTCGAACCTCAGTATTTGCCCTCGCTGACCAAACTTTTATTTTTAATCCATCATTTGAATTAAAATCCAGTTTTCCGTCTAAATCAAACTGATTATTATCCCAAGGGTTATTTCCTAACTTAGTAATTTTACCAACCTTACAAGAGCTGTTTACCATATTGTCTGCATCTGGATTGTCTATCCATTCAAAATCGGCACCATCTTCAATAAAATTAGGAGATAAATCTGTCAAAAATGTCATGTTTAAATCTGCTGCACTAATCGATTGAACTGTTTCTGCAGTACAAACATCACCTCCGCCATCGTCAGATTTATAGAGCATAAAGTCATCTATATAATAAGTCTGAGTGGTATTAGTATTCAATTCAAAGAATATTATGATCTTATCATATTTCCCGCTTTCACCGCTTGCAAATGGGAATGTTAATTCTTCCCAGGCACTGGCTGCTGTGGTCTTAGCTCCAATTTCCACATTTATATTGCTATTTGTTTTATCCTCAAGTTTTACGAGAACATTTGTTCCCGCGACTGGCGACCAAACTTTCATTTTAAATCCAGAATTAGCGTTGAAGTCAAATTTCTCATTAAACTCAATCTGATTATTGGCAAAAAGCGCTCCACCATTTCTATCAATTTTTCCTACCTGGCAGGAAGTATTCACTAGGTTATCAGTATCCGGATTTTGCACGGTTGTTAAAACGGCATCGAACGAACCAATTCGATCTCCGGGGTCGGTTTGGAAAGTTAAATTAAAGTCGTTTGCTTCAAGTGATTGCGAGGTTTCTTCTACACATGGTTTGGGAGGTGTTTCAATCTGGGTAATATCATCAAAATAGAAAGTGCCTGCTTTTGTACCCGGTCCGTCAACAAATATTGTAATCCTCACATATTTGTTAGAAGAATTAAAATCAAAGGAAATAAGTTCCCATCCGGTACCTCCATGGTTGGTTGAAACTTCGATATCTGGTCCGGTACCTTGTTCTAACTTCAATAAAACATCAACCGTTGAATCGGCCCAGAAGTTCATGGTAATGGTTTTGTCAGAAGTTAAGTCCAGCTGAGTTCCCAGATCAAAATTAATACCTTCATAGGCTACCCCACTATTGGTAATTGCACCAACTTTTGAGGCTTTATCGTTTGTTCCTGAGACATCCGGATTATCGACAATTTCAAAAGATGCACCATTAAAAACAGCCACATTATAAGCTACATTTGGATCATCAAAAGTAACGGGCAAAGTAATAGGATTCGGAATACTTATGGTTATGGTGTCTTCGAAAGTACCTGATGCACCAGAAGCACTGGTCGCTTTTAGGCTTACCTTATAGGTGCCATTTGCGAAGGTTTTTATAGGATTTATTTCGGTAGATGTACTGCCGTCCCCAAAAGTCCATAAGTAGGTTCTTGCTTCTGAGGAGATATTGATAAAAGTAACTGTTCCAGAATTTTCATTCAAGGTATATGTAAAACCTGCTTCAACTTCCGGAAAATTTGCATCATCATCGTCATCACAGCTGAGGACGAATATAGCTAGTATCAAATATAAAAACTTAATGGCTTGCTTTAAGAATTGTTTCATAACCTTTAGTATTAATTGTTTATTCTGTTATTTTTTATATACCCTCACATAATCAACCAACATGGTCTGAGGAAATGAAGTCTCACTATTTGGAGAGCCAACAAATGAACCTCCAACAGCCAGATTGAGAATGATATAGAACGGGCGATCAAAAACCCAATCACCGGTTACATCTTCAGGCCTAATCTGATTATATAAAACATCATCAACATAGAAATTTATGTATTCCGGGCCCCATTCAATGCCATAAACATGAAAATTCGTATCCAACCTGGCATTAACTAAATCATACGCTTTTGTGATAGCCATTCCACCAGAGTAGCCAGGGCCATGTACCGTTCCGTTTGTGATGGTTGGTTCTTGGCCTCGATTTTCCATAATATCAATTTCTCCACAATTTGGCCATTCCACTTCATCTATGTTATTTCCCAATAACCAGAATGCAGGCCACAAACCTTGACCATAGGGAAGTCTTATTCGTGCTTCAAAACGTCCATAAGCTTGCTCAAATTTGCCTTTGGTAAGAATTCTGGCCGAGGTATATGAGGAACCTTCATAATCTTCTTTTTTAGCACTTATTATTAATACACCATTTTGCACGGTAATATTTTCTGATCGATCTGTATAATACTGTAGCTCATTATTACCCCAACCCTTGCCAGCTGCTGTTCCTTCTCCATTACCTATGTCATAACTCCATAAGGAAGTATCAATGGGCCCGTCAATATCAAATTCATCTTGCATAACGAGTTCTTTGAAATTGACAACATTTTGTGTTTCGTCGTTAGAACAGCTCGAGATTAAAATTGTCGCAGCGATAAAAATTGATAAACTAAAAAATGTCAGTTTAGCTCTTGTCTTAAATCTATCTATCAAATTCATATTCTTTTTATTTAAAATCGATCTTACTATTTGTACAAATAAATATTATCTACATAAAAACTTGAAGGTCTTGGAGACGTATCACCTGACGCATCGAAAACTATTTGACCAAGATTCTTTCTATTGGCTAATGCAGTTATATCCAGATCAACACTAATCCAATCTCCGGTAACAAGGGCAGGAGTACTATTGGTAGATAGAGTTATAGATACAGTTGAATTATCTCCGCCACCGAATGCATCATCAGCACCAAAATCGACAAGGTTAATCCGCAAAGTAGATTCAGGATCAAAACCATTCGGTATAAAAATATCCAAATGCATTTTTGTCATACTAGAAGCATTTATTGTTGGAACATTTTGATTGAATTCAATACCGACGAAATTGTAATTCTCATAATTTAAAACGTTATCTCCATTTACTGCAAAATCGTTGGATGTGGTAGTTTGGAATGGAGCGTAAAATCCATTATAAAAATCTACAGGTACATTCGTATAAACGTCGCTGAATATGGATATTACCTGATCTGGGTCATATGGAGGAATAGGAGCAGGGGTAAATTGTCCAATAACCTCTACAGATAATGATCCTTTTGCTTTGACACCATCTAAAATAGCTGTAATTACAGCGCTGCCATTGCCCACAATCGATACAATTCCCAGTTCACTTACTCTAGCTACATCAGGATCGGTTGAACTAAACGTAAAATAACTCGGGGCAGCCAAAACAGTTTCGTTAATTCCAGAGCCTAAATTAAATGTTTGACTAAGACCTGAGGTCAAATCTATACTGGAGCCAATAAATGAAGTTTGGATCACATCTTCACCATTCAAAATGGCAGGTTTAGGTTGTGCAATGGTACCTAATGATTCGTATTGAAGTTCATCGATCCAAAATGTAAAACCATTGTTATTCTCTGGACCGGCTGCATACCAAAACATCCCTTTTTCAAGATCGAGTTTAAGTGGATCAGGGATAGGAATTACATATTTTGTCCAGGTTGTTGTGATTCTTAAATTCTGTCTGGTAACGGCAAACTTATTTTTCTCAAAATCAACTCCAAAACCTATTTCATTGATGGTAGCCGCCTGTGTTGCTTTTGCCCAAAATGTAAGCGCGTCATATTCTGATAAATTCCGCCCATTATAATCAGGAAAGATAGCTCCGGCAAAAGCACCTGCTGGATCACCAAAATTAGGAACATCAAAACGCATAGATGAGGTTCCTTCATATTTTGTCTCAGTATCTACAGAGAATGCATTAAGTTTTGATCCGCCAAATGGTAAATATTCTAATCCACCACTAAAACCATCAATAAAAACCTCTGCCGTATTTGGAAAAGATGCAAATTCTGCTTCATCTGATAAATCTCGTTCACAGCTTATATTAAAAGTACAAAACAAGCCTAGTAGGAACATCATTCTTAAACAAGTAAAATTTCTTATTTTCATTTTTCTACTATTTTATTTTCCAACATTGATATGAATATATGTTCTAATCTCCCATTCGGAACCATTATCAAATCCTACCGGACTTAAAATTGGCTCACCTCCAATGTCTCCACTAAAATTTGGAAGGTAACGCGGTGAGTATTGGTCGAGTGAGCGCCATGTTCCACGAATGCCAATCATCGTATTCGGAAGAATAAACCAATCAGGTTTTCCAAGCGTTGTGGATAAATCTAACATGAATTGTAGCGGAAATGTGAGGTTAAAGTCACGATGGTAATCATAAGGCCCCCAATCATTTATCTTTAAGGAATTGATCAATTTTAGTTTTTTATAAATTACCCTAATGTCGCCCCCAAATCGTTCAATCAATCTTTCATCACTTCCGTTTGCCTGGGCTGTTCCGAAGTAAACATTTGCTATTAATCCAAAATCAGAATTTAGTTTTGAAACAATACGGGTGTTAGACTCCCATAGGTCCTGAGCTGGCGCCGCACCGGGGAAGGCAAAAGTTGTTCGTCCATCTGGAAAGATACCAATTGCTGCATCTTGAGAAGTTGGATGATGTCTGTAGACAAAGCCTGTATTAAAGGCAAATTTAGCATCCTCCGCGCGGTCATTATCCCATTCATACATCCAGGTTGCTGGTGTTGGATCATAGGTCAGTAATAATTCCCCAGCAGTAGTTTCTCTATTTCCTCTTACAGCAAAAGGGTCATCTTGAATATTTCTAAGTCTTCCCGGTGCTTGAACATCTCCGGGCATGGGATCAACAAGAGGTCTTTGCCACAAAAAATTTGGAGCAATTTGAAAATTACCAAATCCATAAGTAAAACCTGTCAGGAAGTTCGATTGATTTCCACTGCCGGAATCTTTTAACCTCCAACCAGTAAAAGTTTTCGTATAATCTGCCCCACCATTTGCCACAAGACCCATAATGGCACCTTGAGCATACCAATTAAAAGCACCGCTCGAATAAGTTATTTTGGCTTTTCCTCCCCAGTTATCGTCAGAATTTACTTTATCATTATATACGATATATTTAGCGTCAGATCCAGGTGAATCTGGATTAAAATTTGGATTGATTTCGGCTATTTGAAAATCTCTACCATTTAAGGGTTGGCCTCCCCAGATACCACCAACTTCAATGCCGAATGGTCCGAACTCTCTTTTTACATGAAGTGTTGCTCTTTTTGTTCGAGGAAGAGGTATGGCGATCGATGAAACTGCCCGAGATGCGTCATCGATATCATTGTGATAAACTGCGGTGATGTCAAATTTTTCAATCGTACGACTATATTTTAAAAGAACGGCCGGGTTGGCACCCCACCATAGTTGAGGTCCAAAAGCTGCTTTGAAACCGTCTAATACTTTTTTACCATCAAATTCAAAACCGATAATTTCACCGTTGTAAATGTCTAAATTTGGACCGTAATTGGCTTCCGGATACAAACCAAAGAAATCTCCTTCATAACCCCAATGATAATGACCTGTTCTGTAGAAACCGCGAAGGTCAAAATCTTTGGCATTCCATTCATATTCAGCTGTATAAACTTGTACTCTATTGATATCAGATATTTGTAAGTTTCCCTCATCAGTATTTACTGATCTTGTACGAGCCCTATTTTCATAAAAAATTTGATCTATAGGGTTTTCTGCCACATTTCCAACAATGTTCACATTCACATTAGCACGCATGTTAGAAGTTGGATTTGCCTCTACACCAATATAAAAAGACTCCATATGATCAAAGCCAAGTTGATTAGGGTAAACCTGACTATCTGGGTCTGGATCTTCGGGGGTCGTAATTAAACTTCCTCCCGTATTAAAGGTGGTAAATTCTGCTCTTAAATTACTGATTGAAAGCTTTTTATTGCTAATAGCACCTAAGGCTGCAGCATCTCCACGTGCCCTGAGCATAGCATCTGTTAATTCAATGTTCTTGAAATAATTATCGACAAAAGTTAGATTCATACCTTCATCGTAGGGATTTAGTTTATGCGCCTCTTTCAAAGCATAATATGCAGCTCGAGGGTATAATTCATAGAGACCTCTTTCATTGGTCGGTCCTTTCGCACATATACCAAACCATTCTTCATTCATATTATTTTCTGTTCCATCTACGTCAAAGGCATAGCCTCCGTTGAACCAAGAGGCATTGCTATCATGTTGATCTTCAAATTTTCTATCGTCAAAACCAAACTTCCACCAACCATCGCTAAATTGAAAGGTAAACCCTCCAACAGAGTTATTAGCTTTTCCCAAACCTGCGGCGTTTTCGTAAATTTCTTTCCAATTTCCTACTAAGTAATAGGCTTGGGATTTTTGATCCTCAGTATTGCTGATCGCATTAAAGGCATCAGCGCCAAATTCAGTGAACATAATTGGCATATTCAATTTATTCTTCACTACTTCAAACATATCTCCGAATGAAATCCCACGATAGGCATTCGTACCATAAATATCAATATCTTTACATTCTTCTGCAATGATATCAATGAATAAAACATCACCATTACAAATGGCTACAGGGTGAGAAAAATCTTGTGATTTTATTTTTTTTGCTGCCTCGTTCATTAATCTGTACATGGGTCTTCCACGTTGCTCTCCAACAAATTGCTTTTCTTGTTCGTCATCAGGAAAATCCTCAGTTTCGGCTCCTGCCCAAAACAAACCGTAATTATTCTCGTTACCCAATAGGTACATTAAAAGTCCGGGGGTATTACCATATTCCTTAACCAAGGTATCAATTTCCTCGAGCAGGTATTCTTGCGTCCGTGAATCAGCGTAATTCGTAACAGGAGTCCAAACACCATCTAAGGTTAAGCCGTATCGCCCAAAGGAATGATTAAGCATGGTGTATATTCCATAGTTTTCGTATATGTATTGGATCCATTTTGCGGGTACACCAGTATATTGGCGAATTACATTGACATTCATGTTTTTCAACAAAGACATCTCAGTATCTAGTCCGGCTTTTATAATATCATCTGATTTGTTCCAAAAATCAGCATTTACCGTATTTGTGCCGATTGGAATATAATCCCAATTCATACCATTGATCATAAAATCATTTCCGTTAACCATCAATCTCATTCCATCTTCATTTCTAACTACAGATACCTCACTTACTTGGGCAAATCCCGTCGAAATGATTAGGAAAAATACTAGTCGTATAAAATTGTTTTTCATCATTTTAATTATTTAATAATGTCAAAAGAATTATTGCGGAATATGTTTTGGAATAATAATTTTTGGAATAAATAATTCAACCTTAATTCCATTTAATTCATGGCTTCAATAAAATGTATGCTAAATTGTCATAAATGTATGCTAAAATATCTATGAAAACTATTGAAAGCACCTATACAAAAACTCTACAACTTTTTTATTTTGGAGGTTTGCTTGTTTTAAAAATATTTTAATACACACATATACAGTGGTTTATATAGGTATGGTGGTTGCAGAAAAAAAATTTATGCAGGATTCAACTTAACATAAGTTGGGAGTAACAAGAAGGTTCAGATTTCCAATATTCGGGTCACCAAGTTATCTTCATTCGTTAAATTCATCTTTTTTCTTAGTCGATAGCGTTTAATTTCGACACTTTTATAGGAGATATTTAATAGGGGTGCAATTTCTTTTGAGGATAAATTAAGTCTTAGATAAGCACATAATCTTAAGTCGTTGGGGGTTAATTTGGGATATTCATTTTTAATTCTTTGTAAAAAATCTTTATCCGCATTATTAAATGCTTCTTGAAAAAATTCCCAATCATCGTCATGATTTAGACTTTTGTCAATTATTTTTATTACCGGTTGAATTAATTCTTTATCCTTTACATGAATCAATTCATCTTTGATCGTATTTAATAACTCATTCTTTTTAATAATACTCATCGTAGAAACTGCTAATTCTCTACCCTTACTTTTATTTTCTTGTTCTAATTGTTGATTTTTGATACGAATAATCGCCTTCTCTTGCTCAGATTGTGCTAATTTCAATTCCCGCTCATTGTTTTCTATGATTTTCTTTCTTTGTTTCCTGTAATATCTTTTATACATATTGTGTATAAACAGGAAAAACAATGAAATTAAAACGCCATAAATAATTAAGAAGAAATTTGTAACGTACCAGGGCTTTTCAATATTGAAGGAATATGTGGCAATATTTTTTGACACTGCATCACCAATTTTAGCACGGACTTTAAACGTGTAATTTCCAGAAGGTAAATTTTCAAAATATTCACCGGGTTCTTTGGACCAATGACTCCAATTGTCATATATGCCTTCCAATTTATACTGATAATTGGTCTCAAGATATTTTTGGTATTCGGGAACATTAAATGAGAATGCTATGTTGTTTTGATTACTTTGTAGATCACCCGACAAATTGGAATCTAATATGGTTAATTCATTTGAATTTTTATAATTACTAGCGGTTATGTAATTGATGGTGACTTCAAAATCTTCTACGCCTAACATAGAAAGATCAATAATTAAATATCCAGAAACACCACCAAATAAATAATTTTGATTTCCCAAATGCAAAACATTTTCGTAACCAGAAATTCCCTTTCGAAGAGATTGATTAAGAGAAATACTATTGATCTTGGATGTACTTGTTCGATTGTCTTGTGTAATGTAATTTATTTTTGAATTCGTGAAGATCCACAATATTTCACCTGTTTGATCAGTAACTAATTTTCCTGAACTATAGTCCTCTTCAGAATAAACTGCGCCTAAAATACTATCAAGAATAAACTTATTTTCTTTTTCTGAATATTTATAAAGCCCGTTTTTAAAAGCATATAATAAATCATGATTATATTTTAAAATACTCGAATTAGCACCTTTAGAAATAGAATCGATGCTTATGCTTATTGCTTTTGAATAATCCTCATCAACTTTAATTTTATAAATTCCTTTGTATTCATGATTTACAAAAATTTCATTATGAGGCATTTCTTCAAAATATCGAGACGAAATGTTGAAACCTTTAATTTCATTCTTAACGATCCAAGTATTGTCTTTTTGCTCTAAAATTGACAGTCCATTATAGTTGCCTTGTAAGATCAAGTTTTTATTACTCAATGGTTTTAATTGCCAACTACCCTGGGTATTGGGAATTTTTATTACTTGATTTTGATCCACAATAAAGGTACCCAAATGGTGGCAGCAAAATAAGGTGTTATCTAACTCTACCAATGACCAAACTTGCCCGGCAGTTCCGGCAATATATTGAAAACTATCCTTTGAATCGATCTCCTTAAAGTATAATCCTTGATTTGTACCTAGGTATATTTTACCATCAAAAAGTGCTGAGGTATAAACGCTTCCTAAAATGCCTTCATTATCATAATAGGTTTTGAAAGGCGATTTCATATTAATACAGGTTACGCCGTTGTCTAAACCTAGCCAAATATTGTTTTTTTGGTCCTCAAACACTGACAACACAGTGTTATTTAAAAGTCCATTTTTTTGATCAATGACCATTAATATCTCGCCATTTTCATCGACATGCCATAGACCGTCAGAGATAGTTCCTAAAAGAAAACTCTTATCCTTTAGTTGAATACCACTATAAATGCTTTTATTGTTTATGGTTGTATTAATATCATTTTCCCATTTCTTTGTTTTACCCTCTGTCAACACATAGTAACCATTGTTTTGTGTTAATATGAGTAAAGTGTTATCAAACGAAAATAAATTAGTAATTACATCATTTTTTAGAATATCATCCCCCGAGACCAAAGTTTTTTTATCATTAACAATTCTAAATAAACCTAGATTCAACTCCTGGAAATAAACAGAATTATTAGCAGCATACATTTTGGTAATTGTTGTTTCCGCATCGATTTTTTTATATGTTTTAGTTGGCTGGTCATAAATATAGATTCTGTTCAACGATTGAAAGAATAATTTGTTTTCTTCAAGCTTTATAATATTCCAAAATTGTTCATCTTCAATAAGTTCTTGTTTAATATGTTTTGAAAGAGAATTATAATTTAAATTACCAAAATTGTCTTTTTCCCAGTATCCGAACTCCATGTAAGCACCAGTGTAGATAAGCCCGTTTAAAACATTTACAGATCGGATTATTGTTTGATTAGGCGACTGATATAATTTCCATCTAGCCCCATTAAATTCTAGAAGTCCTTTATTATTCGCAACATAAATGAGATGATCTGGTGTCTGAGAAATTGCCCAATTTTGATTTTCCGCGTTGTAATCAGTAGTTGTATAATTTAAAATAGGGGGTATTTCTTGCGCAAATGCAAAAGTAACTGTAAAATAAATGTAAAAAATAAGTACAAGGCGAATCAGATTCATCCATCAAACATTTATATAACACAATAATACCATTAATTAATCAATTCTAGAAGTGGATTGCCATGTAAACATCCGGTCATGTTGGGTTTTTAAAAAATAATACGTTTTTTATTTTGGACTTTGATGGAGTCTAAATTAAATTTTTTAGAGGATATCATTTTCTTTAAAAAAAGAAAGAATTAGATTGTATGTATAGTTTCGGTCAGTTATATTTGCAGCCAAATAAAGTTCGGGGTGTAGCGTAGCCCGGTTAGCGCGTCGGCATGGGGTGCCGGAGGTCGGAGGTTCGAATCCTCTCACCCCGACAAAAAAAGTCCAGTTTTAGATTGGACTTTTTTCTTTTTTGGACATATTACAGAATGATTGACTAATGCAGATAATAAGATAGCTGAAGATTTAACCCATAATCGTCATTAGATTGCGCACCTGCCGACGGATTGCTGTCATAATTGTAATAAAAAGCCAATCCAACCTTAAAATTATCACTAAAAACACTTACCCTAGGGTTTAGATTAAAAACAGCCCGATATCTATTATCTGTGAGATACGGCAGGAAACTGATATCTGTATCTACCCAAATTTTAGGACTCGTGTATTTGTATAGTTTCCAAACCGCTTGGATTATTCCGGATAAATCATTTTCAGTTTCACCATTACCAAAGGGTCTTTCTCGAAGGGCACTTAGTCCGGCACCGATATAAAACCTGTTCATACTGCTGTACTTTAAATCTTTAATACCGATTAAATCTATCGCCCATCTCGCTTTTGTTCCTAATTCAGTGTTTTGGTTTAAACCAATTAGTGCTTGACTAGACCAGCCGCGCTGGAATAATCTTTCGAAGGAAATTGAGGCATCAGATTTTCGAGTTGATAAAGTATCTCCCTGGTAAGTATTATTGCTATCCCAAGAAATTTTAAAAAAAGATGATTTCTTTCGATAATTTAGATTTCCAGACCATGATAAGGTGGCAATATCACTCCCTTTAGAATAATTTAAACCAAGACTGAAATTTCCATAAGTTCTCAACCAAAAGCTGTTTTTTATGGGATAAACTTCAACTAGGTCATCTATCTTAACAAGAACTTTATTTTGAGGGGTTTCTATAAAAACTGTTCTAGGTTTATAGGAAGCTAAAAACGATCCGTAATATATTTCATCATTTTTTAACTTGATTTCAAATTGTTTATTCGATATGATGGTATTAATTTTAACTTCCTCTAAACTTATTGTACCCATGCCATCCATTTTCCATGTAGCAACACCATAGGTTAGACTCTTCAAGTCTCCTGTCAAAATATTTCCATTCATATGGTAAATGGTATCTGTTTTTTGGCCATTGATTTTTAGCGTACAGAAAAGAAGTATTGTGAACTGAAAAAAGAGAAAGTATTTGATCGATTTTTTCAAGATCAATTCATTATTGGATGGAGCACTATGTTGGTCTAGATATTTACGATAAAGATATGCAAAAGTACGAGCAGAAAAAAGATTCTATTGTCATTTTATGTGAAGAATTGATTGAACAAGTTTAAGTCAATATTGATCGAATTATTTTGATTATTCCAAAACAATTCCAATCATACATATTCTATTCCTATATTTACATAACATAAATTAAAATTCTTTAATATCCTAGAAATGAATAAGTTCAAATACACTATTTTAATTGGATTTATTTTGACGATGATTTCAAATTCTTGTAGCCCAGTACAAAAAGTAGATGATCATTGGCCAATTCAATCACCCAATGGAAAAATTACCTTGGTGATAAACCATTTAAACAAATTAGATAGCAGCTTGGTATACCATATTTTTATGAAAAGCGAAAAGGGTCTTGATACCGTTTTATCAAATTCTTCAATGGGAATTGAAAGATCAGATGATTCATTTACAAAAGGATTAAAGTTTATTTCGGTTTCAGAAACAATTGAAATTGATGAAACCTATGAGTCATTTGCTGGCAAAAGATCTCAGATTCGTAACCATGCTATGGGAAGGACCTTCACTTTCGAAACTTTAAATGGAAATAAAATTGAAATTGAAGTGCGCGTTTTTGATGATGCCACAGCCTTTAGATATATTTTTCCGGAAAAGAACGAAAAATTTCATAAAGTATTGTCTGAAACTACAGGATTTAATTTTTATAAAAAAGGCCGAGCATGGATGCAACCTTACGATATTGTTACCAAATGGACACCGGCCTATGAGAAATATTATGAAAGCAATGTTCAAATTGGTGAAATTTCACCCAATCCGCAAGGGTGGTGTTTTCCTGCCTTGTTTAAAACAGGTGCTAATTGGGTATTGTTAACTGAAGCTGGTTTGTATGACGATTTTTATGGAGCTCGACTACACAATTCATCCTCCAATTTGGCATACACAATTGGTCTACCCGAAGATACTGAGGCTAATGGAATAGGTGTCAAAGAACCTCAACATACTTTACCATGGAAAACACCCTGGAGAGTAATTGTACTAGGTGATAATTTAGGTGCTATTGTAGAAACTGATGTGGTGAAAAACTTATCAAAACCTAATGAAATAGAAAACATAGATTGGATAAAACCCGGAAGAGCATCTTGGAGCTGGTGGTCTGATCATCCAAGTAGTAAAAGCTATAATTCCATGAAACCTTTTATAGATTTAGCAGCTGAAATGGGCTGGGAGTATACCTTAATTGATGCCAATTGGAATACCATGCAGGATGGCAGTATTGAAGAATTGGTGGCTTATGGAAATAGCAAAGGAGTTGGATCTATTTTGTGGTATAATTCTGGGGGTCCGCATAATACTGTTACAGAAGAACCAAGAGACCTTATGCATGATTCTGTAAAACGCAAAGAAGAATTTAAAAAAATAGCTGGGTGGGGAGTTAAAGGTATAAAAGTTGATTTTTTTCAAAGTGATAAACCCTTTATATTACAGCAATATTTAGATATTTTAAAAGATGCTGCAGCGTTTAAAATTATGGTGAATTTTCATGGTGCAACAATTCCTAGAGGTTGGGAAAGGACTTATCCAAATTTAATGACGATGGAAAGTGTGAGAGGAGGAGAATGCTATAGTTTTGCTTCAGAATATCCAGAACGAGCACCAAGTCATAACACAATATTGCCAGCCACTAGAAATGTAGTTGGTTCAATGGATTATACGCCTGTCACTTTTTCTGATAATGAATTTCCACATTTAACAACAAATACACATGAATTAGCATTAGCTGTTATATTTGAATCGGGTTGGCAGCATATGGCAGACCGTGTTGAATCGTATCGCGCACAACCTGATGAGGTAATTCAATTTTTAAAAGATGTACCGGCTTCTTGGGACGAAACGAAGTATATTCAAGGTATTCCAGGAAATGAAATGGTTATAGCGAGAAGAAAGGGGAATAACTGGTTCATTGCGGGCATCAATGGAGAAAAAACACAAAAAGACTTTTTGGGAGATTTCTCCTTCCTAACAGGTGAATACGACGCCACATTTTTTTCTGATGGTAAAGATTCAAGAACATTTTCCATAAACAAGTCAAATTTAAACTCGTCTAGCAAAGTTGATCTGAAGTTGAGTCCTTTAGGCGGTTTTGTGATTCATTTAAAGCAGAAATAGAAGAATATTGGTTGATTAAAATATTTGTACTTAAGTGGAAAATAATTTTTTTTCTAAAAACCTACTAGTTTGAATTTAGGCCAATAGGAAATTACAGGTTTAAAAAGTGCGTTTCAGGTAAATTCTTTAAAATTTCTGCAGCTGATTCTGCCGTAATATCTCTTTGGGGATTTGCGAACATCTCATAACCCACCATAAACTTTTTCACTGTAGCAGATCTCAAGAGTGGAGGGTAAAAAGACATATGAAAATGCCATTCTTCATGGTCTTGGCCATCTGTAGGAGATTGGTGAATACCGGCAGAATATGGAAAAGAGGTTTCAAATAAATTGTCAAACTTGATTGTTACTTTTTTTATAATTTCTGCGAAAGAAATTTTTTCTTGATCGTTGAGTTGTCCTATGTGTTGGTAATGTTTTTTTGGAAGAATCATTACTTCATATGGCCATACAGCCCAAAAAGGAACGAGTGCAGCAAAATCTTTATTTTCAGTAATAATTCTTTCATTTAATTTTAACTCTTTTTCCAAATAAACTTTAAGTAAGCTTTGATTTTTTTTCAGCCAAAATTCGCTTTGTTGTTTAGATTTTTTTAAAACTTCCTGTGGAATAGATTCTTGTGCCCAAATTTGACCATGCGGATGTGGATTGCTGCAGCCCATCGTGTCGCCCTTATTTTCAAAAATCATTACATGGTTGATGAAATCCAAGCTACCTAAATCTCTATATTCACGTTGCCATAAATCGATGACCGCTTTGATATCATTCACTTCCATCAAAGGTAGTGTTAGTGAGTGATCTGGTGAAAAGCAAATAACTTTACATCGTCCTTTTTCAGATTTTGCCACGAAAAAACCATCGTTTATTTCTGATTCAGGTATTTCTTCTAGCAGTGCAGAAAAATCGTTCACAAAGGCATAAGGTCCAGAATAGTTTGGGTTTGTTTTACCGTTTGCTCTCGTATTTCCCGGGCACAAATAACAAGTAGGATCATGAATGGGTCTCTGGATATTCGTTTGATTTTCTGTTTTTCCCTGCCAAGGTCTTTTAGTTCTATGCGGAGAAACAAGTACCCATTCTCCAGTTAAAATATTTAATCTCCTATGAGGATTTTGATAAATTTCCATGATCAAATGATGGTTGTGCCCGAGCTTAGATTAACAGGAATAACTCCTAAATCTAAATTAAATTTTTCTTTATATGCTTTAGAAACTTCTGGAATGTAATCTTTCATGTGGTCTTTGTGAATCAGGTTAATCGTGCAGCCCCCAAATCCGCCGCCCATCATCCTACTACCCAGAATATATGGTTTTGAATTTCCGTAATCATGTAAAAAATCGAGCTCTTCGCAACTCACCTCGTATTTTTTACTTAGACCTTGATGCGATTCATTAAGAAGTCTTCCAAATTTATTGAGATTATTATTTTTTAATGCTTCTTTTGTTTTTAAAACTCTATCGTTTTCCTCCACCACAAACTGGCATCTTTTTAGGATTTTTTTGGGCAAGAAATCATGAAATACATTTAAATCATCTAGAGTAACATCTCTAAGTGAAGATATATTGGGTAGTTTTTTCTTCAAGATATCAACTCCCTCAGCACATTCATTTCTTCTCGTGTTATACTCGCTTGAAGCTAAATTATGAGAAACATTGGTGTTTAATAGCACTAATTGATAAGGTTCTAAATTGATGGGAACATTTTCATGCTGAACAGATCTGCAATCTAAAAGTAAAGCATTTCCTTTTTCACTCATCACCGATGCGTATTGATCCATAATGCCGCATTTGGTCCCAACAAAATCATGCTCCGCTTTCTGACTAATTTGAATGATTTCTAATTTGCTCAATTCCAAATTAAATAATTCGTTTAAGCCAAAAGCCAATCCACATTCCAAAGCTGCTGAAGAGCTTAAGCCAGAACCAATAGGAAGGTTACTTTTTAATATACAATCAAAACCCTCTAATTTATCAGTATGTTGATGAATGCCATAAACAACACCCAATAAATAGTTTGCCCACATTAACTCACCCTTTTGTACATCTGATAAATCAAAAGTAAAAAGCTGATCGAAATCTTCGCTAAAAATATTACATTTTGAAGCATTGCTATTCCTGGAAAATTGAAATATAATTGATTTATCAATAGCAGACGGCAATACGTAACCTAAGTTATAATCTGTATGTTCACCGATTAGATTAATTCTACCCGGTGAATTAATTTTGAGTGTTGGTGTAAAGTTTTTTAGAAACTCGTCTATTTGGGAGTTTAAAATCATGAATAGTTAGATTTGAGCAAAAATAATAAAAGTATTTTATACATTTGATGTGTATAGATTAAATTATTCAACATGTCCAAAAAGAAAAGTTTTTTTGATAATAATTTATATGCTGATAGTCAACCTCATTTGATGTTTACTGCAGTGGATTGCATCATATTTGGTTTTGATGGAGACGATTTGAAGTTGTTGATTATGAAAAGGAAAATGGAGCCTCTTAGAGGAGAGTGGTCTTTAATAGGGTCAATTATTCGATTGGAAGAGACGGTTGAGGAAGCTGCAACAAGAATTTTGAACGAAGCGACAGGTTTATCGGATTTGTATTTAGAACAAAGTAAAGTTTATAGTGAAGTCGACAGAGATTTAGGTTATAGGTGTATGTCGGTTGCTATGTATACATTGATAAGAAGTGATAAGTTTCATTTGGTATCAGAGCAGAATCAATATGATTCACATTGGCATGGTTTAGAGGATTTACCTAACCTAGTTTTAGATCATAAAAGAATGGTTTTAGATGCTATGGTAAAGTTAAGATCTAAGGTGAAATACCATCCAATTGGTTTTGAATTATTGCCTGAAAAATTTACGATTCCGCAATTGCAAAAATTATATGAGGTGATATTGGATGAGGAATTAGATAGTCGTAATTTTAGAAAGAAAATGTTGTCATTAGGTATACTCCAACAATTGTCTGAAAAAGATAAATCAGGTTCAAAGAAAGGAGCTTATTTATATCAATTTAATCATGAAGCCTACCATAAATTGGTTTCCTCTGGTTTTAATTTTGGCGTTTAAGAATAAAATATTGTGTTGAAAGTGTATTATTTAGGATTAGATATCGGAAGTTCTAGTATTAAAGTTGCTTTGGTTGAAGTTGAAACGGGTAAAGCGATCGGGGTTGTTAACGAACCTGAAAAGGAAATGGGTATGTATGCCCCACATTTGGGCTGGGCAGAGCAAAATCCGGATGATTGGTGGTTGCATGTTTGTAATGCAATAAAAAAGATCAAGAATAAATACCAAATCAATTCAACACAGATAGTAGGGATTGGAATTTCCTATCAAATGCATGGTTTAGTATTGGTAGATGATTATGGGATTCCTTTGAGAAAGTCGATTATCTGGTGCGATAGTAGGGCAGTAGCAATTGGTAAAAAGGCTTTTGCAGATTTAGGCCAAGAAAAATGTTTTCATCACTTACTCAATTCTCCTGCCAATTTTACGGCTTCAAAATTAAAATGGGTAAAAGAAAATGAGCCTAATGTGTATTCTAGAATTTATAAATTCATGTTGCCTGGTGATTATATAGCTTATAAATTCTCTGGCGAAATCAATACAACAATTTCTGGCTTATCAGAAGGAATCATGTGGGATTTTAAAGAGAATGATCTCGCTGATTTTTTATTAGAATACTATGGCATTAATAAAGGTTTAGTACCAGAAATTGTCCCAACTTTTGGATTGCAGAGCAAAGTTTCAAAACAAGGCGAAATTGAAAGTGAACTCGCTATTGGTACGCCGATTTTTTATCGTGCTGGGGACCAACCCAATAACGCCCTTACACTTAATGTATTTAATCCGGGAGAAGTTGCCGCCACAGGCGGAACCTCAGGTGTTGTTTATGCAGTAACAGATAATTTATCGGTCAAAGAAGGTGCCAAAGTAAACAACTTTGCTCATGTTAATTATTCTCAAAATCATCAACGCATAGGAAAGTTATTAAATATTAATGGAGCTGGAATACAATACAGATGGCTTTTAAATAATTTAGATGTTCAGTCTTATGAGGAAATGAACAAACTGGCTTCAGAGATAGAAATTGGTTCAAACGGATTATCTTTCATTACATTTGGGAATGGTTCTGAGCGCATGCTAGATAATAAAATGATCGGTACAAGAATTGTCAATATTGATTTGAACAGACATCATAAAGGGCACCTCTGTCGGGCAGCTTTAGAGGGTATTGCATTTTCATTTGTCTACGGTATAGAGATTTTGAAATCAGACGGTATCCAAATCAAGGTGCTTAGAGCGGGAGATGATAATCTTTTTAGATCAGAGATATTTGCCAACACAATAGCCACGCTTATAGATCAGGATATAGAGATTTACCATACCACAGGAGCCATTGGTGCTGCGAGAGCTGCCGGTTTGTATAAGGGAGATTTCGTAAGTTACAGTAAGAATATCATGAATAATGATCATGTCATGACTTTTTTTCCAGAAAAGGATAAAACAGCTCATAGGATAGCTTATGAAAATTGGAAAAATGATTTAAATTCAGTGCTTGAAAAAATTAAATAATCAAAATAAATTACAACACAATGGTCACATTAGGAGACAAAGAATACTTCAAAGGAATTGGGGCAATCAAATACGAAGGGAAAGAATCAGACAATCCTTTGGCATTTAAATATTATAATCCGGAGCAAATAATAGCTGGTAAAACGATGCGAGAGCATTTTAAATTTGCTATCGCTTATTGGCATACTTTCTGCGGAACGGGAGCAGACCCATTTGGACCTGGAACTCAGCAATTTGCATGGGATAAATCATCAGATGCAATTCAAGCTGCTAAAGAAAAAGCAGATGCAGCTTTTGAATTTATTAGTAAAATGGGTTTTGATTATTATTGTTTCCATGATTATGATCTTATCAGAGAAGGTTCGAGTTTTAAAGAATCAGAACAACGTTTAGCTGCTATTGTAGATTATTTGAAAGAAAAGCAAAAAAGCTCAAGTATTAAACTTTTATGGGGAACAGCAAATTGTTTTTCTAATCCCAGATACATGAACGGTGCCGCGACAAATCCAGATTTTGATGTCGTGGCCAGAGCAGGTGGGCAAATTAAATTAGCCTTAGATGCAACAATCGCTTTAGGAGGAGAAAACTATGTTTTTTGGGGTGGTAGAGAAGGATACATGAGTTTGTTGAACACGGATATAAAAAGAGAACTGGATCATATGGGAAGATTTTTGACAATGGCAAAAGATTATGCTAGAAGTCAAGGTTTTAAAGGAACCTTTTTTATTGAGCCGAAACCCATGGAACCCATGAAGCACCAGTATGATTTTGATACGGCTACGGCTATCGGATTTTTAAAAAAATATGGTTTAGATCAAGACTTTAAAATCAATATAGAAGTTAATCATGCAACACTTGCACAACACACTTTTCAACATGAATTAGCTGTAGCAGCGGCAGAAGGGATGTTGGGTAGTATAGATGCGAATAGAGGTGATTACCAAAATGGTTGGGATACTGATCAGTTTCCAAATAATATTCAGGAAACTACCGAAGCGATGTTGGTCTTTTTAAAAGCTTGTGGATTGCAGGGAGGCGGAGTGAATTTCGACGCGAAAATCAGAAGAAACTCAACGGATATGGAAGATGTTTTTCATGCACATATCGGCGGAGCAGATACCTTTGCCAGAGCCTTACTGATAGCAGATAAAATTATAACATCGTCACCCTATGAAAAACTAAGAACAGAGCGATACGCTTCATTCGACAATGGCAAAGGCAAAGACTTTGAACAAGGAAAACTCAGCTTACAAGACCTGTATAAAATAGCCCAAGAAAATGGAGAACTCACTTTAAAAAGTGGTAAGCAAGAATTGTTTGAGAACATTATTAATCAATATATCTAATACATATAAGTTGAAAAAAATAAGATGGGGCATAGTGGGTTTAGGTAATATAGCACATAGTTTTACTCAGGATTTAGTCAATATTGAAGGAGCTGAACTTGTTGCAGTAGCATCTAGAAGTATTGAAAATGCTAAATCTTTTGCTCATAAATTTTGTATTGAAAAGTTTTATGGAAGTTATTCGGAATTATTTGCTGATAAAGAAATAGACATTATTTACATTTCTACAACAAATGATTTACACGCTCCCTTAACAATTGAAGCCTTGAGCAAAGGAAAGCATGTTTTGTGCGAAAAACCGATTGCCCTCAATCTGCGACAAGCTAAAGAAATGGTAAAGGCATCCAAAGAAAGTCAAAAATTCTTTATGGAAGCGTTATGGACACGTTTTAATCCGTCTGTTATTGAAGTGTTAGATCATGTCAAAAGAAATACGATCGGTGATGTTCGGTATATCAATGCTGATTTTGCCTTTTTAGCAGAAAACCCAAAAATAAGGCTTACCGAGAAAGGAATGGGAGGAGGTTCGTTGTTAGATATAGGTATCTATCCTCTTTTTTTGAGTTATTTGATTTTTGGCAAACCTGAAAAAATATTGGCTTCATCTATTTTTTATGAATCGGGTGTAGATGAGCAAACCTCGATGATCCTTCAGTATAAAAATGCACAGAGTATTTTACATAGTGGTTTTGCAACCACTTCAAATATGGTGGCTACAATTAATGGTTCTAAAGGAAGGATAAATATTAACTCATTGTGGCATGAAGCCCAATCTTTTACTGTTGTTAAAAATAATCATACCATAGATTATCATTTCCCTACCATGGGTAAGGGATTTACTTACGAAATACTTGAATGTCATAACTCTATTCGCACCGGTAAAATTGAAAGTGAGCTTTGGTCTCACCAAAATAGTTTGGATTTAATTGAAATAATTGATGAAATTAAGTTGCAAATTGGGTTGAAATTTTAAATCTGATAAAAGGAACATAGTGAAAAGAATTGAGCTCGTAAATAAACATGGATCCAGATTAGAATTGACCAACTACGGAGCTACAATAATGAATTTTTTTATTCATGATAAAAAGAATAAGCTTGTTAATGTAGTTGTGGGTCTAGAGAATGTTGAAGATTACAGAAATGAGCCTTATGTAGCTGAAAACATTTATTTAGGTTGTACGGTAGGCAGATATGCCGGGCGAATTTCGAAAGGGAATTTTGAAATAGATCATAAAAAGTATCTTTTATTTCATGAAAATGGGGTTCATTTACATGGCGGAAAATGTGGGTTCGACAAGAAATTATTTAAAATTGAAGATCTATCACTAGGTGAAAATCCTAATGTGCTTTTGTCTTATACGAGTGCTGATGGAGAAGAAGGTTATCCGGGAAAATTATCAGTTTCAGTTCGCTTTACGCTTACTGAACAGAATGAAATTAAGATAGATTATTTAGCGAAAACAGATAAAAAGACTGTTGTAAATTTAACAAATCATACCTATTTTAACCTTGAAGGTGAAGGTTCCATTTTAGACCATGAGTTATTTGTAAATAGCCAAGAGATATTAGAAGTTGATGACCAGCTCATTCCGTCAGGAAAACTCCTCAATTCATCGCAAAGTAAATTTGATTTTAGCTCGTATAAAAGAATTGGAGAAAATAATTTTTCCGGACTAGATGATACTTTTGTGTTAAATGATGGTGAGATCAAAGCAAAACTCTTTTCCAAAAAAACGGGTATCGAAATGGTGCTTAGAACTGATCAACCGGCCTGTGTGATTTATACCCCTGTACAATTACAGACTTTACCTTATAAAAATGGTGTAAAATTTGATCCTTTTTCAGCTATTTGTTTTGAGGCTCAAAATTATCCTGATGCTCCGAATAAATCTAACTTTCCAAGTGCAGTGCTGGCACCAGGTGAAATTTACAAACAAACCACAAAATATTCCTTCAAAATTAAAATTTAAAGGCTAGTTCTATTTTCTTTGAGCCATGCAACACATTTTTTGAATGAAGAAAATAAATGGTCTTCAGATACTAGATCGGGGATAATATCAATTGATTTCATCATATAAAGTGGTTGTTTTTGAACGCCAACCAACAAAGAATGAATGTTTTTCTTTTCAAGGTCTAATAAAACATCTTCCAAGGCATAAAGTCCGCTTTGGTCTAAATACGGCACCTTGTCCATCCGAATTATCACGTGTGATGCAGTGGAGGGTATTTGACTTGCCAATTGCTGGAAGTGACTGGTTGAACCAAAAAATAATGGTCCCTTAATATGTTTGACAAAGACTTTCTCTTTAAACTCTTTTGGAAAATCAGTTTCATCTGACCAGGCCTTCTCTACATCAAGGCTTTTTATATTAGAAGATTCTGCCGAAAAATCACCCATTTTCTTCATAAAAATGATGGAAGCTAGAATCAATCCAATTCCAACGGCATAAACCAGATTCCAAAAAGTTGATAAAAGCATTACAATCAACATGATAATAACTTCGCTTATAGGCATATTTGGAATAGCCTTTAACCCTTTGTAATCCATAACACCAATACCCACAGTAATTAAAATCCCTGCAAGTACAGCGGCAGGAATTTTAGAGGCCAATGGACCCATGGCTAGTAAGATAATCAGAAGTAATACCGCAGCGATCATTCCAGATAATTTGGTTTTTCCGCCAGCTTGAATATTTACGACCGTCCTGATTGTTGCTCCCGCACCTGGCAGTCCTCCAAAAAGTCCACCTACAGAATTTCCAATTCCCTGGCCAATAAGTTCTTGGTTTGGATTGTGCTTAGTTTTTGTAATATTATCTGCCACTACAGAGGTGAGTAAGCTATCTATGGCTCCTAAAAAGGCTAATGTAATGGCTGTAAAAATATATGGGGCAAGAGCAACAAAGCTAAATTTTGTAAATATTTCTGATTGAAATACTGGGAATCCACTTGGAATCTCTTGTATAGGTACATAATCGAGATTGAAGCCAATGGCTATTCCCGATATTACCAGCAGAGCTGCTAGTGTACTTGGTATGACGGAGGTGATTCTTTTAAAACCATAAATAATAAAAATAGTCGCTACGGCTAATATCACTTCAAGCCACTTGATACTATGAATTGCTCGAGGGATACTTTTTACAGCTCCCACTACGCCGCTGGTACTACCTTTTGCTAAAGAAATGGCTTCTTTTTCAACATCTTGTGGTGTTATTTTCTCTGCTCTATCAATAGTTTCTTTAAAATCTTCCAAAACCAAAATCCCTTCTTTAGATTCATCAATCAGTATTTTTTCTAAAATATTCTCTTCGGCCAAAGGTCTCATATTCTGAATAAGTTCCTGATCATTTTGAGGATAATAACCCATAATCGGAAGAAGTTGGGTAATGATGATGATCAATCCAATTGCTGTCATAAACCCAGATACAACGGGGTATGGAATATATTTAATGTACTGACCGATACCCGAAATACCCATGAGTACTTGAATAATTCCGGCAATGATGAATACACTAAGAATTATGGGTAGAGCTTTGTTTAAATCCCCTTCGTTTGCTTGAATGATACCAGCAATCATCACCATACTAACTGCTGTTATCGGTGCTGTAGGACCACTGATCTGGGATGGAGTTCCGCCGAACAAGGATGCAAAAAAACCCAGAAATATTGCTCCATACAAACCGGAACTGGGGCCAAGACCTGAAGAAACACCAAAGGCAAGTGCTAGAGGCAAGGCAACAATTCCTGCGGTTAATCCCCCCAATAAATCTCCTTTTACATTGGTGAAAATATTCTTCATATTTAAGTTTGACTTTTATTAGAACACATTCAAAGAAATTTTAATTGAGGTCCTTTGTTTTTTATTCACTATCAAAGTTTTTCTCCGACAATAAAATTGATACGTCTGTATTCAGGATAATATCTTTGATGCTTAAGGATTTAAAATCACTAAGTTTTTGTTCTTGCAAAGATCTATCAATATACAATAAATTTACCTTACTTTTAATTAGGTATTGCGAAAGGTTTTGGGAGATATCATTGTTATTTTCAAAGAAGTATTCTACTATTTTTTGTTCATATTTTTGTGTAGTGGTTATTTTCTTGGAATTTTTAATAAAGTTGAACGTTGTTATTGGCTGGCTGGTATGCTGCAATAAATTTTGTGAAAACTTAAAATTTGATAAAAGATTTTGGTTGTTTAAAATGCCTAAACTAAGATCGGTCAAAGAAAAATCTTCCTTTTTCGAATTTACAATTAGTATAGGACCCGTAAAATATTTTAAGACAACCTCGGTAAAATCGTCTCCAATAAATTTAACAGGTTTTGATTTTTTCTTTCCCAAAACTAAAATATCTGCCTTATTCTGCTCCAAATAATGGTTAAGTTCATGTTTTGGATGTCCGATAGCAAAGCTAAAATCAATTTTTACTTTTTCATCATTATACAGTTCTTTAATAAAAGCCTTCGCTTTATCCTTCATTTTTTTGTGTTCAGATGTAAAAGTTCTAAAAGCAGATAACTGATTTTCTGTATCGATAACTCTTCCTGGTTTTTTAATGTGAAACAAATTAATGTTGGCATCCATCATCTGAGCAAACTTTATGGCTGGTCTCAAGGTTTCCAGGGTCGTATCTTTTAAGTCTACTAGCACTAAAATTTTTTTCTTTTTTTTCATATCTACTAACTTAAACTTAAACTTGATTTCGGTCGATCTTTAAAAAAATCAATAAAACTTGGAGGATTTTCAACAACTCCACGTTTTGAGACCAATTTAATGTCGATGTTCCTGTCTTTTGCCTTAAATAAAAAATCTTCCAATATTTCTATAACGTCATTATCTAAATATTTTGTGTTCAATAAATTTAATTCAAGAAATGTATCATTGGGTAAACTCTCAAGCTCCTTTAGAATGGCTCCCTTATTAAAAAAGGTCACTTCCTCTGCCAATGTCATTTTTATTTTATGCTTACCATTACTTTTATCCTCAATGTGGAGAAAATGAGAGTTTTGATAACTTTTTAAAAGGATAACTACAATTCCAACTAAAAGGCCCAGACTAATTCCTACAAGGAGATCTGTAAATACAATTCCGATAACAGTAACGATATAGGGAACGGACTGTTTCCAACCTTTGGCATACATCTCTTTAAATAATTTTGGTTTTGCTAGTTTGTATCCAACCACCAAAAGGATTGCCGCCAAAACTGACAGTGGTATTTTGTTGAGTAATTTTGGGATCAAAATAATTGATATCAACAACAAGAATCCATGAAATATGGTAGATAATTTGGTTTTACCACCTGATTGAATATTGGCAGAGCTACGAACAATTACTTGAGTTATTGGAAGTCCACCTATCAATCCAGACAAAATATTTCCAGCACCCTGAGCCAATAGCTCCCGGTTTGTTGGGGTAACATTTTTATTGGGATCTAATTTGTCTGTAGCTTCAACACTAAGCAATGTTTCTAAACTGGCCACCAAGGCAATTGTAAAAGCTACAATCCAAATTTGGGTTTGATTTATTGCCGCAAAATTGGGAAAACTAAATTGATTAAAAAAGGATGCTGCGTCCTGGGGTATGGGAACACTTACGAGATGAGATGATTCAATACTCAGATTACTATTTGTTTTGGTTAACTCATAAAATAGAATTCCAACGACAACCGCGACCAGTGGTCCTTGAATTATTTTGAAAATTTTGGCTTTTTCTGCCAAAACTAGATCCCAAATCAAAATAATTGCTAATCCCAAAACCCCTACGATAAAGGAACCTAATACAATATTATTTTCCAGATGTAATATGACTGAAAAAGTGTTTTCTCCTGAAGATTCAATAAAACTTTCAGAACCCTCTGGTTCTTTGTCATACCCGAAAAAATGAGGAATTTGTTTTAAAATAATGATAATTCCAATTCCTGTTAGCATTCCTTTAATAACCGAAGAAGGAAAATAGTAACCAATAACTCCAGCTTTCAGTACCCCGAAGATAATTTGAATGATACCGGCCAATACTACAGCCACTAAAAAGTTTTGAAAATTACCAAGGTCTAAGATAGCCGTTAAGACTATGGCGGCCAAACCAGCTGCAGGTCCACTGACTCCAACTTTTGATCCACTTAGGCTACCCACAACAATACCCCCAACAATACCTGCTATTAATCCTGAAAATAAAGGGGCTCCACTGGCCAATGCTATACCTAAGCATAGTGGTAAGGCAACAAAAAACACGACAATACTCGATGGCAAGTCATTTTTAATATATTTAAACATGTTATTAAATTTTAAAGATTTTTAAAACCTTTGTTAGAAAAAAATAGACGCATAATGCATTTCTTGAATCATATTAATTCAGGTGGTGGAGAAAAAATGGTTCGAAGTGGATTGGTATATAACCAGGAATTAAATCTGAAATAAAATTTTGGGTTGACCTCATCTAAACGTTCCCAAAAATAATCATGGTTTTGCATAACGATCTTTATATTAGAACATTCCTTACTCAATTTTTCTTCTTCTTCATTGAGCGAGTAAACAAAAGATACATCTACTGTATCACAAAATAAAGTACAAATTGTTGGACTGGCAATAAATGCCATAAAAATTATAGAAAAGACTAAGGATATTACTTTATCGGTCATTTTGAATCATAAAAAATCCAAATATATAACTTTATAAACGAAATTGAGGTCTGGACTTAATTTTAAGAACCTAATCATAACCCATTTAGTATAATTGGGCAATCAATTTAAACATTGAGAAAAAAATTATCAACTTCAAAGAAGACATTTGGACAATATAGCACCAATTCAAATTCTATTTCTTAAATTTGATTTAATGTTGTTAATTGCAGCTTATTTTAAGCACTTTTATTATGCTGTTAATTGGAATTGCGGGAGGAACGGGAAGTGGCAAAACTACAGTGGTTAATCAAATAGTTGAGGCCTTAAATCCTAATAGAGTTACTCTTATTTCTCAGGATGATTATTACAATGAGACGAGTCATTTGTCTTATGACGAAAGATGTAAAATAAATTTCGATCATCCTTCAGCCATCGATTTTGATCTTTTGATCAAACATGTAAAAAAGTTAAAAGATGGAAAATCTATTAACAAACCCGTTTATTCTTTCAAAAATCATAATAGATCCACAGAAACTGTTTTAACTTCACCCGAAAAGGTAATTATTGTTGAAGGAATTTTGGTTTTTACAAACAGAGAATTGAGAAAATTAATGGATATCAAACTATTTGTTTATGCAGATTCTGATGAGCGATTAATTAGAAGATTGAGACGTGATATTCGTGAAAGAGGAAGGGATTTCGATGAAGTAATAAGCAGATATCAGGAAACGCTTAAACCCATGCATGATCAATTTATCGAGCCATCCAAGAGTTATGCCGATATTATTATACCTCACGATGATTACAACTCCGTGGCAATAAATATTGTAAAAACAGTGATACAAGAAGCCCTGAAGAATGAAGCTAAATGATTTAAAAAAGAATAGGACTTTTAAAGTGATAAGCAATAAATATTTTTTAGTGCTTTTGCCGTTTGTTGTTTGGATGATTTTTTTTGATGAGAATTCTTATGTAAATCAAAGAGAATTAAATAAAGAATTGAATGATTTAGAAAGTTCTATCGACTACTACCAGAAGGAAATTGAATCAGATGAGCAACTTATTTCTAATCTTAAAAATGAGGATTCGCTCGAAAAGTTTGGTAGAGAACATTACAAAATGAAAAAGGAAAATGAGGATATTTATTTAATTGAATTTGACACAGTTAAAGAATAAAAAAATCTCTGCTAAAAGCAGAGATTTTAAGTTAAATTATATATTTCAACAATTTTGATTTTCTTTTGAGTGGTTTTAGGTTTTTCTTAAGTGTTTTTTTGTATTTCTTAAAATTGTCTAGTCCTAAAATATCTTCTAGATCTTTTGCAGCTCCTTGACTAATGGTCTTAATTCCATCAATTTTGTCTTTTTCTGATCGATCACTATCAATCACATCATACAATTTGTTGGCATAATTCTCATTGTAGTTTTGTAATTCGGTTGACTTGATATCGGAAAGACCAATTTCATTAAAGCCATTTAATCCTCTTAAAAGTTCATCTTTACTTACTCCTGATTGAGCTGCAACACCAAACGTAACTAGGAATAAGAAAAAGGCGGTAAAGGGTAATTTAGTTTTTTTCATAAGGTTTAAGTTTTTGATTAAGACGATAAATATACAAATAATTCTTTTCCAAGATGGATCATATTTTTTTAAATTTTGCTGTAAAATGTCTCATAATGGGTGCTTCCTCAATGATGGTATAACCCGATTTTGCTTCCTTTCTCGAGTCATAAATATTTTTTAAAACTGTCGCTACATACAACATGTGATTTTGAGAATAGGTCCTTCTGGGTATTGCCAATCTGACAAGTTCTAATTCAGGATACCTGTTTTTACGCGTAAAAGGATCTCTATCCGCCAAAACGGTTCCTATTTCTACCCCTCTTATACCTCCAACAATATATAACTCTATGGCTAAGGCCTGCGCTCTATATTGCTCTATGGGGATAGTTGGAACAAATTTATTGGCATCAATAAAAATGGCATGTCCGCCGAAAGGTTTTTGTACGGGTACCCCAAAATCATCTAAAGTTTGGCCCAAAAACTCAACTTGTTTAATTCTGCTTTCGAGATAATCGAATTCGGTTGCTTCATCCAGGCCTACAGCGAGAGCTGCCATATCTCTACCGTTCATTCCACCATACGTAATATATCCCTCAAACATAATATTGAAAACAGATGCTTCTTTATAAATTTTTGGGTCGTTTAAAGCGATAAAGCCCCCCATATTTACTAAGCCATCTTTTTTTGAACTCATCGTCATACCCATCCCATATGAAAAGAACTCCTTAGCAATTTCTTTGATGGTTATGTTTTTAAATTCCTCTTCACGTGTTTTAATAAAATAGGCATTTTCTGCAAATCTTGCCGCATCAAAAAGAACAGGAATTCCATATTTTTTGCATAGACTTGATACGGCGCGAATATTTTGCATCGATACGGGCTGACCACCAAGACTATTACATGTAATCGTGACTACTACGAATGGTATTTTTTCTTTTGGTGTTGTGTCAAAAATAATTTTCAGTTTTTTTAGATCTAAATTGCCCTTAAACGGATGATAAAGCCTTGTATCGTAGGCTTCGTCAATAGTACAATCAATTGCTTTCGCTTTTCTAAATTCTATATGTCCTTTGGTGGTGTCAAAATGAGCATTACCAGGAATAATATCCCCTTCTTTTACCAAAACTGAAAATAGTACATTCTCTGCTGCACGACCCTGATGAGTGGGTAAAACATATTGGAAGCCGGTAAGATTTTGAATTGTTTTTTCCAATGCATGAAATGATCTTGAGCCTGCATAACTTTCATCTCCTGTAAACATTGCAGACCATTGTGCATCGCTCATTGCGCCAGTACCGGAATCTGTCAAAAGATCTATAAAAACTTGATCAGAGGTTAGGCTGAATAGATTATAATGAACATTTTGAATCCAACGCTTTCTCTGTTCCATCGTTGACCGTTTTATCGATTCAACCATTTTATATTTGTAGGGCTCAGTATAAGGTAAATCCATAGTTAGAACGATTTTGAAGAAAATTAAAAAAATGCTGATAAATATTGAATTAAATCAAACAACTATTTATTTGGGCATTTGATATTTTTAAAAAGCGTATTTCGTTCTGTAAATTGTGTCATTGTGAAATGCTAAGTACTATAAAATTATTAAAAAAAATGGTAATATTATTTAACTGTTTATTCTTATCTAAAACCTAAAGAATAAAAACTATAAAATCACATGCATAAAACTTGAAAAAATGTAAATTTGCACTCCAACAAAAAACTTAAAAATGTTCAATAAAAATATAAAATTAGTTTTAGCCGGATTAACCTTAGTATGGGCGATTTATGAATTTGCACAGGGTCACATATGGAATGGTATTCTTATCGTTTTATTGGCCGGGATGTTTGTTTTTTTATATTTCAAGAATGAAATTTTATTGTTAGCATTTTTAAAACTGAGAAAGCAAGATTTTGTCGGAGGCAATAAGTTGCTCGATAAAATTAAAAATCCATCTTCTGCTTTAATCAAGAAGCAAGAAGGATATTATAATTTTTTAAAAGGAATTATGATTTCTCAAACTAATTTGACCCAGGCCGAAAAACATTTCAAGAAGGCTTTACAATTGGGTTTAAACATGGACCATGATAAAGCGATGGTCAACTTACAATTGGCAGGAATTGCGATGACCAAAAGACGAAAAAGGGAAGCCGTAAATTTGCTAAACGAAGCCAAGAAACTTGACAAACACGGCATGCTCAAAGATCAAATCAAGATGGTGAAAGAGCAAATGAAAAAGATCTAAGCTATTCACATTTTTTTCTTATTTTCATGAAAAAGAAATTTCGTGAAATCAAGAAGAGACTTTATTCGTATTGCTGCAATCAGTTCTGCTACAGCATTTGTTGGAAAAATTTTGGCAAATCCTACAGAAAACCTCAAATTCCCAAAAACAAATTTTAATGCACCCGGACCTATGGTTGTTTCTACATGGGAACATGGGATAGAGGCAAATCGGGCAGCTTGGAAAATTTTGTCAAATGGCGGCATGGCGATTGATGCAGTTGAAAAGGGTGTTAAAGTAACGGAGTCTGATCCATTAATTACAAGTGTTGGTCTCGGTGGATTACCGGATAGAGATGGGAAAGTCACACTAGATGCCTGTATCATGGACCATCAAAGCAATTGTGGTGCAGTTGCATTTTTAGAAAATATAGAGAACCCTATTTCTGTGGCTAGAAAAGTAATGGAAAATACCCCTCATGTGATGTTGGTGGGAAAAGGAGCCCAAGATTTTGCGCTTGAAAGTGGTTTTAAAAAGGTGAATCTTCTAACAGAAAACGCTAAGAAAGAATGGGAAGCTTGGAAAATGAGTTCTAAATATAAATCAGTCATAAATATTGAAAACCACGATACAATTGGAATGTTGGCCATCGATGGAAATGGAAACCTAGCAGGAGCTTGTACAACCAGCGGTATGGCATATAAAATGCACGGAAGAGTTGGTGATTCGCCAATTATTGGCGCAGGATTGTTTGTTGATAATGAAATTGGAGCTGCCTGTGCAACAGGAATGGGTGAAGCCGTTATCAGAATAGCTGGGAGTTCTATAGTAGTTGAGCTAATGCGCCAGGGGCATTCTCCCCAGAAGGCGTGTGAAGAGGCCGTTAAAAGAATCATTCAAAAGCATAAAAATTTAGAAAATCTGCAGGTGGGATTTTTGGCAATCAATAAAAGTGGTGAAGTTGGTGCCTTTAGTGTATATGAGGGCTTTAATTATGCTGTAACCTCTCGCGATATTGATATTTTGAAAAATGCCAAATATGTAAAAAAATTGGTAGAATGATATTCGAGGTTTGTACAGAAAACCTGTTAGGGGCTGAGCTAGCGGCAAAATTTAAGGCGAAAAGAATAGAACTTTGTTCAGGAATATCACTTGGCGGTCTTACACCGAGTATAGGTTGTATCAAACAATGTGTCGAATTTGGAAAAGTTGAAGTTCATGTTTTAATTAGGCCTAGAGCGGGTGGTTTTTTTTATTCAAAAGAAGAAGTGGAGATCATACAAACGGATATCATTACTGCAGCGAATATTGGAGCTCAAGGAGTAGTGTTTGGTGTTTTAGATGAAAACAATGAAGTTTCTTTTTTAAACAAGACTTTATTGGAATTAGCAAAAACACATAATTTACAAGTTACATTTCACCGGGCATTTGATGTAGTATCCAACATGAAAATAGCGATCGAAAAAATTATTGAAATGGGATTTGATAGAGTTCTCACTTCTGGTTTAAAGGAAAATGTCTTTTTAGGTTTGGAGAATTTGGCCTATTTGGTCGAGCATTATGGATGTCAAATCGAAATAATGGCTGGAGGAGGTGTAAATCATGTAAATGCAAAAAAAATTGCTTCCGTCGGAATTAAAAATTTACATTTTACTTCGCATAAAGAGTTAGAATATAATTTTCCTGGCTTCGGACCGACGTATATCCCAAATGAAAATAAAATTAGTAAGATTACATCCTTATTCTAGTTATTCTGATGTAATTTTTCTTCCCAAATACATCAGCCTATTTCCTGCTTCAACTTTCATTTCTTCAGGTTTTGCTCCTAGAATATGAATTTCACCAAGGTTATCTCTCAAAAACAATGGAATGGTATCTTTTTGATTGTTCGCCGCTTTAATTAATTTTTTAAATTCTGCTTTTTTACTTATTTCTACTTCACTGTAATTTGGAAAATCGCGTACCACTTCACTCAAATTGATAAAATCATTGTCGTAAGAAAAAATAGTGCTTGGATCTATACTGTCTATGTTTTGCATTTCTTTGGCGCTCAGTAATTTAAATGCGCCTTCTTCTCCAAAATATGGACTGAATTTTGCCATAGCAAAATTGTTAATGGTGGTACTTCCTGTTAAGGCAAGGAGATAACCAATATCGTTAAGTTCGATATCTTCTAACAGATCATCTGCGAAAATATCACATTCTATGGCTTCTAAATGCATATCCTTTGCCACTTGAATATGCTTTGGGTTAGAGTCTATTAAAACAACTCTTCTGTCGTTTTGAATCAAATATGAAGCGATTAATCTTGCAGGTTCTGAGGCACCTACGATTAAAATACCTTCTGACTTTGTCAATAAAACACCCGTAACTTTGGCCACCATTCTTGCGGTTGTGGCATTGAGTAGCACTGTTCCTAACACGACCATAAAAACAAGCGGAGTAATGTAGTTCGCATCATCATATCCTTGCATTGTTAATTTGATACCGAAAAGGGATGCAATACCGGCGGCTACAATTCCTCTTGGTCCAACCCAACTGATAAAGATTTTTTCGTTCTTTTGAAGTGTACTATTGGTTGAGCTTAAAAAGACTCCTAAAGGCCTAATAATCAATACTACTATAGAAAAAAGGATCAATGTTTTCCAATTGAAGATCAACTCGAGATCTGATATATCTATATTTGCCGAAAGTAAAATAAAAAGTATCGATATTAACAAGATACTAATCGTCTCTTTAAAATAAAATATGTCTTTTAAGGCATCAAGTTTCATGTTTCCGAGCACCATTCCCATAATTACTACGCTCAACAAGCCACTTTCATGGGCAAATAAATCAGATAAAACAAATACGCCTAAAACCAGCGCTAGAACAACTGCATTTAAGAGGTAGTGGGGAATTAATTTATTTTTTAAGGCAAGTGTAAAAGCATATGCCGACGTAAATCCTACAGAAAAACCGGTAACAATAATTTTTATAAATTCTATAAGTGCCTCTTTTGTATAGCTACTTCCCATTTGACTGCCAACGGTAATAAACTCAAAGACCAATACCGCGATTAAAGCTCCAATAGGATCAATTAGTATTCCTTCCCATTTCAATATGGTGGAAATATCTTTCTTAATAGGTAAGTTTCTTAAAATAGGTGCAATTACTGTTGGTCCGGTAACAACAATCAGACTTGAAAATAAAAATGAGATAGACCAGTTTAAACCAATGACATAGTGCGCAGCAATTCCAGCTGTTATTAAAGTAACAAAAGTTCCAAGCGTAATGAGTCTATAAATTACACTACCAACGTTTTTTAACTCTTCTTTTTTTAGGGTGAGCCCACCTTCAAATAAAATTAAACTGATGGCTAAAGAAACAAAGTTGAATAAACGCTCACCCGGGAATAATCCATGTGTACCATCCCAAACGGGTTCTATCCATTTGTTGCCATCTTCTGAAAGGTAGGTTGAAAACGGACCTACTAAAAGACCAATTAAAATAAGAGGTAAGATTGCAGGAATTTCTAATTTCCAGGCCGCCCATTGCGCTAAAATTCCTAAAATAATTATACCTGATAGTTCTAACATAGAATTTAATTAGGCTGGGAAGATAGTATTTTTTTGAGCTTTTTACTTTTCTTGAGAGAGGAAAAAATCTATTTAATTATATTTTTGCTTGAAGTTTTTCAATAAGATTTTGGTCATCAGGACTAATCATATATTTTTGGCCACTTTTTAATTCAATCAAAATTCGATTTTTGCGCTGTGTGACGTACCAATTCATCGTTCCGTATTTACGATTATAAAACTTGCCAAAATAGCCAAATAATCCTCCAACCCCAAAAGTTCGAATCGTGCCATATAGATCTGAATTTGACGGTAGATTGACTGAATTGATTTCTTTGAAATTTAAATGAATAGGTTTGAAGGCTCTATTTATGGTAAGAGCATCATCTGTTAAAGAATAACTTTTTGGATGCCATAAATAGCTGGTTAGGATTATGGCCAGTAAGATCAAAAATATAATCAATTGCCCTCTGATATCTGTGCCATTGTTTTGCATTTGAACAATGATTCGATAGAATAACCAAATGGTAAAGCCAATCATAAGTGCACTTAATATTTTACTACTGAGATCTAAAGATGCTTTGAATTCTGTTTTCATCAGTTCAAAATAATTTGCGTTCCATTTGCCGAAATATTCTTAAAGCTATCTAAATAAAAATCAATTCTTCCTACATTAATACCCCATTTTCCTACTTGATTTACAAGTACATTTTTATCATCTAAATTTTTTACCAAGGTAGGTTTTGGTAAAAATGTATGCGTATGACCCCCAATAATTAAGTCGATGTTTTTTGTTTGCTTGGCTAAATTTAAATCTGAAATTTTATCAGGATTTGATTTGTAATAATAGCCGAGATGGGAAAGGCAAATAATGATGTCGCAATGTTCCCTATTTTTTAGTATCTCCACCATTTCTTGACTAATTTCTATCGGATTCAAATACTCTGTTTCTTTGTAAAGGCTTGGCGTTACTAATCCGTTAAGCTCAATGCCTAATCCGAATACACCAATTTTCACCCCATCCAAAGTGTAAATTTGAAAGGGTTTGGTTTTCCCATCTAAGACTGTATTTTTAAAATTGTAATTACTTATCACAAAATCAAAAGTAGCATTTGGAAGTTGTTTATCTAACCCTTCAATTCCATTGTCAAAATCATGATTTCCTAGGGTAGAGGCATTATACCCCAGTTTACTCATTAACTTAAACTCTACTTCTCCACCAAAAAAATTAAAAAAAGGTGTACCTTGAAAAATATCACCGGCATCAAATAGCAATGTATTTTTATTTTCGTTCCTTACTTTTTCGATCAAACTCGCTCTTCTCGCAATTCCACCTAAATCAGCATATTCTTGATGATCTTTCGCAAAGGGTAAAATATGACTGTGCACATCATTGGTATGCAAAATGGTGATTTGCTTTCCTTTTGTCTCAATACAACTTTCTAGTGCCAAAGCACCAAAGGCAGTAAATGCTCCCGTTGCTGCTGTTTTTCTAATAAAATCTCTACGAAGCATTAGTTTATCATTTTAATTCGGTCATCAATAGCTCCTTTAATGGTATCTTTTAATTTTATTTCACTGATTATCACATCTCTTATTTTTGCATCGAGTGAATATAATTTAATAGGATCTTTAAAAAAGATCATATTATCGCCACCTTTTTGGAGGTAATCATTGGTTAAAACCAGGTAGTTTTCAGTTTTGGAAAACTTTTTACCATCAATTAATATTTCGGAAAGTTTCTCTCCTTCAAATGTTAAATTTACGCCACTTATTGGGTGTGCCTTTTTATTCTTTTCAAAATAATCAAATAGAGATTGTACTTGTTCACCTGACATTTCGGCAATAACAAGCATATTTTCAAAAGGCATTAATTCAAAAATATCTTCTACTTTAATTGGTCCTTTATAAACAGACTGTCTTAGACCACCATAATTGAAGAGTGCAAAATCAATTTTGCGACCTGTTTGTTCTTTGAATTTAGGTAGTGCAAAATTCAAACAGATATCAGCATAAGCATTACCTAAAGTGCTTTGTAGATTAACCTCCTCGTTTGATAAGATTTGATCATTGTAACCTATTATTTCACTAACTTTTTCTGTTAGTTTTTCATGGTAGGGTTTAACAAAGTCGCTAATTGAAGAATCAGAATTGATGTTATCATTGATTTCAACCGTTTCACTTTTAATTGTTTTTACTTGAATTTGCTCCTTTTTGCAGCTTATGAAAATAGCTATAAAGCCCAATAAAATGAGTAGTTGGTAATCTATTTTATTTATTTTTGTAGGCATAAAATCAAGTGGTTTATTGCTCATGAAGAGTTTGTTTCATAAAATTATTAAAAAGGATTTACATAGAGAAAGATCTGGTATTTTTCTAGAAACAAAGATTGAGAAAATATCTGTACTTATGGATGAGCATCAATTTGACAGCAAAGACATTTTAGAAGATTTACAAAAGAAAATCGGAGTAAAATTGAAAAGTGATTATATTTTGGTTTATTCTCAACAAAAAAAACCCGAAACCTCTGATGCTTGCAGATTTTTTACGAAAAGTGATTTTGGAATTTTCGGTAAAATTAAAAACCTCGGTTTAGTCGATTTTTTGTCCAATGATTTTGACATACTTATAAATTATTGCAGTCCGGATAGTGATGAAGCTAGAACTATTTTATTAAAAACGAAAGCAAAATTGGTTGCTGGTTTTGACGACAATCAAGCCCTTCAAGATTTTAGCTTTAAATTAGATCGATCTAATTTGATCGAATTCAATACAGAACTAGCTCGTTATTTAAAAAAATTTGAATTGATATAACCTTTTTAAAAATGAAAGAATTGTTTGGTACTGGTGTTGCTTTAGTAACCCCATTTGATAAAAATTTGGAAATAGACTTTGGTGCTTTAACTCAAATTATAGAGTATCAAATCAAAAACGGGATTGACTATCTCGTTCTTCTCGGAACTACGGCAGAAACGCCTACATTAACAAAGCAAGAACAAGATCAAATAATTACTCATGTAGTAAAAGTCAACAACGGAAGGCTACCCTTAGTTCTTGGGCTTGGCGGTAATAATACACAAAGTTTGGTCAATCAATTGAACGAATTAGATTTAAGGCCCTTTTCAGCTATTTTATCTGTTTCTCCATATTATAACAGGCCAACACAAGAAGGAATATATCAACATTATAAGCATTTGGCATTGGCAAGTCCACTACCCATTATAATGTATAACATACCCTATAGAACAGGCACAAATATGGAACCAGAAACGGTTTTCAGATTAGCCAAAGATTTTGACAATATCATAGGCATAAAAGAAGCTGCTGGTAATTTTGATCAGATATTATTGTTGTTAAATGGAAAGCCTGATGATTTCATGATTATATCTGGAGAAGATTCTTTGGCTTTATCGCTGGTTACGGCAGGCGGTGCAGGAGTTATTTCAGTTCTCGCCCAAGGTATTCCAGGCGAATATTCTGAAATGATTAAATTAGGGTTAAATTACAAAACAAAAGAAGCATTTGACTTATTAAAAGGTTTATTACCAGCTGTTCAGCTTATTTTTAAAGAAGGTAATCCTGTGGGAATTAAGTCAATGCTACACCATTTAAGACTTTGTCAACCTTATGTAAGACTTCCTTTGGTAAAGGTGTCTTCGGAATTACAAACAAAAATTAGTAATTTTGTAGAAAATCATAATTAGATAAAAATGTTAAAAGAAAAAATAGAATCGGCGTTGAACGAACAAGTTTTAATCGAGGCAGAATCCTCTCAAATTTATTTGGCCATGGCCTCTTGGGCAGAAGTTTTAGGTTTCGAGGGTGTGGCTTCGTTCATGTATGCTCATAGTGATGAAGAAAGGATGCACATGCTAAAATTAGTTAAATTCATCAATGAACGCGGTGGACATGCCAAAGTTCCTGCATTAAATGCACCTCCTATTAAATTTGGTTCTTTTAAAGAAATGTTCCAAAACTTATTTGATCATGAAGTAAAAGTATCACAATCAATCAATGATTTGGTGGATATAACTCTAACCGAAAAAGATTATGCAACCCACAATTTTTTACAGTGGTATGTAAGTGAGCAAATTGAAGAAGAAGCATTGGCGCGCCATATTTTAGACAAGATTAATTTGATTGGTGATGATAAAGGTGGTTTATACCTATTTGATAATGATATTAAATTATTGACTAACCAGGCTCCTCCAGTAGCATAATTTATTCATTTACAGATTGTTTTAGCCTAATTCGAAGATGTTATTAGCTTCGAAAATAATTTTTATATTTCCGTTTTAATGTTTTACTTTTGCGCCATGCAGAAAATGTATAAATCTTGGTATGTTTTGGTGTTGAGTATTACACTCATGTCGTGTAGTGAATACCATAAAGTACTTAATAAAGGGGATAATGCGGACAAGTACAAGATGGCTGAAGAAATGTACGACGCCGGTGAGTATAAAAAATCCATACCTCTTTTTGAAAAATTAGTAGGTCCATATGGTGGAAAACCTCAGTTAGAGAGAATCCAGTATATGTTGGCAGATGCGTATTACCAGACAGGAAATTACGAGTTGTCTTCTTATTATTTTGGTAAATTTATTGCTAATTATCCAGGTAGTTCAAAAATAGAAGAGGCGGCATACTTAAGTGCGCATAGCTATTATCTAGCTGCTCCTAAATATAGTAGAGATCAAACAGATACCAACAAGGCCTTAGAAGCCTTTCAAACGTATATCACCAATTATCCTGAGTCTGAAAGAGTTGCAGATGCTAACAAGTATTATCAAGAATTGAATGCAAGATTAGAAAAAAAAGATTTTGAAATTGCACATCAATACTATCATACAGAGCATTACAATGCTGCCATGACAGCTTTTGACATTTTTAATGAAGAGCATTTAGGTTCTTCATATAAAGAAGAGGCTATGTATTTTAGATTCAAGGCCGCACATGACTTGGCCGTTAAAAGTGTTTTGAGTAAAAAATCTGAACGATTACAAGAAGCTAAAAATTCTTACGACAAATTCATTAAAAATTTCCCGGAATCAGAAAGATTGAAAGAAATGAATGGATTGATGGAAGAAGTTCAAAGAGCTGAAGCAGAATTAAATGAGCAAATTAGAGCCATAGAATCACAAAGCAATAGTTAAATTGATTGAAATTATTTTTCATATATAAATGTTTTATTTCAAATGAGAGATTATAAAAAAACAAATGCCCCTGAAAGTACGGTTACTTTTGATAGAGAAAAAGTTCAGGGAGGAACAGAAAATATTTATGAAGCAATTGCTGTAATAGCAAGAAGAGCTGACCAAATCAATGCAGAAATTAAACAAGAACTAATTGAAAAATTAGACGAGTTTGCAACGCATAATGATAGTTTAGAAGAGGTTTTCGAAAATAAAGAACAAATAGAAGTGTCTAGATTTTACGAAAGATTGCCAAAACCTTCTTCTATTGCTATCAAAGAATGGTTAGACGGAGATATTTATTACAGAAACCCCAATAAGGAGGAAATATAAATTCTACTTTATGTCTGTTTTGCAAGGAAAAAATGTCCTTCTTGGAATTACTGCCGGAATAGCAGCCTACAAAACAGCATTTTTAGTAAGAGGTTTTATTAAAGCAGGAGCCAACGTGCAAGTTGTGATGACTCCAGCATCTAAAGAATTTGTAACTCCCTTAACCTTATCCACACTTTCTAAAAACCCGGTTTATTCTACTTTTTATTCTGATGAAGGAGAGAAGGAATGGAATAACCACGTCGATTTGGCCCTCTGGGCTGATTTGTTATTAATTGCTCCTGCTACTGCAAACACCCTATCTAAAATGGTGAAAGGAACCTGCGACAATTTGTTGTTGGCGGTTTATCTCTCAGCAAAATCACCCGTGTACTTTGCGCCGGCGATGGATTTAGATATGTATCGCCATCCTTCTACCAAAGAAAACATTGAGAGGCTTCAACAAATTGGACATGTATTTATTCCTCCCACAGAAGGAGAATTGGCAAGTGGATTGGTAGGTGAAGGGAGAATGCCGGAACCTGACGATATCATTCAATTTATAGAAGAAGATATATTATTGCAGTTACCTTTAAGAAATAAAAAGGTTTTAATTACGGCGGGTCCTACATATGAAGCGATAGATCCGGTTAGGTTTATTGGAAATTATTCTTCGGGTAAAATGGGTTTTGCTTTGGCTGAAGAGGCAGCTTCATTGGGCGCAGAAGTGATTTTAATTTCCGGTCCTACTTCACTTTCTACGAAGAATAATAGGATTACTATAGTGGACGTCCGCAGCGCAGAAGAGATGTACGAAGCAGTGCATCAAGTTTATAATCAAGTGCATGTTGGAATTTTTGCTGCTGCTGTTTCTGATTATAAACCTGCAAAGGTATCTGATATAAAAATTAAGAAAAAGCATGCAAATTTACAGCTCAACCTTGTTCCAACACAGGATATTTTGGCCTCAGCAGGTAAATTAAAAGAAAATCAGTTTTTGGTTGGTTTCGCCTTAGAAACTAACAATGAAATAGAAAATGCAAAAATAAAATTGAGAAATAAGAATTTGGATATGATTGTTCTCAATTCATTACAAGACAAAGGTGCGGGTTTTAGAAAAAACACCAATAAAATTACGATTATTGATAAAAATGAACGAATTTTATCCTTTGAACTCAAAGAAAAATCTGAGGTTGCCAAAGATATTTTTGATGAAATTATGAAGCAAATTCATGCGTAAATCACTCTTTTTTTTTATTTTTTTTTCGTCTTTCTTGCTCAAAGCACAGGAACTTAATTGTGTTGTAACCATTAACGATGCTGAAATCGGTATTTCAAACCGACAGATTTTTACGACCTTAAAAAATGCTGTTTATGAGTTTATGAATAATACCAAATGGACGAATATCAATTTTCAAAATCAAGAAAAAATAGATTGTTCTCTAGCCATTAATATTTTGGATTATCCTGAACCTGGGCTTTTTAAAGGTACTTTGCAGTTGCAAGTCTCTAGACCCGTTTTTAATTCAAATTACAAGACGCCTATCTTGAGCTTTAACGATAGCGATATTTCGTTTAATTACCAAGAATACGAACCATTGTTATATAACCCAAATAGTTATACGTCTAATTTGGTCTCGATCTTAACTTTTTATGTTTATACTATTCTCGGTTTTCATGCAGACACTTTTGCTTTTCAGGGAGGTGAAAGTTATTTTAGAGAAGCGCAGAATGTAGTAAACCAGGCCCAACAAGGTGGGGGCAAAGGTTGGAATCAGGCGGATGGAAATTTTACTAGATTCGTATTGAACGATAATTTGCTTTCTCCTGTTTTTATCAATTTTAGAAAGGCGATGTATGAATACCATTTGCTTGGTCTGGACAGTATGGCTGAACAACCGGCCGAGTCCAAGGAAGTGATAGCGAATGCCGTAATTTCTTTAGAACAGATATATAATGATCGACCCAATACATTTCTCATAAGAGTGTTTATGGATACCAAAAGTGATGAAATAGTAGATATTTTTTCTGATGGGAATCGAGTCGATACAAATAAATTACGGGAAGTCTTGTTAAAAATATTTCCATCTTTCGAACCAAAATGGAAGCAAATTAAAATATAACTTCATTGGACGGAGTTTTTTTTATTAATTTGAAACACGAATTAATCATTAATCATTTTAAGTAAAAGTATCTGATGCTAAGTAGTTTAACAGTTAAAAACTATGCTTTAATTCAATCTTTGAATGTCGATATTTTTTCTGGCATGAGTGTAATTACTGGTGAAACTGGAGCAGGAAAGTCAATTCTTTTAGGAGCTTTAGGATTGGTGTTGGGAAAAAGAGCAGACTTAAGTGTTGTTTATGACAAAAATCAAAAATGTGTTGTAGAGGCTTGTTTTAATGTGAAGGATTATGATTTAATAGAATTTTTTGAAAAGCACGACTTAGATTTTGAAGAAATTACTACCATTAGAAGAGAAATTCTGCCAAGTGGTAAATCCAGGGCATTTGTTAATGATACGCCTACGAACTTATCTGTTTTGACTGAATTAAGTCAAAAACTTATAGATATTCACTCTCAACACGAAACACTTCAGTTGGCTGATCAGCAATTTCAATTTGAAATTATAGATGCAATAGGAGTGAACAAGTTTCTTTTAAATCAATATCAGGAAATTTATAAAGAGCGAAGAATTTTAAAAAAGGAGCTCAGATCGCTCGAAGAACAAATTGAAAAGGAAAGAGAAAACCAGGCTTACAATCAATTTATACTAGACGAACTTCAAGCAGCAAATTTAAAGGTTGGTGAGATTGAAATGTTAGAAGATGTTCTGCATAAATTATCTCATGCAGAGGAGATCCAGAATAATTTGGTCAGCGCTGTCGATTTGGCAGATGATGAGCAAATTGGATTAAATTCTAATCTCATTTTATTTAAATCGTTTGTTGATAAAATCGCTAAATACGATAGAAATTTTCAAATAATATTTGAGCGATTGCAAAGTAATATCATCGATTTTCAAGATATTGTTGATGAATTGAGAAATGAAATGGATAGGGTAGAAGCAGACCCTGATCAATTACAAAGAACCAATGATAGATTACAGTTATTATATGATTTACTCAAAAAACACCGGGCTTCAGATATAGAAGAATTGTTGATAATTGAAAAGGATTTTGAAAGAAAAGTAAATTTAACTGAGCAAGCCACTGATCTGATCAAGATAAAGGAAAATAAAATCAAACAAGTTGAGGAAGAATTAACCATTCTTGCTTCTCAAATTTCGGATAATCGAAAAGAAGCTGCTGATTTATTCACTAAAAGATTGCACGAAAAGCTATCTTTTTTAGAAATGAAAAACACTAGATTGAACATTGTTTTTTCAAAAGCAACTATTCTATTGTCCAATGGATTTGATGAAATGAATTTTTATATTTCAAGTGATGCAGGTAAAACCTTTGACTTGGTGAAGAAAATTGCCAGTGGTGGAGAAATGTCGCGCATTATGTTGGCAGTAAAGAATATTTTGTCACAATTATCCCAACTTCCAACCATTATTTTCGATGAAATCGATACAGGAGTTTCTGGTGAAGTATCTAAGAAGGTAGCATATGTAATGAAAGAAATGGGTCGATATATGCAGGTGCTTGCCATAACCCATTTACCTCAGATAGCGGCCAATGGATCGCACCATTATAAGGTCTTTAAAGATGTTTCTGAAGGCAGTGTTACATCTAATATAAAAGAATTACGTGAAGAAGAGAGAATCAAAGAATTGGCAGAAATGTTGGGTGGTAAAGAGCTCACTGCATCCGCATTGGCTCATGCCAAAGAGCTATTAAGTGTCTAGGACTCTTTCATAAAAAAAATGCTAAATTTGTTTTAAGAACAATTTATAGAAATAAATCTAACTTATTATATATGTACAATTTACTCAAAGGTAAAAAAGGTATCATTTTCGGTGCTCTCGACAACAATTCTATCGCTTGGAAAGTTGCTGAAAGGGCTCATGAAGAAGGTGCTAGTTTTGTATTGACCAATGCCCCAATCGCGATGAGAATGGGAGAAATAAACGAACTAGCAGCTAAGACCAACTCACAAGTTATTCCGGCCGATGCAACTTCAATGGAGGACCTGGAAAATTTGGTGGAAAAATCTATGGAAATATTAGGAGGTAAAATCGACTTTGTGTTGCACTCCATTGGTATGTCTGTTAATGTGCGAAAAGGTAAGCATTATACAGATCCTTCCTATGATTTCACTACAAAGGGTTGGGATGTTTCTGCGGTATCATTTCATAAAGTAATGAATGTGTTATACCACAAAAAAGCGATGAATGAATGGGGTTCTATCGTGGCACTGTCTTACATGGCCGCGCAACGTGTTTTTCCGGATTATAATGATATGGCTGATAATAAGGCGTATCTCGAATCTATTGCAAGAAGTTTTGGATATTTCTTTGGGAGGGATTTTAAAGTACGGGTAAATACTATTTCGCAATCTCCTACCAAAACGACAGCTGGGTCTGGTGTAAAAGGTTTTAGCGGATTTTTGGCCTATGCTGAAAAAATGTCTCCACTAGGAAATGCAACAGCTTTAGAATGTGCCGATTATACAATTTCTTTATTTTCAGATCTGACAAAAAAAGTCACTTTGCAAAATCTATTTCATGACGGCGGATTCTCAAATATGGGAATTAGTGATGTGATTATGGATAAATTTAACGAATAAATAAGGGCTTCTTTAGAAGCCTTTTTATTTTCTACATGTCTAGAGATTTACATTTTTCTTTGATTATTCCTGTTTACAATCGAAAAGATGAATTACAGGAATTGCTTCATACTGTTGTAAATCAAAATTTTAATGGTCAATTTGAAGTGATTGTTATTGATGATGGTTCTGCAGATCCTTCGAAGGAGGTAGCGATTTATTTTTCTGATAAGTTGAATTTGCATTATTATTTTAAAGAAAATAGTGGTCCGGGTGACAGCAGGAATTTCGGTATGAAAATGGCCAAAGGAAACTATTTTATTGTTCTTGATTCTGATTGTTTGTTGCCAGAAAATTATCTTTCTACCGTAAGTAAAGTTTTAGAAAAAAATTATACAGATGCTTTTGGCGCACCAGATACTGCACACCCAAGTTTTTCAAGAATACAAAAAGCTATAAATTTCTCGATGACTTCCTTTATTACTACAGGTGGATTGAGAAATGAAGAGTCGAAAAATAGAAAATTTCAGCTGAGAAGTTTTAATATGGGAATTTCAAAAACTGTTTTTGAAAAAACTGGTGGTTTTGCGAATCAATATATCGGAGAAGATATAGAACTTACCATGCGAATATGGAATATGGGTTTTACCACACAATTTATTCCGGATGCATTTGTCTATCACAAAAGAAGAACAAATTTTAGGCAGTTTTATAAACAGACTAACAATTTTGGTGCGGCAAGACCCATTTTAAATGAACTTTATCCAAATTCAAAAAAAATAACATATTGGTTTCCAAGTTTTTTTGTGATTTTTTTTATCATTTCCATGGTTTTGTTTTTTTTCGGAATTGGGCTTCCTTTAAAAATTATTTTAGGCTATTTAATTTTGGTTTTGATCGACTCGACTTTTGAAAATAGAAGCTTGTTGACTGGATTATTGTCAATTGTTTCAACATTGATTCAGTTTTTCGGCTACGGAATAGGTTTTTTACGCACGATGTTTAGAAAGAAAATTTTGAGTCAAAATAACATGACCGCTTTTCCAAAAATGTTTTCCAAGTGATTCAGATCCTTCACAAAGATTTTAGGTTAAATGGACAGAAGTTTAACTCTGTGGAGGAGCTTTTAACATGTGTTGAGAGGTTACCTAATGAAGTTCAAGATTTTCTAATTGATTGGTTTTCTAATTCGAAATCAATAGTAGTAAAAACTTCAGGCTCTACAGGTTCACCTAAATTGATTTCAGTAAAGAAAAAGCACATGATTTCTTCGGCAAAGGCTACTGGTCAATTTTTTAATCTACATAGTCAAACCAGTGTACTTCATTGTTTACCTACTCAATTTGTTGCCGGGAAAATGATGTGGGTCCGAGCATTTGTATTAGGTTGGCATATTGATCTTATCGAGCCTAGTGGAAGTCCTTTAGAAAACATCCATAAAATATATGATTTTACTGCTATGACTGCCTTGCAAGCGGCTAATTCTTTAAAAAAAATAGAGCATATTAATAAACTATTAATCGGCGGAGGAAGTGTTTCGGATAGTTTACGGGTTGATTTCAATAAAGTAAAAACACTTGTTTTTTTGAGTTATGGTATGACGGAAACGGTAAGTCATGTAGCCATAGAACCCATAAATCAAGCTGCAGTCAACTTTTTTAAAGACAACAATTATCACTTTAAAAAAGATGAATTCACTTTGCTGCCTGATGTATTTATATCAACAGATGATCGTAGTTGTTTAGTGATTGACGCAAAAAAAATAACAGATAAAAGTTTGGTAACCAACGATATTGTACAAATTACTTCAATTAATACTTTTAAGTGGTTGGGGAGAATTGATCATGTGATTAATTCGGGAGGGATAAAATTAATTCCAGAAAGTATTGAACTTAAATTGAGCAAATTCATTCATCAACCTTATTTTATTTCTTCATTGCCTGATGATAAATTAGGGGATCGGTTAATTCTTTTTGTGGAAGGAAAAGTCAATTTTGACTCTATGGATTTAACGTCAGTTCTAGGAAAAACAGAATTACCAAAAGAGATTATTTCAATTCCACATTTTACATATACACCAACTGGAAAAATAAATAGACAAATCACCAAAGCTGAATATATGGAGCAAAAAAAATCCTCACCAATGTGAGGATTCTTCTTTTTCTATTTAGGCTTCATCGATGATTACCCAAGTACCATTACTGATGAGTGGTATCGCTTGTTTGAATTTTAACGATTTAGACTCTCCTGTTTTAATATTCTTTATGGTTACTTTTTCATTTCTGCCAACTTTCCTTTCAGTTCTAACTATCGTTTCTGTTACTTGTTGAGGCTGAGTTTGATTTGTGCTGGTTTCTCTTGTAGGACTCTCAAAATCGGCTTTAGATAATTGAACCTTTTCACGTTTTTGTTCTTTGGCCTGAGAAACTTGCTGTGGACTTTGACTTGGAAGTTCTCCTTTAAACAAGAAGGAAAGAACTTCTTTATTAACGCTGTCTAACATTTTTTTGAACAATTCAAAAGCCTCAAATTTATAGATCAAAAGAGGATCTTTCTGTTCATAGGTCGCATTTTGCACAGATTGCTTCAAGTCGTCCATTTGGCGCAAATGATTTTTCCAAGAATCATCAATAATGGCTAAAGTGACATTCTTTTCAAAATCTGTCATCAATTGTTTACCATTAGACTCATATGCCTCTTTTAGATTTGTAACTATTTGGAGCGTTTTAATGCCATCAGTAAAAGGCACCATGATTCTTTCATAGCGATCTCCCTGTTTTTCATATACATCTTTGATTACAGGAAAAGCAGCCAGGGCATTTTGCTCAATTCTTTTCTGATAATGCTTGTAGACGATATCGAACAACTCATCAGTAAGTGATTGCTCATCTTTGGATTCAAATTCCTCTTTGGTAAAAGGAGAAGTAGTTGACGAAAATCTGATTAATTCAAACTCAAAATTTGAGTAATTGTTCGTTGCCTTATTTTCTGAAACTATCAAAGCACATGTATCATAAATCATATTTACAATATCCACTTGTAACCTTTCACCGTAGAGTGCATGTTTTCTTCGTTTATAAACAACTTCTCTTTGGGCGTTCATGATGTCGTCGTATTCTAACAAACGTTTACGGATACCAAAGTTATTTTCTTCTACTTTCTTCTGCGCTCTTTCAATAGATTTTGAGATCATCGAATGCTGAATCACTTCGCCTTCTTTTAATCCCATTTTATCCATCATTTTAGCAATCCTTTCAGATCCAAACAGACGCATTAAATTATCTTCTAAAGAAACATAAAATTGTGATGTACCAGGATCTCCTTGTCTTCCTGCTCTACCGCGTAACTGACGGTCAACACGGCGAGAATCGTGCCTTTCTGTACCGATAATGGCAAGTCCGCCAGCATCTTTAACTTCTTTTGTCAATTTGATATCAGTACCCCTACCTGCCATGTTAGTGGCAATTGTCACAACGCCTGGCTCTCCAGCATGTGCAACAATATCTGCTTCCTTTTTATGAAGCTTAGCGTTTAGAACATTGTGTTCAATTTTCCTGATACTGAGCATTCTAGATAATAACTCCGAAATCTCTACAGACGTGGTACCCACCAGAACAGGTCTTTTCTGCTCTACCAGACTAGCGATTTCTTCAATTACAGCGTTGTATTTTTCTCTTTTAGTTTTGTAGATCAAATCCTCTTTATCATCTCTTAATAAAGGAACATTGGTTGGGATTTCTACGACATCTAATTTGTAAATTTCCCAAAATTCACCAGCTTCGGTTACAGCCGTACCCGTCATACCCGAAAGTTTTCGATACATTCTAAAATAATTTTGTAAAGTAATCGTAGCATAGGTTTGCGTAGCAGCTTCAATTTTTACATTTTCTTTGGCTTCAATGGCCTGGTGTAAACCGTCGCTGTACCTTCTGCCTTCCATGATACGGCCGGTTTGCTCATCTACAATTTTTATTTGCCCATCAATAATCACGTATTCAACATCTTTTTCGAAAACGGTATAGGCCTTTAACAATTGACTTAAGGTATGAATTCTTTCACTCTTTATGCTGAAATCTCTGTAAAGTTCTTCTTTTGATTTTGCTTTTTCTTCGGCACTTGCATCAGTTCCATCAATTTTTGCGATTTCCATTCCAATATCGGGTAGAACAAAGAAATTATCTTTTGCACTTTGACCACCTAAATAGGCGATTCCTTTTTCCGTTAGGTCAACGGAGTTATTTTTTTCTTCAATGACAAAATACAGTTCCGCATCCACTTTCGGCATTTCACGGTTGTTATCTTGCATATAAAAATTCTCAGTTTTTTGAAGAAGTTGTTTGATTCCTTCCTGACTCAAAAATTTAATAAGAGCTTTATTCTTAGGTAAACCTCTATAAACACGATAAAGCAATAAGCCACCTTCCTTAGTATCTCCTTCTGCAATCAACTTTTTTGCTTCGGCCAAAACCCCTGTGAGCAATTTATTCTGAATGCGAACGATTTCATCAACTTTTGGTCTTAATTCATTAAATTCATGTCTATCTCCATGCGGTGTGGCACCAGAAATAATTAATGGTGTTCTCGCATCATCGATTAAAACAGAATCTACCTCATCAATAATGGCGTAATTATGTGGTCTTTGTACCAAATCTTTTGGAGTATGGGACATATTGTCTCTCAAATAATCGAAACCAAATTCATTATTCGTACCATAAGTTATATCGGCGTTATAGGCATTTCTTCGGGCATCAGAATTTGGTTGATGAACATCAATACAATCTATGGTTAAGCCGTGAAATTCAAAAACAGGACCCATCCAGGCAGCATCTCTTTTTGCCAAATAATCATTTACGGTAACTACGTGAACACCCTTTCCGGTCAAAGCATTGAGGTAAATTGGTAAGGTAGCCACAAGGGTTTTACCCTCTCCAGTCATCATTTCAGCAATTTTACCTTGATGAAGTACGGCACCACCTATTAGCTGTACATCATAGTGAACCATATCCCAAACAATAGGTTTTCCAGCCGCATCCCAGGAATTACTCCAAATCGCTTTTTCTCCTTCAAGTGTCACATAATCCTTTTTTCCCGAAATTTCACGATCAAATGGAGTTGCCAGGACAGATAGTTCAGTTTGATTTGTAAAACGCTTTGCTGTTTCTTTAATCACTGCAAAAGCCTCAGCTTGAATATCTTTAAGTACACCTTCTGTTATCTCATAAATTTGATTTTCGAGATCATCTATTTCTTTATAGATTTCTTCTTTTCTATCAATATGTGCTGTTTCTACTTCACTTTTTAAGGTTACAATTTGTGCTTCTAGATCTTTAACTGCTTCTTTGATTTTTTGTTTAAAACCAGCTGTTTTATCTCTTAGCTCATCTAAACTTAGATTGCTCATTTCGGTATCAAAAGATCTAACCTCCTGTACAAGAGGGTTTAATTGCTTTAAATCCTTTTTTTTCTTATCGCCAACAAAGGCTTTTAGTATAGAATTTACTAAACTCATAATTAATGTTGTATGTTAATTTTTTTGAGGTTCGGACCGTCAAAATTAAGCAAAAAAAAAGCCTCAATTGAGACTTTTTGCTTTTTTAATATTCATCCTCATTCCAAAGGTAATCTTCATCAGAGGGATAGTCTTCCCAAATTTCTTGAATTGTTTCGTATTGTTCACCCTCATCTTCCATCGCTTGCAAATTTTCAACCACTTCTAGGGGTGCGCCTGTTCGAATTGAGTAATCAATTAATTCATCTTTGGTAGCAGGCCAAGGGGCATCACTTAGGTAAGATGCAAGTTCTAAAGTCCAGTACATAGTTTATAATTTTTTGCAAAAATAATTTTATTGCGCAAATAGTCAAGGATTTCGATGTTTTTTTTTAAAACAATTTCAATGTGTTAAAGAACTTGGTTTAATTTACTATCGAGAGATCCATTTAACCTCTTCTGCTTTCTGGTCAAATGTCAATTTTCGTGCCAGTACAAATAAGTAATCAGATAATCGGTTAATGTAGGTAATAATGATAGGTAAAACAGGTTCTTCATCAGCTAATTTAACAATCATTCTTTCAGCTCTTCGGCAAACAGTTCTGGCAATATGACAAAATGACACGGTAGTATTTCCACCGGGCAAAATAAAGTGAGTCATGCCAGGTAAGAATTCGTTCATACGGTCTATAGAATCCTCAAGTGATAGGACGTCTTTCTCTGACAACTTTTCAATTTGTAGACGATCCTTTCCACTTTTGAGTTTTTCTTTTGAAGGAGGAGTTGCAAGCATGGCCCCAATAGTGAAGAGTAAATTTTGGATTTGGTTTAACTCATCCTTAAGATTTGATGGAATCTTTTGAACTGAAATTAGGCCAACATGACAATTGAGTTCATCAATAGTCCCATAAGCCTCCAAACGAGGGTTGTACTTTTTTACTCGTTCTCCTCCAAAAAGTGAAGTATCACCCGTATCGCCAGTTTTTGTATATATTTTCATTGTTTGTTTAATCTAATTCATAAAAAAGTTAGACAAAAATAATCAATTTAAATAGATTGATCTTATTTAAACCCTTAAAATAAAATGTTGTTTGGGTTGTTCTTTTCTAAAAAAAACGATTCCCCACTGATAAGTATCGATTGTCACAGTAACTTCCGGGTGATTTTTTATCGTCTTCCAGGCGTCATTCATTTCTTTTGACCAATGGATATCGTCAAATATAAAAACGCTTTGATCTGTTTTATGTGTCAAACAAAGATCAAAATATTCTAGGGTAGGTTTTTTTTTATGATTTCCGTCAAAATAGATAAAGTCAAATATTTTATTTTCAAGTGCTGAGTGAAGGGTCTCTTTAAAATCGCCCTCTTTAATCGAAATATTATCAAGTTCATATTTCTTAAAAATATCCCTAGCAATCTTTGCTGTGTTTGGGCAGCCTTCCAAAGTAATGATATCTGCCTTTTTATCTCCCAATGCCATTGCCGAGGTAGCGAGGCCGAGGGAAGTACCAAATTCTAAAATATTTTGAGGTTGCAGAAACTGAATCAATTGAATCAATTGTTTCGCACATTTTTTAGAAAGACCAGCAGTACTGGCGATTTGATTAACTTGTCTTTTATCCTGATTAAGTTTTTTTGACCCCGCGCCAAAATCTTGAATATGGATGTAAGTTTCATTTTTCAACAAGTCAGAGCGAAAATCGAGATGTTTCTTAAATAAAATTTTATTTTTGTTTTTATTGGGTTTTAAGCCGGAATCATACAAACGATAAACAAATGGAGAGTGTATTCCATGTGCATTATTGGACTGAACTAAAAACTTAATGAAATAATATGCCTGCTGTATAATCATTTCAACCATTTTAAAACCGCGAAAATAAGGGAAAAATAATTGTAACAAACGAGATTTAAAATTATATTTGCCCATTACAAAATATGAAAATGAGAAAGGTTTTACTCCTGTTTATCGCTATTATTTTTTTTTCCTCTTGTGTTCCAAAAAAAGAATTGGTTTATTTTCAAGGAGAGCCAACAACTAAAGATTCTATATATAAATTACAAAATGAGCCATATCGCCTTCAGGTACATGATATGTTGTATATTGACATAAAATCATCAGATCCACAATTGGTGGCCCTATTTAAGAATACAGAATCTCAGAGCGTACAGACCCAAATAACTCCTGAAATCCTTTATTTTAAATCATACAGTGTTGACAGGAATGGTAATATTAGAATCCCATATATTGGTGAGTTAAACGTCTTGGGGTATACTGAAAAAGAAGTTTTGGATAAAATACAAAAGGAGTTCGAGAATTTTTTCAAAAATTCAGATGATATTTTCATAACAGTAAAACTAGCAGGCCTAAGGTTTACAGTTTTAGGAGAAGTTGTTAATCCAGGAACTGTTGTTGCATTTCAAAATCAGGTGAATATCATCGAAGCCCTAGCTCAGGCTGGTGATATACCCATTACGGGAAATAGGAAAAATGTTACCGTTTTTAGGAAGAATCTAAATGGAACCAATCGACTGGTTGTAGATTTAACCAGAATTGATTCGTTCGATGCACAAAACTTCTTTATTCAGCCCAATGATATAGTTTATGTTGAACCTTTGAAGCAAAAATCATGGGGTACAGGAGCTACCGGAGCACAAACTTTAACCACAATAATTTCTTTACTTTCATTAGTAACCACGACCATACTGTTAATCCAAAACATCAATTAATTAATGAAATCTTCAAATAATTTTGACATAAATGATTTGAATACTTTTGATGTTAAAGAGTATTTCTTCAAAATAATTGACCATTGGAAACTGTTTCTAGTGACAATTTTTTTAGGGCTTTTAATTGCAAATATCATAAACAGAAGATCTCAACGAATTTATAAATTGGATAGCGTTATTACAGTGAAAGATGAGCAAAATCCACTTTTTACCAGTAGTACTAATATCGCCTTTAACTGGGGAGGGCCAAGTGATAAAGTAGAGACTATTATGACTATACTTAATTCTCGCACTCACAACGAGAAGGTGGTAAACAAATTGCAATTTTATATTGAATATTACAAACAAGGGAAATATAGAAAAGAGGATATTTATGGTTCAGCGCCCTTTAGAATTAATTTAGATACTACCTATTTCCAATTGCAAAATACCTTTTTAAAATTAGATTTTAAAGAGAATAATGCTGTCCAGATTACTGTCGAATTTGAAGAGGATGAATACAATCTAATCAAATATTTCAAAAATCAGAATAAAAAGTATTTTCCTGTAGAGGAGCAATTTATTCAATCTTACCCCATTGGATCTACAATTGAATCGCCCTTTTATAGATTTGGTATTGAGAAGGAAAACGATTTTTCTGAATTGGCAGGTCAGACCTACTTTATAAGATTCAGTAACTTTAATGGATTGGTTAATGCCTATACAAAAATTGACGTTTCATCATTAAAAAAGGGTACTTCTCTAATACAGTTGGCACTAACAGGACCGAATAAGAAAAAAATCGAAACTTATTTAAATACAACTGTTGATGTTTTAAATCTTGATCAGCAAAGACAGAAAATTCAGTATGCGATTCGAACAAAAAAATATATCGATACTCTTTTTGGAGTTGAATCAGATAATTTACGTGATATAGAATCAGAATTAGGATCTTTTAAACAATCAAATAATATTTACGACTTATCTGCTGAGGGTACTAGTCTGTTGGGCGAGGTTACAATGCTTGACAATGAGACTCAGCGTGTCAAAAATAGGATTGACTATTACACAAGTCTAGAGAGCTATATAAGGAGTAGAAATCAAATAGATGAGAGTATTCCAGCTCCGGCTTTGGTAAATATCGAAGATCCCAATATTACACAAAGTGTGAATACTTTGATAACATTATCTAAAGCGAAAGAGAATTTAGAATTAACTGTAACACCTTCTTATCCTCCCTTAAAGAAAATAAATGAAGAAATAGATGTTGAGCGCAAAGTGCTGTTAGAACATCTATCTTCCATGAAAATTGCTACGCAGAATAGTTTGGATAATTTAAACAGACAAATGGCAAGCACTTCTGGTAAGTTAAAAAGTTTGTCACCTAAAGAACAGACTTTATTAAATTATCAAAGAAAATATAATCTTTCAGAGGCAAACTATAATTACCTTAAGCAAAAGAGTTATGAGGCAGGAACTGCAATCGCAGCCAACGTATCCGATATAAAAGTCTTGGACCGTGCCAAAGATGTTGGTCAGATGCCTATTCAACCGAAAACCAGTTTTAATTATCTCATTGGGTTAATGCTTGGAACAATTTTACCCTTGTTGTTTATAGTGTCCAAAGAGGTTTTGGATAATAAAATAACAACCGTTGAGGAAATTGAGAGAATGTATAAGATTCCTGTGCTTGGAGTATTAGGAAGAAATAATTATGAGAGTAGACTGGTGGTTTACAATAAACCAAATTCTACGATTTCTGAATCATTTCGTGCGCTAAGGTCAAATATCCAGTTTTTATTAAAAAAGGAGAATAAATGTAAAACAATTGTTGTTACGTCCTCAGTTAGTAAGGAAGGAAAAACCATGTGTGCCATAAACATGGCTTCTGTTTTTGCTATGAGTGGAAAAAAGACAGTTTTAATAGGGTTTGATCTGCGAAAACCTCAAATGCATAAAGAGTTTAATCATTCAAATGATTGGGGGATTGTGAATTACTTGATAGGAGAACGTACGATGGAGGAAATTATTTCTCCCTCTAAAATTGAGAATTTGGATTTTATAACTTCCGGACCCATTCCGCCTAATCCATCGGAATTAATTTTAAGTCAATCTGCTGATGCCTTATTTGAAGCACTTAAGGCAAATTACGACTATGTAATTATTGATACGCCTCCGGTGGGATTGGTTGCTGATGCCTTGGAATTGTTTAAATACTCTGATGCTATTATCTACATGATTAGGTATAACTACACTCAGAAAGGAATGCCAAAAATGATTGATGACAAATATAGAAATGGTGAAGTAACGAATATCTCATTTGTGTTAAATGATTTCAAAGTAAAGTCGAAATATGGTTACGGTTACGGTTACGGCTATGGTTACGGCTATGGTTACGGTTACGGTAAATATGGAAATGGTTATCACAGTAATGAAATTCCGAGTTTATTAAAGAGAATAGAAAGAAAAATTAAATCTTTTAGAGGTTGATTTTGCATGATTTATGTAATCAAACGATAACCAGAAAACAACGTTTAATTAAACGAGTATTTGATCTTTTTTTAGCGATTCCCATTCTGTTTATTTTGATCATACCGATGATTATATTTATATTATTTTCTACAATTTCAACAGGTTCTTTTGGATTGTTTCGTCAAGAAAGAATTGGTCGCTATGGGAAGACCTTTAAGATTTTAAAGATAAGGTCAATGAGATCAAACGATGTAAATTATAGTCCCATTTCGGTATTTAACCGGGAATATATAACCCCTTTTGGCCGTTTTTTAAGAAAATTTAATATTGATGAATGGCCTCAGGTAATCAATGTAGTATTGGGAGACATGAGTATGGTTGGTCCAAGACCGGATGTGTCTGGATATGCAGATTTGCTCGAAGGTGAAAATCGAAGGGTTTTATGTGTAAAACCTGGGATTACTGGCCCTGCTACCATAGATTTTAGAAACGAAGAGCAATTATTAATAAAACAAGATAATCCTAAAGAATACAATGATCAAGTCATTTGGCCGAAAAAGGTTGAATTAAACAAACGATATATTGAAAATTGGTCTATAAGAATGGATATTAAATATTTATTTAAAACCTTAAAATAACAAACCAAAAGAAAACTCCATGGATAATATAAAAGTTGCAGTGATAGGTCTAGGCTATGTTGGTCTGCCCTTAGCTGTTGAGTTCGGAAAGCATTTTGAAGTAGTCGGTTTTGATATCAACCAAAATCGAATAAATGAACTCCGTTCAAATAAAGATATTACATTAGAAACTTCGACAGAACAATTGGCAGAAGTAAATGTTGAATCTTTAAAATCACTTAAAAAACAGAAAAAAGGTCTTTGGATTACTTCTGATATTGAGGAATTAAAAGATTCAAATTTCTATATCGTAACGGTTCCAACGCCAGTAGATAAAAACAATCGTCCTGATCTAATGCCTTTATACAAAGCCAGTGAAACTGTCGGAAAAGTATTAAGTAATGGTGATATTGTTGTCTATGAGTCTACTGTTTATCCAGGTGCAACAGAAGAAGAGTGTTTACCGATTCTTGAAAAACTCTCAGGTTTGACGTATAATACAGATTTCTATTTGGGTTATTCACCAGAAAGAATTAATCCGGGAGATAAAGAACATACAGTCACCAAAATTTTAAAGGTTACTTCAGGATCAACTCCTGAGATAGCAGATAAAATTGATGACGTGTATAGAAGGATTATAGTGGCAGGAACTTATAAAGCGACATCGATTAAAGTAGCGGAAGCGGCAAAAGTGATTGAAAATTCTCAAAGAGATATCAATATCGCATTTGTCAATGAATTGTCGAAAATCTTTCGTTTAATGGGTATTGATACCCATGAAGTATTGGAAGCTGCAGGAACTAAATGGAATTTTCTTCCATTTAAACCGGGTTTAGTAGGTGGACATTGTATAGGAGTAGACCCCTATTATTTAGCTCACAAGGCCATGGAGTTAGGATATAATCCTGAAATCATTTTGGCAGGTCGTAGGTTGAACGATAGCATGGGGCCATTTGTAGCCCAAGAAACCATCAAATTAATGATAAAAAAGGGTTTGCCGGTTCATCATGCAAAAGTGTTGGTTTTAGGTATCACTTTTAAAGAAGATTGTCCAGACATTAGAAATTCCAGAGCAATAGATATTATTAGAGAACTTCAATCATATTCAGTAGATGTTGATGTTTTTGATCCTTGGGCTTTAAAGGATGAAGTGAAACATGAATACAATCTCCACCTGATCAATAATGAAAATGATATTGTTGAAAAATATGATGCCGTGATATTAGCGGTATCTCATAAAGAGTTTAAAACACTAAATTTGAATAATTTTTTGAAAGAGAAACACGTTAAATTTGATGTAAAAGCTCTTTTAGATAAAAATACAATAGATAGTAGGTTATAAGGTTATCGTTTTAGTAAATGGGAAAAATAAAAAGTAAAAAAGTATTAGTAACGGGAGCTGCAGGATTTATCGGACATCATTTGTCTAAATTATTGGTCAAGAATGGTTTATCAGTCATCGGTTTGGACAACATTAATGATTATTATGATATTGAATTGAAATACGCCCGATTGGCAGATATGCAGATAAATAGAACTGATGTTGAATATAACAAAATCGTTTCGGGGCTGATAGATTTCATCAAACTGGACTTAACAGATAGAGAGAATATTTTAGAATTATTTAAAAATTCAGAAATAAACTATGTCGTGAATTTGGCGGCGCAAGCTGGTGTTAGATATTCCTTGATCAATCCACACTCTTATGTAGATAGCAATATTACTGGTTTTTTGAATATACTTGAAGCTTGTAGAGCTTATCCGGTAGAGCATGTTGTATATGCTTCTTCAAGTTCTGTATACGGTTTAAATAAAGCTGTACCTTTTAAAACGAGTCAGCATACAGACCACCCTTTAGCTATGTATGCAGCGAGTAAAAAAGCCAATGAGATGATGGCTCATTCGTATTCCTATCTTTACGGCATACCGACAACAGGATTGCGTTTTTTTACGGTTTACGGACCATGGGGAAGACCAGATATGGCATTGCATATTTTTACAAAAGCTATGGTTGAAGATAGGGAGTTTGAAGTGTTTAATCACGGAAAAATGAGTCGTGATTTTACTTATGTAGATGATATTGTTGAAAGTATTTTGAGATTAATACCTCTTCCGCCAAAAGAAAATAATCCCAATTTCGATCCAAAAAATCCAGATCCTTCAATAAGTTCTGCACCCTATCAATTATTTAATATTGGTAATAATAGTCCTGTAGCTTTGATGGATTATGTAAATGCCATTGAAAAAGCTTTGAACAAAAAAGGGAAAATTGTGTTTAAGGAAATGCAACCAGGAGACGTTCAATCAACATATGCTGATGTTGAAAGTCTTTATAATTATATAAATTTTAAACCATCAACAAGTATAGAAAAAGGGATTAAGAATTTTGTAGATAAATATTTAGAGTTAAATAAAAATAAATTTTTATAAATTGATGCTTTTGAGGGGGTAATAAAGTTGTTTCAACAGAATTTAATTGCTTTCAGCCGTTATTTCAGTTTAAATAAGAAACTCAAATTTTATTCTTCTGATCAAATACAAAATAAATTAAATTTTTATACTTTCTTAAGACGAAAAATTTCGGATTTACTTCACGTCGAAAAACCGAATAAAGGAGATGTTTATAATATTCCTACAGGTAGAGTGCATGCCATAGGAGCAGGTGTTTTGTTGGCTGAAATTCAACAAACTTCTGATGTAACCTACCGGATTTTTGACTATAATCGGGTTGATGCGAAAACAGGAAAAACACGTGAATTACATACAGAAAATGCCCTTGATGCTATAGATTTTTCTGTTTCAGAGAATTATAAAACATTGTACGACTTAGAAAACAAGGAAGTAGCCAAGTTGGTGGAGACACTATATTTTAAAACAAACATTAGAAAAATAGGTATCTTTAAATTATGATACATTCGATTCGTTTGTTATCCTTATTTGTGTAGAAGGTGACTTTCAGATTCAATATAAATCAGGTATAGAAAATCTAAAAAAGGGTGAAACTATGCTTTTACCAGCCGCTTTGGGAGACATTTCTTTTGATTCTCGAGATGCAACGGTTTTGGAAGTGTATCTATAGATTAATCTATCGTATTCTCTTTTGTTTCTCACTTCACGAGTTAATGGTAAACAAATTAAATAGGTATTAATTGCCTTTTTGTATAATTTAATTGAGTTGGTAAAATAACTGAACTAATCACTTATATTTGCAACTCAAAAAAAGACATATGAAAGCCGGAATTGTTGGGTTACCAAATGTAGGGAAATCGACTTTATTTAATTGTTTGTCGAATGCAAAAGCACAATCGGCAAATTTTCCATTTTGTACAATTGAACCAAATATTGGTGTTGTCAATGTGCCTGATGCTCGTTTGGAAAAATTAGCTGAAATGGTTAATCCCGAAAGAGTTGTGCCTGCTACAGTAGAGATTGTTGATATCGCAGGATTGGTAAAAGGAGCGAGTAAAGGTGAAGGTTTGGGCAATAAATTTCTGGCAAACATCAGAGAAACAGATGCCATCATTCATGTGTTGCGCTGTTTTGATAATGACAATATTGTTCATGTAGATGGGAGTGTAAATCCTGTAAGAGATAAAGAAACAATTGACTTTGAATTGCAGTTAAAGGATCTTGAAACTGTAGAAAAGAAGCTGGAAAAGGTTAAAAGAGCTGCAAAAACCGGTGATAAATCAGCACAAAAGGAATTGCAGGTTTTAGAGAAAATACAAAAAAATTTAGAAGCCGCTGTTTCTGTAAGAGCCATAGATTTTACAGAGGATGAAAGGGAAGAAATTGTAAAGCATTTACAATTGATTACAGATAAACCGGTACTTTATGTATGCAACGTTGATGAGGCTTCAGCAAAATCAGGAAATGCCTATGTTGAAGTAGTGAAGGAAGCAATTAAAAACGAAGATGCAGAAGTTTTAGTTTTGGCAGTAGGAACCGAAGCCGATATCAATGAACTTGAAGATTATGAAGAAAGAAAAATGTTTTTGGAAGATTTAGGCCTTGACGAGCCGGGAGTTTCGAAACTAATTCGATCAGCTTATAAATTATTAAAATTACAGACCTACTTTACCGCCGGTGTAAAGGAAGTTAGAGCTTGGACAATTCATATTGGCGATACTGCCCCACAAGCTGCTGGTGTTATCCATACCGATTTTGAAAAGGGATTTATTCGCGCCGAAGTAATAAAATACAATGATTTTGTCAATTTAGGAAGTGAAGCGAAAGTAAAAGAGGCCGGTAAAATGGCAGTTGAAGGGAAGGATTATGTTGTGCAAGACGGGGATATGATGAATTTCCGCTTTAATGTCTAATTTTTCGGAAAAACGCACCTATGTTTTTTGAACTAAAAGGAAAGGATAACAATAGTAAAGCTAGGGCCGGTGTAGTTGAAACGGACCACGGCTTGATAGAAACGCCTATTTTTATGCCTGTCGGAACTGCAGCTTCAGTAAAGGGGGTTCATCAAACCGAATTGACAAATGAGATCAATGCAGATATTATTTTAGGAAATACGTATCATTTATACCTACGTCCAAAAACCGATATACTTAGTCAGGCGGGAGGTCTCCACAAATTTATGAATTGGCATCGTCCTATCTTAACAGATTCTGGGGGCTATCAAGTTTACTCTTTGTCCAATACAAACAAGATCAACGAAAATGGTGTAAAATTTAAATCTCATATAGATGGATCTACTCATTTTTTTTCTCCTGAATCTTCCATGGAAATTCAGAGAAAGATAGGAGCTGATATCATCATGGCTTTTGATGAATGCACACCTTATCCTTGCGAATATAATTACGCAAAACGTTCGATGCACATGACACACCGTTGGCTTGAACGTTGTAAGACTTTTCTCAATGAAAACCCTGAACATTATAATTATAAACAGACATTTTTTCCCATTGTTCAAGGGAGTACTTACAAAGATTTGCGCAAACAATCTGCAGAATATATCGCGAATGCCGGAGCAGAAGGTAATGCTATAGGAGGTTTATCTGTTGGAGAACCTGCCGAAGAAATGTATGCCATGACAGAAGTGGTTTGCGATATATTACCTTGGGATAAACCAAGGTATTTAATGGGTGTGGGTACGCCAATCAATATTTTAGAAAATATCGCTTTAGGAATTGATATGTTCGATTGCGTGATGCCTACTCGAAATGCAAGAAATGGGATGCTTTTTACCGCGCACGGAACCATCAATATAAAAAATAAGAAATGGGAAGATGATTTTTCCCCTATCGATGAAATGAATCATACTTTTGTAGATACTTTCTATACCAAAGCTTATTTAAAACATTTGTTTTCTGCGAACGAATATTTGGGAAAACAGATTGCAACCATTCACAACCTCGGTTTTTACATGTGGCTAGTGAGGGAAGCTAGAAAACATATTCTGACCGGAGATTTTACCGATTGGAAAAATAGTATGGTTAAACAAATGGATAAAAGATTATAAGTTGTTTATTTGTAAAAACTAAAAAGGGAAAGAATCTTTGAAAATTCTAGATCGATACATATTAAAAAAATATTTTGTCACCTTTTTTTTTACATTGCTCATTCTTATTCCTATAGCAATTGCAATTGATGTTTCAGAAAAGGTAGATAAATTTTTAAAACATCCTGATCTTTCTACGCATGAGATCATTAATGATTATTACGTCAATTTTATCATCAATTACGGAAATACTTTCATGCCTTTGGCGCTCTTTATTTCTGTCATCCTATTTACTTCTAAGCTATCCGGGAATTCTGAAGTCATTGCAATACACAGCTCAGGGATTTCGTTCAAAAGATTTTTAAGGCCTTATTTAATTGGGGCCTCAATAATAGCCGTTGTTTCCTTATTTGCTAATCATTTCATCGTACCAAAATCTAACAAAACTTTTGAGGAGTTTCAAGAAACCTATCTGCGGAATACGAAAAAGTATAACAAGACTTATGTACGGAAAATAAATCTACAATTAAGTCAAAACGATTTCGTGTATTTTGGTAGCTTTAATCTTAAAAGTAATAATGGTTATAATTTTTCATATGAAAGATTTAATGGTAATGAATTGAGTTATAAGATTATCGGTCAGAGTATTAAGTGGATTGAAAAAGATAGTACTTATAAAATAAGTAACTACAAAAAAAGACATATTTCTCAAGGAGAAGATAAGATTGAATCGGGAATCGTTTTTGATACCGTCTTTAATTTTACGCCCAGTGAGTTGCTCTATGTTGATTATCTGGCAAAAGAATTACCTTCTGATGAATTGGCAACGCATATCAAAGAATCTGAAGACAGAGGGGTGAAAAATTTAAATAATTACAAGGTTGAGCTATACAAAAGAACAAGTTTACCCATATCATCATTTATATTAACAATCATTGCCGTTTCTCTATCATCTAAAAAACGAAGGGGAGGAATAGGTATTAATTTAGCTTCAGGAATTACTTTAATGTTTATATATATCTTTTTTTTAAAAGTATCTGAAGTGCTTGGTGCAACTGCCGAGGCAAATCCTTTTTGGATGGTTTGGATGCCCAATATTATTTTTGGAATTCTAGCGATTGTATTATTTCGATATGCTAACAGATAAACTCAAAAATCAGCTTCATTTACATTTTATTGTATTTATTTGGGGTTTTACTGCAATTCTCGGGGCATTAATTTCTATCTCAGCTATACCATTGGTTTTTATGAGAGTGTTAATGGCTAGTGCTACTTTGGCTGCATTCTTTTATATCAAGAAATTATCCTTCAAAATAGATAGAGTTGGCTTACTTAAATTAGTTCTTGGCGGAGTTTTAATCGCGCTACATTGGGTAACATTTTTTCATGCGATTAAAGTTTCCAATATATCTACAACCTTGGTGACTATGGCAACTAGTGCCATTTTTGTAGCACTATTCGATCCCTTATTTAACAATCGGAAAATATTGGGTTATGAAGTGATTTTAGCAACTTTTGCAATGATTGGTTTTGTGATTATTTTTCAAATCAGTGATGAATATAGAAAGGGAGTTTTTTATGCATTGCTATCCGCTATTCTACTGGCATTTTTTTCCATATTAAATGGTAAGAATATTAAGAAATACCGTGCAGTTCATATAGCCTTTTATGAACTTTTTTTTGCTTCAGTTTTTTTACTGATCGTTCTACTCGTTCAAGGTGAGCTTCTGAATTCTATTCTTCAAATTTCTTTACACGACATTTTTTATTTATTGGTTTTGGCAACTATTTGTACCGCTTATCCATTTGTTGTCGTAACAAATTTATTGCACAAAATGAGTCCTTTTACGATCATTCTTACCAATAATTTGGAACCTGTTTACGGAATATTTTTAGCGATTCTCATCTTTGGTTCTAAGGAAAAAATGGACATATCATTTTACATTGGTGCCTTATTTATTTTTAGTGCAGTGATTGTCAACGGCTTGATGAAGTTGAAAGCGAAGTACAATAGCTCATAGATTTTGATTTATTGTTTATATATTTGTAGACTTTTCTCCCCCAAAAGTGTAATATTTGATCAAAACACGATCGTCAATATGTTATAGATTATGGAATATTTGGATTTTGAATTACCTATTAAAGAGCTTCAAGAGCAACTTACTAAATGTCAAGCCATTGGAGAAGAGAGCGATGTAGATGTTACAGACACCTGCAAAAAGATAGAAAAAAAATTAGCTGAATCTAAGAAGGAAATATACGGTAAATTGACTCCTTGGCAACGGGTACAATTATCACGACATCCTTCAAGACCTTATACACTAGATTTTATCAATAACCTTACACAAGGCACTTTCTTTGAATTGCACGGCGATAGAAACGTTAAAGACGACAAAGCCATGGTTGGAGGATTGGGTAAAATCGGTGATCAATCTTTTATGTTTATTGGTCAGCAAAAGGGTATTAATACGAAAATGCGACAATATCGGAATTTTGGCATGTCTAATCCTGAAGGATACAGAAAAGCATTGAGGTTAATGAAAATGGCTGAAAAGTTTAATATTCCTGTAGTGAGTTTTGTGGATACTCCTGGTGCGTACCCCGGACTGGAAGCTGAAGAAAGAGGACAGGGTGAGGCCATCGCGAGAAATATTTTTGAAATGACACGTTTAAAAGTGCCAATTATCGTTGTGATTATTGGCGAGGGTGCTTCAGGAGGTGCTTTGGGAATTGGTGTAGGTGACAAGGTCTTTATGTTAGAAAATACCTGGTATTCTGTGATATCGCCAGAATCTTGTTCTTCAATACTTTGGAGGAGCTGGGACTATAAAGAAATAGCAGCTGAAGCTTTAAAACTGACCGCACCAGATATGAATAAGTTAAAATTGATCGATGGAATCATTAAGGAGCCGTTAGGTGGAGCTCATTCTGATAGACAATTTACCTATAAAGCAGTTGAAAAGGAAATTCTTAAATCTTTTTCCGAATTAAAAAAATTATCTTCTAAAAAGCTGGTTGAGGCTAGGATGGATAAATACTTGAAAATGGGTGTTTTTAAAGGTTAGAATATAATGACTCGCTTCGGCGAGTTTTTTTTTGGAATACTTTTTCTATTGTCTGCTATTCTTTACCTTAGTCTAAGGTTAAGAAAAATGAAAATATTCAATACTTCACAAATTCAAAAATGGGATGCATACACCATAAAGGCTGAGCAAATTACTTCTTTGGATTTAATGGAAAGAGCTGCTACCGCCTGTTTTGATTGGCTTACTGAGCATGTCACATTTCATAATAGACGAATTTGTTTTTTTTGCGGTGTTGGCAACAATGGTGGAGACGGATTGGTGATGGCAAGAAAATGCCTTGAAAAAGGCTATGCGGTTTCAGTTTATATTGTTCATTTTAGTTCGAGTCAAAGTGAAGATTTTAAAAAGAACTTACAGAGATTAATCGATTTAAAAGCTACTATCAATCATTTAGTAGAGGATAATTCTTCGTTTAACTTAAAAGAAAGTGACTTAATCATTGACGCCATTTTTGGTACAGGGATGAGTAGAGATATTTCCGGTTTTACTTCAGAAATTATTCAATTGATCAACCAGACAGGAAAAGAAGTTATTGCCATTGATATGCCTTCTGGATTATCGACAAGCTCTCTTCTGAAAAATGATGGAATGGTCATAAAAGCCAGTACTACACTTACTTTTCAATGCCCAAAGTTAAATCTGTTATTACCAGATTATTTTAAATACTATGGTGAAGTTGTATTGATAAATATTGGGCTTTCTGAAAGTTTTTCCTCGGTTGAACCAAGTTCAATGTTTTATGTAGATGCCAACTTCATTAAGTCGTTTTTCATAAAGAGAAAGAAATTTGACCATAAAGGTACCTTTGGACATAGTTTACTTATCGGAGGTAGTTTTGGTAAAATAGGAGCAATTGTTTTAGCTACAAAAGCTGCAATAGGAGCAGGGTCTGGTTTAACCACAGCTTTTATCCCAAAATGTGGCTATGATATTTTACAAACTTCAGTACCTGAAGCAATGGTTGAAATTGATAATGATCTTGAACTGGCCTATTTTAATTATAAAGTTAATCCAACTGTTATTGGTTTAGGAATGGGAATGGGGACCTCAGAGAAAACAATTGAAGGATTTTATCGTTTTTTGAAACACAATAGCACGCCTTTGGTTATAGATGCCGATGCGATCAATATATTATCAAAAAAACCTAGTTTTTTAGAATTATTGCCCCCTGAGACTATTTTAACACCTCATCCCAAGGAATTGGAAAGATTGATAGGAAAATGGTCAAACGACTATGAGAAAATCGATTTAATGACAGATTTTACGGAAAAGCACAATTGTATTTTGGTAAACAAAGGTGCTAATACCCTTGTAGTTTATAAAAAGGAAAAATATTTTAATAGCACAGGTAATCCGGGTTTGGCAAAAGGAGGCAGCGGAGATGTTTTAACGGGTATGATTACCGGTTTGTTGGCGCAAAAGTACACAGCTTTACAAGCGTCGATTCTGGGTATTTACCTCCATGGCAAAGCGGCAGATTGTGCTTTAGAGAAGGGTATCTCTGAGGAAAGTTTGACAGCCTCAGATGTTATTCAACATATCGATAATGCTTTTGCATTTTTTTCATCTAAAACGATAAAAAAATGAGGTATATCAGTTTAAATGTCATTTTTTTTGATGAAATTTATAGAGTTTAATATTTAAAAGATCATAGACCATGGAGACTAAAATAGTTTATTTAAGCGACCTCAAATTTAACCTTTCCGTTTGGAAGAAAGAACTGAGATTTCACAAGCAGGAAATGGAAAGGTTTGAGAAGAAAATGGAAGAAATTGCAAAAAGGAATTTAGGTGTAAAAGCGATGGCTCCTCTAGAAGGATTTCAGAATAGAATTATACGTGAAAAGGAAGTAATTGGTCAGTTACTTCAGCGCATTAGAATGAAAAGAAGAATTGTAGAAACACTTGAGAAAGGAAGTGAAGATGATGATCGATTAAGAAATCAACAAAACACACTCCGAGATGATATGAAAACTTATATCAAATTGCATTATGAGTTAAAAGAGGAAATAATGGACTATTTTTTGAAATGGTTATAACATAAAAAAAGACCGAAGATTCTTCTTCGGTCTTTTTTATTTAAAGAAAGCGGACAGATATTTTTTCTGCTTTTTTCGTTTCTGAATAATCATAAAAACCCTCACCAGATTTAATACCTAATTTACCTGCAGTTACCATATTGACTAATAATGGGCAAGGTGCGTATTTCGGATTTCCAAACCCATCATGTAAAACGTTCAAAATGGACAAACAGACGTCGAGCCCAATAAAATCGGCTAGTTGTAAAGGTCCCATTGGATGGGCCATACCCAATTTCATGACAGTGTCTATTTCGTAAACTCCAGCTACTCCTTCAAATAAGGCGTAAATAGCTTCATTAATCATTGGCATTAAAATCCTGTTAGCAATAAAGCCGGGATAATCATTTACTTCTACAGGGGTTTTTCCCAATGCTTCAGAAAGGTTCATAATCTTATCAGTAACATCATCTGATGTTGAGTAGCCCCGAATCACTTCAACGAGTTTCATCATGGGTACCGGATTCATAAAATGCATCCCAATAACCTTATCGGGCCTTTTTGTAGACGCTGCTATTTTTGTAATGGAAATGGATGAAGTATTGGTGGCAAGGATGGCATTTTTTGGAGCGAGCTCATCCATATCTTTAAAAATACTCAATTTTAAAGCTACATTTTCTGTTGCTGCCTCAACCACCAGATCGGCTTTTCCCAGACCGTCTTTCATTGATGCAGTGGTTTTAATACAACCTAATGTTTTGGTTTTTTCTTTAGAAGTAATTCTTTCCTTTGCCAACATTCTATCCAAATTGTTGGTAATGGTGGAAATGGCCTTTTGCAAAGCAACTTCTGAAATATCGATCAAGGTTACATTAAAATTGTTTTGAGCAAAGACATGGGCAATTCCATTTCCCATGGTTCCGGCTCCTATTACAGATATATTTTTCATAATTTAGTTTTTAAGGGGTGGCATCGTGCCAAAAATTCGATCCCAAAGTGTGGTTGAAACACCGAATGCTCTATCGGGATATTTATAATGGTGCAGATTGTGGTGTTTCCAAAGATATTTAAACCTTTTAGGAGGTTTGTTTACATGTGTTGCTCTGTGAAGAAAAGAATACAACAAGTAGCCCAAAAAGAATCCAGGAAAATAGGCCCAAGTAAGATTTGGAAATCCAAACAACCAAAAAAGAATATAAAAAATCGAAAATAAAACCGTTGCCATTAAGATACCGGGTATCGGAGGCATTAACAATCTTTCTTCATCTTTAGGATACAAGTGATGGGAACCGTGCATAATAAAATGGAATCTTTGGATGTATTTATTTTCTGATGTCCAATGAAATAGATACCGATGTAAAATGTATTCTGCTAAGGTCCATGAAAAAATAGCAAAAAGAAAGATGAAAATAAATGTTTCAGGGTCGATTTTAATCTTAGTTAATGCGAAATAAATAAGGCTAGTAATTACTGTGCCATATACCAAGACATTCATTTTTAGACTCGTCTTGGTAAATTGTTCTAAAAAAGGGTTTCTAAAAATGGTTGCCTGACCTCTATGATGCTCAGTAGTCACTTTCGGTTCCATTGCAAATCAAAAAAATTAAAAATTATCTATAATCAGTTGGGCTACACGGAGTGCTTCTGTTCCTTCTTCCAAAGATACAATGGGTTTAGTATTGTTTTGAATGGCGACTGCAAATGTTTCCAATTCATCCAAAATAGCATTATTATTCTCAATTTTGGGATTTTCAAAATAGATCTGTTTTTTAACACCTTCGGCATTTTGCAAAATCATGGCATATTCATCTGGATTTTCGGGAACATCCTTCATTCTAACCACTTCACTTTTTTTTTCCAAAAAATCTACAGAGATATAAGCATCTTTCTGAAAAAATCTCGATTTACGCATATTTTTTAAGGATATTCTACTAGCGGTTAAATTGGCTACACAGCCATTTTCAAATTCAATTCTGGCATTGGCTATGTCGGGGGTATCGCTAATCACCGAAACGCCACTTGCATGTACTGCTTTTACTTTTGATTTTACAACGCTCAAAATAATATCAATATCGTGAATCATCAAATCTAAAACCACGGGGACATCAGTTCCTCGTGGGTTAAATTCTGCCAATCTGTGAGACTCTATAAACATGGGTTCAGAAATCTGGTCTTTCACGGCTGTAAAAGCGGGATTGAATCTTTCAACATGCCCAACCTGTCCACGAACACCATTTTTCTTCACCAAGTCTCTTAAGCTTTGTGCTTCTTCTACTGTCTTTGTAATGGGTTTTTCTATAAATATATGTTTTCCTTTTTCAACAGCCGCCACAGCACAATCAAAATGATTCAATGTAGGTGTGACTATATCTACCACGTCCACATGATTGATGAGATCTTCGACAGAATCAAATAAATGATAACCGAATTCTTCAGCAACTTTTAAAGCGTAATCTTTATCGGGATCAAAGAATCCTGCCAGCTCGTATTTATTGCTTTGGTTAAGTAATCTTAAATGAATTTTGCCGAGGTGACCGGCTCCTAAAACGCCTGCTTTTAACATAAAAAATAATTTTACCAAATTTACAAAAAACTCATGGTTAAGTAAATTTATTCTCTATTTTTGATTCGATATGTTAAAAGATTTACCAAGACATAAAGGACTTCGAAATCAGTTGGTTGCCACGCTAAAAGCGAAAGGAATTAAGAACAAGAAAGTATTGGAGGCTATTGCAAATGTGCCTAGACATCTTTTTATGGATTCTGGATTTATTGATTTTGCTTATCAAGATAAACCTTTTCCTATTGCTGCAGACCAGACCATTTCGCAACCCTACACCGTTGCGTTCCAAACTGAGTTGTTGGAAGTTGAACCCGGAAGTAAAGTTTTGGAAATTGGCACAGGGTCGGGCTATCAAACGGCAATTTTAATGGAATTAAACGCCATTGTTTACAGTATAGAAAGGCAGAAAGAATTGTATGACAAAGCAAAAAAGTTTTTGCCAAAAGTGGGCTACGTACCAAAAAAATTGATTTTTGGAGATGGATATTTAGGCTTAGAGGAAGAATCACCTTTTGACAGGATCATCGTGACCGCAGGAGCTCCCTTTGTACCAAACCCATTGCTAAGTCAATTAAAAATAGGTGGTAAGCTGGTTATTCCTGTTGGGGAGGATGTACAGAAAATGACAGTTTTTACAAGAAAGGGAGAAAAGGAATTTGATAAAAAAGAATATGGTGATTTCCGTTTTGTTCCGATGCTTAAAAATAGTGTAAAATAATTACACAGCCTTTAAACTCAGGTCCATATTGCTGACGGAGTGAGTCAAAGCACCAGATGAAATATAGTCAACGCCACATTCGGCATATTTTCTTGCCGTTTTTAAAGTAATACCACCAGAAGATTCTGTTTTGCAAAAATCACCGATTAATTTCACGGCTTTCTTTGTCTCTTCAAAGTCAAAATTATCGATCAAAATACGATGAATACCTTTATGTTCAAGTATTTTTTTAATTTCTTCCATATCTCTGGCTTCGACAATAATTTTAAGATCTAGTTGATTGTCTTTTAGGTATTTTTGTGTTTTTTTTATGGCTTGGTGTACACCCCCCGCAAAATCGATATGGTTATCTTTTAGCATGATCATGTCATATAGTGCAAACCTATGATTTTCGCCACCACCAATTTTTACTGCCCATTTTTCAATAGCCCTTATTCCAGGTGTTGTTTTTCTTGTATCTAAAATTTTAGTTTTTGTGCCTTTCAACAATTCTGCAAACTCATTCGTTTTTGTGGCGATGGCACTCATTCTCTGCATAGAATTGAGCACTAATCTTTCTGCTTTCAAAATAGATTGAGAAGATCCTGAAACATAAAATGCTATATCGCCAACGGCCACTGCATCTCCGTCTTTTAAAAGTATTTCGATCTCCAAATTTTTGTCTACTTCCTCAAAAATCATCTGAGCAAATTCAATCCCGGCAATTATTCCCGACTCTTTTACTAGTAATTTAGCTTTTCCTTTAGCTTCTTTGGGGATACAAGCTAAAGAACTGTGATCACCGTCACCAACATCTTCTCGAAGGGCATTTTTTATAATGATTTGCAGTTCTTCCTGGAATTGTTCAGTGCTGATCATAATCGGAATTTTAAGATTACAAAAATAAGTTTTTATCTTTATGCACTTAAAGTAAAAGATGAAAATTAAACTTTTGGTTATTGGTAAAACGGATAGCAAAGAAATGCAATCGCTGATTGAAATCTACCAAGACAGACTAAAACATTACGCTAAATTTGAATTACAGGTGATACCTGATCTTAAGAAAGCTAAAAATCTATCAGAAATTCAACAAAAGGAAAAGGAGGGTGAATTAATTTTAAAAGAGATTCAATCCACCGATGAACTTGTTTTGTTAGACGAAAATGGAAAAACATTTCACTCTGTTGGCTTTTCCGAATTTTTACAAAAAAAAATGAATTCGGGCATCAAGCAATTGGTTTTTGTTGTTGGTGGACCATATGGCTTTTCAGAAACTGTATATCAAAAAGCTAAAGGAAAAATTTCTCTTTCAAAAATGACCTTTTCGCATCAAATGATAAGGTTATTTGTTGTTGAACAAATTTATCGCGCTTTTACGATATTGAATAATGAACCTTATCATCATCAATAAAAAAGAAATTTAAAAGATATAATAAGGGAATTGTATTTTTGTAATACATTTTAAAATTAAAACATGGCCGGAGGTTTTTTCGCAATCTTAGATGACGTAGCTACTTTAATGGATGACGTTGGAGTTATGACGAAATTGGCTACCAAAAAAACAGCTGGTGTTTTGGGAGATGATTTAGCGGTAGGCGCAGAAAAGGCTTCAAGTTTTCGAGCGTCAAGAGAATTACCGGTATTGTGGGCCATAGTTAAAGGTTCGTTTTTAAATAAATTGATCATCTTACCTTTTGCATTTTTACTCAGTGCATTTGCTCCGCAGTTTATTGTACCTATCTTGTTAATTGGGGGTGTTTATTTGAGTTATGAAGGTGTTGAAAAGATCATTCACTCCGTATTCCATAAAAAAGATCTCGGTCATGAAGAATTGATAAAAGTTGCCTCAGAAGAGGAGCTCATGAAAATTGAGAAGGCAAAGATTAAATCTACCATTGTAACTGATTTTATCCTTTCTCTAGAGATTATCATGATTGCCCTTGGCACGGTTACCGGAGAACCTTTGTTAGAACAAATTATGGTGGTATCACTTGTTGCTATTGTTGCTACCATAGGTGTTTATGGTCTGGTAGCACTGATGGTTCGTATGGATGATACGGGTTATAAATTGGTTCAGAAGGCTCGAGGCAAAAGTAAATTTATTAAATCTACCTATGTTATCATTGCTAAAAGTTTGGTCTGGGCTTTGCCAAAACTTATTCAGCTGCTAGCCATTGTAGGTACTGCTGCCATGCTTTTGGTAGGAGGAGGGATGTTCGTACATAATATCGATAAAGTTCACGACTTTTTTCATGGATTACCTTCTATTTTGGCAGAATTTATCGTGGGACTAGTTGTGGGATTACTAACTTTTTTTGTGATAGAAATTTTTAAAAAACTAAAAAAAATGTTGTCAAAAAAGGCTTAAAATGGTTTTTTAATTCCAAAACCCCAGAACTCTCTCAATCATCCAGAATGCCGCAATAGAGCCAATGGCATAGGCAGGAATTTTTTTCATAAATACCGGCCAATCTTTTTTAAGACCTAAAATTTTTAAAACACCCAAGACGACTAGTACAAAAGCGATCTGACCAATCTCTACACCAATATTAAAAAATGCCAAAGCGAGCGGGATTTCATTTTGGGGTAGTCCAACATCAGCAAGTGCTCCGGCAAAACCAAATCCGTGAAGCAAGCCAAAAATAAAGGCTACCAACCAAGGCTTTTGTGCGGTTAAAGTTTGTTTTCCATTTAGCCCGTTTAATATTTCTATGGCTAAAAAGACGATACTTAAAGCAATGATCGCCTCTACCGGTGGACTAGGAAAATTGACTACACCCAAAACAGCTAAACTCAAGGTGATACTGTGGGCCAAAGTAAAGGCTGTAATGGTTTTTAGAATCTTCCAGGCACCATTTGTGATGATAATCAAAGCTAAAACAAATAATAAATGGTCTATGCCAAACCAGATGTGTTCAATACCTAAAATCGTATATGTTTTAATGACTTCACTTTTTACTGTTTTACCGGGTAGCAAAGCAGTATCCTTATCGGGTTGTAGCATCAAGGTTGCTTTTTCTCCATTGAGATATTCTACGCTAACCAAAGCGTCAATTAAGGTTTTATTAAGTCCGCTAATTGTAATTGGTTTTCCCTGTAGTGCCTGCTCTGACGTGATCTTGTAGCTATAGGTCACAGACCCTTGGGTCAGATTAGGTGGATTGAGGATTTCCACCAAAAAAGCATCAGGAAAAATGGGTTGTATGGGTGGAACAGCTTCACCCATACTGGGAACTTTCCAAAAAACCTCATAGGTAGTTTCAGAAGTTTGAATGATCTGTAAAAATGCAGGCCTGATTTCATGGGCATTCAAACCATTTATCCCACTGACGAATAAGGCAATAAGAAAAAGAAATTTTTTTAAAATATTCATTTTAACTGTTGATTTGATTTTCCATTTCTTTTACGAATTCAGGTTCAAATTTTTCGGGATCAAAATCCAATTCTACTCTATATTTCTTTTTTAATTCTTTCATAATGGCCTCGTTGGTTTTTTGTTGTTCATTGTATTCATAATCCAACAAAACATCTCTTTTTACTTCTTCCAATTTGGGAATTCTCTTCTCAATTTTATTCGCGATAAATACCAAGTGCTCTCCAAAAGAAGAGCTTACCGGTCCGTACCATTGATTCAAAGGTATATTTTCAAATGATTCACTTAACGTTGAACCAAACTGATAAGCGATCTCATCTTGATTGATATCTGTTAGGCTATAAGGAAATGGCATTTTATCACCGAAATTCTTCATTTCATCAAAACTAGCATTGCTGTGATTCTTTAAAACAACAATTGCATCTGATTTTGGATCCTTTCTGTTATCCCTACTAAAAATGATCTGGTAAAAGGTGAAAGTTGGCGGGAAAGCATATTTTTCGCTGTTCGCTTCAAAATAATCCTGTAAGTCCTGATCAGTTGGCTTTTTTAATGCGGCGATATCATTTGAAATGAACTGCATTTTTTGGGATAATCTACGCTTGATAATCTCATCATTGTGATCTAGATTCATTTTCAGCGCTTCCTGATAAAAAATCTCCTGTTTTATGTTCTGTTCGAGCAAATTTTTGAGTTCATCTTCTGTTGGCAATCTTTTCCACTGCATCTCCCAGCTGGCAATGATGTTGTCTACATCGCTTTGATCAAGACGGATTACTTCTCCTCCTTTTTCATTCTTGTTGACGAGCCCATACAGTATAAATAAAAAGATCCCGATAAAAATAAAATGGACAAGGGGTTCTTTCAGTAATTTTTTCATAAGTAAAGTCTAATTAAATAGATTTCTAAATTAAGCTATTTTACAAAACAGAAAAAGGTTTTCATTATTTGAAAACCTTTATCAATTCCTAATTGAGTTTTTTTATTTTGGGGCATACCAGATAGGGGAGGTATAGGCCCTTTCCGTATTTGTCAGCGGTATATCTTTACTGGGTTTTGCGCCATACCTGAGTTTGTCGTATAATGTCCATCGCGGGGTTGGAATTTCGATGACCCTTACATAGTAAAATGCTTCCAACTCAGGATTGAAATCGGGATCTTTCCAAACACTTTTTAATTCGGTAGCCCCAATCGAATTATCCCAGGTTGCATTTTCAACATTCACTGAATTTCCCACAGAAGGCAGTTTCCCCTTTGCGTCTAATTTGCGATCGCCACTCCAGACAACATCATATACCTTTTCACCTAGAGAACCATCTTTATTAGCCCAGCCTTTCACAATTTGTATCCTGTCTAAGCTTCCACCTTCTGGATCCATCAAAGCGTATACAATAAAAGAAGGAACGCTGTTGTTCGTATTCTTGAGATCTCCACCCATGGGAACACCATTTTCGTAGCCAATTTTAACAAAATCACCTTCGACTTGATCTGATGTGAAATTAAAACCACCAAAGAATCTTACTTTCATGCGAGATCCTGTTGTAGCATAGGTTTCTTTTCTCTTCATGGCATCCCACAAAGATGTCCTGGTATTTTCATTTGCCCAAACAGCGGCATATCCTGATGCTAAAGTCTCCCAGGTCAATATTTTACCTTTAGGTGATTCCATAAAAATATGATCCCAACGATGGTCTGAGGGTTCTGCATTTGCAGCCTTTCCGAAAAAGTTATTGTCATCAGCCGTAGCCAGAGAAGTATGAGAATCGGTACTTCCTATGAAACCAAATTTGTACGGATTAGTGCCCAATTGATTTTTGAATTTTAAGCCCAATTTTAATGCAGATCTACCGTATTCATATTGAAGCATATCTTTCGTTTTTACCTGAGAATAGTCTAAATTCGTTCTGTCCCAGGTACCATAATCAGCATATTCATCGTTAGGTGATAAAAATGGATGAGCCTCTGCATCACCTTTGATCTGGGTAACCTCATAAAGGGGTTCCCATTTGGCTCTTCTGTCTGCATAAGCCTTATCCAAAGCTTTACCAGAAACGGTTGTTTCTGCGAACATCATTCCATTGCTCAAATTTCCGTTATGTGGAATCGCTAATACTTTTCCTCCTGTATTGGCCTCATATGATTCAAGGTTATCCCACAATCTTTCTGGATCTGAGCTATCTTCATTTGTAAACGGCAGTTGAGTTCCGGCTTTGTCACCATTGTCTCGATAGATAACTACACGGTGCATGTTATTTCCTCGGATCAATGAAGTCCATTCGTAACCGATAAAGGCAGTAAATTTTCCGGGTCTATTGTACTTTTCTGCAGCAGCAACCACATCTTTCCAAACGGGTTTCATCATTTCCGGATCATTTGTTTTAAAAGATAGCGTACCTTGAGAAAAATTTCCAATGATATCGATCGCGGCTTCTGTATTTTTACCTTCATCCAGCATTTTTTTCCAACGTTTTCCCTCTGCTGTCTTCATAATAAATTCATCTTCATTCATAAGGCCTGGAAAAACACCCATTCCGTCGGAGTGATCTGCAACAACCAGAAAATCAAGAGGTCTGCTCAATTTTGCTTGCAATCCGGTTGAGGAGGTAACGGTTTCACCCATTGCGAATTTATAAGCTTCATCCATCCCTGTTGTATTCCCAAATGCACCCGCGTCTAAAGACAAAGAAGTATGAAGGTGGGTGTCTCCCCAATAAACATTTTCAGGGTAACTGCTTGTCGCTTCTAATTGTGTCGAATTTACTGATTCAGAAATAGTCGAATCATCTGTAACGTTTTTATTTTTTGAATCGTTGGCGCAACTTAAAAGAAGTCCAATTGCAGATAGAAGTAATAATTTTTTCATCATGTAGGTCTGTTAGTAGCATAAAAGTACTAAAAAAAAGGTAAAACATTTTTGACTCAATGACTATGCTTTTATCTTTCTTTAAAAAAGTCTATGACTGTCTTTTTATAGCTTCTGGAGATGGGAATATTGTATTTTGAATGAATAATGATTTCATTGCCATTTAAAACTGCTACCAGAGGATTGATCAAAAAAGAGCGATGCACTCTTAAAAAATGTGGTAATTTATTTTCCCAAGAAGATATTTTTACGTTATTCTTAATTTCTTGTCCATTTGAAAGTATAACCAACGTAAATTCATTTCTGCTTTCTACAAAAAGGATATCATTTTTAAGGAGATTGGTTTTTTTTCTATCGCTAAAAATGGTGATCGATTCACTGTTGGATGTATTTTGAGATACGAATAAATAAGCATCTAAACCCACGAAAAACCCCAATATGATCCAAACTAAAACAGGATTTAAAAAAACTTTTTCCATTTGACCTCCGCGTAATTCCAAAAAATACCAATAGGCTAAGGTAATTGCCAAATAACAAAAGTATAAGGAGAAAACTGCTAAATAAAATGTTCTTAACACCCTTTTTAACTTTGGTAAAGGTTTAATTTTCGGCCATGAAAACTTGATCAATAATGCCGGTGGAATAAAAAACAAAGAAACCAGCCATGCTTCCCAAAAACTTGTAAAGGAAGTTTTAAATAAAAGAGCAATTAATAAAGAGGTACAAAACCAATATATGACTTGGTACAGGGAATTAAATTTCATGAAGTAAAAATAATAATTGTCATTACATTTTGCGCTAAGGAAGTGCATCAACTATGGTAAAACAGGGTTTTAACCTCTTTGGAAATGGATTTAGCATGGTCGATTTTATATGGATAGATGTAATTTTAAGGTATTAATTTTAAAACAAAAAAGATGTTAGATTTATTTTATCAAGGAGGAACTTTATTTATGAGTTTATTGACCATTTTACTCATTGCCCTAATTATTGCAGCATTTAAATATCCTGAATGGATAAACGAAATTGGACTCATGGCATTGGCTATCGGTGTTCTAGGTCAGATAATTGGTTTATATGGTGCTTTTAAAGGTATTGAAGAAATGGGAGAAGTTAGTCAACAAATGATGGCTGGTGGACTAAAAGTGAGTTCTATAACTACAATGTACGGTTTGATTATTTATGTAATCTCTTTGGTGCTAAGGTTGATAAACAAACCTAGGATAAGTTGATTAAATCAAGAAATAAAGATTAGTGGAGAGCCCTTTGGGGCTTTTCTTTTTTTAAATTATGACTAAAAAGGTAGGCCTTAACACTTGATTTTGAATTTATTCAAAAGGGAGTTTTTTGAAATAGTAAAGCTTGTCTTCCTCAGTAATTTCTCGATAAACTTTACAAGGGTTACCCATGGCAATTACGTTTGGAGGTATATTTTTTGTCACCACACTTCCCGAAGCGATCACGGCATTATCTCCGATTGTAATTCCTGGATTGATCACGACATGTCCGCCAATCCAAACATTATTGCCAACCGTTACAGGAAAGGCATATTCGATACCTTCATTTCTCTTCTCGACATGAATTGGATGTCCGGCAGTGTAAATACCCACATTCGGCCCAATAAAAACATGATCCCCAAAGGTTACTTTTGCACAATCCAATACGATCAAATTAAAATTGGCGAAGAAATTTTCTCCTATTTCAATATTGTAACCATAATCACAATGAAATGGGGGTTCTAAGAAGAAATTCTTTTCAGTCTTACCAAGTAACTTTTTTAGGATTTGCTTTCTTTTCTTATTTTCTCTAGGTCCTAAATTGTTGAACTCGTATACCAAGTCTCTTGCATGCTGTCTTTCAAGATTCAATTCTTTTCCAAAAGGATAATAAGGTTTTCCAGATAACATTTTACTCTTTTCGCTAGCCATTCATCAAAATTTGAAATTTATCTACAAATAAACCTACTTCATAACCATCCATAAGTGCATGGTGTACATGGATGGAAACGGGCATAAATTTTTCACCCTCTTTCTCAAACATTTGGCCAAAAGATATTTTAGGACAACTATCTAAAAAAGAATAACTTCTTGCATGCGATAAAGAGGTAAAGTTTAACCAAGGCAGGGAAGAATAGTGGATCACATTTTCACCGGAAACAGCCGGCATCAGTCCTGTTGTACTTCTTACGCGTTCAATTTCTTTCTTTGCTTCGATTACAAAATCTTCAAAATTCTCTTTATAGTTCATGTATGAAAAACCAAATGGGCCATTCTCTCTGTTAATGGTTGGCGATGCATTTACACTGTCGAAAACAAAAACTTCTCCATCTATAATCCGATAGCGAAAAGGCTCAATAGAATTCGCTGCAACTAAAGAAGTATGCAAATAATACAGAAAAAAAGAATAGTTTCTTTCTTTCGCTTTTCGATATGCTTTGGTGCAGTTTATCTCTACGGTTACACCAAAAAAAGGCTCTTCAAATTGTTTAAAGAAATTAAAATGGTCTTTTCGATTCCAGGTATTTATGTCGATTTGTTTTTTCATTTAAATCAATTGATTTATTACTTCAATATTTCAGTCTTTTTTGAGAGATTCTAAATAAACTCTTCTTAATACTTTTATTAAAAAATACGTTTTCAATCAATTGTTTAAAGCTTAATTCCTTTGCAATCTTAACTGTAACGATTTTTTTACATTTGGCCATTCTTGTTCTGTAATTGAAAATACGACAGAATCTCGGTAAGTTCCATCAGGATTAATGCGATGATTTCTCAAGATACCATCTTGTTTCGCACCCAAACGAGTAATGGCTTCTCGCGATTGAATGTTGTACCAATTGGTAAGAAATTGAACAGCAATACAATTCAATTCTTCGAAAGCATAACGGAGTAATAAAAATTTACATTCTGAATTGACCCCTGTTCTTTGATGAGACTTTGCGTACCAGGTAAATCCAATTTCCAACCTCCGATTAGCCTGGTCTGCGTTGCAGAACCTCGTCGATCCAATAATTTTTCCTGTTTCTTTATGAAATACTACAAAAGGATATCCGATATTTTCTTCTTTTTGGGCGAGTGCCTGCAGGATATAGGCATCTATCGTTTCTTTAGAAGGAACTGAAGTATACCATAAGTTCCACAATTCTCCATCACTGGCTGCCAAAAGAAGTGCTTCTTTGTGGTTTATTGTCAAAGGAAATAATTCAATCAAATTTCCTCTTAATTGGATATTGTTTAACCACTTTTTCATTCGCTTTTCTAATTAGTAAATAAAGAGGGATGTTCTTCTTCAAATGAGGTAATTTCTTGTATATAGCGGGCAAAACTTAAAATATTGGCCTCATCAAAATGATTGCCCAATAAGGTGATACTGCCACCCTTATTCTCTGCATAGCTGCCATTTGGCAATACGACACAGGGATGTCCGGTTAAATTAGACATTAATAACTGACTGCTGAAAGACGGCGCTATCAGTACATCGATGTCTTGCATCATGTCGTTAAATTCTGTTGTTAATTGATGTCTTAAGCGATTGGCTTGAATGTACTCCACCGCCGGAATTAAACGTGAAGCCCTGAATACATTAGGCCATGCATTTTTAATCTGTCTCACCAACAAGGTGTCTCTGTTCGATCTGGTCAATTCATCAAAGGCAGCTCCGGCCTCTGCACTTAGAATAAAACTGAGCGAATAAACAGGAATTGAAGAAGGAAGTTTCTTTTCTATTAATTGAATCCCTTTTGATTTTAACAGTGCAATGGTGGTACTATCATTTTTCCGATTAGACTTATCCTTGCTAAACTCCTCTGATAAATACCCAATTCGTAATTTTCTTACATCTGTTCCTGACTTATAGTTAAACGGGTAGTTTTGCACCGAGGCATCCAAGCCGTCTTCACCTCTTATCACTTCTAACACCAAAGCACAATCCACTGCATTTCTGCAAATCGGACCAAGTTTATCCATGCTCCAGCTCAATGCCATGGCTCCGTGTTTACTCACCCTGCCAAATGTGGGTCGTAATCCTGTTGCACCGCAAACGGTAGAGGGAGAGACAATTGAGCCCCAAGTCTCGCTCCCAATGGCAAAAGGCACCAAACCAGCTACGGTTGCAGAGGCAGATCCTGCCGATGACCCACTGCTGCCTTCCTCTAAATTCCATGGATTTCTTGTTTTTCCTCCATACCAAACATCGCCCCAAGCCAAAGCACCCAAAGTTAATTTTGCCACCAAAACAGCGCCTCCTTCTTCCAATTTTTTAATAACTGTTGCGGTTTGTGCTAATTCTTGATCCTTGTAAGGCATTGCTCCCCAGGTTGTTTTGTATCCTTCTACGGCTAAAAGATCTTTCGCTCCATACGGAATGCCATGTAATGGCCCGCGATAGATTCCCTTTTTCAGCTCCTCATCCGCTTTTTTAGCTTGTGCCAGCGCAAGAGAATCGGTAAGCGTTATAACGCATTCTAAAGTATGACCATATTTTTTTAAGCGATTCAAATAGATTTGCGTCAGTTCTAAAGAACTGATTTTTTTATTTTTGATCAGATAGGCGAGTTGGTGAACAGGGTAAAAGGCCAAATCGTTTTGATTTGTTGGCAATTCAACTTTTTTATCGATGTCCCAATCTATATTTTCTTGCTTTTGGGGGATTTTAGTTTTATTGAGTGGTGGACTAAAAACTAAACTAAACGGCAGATCATTGGGTAAATTCATTTTTCGAATCGCCTCATAATTCTGAGCTTCTTCCTGAACAGAGCTTTTCAAAGAATCTATTTCGGCCCTATCAAAGGAGAGCCTTATTATATCCAATGCGACTGCGATAGAATCAATTTGTTGTGCTTGTGTGATATAAGAGATGAGACATATAAACAATAGTAATGTTTTCTTCATTTTAAGTGTGATTAGGATAAACAATTTATCTATTCCGCTATTCTATTCCAAATATCCAAATATATTTTCCAATCTTTTTCTACTTTTTTCCAAACAATAACATATTTGCCCTTCCATGAAGTTTCTTTTCCATCTGAAGTTTTCGTTGTTCCTTCATAATATCCATAATCGTAAGCTTCATTACCGATTACTTTAATTTCTAGGGGAGTAATTTTATGTGCAATGGTACGGGATCCATCTATTTTTTTCCAATAATTTGTAATATCATTTGTACCCAAAATGATATCCTTGTTATTCGGAAAGATCTTTGCATCAGATGTATAGGCTTTACCAATGCTTATATGGTCCGAATTGACCACATGCGCAGAAAACTTTGAGATATTTTTTAAAATTTGGTCAATCTCCTCCTTTTCGCCAATAAAGTTCTGCCCGTAAAATGGGGTAGACAAAATCATAAAACAATAAAAAATTAAATTTTTAGTCATGGTGGATGTATTTTTATATTTATAAAAATCTATAGGTTTTTTTAGCTGCATCAATTTGTTGCTGTTCTGTGGTTTCCGGATAGAATAAATAGCTGGGAGCAACAATTTGCTTTGTACTTGTAGCAAAAATTAAAATGATATTAGTAATAGGAAATTTACCTTTCGTCATCTTTGATAATTTAATATGCATTTTTTCAAATTCCGGATTTGTTCGATCTACGATTTCCGAATTACCTTTGATTTGATATCCCTTTTGAACAAAAATATCTATAAAACTGAGGCAAACATTCTGGTTTATTCGTAAGTTTTTTACTGTCTGTGGAGAGGCAATATTGGCCACAATTATATGATCTTCGCCGTAATCACAAAAAATTTCTTTGGGAGATACATTAGGCATACTGTCTTTAGATACAGTGGCTAACCAGCACAGAACACTCCTCTTCATACAAGCGATGATGTCAGAACTAAGTTTCATTTTTTGATAGATTTGGATTCATTTTACACGAAGCTACAAATCTTTTTTGCAAAGAGTGTTAGAAAAGGATTTTAGCACTAAAGTTTTTAATATTTTTGCCGCTTTAAAAAAAGAAGATGATTTCAGTAGATAATTTGGCGGTAGAATTTGGCGGAACAACTTTGTTTAGCAATGTTTCATTTGTAATTAACCCGAATGATAAAATTGCATTGATGGGAAAAAATGGCGCAGGAAAATCTACGATGATGAAGATCATTGCCGGAGAGAAACAAGCAACCCGTGGAAATGTAAGAGCGCCAAAAGATGCCGTTATCGCATATTTGCCTCAACATTTGCTCACGGAAGACGATTGCACTGTTTTCGAGGAAGCCGCAAAGGCTTTTAAACAAGTGTTCGACATGAAAGCAGAAATGGAGGCGCTTAATAAAGAGCTCGAAACTAGAACTGATTATGAGAGTGATGCTTATATGGCCATTATTGAACGCGTTTCTGATCTCGGTGAAAAATTTTACCTTTTAGAAGAAGTGAATTACGATGCTGAAGTTGAAAAGGCATTGAAGGGATTGGGTTTTAAGCAAGAAGATTTTAAAAGACAAACGAAAGAATTTAGTGGTGGATGGAGAATGCGCATTGAACTGGCAAAAATACTATTACAAAAACCAGATTTGATTTTGTTGGATGAGCCAACCAACCATATCGATATAGAATCTGTCATTTGGCTGGAAAATTTTTTGGTGAACAATGCCAATGCTGTGATGGTTATTTCTCACGACCGTGCCTTTATAGATAATATTACCAACCGCACCATAGAGGTAACGATGGGTAGGATTTATGACTATAAAGCCAATTATTCACATTACCTACAATTGCGTGCAGATAGGAGGGCACATCAACTCAAAGCCTACCAAGAGCAGCAAAAAATGATTGCAGATAACAAAGCATTTATTGAGCGTTTTAAAGGAACTTATTCTAAAACAAACCAGGTTTCTTCGAGAGAAAGAATGCTTGAAAAATTAGAGATCATCGAAATTGATGAGATCGATAATTCGGCTTTAAAATTACGTTTTCCTCCGGCCCCACGTTCGGGTGATTATCCGGTAACCGTTAAAGATGTGACAAAATCCTATGGAGAAAAGGTGGTTTTTAAAGGAGCCAATATGGCAATTGCCCGCGGTGAAAAAGTTTCATTTGTAGGAAGAAATGGTGAAGGAAAATCGACCATGATCAAGGCGATCTTGAATGAAATAGAGGTAGAGGGTACCTGCCAACTTGGGCATAATACAAAAGTGGGCTATTTCGCACAAAATCAAGCATCATTGTTAGATCCGGAATTAACTGTTTTTCAAACGGTTGATGAGGTAGCCGAAGGAGAAATACGTACCCAAATCAAGAATATTTTAGGTCGGTTTATGTTTAGCGGAGACGATCTTGATAAAAAAGTAAGCTTGTTATCAGGTGGAGAAAAAACCAGACTGGCCATGGTAAAATTACTCCTAGAACCTGTGAATTTGCTTATTTTGGATGAGCCAACGAATCATTTGGATCTCAAATCGAAAGATGTTTTAAAAGAAGCTTTGGCCACTTATGATGGAACGATGATTCTGGTTTCGCACGACAGAGATTTTCTTCAAGGTCTATCTCAAAAAGTATTTGAATTTAAAGACCAACGCGTGATTGAGCATTTTGAAACCATCGATGCTTTCTTAGAAAGAAACAGAATAAAGAATATCGCCGAAATTAATTTGATGAAATAGTAGCAAAAAAACAGGAGCTATGAGTTAATAAATTTAGAGCGTATTAATGGTATTTAGTTTAGGGTAAATGTTTAAGTTTTTTGATTCTATTGTTTTTGACAGTTTAATTTACTTTGATAGTTCAATCTTATAGACAAAATATTGTGCGAAAAGTCAGATTTTTTTAGACATTTATAATTTTATGTAATTGTAATTAGATCTTTACCATGGCAATGGAATGACAGGTGCGATGGTTAATCGGAGCTGATGTTGAGGGCCAAAAGCATCAGGCGAGGCTACATAGTACCAATATTGCGCTCCAAATCTAATCGGCATTTTTCCTGCCTTCACAACTTTTTGAACTCCGGTACCAAGAGGTAAGGTCAATTTGTTTCCATCACTCGCATTATGATTGTAAGCATAGGTAGGTGATGCTGTAACTTGCCAACCATTTTCGAGATTGATCGTGTAGAAATATTGTCCTGCTGTTATACTAACGCCGTCTTGAACCGCGTTGGCCGTCATCCAATTGGAATCGGCTAATATCGTTGAGCTAAAGGGGTCTGCATCCTTTGCACTGCCGACACTCCATGCATGACTCACGATAATTCCCAAAGCTCCAAAACCGGTTAATTTTGCCACCATAAACTCTGGACCTAGCGTTGTGTAACTCGCTCTAAGGGCTTCATTAGAAGCTGTTCTAAATCCACCAAATACACCAACTAGCGTAATCCATTTTGAAGGCCAAGTTTTTCCTACAGCCACATCAGCACTGATGTTTCCGAAACTTGATTCCTGTTCAAAACCATTGGGTGTAATTGTTGGCTGAGAAATATACATAGGGATCAAAGGTCTAACATATAGGTTTAAGCCTTCTGAAAGGGGGATAGGCAATGAAGGTTGAAAATTTATAATTGTAGCACTCTGGCCACTAGCATCACTTAGATCTCCATGATACCCAATAAAATCAATTGGAAACAACATCTGACCCACAGTAGCATTTGGATTGGCTAATTCTTTAGCCAAATCAGCAGAGCTTTTTACTTGCTCATCTCGTTGAGCGAAAAGTGGATCAATCATTAAGAGTACCAGGGTAATTATGATTAAATACTTGATATGCATTTTTTATTTGTTTAATGAAATTTAAAATTCAAATTTGGCCATGGATTGAATTCTGTGGGCCGAACCATAGGCGTCATTTGCGGTTCTCTGAGCACCCCACATATATTCAGTTCCTATAGAGAAATTTTTATCAAAATGATAGATTAAATTTAAATGACCGACACCACCGCGTTTTAAGGCAAAATCTGCCCTGGAATCCGGGGCATCTAACCAGCCATAGGCATAATTAAAATTAGACTCCAAACCTGGTGCCCAGCGATGCATAAAACCTACCATAGCAGATAATGCCGGAATTCCTTCCAATTGTCCATTTTCATCGAGTACCGCATTTGCGTCACTTCCTGCAAATGAAATAATGTTTTCACCATAAGCATTACCTGAATTTAGGTTAAAAGTGAAATAATTATTCTTGCCGATATATTGACGACCAGCAACCACAAATGCAATTTGAGCAATCTGATCACTTGGACCCTCATTGCCACCATCCCAGCGCAATTGAGCAATACTTGAACCTAACCATAAGACTCCTGATTTCCATTTATAATCTAATCTTAAGGCTAATAAGGGCAATTTCACATTAGGCTGTCCCAACAAGTTATTTGCGTTTTCAATACCTAATGAATTTAAGTACTCGAGTCCGGCAACGATCATTATTTTATTGGATATATCTTTTTGATATCTAATTTGAATCGATCGTCCGCCAAACAGGGCATCTCCGGCAGCAAAATCAATCATGGCGGCCATGGATTCTAAGAAGGATAAGGTAGTCCAGGTTTGTCCAATGATAAAATCTCCAGCCGTGATATAGGCATGTCTAATTCTAAATCGATTGTTTTCTGTAAAAAAGTCACCTTCGATAAATAACTGTAGTGGTATTTTGTTTTCTGAAAAACGTCGGATGTCTATATTAATACGCGTTTCTTTAGCTAGAAAAGAAATATATCCTTCATTACCAAACTCAGGTTCTCCCTCAACCGGAATAGAATTCATTAAAAATTGACTTTTATCTGTCGTACCGTCAAAATCATAAATTAAATCAACTTTTGCATATCCTCCAATTTTCATTCGTAAATCGGTACTAAACATAGGCCAAGAACCGGGAAATTCCTCATTCACAAGCTTTTCTCTAGCGGTTTCCAGAATAACTTCCTTTACATCTTTTTGAGGAATTGTTAATTGATTATGTATAGAATCTTTAGAGGTTTCTTCTTGGGCCAATAACTGATATGGCAGTTGTAAAAGAATTATAATCAATATAAATTTAAAATACTTTAAAACCTTGAGATTAAAATTATACATCCGTTTGATTCTTGATCAGTTTATAATAACATTTATTGAATTAGTGTACACTTTACTATCCTAAATAATCACAACAAAGATTTTTCGCATCCGTGACTGAATAATGTTTTTAAGTGGTTTTTCACCCTTAATCTAGTATTTATAGCTCTTCCAGGTTACCAAAAATCTGATAGAAGAAGCCTATAGATTTGGCGTACTCATCTACCAAAATACGTTCATTTACACCGTGAAACCCTTTAAATTCTTCTGTGTTTTCTAATTGGATAGCTGTAATCGTATACACATCGGGCGCAAAATCTCTGGCTTGAAAATGTTTAGAGTCTGATCCACCAACCACAAAGAAAGGCGACACAATTAAATCATTGCCATAAATTTGACGGATTGTTTTTTCTAGCATTTTATAACCAGGACCATTGGCATCTGCAATATTGGTAGCCGGTGTAGATGCAGAAATGTCTCTAATTTCAATACGATCATCATTTATCGCTTTTTTAACATGTTCCATAATCACTTCAGGTGTATCACCAGGCATTGGTCTGAAATTCACAACAGCAGTTGCTGAAGGCGGTAACACATTGTCTTTGATTCCAGCATTAAACATGGTTACGGCGATGGTTGTATGCAACATGGCTCTGGTTACTTCGTTTTTAGACATAACATCGATGAATTTTTGTTCCATTTCAGTCATTTCATCATCTTTTCCAAAAGCAACAGCAGCATATAGAGGCTGATTTTCTTCATCCAATTCAGGACCCATATATAAGTATTGTTGACGTACGGCTGGGTGTATTTTGTAAGGAAACTGAGCAGCTTCTAACTTGGTAATCGCTTCAGCTAAAATACCTATGTTAGACTCTTCAGGAGGCATAGAAGAGTGTCCTCCAACCCCATGTATAGCTAGTTCTAAACTAATAAAACCTTTTTGAGCAATACCTATTAAGGCTGTGTTTTCTTCAATACCTGGGAATATACCTGGTGTTAAAGGAGCCGATTCATCCATAACATAGGCAAATCTCTCAATACCTCTCTCTTCTAATACATCAGCTATTATTTTGGCACCTTCGGCACCTCCAACTTCTTCATCTTGTCCAAATACAAAATAAATGGTTCTAGAGGGTTGCCAACCTTCTTTTATTTTCATTTCGGCAGCTTCTAAAATAGCGTGGATTTGATTTTTATCATCCAAAACACCACGTCCCCAGATATAACCATCCTTCACAGTGCCTGCAAAAGGATCTTCTTTCCACTGGTCTCTGGAATCAGCAGGAACAGGAACCACATCCTGATGTGCATAAAATAAGGCCGGCTCTAAGCTCGAATCTTTGCCTTCCCAAGTGTATAGTAAACTATAAGGCCTTGGGTTTCCATGTAGTTCTTTCTTGAGCGTTTTATGCACCAATGGGTACGATTGCTCTAAAAATTTATGATAATCCTCAAAAGCTTTAGTGTCAAAATCATCTCGGTTTTGGTTCGATATCGTTTTATATGTTACTGCTTTTGATAAACGATTTACAGCACCTTCTAAATCGACATCAATTGAGAATGGCTCAACGCCAGTCATCTGCATAGAAGTAAAATTATCTAAATTTACTGTTTTATCCGCTTTAATTTCTTGTGTACTTGGTTCGTTTGACTGCTTACAGCTCCATAAAAGGACAAGTGAAAAAATGTAAATGAAAGTGTTTCGCATGGTTTGTTTTTTTTATTCGTTCAAAGATACAAAAACCATTTTCGCACAAAAATTTAAGCATTTAAAGTTATCCAGAATATTTTCTAGTTTACGGTTGTGAAACTTCTTTAAGATGATTGGATATTTGATCTAAATTGCTGCGCGCACCGCATCAACCTTGGTTAATTCTGCGGCTAAACTGATTTATCTACGGCCTATATGGTTAGAACTAAAAGAAAACTATCTGCCGAGATCATTGACAGATATGACAGTACTCGTTTTTTATTCTTGATAGGCTCCCGAAGAATAGGTTAATTCATAGCTATGTGTATAAATTTCGAATACGATGCCAAATGGATCTTCTACATAAACCATTTTATACGGCTTTTCATTTGGGTAATATTCACGAATAGGCATTCTCTGTTTACCACCGGCGTCCACGATTCTTTTGGTTAGGTTTTCTATATCCGGATCTTGAATGCAGAAGTGAAAAAGACCTGTTTGAAAAGGATTAATTTGAAATAAGTTTGCTCCATTTCTTGCTGTTTATTTAAAAAGATAGATAATGATTATTTCATGATATAATCTACCATAAAATATGATAGATCATTTATCATTTTTTCAGCTTCTGCGATAAAAATCAGACTTATTTTGTTGGCCTCCCCATTTTCATCCCCTAACCTAAATGACATTGTAATTTCACCATCAGAAAAATCTATTGTATAAAAATAGGGCATATCAACAAAAAGAACCTGTCCCATAATTCTGCTAAATTTTATATTTAAAGCAAAATCATGTATGGTCATGTTTTTATTCGGAACTTTTGTAATGTCGATCTGATTTTTAACATTATAATACAGATCGGCCCATTGAACTGCCTTGTTGTAAATTTCATTTTGGCTTATATCATTGATTGTTACAATGACGGGCTTGATACCTTGGCTAGATATCTCAAAGGGTATAAACAATAATTTTTCTGTTGGTTTCTCGGTTAATTCATGAGCACTTATTTTAATTATTTCTCCTGAACTTATTGCCGATTCTAGGTCTAAGACAATATCATTAAAAAATGCTCCCTCGATAAATTGTATTTGCTTCATATCCACAACTCCTAGAATTTTTTTTCGTTTTTTTGGAAGACAGTTTACTGAAACTTTTGATTGCTAATTGTCTATTTTCAAATAACTTATCTAAATTCTGTTGAGGTATCGCTTTAGTTTCAAAATCGGTATTATCCAAAAAAAAGCCGGCAAGGAGATCTTTTGCTAATGGAAGGGGGTGTTTTTAGGGGCGTAAATATGAATAAATTGACCGGTATCAGGGTTAGTGCCCTTAGCTAAATATAGAATATCTCCTCGATTAATTTTAAGGGTGTCAAAAAGTACAACCGGGCATGCAATTTTTTTCCCCGGGGTTTGCCCGAATAAAGTATTGCCCAGTATCCATAAACAAATCACTATTTTTTTTTACAGGTATATTTATTGGAAACCATGCCAAAAAATTGACCCGGTCTAATTTGGTTTCGCATGAACGTGGGGCATATTTTGAGGTGTTACTAAAATTTTTACAACATCCTTTTAATGCGCGCTCAAAGATTTGTTCTTTTATCTAAATAAACCAAAAGAAGAATGCCTAAAATGAATATTGGAAATTTTAGAACAGAGGTTACATTATTTCCTAAGGAACTATTTTGGTTTGACTGATCAAAATTCAAGCTAAGAATTTTTCCGCCATAAGATTCCGATCAGTCTTGGAATTCCAGCTTTATTTACTTCATCAAACCATTCTTTTATTTCCACCAATTCAAAACCATTTTTCTTCGCTGCGTTCAAATATTCAGAAATATGATGAACATAAGTTTCTAATTCCTGTATTCCGTTTTCAGTTTCAAATTTGGCCTTACTGCCTGAATATTGTTTGAATGGATGAAGTTCACTGATGAAAAAATAACCATCACATTTTAATTTTTGGTTTGCTTGATCAAAAACAAAATCTAAATTTTTAACATGCTCAAGTACTAGATTACATGTTATTAAATCCGCATAATTATTTTCAATATTCCATTTTGTTGTAAAGTCTGCTCTATTAAATTGCACTCGTTTGTCTTGGATTTTTTCTTTGGCTTTATTCAGCATTTCTTGGGAAAAGTCTAATCCAATAACTTTATCCGCTTTTTTTAACAGATAAATTGTATTTTTTCCGGTTCCGCAACCCAATTCTATCACCTTTGAAAATTTGAGCTTATTTAGCGTTTCGATTGTCGCTATTTTGTCTAAATCTCGTGTTTTATTCAAGTTAGTGTCATATTGGTCAGCCCAAATGTTGTATGCCTTTTCGATACTCATTATATCTCTGATTGGTTTTTTCATAGGATTGAGAACAGATAATCGCTATCCACCTTGTTGTACTTTCCTTATTTTTATTAAATTAATTTTTTAACTCAATTAATATTTGTGTGTCGTGTTAATCAAAATACTGCCAACGTTATGGATAAACCCAGTCGCAACCAAATGGAAATTACTGGAAATCTAGCCTTTATCGTCTACTGCCATCCTTTATTATCTTTAGAACGGTTTCAATTTCAGCATCTCTATTCTCCAAAATATCCTCCCTTCGAACCATGACTTCCACATCTGGTATTACACCCGTATTGGGTTGGGGATCTATAGAAAATCCTCCCATGACAGGGAAATCTATTTCTATCTGAGAATTAGGTAAACGAAGAAAAAGTATCTGACCTCCATTGATATCATTAAGGTTTCCACCAGTTTCTTGTCCGATTGTCGGTCCGATTTGTTGTTGCTTAAATCTTTGGGCAGTGTAGAAAGCCAAGGAAGTATTTGCAGAACTCACCAATAAGTATACCTGACCTTTATAAAGCTCATGTTTGATGGGTTCACTTTTATTTTTTGCCTCTTCAAAAATATAATAACCACCAATGGGATTATTATTCTTTGGTTCAAGGTTAAAATACCAAGGATTATCCCCCCAAGTTTGCACATAAGGTTTTAGCGATTCTGGAAAATTTATATAGCGTGTTCTTCCTTCTCTTTTCAATTGATAGGGCTCGTTAGATAAATAAGTAAAAAGTTCATTAGACATTTCATCAGCTCCGCCTGTATTTTCTCTTATATCGATAACAAGGTGATTTATCCCTTGGCTCCTTAGTTCTGCAAATGTTTTAAATAAGAAATCTTTGTAATCTAATGTCATTGCCTTCCAACCAAAAAGTCCAAATGAGTTCATTGTGAGAAGTCCAATACTATCCCCCAGTACTTCAAACTTCCATAAATCATCACGACTTTGTGGGAAATCGCTATATCGTTCCATTAAAATTTGAGTTCGTTCGTCACGAGATAAGGCAGACACTTCAACATTCATTACTTTTCCCGTTTCATCATCTTCAATTTCTAAGGCGACATTGTTTCCATTTAGAGGATATAGTAATGGAAAAAAAATATCGAAAGCATTATATCGAAAGTCATAACCATTCACCTCTAGTTTGTAGCTTCTGTTTGCATCTGTTGCTCCATCTGCACCTACATATAAGATCATTTTCTCCTTGATTTCTTCTACCGGGATACTGTTTATTCTTGTAATCCGAACTCCTCTTTTTAGTAGTTGATTATTCGAGGCATTACGTGTCACGATCATTTCATTACCAATCCAGCGAAAGGTAAAAGGAAGCTTATCTTTTTGATAATGGATTATTGAATTTATGACTTTGTTTTGATTGTTAAATCCCGCTTTGGTATGGTCACATTTTAATTGGGCTGTAAGTTTTGATATGGCCAGGTATGCATCGCCGGTAGTTAGTGACTGGCTGAAAGAGGATTTTAGTTCCTCTAAGGCCTCGGTAATTTGTTTTTTGTTATTGTATCTATAGGTACCCGGATGAACATCTAAAACCATGGTTTTAATTAGCTCAAAATCTTCTAATAGCTGTTCTGGAGCCAATGGTTCTAATTTACTGATATCTACTAGTTGCTCTTGATTCCATATATTATTTGATATATGATCAGCATTTGCACCGAGAGAAATCGTGCGATTTTGAATACCTTCCCAAATAGGATCACGGTCATTCCTATAGCGCACAAACTTGAACTCTACATCCTCACTTACATCTTGAAATTCTAAAGAAATTGAATAGAGGCCATTCATTTTTTTCAGTGGAATTGACTTTTCCCAATTCAATGGAGCAACACTTCCTCTGATGCCCACATTTAAAATGCTATCCTCAGGGACTTCTGACAGAATGAAATTAACTTTATACTGACCACTAATGTTGATGGTTGTAAAGATGAGGGATAAAACAAATAATATAAGTCTCATCATTTTTTGGTTTTATGACATGCAACATTTAACATGCTTACTAAAGTAATCATTTATAAGTTTAATTTCTGATGATCAATGTTGCACCGAATTATATTTTATGTGAGAGAGTGGACTTATTTTATCACTTTGAGTAAAGTGATAAAATAAAGAATTGATTGTGTAAAAATTTTATTTTTTACGTTTGTAATGATGCTGTGTTATTTGGTTCAAATAAGTTTTTGTTTCCATCAGATCAAATTTCAATTCGCATGGAAGTTCTGAAAACAGGGGAGCACCACCGCCCAATAAAATCGGGATTGTGGTAAGTATCATTTCATCGATTAAATCTTCCTTCAGAAAACCTCTGATCGTTGTTCCGCCGTCAATATAAAGTCGGTAAAAACCTTTTTTGTGGAGCTGCTCTAACAATTCATTCAATAAACCTTTACATAAAAAAACTTTGTCTTTAAGGTGCTTTGGAATTACTTTTATTTGATGGCTTAATACGAACACCGGCTTGTCATAAGGCCAATCCATATCAAAGCCAAGTACCGTTTCAAAGGTTCTTCTTCCCATCAAAAGGGCATCGATTTCATTCATAAATGCGCCATAACCCATATCCTCATGATCTGGATTTGGAATGGCATGCAGCCAATCTATTCCGCCATTTTTATCAGCGATATAACCATCGATACTTGTAGCGATAAATATACTGTTCTTTTTATTCATTTTATCCCATATTTACATTGAAAAAATAACCGACCAAAGCCGTAAGACCCATGGCTACTGTTCCCCAGAAACTAATTCTGATGATCGCTTTTCCAACGCTTGATCCGCCGGTTTTGGCCGCTAAAGCGCCCAATATGATCAGAAAAAATAATGCAAATCCGTAAAGTGAATACTCCATACTTTTTAAAGGTAGAAAAAGGGTAACCAAAAAGGGAAGTAATCCACCAACTGTAAATGCAGCACCGGAAGCAAAGGCCGCCTGCAATGGTTTGGCCTGACTAATTTCATTGATGCCTAATTCATCTCTTATATGTGCGCCTAATGCATCGTGTTCTGTTAATTCTTTAGCAACAGTTAAAGCAGTTTCTTTCTTTAGACCTCTTTTTTCATAAATTTCCGCTAACCTTTCTAATTCGATACTAGGCATTTCTTTGAGTTCTTGCTTTTCACGTTCGATGTCAGCATTCTCCACGTCAGTTTGTGAGCTTACTGAAACATATTCTCCGGCTGCCATGGATAAAGCACCTGCAACGAGTCCTGCGAGGGTTGCTAAAATAATAGGCTCTCGTATATCGCTTGCGGCAGCAACCCCGATGGCGATACTCGCAGTCGACAAAATTCCATCGTTCGCCCCAAGCACAGCGGCTCTTAACCAATTGCTGCGGTGGATATAATGATTATCTAAATAATTGTCTAATTCCTCTACTTTTTCTGTCATTTTTCGGTTTGTTCAAATTATATCGCTAGTTCGTTGTTTTTCTGGCTGTCAATATTGTATGTATTTCTAATTCCGTTTCTCCTTTTTGATATTCTACCTGAAAAGCCCTTAATTCACTAAATCCATGCTGCGTGAGGAGATTTTTAATTTGATCTATAGGATGGTAATAGAAATAAACCCTGTCACCGTTACTTCTAACTTGAAAATGAGATTTATCTAAATCTCCTTCCACAAAACTCAAATAAATGATTCCATGATCATGAAGCAATCTGCTGCAATTAAAAATGAATTCCCGGCAATCGCTTTCAGATAAATATGGCAGGCAAAAACCGCAAACAATTCCATCAAAAGATGCTTTTAGTTTGTTGATCTTCCTAACATCCATCACGCTAAACTTAGCTGTAGGATTATTTTTTTTAGCCAGCTCAACCATTTGTGGGGCAACATCAATTCCTAGAATAGTAAAGTCAGGTCTATTTGTTAGCAGATATTTGGTAATATTTCCGGGACCACAACCCAGATCGAGTATATGTGCATTTTCGGATGGAATTGAGGCACAGAAAAACGCATAGGTCTCGTTGTACAAGTCCAAATCCATAAACTTGTCTTCGTATTGTTTGGCAACTTTATTCCAGGTTTCAAAGGTTTCGGCGTATCTGTCCATTACTATAATTCATTTAATGCCACCTGATAGTTTGCTATGAATCAATTGTGTTGAATATATTTTGCATTTTCGCAGTAGAAATCTAGCCTTTATAAAAGTAATGTTTTTTGATATAGTATTTAACTGGTAATGAGTTAAAACAGCTTGGTTTTAAGTTCTCTTTGAAGAAGTTTTCAAATATCGCAAATGGAATGATCTCAATTTATTGTTTGCCAACGTCTTGTTAGATTTTCGCCAGTACAGTCCTATTTTTTGATATAGGTCAGAAGTTCAACAAATTGCAGCAATTAATAGAATGTTGCTTTCGAGTAATTTTGTATTGTGTAAAAATGCAATGCAATTTAAATCCTCTTCTTTGTTCATTTCCTTACTCACGCCATATCTGTCTCTTTGTTCATTCCTTAATTAACATGATGATATGTATTTTACCAAACATTATCTTCCACCGGGAGGACAGTGTAGTTTCAAGTAATTTGTATATAAGGTTGACAAATGTTTTAAGGTTCCTTCCCCTTCTCTAATTCCATGAGACCTGTTTGGATAAGGCATAAATTGAAATTGCTTGTTGTATTTTATTAACTCGTTTAACAAGAGTTCTGCGTTTTGATAATGTACATTATCATCTCCGGTTCCATGGATGTACAGTAAATTACCTTCTAATTTTTTTGCATAGGTAATGGGAGAGCCTACCCTAAAATCTTCCATATTTTCTTGCGGTAGGCCCATATACCGTTCTTGATAAATATTATCGTAAGTCAATTGATTTGCAACTGCAGCGAGTGCAATGCCCGTTTTGTAGATCTCAGGATACCTAAACATTAAATTCAATGTAGCAGAACCACCTCCGCTATGACCCCACACAGCTACTCGTTCAGCATCTACAAAATCCCATTTCAAAATTTCTTGGGCAGCCTTTGCTTGATCATTTATATTGATGACGCCAATTTTTTTGTAAATAGACTTCCTCCATTCCCGTCCTTTTGGAGCAGGCGTACCTCTGTTGTCAAGAGAAATGTACAGGTAACCATCATCCGCCATATTTCCATCGTAGAACCTATTTCTGCCAGCAGTAAAGGTGTCGTTTACTGTGGTCATCGCAGGTTCAGAATAAACAAAAAATACCACGGGATATTTTTTCGTTGGATCGAAATTCGTTGGTTTTACCATCCATCCGTCCATTTCAACATCGTCTGCTGTTTTTATCCTGAAGAACTCGGTGGTTGGTTTTACTTCCAACTTATTTATTTGAAAAGCAATACTTTCTTTTTCGCTTAAAGCCTTGTGATCAGCAACGGTAATAAATTCGCGCGTAAATGGCGTGTAGTGGTTTGTAAAGGTATGTTGAGCATAGGTACCATTGGAGGAAAAAGAGTAATCGTGAGTTCCTTTTAAGCTTTTAGGGCTTAATAATTCGTTTTCCCCTTTTCCATTTAAGTTTGTTTTATATAAATACTTCTGCGTGGCATTATCGGGCGAAGCTAAATAGTATACATAACCTTCTTTTGAGTTGATGTGTTTTATATCGATAACATCAAATTCGCCCTTTGTAATAAGTACTTCTGGTTTACCTTCTAAAGATATTTTGTATAAGTGTCGCCATCCATCTTTTTCTGATGCCCAAAGAATGCTGTTCGTTTCTTCTATAAAACTGAAATTATTGATGTAATCTAAAGCATAGGTATTGCCTAATTGAAATAAATCTACCCATGCGATGTCTGATTCTTCTTGAATCATTTTTGTACTTCCACTTAACGGATCGGCAATGAATAATTTGCTTTGGTTTTGTTTTCTGTTTAATTGCTGTATTAAAAGATCGTTGGTTCTTGGAATAAACTCCATTCTCACCAAATAATTTTGAGATGGATCTCCTGGAACATCCATCCAAGTTGTTTTGGCATTTGATAGATTTACAACGCCAACTTTACACGCAGAAGGGCTTTCACCCACTTTAGGATACTCTAAGGGAATGATTTGAGCGTAGATTGAATCTGTATTATTGATCATAAAAAACTTTTTGATTGCGCTTGCATCAATTTGCCAATAAGCAATGGATTTGCTGTCAGGGCTCCAGCGAAATCCATCTCTACAAGCAAATTCTTCCTCGTATGCCCAATCAAAAGTCCCATTAATTAACGAAACAGTGCCATCGGTGGTTAATGCTTGAATGTTTCCGCTTGCATAATCTTCACTATACAAATTGTTTCCTGAGACATAAGCTATAGTATTCCCATCAGGAGAGAATTTTGCGAACTTAAGAGAGGAAGGAGGTAGGGTTCTCCCAATTTGACTTAGGGTATTTGTTTTAAAATTAAAAACCCAATAATCTCCTTTCGTATTTAGTCTCCATACTTTTTTTGTATTGGTAAACAATAGTATTTTTTGTTGGTCTTCTGAAAATGAAAAATGCTTGACTTCTAAAGGCTCCGATTTTCCTGCTGGTGTAAGTTGTTCTTTTGAAATAACAGTTTTTACATCATGATGAGGCAGGGTATAGGTAACCAATTGATGTTCTTCCAATTTAAAATAAGAATCCCCGTTGCTTGTCCAGTTTACTTGTGCTTTCCCACTAAAATGAAAAGAAAAAACACAAATAATGAAAAGAATTTTAAAGGTATTTACCTTATTTGTAAAGGACTTTCTTAACTGCTTCATTGGTTTATTGTTGTTATTTATTAGTATAATTCTATTTCAAATGTAAATCATTCATTCGATCATTTTGTCTCTAAGGAGAACAAACGTGAGTGTATAATCATGGATGTGACTTAAGAAGCTTAAAATTCCGAGTAAAGGACTGACTTTGTTATTCACAAAAAAATGGGATGAAGCACTTATGTCCCTATTATCTTAGCCATTGATGAAAGATGTTTTTCTAAACTATTTGTATATGCTTAAAATTTTCAAAGTTGGTTATGTGCATCAAATAGTTCACCGGAGTATATATTTCAATTGCCTTTAACAGATCAATAATAGCCTTTTTTGTCCACTTTTTTCCTTTGGTGCGCGATGAATACAAGGGAGAACTTTACTTTTAGGGTGATCAATAGCCAATCTGTATAAATGGCCTAAACCTAACTTTATTGGCTTTGCCTCAGGTTTGGCCAGATAGTGCAGATCAAAGAAATTTTCACTCAAAAATGATTCAAAATCTTCCTCTGCTACTTGATATATTTTTTTAAGTTCATCACGTATTTCGGGGACAAGTATTTTTTGTCTGGCTTGTGCGTTTGGTAATATTTCGCTAGACTCGCCGCAGTAAGTGCATAAAAAGGTGTCGACTGGAATAGGAGAGCGATCTACATGAAATGAATAAACATCCGTTGGGAAAAGCGGATTGCCATCATCTCTGTCATAGTATTCGATCAGATTAAGCGTTGGACAGGCCCCAAGATCTTTCAAGGTCTTGAGATCCTCTAAAAGAATTTCACGAGCAAGCTGCCCCTGGTCGCTCAACTTAAGTTTAAGAAGGTCATTGGGTTGAATTTCGGCTATATTTTCGTTTGACGCTAACAGTCTGACAATTTCAGAAAAATCACCTGCTAGTTTGCGATTCCAACAAATCGCATTTATTTTTCCATGAAAAGAAGCGCTAACAAAGTCTTGAAAATTAGTGACGTATTGAATTTGATTCTCTGTATGAGATATATTTTCCATAATGAATATAATGCTGAACAATTTGACAAAAGTAGTATTATCCGGTTTTCAATACCTCTTATTTGAAATTTTACCGATCATTGTATTGTAGAATTTCGTTTGGGTATTTCGATCGCGTTTTTTGTTTTGATTCCGTTTTGTTTCTCTTTTTTTCATTATTGGTACAAAACGTATCTTGGCGGTTTAAGTCCGTTCAATCGCATAGAGACAAGCATTTGTGCTCTATGGTGCGTGATGTGGTCTGCGAGTAATAACATGATCTGTCTTTTTGTTCTGTTCGCTCCAAAATAGTCCAACCTATCCTCAAGTTTGTTTGGATCAAAATTTGAGATGAAATCCATGGTAATATCAAAGGTTTCGCTGATTTTGTCAATCATCTCCTGTTTTGATTTGTTATCTACCTTGAGTTCTGTGTCGGTATTCCAATCTCTTGCTTCTCGCCCGCCCATTAAAGACTGACTATGCCAATCCATAGCCCAAGCGATATGCATCAAGTTTTCGGCAAAACTCATTGATTCGGGCGTCGCCTTGTAATCGTATTTATCCTCTGGCATTGTTTCCGCAACAAATAGTAAATACTTTTTTGAATTTTCCATTCGCTCCAAGTATTCCTTTATAAAGTCATTTTCTTGGGCCTTGAGGGCCGATGAAAATGAGGAAAGGAGGATAATAGAAGTCAATATGTATAATTTTTTCATCATATATAATTCATTTTAATTATTCAATTCAAATCATATGTTCCTTATAGTACTGAATAGATTATTCCCATCCCAAATAGCATGGAGAAGGGTGATACCACTCTCATTAATTTAGGTGTTAAAACGTTTGCACACCTCAGTGCATACCCATGATGAATTCTTCGTGGCACGAAATATAGGACCAGAGAAGTAAAGATCATGAACCAACCTAAATACTTTAATATTTCAGGAAATTTCGAGTATGCTGAATATAGAACAAGCCCTGCCGCGGGTATCATTCGAATCGTAATCTCAACATAATTGATCAGGTTAGTGCTTCCGGCTTGTCTTAAATAAGCTCTTGCCTTTGCCGGTTTCAGGAGCATTAAAAAACCAACTCCAATGAGAAAAATACCAAAGAAAATTACGATATACTTGGCTATGATTGTCATAAGTATTTTAGGTCTTTTAAATATCATTTTTTAAATGGTGTACAACGTTTAGTATATTTAAAGTAGTGGATCTCACAGAACCAAAACCTTTGATTTTACGATAGATTGCCTATTTATTATACATTTTTGTAGCACGGATTCATTCTTTCTTGGTTCCTAATAAATAAAGCACAACACCCGGTCCGGACTTTACTTTGTCAATTTCCCAATCATAGTTTTCTGTTCCGTTTAGGTTCTCAACAAGTTCATTCATCTCTTTCACTGAATAGGTTCTCAATGATGAAACAACTCCGTCCCACAACACAATTAGCGGGACTATTGGGATAAAATAGGTAAAAATAATCCGTCCGATTTTAAAGGGTCTTAAAAATGGTGTGACCAGCAAAACGCTCATTGGAGATAAAAGCATAGCAAAAATACTTGGAATGCTTCTTTCTTGTCCTTCAAATATTGCAATTGAGTTTTTTGTGTCAATGGCATTTTGCAGAATCAGTTTTGCATCTTTTGGCTTAAAATGGTGCAAAGATAAAAATTGGGTTCTCAATCCACTTAATTCCTCGGGCACCTTTCTCGCATCAACCGGCTTTTCCACAAACTCAAAATTGTCTGCTTTCTTTTGAACGAATTTGAATGCCAGAATGTTGGGATAAAGGTCAGTCAAAATTATTTTCAGATCCGGAATGTCTTTTGTCAATTCAGAGTTCAACCAAATAAGACCGCCACCACCGCCTGAACCTAGATCGATCATACGATGTGTTTTGTCCTTTAGTAGCATTTTTTTAAGTTTTGGAATAATTGGCCTGTACATTTTTGTCTTATTGGACAAAAACTGTAAGAAGTCAGTGACATAATTCCTTAAATAAGTTGGAAACCACTTTTGGTCTTCAAATTCAAATAAGTGTATTCTTCCCATTTTGGCTACATATCTTACAAAGCATGATACAATTACTAAAATAATTATTTATGCATTATGAAAAGAGATCATTCAAGTTTTTCTGCCTATTATTTGGTTGAGGTAAAAAGTCTCAAAATTACTCCAATATTGAATTTGTCATATTTCTTTACAAAACTTAAAAAAGAGAGTTTAAATTTTTTACAGCATGTTTAAAGGATATAGCCTATATGCATCAAGGGTATAAATTATGGAAACTGTCAAGTAGAAGCACATTGATGCATGATAAAGACTTTAATTTCATGGCTCATACTAATCTGTTCTACTAAATAAAGCACTTATGTTGTTGTTACACGGATTATTTTGTTGAAGTACCCATTCATATTAAAAACCAACGATCCGATCGATCAACCAAAATGCTGCCAATGTACCTATGGCATAGGGGGCAAGTTTTTCGGTCCAATTTTTTCTGGGCACATAAGAACGAATGAATCTAAGTAACACTAAAACCACCAAAACAAATAAAATTTGTCCTAATTCTACGCCGATATTGAAGGTGGCCAAAGCTAGAGGAATTTCTTTTTGAGGCAAACCAATGTCTTGCAAGGCGCCTGCGAAGCCAAATCCATGAAGTAAGCCAAAAACAAAGGCGACGATCCAGGGCTTTTTACTGGTGAGGGTGGAATTACCTTTTTGGATTTTTAGGATCTCCAAGGCGAGAAAAACAATACTCAAAGCAATCACTGCTTCAACCGGAGGTCCAGGCAAATTCGCTATGCCCAACACTGAAAAACTTAAAGTGATACTGTGTGCCAAGGTAAATGCTGTAATTGTCTTCAAAAGTTTTTTAAAACCTTTCGTGATTAATACAAGGGCTAACACAAACAACAAATGATCAAAACCGAGTAAGATGTGTTCAATGCCTAAAATGATATAGGTTTTTGCCACATTCCATTTACTAGGTGTTTCCGGAATTAAAATAGAGTTCCTGGTGGGTTGAAGAAGAAAACTATGTTGCTCGCCATTCAGTAAGCGAACCACAACCAACACATCAGTTCCTGTTGTATTGAGCTGATCGATCGAAAGCCGGGTATTTGCGATACTTTTCTCGCCTTTGAGCTGGTAATTATATAACACAAAAGCCTCCAATATGCGCGGGGGAAGGGTTTCTGAAAGTGTAAAACTCTTTTCAAACTGAGGTTGAATATCCAAAACCTTATCAACCGTGCGAGGCACTTTCCACAATACAGCATAGTGATGAGGCGATTGCTCTTCAATTTGTAAAAAAGCCGGGCGTACCTCATGTGCAAACAGGGAGTGACTTCCAAGGCCAGACGAAAAAACCAAAAGGGTAATTAGAAAAAGCCTCATTGTATGCGGTAGCTATCTTTTACACTATTTGGAACTTTGCCCGATGTAATTTTTAGCCCATATTTATCCAGTAATTCAAGATATACTTGTTCTTGTGTTTCAAGCTCGGACTGGTATTCATATTCATTGAGAACATAGGGTTTGACATCTTCGAAGTTCGCCATTTTAGAACTATCTTTTTTAGATATATACACCAAATGCTGCCCAAAACCAGAAAGAACGGGGCCCACCCATTGAGTGATCGGCAGACTGTCCAAAGCCTGGGCAAAATCACCTCCAAATGCGTTGTTTATTTCCGCTGGTGAACTGTTCTCCCAGAGATTGGGAAGGGATAACTTCTGTTTCCTGTTTGCGGGAATTTCACCTCCATTGTTCAATGCATTCTTGCTGATTGCCAATTGCTCTGCAAGGTTTTGTTCGTTATTTAAAAACAAAACCTGCTGAAAGGTAAAGCTTGGAGGCAATTGAAACAGTGCTTGGTTTGCTAAGTAAAATGCATGTAGATCTCCTTCTGTTGGAGGTTTTATCATCGCATTTAAATCATTGGAAACTGCCTCCATTTTCTGCGCCAAACGTCTTTTAACGATGATATCGTTGTGATCCAAACTCAATGCCAAAGCTTCTTTGTAAAACACTTCTTGCCGAATATATTGGTCGAGAAAAGCTTTAATATCATCTTCATTCGGTTCTCTTTGCCATTGGTTTTTCCATAGGCTAAGCAAATAATCGTATTCGGCATCATCAATAACAATGGCAGCCTCAGATTCCTCAGCTTCATTTGTCAGGTAGTAATACCCAAAGATCATCGCACCCAAAAGCATGAAATGCAACAAAGGTTCTTTTAAAAATTTCTTCATACATCTCAGTTAGCCGGCTCAATCCAGATAGGAGAAGCCCAAGCGCGCTCTTGAATCACTTTTTTTGTATCTTCCGGATAGTGGACATCAGGATTTCTGATCTCATCCCATAAACTAAATCTCGCTGTTGGCAGTTGTATCACCCTTACATAGTAATAAGCATTTTGATTGGGATCAAAGGTAGGATCTTTCCATACGACCATTAATTCCGGCGCTCCTTTTTCCTTATTGAACTCACCTGTTTTCATGTCTATGGGTGCATCGATAGGCGTTACGGTTCCATCCGGTTTCAATCGGTCTTCAGAGGCAGCGATGTTAAAGATGGTATCTTTCATTGCTCCATTTTCAACCCAACCTTTAATAATTTGAATTCGGTCCAAATTTGGTGCGATAGGGTCTTTTATTGCCCAGACCAAAAATTCTGGAGTGCTGTTGCCTTTATAATTTTGTCCCATGGGCACTCCTTTGGCATAACCATCTTTCACCATTTCTTCATATGAATTATACGATGACTGATAGCCATTTCCTGCAAAAAAACGCACTTTGATTCTTGGCCCTGAAGTGGCAAATGATTCTCGTTGATGCATTCCATCCCAGATCGCTTCTCTTGTATTGGAAGTTGCCCATACGCCTGTTAAGCCTCCTGGATTCATATCACGGTTGAACATTTCGCCATCCTGTTCATTTCTTGATCGGTCCAATGCTGTCTCATCTGCCATACCATGATGGCCCACATAATTAAATTCTTCAACGTTCGACATCAATCCATTATGACTATCGGTACCCCCAACAAATCCATATTTGAAAGGGTTCACACCTAATTCTTCTTTGTATTTGACCCCTCTGGTCAATCCATAGCGGATAAAATTATGCTTTTCAAAGACTCTACCATTGTACTCCTGAAGTGAAACGGCATTTTCAAAATCTGCAAATTCATCATTAGGCCAGAAATTAGGAACCACTTCTGAATTCCCTTTGGTTTGCATCATTTCTAAGTTTCTTTCAAAATGCTGGCGAGTTTCTGCATAGGCCTTATCAATAGGTTTATCGTTCATAGCGACTTCAGGAAACAACATACCTTTACTTTCATTGGGGTTATGAGGGTTACACAACACTTTCACCCCGTTTTTCTCCTGAGTAATCATCCAATCCCACAGTTCTTGAGGAGAAGCCCCTTCATTTGCTGAGAAAGGCATATCGGGCACATTTGAATCTCTAAAGAATACATTTCGGTGCAGGTTGGCAGTGTTGGGAGCAGAACTCCACTCGTAGCCATGGATAGTCGTAAACTTTCCGGGTTTGTAATTTTTTTCGGTGGCCTCAATGTTTTTCTGCCATTGTGATTTTACTGCCTCATACCCTTGCCAAAAGTCAGGATGTGCGTCGCCTCCAGCCAAAGCATCCAGTACATACTTATTGTAAACCTTTAATGCTGTTTCCAAATCCGGAGCATCTCTCATTGATTTAGCAGCTTCACTGTCATAGCCCGGTGTTCCTTCGTTCATCAAGGTGTAGGTTTCTCCAAGAAATTCACCGTGATCGGTTACAGCTGCCCAGTCTAATGGTCTGTGTAATTTATGAGGTTTCCCATTGACAATCATCTCTTCACCCTGAGCAAAACGATAGGCATCATCGGGTGTAAGTCGAGTTCCGGCAATGAAGGCATCCATTGAGGCAGCAGTATGCAGGTGCTGTTCTCCAAAATATGCTTCTTTTAATTCATTTTCTCCTACATTATAACTCACTCCATTATGCATATACCCCTCTTCCTGTTCAGAATTTGTAGTTTCTTGCTCTTTCATTTTGTTATTGCAGGAGACAAGAATGACCATCAAGACGATAAATTTTAAGTATAATTTCATTTTAGGTAGATTTAATTAGTTTCAATTTGCTTATAACCACTAAATTAATGATTTTTTCAGATGAAGGAAAATCATTTTTTTTTTTTTTCAAATGGTTGAAATAGAAAGTCTTTAAACCACGTCAATTATGGATTTGCTATATTTTTTACAGCATGTTGTAAATGATGTAGCCTTTATTCAGGATGAATGATTATTCTACGTAGTTTTTTATATTATGGTTCGGGAAGCAAGACGGATAGGGATAAGACAAAATATGGATCATTATTGAACGGATTAAAATAATAACATGACAATTCAAACCACTTATAACCGAGGTCGATCATGGGGCCATATTGCAGTTCAAGCGAATTCTGATAAAGTTGGGTTCTTTGAAAACTAAATCCAAACGACATCCAATCTAAAGGAGCATAGGTAAAGTCAGTCCAATTATAGTAAAAGTCACTATGCCTATCTTTAAAATTAAAAACATATTGTGAACTCGAGTTCAAGTTAAAACCATAAAAATCAAAATCAACTTCCAGTCCCGGAGAAAGTCCGTTGAGCTTACCTGCCAAGCCTCCTATCATGGGTGTAAATGTGTATTTAAAGTGATTGCCTCCGCTAAAATTGTAGCCAAACCAGGCAGAAAATGTATTTAAATCTTCATAATTGTACCGGGCCTCCATGTGCAACCAACCTTTATCAAGGATATAAACGGGAGAAAACACTACTTGATCAGGGACTAGATAAAGCCATCCTTCGATATCATGGCTCCACGTCGATCCGGATATGGTATTTTCGTCCTGTGCAAAAGCAGGTTTGTTCCAGATGAAATAAAATCCCAAAATTAAAAAAACAATCTTTTTCATCCGCCGAGTAACCATATAAGTGCGACTAAAAATATACCCATTACGATATAGACCAATACTGTAACAAAAGGCTCTAGTTCTGCATATTTTACCAGAGCAAAGCCTAAAGTAGGGATGATTACCAAGGCAAGTAGAGTTCTTTAATTTCAGATTGATAAAAACCTTCAAGTTTTTCTTTAAGGTCCTGAGAAATAGGATGATGAGTACTCTCTACATTACTTGTTAGCTGTTCGATATTGAGATTACCCGGAATTACGGTAGAAACAGCATCATAGGCCAAACAAAATGCGATGGCTATTTGGGCGAGGTTTTCTTGTGTCCCAATAATTTCCCTGGTTTTATTCACCAGCATCGCTCTTGTTTCAATATCTTCTTCAGACCAGCGACGTCGAATATCCTTAAACCTGCTTTTCGCATGATACTTACCTGTTAACCAACCGGAATCTAGTGGGATCTTTACAATGATGCCCACCTCTTTATTTTTTGCCATTTCAAATCCGTGCAAAGTATCCTGATGAAAAATATTAAAAAAGGCCTCAATTACTTTCGAATTTGTGGTTTCCATCAACAACCTCATGTTGTCAAAGGTATCTAAAGATGCACCATAGGCCCTTATTTTACCTTCTTCCATTAACTTTTCTAGTATCGCGTAATGGACATTTTTATTTCCGTCAAGAAAGGCAGAAGGCGGATTGTGAATGATGAGTGAATCGACATAATCTACCTGAAGCCTTTTTAAACTACCCGTTAAAGACTCCCTGATGTGATCAGCTCTAAAGTTTAGTTGACCGGTGTGTGTATGGCCAAATTTGGTATTGATCACGATTTTACTTCGATCTTTGCCTTTTAGCGCTTTGCCCAAACGCTCTTCACCAGTTCCCAGTCCATAATTTGGAGCCGTATCAAAAAAATTGATACCGAGATCCAAAGATTTGTGAACCAGTTGAACAGCCTCCTTTTCTGTCATGCTTTTCCAACCTGAGTTTTGACCTAATTGCCATGCACCCAAACCAATTTCGGAGATGTTTACGGAGTTTTTGATGAATTTTTTATATTTCATTTTACGGAAAATTAATTCGCTAAGATTTTAACCCTGCTGTATACTGTTCCCTCTCGTATTATGTTCAAGATTTACCGCTTTTTTGACTAAATTAGTGAAGGAAAATCCTTCATAAAACTAATCAAATAAATTTTATAAAATGGTGAAGTTTTTTTTCGCATGGTTTCCTATGATCATTGTGGCCATTGTCAACGGTTTATCTCGTGAAAAGGTTATTGCGAACAGCTTGAATGAATTGCAGGCCCACCAATTGTCTACCATGAGTCTGATCATCCTATTCGGCATTTATGTTTGGTTTTTGTTTAAAATATGGTCACCTGAAACTCAAAAACAGACCTTCAAAATAGGCATTCTTTGGCTGGTACTTACCATATTGTTTGAATTTTTATTTGGTCATTTTGTAGCAGGTCATTCCTGGCGTAAATTATTTGGCGATTATCATATTTTTCAAGGTCGACTATGGGTTTTATTTCTCCTTTGGATAGTTATTTGTCCATACGTGATATTTCGAATTCAAAAGCAATTGTGATGAAACAAAATGAATAGGAGGTAGGGTTATGCGTATTTTGAGCGTGGCGCTAAAAAGGTTCTCATTAGGATTTTATATAGAATATTTTCTTGTTTTACATCTGAAAAAAATAAAGAGTCAAATGGGTTGACAACATTGTAATACGCCAAAACCGTCTTGGTTTGATAGAATAAAAAATTAAATATCAGCTTCGAGAAACTTGGTTAGTGTTTTTCATAGGAGCCATCGTTGTGCAACGTTTTTTATTCTCTGATTTCAATTTTTGCTGCTGACCACGGATGTCCGTCTAAATAGAAATTCATTCCTGTTTTATCCTGGATATCAACCAATTTATTATGTACTTCGATAGGCCTCAAAAAAATGATTTCTCTCAACTTATTTGTTCTGTTCAAATCCTTTCGTAATGGTCCTTCAAGAATTCCATAAGTTGGTTCTTCCTTATCATTTTTACTCGCACGATACCATTCGTCAATTAATGCAAATTCGAATGCCGAAATTTCACCTTTTTTCAGTGCAATCTTTAATTTAGGCTTAAGGTTTTGGTAAAGTGTATCCTTTCTGTTGTAAGCGTTTGAGATTGAATTGTGGTGGCTCAATATTGTCGACATCCAAAAGTCGTTCCCTATGAACTTTTCTCCCGGATAGCCATAATTATTAAGAATATCTAAGAATTCTGATATTTGTTTTTCGCTGTGTGGCGCAAATTTTTTCTCTGCGTATCTATCTTGTGCTTTAGAACTAAATGCGAAAAGAGCCCTAATGGCTTTCCTTTGGTCTTTTGAAAACATTTTCTTTACTCTTTTTCTTAGCCTTTGATTTAACGTTGATTCGTATAGTTCATTCAAGGCATGGTATTGCTTTTTGATTGATTTCCAATCTTTGCCTTTTCGTATTTTATCTAAAAAATTATTATTTCTTATCGATTTTATTTTCCAACCTGATTTTATTCCATTTATCAAAAGCCTTTTAGATTTTTGCTCATCATTTAAGAATAATGCAAGTTGAGTTGCAATCTGAAAGTCTCTTAAAAAGATAAATTCATATTTCTCAAATAACTCTTCATAAACTTGTAATGCATCTTTGTAATTTTCAGAAGCAATAAGTATTTCAGCATCTACTGCTCGCTGGTGATAAATAGTATAATCTAAACTTTCATTTGCTTGGGTTGTCGTCACCTGACAAAATAAGATTAGATTGAAAAGAATTATAATTTTAGTCACTATTTTGGTTTAACGGTCTCGGCTATGAGTAGTTGCGTGGTTTAGCGGTTAATTTTGCAAGCCAGCCTGCCGGCAGGCTGGTACACACCAAACTGACACGAGTGTAGCGAACTGGCGCAAGCAAAAAACTATCCCTGATTGCCGTCTGCAATAAGTTACTTAAACAAGCTTTTGCAGTGGCTAAATCTGGATTACCTTATGATGAAAATTTTGTGTCAAAATTAGCATAAAAACAATTGGATTTTAACTCAGTTCTTTGTTAGCAAACGTTTTTTTATCTAGATGACAAATTAATATCTGACTTAGTAAAGTCAAAGAAACTGGCAAAAACATCTAAATTATTTAAATCTCCTTTTGCAGTTCCAGAACCATTTTTAATTGCATCTTTTACTTTTTCTTTTCCTAAAACAAAGTCATAAACAACATTACTAGGTAAATCCAATACTAAATCAGCGTTTTCAGGAACATAATTATAAAATGCTGCAATACCATTTCGCACATGGAAACCATATGTCTCATTTCGGTCTGTAATGTTAAATCCTATTTTAAAATCTGCATCAATCGCTTTTGATGCATCTATTTTTACTCTTAGGTTTTCTAATATAGTTCCTATACCAAATTGTTGTATTATAACTGGATTTGCAAAGTCAAATGCTCCAGACTTATCTAAAGTACCGTCTAATTCTTTTGCTCCTGACAAAGCAAAGTTTCTGTAATAAATGTTAGATTGTTCGTAACCCCATAATTGCATAGCTTTTGCTTTTGCATTTCTAGCTTCTTTATTATCAGGATTAGCCCTCACGGCATGAGTTAATATTTCCATAGCCCACCCATAATCTTTTGCATCTATAGCTTCATTGGCAATTTTCAACACATTGTCGCTACCACCCATTGCAGAAACATACAGTTTCGCCTTTCTATGAAAATTAGGTGTAGCTAGTTCAGTAGCATCGCCTGAATACCAACCAAGGTAACCATTATAAACATTTCTTACTGAATGTTCTACACTTCCATAAAACTCCTGTAACCATGGGTCTTTTTTTAGTTGCTCTGGTAATGAAATAAGGTTAACTAATTCTTCTCTAGTTGCACCTTGATTCATGTGGTATATGGATTGGTCATGAGTGTATTGAATAGCATCTCTATAATTTTGAATGCGCTCAACTATAAAATCTCTACCAACCCAAGAACGCATATGTGAGTGACTAAAACTATTACTCTTTTTAGCAAAATCTAGAAGATTGTCTACTCCTTTATACCATTTTACTAGGTCACGATATTTAGTACCTCTAAGTGTATATAAATTAGGAAAAGACTCGCCCTGAGTGGTTTCAGAACCATGAACGTGTTTTAAGTCTGGAAAGAATACATCTATTTCATCCTCCGCATCTCCATATGCTTCAAACATCACAATTTTAACACCCGCAACTTCTGTTTCTAGTTGCCCTTTTACAATATCTGTTGGTTTGTAAAATGATATTTTTCCTCCAGCAAAGGTAGGTCCTAGCCCTGCATGGACTAAACCTTCTTTATTTTGACCTAAATAAGTTGCGCCGCCGTAAGCGGTTCTCTCTGTTAAAATACCACCAACCACACTAGCGTCATTCGCCAAGTAATCCATAAATTGATAGTGTGCAAATATTTTTACTTCACCATTGTCAACTTGCTCTTGTGTTACTCCCATGCCTGCGGAACCAAAAGAATGGTCAGGATGTCTATGAGAATATATAACGGCTTTTACCGGTAACTCTATGTTTGTAGATTTTCTAAAATCTGACATTATTCTTTCAGATGCTTCATCACTTTCTCCAGGGTCTACAACTATTAGACCATCTTCTCCTATGACAATTAACGTAGAAGTTAGTTGCCAGCCTGCCATAAGAAATACTTTATCTTTCACTGGTTCATATATGGTTTTTGCCATTTGTTTAGCAAAAGAAGTCATTCTGGGGTTTATTGTTTCACTTTCTTCAGTTATCGCAAGGTTGTCAAATTGCTCCCTGATTGGTGCTAAATTTTTAATGACTTCTGGGTCTGCATAGGGTTCAACCTCCAAAGGTATATTTTGGTCAATATCGTCATGTTTTAATAAGCTATTATCAAATGAATTGCCAGAATTTTCGTTTTGAGCACATCCAACTAAAAGAATTGGAATTAAGAATTTTAGGATTTCTTTCATTTTATTAGTTTTAATGTTTGCCAACGTGCTTGTATATGGTTTGTTGCGTGTTTAAGCACCTAATTTAGCAAATAAAAACCGAATAGAAAATCCGCGAGGATTTTCGTAAGTAGGCTAGAACTAAGCAATAAATTATATACGTTGTTAGCCACTGTTATTCTCATTTACTATATCTTGTATTTCAGAAATAGCAATTGTTTCATTTCCTTGAATTAATCTAGCAATTAGTAAGGCTTTTACTTTTTCATATTCATCTATTGTCTTAAATATTTGACTAAATGATTCTGTAATTTCAGGATTAAATTCAGTTTGTTCCCTTTTAAATTCGTTGCAGAATAATGTAAATAGCTCAACTGATTTTTTTGAAAAATCAGCAATACCTTTTAATTCAGTTCCTATTTCAGGAACATTTAAATCTTGATGTGCTAGATATTTACTTCTAACAGCTTCATAGTCACTTTTGTCGTATATTTCAACCAATTCTTTTGTTTTAGTTTCTAAATTGACAAAATCCGCTTTGCATTTATTTTCTTTTGCAATATTAATTGTCTTTGTAAAAGAAAATTTTTCCTTTTTATTAGTCAGTTTGTAGAATTCCAATATTTGTGAAGCCATTAAGGAAGTCCAAATCCAAAATAAGCCTAAATTATTTCCTAAGTTAAATGGTTCTCTGTGGAGATTATAATTTATAAAACTCATCAATTCTAAATTATGATGAATTCCGTGAATTATATTTTCTAAACCAACAAGTCGTTCTTCAAGTTCCGGTTTCATAATTGTGGCTAACGGTCTCGTGTATGAGCAGTAGCGGATTTTAAGCGACTGCTTTTCGGATTTAAATATACTTAAATTAAATGGAAAAACGGTTCGAGTTAGCACTCATACCGCTATTGCTTATACACATTGTTAGCTGCAGTTTTTCTAGTCAAACTCCCATCTTACAAAAGGACCAAAATTGCTATTAAAAACTTTGTTCGGTCCAGACCAGTCGAAATTTGCACCTAGTCCGAATATAAATTGTTTTCTTTGAATTCCTGCTCTTAAATAAATATAACTAATGTTATGTTCATTGTAGTTAATACTCAAATTATGAATGAATTGTAGCCTACTATAAAATTTCCAATCATTGTTAATTGTTGGGTGGTACTCATATAAACCAAATAATTTGACATCTAAAGCGTCATTAAGAAAAATGGACAAATTGGTTACAGCTAAAAAATTCTTATTTGCAAAACTATGTTTAGGACCTAATATTGGAGAAAAACCCGCAAATGAATTAAAATCGAGTCCCGCCATTACTCCAAATCCGTTTTTAAAATTATAACCAAACTGAGAAATAATAATTGCTCTGTTTTCCTCAACATTATTCTTATAATTTGCAGTGTACGTTGCTAGACCAAAAAAGTCAAAATTACTGGTTGGGCTGAAATACTTTTTTATCACGAACTGTGAATACACTTCTTTGTTACCTGTCATTATCTCAACCGGAAAAGGTGGTTTGGGATTTTGACCAAAAGTTTTTTGAATACTAAATAATAGAATAGTTAGAAAAGCAAAGCAAATTTTATATGATTTCATCTCCAAGTTTATAGTTCGGAGCTAAACTATGAACCTTAATTAGAAGAAAAATTGCTCTAGAGCAACAATTAAAGTTTTGTTTTCAAACGGCTTAATGTGTATGGAGTGATGCCCAAGTATGAAGCAATCATTTTATTAGATAATCTTGACAAAATCATAGGTTGATAATTCATCAGCCATTTTAGTCTTTGTAGTGTTTCTTCTCCTTGAAAGTTGTAAATCCTTTTCACTGAGGTTACATAAGCCATCTCTAAGATATCTCGATAAATCAAGTTTATGGAAGGCTCTGTTTTAACCAACTCATAAAAATCCGTTTTATTTATATATAGTATTTCAGACTGTTCAATTGATTGTATATTTTCTTTGGATGGTTCGTTTGTAATTAAACTTGTAAGGTCAGTTCCAAATTTACCTTCAAAAGCGAAATATCTAGTTAATTCTTTGCCTTCTTCATTAAGATGAAAAAATCTCAGGCATCCTTTATTTACAAAATACAGTTTTGAACAAATTTCTCCTTCTCTTGATATCGTTTCGAATTTCTGTAAATTTTTGACTATAAAGTAATGAGAAAAACGGTTAAACTCTTCCTGTTTGATATTCGCCTTTTCCTTTATGTATTCAAATAAGATAGGGTATTTCATATGAAAGCAAAGTCACATTTTAAATTGCAGCTAACGGTCTCGTATAACCGTCAGTTACGGGTTAATATGCGTTAATTTTCGGTTTAGCACAAGCCTTAGCAATTCCGAGTGGATTCGGACGAAGTCGAATCGGCCGTAATTGCGGTTATACATTGTTGGCAAACGTTTTTTTTATATTTTGAATAACATTATTAGCATAATGGAAGTAAAATGATTTTAAGTTTTTCAACTTTTTCATTTTTCTAATATGTTTTCCCATTTTTGAAAAATCTCGTTGTATTCCAATTCCATTTATACTTATAGAGAAGGTCAATAAATGGGCACTCGTAGGAAATATATATTCAACGTTTTTTTGAGCTTCTATAGTCATTATATACAATGCAGGGTTGGTAAATCGTAACCTACTTAGTGATGAAACTTCATTCCAATTCAAATTAATTGATTCTTCTCCATCTCTTTTGAGAATTATAATTTCCTCATTCATTTTAGCTAAATAAAAATTAGAACTTATATTCTTTCTTGTTAATCGGAATAATTGAAAAATGATTAAAACGATTATATACGTTAAGAAAAAATTCCAAGAAATATCTCCTAGAAATATTACTATGATTGGTGTAATTATTAACCACCCTAAAAACAGATATTTAAAAACACCTTTCCCCATTTTCCACATTTCATATGTCATTCCATCACTCTCAATCATTTTTGTTTCTTGTAAACTACTTTTCTTAGAAATGTTTGCCAACGTGTTATATACGTACCAAAATAATGATTTATCAAATAAAATTGCGGGATATGGTTGATTTTTTGACACTTTTATATCTAATCAAAATTTTGTCAAGACAAAATAGGTCGTTCATCAAATAGAATAAATAGTAAAAACCAGATCTCTTATATAAGAGATCTGGATATTATAAATAAAACATCCAGATGTTATAAGTGTAACATCTAGATCTCATCAATTAAACATCTGGATGTTTTTATAAACTTGTCAAGAAGTTTTTTATATTTGTTCTTTACCGAACCTGAGATTCATTCGAATCAGCGTTTTTTTATACTTAAACCATGGCAATTAAACTAAAGATCGTTACAAAAAGAGACCCAAGAGATGTGACAAAACCTGTAAAATATCACGGCTTAGCGATATCGAGAGGAAAGACTGATCTGGAAGATCTGGCAGAGCTAATTACCGGCCAAAGTACCATGACGCGTGCCGATGTGTATGGTGTACTGATGGCCTTGGAGCACAATATGCTGGAACAACTCAAAGAGGGTAGAACGGTAGAGTTGGGCAGAATTGGAAATTTTCAGGTAGGGGTGAGTACAACAGGTGCAGAAACCAAAAAAGATTTTAGCAAAAAATTGGTGAGCAAACGCAGGGTGCTCTTCAGACCGGGTAAGGCGATGAAAAGCATGCTCAAAGGTTTAGAGTTTTCGATGAGGTAGAGGTTTTTTACCAAGTGATGGTTTTAGCCTTAGGTCAAATTGCAAACAGTCAATGCTCAACGCAAAAAGCGTTTTTTCTCTCCTCTCTTTGCATTCGCCCCATGCACGTTACCGCCACCCCAGGTCAAACCTGTTTTTTGGGAACTAAATTTTGGATAATCAATTTTCTGCTCGGCCTTACTCTCTTCTGTTTTAACTTGATTGGTATGACCGCCCTTTAAAATAACTTTAGGTGTTTTTCTTTTTCTGACATCATTTATTTTTTTTGTCTTTTTTCGCTGCCAGATATAGACCAATAGGATGACTGCCGAAAGGATGAAAATAATGACCAACTCAGAAGATAGGGGTAGGAGTAATTTCATTTGTCGAAAAATAAAAGGATTACCTCAAGGTATGAAAAAATGAGGATAAAATTTGAAAAAGGATTAGTTAGTTGATGCCATTATGTTGAACGAGGTCAAAAAAGAGGATGAATTTATTTTACTTTACCCAACCAAGTTCTTTGCCAACCCACAGATATCGTTTGAAAATCTTGACCAATTCTAACAATAGCACCGGTACTGGCAGCAATTTTTATAGAACTTTGTTTGTTAATTGGAATGACAGAAGTGACACCGATTCTCGAATTTGATTGTCGGTTATCCTTATTTATACCGTCTACATAAGAATTTCCACCTCCGTACCATGTGGCATCAATGGCGATCCAAAATTGTGGGTTTATATTATAACTTAAATGGCCTTGTATAGTACCTAAAGGATCTTGAGAACGAACCGCATCACCTGGAAAAAACTCATCATTGTCTGTAAAGAACCAAATTCCTGTGTAAAAATCTAACAACCATCTTTGGCCAAATTGATGAGAAATGGCGAGTTCTGGTCTAAACGACCAGCGGTTTGTCCCGAGGTTCACGAGCTTATCAGCATAAAATTCCCCGGTGGGTGCAACGATATTGATGCTGGCTCCCAAAATGGTTTTCTTTTTCTGTGGAATGATTTGACCAGGATTACGGGAAGGTGCGCCATAGAACAAAAAAGACCAACGCATGCGCAAATCTGAAAAACCCGACCTGGAAATCCTTCTATTCTCACCAACCACTTTTCCAGAAAAATCGGCCCAGCTATAGGGTACGGCCACTAAAGCCTGAGAGGTCATACCAAAAAAGGAAAAACTATGTGCCAAAGCCAAAATAGCAGAATGTGCCTGTGCTTCTACATCGTCTATTTGAATGGTAGGATCTGTTAAAACTGATCCCCCTGAGTAAGAGTAACCCAAATTCAAGGCGGTCACATTTTTCGGAACCCAACTATAGGCTCTCGGATCTAGGTCTTGCGCATAAAGTGAAAATGTACTTACATTAAATTCTAATAGGATGAGAAGTAAAAGAACACCTATTTTATGGGCATATGGCATTCGCTTAAGGCTTTGGTTTAGCTAAAATTAAGGTTTTTTTCATTCAATAAATAAAAAATTGAATAAATAACTAAGACACCTTTCGCTTCATTTCCATCTAAGATATGCCAACATTAGGTTTTTATCAAAAAGACCTACAATTGAAGTTTTTTTATGGAATAAATATGTAAGATACCATTAATTCGCTGGTGCAAACATGGCATTGATATTTAGTCTGATCGTAAAATCACCTTGTCCGGGGCCACTAATAACATATTCACCTCCTATAAACATAGATAGATTTTTGGCAAATGCTTTACCGAAATTTACACCTAATGGGATATTGTAATCGTTATTTTCCCAATCGAATTTCATGATAGGTGAAAAGTTCATGAAATAGCCTTCTTTGAAAATCTTTGTGACAATAGGTTGAAATAACATAAAATTCTGATCGGCTCTGTCGGTATCTCCGGCAAACGAAAAATATTGTTGACCGAGAACTCCAACAGTTAATCCAAAAGCTTTGGTCATGATCACTCCGGCGGCACCTGCGCTCCATTTGCCGCTCCCTAGGTAATCTGAGTTGGCAGTAGGCAGTATAAGTGATGGACCAATACCCAACAATCCAATTTTTGTTTTAAAAGCAATCACATCAACCAAAATAAGATCAGACAAACCCGTGGCATCGAATTCCGAATTGGGCATTGTCTGACTAATCACCGGAACTTCTAGTCGGTAAATACTGTACACCTTAGAAGGGTCTTTGCTTTTGATAAAAGGGAGTCCGATACTTTTTGTGGGTTGTATAATTCTACTGATCAAAATCAACTGATCACCGCCATTATCTTTAATGGTATAATTGGGTTGAACTTGTAATTTGGTCACAAAAGCCAAAGGATTGGTTGCATTTTGTGCTGCACCGGCTACATCGCTTTCTTCCGAATTCTGGGCAAAAAGTCTTGAAGAAATAATAAAGCTCAACAAAAAGTATGTGCAATATTTTATCATAGAATGTCTAAAATTTAATCATACTTCGAAATCCTAAAAAGGTTACACCGGTATTGCTTAAACCATTATACTTTTCAATTCCAGGAGAAATGAACTGAATATCAGCCCCCAAGGTAAACCATGGGGTAAAATAATATTCATAGAAACCTTCAAAACCTGCTTCGGCACTACTCATGCCAAAACCTGGATAAACACCCGGAATACTCGGAATATTTAATTCATTTAAACCGTCTGATAATGAATAATGAAAATAGCCAATACCCCATTGGTCATGCATCCTGTTTTTAAAGGGACTGTTGCCACCCACGCCTAGTGTAAAGAAATGATCTGAGACGGATCCTTTTCCGTCAGTGATCCCGAGGGTCCCAAAAACACCAAACGTTTGTTTGTTGTTTTCCTCATGTTCAAAAAGTGTTTGCTCAAAAAAATAGGTCGCAGACCAACGGTTACTTTTTTCTCCAATATAATTTCCTGTAGGTGGAAAGAAGTCTTCCAAATCATCCGTATTTCTTACATCTTTTGTGCTGTAAGCACCCATAACTCCTTGCTAACCTTTTTTACCAAAAAAATGTGTCACAAAATTGTATGAACCAAAAAAGGTAACTCCATCTTCAAACAAATCTCCAAAGCCCATTTTATTGACACGGCTATTGGCATCATAAAAGGCCAGGGTGAGATCTCTATTTTCATTACTCGACATATAATAGGCTCCAAAAACATAGGGAACGGTAATTGCGTTTGGTGGAGAAACCATGGCATTGTGGTAAAAATTACGTACCCCTAAGCCCCCGTTAAACGTAGAGAAATTACTCAAATCGATGTTGTTGATCTTACCAAAAACCACCTTATCGGTTTGAGATAAGAATTGAATAAAATAAAAATTCATATCCCAGCGGTCTGCGCCATCAATTCCGGGTAAATACAAAGCCATGTTTACAGGCAAGAGAGTTCCGCCTCTGCCATTTACGCTTTGCCCCATATTGTATTCCATACGGGCAATGGCAAAGAAACCTTTCCATAAGCCGATCTTTTCACCATTTAAAATGGTCGTAAATCCAAATTTACTTCCAAATTCAAAATCATTGTTTCCATCACCATTTACCATTCCCTGGTAAAAGTTGGTCAGACTCGCTTTAAAAATAAAGCCATTTTCTTTTAAATCTGTTCTGAGACCTCCCCAGTTTCCGGTTAATGTTTTTCTTTCTTTAAGTGCTTGGCCGTCATCAACATAATTAGTATCTACAGACGCTTGTAACTCGCCATCTTGGGCAAATAGGCTGTGAAAACATATCATTGTGAAAATGATACATAGCTTTATTTTGTTCATAGTGGGGGCTGTAGTGTAAAACAATGATTATTTAGATTCGTACCATATCGGACTAGACCATGCCCTTTCTTGTTGTGTCATTGGTGCGGCTTTTGGAACATCTGTAATATTGTATTTCACAACATCATATAATTGCCATGTAGGGGATGGAATTTCCAAAACCCTGACATAATAAAAAGCATTTTGATTGGGTTGAAAATCAGGATCTTCCCAAACTGTCTTTAATTCTGAAGCGCCTATATTATTGGTGTAGGTCGCTGTTTTAAGGTCTACCGTATTTCCCACGGCAGGTAACTTGCCGTCAGATCCTATTTTTCTGTCGCCAGACCAGGCCACATCATAAACCTTTTCTTTTCCTATGCCATTTTCGACCCAACCTTTTACGACCTGAATACGGTCTAGGTTTGCCCAATTTGGATCTTTTGTTGCGTGGATCAATAACTGAGGAGCCTTATTAGAGAAAGCCAAATTACCTCCCATAGGTACACCCTTTTCATAACCTGCTTTTACAAAATCACCGTCGAAATCTGACATTGAAAAGTCATATCCACCAAACACTCTTAGCACAATACGGGTACCTGTGGTTCCGTAGGTTTCTTTTCGTTTCATGGCATCCCAAAGCGCTGTTCTTGTATTTTCTGTTGCCCAGACAGCCGAATAACCCCCGGCTAAATAATGCCAGCCGTATCTGGTTTCACCATTATTTACTTTGGTTATTTCTCCAACGCGCTCAGCTGATGGTTCTGATGAAATGTGTTTTCCCCACCAATTATCTTCATCACCTGAAACGATTCCCGTATGGGTATCAGTAGCTCCAACGATGCCAAATTGAAATGGGTTGGCACCCAACTTATCTTTGTAGATCATCCCATCGAGCAAAGCTTTTCTGGCATATTGATATTTTCTCTGTTCAGGAGTCGTTAGAACATCCAGCGTAAGATTTCCCTGATCCCAACCTGTGATCCCATAATTGGCAAATTCATCTTTGGTTGAAATTAAAGGATGCGTTTCTCCAGCTCCTTTGATCTGCATGATCTCGTAAAGGGGTTCCCATTTGGCTCTTTGTGCAACATATTCTGCGTCTATCGGTTTACCTTCAAAGTCATTTGGAGAAAACATAAGGCCACCGGAAAGATTTCCATTATGAGGAATGGCGAGCATCCTGCCTCCGGTTTTTTGCTCATAATTTTCCATAAATTCCCATAGTTTTTCCGGGTCTTCACTTTGTAGGGCAGAAAAGGGGAGAATTTGGTCGGCCTTATCTTTGCCGTCTCTAAACATGATGTTCCGGTGTAAATTATTACCACCTGGAACAGATGTCCACTCATAGGCAATGATGGTGGTGAATTTCCCAGGCTTATTATATTTTTCAGCCGTGGCAGTATATTCCTGCCAACTGTTGCGCAACATGGGTATAGCTTTTTCCGGATTGGTAACAGGCTCCGGTAAATTGCCTGAAGCCAGGGCTTCAGGAATCCCAACAGCCAGTTTTTGGTTGGCTTCTTTGCTGCCTTCTTGCAACAAGTCGTACCATTCTTTCGCTATAGGATCTTCCAGCATGATCGGGTTGCCTTTTACAATTTCATTAAAGCTACCAAATCCTTCAGCATGATCTGAGATGGCTAAAAAGTCTAATGGCCGTACCAGTTGTACTTCCTGTCCTGTATTCGATTTGATCTTTTCACCAATGGCTAATCTATATGAATCTTCAGGGGTGAGTCTGGTACCCCCTCCAAAAGCGTCACCGGATATTGATGTATGAAAATGTGTATCTCCCCAAAAAACCTGTTTGTTTTCGAAATAAGGCGGTTTGATGAGATCCTGGGCAAGCTCCGTAGAATCTGATAGGGAGGTAGTTTCTTGTACGGTTGTATTCTCTTTTTTACAAGATACAATTAGCAGAGGAGCCATGAATAATACACAAATGGAAGAAAAAAAAGATGATTTCATATTGACTAGAATTAAGTTTGATTAGGTGATCTATTTAATGTTCATATTGATCTAAATAGCTTTAAAAATTAATTCGGACGATACCAAATAGGGCTAGACCAAGCTCTCTCTTGAATGGTACTCTTTACGCCATCCAACAATGGAATTCCGGCTCGGACTGCATCATAGGTAGACCATCTGGGTGTGGGTATTTCTATGACACGAACATAATAGGTAGTGTGAAGGGTAGGATCAAATTCTGTGTCTTTCCAGGTACCCATTAAGGTAGAAGCACCTATGGTATTCGTGTAGGTGGCCTTTTTTAGATCCACTGTATTTCCAACACTTTCCAATTTCCCCTGGCTATCCTTTTTTCTATCTCCAGACCAAACCACATCGATGATCTTTTCCTTCATCTCGCCACTGGCAGTCACCCATCCTTTGATGATCTGTATTCTATCTAAATTGGCTTGATCAGGGTCCTTGAGTGCCCAAACGTAAAAAAGGGGAGATCCATTCCCTTTTTTTAAGGTTTGACCCATGGCTACTCCTTTTTCATAACCATTTGCGACAAGGCTTTCATAATTTTCCGGATTTTCATCTAAATTAAAACCTCCAAAGAACCGCACTTTTAAACGTGTGCCGCTGGTGGCAAAAACTTCCTTATTTTTCATGGCATCCCATATGTCCTCTCTGGTATTCCGAGGCGCCCAAACTCCTGTAAGCGCTCCGGGGGTAAGGTCTACGCCTTTGATCCAGCCACCCACTTCACCTGTTCTTCTTCTTTCGATAGAACCATCGGCAGAACCATGGCTACCTATTTTGAAGTTAGATTCGGTAAGATTGCTGGGTGTTCCATTATGGTTATCTGTACCACCGATGAAACCGTATTGATAGGGATTTACACCCAACTCCTTTTCGTAAGCCAATCCTTTTATAAGACCCGAACGCACAAAATCACCTTTAGAAAATTTTCTATCGCTATAATCCTGAATCGAATTTGCATTTTCATAATCAGCGAATTCATCATTTGTCCAAAATTGGGCATGCACCTCAGAATTTCCTTTGATTTGCATCATTTCAATAAGTGGCTCAAAACGATTTCTCATGGTGGCATATTCAAGATCAATGGGGTCTCCTTTCGAATCTTTCGATGAAAACATCATGCCTTTACTCGCATTAGAATTGTGTGGAGCCGCAATGACCTGCATCCCTTGTTCTTCCAACCCTTTCATCCATTCCCACAATTCTTCTTCACGATTGATGTCGGCATAACCCGGTACAATATCTGGTACATTGGTGTCTCTAAAAAAAACATTTCTATGCAGGTTTCCTCCACCGGGAGCCGCACTCCATTCAAAGGCGGGAATCGTGGTGAATTTTCCGGGAATATAATGGTCTTCCGCTGCTTGGATGATATTTTTCCAACCGTTTTTCACCGCTTCTTCTCCGGGATAAAAAGAAGTATGTTGAGGAACATTTCCTCGATTTACACTTACCACATATTTAAAAAACCATTGCTCTCTTATTTCGTATTCGGTAAGACTTCTCAATTCTACCAATTTTTCATTGTCATAGCCGGGAGAACCAGGAGTGAAATTAGCATACATTTCTCCCAAATATTCGGCATGATCTGTAACGGCGCAAAAATCTAAAGGTTTACTTATTTTAATTTTTTCTCCGTTGACTTCTACTTCTTCACCTTTGGCAAAGCGATAGGCATCTGATGGAAGGAGGCGTGTTCCTCCCAAATAAGCATCTAAAGAATAAGCTGTGTGTAAGTGTGTTTCTCCGAAATAAGCCTCTTTTAATGGGTTTGAGATAATTTCGTCGGAAGGATCAGAAATCTCTGATTCTTCTAAAGTTGATTGATGTTGGTCTTCTTTTTTTGCTTGAGCACAGCTCAACAATAAAATAACCAATAAAAAACCATAGAACTGTTTTTTCATGGGGGATGGCAGGTTTAATTAGATTTAAATTCTATCTATTTAGTAGATAATTTGTTGTATGACTAAATTAAAAAGATTTTATCATTTAAAAATTGACGATGGTTAAGTGTCATTTTATGGTAATTGAAAGCAGGTTTTGTTAGAATTATCATAGTCAATTAACTATTTTTTAACCTTTTAATCAATCTAGATAAGGATTCCGGTGTAATGCCAAGGAAGTTCGCAACGTGCTTTTTCTGTGCCTGTTCTAAAAATAGTGGATTTGCCTCCAGCAATTTTAAATAATATTCTTCACTACTTAAGAGTATCATATCGTTTAACCTGTTTCTGGTAGTGAGCAAATTCTCTTTTAAAATATCCAGGTACATGTTCAAAATATTCCTATTTTCATAAGCCAATTGTTCAAATTCATCGAAATCAAAAATTAGCAATTGCAGTTCTTGCAAGGCTTCAAAGGTAATATTGGGTTTTTTGTTGCCAAAGATCATGTCGGGGTCGGATAAGAAAATACCCTCAGACCTTAAAATGATATCCCTTTCTTGAAATTTTTGATCGATGACATAGCCTCTTACAGAGCCTTTTAAAATAAAAAAAGCTTTTTTCGAATTTGAAATGTAAACGGGAATATTGCTTTTTGGCACAAAAGTCTCTATAGAAGTAATATGTAAAAAAGTATCTAGTTCTTCTTTGCTGAGATAGGGAAATAATGCGAGAATTTTGTTTTCAATGTCTTGAGGGAATACCATTGGTTTTCATTATTTATGCATATTACGAAATTAATTAATTTGGAGCAGTCAATTTGAATGAAACATTAAATGGGGTAAAATTGCCCTTAAACTATTTGCTTTTTAATCTTGCGATAATCCTGGAAAGCGAAACGGGGGTGATGCCTAAGTAATTGGCAATGTGTTTATTAAAAGAATCTTTTAAAAAGGAAGGATTTTTCTTGAGTAAATCAAGGTACCGCTCTTCATTACTCATACTTACCATAGAATTGACCCGGTAGGTTAATACGGTAACGGCATCTTTTAAGACATTGATGTATAATTTCATCAAACCTTCATTTTCCCAAATCATTTTTTCAAATTTCAGGAAATCTATAATGAGCACATCGGTAGGAGCAATGGCCTCAAAAATAGTTTTCTTCGGTTCATTTAAAAAGAGAACATTTGCATCACCGGTAAAAACACCTTCAGACCTTAGTATAATATTTCGTTCTTCCCCATTTCCGTCAAAAAAATAACCGCGAATAGACCCTTTAAGAATTATAAAAGCTTGTTTCTGGCGCAGACTATTATCTAAAATAACCTCTTTACTTTCAAAATGAGCATACTCGGTCTGCTCCATAAAGGCAATACGGTCATTCTTACCTAATGTAGGACAATGCTTTTGAAGCAATTCTTCTATTTGATCCTTAGTTAAACCCAAGATTTTTTAATCAACTAAACCTATGCAAAATAGGAATTTTAAATGATTTTTAAAAAACAGATCGGTGTAGACCAAAAAAAAATGAAAAGATCGGGGGATAATCTTTCCATTTTTTGAGGGTTTAATAACAAAAAACTTAGGTTTAACTTAGTTGATAGTACAATGATACAGCATTTATTGCGTAAAAAAGTTAACATATGTTAATTATATGAGTAAAAAATGAAATTTTTTGAAAAAAAAATATTTTGTTTAAGTTTTAGGATTGTTTCACTTGATTTTCTTCAACACGTTTGATGATTCTAGATAGAGAAACAGGTGTAATACCGATGTAATTAGCAATATGTTTATCAAAAACCGACTTTAAAAAGAGCGGATTCTTTTCTAAAAGGTCAATATAACGCTCTTCATGCGTCATATTGATCATCGAATCTATTCTTTCTGTGAGAATGGCGATCGTTCTTTTTAAACTTTGGACATATAATTGACCTAACTCCTTGTTTTGATTTGATATGGATTCCAGTTCACTAAAATTAAAGACAATCACATTTGTTTTTCCAATACTTTCAAATGTTAATTTGGCTGCTTGATGGTTGAACAAGGCCGTTGAATCTCCTCCAAAATCTCCTTCGGCCACCAAAACAACAATTTTTTCTTGTTTGTTCTTATCGATATAATACCCTTTAGCACAACCTTTAACTACGAGGAAAGAATGAGTGGAAGAAAGTTCTGAGGTGAGAATAGTCTCTTTATTCTTGTGTTGAACATAGGTGGCGTTTTTTAAAAAAATTTCAGCAGATTCATCGCTGAGTTCAGGATAATGAACCCTAATTTCTTTGACGATTTTTTTAAATTGTTTATCCATTCAAGATTTGTTGGTCCTTGTGATTTTGTCGGGTTAAAAATTTAACTTTGTTAAAAATACGAATAAAACCAATGAAATTAGTTTTTGCTTCTAACAACATGCACAAATTACAAGAAATAAGAAGTTTGATGCCCGCTGTTCAAATTTTAAGTCTCAAGGATATCGGCTGTGATGAAGACATTGAAGAGACAGAACTGACATTAGAAGGCAATGCAAAGTTAAAAGCAGATTATGTACAAACTAATTATGGTTATGATTGTTTTGCTGACGATACAGGATTGGAGGTGGAGTGGCTCAACGGTGCGCCTGGTGTCTTTTCTGCACGCTATGCAGGAAAAAAGGTCACGTATGAAGACAATGTGAAAAAATTATTAAAAGAAATGCAAGGCGCCAAGAATCGAAATGCTGCTTTTAGAACTGTGATTGCCCTTAATCTGGGTAAAGAACAATTTCTTTTTGAAGGTGTGTGCAAAGGAAAGATCATTGAAGAAAACAGAGGAAAACAAGGTTTTGGCTATGATCCCGTTTTTCAACCTACAGGTTTTGAACAGACTTTTGCAGAAATGAACCTTGATGACAAAGGAAAAATTTCGCATCGAGGTCTGGCCATTCAAAAATTAGTCCATTTTCTAAAAGAAAATCAATAAGGTCGTATTAAAATAATTTTGTTTGTCCGTCTTCTTCAAAGTCAGTATCCGAATCGCCTTCAGCATGTTTTTGCTTTTCGCTTTTTGCTTCAGATTGGTCATCTACAATTTCTTCATCAATTACCTCGACCTCATTTAACTGAGGTTCCTCATACGGAAGGGGTTCTAACAAAATAACATCTTTTATTTTTTCTGTAGTTAATTGGTTTCCAAGTGATTTTATACCTTTAATTGAAATAAATTCTTCAAAATTAACTTCAATTTTTTCTAGTGATTTTTTAGAAAAAATTACTTCCGCCACAGGTCTGTAATCCGTAGCTACGATTTGTAATTGAGTCTTTGGGTGATCAGAGATAAACACTTCTTCTTTATTGGGATGTTCGATCATAAACCGCTTTACATAATACCTTTCCTTTTCACCTTCGAAATAAATAACAGATATGGGCTTATTTGGATTCCATTTTTCAAGGATGATCATGTCATCATCAAAATGCGTAGTAAGTTCGGGTGTAATTGTTTTGGCAACACCAGATTGATTGATGATGAGCAATCTGTCCTCCGCTGTAAATTCGCCGAGTAAATCTCCTCGTTCATCCACATTCAATCTTTGCACTGTATTGTCAAACCAAATTTTTCTCGGTTTTAAGGTCGAAATTCCTTTTTCTTTCAATTCAATTTTTTTGACAGGAAATTTAGTAACGAGGTTACCCTTACTGCTTCTACCTTTGATAAGAATATCGGCAAAATCGATATCCCATTTTATCTTTTTTATCCTTTGCAAAGCCCTCAAAAGGATAGTTACCGTTTCTGCTTCGCCATTGGGATTTGCAGAAAAGTACAGGATTTGAGATTGATCGGTACCATTTGTGAGGTCATATTCTTTATCCCTTGTGATACCTGTTACAGAAAATCGTTTGACATAAGAAGGACCGTTTTTGCCATCTCGATAGATGAGATTATACACGGTGCGTTTATCGTTTTTCTTGAAAACAGCTGCGTGAATAATGTTTTTACCGACAAAGGTTTTTGCGTCGACTTTGGTTACCATCATTTTACCGTCTTGCCTGAAAACGATGATATCGTCTATATCAGAACAATCAGCTACGTATTCATCTTTTTTCAAGGAGAGTCCTACAAATCCTTCTTCTCGGTTCACGTATAATTTTTCGTTCCTTAAAACGACTTTTGTCGCCACAATGTCATCAAATACTCGAATTTCAGATTTCCTTTCTCTTCCTTTACCGTATTTGGTTTTTAGATTTTTAAAATAGTTGATGGCAAAATCGATCAAATTTTCCAAATGGTATTTCACTTGGGCAATTTGTTCTTCAAGGGATGCGATATGTTGGCCCGCCTTATCTAAATCAAATTTAGAAATACGCTTGATTCTTATTTCGGTTAGTCTGACAATATCCTCTTCGGTTACAGCTCTTTTTAAATGCTTTGTATGAGGCTTAAGGCCTGTATCAATGGCAGAAATTACCCCTTCCCAAGTTTCTTCTTCTTCGATATCCCGGTAAATTCTATTTTCAATAAAAATGCGTTCTAGCGATGAATAATGCCATTGTTCCTGCAGCTCACCCAGTTCAATTTCCAGTTCACTTTTTAATAAATGTAGGGTATGATCTGTGGAATATTTAAGGGCCTGTGAAACACCAATAAAAATAGGTTTATTGTTTTCGATCACACAACAGAGTGGTGAAATAGACATTTCACAGCTCGTAAAAGCATATAAAGCATCAATGGTTTTATCTGGAGATACGCCGCTTGGGAGGTGAACCAATATTTCTACAAATTCCGCTGTATTATCCTCAATCTTTTTGATCTTGATTTTTCCTTTTTCATTGGCTTTTAGGATAGATTCGATCAAACTAGAGGTTGTGGTGCCAAAGGGTACCTCTGTAATCGCTAAAGTATTTTTGTCGAACTGAGAAATTTTTGCCCGAACCCTTATTTTACCGCCTTTTTTCCCGTCGTTGTAATTGCTGACATCTATTATTCCACCTGTCAAAAAATCGGGATAGATCTTTACCGATTGACCTTTTAAGATTTTAATAGAAGCGTCGATAAGTTCGTTGAAGTTATGTGGAAGAATTTTTGTTGATAATCCCACCGCAATTCCTTCACCACCTTGTGCCAATAATAAAGGGAATTTTACCGGTAAATCAACCGGTTCTTTTTTTCTTCCATCATAGGAAGCTTGCCATTCTGTTGTTTTCGGATTAAAAACAACTTCCAAGGCAAATTTAGATAATCGAGCCTCGATATACCTGGGTGCTGCAGCGCCGTCTCCTGTAAGAATATTACCCCAGTTTCCCTGCATATCAATGAGCAACTCCTTTTGTCCGAGCTGAACAAGTGCATCACCGATACTTGCATCTCCGTGAGGATGATATTGCATGGTATGGCCTACAATGTTTGCTACCTTATTGTAACGGCCATCGTCAAGATCCTTCATAGAATGCATGATTCTGCGCTGAACCGGTTTAAAGCCGTCATCGATGGCGGGCACCGCTCTTTCCAGAATCACATACGAAGCATAATCTAAGAACCAATCTTGGTACATGCCCGTTACTTTCGTGAGGTCATCACTGCCAACAACTTCGTCGTTGTATGCCTTATCATCTAGATCTTCTTCTAAAGAACTGTCCTCTATTTGATCGTCAAAATTATCTTTCTCTTCCATATTTATCTACAGCAGTTCAATTAAATATTCGTAGTTAACAGATCGTTTTTAGCCATGATTTCCTTTTCTTTCTCTTCTTTTTCTACAAGATCTAACTCTACTTTTAAATTATTAATGATAAACTTTTGCCTCTGAGGTGTATTTTTCCCCATATAGAAACTCAACAATTTATCAATAGAAGTTTCCTTGTCGAGCATCACAGGATCGAGCCGAATATCGTCACCGATAAAATGACTGAATTCATTAGGAGAAATCTCACCCAAACCTTTAAAACGGGTAATCTCAGGCTTGCCCCTAAGTTTTTTTATCGCTTCTTGTTTTTCTGTTTCACTGTAACAATAAATTGTTTCTTTTTTATCTCTCACCCTAAACAACGGGGTATCCAAAATATGTAAATGCCCTTCTTTGATAATTTCTGGGAAGAACTGTAAGAAGAAAGTAATGAGTAATAACCTGATATGCATCCCATCTACGTCGGCATCTGTTGCTATAACAATGTTATTATATCTCAGATTTTCAATGCCATCTTCAATATTTAAAGCGGCTTGTAACAGGTTAAATTCTTCGTTTTCGTATACGATCTTTTTTGTTAATCCATAAGAGTTTAGCGGTTTTCCTTTTAAACTAAAAACAGCTTGTGTATTCACACTTCTCGATTTTGTGATCGATCCGCTCGCAGAGTCTCCCTCCGTAATGAAAAGGGTTGTTTCTAAACGATTTTCTGCTTTCATATCGTTGAGATGTATCCTGCAGTCACGAAGTTTTTTATTGTGCAGGCTGGCCTTTTTTGCTCTTTCACGGGCCAATTTTCTAATCCCTGATAATTCGCTGCGTTCTTTTTCTGCCTGAAGAATTTTTCTTTGAATTTTTTCTGCGACCTCAGGATTTCTATGTAAATAGTTGTCGAGATTTTGTTTTAAAAAATCAGTGACAAAGGCTCTAACCGAAGGAAGATCTCCACCCATTTCAGTAGATCCCAACTTGGTTTTGGTCTGACTTTCGAAGACGGGCTCCATCACTTTGATCGAAATAGCGGAGACAATAGATTTTCTTATATCGGAAGCTTCATAATTTTTATTAAAAAACTCTCTGATCGTTTTTACCAAAGCTTCCCTAAATGCATTTTGGTGCGTACCGCCTTGGGTGGTATGCTGTCCGTTTACAAAAGAATGGTATTCTTCGCTATACTGATTATTGCTGTAGGTAATAGCTACTTCAATATCTTCACCAATTAAATGAATAATCGGGATCAATTTTTCTTCTTCTTTGATGTTCTCGTCTAAAAGATCTTTTAAACCATTTTCAGATTCGAACTTTTCATCATTATAAATAATGGCTAAACCTCGATTCAGATAGACATAATTCTTCATCATTTTCGCCACGTATTCTTGTCGGTACTTATAATGTGGGAAAATTGAATTGTCAGGTACAAAAGAAATTTTAGTTCCCTTACGTGAGCTTGAAGCTTGTTCAGCTTCTTCATTGATGAGTTCACCTGCAGAAAATTCTGCTACTTTGGTTTTTCCATCGCGAATAGATTGCACGCGAAACTCGCTGGAAAGCGCGTTCACTGCTTTGGTACCAACTCCGTTTAATCCAACGGATTTTTTAAAGGCTTTGGAGTCATATTTACCTCCGGTATTCATTTTTGAGACAACATCAACCACTTTACCCAAGGGTATTCCGCGACCGAAATCGCGCACACTTACTCGGTTGTTTTTAATGTTCACTTCAATGGTTTTACCACTGCCCATTACAAATTCATCGATAGAATTATCAATGACTTCTTTGATCAATATGTAAATACCGTCGTCGGGTGATGAACCATCTCCCAGTTTTCCTATGTACATACCGGGCCTCATGCGGATATGTTCTTTCCAATCGAGAGAACGTATGTTTTCTTCGGTATATGATGTCTGATTTGCCATTAAAATATGGGATTTGCTGAGCGCTAAAGTAATAATAACCTATAAAAAATAAAAAGTAATCATTTTTTTTTATTAACAGTACTATCAAAAGGGAATTTCCTACTTTTACTTTAAAATCAATAGTAAAATGATCAAAAAGAACATTCCAAATATGATCACATTGGCCAATATGCTATGTGGTATTTTGTCTGTGTTAATGTGTTTAAATGATAAGCTGCTCGCTGCGTCTTTTTTTATTTTGTTAGGTATTTTCTTTGATTTTTTTGATGGTTATTTTGCCCGATTGTTAAAGGTAGGAGGAGATTTTGGAAAAGAATTGGATTCGTTGGCAGATGTGGTTACTTCGGGTATAGCACCTGGTTTTATCATGTTTCAGTTGATCATTTTTGCACAAAATGGTTCTTGGTTTGGCGAATTAAATGCTTCTTCAGAGAATTGGCAATCTTTCGCCGAGAACAGATATTACTTTTTACCTTATTTGGGATTTATTATTCCTTTGGCTTCAGCCATGCGGTTAGCTAAATTTAATATAGATGAGCGCCAGACAGATTCATTTATTGGTTTAGCTACACCGGCTCTTTCATTACTGGTCGCATCCATTCCGTTAATTTATCATTATTCTGAGCAGATGTATTTTGTTCGATTTTTTCAATCGCCCATAACTTTAGTCGTAATTACCTTAATTGGTGCCGTGCTTATGAATTCTGAATTGCCCATGTTTTCATTAAAATTCAAAAATTATGGTTGGAAGACCAATCAAACGAAATATATTTTTCTTGTTGTAAGTATCTTTCTGGTGGCGACCCTCCAATTTGTTGCTATACCCATCATCATAGCAATTTATATTCTATTTTCTGTCCTTGAGAATAGCACAAAAAAAACTCCGATCAAAAGACCGGAGTGATATAATTATTAAGTGTGTTATTATTTTGCCTTAAACTTGAAATGCTGTCCTCCAAGAGAAGCCTCAAACATTAATCCGCCAATTGCTTTTGTGTAAACAGCCACACCATCTTTGTAAGCAACATCAATAGATGCTCCTTTCTCTAAAGCCACAGCAGATGCCTGTCCGTCAAATTTTAATTTACCATTGGTAAAATGATCATAAGCCTCTTTGTTTTCAAAGAAAATAATTTCGCTGTATTGTTGACCGCCCGCTTGCAATCCTATAGAAGCCTGAGACATAGTAGCTTCTCCGGTAATTTTACCACCTTGATAAACAACTCCTTTTCCACCTGCACCGCCAACACCTAATCCGGCTTTGGTTATTTTAGGGAAAATGGCATAACCATAGGCTTTTTTGATGTTGTCTTTTAGATTGGGATAATCTTTTTCGATTTCTGAAATTGCAGCTTGTGCTTCTTTCGTTAATTCAGGTTTCCAGCCACCAACTTGAGCATTCATTGCCAAGGGTGCAATTAAACACATCATAAAGAAAAAGGTCCGCTTAAATTGTTGAGTTAATTGATTCATGATATATATTTTTAAAACATCATAAATATAAGTTTTTTAAAAGACTTACTAGAATTACATTTTGTAAATAATTTTAACATAAAACAATTTTTTTCTAAAATTTAAGTTAAATATGGACGATTCCTAATCGTTTTAGTAAATCCTCCCCCTGAGTATTAAAAACTATTAACGGCTTAAGGCCATATTAAAAAGGAATATGAAACTATTCAAATTAAACTGGGGGCTAATTTTAGCATGCATTTTATTTTATACACAGGGTTTCTCCCAAACAATAGTACCGTTTCAAAAGCGCTATGAGAATGTTGGGATAAACGGTGATCTCACCATGATAGGAAATGCTATATTAAACAATAGCCCAAATATGCCTTATAACGGTACTGGAATCAATAATGATTTCGACATGGTCTATGTGGATATAGATAATGACCCGAGTACCTTTAGCTCAAGTAGTGCAGATTTCAATTTGGCGAGTTGTGATAGAATTGTCTATGCAGGCTTGTATTGGGGTTCGGTATTAGCCCCTTCAAATTCTAATGCGAATCAGGTAAAATTTAAAACACCAGGTGGGAGTTATCAGAATATAACGGCTGATGTAAGTTTAGACGATGTGATCTATTACAAAGATGTAACCACCATCGTTAAGAATAGTTCAAACAAAAGTGGATCTTATTTTGTGGCCAATGTGGTGTCTACTTTAGGCAGGAACATGGCTGCCGGTTGGACTTTAGTGCTGGTAATTGAAGGTCCAAGCTATTCAAGAAAATTTATTTCAACTTTTGACGGGTTTAACCATGTCGACAGAAATAATAACTCAGAATCATTTTATTACACCGGATTTAAAACACCCCCTGCGCCATCGCCTGTTGAAGGAAGGGTGGGAGTTGCGGCCTTAGAGGGTGACCTTCGTTTAACCGGAGATAGAATGGCTTTTAGAGCGGATTCAAAACCGAGTTTTTCCTATTTGTACGATGCAGAAAACACCCAAGACAACTTTTTTAACAGCAAAATTACCATAGATGGCGCGCTAGTCACAAATAGAAATTTAAACAGTTCCAATTCTTTGAGCTGGGATCAAAAAATCATAGATCTGACAACTTTAAATGCTGGAAACAGTATATTGGGTAATGATGAAACGGGTGTTACAGTAAGGGTTGAAAGTAGCGGTGATGAAATCTGGACATTCCTAAACACCTTTGCTGTAGAAATTATTGAACCTGTTTTAAAAGTAGTTACCAGAGTAGAAGATACAAATGGAAATGAAATAACACACAGTTCGCCTGTACCTCTAGGAGCCACAGTTTGGTATGAAATCACCTTTGAAAATGTAGGCACAGACAATGCAACCAACACGTATATTTTAAATAATATTCCATCCAATGTTACTTTAGATCAGAATAGTCTTGTGCTTCCAGCTGGAGTGACATCCAATTACAATACGCAAACGAGACAATTGAGATTTGATGTAGATAAATCTTTAGTTCAGAAGAAAGGGTTGTCACAACCCCATCAAATAAGATATCAAGTAACAGCTTCGAACAATTGTTTTGACTATACAGACGCTTGTACGAACCTATTAGAAAATAGCATAGAGTCTTATTATGACGGCGAACAATCGGGTACGAATATCGCTGGTACACCTGGTTTTAATTCCATAAATGGTTGTGGGCTAGGAACTGCAGGTTCTATGGATCTATTTGTGGATACGAGTTCTTGTTCTTTTGATAGTGAATTGTATTTGTGTAATGACACACTTACTTTTTCCGGGGATGATGGTTACGACACTTATATCTGGACAAATGCACAAGGTCAGGTTATAGGCAACACTAAAGAAATAACAGTAAATGGTCCTGGTGTTTATACCGCAACCCAAAGGAGAACGGGTTGTACTGAAACCATCAGAAAAGTGACAGTATTAGGACTTGATGTAACCTTGACACCGGTAGATGCACTTTGTAAAGATAGTGCAGATGGTAAGGTTGTGGTTAAAATTAATGAAGCTTCTACGGCTTACAATTACGAATTATTTAGAAATGGTGCTGTGATAGATTCAAAAATAGGGATCAGTTCAGATACGCATACTTTTACAGGATTAGATATTGGTAATTATGAAGTCCGATCACAGAAAGCGGATGGTTGCTTTACCATTACTCCTTTTAGTATTGCAGAACCTACTTTGTTAGTGGCCTCTTCGGTAAAGATCAATAATGTGACTACCTGTAATGGTGATGTACTCAATGGAAAAATAAGAGCTGCGGGTACCGGTGGAACTCTGCCATACACTTTTAGTATTGATGGTGGTAACACCTACCAAACCGAAGATCTTTTCTCTGTTCCAACAGAAAAAACGTATGAAGTTTTTGTAAAAGATGCAAATGGTTGTATTGCCATTACGACAGTCGATGTAGGTTTTGATCCTGAAATTCTTTATGAAATTACGAGTGAGGATGTCGTTTGTCCGGGAGATAATGACGGGAAAATATCAATTAATCTGACAAATGATCAAGGTTATAAAGTGACTTATAGTATTGATGGAGGGGCAAATTATCAAACTTCACCAGAATTTAGAAACCTTGTTGCAGGAGAATATAATGTCATTATTAAAAAGGAAAAAGACCTTAATGTATGTGAGACCGTCAAAAGTTTTGCAATAAACACTTTAATAGATCTTAAACTCGAAGCCACTACGGATTTTTCATGCGATAGTGGAGGGAATTTGATTGTAGCTTCTGTAGACCCTATTTATGATGGTTTGGTAACTTTTACCCTAGATGGATCAATCAATCAAAGCACTGGCATATTCGAAAATGTTCCAAAAGGGAATCATATCGTTACTGTGAAGCACAATGAATACGGCTGTAACGGGATTCCGGCAGAGGTTTTTGTTGAGGAATATATCCCCTTAGATTTTACCATTGAAAATACATTTATCAACGAATATACTGTTATGGTAACAGGAGGTAAACCCGGCTATGAATATAGTTTTGATAGTCCAAATAATTTTAGCTCAGACAATGTCTTGCGAATCAGAAAGTCAAAGGAATATACTTTTTACGTTAGAGATGAAAAGGGTTGTGTTGAAGAGAAAACGGCATTTTTAGAGTTTTTAGATATAGAAATACCTGATTTCTTTACACCTGAAGGTGATGGTATCAACGATGAATGGTATCCTTATAACATTGAAATCTATCCAAATATTAGTGTGAAAATTTTTGATCGATACCAAAGACTGATAAAAAGTTATAAGGGCAATCAATATAGTTGGGATGGTAATTATGAAAATAAACCTTTGCCAAGTGGAGATTACTGGTATGTCATTAAGTTAAATGAAACATCAGATAATAGAGAGTACAAAGGTCATTTTACTTTAATTAGATAAGAATAGATAGATGAAAAAGTTATTTGTAATCATATTCGTGCTAAGCACTGTTAAAATGATTGGTCAGGAGTTTAAAATGGCACCCTATACACAATATTTGGTTGAGAATCCCTTTACCATTTCCCCTGCCTATGCCGGTTTTGATGAGGATATTCATCGACTGCGAGTGGCCGGTGTATTTCAATGGGTAGGATTAAAAGATGCACCGAATACACAAACGATAAGTTATGATACGAGAGTTTGGGAAAGATCTGGAGTTGGGGCAATATTGTACAATGACAGCAATGGTAATACCTCACAAATAGGGGGTCAGCTAAGTTTTGCTCACCATTTAACCATCAATGATGAAAATGATCAATATATTTCATTTGGTTTGAGCTATAAATTTGTTCAATTTAGAATTGATGTTTCAAATTTTGAAAATACAGGAAATGATCCGAATGTGGGTGCAAATATTTCCTCTATTAATTCAAATTTCGAGGCTGCTTTTTTATATCGTTTAGAAAAATTCTTTTTCAGTTTCAACGCTTCAAATATTTTAAACAAGAATGTGAAAGTTTTTGATGAATCTGAACCGAAAAAACTGAGAAATTATTATATTTATACGGGCTATACCTTTGAATTAGAGGATGGTGAGTATGAATTAGAACCGTCTTTGTACTTTAAATATTTTGAAAGTGATGGCAGATCAGCTACGGATTTGAATTTTAAAGCGAGGAAATATACAGACGATGGTTACCTGTGGGCCGGAGTAGGGGGCCGGTTTTTTACGGATCAAAGTTTTGAACCAGCTTACGTATCACCTATGCTAGGGTTAAAAAAGCAAAAATTTTATGTAGGTTACGGCTTTCAATACAATATAAATCAATCTGTTGAGTTAAATAATGCAGGGACACATTTGTTAACATTGGGAATAGATTTCGATCATTCCAGTAACACCAGATGGTAGAATTATAAAAAAAGGGGAATTATGAGAAATATTAAAATTATTTTATTCGTGCTGCTGGTAGTCATTTTGAGTATGTCTACTTATGGCCAAGAAAGTGAGTTTCAAAACAAAGTTGAATTGCAAAAAGTGCCAACTGAAATCACCAAAGAAGTGAGTCAATTTAAAGGCTATAAAGTTACCAAAGCGGCCTATAAATTGGAGAACAACAAAAAAGTGTATCGCTTAGAAATTGTAAAAGGACAATCAAAGCACACTTTGCTAGTAGATGAAAAAGGAAAAATAATCGGAAGAGAAGAAAGTTAGATCTTTAATTTTTTTCTTCTTTCTAAAAGTTTAAAATTTTCTCCCAAATACACTTTTCTAACCATTTCATCATCAGCCAGTTCTTGTGGAGTTCCTTCTTTGAGAATGCCTCCTTCGAACATCAGATACGTTTTGTCTGTAATGGCTAACGTAGCTTGAACATCGTGATCAGTTATAAGGATGCCTATGTTTCGGTCTTTTAAATGAGCGACAATATTTTGAATGTCCTCTACGGCAATGGGGTCGACTCCGGCAAAAGGTTCATCCAACAATATAAAATTTGGATCAGAAGCCAACGCTCTCGCAATTTCTGTTCGGCGCCTTTCTCCACCCGAGAGCAGATCTCCCCTGTTTTTTCTCACATGATTTAAACCGAATTCTTTGATCAAAGCCTCTAATTTTTCTTTTTGATCATTTTTGCTTTTACCACTAAATTGAAGAATAGACATAATATTATCTTCAACAGATAATTTTCTAAAAACAGAAGCTTCTTGCGCTAAATAACCAACTCCTTTTTGAGCTCTTTTGTACATGGAATATTCTGTAATATCTTCATCATTGATAAAAATCTTGCCCTCATTGGGTTGAATCATACCGACAATCATATAAAAAGAAGTGGTTTTTCCTGCGCCGTTAGGGCCTAAAAGCCCTATAATTTCGCCCTGTTTTACTTGTAGCGAAATCCCTTTTACTACCTTTCGGCTGCCGTACATTTTCATTATATTTTCAGCGCGTAAAATCATTTCTTTTTGTATTTATCGTTTAAACCTATTCCGGCTTCAATATATGAAACTACTTTCGATAATCGTCTCTCTTGTGTTTCGGTCTTTTTAGCAGTGCAAATATACTCAGTAAAATCTCTTTTATCGGTTAAACTGAATGCATTGAATTTTTCAAAGAGTTGAACATTTGCATCTAATTCCTTTTTCAGCAATTCAGGAATTAGCAATTCTTTAGATTTCTTTGGTGAAATAACAATTTGATTCTTGGTGTTTTCCATCGCTTCCAAAACAAAACTTCTTATGATAGTTTTATCAATGATGTCCTCCGGTTTATATTTAAGTTGACGCATGGCAATGGTTTTCTTCTGTCCTGCAATTAAATAATTCAAGGGGTTGCTTAGCATTGCCCCTTGAAAAAACCAGATTCCAAAATGATTTTTAAATGAGGCTAAACCTACTATATTCTTACCCAAATAAGTGTAAGTTGGTATACCCCATTTCAATGTTTCTGTAAGACCTAAATCAATAAAAACAGATCTTAGTTGCAGCAATTTATCTTTAAAATTTGCTTGATTAAAATATGCTTCAATTTTAATGACTTTATCTGACATCGTCTATTTTTGCTTCTTTAGTTCCGCTTTTTTCTCTTTTTTGACAATGAATTTTGAAATTTTTATACTTAGCTCATATAAAATAACCATGGGAATTGTGACAATTATCTGACTGATCACGTCTGGAGGTGTAATTAAAGCTGCCAATATTAGCACTAGAACAATAGCATATTTTCTGTATTTCTTTAAAAATTCGGGTGTTACTAATCCGAGTTTTGTTAAGAAGAAGATAATCACGGGTAATTCAAACAACAATCCGGCAGAAAGACAAGATGCTTTCAGTAGACCGATATAACTCGCTAAATCGATATTGTTTTTTACTTCCTCTGCCACACGGTATGAACCTAAAAAATTAACCGAAAGTGGTGTTATGACATAATAGCCAAATAAAACTCCAATAAAAAAAAGGAGGGACGACACAAAAATAAATAATCGCGCATGCTTCTTTTCGTTGTCGTACAGCCCTGGTTTAATAAATTTCCAAAATTCAAATAAAATAAATGGGAAGGCTAAAATAAAACCTACGGCAATAGCAGTCCAAATATGCGCAGAAAACTGTCCTGCCATTGTTCTACTTTGCACAAGAAAAGGAATTTCGTCGATACAAAGACCATCAGTACCTAGCTTTTGAGAAATATTACACAAGAACTCATAGGTAGCAAAGCTTGGGTCTTTGGGTTTCAGAATGATCTTCTCAAAAATAAAATCTTTAAAGGTGAAAGCAATAGCGCTAAACACCAAAATTGATAGAGAAGATCGAATCAATGTCCAACGTAAAACCTCTAAATGGTCCAGAAAGGACATATCATTTTTAGCATCACTCATAAATAAGGTGTTTTAAAAATTAAATCAGACCCTCTTTTAATAAATCTTGGAAATGAATAATTCCTTGATAAATACCCTGATCTAAAACTAAAATTGACGAAATATCGTGTTTTTTCATGACTTTCACGGCATCGACTGCCATTTCATCTGGACCAATACTTTTTGGATTTTTAGACATAATGTCTTTGGCACTTAAATGACCAATTTCATCATTTTTTTCTAACATTCTTCTTAAATCTCCATCTGTGATAATTCCGACGACATTTTGATCTTCTGAAACCACGGTCATCCCGAGACGCTTGTCAGAAATTTCAAAAATAACATCTTTAATAGAAGAATTAGGATTTACATTGGGTTTGGCATTTTTAACCATTAAATCTTTTACTCTTAGGTAAAGCTGTTTTCCCAATACACCTCCAGGGTGATATTTTGCAAAATCATTGCTCGAAAAATCCCTTTGCTCCAACAAGCATATCGATAGAGCATCTCCCATGACCAATTGTGCAGTTGTACTGGTTGTAGGGGCAAGGTTGTTGGGGCAGGCTTCTTTTTCAACATAGGTATTTAAAACAATATCAGCATTTTGCCCAATATAGGAATCCGGATTTCCTGTGATGGCAATAATCTTGTTGGAAGATTTTCTGATCAGAGGAATCAATACTTTTACTTCGGGGGTATTTCCACTTTTAGAAATGAAAATTACCACATCGTTCTCTTGTATATTTCCCAGGTCTCCATGAATGGCATCAGCGGCATGCATAAAAATAGCCGGTGTACCGGTTGAATTAAGTGTGGCTACTATTTTGTTTCCGATAATGGCACTTTTTCCAATGCCTGTTATAATCACTCTACCCTTTGAATTTAGTATGGTTTCTACAGCTTTACTAAAGTCTTGATCGAGAAGTTCTTTTAAATGTAAAATTGCATCAGCCTCAATTTGAAAAGTGTTTTGGGCAGATTTTAAGATATTTTTATCGTTTTTCAAGATGGGTTGGAATTTGTTATCAAAAAAAATACTGTATCTTTAAGTACAAAAAAAATAAGATTTCATTTGGCAGGATATTTGCTAAACCAGCCTGTATTTTCTATTTTAATTAGTCGCAAAAGTATTGAAAAATAGCTAATTCTAGTAATGAAAGAAGTAAAAATTGATTTGAACGAAAGCCTAAAAGAGTACTTTGGTTTTTCGAGTTTTAAGGGATTACAGAAGCAAGCCATTGAAAGTATTATTGAAGGGAATAATACTTTTGTTGTAATGCCAACCGGTGGAGGTAAGTCACTAATCTACCAATTACCCGCACTTGTAAAAGAAGGAACGGCCATAGTTGTTTCACCATTGATTGCCTTGATGAAGAATCAGGTAGATGCAATGAGAGGTATATCAACAGAACACGGCGTGGCTCATGTGTTGAATTCATCATTGAATAAAACCGAAGTGAACAAGGTATTGAGTGATATCGAAAACGGAGTGACAAAATTACTTTATGTCGCACCAGAATCACTCACTAAAGAAGAATATGTCGATTTTTTAAAAAAGCAAAAAATTTCATTTATTGCTATCGATGAAGCACATTGTATTTCTGAATGGGGTCATGATTTTAGACCGGAGTACAGAAATTTGAGAAATATAATTAAACAAATAGGTGATCTGCCAATTATCGGTTTAACAGCAACAGCCACAGAAAAAGTACAAGAAGATATACTCAAAAACTTAGGTATTTCTGATGCTCGTACTTTTAAAGCCTCTTTTAACCGACCCAATTTATTTTATGAAGTTAGACCTAAAACCAATGATGTTGAAAAAGATATCATTCGGTTTGTGAGAAATTACAAAGGAAAATCAGGCGTTATCTATTGTTTGAGTAGAAAGAAGGTTGAAGATATTGCACAGGTGTTGCAGGTGAATGGAATAAAATCAATTCCGTATCATGCCGGATTAGATGCTAAAACCAGAGCTAAACACCAGGATATGTTTTTGATGGAGGATGTAGATGTTGTGGTTGCTACCATCGCTTTTGGTATGGGAATCGATAAGCCGGATGTCAGATTTGTCATACATCACGATATTCCAAAAAGTTTAGAGAGTTATTATCAGGAAACTGGAAGAGCCGGTAGAGACGGTGGTGAGGGTTATTGTTTAGCGTACTATGCCTATAAAGACATAGAGAAATTAGAGAAGTTTTTAGCTGGTAAACCTGTCGCTGAACAAGAAATTGGTAATGCATTGTTACAGGAAGTTGTGGCTTATGCAGAAACAAGTATGTCTAGAAGAAAGTTCTTGTTGCATTATTTTGGAGAGGAATTTGACGAAGTAAATGGTGAGGGCGCAGATATGGATGACAATGTTCGCAACCCCAAAAAGAAAATTGAGGCAAAGAACGATGTCAAATTGCTATTGGAAGTAGTTAAAAAAACAAATCAGGAATACAAATCAAAAGAAATCGTCAATACATTAATCGGGAAAGAAAATGCTTTATTAACTTCTCATAATACCCACAAACAAGAATTTTTTGGTGCGGGTAAAGATAAATCCGATAAACATTGGATGGCCTTGATTAGGCAAGTACTTGTGGCTGATTTACTTTTTAAAGAGATAGAGCAATATGGTGTGTTGAAAATTAATGAAAAAGGACTTGAGTTTATAGAGAACCCTGTCTCTTTTCTGATGACCGAAGATCATGTGTATGAAGAAGGAGATGACAATAATATTATTACTTCAAATAAGGGAGGTGGAGCAACGGATGAAGCATTGATGGCAATGCTGAAGGATCTCAGAAAAAAGGTTGGTAAACAGAAAGGGGTTCCTCCATATGCTGTTTTTCAAGATCCATCTTTAGAAGATATGACGCTAAAATATCCCATAAGTATAGAAGAATTATCCAGTGTTCATGGCGTGGGAGAGGGTAAAGCAAAAAAATACGGCAAACCTTTTGTCGATCTGATTGCAAAGTATGTTGATGAAAATGAAATTGTAAGGCCAGATGATCTGGTTGTAAAGAGTACAGGTGTAAATTCGGCTTTAAAATTATACATTATACAGAATACCGATAAGAAAATACCTTTAGATGATATTGCCAGATCAAAAGGATTGACCATGGATGATTTTATCAAAGTAATGGAACAGATCGTATACTCAGGTACAAAAATGAATATTGGGTATTATTTGGATGAAATTTTAGATGAAGATCAACAGGAAGAAATTTTTGATTATTTCATGGATGCTAAAAATGATAAAATCAAAAATGCATTAGATGAGTTTAATGGAGAGTTCGATGAAGAGGAACTTAGATTGATGAGGATAAAATTTATAAGCGAAGTTGCCAACTAAGCTTAAAGGGCACCAATAAGTGCGACTGAAAACCCAGTAATGATCGCAATAAACTTCTGTAAGTTAAACTTATGGCTCTCAGAACTTTCAAATAGAATAGCTGTTGAGATATGGAGAAAGATTCCAATGATAACGGCTGATATTTCTTCGTGGTAATTGTGTAAAAAACGTATTTTTTCTCCAAAAAAACTTCCTATGGGGCTCGCGAAAGCAAAAATTAAAACCAATCCAAGAATATAACTTTTTTTTAAGCCGGATTTTATGAGGAAAATGACTAAAATTACTGCAACAGGAATTTTATGTATTATAATTGCCCATAATAATTCTGAATTATTTTGAATACCAAGCGGCATTCCTTCCAAAAAAGCATGAATATATAAACTTATAAAAAGTATCCAGGGAATTTTAGTGGTGTTTGTATGAATATGCACATGTCCGTGTTCAGCACCTTTAGAAAAAAATTCCAATATCGTTTGAATAATAATTCCAATTAAAATAAAAACCCCAATATTTTGTGAATGGTCGTTGTAGACTTCAGGTATTAAATGTAATACTGTCATAGACAGTAAGTAAGCGCCACTAAAGGAAAGTAATAATTGAAGCACTTTTTTCCCTGGATTAAGATAAAATGCAATAACTGCACCTAAGGCAACGGCGAGTAACAAAAACCAATAACTCATTTTAATAAGAGTATTAATCGATCTGAATGCACATGATTGAATGGCTCCAGATCATAATTTCCAAAGGTTTCTATAATTTCTAAACTGGCAAGGCTAGACATTCTTTCAAAATCTTCAAAAGAAAAGCTTCTCACTTTTTCCGCAAAACAAAATTGTTGTTCATCAGCTTCAAATTCGATCGTCTTAACTAATTGTTCTTTTTGAATAGCTCTTGAAATTTTAAACAAAATATCTTCTTTCTGAACGGTTTCTGTCGTGATGAGTTTTTTTCTTATCTTATTAATATTCAAGAAGTCAATCACTAAGATTCCATCTTCTTCTAAACCTTCTTTAAACTTTTTTAAGACTTCAATATTGGTTTCATCTTCATCAAAATAGCCAAAACTGGTAAATAAATTAAAAATGGCTTTGTACTTGTAATTTAAGCTCTGCCGCATATCATGCTGTGTAAACCTCAGACTGCCATTTGCAAATTCATTCGCAAATGCAATGTTGTTTGCAGAGAGATCTGCACCTACCACATCATATCCACATTTGTTCAAAAAAATAGCATGTCTACCTCTTCCACAAGGCAGATCTAAGATTTTAGAACCCTGCTTTAATTGAAGAAAATCGATTAAATTAAGCATAAAGCCCTCTGCTTCAGTTTCATTTCGATGGTCATACAACTGATGATAATAAGGCGTATCAAACCATGCTTGAAACCAATCTGTTTCCTTTTTAATCATTAGGGCTTTTTCTTTTAATCTATGCAAATTAAAACAATATTCACGAAATAAACTTAGTTTTGTGGCATGGAGAACAATTTTACAATGATCGCCAAAACACTTTTTGGTTTTGAGCCAATTTTATCGAAAGAATTATTGAAACTCGGTGCGAAAAACATTAAAGAAGGCGTGAGAAGTGTGAGCTTCGAAGGAGATTTAGGTTTTATGTACAAAGCGAATTTGGCTTTGAGGACAGCCATTAGGATCTTGGTTCCCATTAAAACTTTTCAAATTTTAAATGAAGAAGAATTATACCAAGGGATTAAGACCATTGTTTGGGAAGATTATATGAATTTGGAAACGACTTTTGCTTTAAATTCGACTACTCACTCCGAGAATTTTACGCATTCACATTACATATCTTTAAAAAGTAAAGATGCCGTAGCAGATTATTTTAGAGATAAATACGGTAAGCGCCCTGATGTAGATATAGAGCAACCTGATTTACTGATCAATGTTCATATTGATAGGGATCAGTGCAACATTTCATTGGATTGTTCTGGCGAAGCATTGTATAAGCGAGGTTACAGAACCGCGACGAATATTGCCCCTATGAATGAGGTTTTTGCGGCGGGCTTAATTTTAATGACCGGCTATGACGGCGCAGAGCATTTTATCGATCCGATGTGTGGCAGCGGAACAATGTTGATAGAAGCGGCCATGATAGCCAACCAGATTCCTGCCAATATCAATCGGGCGACCTTTGGATTTCAGAAATGGAAGAATTACGATGCCGAACTTTATGAACTTATCAGAAGTTCATTGTTAAAAAAAATCAGAAGCTCATCGAGAAAAATTTTGGGATATGACAAGGCCCCATCTGCTGTGATGAAGGCTACGCAGAATGTTGAAAATGCGAACTTGGCGGATTTTATCGAAATTGAGAAAAAGGATTTTTTTACTACCGAAAAGCCATTTGAAGGAAAAACGATATTGTGTTTTAATCCGCCTTACGGAGAGAGATTAAAAATTGATGTGCCAACTTTTTACAAAGAAATTGGAAATACCTTAAAGCAAGGCTATCCTAGCACGGATGCATGGTTCGTGACTTCTGACTTAGAGCAAGGGATAAAAAGTGTCGGTTTAAGAGCTTCCAAAAAAATCAAAGTTTTTAACGGCAGTTTAGAATGTCGTTTTGTCAAATATGAAATGTACGAGGGTTCAAAAAAGGCGAGTAAAAACTAGTTTGATTTTAAATGTTTTAGTGATTTTCAATCATTTTTAATTCTAATTTTGTGATTGCCTATTTAAATCCAAATTCTTATGTCTGTAGAAATAAAACTGATTGCGGCTCCTGAAACCTATGCGCTAAGAAAACAAGAGCTCAGAAAAAACATGACGCTGAGTGAAAAAATACCCGGTGATTTTGAGGAGAGTACGTTGCATTTGGGATTATATGAAAATAACAAGTTAGCTTGTATCGCGACGTTTATGCCTGCTGAAAACGATTTATTTAAAGAGAATCAATACCGACTCAGGGGTATGGCTACAGATGAAAAACATCAAAAAAAAGGATATGGCAAGGCTGTATTGCTCAAAGCAGAAGAGATTTTAAAGGAAAAGGGTATTGATTTGATTTGGTGTAATGCACGTGTTGTTGCCCTGGATTTTTATAAAAAATTGGGTTACGAAATCATTGGAGGAGAATTTGATATACCTCAAATAGGAGGGCATTATGTAATGTTTAAGAATATTTAAAAAAATCAAGAAGAATTTTATTTCCAAAAATGGTGTAAAATCATTCTTATAGCCCAATCAGAAATATGTAATTCATGCTAGGTACCGATTGTTTTTCTTTCTCAGTTTTTAGAATATTTCAGTTTTACTACTATGACAACAATAGTATTGTCAACTCACCTTTATGGATTAAACATATTTAAAATCGTTTTGTTAGATCATCTTTCCTAAAACTTACCGGCAATTTCATTTCTATTTGCTTGATGGGTTTCATTTTTATCAATCAAATTCCCAACAAAGACCAATTGAATCTTACTCTTTTATAACCACTACGAATCATTTCTGGATAGCCAATTTTTCTATAGATAAGGCTATTGTCCGTGTAATTGAGGTGCAATCTGTAACTGGTTACATAGTAGACGAAGACAAGGTGCCATTGCAATTCGCGGCAATTACAGCGCTAAACCGGGCAGATTCAGCTTTGATTCTAATGAATCTATAGCTATCTAGAATGCTACATTTTCTTATGCCTTTACAAAGAAAAATAGTTTTAGTTCAAAATTTTCTACCCTAGATTAATGAATAAAAGCACAGGTCTGCTTAGAACAAGTAATTCCAATTATTACGAAGAGACGCACCGCGAAGTTTTGGGTAATATTACATGCTTAGTTTTACCTATTTTTTGAATGCAAAGAACAAACTAGAGAGGGAAAAAGAAAGAATCTGATGCCGTCCACTACTAATAGGATGAAAGTTTTATACTTTTTTTTTAAAATGAAATTCTTTCTCACGAGGAAATTCTTCTCATAAAAATTTGGTGAAAATTTGCACAAAATTACTCTACTAATCACTTTTTTTTAATGCTATATTTTTCTGTGTTTTTTTAAAAATATTTTGGGGCTGAAAATTGATATTTCAAAATCACAAGCCCAAGTAATAGTCACTTAAACCATAAAAATAAGATAAAAAAAATCCTTTATCATCTCACCTAAGTTACTCCAAGTAAGTTCACTAGGAACAGGATAGTGCAGGATGCAAATACCTTAAATTCTTGTTAAAATTGACCATAAGATTGTTAAAACTTATAAACTCAAATTATTAATCAATTCTCAAAAGTAAAAATTATGAAACAATATTTTTACGTTAAACACCTGGATAAGGTCGTTTTATTTTTTCTTTTTATGATTTCCATTGGACTTGGTGCTCAGACTTTGGTTAAAGGTAAAGTTTCAGACCAATTTGGTCCGTCACTGCCTGGCGTTAACATCATTCAAAAGGGAACATCAAATGGAGTGGTAACAGATTTTGATGGTAACTACGAAATTACATTACAAGGAGATTCGAAGATTTTAGTATTTTCATTTATGGGGTATCAAACCAAAGAAGTAAATGTGGAAAATAAATCTATTGTAAATGTAATTTTAAATGAAGACGCACAAAGCTTAGATGAGGTAGTAGTAATTGGTTATGGTACTGCTAAAAAAGTAAATCTAACGGGCGCCGTTGATGTTGCCACAAGCGAACGACTTGAAAGTAGAGCTATTACCAATGTTGGGGAAGGACTTCAAGGAGTAATTCCTAACTTAAACATTACAGTGGTCAGTGGAGATCCAACAGAATCGCCAGAGTTTAATATTCGTGGTTTTGAATCAATAAACGGTGGGGCTCCATTAATTTTGGTAGATGGTGTTCCAATGGATTTAAATAGAATAAACCCTGAAGATATTGCCAGTGTAACTGTATTAAAAGACGGTGCTTCGTCAGCAATTTATGGTGCCAGAGCAGCTTTTGGTGTTATCTTGGTTCAAACGAAAACAGGTAAAATAGGCAAAGTAAATGTTCAGTTAAGTTCTCTGTTTTCTTGGAATAAGCCGATTTACAATATTAATCAAATAGAAAATGGCTACATCTACGCATTAGAAAGAAATAAAGTGGCCACAAGAGATGGGGGAACACCAGTTTATGACGATGCATATATCGAAGCTCTGAGAAATTATTGGGAGGATCCAGCGAATAATCCTGAGTATGAAATAGTTGATGGAACCTTCAGGAATTATGGAAATCCAGGATTAACGGATGACTTAGTTAATGAGTTCTCACCAAGACAGAAGTTAGATCTTGCTATTTCTGGAGCCAGTGACAATGTAAACTATTATACTTCTTTTGGTTTTTTTAATACGGATGGAGTTTACAATCATCCCAAAAATGATAATTATAAAAGATATAATGTTTTAGCAAAAGCCGATTATAAGATCAAAGATTGGTTAATTTTTGAGAGTCAGATTACCGGAAATTTTGAAAATTCTGATAAACCATCGCAAGTAGACCTTAATTCGCTGATTCGGGTAGAACCTATTCGACCTTATATAGTTCCTCTTTTACCAGGTTATGAACAATATGAAGGTATGAGCTGGGGTCATGCTTTTCCCGAATATGCACGATTAGAAAACGGTGGTCGGACAAAATTCACAAATCAGGATGTATGGATGAAAGCTGGTGTTACACTTACACCTGTCAAAAATTTAGTTGTAAAAAGTAACTTCTCGTATAACTTTTTTAACAGACAATATGAGAGCGCCAAAACAGCTTTCGAAACCGTTAGTCAAGATTTAGAACAAACAAATCCGATAGTTATTCAAGGAGATAATACAATTGATGTTTCAAGAGATTACAACCAATATTATGTTTTTAATGCTTTTGCTGAGTATACCTTGGATCAATTTGAAAATCATTATTTCAAGTTTATGGCAGGTTATAACCAGGAATATGGCCTGAATACAAATGTGCGAGGTGATGCGAATCAATTGGTTTCTCCTAATATCATAGACATTAGTGCAACCACGGGAACTCGCTTTATTACAGGAGGAAAATCAGAACTTGCCATCCGAGGTTTATTCTATCGTTTTAATTATAGTTATAAAGATAAATATCTTTTTGAAACTAGTGCCCGATATGATGGGACATCGAGATTTCCTAAAGATGATCGTTTCGGATTTTTTCCATCTTTTTCTGTGGGCTGGAGAATTTCTGAAGAAAGTTTTATGGCCGGAACAGATGATTGGCTGGACAACCTTAAATTAAGATATTCTTACGGGGAATTGGGTAACCAAACATTTGGGAATAATTTTTATCCCTATATTCCTTCCTTAAACGTATCTACTTCAAATTTTGTTCTTTCCTCAGGCCAGATTCCCATGGTATCACCCCCAGGTTTGGTGAGCCCGTCTTTGACTTGGGAGAAGGTAGTTAGTTCTAATTTTGGACTCGATATTATTATGCTCAAGAACAGATTGGATATGTCTTTTGATATCTACACTCGAGATACCAGAGATATGCTTCTTAGAAGAATTTATCCCGAAACACTCGGTGCAAATCCACCCCAAGAAAATGGTGCCGATTTAAGAACAAAAGGATGGGAAGTATCTGTGAAATGGAGAGATAATATTGCTGATGATCTGAATTATTATTTGAATTTTAATCTTGCCGATTGGACTTCAGAGATCACAAAATATGAAAATCCAACAGGCGCTTTAAATGAATACTACAAAGGGCAGCAAATAGGAGAAATTTGGGGCTATGAAACAATTGGAATTATTCAAGATGAAGATCAGTTAGCCGGTATTGCCGATCAAAATAGATTAGGAAATGGATGGAAAGTTGGCGATATTGAATTTGCAGATTTAAACGGTGATGGTGCGATTAGTAATGGAAATAACACGCTGGACGATCCCGGAGATACAAAAATCATTGGTAACACCACTCCTAGATATTCTTATGGTATAAATGGTGGATTACAATACAAAGGTTTCTCCTTTGATATTTTCTTCCAAGGTGTTGCAAAAAGAGATTATTATCCAAGTAATGGGAACTGGACATGGTTTTTCCCATGGAGATCTTATAATGGTGATGAATCTTGGTTAAAAAACACTTGGACTCCAGAGAATAGAGATGCTTATTTTCCAGAAGCTCAGTTAGACGCTAAAAACAATGTTGAGCAAACTAGATTTTTGCAAGATGCAAGCTACATAAGACTTAAGAATTTAAACATTGGATATACAATTCCACCGCAATATACTGAACAAGCAGGTATATCAACTTTAAAAGTCTTTCTAGCTGGTCAAAATCTCTGGGAGTCTTCTGATATAAGAAAACCTCTTGATCCTGAATATGTTTTTGATGCTTCTATAGCTTATCCATTGTTGAGAACTTATAGTATAGGAATGACCTTAAATTTTTAAAACTAAATACATAAAAAATGAAAGCATATAAATTTATTTTAATCTTTATTTTGTTCCTTTCTTGGTCATGTAATGACGATTTTTTGGAGCGATATCCGCTAGACGAAGTAAGTAATGAGACTTATTGGTCAAGTGAAAATGATATAAGAAACTATAACAATGGTTTGTATGATAAAGTCAAGAATGATGACATCTATCCAATCATGATGGGGCTTGGAAGGGGGCCTGGTGTTATTTTTTATGAAGGACTTTGGTGGCAAGATGAAATGAGCGATAATTTGGCGGCTACTCATCCGCGTGCCGTAGAAATGTATAAAGTAAGAACGGGTAATTTCTTTGTTGAAAATAACCCTAGAATTATGGGTTATAAAGGATGGGATTTGATACGTTCTATAAATTTTGGTCTGGCTAATTATGACAGAGCTGGTTTAGAGCCAGATAATGTGAATCGCTACAAAGGAGAAGCACGTTTGATGAGAGGTTGGTTTATGTCTGATAAAGTTTCTCGATTTGGTGATGTTCAGTGGATTGGAGAAGTGTTAAACATAGATTCACCTGAACTTTATGCTCCTCGTGATAGTAGAGATTTTGTAATGGAAAAGGTATTAGAGGATTTAGACTACGCTATAGAATGGCTTCCTGCGGATTGGGGCAATGGTGAAAATCCAGGTCGTGTAGATAAAATGGTTGCCCTAGCGGTAAAATCCAGAATTTGTCTATTCGAAGGGACATGGAGAAAATACCACGGTCTGCAGAATGCATCATTTTGGTTAGAAGAATCAGTTAAAGCCTCTACCCAACTTATGAACGAGGGTGGATTTTCACTTTATTCAACAGGAAATCCTTTAACGGATTATAGATATGCATCATCTTCTACAACACAAGAGGGTAATCCAGAAGTAATTTACTGGCGTAAATATGAGTCTCTCATCAATAGCCATTTTGCTTCGCGCTTATTCTGGAATTACAATGGTGGCGCTACAAAAAATTTCGTCGAAGATTTTCTCTGCACAGATGGATTGCCAATTTCAATTTCTGACAATTATGCTGGTGATGCCCAGATAGAAGATGTTTTTGTAAATCGCGATCCAAGGTTGCGACAATGTGTACTCAATCCGGAAGACAAGGTGATGTTAAATTATCCTAATGATAATTTTGATTACCCAAGATTAGTAGGCCAAAGTGGTGGTCGTAATAAATCTAATACTGGGTATCATGTTGTAAAACATTGGAATGCGGAAGATGAACAACGTCCTAGAGACCAACATATAGTTTCACCTCCTTGCCTGCGTTTGGGAGAAATTTTCCTCAATTATGCAGAGGCAAAAGCGGAATTGGGAACAATAGACCAGAATGATCTCGATATTAGTATCAACCTCTTGCGAGATCGAGTTGCTATGCCACATCTTACAATGAATCCTCCAATGGATCCAAGATATGCAGATGTTGGTGTTTCATCTCTCATCATAGAAATTAGAAGGGAAAGAAGAGTTGAGTTGTTTCTTGAAGGACATAGATATCATGATGTTCGTCGTTGGAAACAGGGACCAAAAGAATTTGGGGATTCAGATTATGGAATTCGCTGGGACGAAGCCGCACAGGCAAGATATCCTGGAGCTCGCGTAGAATCTACTGTAATCGATGGGATACCTTATATAGATGTAAGAAAAGGAACAGATTTTGTACCTAGTTTTGATGAAAGTAAGCACTATTTGTGGCCAATTCCAACAAGTGTGATTTCTCAGAATCCAAGTGTAACCCAAAATCCTGGATGGTAGGAGTTTTTAAAATATAGCATTGAATTATATTTAATTGAGTAATTAGTTTAATGAAGAAACCCATTTTGGAAAAGTACCAAAATGGGTTTCTTTTTAATCATGCGTATTTTCCCTTTAGACGAATATATTTTTGAATGCCAACATATTATTTCCTTTAGTGCTACTTTATATCTGTTTTTATCACTAGTAGTGACAGTTTTTTCTCACCGATAGATTTAAAATAAGTACCCGCTCTAGTTCAATTTATTTGGCAATTTATTGAAATTTTATGCCATAATGTTTTTCAATGAAGTAAATGAAAAGAATACTTGACCATATTACCAAATTCCACGTTTCTTAATATCTAAAACTTTAAACGTTAAATTAAAAAATAGTTCTCTTAAAAAGTTTAGCAAAAGTTAAATGCAGTTCCATTTGCTACGTATTCGATTGGGAAAATTCAAATCATTCATCATTATCCAAAATAAAGATAAAAGCATCTTTTATTTACGATTGTTAAAAATATATTTATTTGGAAAAATTGAATTACAATTTAGCAAAAAACATAAATTTAAATCAATACTTCTTATTAAAACTAAAGAAACCACAAAATTTTGCAGGATAGAACAGGATAGTCAATAGAAGTGAAAACTCTAATATTGAGATTATTAGTTAAAGAACTATACAATTATTCAAAATTATTAAAACAAAAAATGTGGGATTATGAAAGACAATTTTTTTAAAAAGCATCTCATGAAGGTGTCTTTTTTTATTTTCTTTTTGCTGAGTATTTCGATACAAGCCCAGTTGGTAACAGTAAAAGGTAAAGTAACAGAATTAGATGGCATCGGTTTACCAGGTGTTAACATTATTCAAAAAGGAACCTCAAATGGAGTAGTGACAGATTTAGGGGGAAACTATTCTATTCAATTACAAAGTGGTTCGGATGTTTTGGTCTATTCTTTTGTTGGATACGAGACTATTGAAAGAAGTGTTGGTGTTAAGTCGGTAATCGATGTCATTTTAAAGGAAGATTCGCAGAGTTTAGAAGAGGTAGTAATAGTTGGTTATGCTGCCACAAAAAGGAAAGATATTTTAGGATCTGTCGCTTCTATTAAATCTGAAGACATTGCGCAAACAACACCTGTAAATGCATTAGACGGTATTCAGGGTAGGTTATCTGGGGTGCAAATTTCATCAAATGGTGGACCGGGATCAGGTTCATCAATAAGTATTCGAGGTACTTCAACTTTTTCAGGTGGGGTTAATCCCTTATATGTGGTAGATGGTCAACAATTAGAAGATATCGACAACTTAGATCCTAGTGATATTGCTTCGATCGAAGTATTAAAGGATGGGGCGTCAGCTGCCATTTACGGTTCAAAATCTGCCAATGGAGTTGTGATTATTACAACGAAAAGCGGAACCAAAGGGGGGCAAACCCGTTTAGATGTCAATGCCGCAAGTTCATACAGTTTTTTAAATAGCGCTATCCCCGTAGCCAATTCTAATGAACGTATATATTATGAACAAGTAAGGGGAGGAACAGATCCAAACTCAGTTACTAGACCGGCAGATTCCTTAAGTTTACTTTATGCCAATTCAAATGATTTGCAAAAATTGGTTACAAGGGTAGGTAGAAGAGATCAAATCAATGTCGCAGTGAGCGGAGGTGGAGAGAAAAATAAATATTATTGGAATACAGGATATCTACAAGAACAAGGAATTGTAATTAATAGTGGATACAAAAGAATAAATTCTCTAGCAAGAATAGATGCAGATATATTTAAAAACCTTACGGCGGGAACTAAATTGCTGGCTTCTTATGAAATTCAAAAAGGTTTAAATGAAAATACTGTTTTCCAGCAGATTGCAGAAAGAATACCTTATTTTCCAGTGTTCGAGCCTGATGGGAGTTATACTCCTGAAATTGCCGGGCGACAAAATCCTATTGCCGAGGCAAATGAAAGAACCTTAGACGATCGCAATTTTAGAGCCCAAAGTTTTAATTATTTGCAATGGCAAATCTTACCTTCTCTGTCGTTTAGATCTACTTTGGGGATCAATTTTAGATTGCGTAAACAAAATGAATTTAACCCAACTATTGTACAAAGAGTTGGAACACCACCAGATGGTAGAGAAAGACAAACTTTGAGTTACGACTTATTACACGAAAACTTTTTAACATATAGGGAAAGTTTTGGTGATCACAATTTAAGTGGTATTGCAGGTTTTTCTTTACAAAAATGGGATGAGGAATTTTCCGATATTAGAGCACAATCATTTTTGTCTGATTTTCCGCAAACATTTAATAACGTTGATGAATTGAGATATGCCACAACCTCTAAGGCAGGCCATTCACTCACAGGACTCTTTGCAGATCTTGCTTATGATTATAAAGGGAAATATTTGATTAAAGGAACGATTCGTAGAGACGGTTCATCAAGATTTGGTGAGGATAAAAAATACGGTGTTTTTCCTTCAGTTCAAGTAGGATGGAGACTGAGTGGAGAAAAATTCATGGAGAACACTGTAGTTTCTAACTTGCTTTTTCGCGCAAGTTATGGTGAAACAGGGAATGAAAGAATAGGAAATTATGAATCTCTTTTGCTTTACCAACCAGGTTATTGGTATGGTACAAATGGGATAGCGACTTATCAGTTAGCAAACCCGGATTTAGGTTGGGAGAGCACTATATCCACTAACTTTGGTGTCGATTTATCCATGTTTAAAAACAGATTCAATTTAACTTTTGATCTATGGCAAAAAACGACAGAAGATTTGTTATACGATGTACCATTACCCGAGGAAACAGGTTTTATTCAAGTTCGTAAAAATATTGGTTCAGTAGAAAATAGAGGTTTTGATCTAAGTCTGAGTGGTACTATTGTTAGAAGTGAGAATTTTCAATGGTTTAGCAGCTTCAATATTTCCTATTTGCAAAATGAAGTAAAAGAGCTTGCAGATGAAGATGGCTTTCAGGATGGTGATTTTTATATTTCGGAGGGTGAACCAATCGGAAATATGTATGGTTACAGAAATTTAGGCGTTTTTCCTTATGATGAGTCTAATGCCTTTACTAATGATGGAGTACAACTAAGTCCTAATTTTGACATTGAGGGTAACTTTGTTAATTATACCTTAAATGGTCAAGAATATACTGGTGATGTAAACAGATTAAGGGTTGGATCCAGAACCTTACGCGGAGGTGATATTTATTGGGAAGATGTAAATGGTGATTTTAACATCGATGGAGCCAATGACAGACAAGTTATTGGTAATGGATTACCCGAGTATTTTGGTGGTTTCTTTAATGAATTTACCATCAAGAATTTCTCTTTTTCATTTTTGTTCGATTACAATTTTGGAAATGATATCTATAAGAGATATGATCAATTGCGTAACGATTTAAATTCAAGTAATGAAACTCCAAGTCCTGATAGAATTGCCGGTGCGTGGACAAAACCAGGAGATATTGCAGAATTTGCTTCTCTAGATAGAGGAAGAACACAAAACCGTTTAGGTCCAAATTCTCAATACATCTTAAGTGGAGATTATATCAGATTAAGAAATATCAGATTCCAATACAATATAGCTCAACACACAATTGATAGAATTTCTTGGATGAAAAATTTCGGTGTTTATATGTCTTTAAATAACTTATTGACGTGGACCAATTATGATGGGTACAATCCAGAATTGGGGAACAGAGGAAATTCTTTGCAACCCGGGGTAGACAACCTGAGGTATCCAAATCGAACTGAGGTAATTATAGGAGTAAATATATCTTTATAATTTAGGATGAAAACGAATAATCAATTTAAAAAAACAGCAATGATACATATAACAAGAATGAAAAAAATTGTAGCAGTGGCTCTTCTATTGGTTTTCGCAAGTTCATGCGAAGATGTTTTAGATGAAAGCCCTTATAGTGAGATATCGGATGAGCAATTTTGGCTTAACAATGGTAATGCCGAATCTGGTATAGCAGCTATTTACGACGCGATGCAAAAAACCTACAGAACCAAGCACTATTTGTGGGGAGAATTTCGTGGGGACAGTTATATTGCTTCTGCCACCCCTACAGGAGAGGCCTTGGAGTTGTTAACTAATACCTTACAGCCTTCAAGTGCAGGTATTCTTAGATGGAACGATTTATATCAAATGATTGGAAGAGCTAATTTAGCTATCGAGAAAATTCCACAAATACCGTCTTATTCGCAAAGTTTATTGGGTGAAGCATACGCGTTAAGAGCATATGCCTATTTTGATGCTGTTCGCGTTTGGGGAGGTGTACCTCTGTTTACTGAAGCAATTTCTGGCTTAGATCAAGAATTAATAAGGGCTAAAACAGATGGAACAACAATATTGAATGATGTAGTGATACCGGATATGTTAAAAGCAGAAGAATTAATTACACAACCTGCTAATAAATTCAGGTTTTCAAAAACATCGGTTTGGGCATTCCAAGCAGATGTGTATATGTATTTAAAACAATTTGACAAGGCAAAACAAGTACTGGACAAGATAGTTGCTTCAGGGGAGTATAGATTGACGAATGACCGCCAATCTTGGAATGATATGTTCTATAATGATCCTGATTTTGGAGGAAAAATAATGGAAGGTCCCGAATTGATGATGTCGATCCGTTTCTCCCTTACCGAAGATAATGACCGATCTGGTGTGTTTTCTCTTTTCTTTGCGGGTTTACCGTCATACTATATAGCCCCTTCGCTAGAGAACAAATGGATTGAAAAATTTCCGACTGATTCAGCCCTTTGGGTTGCTAAATATCCAGGTTTTACTCCAGGAGGTTTCGAACCTGATGGAACTACTCTTTGGGGTGATTGGAGATATTTTGATAGTAGAGAAGAAGGTGATCCAATTGGAGAGGCGAGAGTTGCAAAATATCAATCCACAAATTATAGTCCAAGTATAGATGATACTGATATTGTACTTTATCGATACGCTGGCATTTTATTATTATTGGCCGAGGCAGAGAATCAATTGGGAAATAAAACTGCAGCTGTAGATTTAATCAATCAAATTAGGCAGGCGAGACAACTTCCAACCGTAAATGAAGATGATTTTGCTTCTGTTGATGAGTTAGAGAATTTTATTTTGGATGAACGTCAGTTGGAACTTTTATCAGAAGGAAAGAGATGGTGGGATTTAATCAGAACAGATAAAGCGGTAGAAGTGATGGGGCCGATTAATGGGCAAACAGCTGAAACACTATTGTTTCCAATTTTCCAAGACCATTTGATCGATAATCCCTTGTTAGAACAGACACCGGGATATAATTAAAATTAAGTTTTACTTTTAAAACATAAAATCATGAAAATTAAAAACATATATTTTATCAAAAGTTTGTTGGTTCTCTTCTTAATTGCGATGATAAGTTGTGATTTAGAGATTCAAGAAGAATTTAAATTTGAGGCTGAAATTCCTGTTTTACAGGGGTTTCCTGATCTGACAGCATGGGACTGGATTCAAACCAGAACTACTCCGGGAGCCACAAATCCTGCTGAGTATGCCGGTGAAGAATTTGATTATTTAATTGAAGCAATTCAAATAGCTGGGATGGAATCAGAATTCAGTTCTTCTGACCCCAATCGGACCTATATTTTACTAAATAACAATGCATTTACAGGGGGAGGTGATATATTGGAATTAGTGACAGGTTCATCAACCGGAAATTTGCAAGATGCCGATGTGGAGTTGCTAAAGAGACTTTTACAATACCATATTGTAACTACCTATATCGCTCAGAATGATCCATTAAAAGTCTATGGAACCTATTATTCCTTTCAAACTTTATTGCCAGGAAGTGATGGTGAAATTACCTTCCGAAGAGATGAAAGGCTAAGACTTTATATTAATGATTCACCAGATTTGCCCTCTACGAGAGCAAATGAAAATGTTTTGAGACATAACTATGTTTTCAAAGATGGTATTGGCCATATTATTCAAGATTACGTTAGAAAAGTACCATTTTAATTAGAGTTCATTATATATTAAATAGTTAGAATCCCTTTCATTTTATTTTGAAAGGGATTTTTTGTTTTTGTTCAGGATAGTACAGGATGAGCGATAAATACAGATAAATTATGTTTGAATTAGTGGTAATCTATTATCTTGTAAAGCATATGCATCATGACTAAACACCTGTCTATGAAAATGGTAAAATACTTCTTTTTATTTGTTAACATATTGATTTATTCTTTGGCTGTTTCTGCACAACGGAGTGATTCAGTATTAGATCAAAAGCCAAACATTATTTTTATTCTAACAGACGATCAGCGTTTTGATGCGATTGGTTATGCTGGGAATAAATTTGTTCAAACACCAGAAATGGATAATTTGGCAAAATCTGGCACATACTTTACAAATGCTCTTGTCACTACACCTATTTGTGCGGCAAGTAGAGCCAGTATTTTAACTGGTTTGCACGAACGATCTCATAACTTTAATTTTCAAACCGGCAATGTAAGAGAAGAATATATGGCAAATTCTTATCCTGCACTTCTGAAAAATAATGGCTACTATACAGGTTTCTATGGAAAATATGGTGTGCGGTATGACGATTTAGATAAGCAGTTCGATGAATACGAATCTTATGATAGAAATAATCAATACAAGGATAAGAGAGGGTACTTTTATAAAACTATAGGGAACGATACTGTTCATTTAACCCGATATACGGGTCAAAAAGCGCTGGATTTTATTGATAAGGTCTCAACCGATAGACCATTTTGTCTATCACTAAGCTTTAGTGCTCCTCATGCCCATGACTCGGCAATGGATCAATATTTCTGGCAAGAAAGCACTAATAATCTTCTGGTAAATACCACCATACCGGAGCCAGAATTAGGTGATGATAAATATTTTTTAGCTCAACCTAAAATGGTGAGAGATGGTTTTAATAGGCTTCGTTGGACATGGCGTTATGACACACCGGAAAAATATCAGCATAGTCTTAAAGGATATTACCGCATGATCTCTGGAATTGACATGGAGATTACAAAAATCAGAGAAAAGCTAAAGCAAAAAGGTTTAAACAATAATACGGTGATTATTTTGATGGGTGATAATGGTTATTTTCTTGGAGAACGCCAATTAGCAGGAAAATGGCTTATGTATGACAACTCTATTCGTGTTCCTTTAATTGTTTATGATCCAAGAATAAAGAAACACCAAGATATTAGTGATATGGCTTTGAATATTGATATACCCTCCACAATTGCAGATATTGCGGGAATTTCAGCTCCCAAAACATGGCAGGGAAAAAGTTTAATGTCTATTGTGAATAGAGAAACCAATACCATTGGCAGAGATACTGTTCTTATTGAGCATATTTGGGATTTTAGTCAAATACCACCAAGTGAAGGGGTGCGAACCAAAGAGTGGAAATACTTTAGATATGTAAACGACAAAACCATAGAAGAGTTGTATAACCTCAAAGATGACCCAAAAGAAATTAAAAACCTTATTGGAGATAAAAAACATCAAAAAATTGCTGCTGCCTTAAGAATTAAATGCGATGAACTCATAAAACGAAATAGTAATAAATACAGATCGGCCCCAAAAGATTTGACCGTTGAGCTCATCAGAGATCCAAGTACAGAAGTTGAAATTTTAGATAATAGACCAGAATTTGGATGGACAGTTCCTGCAGAGTCTAGGTTTCAGTCTGCCTATCAGATCTTGGTAGCCTCAACTAAAGAAATTATAGATAGCAATAATGGAGATGTTTGGGATAGCCAACAAGTACGCACAAATGCTTCGAGTAATATAGAATACAATGGTAGCCCTCTTGGAATAGGAAAAACCTATTACTGGAAAGTAAGAATTTGGGATGAAGACAATCGCCTGGTAGATTATTCTGAAGCGCAAAAGTTTACAATAGGGAAGAGCAGTAATTATATGATTTCTACCGAAAATAAGTTTGTACTGAGTAAAATAAAACCGGCAAACTTTGAAAAAAGAGGCGATTTCTATTTTATAGATTTTGGTAAGGCGGCATTTTCAACAATAGATTTTCAATACAAAGCTAAAAAACCACATACCTTAACAGTTAGAATTGGAGAACAATTAGAGGGTAAAAATATCAATCGAAAACCATTTGAAAAGAGTCATATTCGTTATCAAGAGGTGACGGTAGACGTAAAACCTGGTAAAACGAATTATCAAATTGCGATAAAACCTGATGTAAGAAATACATTGCCCGATAAGGCAATTCCTTTGCCAAAGGGATTTCCGGTACTAATGCCATTTAGATATGCAGAAATAGAAGGTGCCCAAGAAACAATGGTGGCAGATGATATCGAACAACTGGTGTACCATACCTATTGGGATGAAGATGCAAGTAGTTTTCAAAGCGATAATGATATTTTGAATCAAGTTTGGGATCTGTGTAAATATTCTATAAAAGCGACAACTTTTAATGGTTTATATGTAGATGGTGATAGAGAGAGAATTCCCTATGAAGCAGATGCCTATTTAAATCAACTAAGCCACTATACAACCGATAGAGAATATGCCATGGCAAGACGAACCATAGAGTACTTTATGGAACATCCAACTTGGCCAACAGAATGGCAACAACATGTTGCCTTATTGTTTTATGCGGATTATATGTATACAGGTAATACTGAACTTATTGAAAAATACTACGAAGCCTTAAAACACAAAACGCTATATGAACTTTCAAATGAGGAGGGTTTGATAACTTCAGAAAAAGTAACGCCAGAATTTATGTACAAGCTTGGATTTAAAGAGGGTTACAGTAAACCATTAACAGATATTGTCGATTGGCCATCTGCAGGTTGGGGCGGAGACCCGAACAATTTAGGTGAAAGAGATGGCTTCATTTTTCAACCTTATAACACAGTAATTAATGCTTTTTTTTATGAAAACATGAAAATCATGGCAGAATTTGCTGGCATGCTAGGTAAAACACAAGAGGCTTTAGACTTTGAATTGAGAGCCGCTAAAGTAAAAAAGGCTTTAAATGAAAATATGTTTGACAAAGAACGAGGGATTTATATCGATGGCATCGGAACCGATCATGCATCTTTACACGCCAATATGATGCCATTGGCATTCGGAATGGTTCCAGCAGAGAACTTTGAATCTGTAGTTAAATTTATAAAATCTCGGGGTATGGCTTGTAGCGTATATGGTTCTCAGTTTTTGATGGATGGACTCTACAATGCGGGAGAAGCAGATTATGCGCTTGATTTATTATCCAGTACCTCAGAAAGAAGTTGGTATAATATGATACGCGTTGGTTCGACGATCACACTTGAAGCTTGGGACTTGAAGTACAAGAATAATTTAGATTGGAATCATGCTTGGGGAGCAGTACCGGCAAATGCTATACCCCGAGGATTATGGGGTATTAGACCAAAAACCCCTGGATTTTGCGTTGCGACAATCAAACCTCAGATGAGTAACTTAAATAGTAGTTCTATTGAGGTGCCTACAGTTTTGGGTACAATAAAGGGAAATTTTAATGTGAATGGGCCCAGGGCGCAAACCTATCAGATTGAGATTCCTGCAAATATGGTAGCAGAGTTTGAAATTGACGCAAAGACTGAGGATGTGATTACGTTAAACGGGAAGAAAGTAAATTTGTCTTTTGGATCGATTAGACTTTATCCTGGTGTAAATGAAATAAAACTTGTTGTAAATTCATTTTAAAAAGTAATGTAAAAGATTGCTTTTTTACCAGTTCTAGCTTTTTTTTTTGTATTACCAACGCCAGATTTGGTTTGAAGGCATCCTAAAGGTTTCCGTATTTTTTAAATTTTACTTTTTTGTTTGGAGAGTATAATAGGACTGAGTAAAATCTGTCAATTGTCAATTCCTCTAAATCAGGATAGCACAGGATGGCAACTGGCTATAAAGAACTTAAGTTTATCGGAAACTTTATAAGGTAATCAAATACAGTTATGAAAAAATGGATTTTATTACTTATTTTACTTTTACACTTTATCGCAATTCCTTTAGCCCAAAGTCAAATAAAATTAAAAAAATCTACAAAAATTACGGATCGCGGTCTTTATTTTGAAGGAAAAAAAGATGAGAAATTTCATTTTGGAAGAAGAATAACACCCCATGGCGATTGCATAGACGTGGTGGATGGTTATATTTTCGTCACCTGGTATCGCGGTGGTATGGACGATATGCACGTAATGCTTTCACGTAAAAAAATTGGAGAAGATATTTGGAAAACAATAGAATTCCCTAAAACCCACATTGGGTATCGAGGAAATAAAAAAATTGGTGATTCTCATAATACAATTGCAATTGGCATTAGCACTGTTGATAATACCATCCATTTGCTGTATGACATGCATGCATACTCCGCTAGGGATTTTCCTGAAGATTATTTTAATTATCGAATATCAAAACCAAATGCCGCTATTGTTTCTGATGAAGAGTTTACAATCGATCTCTTTAATCCCAAAAGAAACTATTTAAAACTTGGAGAAAATTATGAAAGAGTAACTTACCCTAATTTTTTTAGAAATGATAATGGGGAACTTTTTGCAGTATGGCGCTTAGGAGGTTCTGGAAACGGAAACCAATCCTTTGCATTATACAGTAAAAACGGTTGGTCTAAAACAACTAATTTCAATAATGGATTTCAAGGAAATGAGCAAGAAACATATAGTATTTATGGAAGTTTTAAATACCTGCACGGAAAAATTAGAACAGGTTTTTCCGTTCGATTTAAAGATTTTCCTACAAATGCTTACACCAATAATTCAGGTTTGTTTTATGCCTATTCCGATTTACCAAGCGGTGATGGCGATTGGTATAATGCGCAAGGAGAACTGCTAAATTTTCCGATCGAAAGCCCTAAGCCATTAAAATTAGGAGAACCTACTGAACTCGGAATGGGTAATAAAATTACCAGTGGTCCTTCATGGACGGTGACAGAATCTGGTGCAATTCACTTTATCTCAGTCTTGAATGGGAAAGGTGTTCATTATTTTAAAAGTGCGTCAGACAAAGAATTTAGTCATGTGATAGATACTCCAATCGGGGATATGTATAGTTTTAATCAGACCGTATTTTTGGTGGGATTAGAAAATGGATATCCAATAATACAAAGCACTCCAGAAGGAACAAATGATTGGAAAGTAATTTATCATAATAAGACAGGACCAAAATTCCGACATGGAAATACGTATTTTGATAATGGTAAATTGTTTTTTTATGCAATGGAAGAGAGTAGTGGGCAAGCTCAACCTATTCATTTGTTGGAATATGACATAAATTAATATACTCTTGTATGTTTGATGAGGTCCTTGAAAGTAAAAGGTTTAACTGTTTATATTCTAATTGAAAGTTCAAATACTGTTAAAACAGATAAAATCAATAAGGAATATTTTATTAATAGTTACATCGGACGAATGATCTCAATGGGAATAAAGAAGTTTCTAATGAAATAATAATGAGAAAATTTAGAAATGGAATCTATTTTTACATATAACAGCAGATAACGAAATAATTTCTAAAAAGATTTATCTACTAATAACCTTAAAATGAATAAGGGGTTGATGAAAAAATATAGATCAATTAAGTCAAAAAAAATAGGATTATTTTTTTTATTTCTTTGGTCAATCTCAGCTTTTAGTCAAATAGCAGTAGATGAAATTGTGGAATTTAAAGATTTAATTAAAGCGGAAAATTGGACACTTTCATTTGAACAAAATATTAATAAAAAATGGCAAGAGCAATGGTTTTTAGATGGAAAGCTTGCCAAGGTAGTCAATAAAAGTAATGGCTTTTTATTTAGCGCAGGTCCAAAAGAGGGCAATGACTCACATCATGCGGTACTTTGGACAAATGATTCCTTTGAAGGTAATGTGAAAGTTGAATTTGATTTCACTAAAAAAGACACGATGAACAAATATGTCGTCATAATATACCTTCAAGCAACTGGAAAAGGAGTTACGCCTTATGAAAAAGATATTTCAAAATGGAATGACCTGAGAAAGGTACCTTCGATGTCTACATATTTCAACAACATGAATGCACTCCATATTAGTTATGCCGCTTTTTCTAATGGAAAGGAATATGTTAGAGCGAGAAGGTATCCCGTGACAAATGAATTGACTTTTAAAGACCTTGTTATAGATCCATCATATGATGATTTAAAGGGTATTTTTAAAACGGATGTAACATATCATATAACCGTGCTCAAGACAAAAGAAAAACTTTTTTTTAAGGTACAAGGAGATGATAAAGATGAATTATTTTGTTGGGATCTCACTTTAAAAGAACCAATTATAGAGGGTAGAGTGGGGTTAAGGCATATGTTTGCAAGATCTGCATTTTATGAAAATTTCAAGATATACTCACAAAAATGAAAAACATAAAATACTGTTTTATTTTTCTTTTGGTTTTTTTTGGCTCATGGCCATTTTTTGGGCAAGAAGAAAAATCCTTAGAAGAGAATTTTAAAAATCCACCTGAGCGCGCAAAACCCCGAGCCTGGATGCACGCCATGAGTAGCAATATGTCTAAAGAGGGTTTAACAAAGGATCTGGATGCCATTCAAAAAGTAGGCATTGGAGGTATTTTACTTTTTAATGTCACGCATACAATTCCCAAAGGGAAAGTTCTTTTTAATTCGGATAAACACCATGAATTGATAAGACACGCTGCCGAAGAGTGCGAGCGCTTAGGATTGAGTTTTGGTGTACATAATAGTGATGGTTGGACTTCAAGTGGGGGTCCTTGGATTACTCCGGAAAACTCCATGAAAATGATTGTTTGGACTGAGGAAATTGTGGATGGAGGAGAAGTCTTATTGAACCTTAATAGACCAACAGCTCGAGAAGATTTTTACAAAGATGTAGCTGTTTTGGCGTACCCCGCTTTTTCGTCTGAATTGGAAGATAACAAGATAAAACCTCTAATTACTTCTTCTGATTTAAAATTGGATACCGGGCTCATTTCTGATGGAAATTGGGATAAACCTACGGTTTTACACTCTTCACTGGAAAATAAAAATTGGATTCAGTTTGATTTTGGTAAACCTTATGGTATTCAATCTATCCATATGGCCTTGACAAAAACCATTGCCGGAAGCAGAAAATCTACGTTGTTTTGCTCTGATGATGGGGTTGACTTTAAAAAAGTAAAAACTTTTGATCTGAAAAGATTATCCAAAAGAGAATTTGCAATCGAAGAAAGTTTTCCGGAAATCACAGCGCGTTTTTTTAGAATTGAAACAGAAGATGATTACGAAATTATGGAGCTAAGATTCAGTAAAAGAATGAATTACGTTAATTATTTAGCAAAAACTTCATTGTTTAAAATAGAAAATGATAGGCTCGCCCCAATCAAGACCGATGAAAGCGTTGAAATTATTAAAAAGAACACCATCTTAGATTTGACTTCTCTTATGAATCAAAATGGTTTACTCAAAGCAAATTTACCTCAAGGAAAATGGACCGTCATGCGTTTTGGTTTTACAACAACTGGTGCGGTAAATTCTCCCGCTTCAGATGAGGGCCGAGGTTTGGAGTTAGATAAAATGGATAAAAAAGCACTAAAAATTCATTACGATGCTTATGTTGGCAAAGTTGTGAAAAATTCAAAAGATACAGCGCCAAACGCATTACAATATTTAGAAATTGACAGCTTTGAAGTGGGCGGTCAAAATTGGACTGACGATTATGCTTCTATTTTTGAAAAAACATATGGATATTCTATTATTCCATTTTTACCTCTTTACTCAGGAAAATTAGTCGAAAGTGCAGAAGTTTCCGATGAAATATTGTGGGAAATAAGAAAATTGAACAGCGATTTAATCACAAAAAATTATTTTGGGTACTTTACGGAACTAACCCATAATGATGGACTTATAAGTTACATAGAACCCTATAGTTTTAATGCGCCATTTAATGAATTAGATGCCGGGAAGGAAACAGATATTCCAATGGGCGAGTTTTGGATGCATCAACGTTATCAGACAGAAACTGCTGTTTCGAGTGCTAGAATTTATGGTAGAAAAATTGTTTCGGCAGAATCTTTTTCTGCACAATCCAACATTAATTGGAGAGGTCATCCGGGTTTTTCAAAAACAACTGGCGATATGGCGTGGATTTTAGGCATTAATGAATTTATGTTTCACCGCTTCGCTCATCAGGCTAATACACACGTAAAACCGGGTATGACGATGAGTCAATGGGGGTCTCATATAGATAGAACACAAACTTGGTGGGAAAATGCTGGTGCCGAGTGGTTTAAATATATCGCACGCGGTTCTTATTTGTTAAGACAAGGAAATCCAGTTTCCGATTTATTGATCTACGTTGGTGAAGGTTCACCAAATTCTATCACAAAAAGAAATTCTTTTTCCGTTGAAATTCCTGTAGAAATTAATTTTGACAATATTAGTACAGATGCCTTGCTCAATAGAGTTAAGGTAAAGAATGGTGAATTATTTCTCCCAGAAGGAACAAAATATAAAGCATTGGTTTTACATAATTGTGAAAGGCTTACGCTCAATACTTTGCTAAAAATTCATGAATTGGCAGGGAAAGGGATTATTATTATTGGCGAAAGACCTCATAAAATTGCGGGTTATGCAAATACAGAGCAAGATAAAATATTGTTTAATAAACTATTAGACGAGATTTGGCAAAAACAAAAAACCTTTACCACTTTTGATTGGCATAATGTGTTTAAAGAAAATGGCATTCAGTACGATTTGGTGGCAAAAAATGAAAAATCATATTTACCTTATATCCATCGTTCCACACCAAATGAAGAAATATATTTTATCTCAAATCAAGACTCAATAAAACATAAAATAGATCTACAGTTTTCATTAAAAGGGAAAATACCTGAATTATGGAATCCTATGACGGGTGAAACCAAACAAATTGCTTATTTTAAGAATAACAAAGAAGGAACTCAAATGTCATTGGTACTGGAGGGAGCTGAGTCAACTTTTATTGTTTTTAGAAAATCTAATGTAGACCAAGAACATGTAATTGATCTAAAGACTTTGGCATCAGACGCACCGGTTTTTAGTTATAATGGGAAAAAAGGAATTGATATGGATGTGTCTATGAATGGAAATTATTCGATCAAATTTTTCTCTGGTCAAGAGAAGAACGTTGATGTTACCGATTTGGCACAGGCAAGTTTATTAAAGAACCTATGGATAATTGCTTTTTCAGAAGAATCAGATATTGACCAACTTAAGGTTGATAGACTTTTTGATTGGACAACATCTTCTAATTTTGATATTAAACATTACTCAGGAACAGCGAATTATAAAACAAGTTTCTCCATAAAAAAAAGTCAGATAAAAGAAAATGAAAAGCTAATATTAGATCTCGGAGAAGTCAATATTGCTGCCAAGGTAATACTTAACGGTAAGGAAGTATCAACCTTATGGGTTGCACCCTTTAAAGTTGACATCTCAAAATTTGTAAAAGTAGGTGAGAATAGCTTAGAAATTGAGGTGACGAATACATGGACGAATCGTTTAATTGGAGATGAACATTACGAGAGAACTGACATGTACTCAATAGATTCTTATGGCAATGAAATTCCTAACATGCCAAATTGGTACACCGATAATTTACCAATGCCTGCAGGCAAAAGAACTACTTTTTCTGCTTACCCTTTTTATAATAAAAATGATGATTTGATGCCGTCTGGCTTAGTTGGACCAGTTTCTATTCACACTGTGCGTAAAATTTCAGTTACAAATTAGATTTAAAAGTGTTTTTTTAGTTACTGATATTCTTCATTCTCTGGCTAAAAACAAGATAGTACAGGATGCCCTAGAATCTGCTATATCTTATTTTGGTAGATTATTATCTGAGAAATGTCAATAATTATCTTAATTATCGAAAAGGCGAAAACAAACACCATCAGAAGTTTTAGGTTTTTCCTTTATCTTTTACTTTTTTGCTCATTTGGTTTACTTTCTTCTTGCGAAGAAAAGGGAAATTTACCCTCAGATTTAGAACAAGGATTTAAAAATCCACCTCAGAATTCTAAACCCAAAACATGGATGCATGCAATGAGTGGGAATATGACAAAAGAGGGGCTGACAAAGGATTTGGAATCAATGGCCGAGGTTGGGTTGGGAGGACTTTTACTCTTTAATATTACCCAGGGAATTCCAAATGGACCAATAAAATACAATTCGGTTGAACATCATGAGATGATTAGCCATGCAGCCCATGAGGCAGAGCGTTTGGGCTTAACTTTTGGTGTTCACAATTGTGATGGTTGGTCGGCAAGCGGCGGACCTTGGGTATCTGCGGAGGAATCTATGAAAATGGTGGTTTGGAGCGAAATTCAAGTGCAAGGAGGAAAAAAAATAGAATTACAACTACTCGAACCGAGTAAAAGAGAAAATTTTTATAGAGACATTGCCGTATTGGCCTATCCTAGTTTGGGTGCTGAAATCGATGATGCTAAAAATAAAGTAGAGATCTCGGCTTCCGATGTTAATTTAAACATAAACATAATTTCTGATGGAAAGATAGATAATGAAACCACAATTTCTAAAGTGGGGGAAATAAATCCTTGGATTCAGTACTCTTTTGAGGAACAAAAAGACATTCGATCTGTTAAGATCATCTTTAATGATCGCCATGCAACGGCCATCTTACAAACTTCAGAAGATGGAAAAAACTTTAAAGATATTCGTGAGTTGTTTAAAGTACGAACAGGAAAAGGTGAATGGGCAATCAATGATCATTTTGAGGCAATAGGGTCGAAATATTTTAGATTACAGTTCAACCAACAAACAACCATCAAAGAGGTTCAATTATCTTCCGTATTTACCATAAACAATGCGTTGGGCAGAACAGCCATCGCAAGAACAGAAGACCATGCTTTAGCACCTATTGGGATGACAGATAATTCGATGATCATCAATCCTGATGAAATTAAACTTCTCAATGAAGACATTGATAATAATGGCGTTTTAAGAACTAATCTTCCTCAAGGGAATTGGACAATCTTACGATTTGGTTATACATCAACAGGTGCTTTCAATAATCCTTCATCTGATGAAGGAAGAGGTTTGGAAGTAGATAAACTCAGCAGGACAGCTTTTAAAAATCACTATGATGCCTTTGTAAAAAAAGTAGTCAACAATACCAGCTCATCTGCTCTAAAATATGCTGAGATTGATAGTTATGAGATGGGTGGCCAAAATTGGACTGAAGATTTTGATTCAATTTTTAAAAGTAGGAAAGGATACGATTTCATTCCATTTTTACCATTAGTTGCCGGTAAGTTTGTAGAAAGTACCGAAGCCTCTGATGCTATACTCTCTGATTTTAGAAAAGTGATTTCCGATTTAATGACAGAAAACTACTTTGAATATTTTACAGAACTCTGCAATGCGGACGGACTGCAAAGTTATATTGAGCCCTATGGTTTTGGTCCTTTGAACGATCTGGATATTGGAGGAGTTACAGATATTCCCATGGGCGAATTTTGGATGAACCGTCCCATTACCCAAACAGCATCTGCAGTTTCATCGGCTCATATTTATGGCAAACCAATTATATCTGCAGAATCTTTTACCTCAACGCCAGAAATAAACTGGAAGGGTCATCCTGCCATGGCAAAAACTTCTGGAGATTTGGCATGGACTTATGGCATCAATGAATTTATGTTTCACCGATTTGCTCATCAGGCCAATACACAGGTAGAGCCAGGAATGACAATGAATAGATGGGGTTTTCATTTTGACCGCACCCAAACTTGGTGGAAAAATGCTGGAGCGGCATGGTTTCAATACATTGCAAGAGGATCTTTTATGCTTCGCCAAGGAAATCCGGTTTCAGATGTTTTGGTATATATTGGAGAGGGCGCGCCGAATGGTTCTTATTACAGAAATGATATTGAACCCGAGGTCCCCAAAACAATCAACTTTGACAATGTCAATACCGATGTTCTACTCAACCGACTTCAACTTAAGGGGGATGGATTATTGCTCCCCGAAGGGACAAATTATAAGATGTTACTTTTAAAAAACACCAAAAAACTGTCTCTTTTAACTGTGCAAAGAATATATGATATCGCAAAAAGTGGTTTTCCTGTTTATGGTGAGGTGCCTCAAAATCTGGCAGGGTATCAAAATTCTGAACAAGACAAAAAAGCATTTTTAGTTGTACAAAAAAAATTGGCTCCATTAGTGAAGCCTGTCTCAGATTGGAACACTGTACTTTTAGAGTGTGGCATCATTCCTGATTTACTTGTAAACAAGGATGAGGCAATTGATTTTACCCATAGAAAAACAGAAAATGAAGATATTTATTTCTTTTTTAATGCCGATACTTCCGCTACCAAAATATTTGATATTTCTTTCAGAGTTCCCAATAAAATTCCAGAATTATGGAATCCAATAAATGGAATGATTACCAGAAAAGCAGATTTTGTCCATCATAAAAATGGTTCTACACAAACAAGTATTACACTGGCGCCTCAAGAATCTACATTTGTCGTTTTTAGAGAAGAATCTAAAGGAATCGAATCTGTGACGAAACCAAATATAGATATCCATTTTTCTTTTTCTAAAGGAGATGATCTTAAAGCGCGGATTTATAAAAACGGAAATTATAATATTTCGTTATCATCTGGAAAATCTTGGGATCTATCGGTATCCGATCTTCCAGAACATTTTGAAATTGAAGGCTCTTGGGATGTTACGTTTAAAAAAGAAAATGGATATGGTGGCTCAATCAAAATGGATTCTTTGGTAGATTGGAAAGATTATCCAAAAGACTCAATCAACTTTTACAGTGGTACCGCCACCTATGTCAAAACAATTACTATTCCTCAAGAACTATTGAAAACAGATATCAAGGCCGTTTTGGATTTGGGTAAGGTTTATATTGTTGCCAATGTATGGTTAAACAATAAACAAGTGGCTATTTCTTGGATGCATCCTTTTGAATTAGATATTTCTGAGTATTTGGTATCTGGAGAAAATACCTTAAAAATTGAATTGACAAACCAATGGTCGAACAGACTAATTGGTGATGAAAGATATCCACCAAATGATGGTAATTACAAAATTGAAGGATATCGTCCGGAAGGGAAAATGCCAGATTGGTATGTAAATAATGAACCCAGACCTTCAGGTAAAAGAACAACTTTTACAACGGCTCCATTTTATAAGCAGGATAGCCCGCTTATGCCCTCAGGTTTGTTAGGGCCGGTAGAAATAAAGTTTTCAAAAGAAGTGATCTATTCGAATAAAAATAAATAAATTTTAAATTAAATATGAAAAGATTATTTTTTAAAGGTAGGTTCATTTTTTCTATCGCGTGGTTGTTGTTTTATGCAGCGTTTTTAAGTTTAACAAGTTGCAATGATAGTTCAAATGATGAAATGGAAGTTATTCAAGAAATAGAGGAGGAAGAAGCAGGTAATATTTGTCTTTCAGGTAAATTGTACAATGAAAAAGATGGAATTATACGAGTAGATATTGAAAATACGAGTGTTACAGATAATGGATGGAAAACTGAAAACACGCTTAGTGGTTTTGAAGGCGAAGGTTATCTCGTTTGGTCAGGCAATGATAATTTTAATACACCTGGTGTTGGTGTGATTAAGTTTTCTGTACAAATCAATAATCCAGGAACTTATCAGTTCGTTTGGAGTTCTAGAATTACCCAAGGGACTAACAATACCGAGCACAATGATTCTTGGCTTAGAATTCCAGATGCAGCTGATTTTTACGGCGAAAAAGCAGGTACTGGAGAGCTTGTATATCCAAAAGGTTCTGGTAAAACTCCAAATCCTGAGGGCTCAAGTTCAAATGGTTGGTTTAAAGTTTATATGAACAATTTGAGCGAATGGTTTTGGAGATCTAATACAAATGACAATGATCCATATAATATTTTTGCAAAATTTGATACAGCGGGCGTCTATGATATTGAAATATCCGGAAGGTCCAAATTTCATGCTATAGATCAATTTGTTTTGTTTAAAACAGACAAAAGTTTGTCTGTTGCGCAAAATTCTGCACTAAGTGAAATTGGCTGTAAATAATTAGATGAACATTATTTAGTGCCTGGATAAAAAAAAGTTTTTTAAACATTGATAAAAATTCACTCTATGAAACATAATAAAGCAATATTTCTTTACTTAGGTTTAATCACTTTTATTTTATTTCTGAGCTGTGGGACATCAAAAAAGAAGGGAAGTTCTGCAGGTTTTGTTCCTGTTTTTAATGGTGAGAATTGGGACGGATGGCACCTCAAACTTAAAAATAATGATCAAGAAATGGCTAAACAGGTGTTCGCTATAGAAGATGGTATGGTACATGTTTTTAAAAACATGCCCGATAGTCTAAATCTTAATACAGGTGAAAATGCGACCCATGGCATGTTTTATACCAACAAAAAGTACAGTAAATTTATTTTCAAGTTTGAATACAAATGGGGGACTAAGATTTATAATAACTTTGATCAATTTCAATATGATGCGGGTATGTATTACCATGTAACTGATGATAAGATATGGCCGGTTGGCATTGAGTATCAGGTGCGTTATGATCATACCCAAAACAAAAATCATACAGGAGATTTTTGGGCACCTAAGGGCACAAAATTACAATGGTATGCCAATGAGAACGGCACCTTTGAATTACCTCAAAATGGAGGTAAACCGCAAGTTTTTAAAAAAGGAGAGCAAGCTGTTTTAGCGAATGCGCCTTATAACGGTTTGAACGGTAAATGGAATCAATGTGAAGTTATTGTCATGGGAAATCAGTACGCAATTCACAAATTAAATGGCAAGGTGGTAAATATGGCTACAGACCTCAGTATTAGTGAAGGAATAATTGGCTTGCAATCGGAAACAGCAGAAATTTATTACCGAAACATTCAAATTAAAGAATTCGATGAAATCATCCCAATGGAAGAGTTTTTGAAATAAAATTTAACTATGCTAAGAATAAAGTTTTCGTTTACATGAAATTTAATTATCACATCAAAAGTATCATTTCTATTGGTTTTTTACTAATAGCGGATTTTGTTTTTTCACAAAATCCAATTGTGCCCAATGTAGGTTTAAATGATCCACATATCCATATTTTTAAAGATACAGCCTATGTATATGCTTCTCATGATAAATCAATTGAGAATAATGGTTTTGTTATGGAGGATTGGTGGATTTGGTCTTCGCCGGATTTGGTAAATTGGACAAAACGGAGTGTTTTGAAGCCAGAAGATACTTATATCGGGAAAGACTTTACAGGTTGCTGGGCAACTGATGTAGGCTATAAAAATGGTAAATATTACTGGTACTTTTCAGAACGAAATGAGCAAACGGGAGTTGTGGTTGGAGATACTCCTGTTGGTCCGTGGAGAGACCCTCTTAGCAAACCAATTTTGACCTCAGAATTAACGCCAACACATGAATACGACATGGCTATTTTTGAAGATGAAGGAGAGCATTTTATCATATTTGGCGTTTGGGATTATTATATTGCTAAATTAAATGACGATATGATCAGTCTCGCAGAAAGCCCAAAGAAAATAAGCATTACAAACCCTAGAGGACCGTATAACTCGGATGGAAAAAATAAAGAAATGCCTACAGATGACAAACCCTTTGTGCATAAATATAAAGGAAAGTATTATTTGTCTTGGGGTTGTTTTTATGCCATGTCCGACAACCTTTATGGTCCTTATGACTATGTAGACACCATTATCAAGGAAAGTAGTTTTGCTGAAGGATTTGATGATCCAACTTGGCCCAATGGTTTTTTACAAGGCAGACACGGTTCTTTTTTTGAATGGCATAACCAATGGTATTTTGCATATTGCGATATAAGTCAAACAGGAAATCGGTGGTTTAGAGATACTTTTATTAGTTATGTTCATTATAAAGATGATGGAACCATTGCTCCAATTAGGGTTGATGGCACTGGAGTTGGCCAATACAACGCAAACAATGATATAGAAGCCGAAGATTATTTTAAGGCTGATGGTCTTCATAAAACCGAAAATACCGTTGGTGGTTTTTCTATGGAATCAATAAAAGATGAGGGGTATGCAGTTTATCCAAACATTCAAAATTTAAATGGAAAAAAGGGAATAGAATTTGAAATTTTATCTTCTTCAACAAATGAAATTGAAGTTCATGAAGGTTCTCCAACCGGTAAACTTTTGGCAACTTGTAAATTTCAAGCCAACAATACAAGAGCATTTAAAAAAGAAAGTTTTGAAACAATAGGCTTGTATAATGGACAAACCCTTTGTTTGGTTTTTAAACCTGTACCAAATGGCGAATTGAAAGTAAACAGATTTAGATTTAAATGATCTTAAAAGTAAATTATAGATAATAATAAACAAACGTAAATGAAGAGATTACTTGTTTTATCCTTAAGCCTAATTGGTCTTTTGTTGAATTCTTGTAAAGAAGAACCTGCAAAAGATTATAGGGATCCAAATTTATCAATAGATGAGCGTGTTGAGGCATTACTACCCTTATTATCCTTAGAGGAAAAGGTGGCACAAATGCGTATTTTTCATGCCAATATTGGGGTGGAATCCGACGAGAATGGAAACTTAAAACTTTCCGAAAAAGTAATAGAAAAACTCAAATTGGGTATTGCCGGAATAAAAAATCCTGGAGAACATATGAGTCCGGTGGAAGCCGCAAAATTCAACAATAAACTTCAAATGTATATTATAGAAAATAACCGTCACGGAATTCCTGCTCTATTTGTTACAGAATCATACAATGGTGTCGATGCGGAAGGAAGTACTAAATTCGGTCGCCCAATAACTTCTGCGGCCTCCTTTAATCCAGAATTAGTGTATAAAGTTTGGGATATAGTAGGAAGAGAGGCAAGGTTAAGAGGGATGCATATGTGTCATTCTCCAGAAGCAGATATTGTTCGAGATCCACGTTTTGGTAGAATGAGTGAAGCTTTTGGAGAAGATACTTACCTTACAACTCAGATGGTAACAAACGCGATTAAAGGTGTTCAGGGAGACTATGATGGATTGGGAAATGGCACACACATTGGCGCTGTGGCAAAGCATTTTGCGGGTTATGGCCAAGTACTTGGCGGTACCAATTTTGCAGCTATAGAGATTTCTCCTAGAACCTTAATCGATGAAATCTATCCACCTTTTGAAGCTGCCGTAAAAGAAGCAAAAACTCTAGGTATAATGGCTTCTCACGGAGATTTAAACGGAATTGCCAGTCATGGAAATCCGGAGTTGCTAAACGGAGTTTTGCGTAACCAATGGGGTTTTAAAGGTTATGTTGTTTCTGATGCCAACGATATTGGTCGTTTATATTATTTTATGAAAGTGGCGGAATCGCCTGAAGCTGCTGCTTTAATGGGCTTGTCTGCCGGTGTTGATATTGATCTGTATGCCGAAGATGCCTATTCCTATTTGCCAGCTTTGGTTAAAAAGAATCCAGAAATTGAAAAATTAATTGATATGTCCGTGAAAAGAGTCCTTCGCACAAAATTTATTTTAGGACTTTTTGACAATCCTTATGTGGATGAAAATTTAGCAAAGACAAGTATTAGAAGTGATGCTTCATTAAAATTAGCTCAAGAGTCAGATTTAGAATCCATTATATTATTAAAAAACAGCAATAATATTCTTCCGATAGGTAAAAATAGATCAAAAAAAATAGCTTTGATTGGGCCACTTTTAAGTGAAACTACCCAAACAGATTTTGAGGCAGTAGATGGGTCGAATTCTTATTACGCCGACTTCGGATTTAAACTTACAGATGAAAACAAAAGTATCCCTAAACTAATTGAAGATAATTCTGCCGGTGTTGAAAAATTAGTCAACATTGCCAAACAATCCGATATTGTGATTCTTTTCTTAGGAGGGGATGAGTTTACTTCAAAAGAAGCATTTTTTAATGGTGCTTTAGGAGATCGAGCTACCATAGATCCGGTAGGGCAGCAAGATGAATTGTTAAAAAAAGTAAAAGCTTTAGGAAAACCGGTTATTGTTGTTTTAAAGCATCGCAGAACGCTGTCTATTAATGAGATAGCCGAAAATGCCGATGCATTATTAGATGCATGGGATTTAAGCGAGTTAGGTGATAACTCATTGGCAAAAATTATTTTTGGTGAAGTTTCTCCGTCTGGAAAATTGCCAGTCACAGTGCCAAGATCTATTGGTCAACTCCCATTTCATTACAGCATGAAAGAAATAAATCATAAAAAAGGTTATTTATTTTTAGAAGATGGGCCATTGTATCCATTTGGATTTGGCTTGAGTTATGGATCGTTTATCTATACGAATTTAGAATTATCCAATGAAGAAATCACGCCAAATTCTGAGATAACAGTTAGTGTTGATGTCTCGAATACAGGAAAAATAAAAGCTAAAGAAGTGGTTCAGATGTACTTAAAAGATGAGATCGGTTCTGTGACCAGACCAGACAAAGAGTTGAAAAGCTTTAAGAAAATTGAATTAAATCCTGGAGAAACCAAAACGATTACATTTACAATTACACCAAAAATGTTAGAATTTACAGGCTTAAAAATGGAGAAAATTTTAGAAGCGGGAGATTATAAGGTAATGGTGGGAACCTCATCAAAAGAGGGATTAACAAAAGAGTTTAAATTAAAAATGTAAAAAATGAGAAAATTAACACTACTCAAAATCGAGATTTTATTAATTGTACTTTTAGGAGTTTTATCATCCAACAAAACAAACGCTCAAGATAAGTTAGACAAAAGCACAATAGTGCCAAGTATGATAAAAGCCATGGAATGGCAAGAACAGCATCCTATTTTTGCGATAGCACCTACCGATTGGACCAATGGAGCATATTACACAGGTGTAACTCGTGCACATCAAGCCACACAGAACCAAATTTTCTTAGCAGCAATAAAAACCATGGGATACCGCAATGAATGGAAAACCTATATTAGAGATTATCACGCAGATGATGTGGCTATTTCTTATGCTTATTTGTATTTAGAGATGAATACAAACAGAAAAAATATGGTCAATTTAGAGCCAACAGAATCTTTTCTTCAAAAACACTTGTTTGAAGACAACCAATGGAAAACGGGTGAGGATAAAGAAAAAAGCATTTTATGGTGGTGGTGTGATGCCTTATTTATGGCCCCGCCAGTTATAGTTGAATACGCAAAACTGAAGAATGACGAATCCTATTTGGATGCGATGCACAAGTATTATTTAGAAACCTATAATTTACTTTACGATAAAAAAGAAAACCTTTTTGCGCGTGATAACCGTTTTGTTTGGACAGGAAAGGAGACTGATATAAAAGAGGAAAATGGAAAAAAAGTATTTTGGTCGAGAGGAAACGGATGGGTTTTAGGAGGATTGGCTTTAATATTAGATACAATGCCAAAAGATTACAAATACAGGCCATTTTATGAGCAACTGTTTAAGGAGATGGCAACAAAAATAAAATCACTTCAGCAGGCTGATGGATTGTGGACAACAAGTTTATTATATCCAGAATCATACGCGCATGGTGAAGTAAGTGGTAGTGGATTTTTCACTTTTGCTTTGGCTTGGGGTATCAATAACGGATTATTAAATAAAGATGAATACAGTTTAAACGTGATGAGAGGCTGGAATGCTTTACAAAAATGTCAGCTAGAAAATGGCATGGTAGGTTGGGTTCAAAATATCGGTTTTGATCCTAGACCCGCAGATTTTGACAGTTGGCAAAATTACGGAACAGGAGCTTTCCTACTAGCAGGAAGCGAGGTTTTAAAGTTAAAAGACTAGAAAAAAACCTACATAAAACTTTTGTAGCCCAAAAAAAGTGAGTTTTCATCGGGTTTTAAAGGCAGTTGATATGAAAAAATTGTTCCCTTTTTCTGTTTTAATCCTTATGTTTTTTTTGATCCAATGCAAGGAAGAAAAAAATGATATGCTTCAGAGTATTCTTAAAACAGATTCTTTAGAAGTGTATATAACGGATAGTTTGTTTATCGATTCCGTTTGGGCTGCCAATAGAGTTTCTTTTGATCTTCAAACCATTGGAAATAAGCAATATGTTGCCTACTACGACAAAAATAGAATGATGACCGTTGCCACCCGCGAATTGGGCACTAGGCACTGGGAGAAAAAAACACTTTCTAGTAAACTCGTTTGGGATTCACATAATTATGTGGTTTTGGGCTTTGATGAAATGGGTTTTATACACGTAAGTGGCAATATGCATAATGTACCATTGGTTTATTATAAAAGTGAAAAACCCTTTGATATACATAGCCTAACCGAGCGAAATAAAATGACTGGCGTGAATGAAAATGCGGTCACTTATCCAAAATATTTTAATGATAAAGATGGTCATTTGTACTATACCTATCGGTCCGGTGAATCAGGAAACGGGAATAATTGGGTGAATAAATTTGATACCAAAACGCAAACTTGGAACATGCTTTTAAAAGATGGTCTTTTTAAAGGAATTTTTGAAGATAGCAATAGGTCGGCATATTCTAAATTCATCACAGGACCTCAAGGTAATTTTCATTGTGTTTGGATGTGGAGGTGGACCCCAGATGTCGAAACTTCTCATCAATTGTGTTATGCAACGAGTACTGATTTTTTAAATTGGAAAAATATAAAAGGAGAAGCGGTAGAACTCCCATTTACACCTGATAATGAGAAAGTTATTGTGGATGATGTGCCTTCAAAAGGCGGTATGCACAATGGTAAATTTGATATTAGAATTATTGATGAAGTTCCAATAATTGCTTATTTGAAATATGATGAAAATGGCTTGACCCAATTGTATGCAACAACATTTAGAAATGGTGAGTGGATAATAAATAAGCTTAGCGATTGGAATTTTAGATGGAAATTTAAAGGTGGTGGCGATCAGATGTCGTTTGGAGCAAGGTTCGACTTAGGAATTTCTAAGGAAGGGATTTTAGCAATTGATTGGGACAATGAAATGGGTGAAAATGGACGGTATGCAATCAATCCAAAAAATGTAAAATTGTTGGATACTTTAATTCAGGTAAAGGCGAAATATCCCAAAGAAATCTTTAATAGAATGACGAATGATCCAGCACTTTCTGTGGTTTTGCAAAATGGGAAAAATACAGATCAAGTAGGAAATGAAAGGTATGTTTTAAAATGGGAATCTAAGGTTAAAAGTCATGGAACTCATGCTCCAGAAATCATACCACCTGGTCCTAGGAGTGCATTATTTCTCGTGAAAATTGAGTAGATTACATAAAGTGTAAATAGCAATCATAAAAAAAGAAAAATGAAAAAAAATCTATTATATGTTCTTATTTGTTTCTTTTTTCTTTCCAGATTAACGAGTCAAGAATTAACAAATTTGGACTTTGAGTTGGTAGAATCCGCTCAAAAAAAAATTGCTGATAAAGACACATTATATCTGTTAGCTATAGAAAAACTGATTAGAAATGCAGACAAAGCGTTATATGAAGGTCCTTTTACGGTAATGTCTAAAACCCAAGTTCCACCAAGTGGAAATAAGCACGATTATCTGAGTTTAGCACCCTACTTTTGGCCAGATCCAGATCAACCGAATGGTTTGCCATGGATGAGAAAAGATGGCCAGGTAAATCCGGGAACAAGAGGAGATAATGTGGATTATGAAGAGAAAAACAACTTTTTTAGAAATGTTAAAATCCTGTCTTGGGCTTTTTACTTTTCTAACAATAAAAAATATGCGGAAAAGGCCAAAGAACTATTGGAAGTGTGGTTCATAAATCCAGAAACAAAAATGAATCCAAACCTCAATTATGCCCAAGGAATACCGGGACAAAATGATGGAAGATGTTTTGGGATCATAGAGTTTGGTGGAATTTCTGAAATAATTACAGCAATAGAGTTGTTGGAATTAAAAAATGCTTTGGACGCCAAAACAAGCAAAGAGTTGAGAAGTTGGTTATCAGAGTATTTAAATTGGCTGCAAACTAGTGAGTTTGGGATACAAGAAAAAACTAGGTCAAACAACCACGCTACGCATTATGACGGTCAGGTAGTCAGTTTGTTACTATTTCTAAATAGAAATGAAGAAGCAAGGGAGGTATTAGTTTCTGTAAAAACCAATAGAATTGCGACTCAAATAGAACCTGATGGCAGCCAACCTCATGAATTGGGACGAACGAACGCATTGTCTTACAGCACCATGAATTTAAAAGGATTAACAAAACTTGCTTACTTCGGAAAAAGGAATAATATTGATATTTGGAATTATAAGGCAGAGAATGGAGCTAGTATTCAAAAGGCCTATGCTTTTTTAGCGCCTTATGCTCTTGGAGAAAAAGAGTGGGATTATGAACAAATTAAAGATCTTGAAGGGTCTTTAGAAAACCTAAAAAAACTTTTTAGAAATGCCGCAAATATTTTTGGAATCAATGAGGTTATCGATCCAAAAATTTACAATGAATTAAATAATCCGATCATGTCATTCTTATAAGTGGCAAAAGAATGTTTGAAGAAAAGTGTTTTACAATTGATGAATAAGAATTAGTCCCAATTCATCAATTAAAAGTAAGTCCTGAGAATAATACGGTCCCATGTTAAATCGGGATATCCTGCGTTGTAGGATGTCAGGGATAGTGCAGGATAGTTCTCAAAAAATGAAGAATTACATTTAGAAATTATTAAGACGAACAAATATGGGTTATTTAAAATTAATTTTTTCGGCAGTCTGTTTACTAAATATTTTTGGTTTTGCTAAAGCACAAACTAACTTATTTACGAATCCTGTTGTAGATAGTCTGGTGGTTTTTGAAGAAAAAGATGGATTGGTCGCTGTAGAAGCAGAATACTTTTATAAACAGAGTAAGTCTGACATAAGACAATGGTATAGAACATCCAAAAATGAAAATCCTCAGGTTGGGCGTGATGATGATGGACAACATGTATATGGCGCAAGTAACAATGCATATCTGGAAATTTTGCCAGACGAAAGAGTAACACATTCCGATAAGCTAATTCATGGAGAGAATTTTTCAAATGATCCGGGCTTAATGGGGGTATTACATTACAGAGTAAAAATTAATACCCCTGGACGTTATTTTGTATGGGTACGGGCGCTTTCTGTGGGTGCTGAAGATAATGGTATTCATGTGGGTTTGAATGATGCATGGCCGGAACATGGACAAAGAATGCAATGGTGTGAAGGAAAAGGAAATTGGACCTGGGAAAGCAAGCAACGAACAAAAGAGGTGCATTGTGGTGTGCCGAAAGAGATTTATTTAGACATAGCAAAGGCAGGAATTCATGATATCCAATTTAGCATGCGTGAGGATGGTTTTGAATTTGACAAGTTTATTTTAACAACTTACATTAATTTTCTGCCAATCGCAGATGGTCCAAAACCAATTGTATCCCAAGGTATTTTGCCGTCTCCCTTTCCCATTGTTGAAATGCCCACTTCCAAAACCTTCTATTTTACACAAATAGCTAAGTCCAATCCTAATAATAAGGTAATTTCTTCTCAGCAATTTCCTGTACTCGGCACTAATTTTTATGCAGAAGGAAAGCATTGGCTGGCCATTAATCCCAAAGACCATGAAGAAGCTAGTACAAGTGTCACGTTTGATTTTGAGTCTGGAAATTACGATATAGTTTTTGTTGGCATTGGTGAAAATGACGGTAGATCAAGTTATATGGTTTTGGTGAATGACAAGGAGATTGGTAAATATCAACCACCACTCACAAACATACTTTTTGAAGAAGGTAAAAACTTTAATGCCTTATGGGAGAATACTTTGATAAAAAAAGGAGATAAAATTACGGTCATTGCCAAAATTGGCAGTACCGATGGCAAAGAGCATACTAGAGGTCGATGGGCGGGTATTATTTTTGCTCCCGTTGGTAAAGGAAAACAAATTCAAGAGGCCCCTTCATCATTTTCTGCGAAATAATTAACAATGTTTAAAAGAAAAAGAGGAAAACGCTAGTTCTAATTTAGAAATAGTCTTGGAGGAAGCAAGTGTTGATCATGTCAAATTAGTTGAATAAATTCATTAAATGATGAAAAGATTAGCCTTTAAAATGAAATTAAATGAAAATCAAAAAGAAAACTACATTAAGCGCCACGATGAGATTTGGCCAGAATTGAAAAATCTTCTTAAAGAAGAAGGAATTAGCGAATACGCTATTTTTTTGGATGAAGAAACAAATACACTTTTTGCCTTTCAAAAAGTTAGTGGTCAAGGAAGTTCTCAGGATCTTTCTTCAAATCCAATCGTGCAAAAATGGTGGAATTACATGGCAGATATCATGCAAACCAACCCAGACAATTCTCCTATTACAACAAGGTTAGAAGAAGTTTTTTATTTGGAGTAGATGTTTTGTCTTACAATCCATTTAATGCCACAATCCGCTCGCTTTTATACAGTACAGAGCAGGATAGTTTCTACATTTAAAACCTTAATTTAGTCCTTCTTTCAAAATCAAAACAGGATATTATTTTTATTACAATCAACCATAAATTATGCATAAATACATGACTTTTTCAAGGCTTTCATTTTTTCTTTTATCAAGTGTTTTTATGTTAACCATTTCTTGCCAAAGAAGCGAAGTCCAAATTCAAGGAGAATTAAAAAAATGGCATAAAATAGAATTGGTTTTTGAAGGCCCCAAAACAAATGAAATGGATGAAGTTAATCCATTTTTAGATTATCGATTAGATGTTGTTTTCAAATCAAACAATAAAGAATACGTGGTTCCAGGGTTTTATGCTGCAGATGGAAATGCTGCAGAAACAAGTAGTGATGCTGGTAATGTTTGGAAAGTGAGGTTTACACCGGATGAAATTGGGGAATGGAATTATACTGTTTCTTTTAAAAAAGGGGATGAAGTTGCCGTTTCTCAGGATATTTCCAAGGCAACAAGTGGGGGTTTCATGGATGGGCAAAAGGGAGTTTTTACCGTTTTAGAATCAGATAAATCTGGGCGAGATAACAGAGCCAAAGGAAGACTGAATTATATTGGTGGACACTATTTGCAATTTGAAGAAACAGGTAAATACTTTATAAAATTAGGTGTTGATGCCCCGGAAAATTTATTGGCTTACGCCGATTTTGATGGAGCTACAAATGCATTAGATTTCCAAAAAACTTGGGAACCACATCAAAAAGATTTTGCCGAAGATGCAAAAAGTTTTGTTTGGCAAAATAACAAAGGCGAAAATCTATTGGGAGCAATACATTATTTAGCTAGTGAGGAATTAAACGCATTTTCTTTTTTAACTTTTAATGTTGATGGAGATGACAGAAATGTATTCCCACATCTTTTAAAAGTGCCTGTGTCAGAATATGAAGCCTATGCCAATGATAAAAAAAATAAAGAGGCCTGGGAAAACATGTTTCATAAAACCAGATATGATGTGTCGAAATTAGATCAATGGGAAAGAATTTTCGATTATGCCGAAACCCAAGGCATGTTTCTACATTTTAAAACAAACGAAACCGAAACAGACCATTTGATGGATAAAGGAGACTTTGGTGTAGAAGGAAAATTGTATTACAGAGAACTTATTGCACGTTTTGGTCATCATTTGGTAATGAATTGGAATATAGGCGAAGAAAATGATGACCCGATTAGAAAGGTTGTAGAAGTGGCCAACTATATTAAAACTCTTGATCCCTACAAACACCATCTTGTAATTCATACTTTTCCTAACAAAGATGATAGATATGCAGATTTAATAGGGGATCAATCTCCTCTTACTGGCGCTTCTTTACAGTTAAGTCGTGAAAATTTCTCAGATGTCCATCCGCGTGTTTTAAAATGGAGAACAAAGTCAGATTCTACAGGAGTAAAGTGGGCTATCGCAGTAGATGAGCCTGGAAGTGCAAAAATAGCGCTTTTACCAGATAATGAAGATCTTACACATGATTTTGCCAGAGGTAATGCCATGTGGGGAACACTTATGGCCGGAGGTTTTGGGGTAGAATGGTATTTTGGCTATGCAAGTCCAAATTCCGATTTAACTTGTCAAGATTTTAGGAGCAGAGACTTGTTTTGGGATCAAAATCGTTATGCATTACATTTTTTTGATAATTACATTCCATTTTGGGAAATGGCATCTGCTGATGACTTATTAATTGATTCAAACGGATTCTGTTTTGCTAAAAAAGGAGAAGTATATGTGGTCTATCTTCAACCCGATCAAAAAACAGCCAACATTCTTTTAGAGGAATCAGAAAAATTGTTTGAAGTACAATGGTTTGATCCCCGAAATGGCAAATTTCTAGAATCGGCTAGTCAAGAATTGGCTACTTCATATGGATTGCTAAGTATTGCCAAGCCTTCAGAAAGTGAAGATAAGGATTGGGTGGCCTTAATTAAAAAAAGCGAATAACGAAACGGCCATAAATAAAATTTAAGCGGAACATATATTTTTATGTTATAGATTATTTTTTATTTCCAACAAAAGGTGTTTCAATCCATATTTTACGCCTTGTTTTTCGTGGTTTTTATATTCAATTTAATACCAGTTATTGCGCAAAAATATGAGTATAACAATCCTGTAAATCAAGGTTTAAATCCAAATTCTTCCATCTGAAGGGTTGATGATGATTACTATTTGGTGACTAATACTTTTGAGTATTTTCTAGAGATCTCTGAGTATCAATTAGACAGACGCCGTAAAAGAATAAGGATCCAAGAGATAGATAACGAAGTTTTTAAGTTGACTTGTCCAAAAGGTATTTCAGGTAATTTCCTCTTCAATTAAACTGGTATTAATTAAGTTTTATCAATATGAGGTATCAAAATCAAATATTTTTAATGCTGTTATTTTATTTTCATCTTTAAGGGGAAATGGACCAATTAATAATGAATCAAATTATTGTTTGGTAAACAAATAATGAAATGTGACCCCTAAAAGAACTTTCAACATCTATAACAATAAAGAGACCAAACAATACCAGCTGGATGTATTGGTCGAATAAAAATTAATATATCGTTAACTAAGTATTTAAAATAAATAGAAAAATGGAAAAAATCTCTATTTTGATTTTAGCAGTTGCTATGTCTCTTTCCTGCGGAAATAAAATTAAAAATGACTTTGCCAAAAATGAAACTGAAACCGAAGTTAAAACTACACTGCCTAACATTGTATTCATTCTATCAGACGATCAATCATGGACAGATTATGGCTTTATGGGGCACGAACAAATTGAAACACCACGCTTGGATCTGTTTGCTGCAGAGAGTTTAACCTTTGAACGTGGTTATGTACCAACCTCTTTATGTTCACCCTCATTGGCAACCATTATTACAGGATTATATCCAAAAGACCATAAAGTTTTAGGTAATGATAGAGTACTTCCTGGTAACACAAAAGCTAATAGAAATGAGTGGCGCTCAAAAAATTATGAGCCAGTTATTGAGAATTTTAAGGATTTAGTGACACTTCCAGATATTTTAAAAGATAAAGGCTATTTATCGTTTCAAACAGGAAAATGGTGGATAGGAAACTATAAGAATGGAGGCTTTGATTATGGGATGACACATGGTGACCCAAGCAGGGGAGGACGTCACGGAGACTACGGACTAGAAATTGGACGGAAAGGCTTGGACACGCTAACGAGCTATGTTGATTTAGCGTTAAAAGAAAAGAAGCCATTCTTTTTATGGTACGCACCGTTTTTACCTCATGCGCCACATACCCCACCGCAGCGTTTATTAGATAAGTATCTGCCAAAAGCGCCTACGGAATACGTTGCTAAATATTGGGCGATGTGTGAGTGGTTTGATGAAACTTGTGGCGAATTATTCGATATGATAGAAGCAAAAGGTCAAACAGAAAACACCTTATTTGTATACGTGTGTGATAATGGTTGGGTGCAAAACTTGAATAATTCAACTTACAATGAAATATCAAAACGCTCTCCATATGATTTAGGTATGCGTACACCAATTATGTACAAATGGGCAGGGAAAATAAATCCTAAAAGAGATAAAGAAACCATAGTGAGCAGTATTGATATGGTGCCAACTGTGTTGGATCTTCTGGGTATTGAAAAGCCTGAGAACTTGCCCGGAATTAGTGTTTTGGACAAAGAAAAGTTAGAAGAAAGAGACATCATTTTCGGTGAGATCTATGCTCATGATTTTGAAACAATTGAAAATAGCTTATTATATGATATTGCAATATCCAAACCTTATAAAATAATTGTTCCAGATTCAGCGTCAAAAAAAAATGAAAAAGTTCAATTATTTAATATCGTTGAAGATCCTTTTGAGAAGAATGATATTGCCGAAATTCATCTAGAAAAAGTTCAAAAATTAAAACAGCGAATAGCTGAATTTAGGTCAGAATAAAAGCGATAGAGATAAAAAAATAAAGAGTATTAACAGTTTTGGTTTCGTTTATTTTGTCAGATAAGTGATAAGAAAATTTTGGGAATAAATAGGTTATTCATTTGGGTTGTTTCTATAAATGATTTAAATATTTGGATTGGGCCATAAAGCTGTAAAAAAAATCAGATAAACCGATCTTTTTGGGATTTGGTTTTTGTATCTACTCGTAATTTTTTTTTAGTTTAAAGTGGTTGGCTTACACCTACTTGAAGTTACTTTTAGAAGCCGATGAATTAGTTATATTACTTCACGTTGATGTTTTCCTGAAATTTCAACAAGAAATTAGGCCGAACGACTATTTAATGACAATAAAAATTTGATTTAAAAATCAGAAAGAAAGTTGGTAAAAAAAGTGAATGTCACAGTAACTATAAGTATTAGGGGTAATAAAACCTTGAACATATTTACTAAAGATGAGACATTACCGATTGCATTCTTTTTTGAAAGGGATCAAACAGATTTGGTGTTGATCATTACTATTCTTTAAAAAACATAGTATCAGTTGCGGAATTAGGATTTAAAATTGTATGAAGTAATGTTTATTTTAGAATTAATCTAGTCTGTATTTTGTATTGCCATATAATATGAGTACATGATGCAACAGGATAGAATTAGAAACGACTAAAACTATCTTTGGTTATTTATTAAATCTTATTATAGTCAAAAAGAATGTCAAAATACAACTGCTTTTTTTCGCTATTTTTTCTCCTAGTATTTCAATTTTCTTGTCGCCAAAATGAAGCTTCTTCATCAATTTTAATTTTTGATAAATTACTTGTCAATTCAAAGGTTAATCCATCAGCGATAGAAAATGATCAACCACTTTTTTCATGGATTATAAATACAGAAGGATTTAATAAATCGCAATCGGCATATCATATTTTGGTAGCATCTTCCAAAGAAAAGCTTAATGAGGATGATGCAGATATTTGGAATTCTAATAAAGTTGAAAGTGATAAATCTGCCTATGTGAAATACCAAGGAAAAAATTTAAAGGCTTTGAAAACTTACTACTGGAAAGTTAAAATTTGGGATGAATCTAACTATGAATCCAAATGGTCAGAATTGCAAAGCTTTCAAATGGGATTAATGGATGAGCACAATTGGGAGGAAGCAAAATGGATTACCTTAAATAAGGATTCTCGAATTTCAGAGCATCGTTTTAGAGATTATCAAACAGGTAATATGGACAAGCCAATACCGGTTGATGGTTTTGCAGCTAGTTATTTTAGAAAGGAATTCAACCTAACTAAAACAATAGAAAACGCACAAGTCTACATTTGTGGTTTAGGGTATTACGAATTGTATTTAAATGGCGAAAAAGTAGGCGACCATGTCTTAGATCCTGCACCATCTAATTACGAAAAACAGGCTTATTATGTAAATTATAATATCACACAAAAGTTTAAGCCTGGTAAAAACGCCATGGGAATTATTTTAGGAAATGGTTTTTACGGACAGAATATTTCGTGGAAAAATGATGCGGAATCTGAAAAAGATTTGTCCTATGGACCTCCTACGGTGCGCTGTTTGGTCAAAGTAAAATATTCCGATGGTACAACATCAGATTTTTATACTGATGAAACATGGAAAGAAGCAACAGGTCCCATAGTTTTTAACAATATTTATGGAGGGGACACCTATGATGCACGATATGAAATAAATGGTTGGAATACCATTGGTTACAACGATGAGAAATGGGGTGTAGTGAAAGTTGCTTCACCTCTAATAAAAAAAATAAGCGCCCAACAAATACCACCCATTAAAAAGTTAAAAGAATTTGAACCACATAACGTTTTTCAAGCTCCTGATGGCAATTGGATTGTTGATTTTGGTCAAAATATCGCTGGTTGGATAAGACTAAATGTGAAAGAAAAGGAAGGTCAACTTATAGAGATTACAACTACTGAAGCTCTTAAAACTAATAAAAAGGATATTTTTCAAGGAGCGACTGGTGGAAGTGCAAATGGAATGGCACAAATATATAAATACATTTGTAAAGGGAGCGAAACTGAGTCTTGGGAGCCCAAGTTCAGTTATCATGGATTTCGATACGCAAAAATAAAAGGAGTATCTAGAAAACCGGATGCAGATATGATAAAAGCGGTTTTGGTGGCTACTGATATTCAAGAAACGGGAAATTTTACATCTTCTGACGACTTATTAAATAAAATGCACACTACAAGTAAATGGACTATTGTTGATAATTTACACGGGATTCCGGAAGATTGTCCACATCGTGAAAAATGCGGATGGTTAGGTGATGCCCATGCATTTTGCGAATATGCACTTTATAATTATGATATGTACGATTTCTACAAGAAATATATGGAAGATATCCGTACACAAATGAGACCTGTCAATGGCCATAATAATCCAGATATTAAATTTCAAGTACCAACAATGATTGCTCCAGGAAAGCGCACATCCACCTATGCAAAAATAGATTGGGGAGTTGCTACCATGTATTTGCCCTGGTATAATTATTTGTATTATGGAGATGATACTATTGTAAAAGATTATTATGGAGAGATGAAGGATTTGACTAACTTCTATCTTTCTTTTAAGGATGAAAATGGTATTATCCAAGATGGAATGGGAGATTGGTGTCCACCGCTTTGGGATAGAAGACTAAATCCTAGTGCCATGGAATGCGATCCTATTATCTCCGCCAATGCCTATTTTTATGATATTCTAGGTGTCATGGAAGTGTTTGCTGAGATGAATAATGATGATACTTATGCTGCTAAAATGAGACGAGAAAAGGTAGCTTTAAAAAAGGCCTTTAATAAATCTTTTTTAGTTGAAATCACAGATACACCGCATAAATGGTATCAAAGTCAAACAGCAACAGTCCAAGCCTTGCAATTTGGGATCGTGCCAGACGATATAATCGATCAAGTTGTAAATGGTTTGGTACATGATATTGTTGAAGTTAAAGGAGGACACCATTCTACTGGAATTCATGGGAATAGATATATTTATACTGTGCTAAGCAAATATGGCAAGGCAGATTTAGCATATCAAATTCTAACAACACCTGATTTTCCAAGTCAAACATATGTCATGAATAGTGGTTTTACAACATGGCCAGAACGCCAATTTCTGTGGGAAACAATGGTAGGTCCAACAAATTCATTAAATCATCCCATGCATACCGGCTTTTCAGCTTATTTTTATGAATCGCTTGGTGGTATTAAATCTTCAACGGTACATCCCGGTTACAAAGAGTTTTTTATAAAGCCCGAGTACTCGGCTAAAATTAGCGAAACAAAAGTCGTTATTCCAACGCCATATGGTAAAATTGTTAATGAATGGGAGATTAATAATGGCAACCTAACTATGCGTATTGACGTTCCGTTTAATACCAAGGCAAGACTTGTTTTAACTAAAAAAGAGCTTGAATCACTTAAAATCAATGATCTACCTTTTTCAGAATTTCAAGGATCAAGCATGGAGGCCGTCAAATGGTTGACACATGTTTTTTTGGGCTCAGGACATTATGAAGTTCAATTTTTAAAAGACAACATGAATCGCGTAGAATGATTTTTACATTGGAATTAATATGAGTCTGATATCTCACTAATTTGTTTAAAAAAAATTGAAGCCACAGCTAATCATTCGAAAAAATAGATATAAATATTTAAAATGTATGTATTGTATTTTTTAAGTTTTAAAACATTAATGTTTGCTGGGATTCTGCTTTTGTTTGGATGCAAATCGAATTCAAAAGGTAAAGATGAGGTAGATTCAGGAACGCAATCTCTTTTAAGGAAACCCAATATTCTTTTTGTTTTGGTTGATGATTTAGGAAACCATGATTTAGGAATATCAGGCAGCGCATTTTATGAAACACCAAATGTCGATGGTCTTGCAAAACAATCTATGATTTTTACCAATGGATACGCGGCAAGTAGCGTTTGTAGTCCTTCTCGAGCTAGTATTATGACAGGTAAGTTTACTGCCAGACACGGAATAACCGACTGGATTGGCGCAAAAGTAGGAACAGCATGGAGGACTAGAAACCGCCATAATAAACTATTACCCGCTGAGTATATTTGCAACCTACCAAAAAATGAGCTCACCTTGGCAGAAGTGATGAAGAATTCTGGATATAAAACCTATTTTGCTGGAAAATGGCATTTAGGAGATGAAGGTTCCTTACCAGAAGACCATGGATTTGAAATAAATAAAGGAGGATTTCACGCAGGAAGTCCTGCCGGTGGGTATTTTTCTCCCTGGGACAATCCAAAATTAACAAATAAACAGAAGGGCGAAAATTTAACTTTGCGGTTGGCATTTGAAACGGCTCAATTCATTAAGGAAAATAAGGATGTCCCATTTTTTGCATTTCTATCGTTTTATGCAGTTCACGCGCCCCTTCAAACTTCAGAAATAAAATGGAAAAAGTACAGAGATAAGGCAGAAAAAATGGCAATCGCTGAAACCGGTTACAAAATGGAACGGGATTTACCTATACGAGTCGTACAAGACAATCCAGTTTATGGCGCTCTAGTTGAGACCATGGATGATGCGGTTGGTATAGTGTTAGGAGCACTTGAAGCTAATGGGGTAGCAGACAATACCATTGTTGTTTTTACTTCAGATAATGGAGGAGTTGCTTCTGGAGATCATTATGCCACAAGTAATTTGCCATTAAGAGGAGGAAAGGGATACCAATGGGAAGGAGGCATTCGAGAACCTTTTTTTATAAAGGTTCCCTGGCTCAATAATACTGGTTCAAAAACTGAGTTTCCTGTAATTAATACAGATTTTTATCCAACGCTGCTAGATTTAGCTGATTTACCTCTTCTGCCCCAACAACATGCGGATGGGATCAACCTAAAACCTTTGTTAGAGGGAAAAGATTTTAAAATTGAAAGACCTTTATTCTGGCATTATCCCCACTATGGAAATCAGGGTGGTGAGCCAACTTCTATTATACAGTCTGAGGGATGGAAATTAATTCATTATTGGGAAGACGGCCGGGAAGAATTGTTTAAACTACCTTCAACAGAAAAAGATGAATTAAATATTATTTCTGAGTATCCTGAAATAGCAAAGGAACTAAGCGAGCACCTAATTTCTTGGCTAATAGAGGTTGGTGCTCGTTTTCCTGAAAAAGACACTGAATATGATAAGGTAGAAGCAGAAAAAAGGAAGTTTCAAATAGAGAATAGCTTACTTCCCTCGCTTGAAAGAGAGAGACTAGAGTTACTATCAAAAGGATTTCTACCTAACCAAAATTGGTGGAAAAGTAAATTAATTATTGATTAATAATATTGAAAAAAGGTGATGAAGTTTTGCCAAATCATAATGTTTACAGGTAAGTATTTGAAATTGAGTTTTGAGTTAATTTAAACTGAAGGGCAGTATGCCTTTCGGTTTTTTTTTAGGCAGGCTGAAGTTTTATCAAGACGAATAGAATTGTTAGAATATGCTCATCATAAGCTACAGTAAAGTACAGGATACTAATTCAGAAGGAGCTGATTATATTTAAAAATTCTAAATTTTGATCAATTTTCAGATACGCATTAAAATTCCTATTTGTATCGCGATGCTATGTTCACTTAGTTTATTTTCTCAAATTAAACATGGGCTTAGAGATGAATTTGGGCGACATGTAATTCCAAGAGCTTTGTTGTTGATACCAACGATGGTAGAGGAGAAGTTTTTTTTAACCAAGATGATTATACGAGAATGGGTATAATGGAGTAGATTATCAGTTAATTAGATTAGAACTTGGAAAATTAAGTGCTTTTTCTAGTGCTAAATTAGAAAAAGATTACCTTCTAAAATTAGATACTTTGGTCAATTTTGGAAGAAATGCAGGTGTCAAAACGATTTTTAAAATGACTGTTTATGGGGTTGATGAATTTATTTGGGAAGATTCTTGGTTGATTAAAAAAGGAGAATACAAAATCTATATTGATGCTCGGAAAGTTATTTGGCAGCGCTATTCTATGAATATATCTGTATCGGGTTATGATGTAGTATAGGATCCTAAACTATTTTTATTGGAGCCAATCGACATTATCCATATGGATTTTCATCCTTATTGGCGATGATATTGTGATGTATTACAATCCATTAAAAACGGTAGGATTAGAATCCTGTAAATGCCCGAAGGAGTATAATTTAACAGATTTTATATGGGATAGTCAAAGCCAGAACCTCTGGATTTTGAAATGGCCAATGGGTGACCAGGAAATGGATATCAAAATTGTTCCGGGAATAAGAAATTTCGAGTAATTAAAAATATACTTCTATTAAATACTATATTGGTGATGAAATTAATTTTATTAAGTTTTTCGATACTTGTTCTTTTTTCTTGTTCAACGGAAAAAAACGATGCTAAGCAGGAAAATAGGGAAGATGTTGAAATTGCTAAAAAAGTTGAAGCGCTTATTAGCCAAATGACGCTTGATGAAAAGATCGCAGAGCTGACTCAGGATGCTCCGGCAAATGAAAGGTTAGGAATACCATTTATGAAATTTGGAGAGGGTTTACATGGTTTATGGTATGACGGTGTAACGGTTTATCCTCAAGCAATTGCTTGCGGTTCTACTTGGGAACCCGAACTCATCAAAAAAATGGCATCTCAAACAGCTTTGGAGGCCCGCGCCCTAAACATAACGCATTGTTATTCTCCAAATTTGGATGTAATTTCTGGTGATCCGAGATATGGTCGTGTGGAGGAATCTTATGGAGAAGATCCCTATTTGGTATCGAGAATGGGTGTCGCTTTTATTCAGGGGATGCAAGGTATGGGTAAAGAGCGATTGGATCAAAACCATATTTTAACAACAGCCAAACATTTTGCGGGCTACCCAGAAAACAGACGTGGAATTAATGGAGGTTTTAGTGATATGTCTGAGCGTCGTTTTCGAGAAGTATATTTACCGCCTTTTGAAGCTGCGGTGAAAGAAGCCGAAGTAGGATGTATTATGCCTGGACATCAAGATTTTAATGGAGTACCTTGCCATATGAATAATTGGTTGTTAAATGATGTTCTTAGAGAAGAATTAGGATTTGACGGATTTATAGTATCTGATAATAATGATGTAGGAAGGTTAGAAACCATGCATTTTATACCGGAAACTAGAACCGAGGCTGCTTTGCTTGGTTTAAAAGCAGGGGTAGACATGGATTTAGTCTTAGGGAAACCTATAGAATTGTATACTTACCATTCAAATATTTTGAAGGATACAGTGACTAAGAATCCAGAATTACTTCAGTATTTAGATAAAGCCACAACTCGAATTCTTACAGCGAAATATAAACTTGGATTGTTTGGTTCTGAATTAAAAGAAGCCAAAACAGATACAATAGTCAGCAGAAAGGAACATCAAGATTTTGCTTATGAAATGGCTAAAAAGGCAATCATATTGTTAAAAAATGATGATCATCTTTTGCCGCTCGATATTTCGAATATAAGTTCATTGGCAGTTATTGGCCCAAATGCAAATGAGGAAAGACCTAACCAAGGCACATATTCTTTATTAGGTGGTTATTCGGGATTACCTCCCTATTATACTTCGGTATTGGAGGGTATTCAAAAAAAGGCTGAGGGGAGGGTGAAAATCAATTACGCAAAAGGATGTGATTTACTTAGTGAGTCAAAAACAGGATTCCCTGAAGCGATTGCGGCAGCCCAAAACTCGGATGCTGTTGTTTTGGTGGTAGGTGGTTCAAGAAAAACAGGTGGAGAGGGTATCGATCGTTCTGAGCTGGATTTATTCGGTGTTCAAAACGACTTGGTCGAAGCGATACACAAAACAGGGAAACCGATAATCGTTGTGCTCATTAATGGACGCCCTTTATCGATTAATTATATTGCAGAGAATATTCCTTCGGTCCTTGAGACTTGGTATTTAGGGATGCGGTCCGGAGATGCCATTGCGGATGCTATTTTTGGCGATGTCAATCCCGGAGGAAAATTAACCGTCTCATTTCCAAGATCTGTAGGTCAAATACCCGTTACTTATTTGGAGCGTCCAGATTTTATAGGGTCCGGCAAAGGATTGTATCATTTTAGTGATAAATCACCTCTATTTCCCTTTGGATATGGGCTAAGCTATACCACGTTTAAAATTGATGAACCAAAATTAGAACATAATGTAATTGATATAAATGGAACTACTTCGGTTTCAGTTGATATTAAAAATATAGGTGACAGGGCAGGTGATGAAGTGGTACAAATGTATGTCAGGGATGATTTTGCTTCTGTAGGTCGATATTTAAAAATGCTAAAAGGATTTGAGAGAATCTCATTAGAACCAGGTCAAACAAAGACGGTTTCATTTAAATTGGGATTCGATGAGCTTCAAATACTTAATCAAGAAATGAAAAAAGTTGTCGAACCTGGAACTTTTACGATTTCAGTTGGAACATCCTCATTAGAAAAGGATTTGCAAACAGTTAAACTAAAGGTAAAATAATAGAGTTTATCATTTCAATGAGCTCAAGGAAATAAAATATAATTAATGTTGATGCATCAAGGAATTAGATATTTTTGTTCATTATTTTGGGCATTTTTTTGCTCTATCCTAATCATAAGCAAACTTGAAGGTCAATCCATAAATAGAGAGCAGATTATGGATAATTATACCATAGCAGTTATTGATAAAACCGGAATCTTAAATGAAGAAGATCATCCTGTAGCTTTCGGAAAAAGGATATTTTTCAATGCTATCAAATCTGCAGGAGGTAGAATTGAACAGGTTGAAAATGTATCAGAAACGAATCAACTCCTATTTGTAATTATAGGTACATTGGAGAATAATGATGTGAGTAGTCTGATTTCTGAAGAGTCAAAAATCACTCAAGATAAACCTGAGGGCGTATTTTATCAATGGCGATCTGTAGCGGATGAAGCTGCACTTATTGTGGGAGGTACAGATACTATTGGCTTAATGTATGCTCTTAGTGAACTCGCTCAACGCATTGAGGATAAGGGACTTTCTGTTTTAATGACTTTAGAGAATACAGTTGAGTTTCCCGATAATCATATCCGCGGTTTAGATAAATTTATAAAAGACGAAAAGGATGATTCTTGGTTTTTTTCCGAAGATTATTGGCAGTATTATATTGGGCAATTAGCAAAAAATCGTTTTAATAGGTTAACACTTATTACAGGATACAATGATGGTAGTAAAAAAGATTTTATGATGCCTGTTTATCCTTATCTATTAAAGGTGCCAGAATTTGAAAATATAAAACCAAAGAATAGTCTTTTAAAATCTCCTAAAGAATATTTAGCACAACTTAGACGGATAGGCGAAATATGCCATAACTACGGACTGGAATTTGTATTCGGAATTTGGAGCCATGGCAGGAGTGATGAATTGATTATGGGCTTACCACAAGACCCATTAGCCTATACAAAGTACTGCTCTAATGGTTTACGAGAGTTAATAAGACAAGTTCCAGAAATTGATGGTATTCAAATGCGTGTTAATTATGAATCTGGTGTAGGAGGTTTTGGCGATACCGCCGAAAATTTTTGGAAAGAAATAATAACGGCCGTTGGTGATGGTCACAAGGAGCGAAACGGAAAACTTTTTGTCGACCTTAGGGCGAAAGGGCTTACCGTAAAAATACGCGAATGGGTTTTAGAAACTGGTATGAATTTAAGCGTTACCAGTAAATATTCTTGGGAAGGAGTTGGACTTCCATACCATCAAACAGAAATGAGAAAAGCAGAGTTGGCTATGTTGGATAACAATGATAAACGACAAAGATACGGCTACGCAGACTTTTTATATAAATCACGAGATTTTGAATATATCAATAGATTATGGGGTATAGGTACAATGCGAATATTTACTTGGGCTGATCCTGATTACGTGAAGCGATTTTCGCATACAACAAGCTTTGGAGGGGCTAAAGGTTTTCAAGTTACACCTCCAATGGCAAGAAAGCAAAATGATTGGAATCTTTTCACAAATGATTCCTTAGTTTATTACAAATGGGAAGACCAGCGTTATTGGGCTTGGTATGAATTATTTGGAAGACTTGGCTATTCTAAGAATACAAATCCAGAAGTATGGCAAAGGACGTTTAAAAAGCATTATGGGAAATCATATGAGGCTGTCCTAGAGGCTTATAGTGCAGCTGGAAAAGTACTGCCCTTAATTACCTCGTCTCACCTTACCTATCACCCGGCAAACTATAACTGGGCAGAAATTGAGAGTGGAGGAGCCCTATTCGTTTCGAATAACGCAAGTCTTTTTCATGAACGTAAAGAGCGAACCTATCAATCAGCAGAACCAGGAGATCCAGGTCTATTTTATAGTATTAATGATTATGTCAAAGATGTTTTAGCGAATGATGTAAAACCTAAAATTAATCCAATTCAGTTAGCAGATCTTTACGAAAACTTTTCAAATAAAATTTTGGCGGCATTGTTAAAAGTTAATCTAGAAGACATTCCGGAAAACTATAAAAAAGAGTTTGCAACTAATAAAATTGACCTGGAAATAACAGCAGCACTTTCGGCATATCATTCGTTTAAAATAAAAGCAGCAACCGATTTTGCTTTTTTCCAGGAAACCCAAGAAAAAGGATATTTACCGTCAAGTCTTAAAAATATGGAAGTGGCCAAAAGGCACTGGATGACTATAGTTGCTCTTACCCAAGAGCTCTACTACGAAAACCCAATTTTTTTACATGACAATGGTACTTGGTACGAAAGACTAATTGAAATTGACAAAGATATTAGTAAATTGAAAGAACTCATTGGAGTTTCAAATAATCTGGAAAATCTAAGTCATTGGGATACAGTAAAAAAGTCAACTAATTTAGGGACAAACAATATTGAAGTCACAGTACCCGATAGTGCCAGTTCTAAAAACGATCTAATTGTTACTTTTAAAACCAATGAACTTTTACAGCCTAAAGAAGCACCAAAAGTCCATTATAGGATTGCGAATATGGCTTCTGGAAAGTTCAAAGAGTTAATTATGAAATGGGATGGCAACAATTATTCTACCCAAATTCCTGCGGATTATCTTAATCCAGAGTATGATTTACTTATCTATTTTACATCTTTTACAGAGGAAGGGCATGTCATTATTTATCCGGGTTTGTTTCATCAAGAAGTAGAAACACCTTATTTTGTTGTTTCAATACTTGATTAATGGATGTTTTTTAAAGCCCATATGGCTTTTTTACTTTCAATGAAACAGGAGAATTAATTTCTGCGGATTTATAAACCGCTTCTTGAGCCTTCAATGTTTGTAAGTAATTTTCACCACTGGTTTCAAATGGTTTTCCAGATAGTAAATTAGCGACAAAATCTTTTTGAAATATGTAACAGCAATCTCCAGCAAAACCAATATCTCTATGTTTGTAGGTATGCGGCTTTTCGGCTTCACCCAATTTTTGAATTGTGAGGTTCCCATCTGAATATAATCTTATAGTACCCTTTGATCCATCAATTAAATACTCGCCGAAAGTATAACGTTGTTTTTTAAAATTGTTCTCATTGTATCGGTTAGCATCCCAAATGGCATGCGAAGAATTTTCAAAATTTAAAATCATTAATCCGGAATCCTCACCCTTAATTACAGGATTCAATCTTTTGAGTATGGCGTAGACGCTCGTAATTTCGCCGGCATGGAAGCGGAATGTATCAATAAAATGGACACCCGTTTCATAAATCAGTAGTTTTTTATAATCCCTGAAATAGGGTTGTCTAGATAGATAGGCATCTTTCCCCCAACCATCGCCCATTCGACTCCTAAAATTAAGACTGAAAAGATCACCAATCTCGCCTTGCTCAATAATTTTTTTTATTTCCCTGTGCCAAGGTTGAAATCTGAAATTCTCATGAATTACGAAACGTATATTTTTACTGGAGACATAATCAACTATTTTTTTAGATTCTTCATAGGAAGGTGCCAATGGTTTTTGACAAACAATATGAACACCTTGATCTGCTGCGAATTTACACATTTCAAAATGCGTTTCGGGAGGTGTAATGATATCGATAAAATCTGGTGATTCTTTGAGGATCATTTCCTTATAACACGTATAATGATTTTTTATACCATAGGAGGTCATGATATTTTTTGCTCGTTCTAGATTTGAATTGCAAAGCGCCGTAATTTCCACTTCTGGTATGCGTGTCCAGGCCTCGTATTGAAATTTACTGAAATAACCCGCACCAATTGCGACTCCCTTTAATTTAGTTTTCATTCGTGATTGGTTTAGTAGAATCCATAAATATCCAACAAATAATAGCAATCACGCCAAGTAATGCCGCCAAGAAAAAAAACGGATCATTAGAACCTGTCCATGATTGTAAATAGGGAAATGCTAAAGCCGTTGCAAAAGCGCCTAAATTACCCGCCATATTCATCATCCCTGATACTTTTCCCGAATGTTCTTTTCCAATATCCATGCAAAAAGACCATGAAGGGCTTAGGGTCATATCTGCACCAAAAATGGCTATTGAAAGACATCCAACGGCACCTAAAGCTGTTTCCATATACAAGCTAGATAAAATCCCTATAACAACCAAACAAAACCCAATAATGGCAGGTAATTGTCTGGATAATTTCCATTTACCTGTTTTATAAATGGTATCAACCATAAAACCAGAAACCCAATTCCCTACTGCTCCTGCAATGAGTGGCAACATCGCGTAGAACCCTGTTGCAACTAAATTCAGTTCATATTTTTCTTTTATATATGGAAATAACCAGGTGAGCATAAAGAAGAAAATAAAATTACTTCCTATGTATTGAATCATGGCTAGATCAACATTTTTAGATTTGATAATTTGTGTCAAAGGCAAATCCTCGTGGGCTGTTTCCATTTCTTGCTGACGGTTTTTAACGATAAAATCTCTTTCAATTTCTGAAATACCGCTGTGTTGTTCAGGTTTATTTCTGAACAGCAAATAGAATAAAAGCGAACAGAGAAGGCCAATAAATCCGAAAAAATAGAAGATAGGTCGCCAACCCCACGCATCAATTAAATAGGCTACCAAGGGAAGGGCAAAGGCAGCGCCTAATCTAGATCCAGAAAAGTTGATTCCCTGAAAAATACCCCTCTCCTTCAAAGGCACCCAAGAATAGGCGGCCCTTGAGATATTTGGAAATGCACCAGCTTCACCTGCACCAAAAACAAATCTCGCAGAGAGCATGGATACATAATTCCAGGCCGCTCCTGTCAAAGCAGTAAAAACAGACCATATGACCATGATAGTCGTCATCACTTTTCTAACCCCGTATTTATCACCCATGGCACCTCCAGGTACTTGAAAAATTGCATAACCTAAGGCAAAAGCGCTTAATACCCAGCCCATTTGTATATCGTTCAAGTTTAAATCACTGCTGATTGAATCTTTAGCAGACGAGATGCATACCCTATCAATGTATAAGAGTAAGGTGATTAAAAAGGATCCTAGAAAGAATCCATATCTTTTATTTGGAATTCGATTACCCATTGGAAGAAAGTTTTTGAATTATTTCTGTGAGTGACTCCTCCTTGCCCACGTTACCGGGAAAAACAATGTAGGTTAATCCTGGAAATTTGGTTTCAGGACCCATTTTCCAAACAGGAATCCCTTGGAGTATTTGTCCCAATACAGTAGAACGCTGCATGCCTAATCCTTTTATAGCCAAATCGTGTGAAGTTATTCCGCCTTTCGCAAGTACATATCTGGGTCTTACGGATATACCCTTCATTAAAGTTACCAAAGATTGAGAAATTAGGGATGCAATTTCAATATTGGAAGCTGTATCCTTATCCTGTATTAGTTTTCTACTTGTATAGATAACCACATCTTTGCCGCTAGAAATGTTTTTATCTATTTGTTTTATGATCGACGATAGATAGGCATTTGTTTGTTTGCTCGTAATTATATCGCCATCGACCTCAATCATTTCTTTTTTACGACCGTCTTTAAAAAGATGAGCGAGTTGAATCGACGATTTGGGCACATACGAACCAATAATGATCAATCCACCTTTTTTATCTTCAACATCAATAATCAGTTTTGGGGCTAATAGGGGTTGAGGCTTTAATCCTATATAGGATGGAATAAAAGAGCTGGATGTCCGAAACAAAATCCGTTTTCCTGATTTTTCTGCTAGCTTTAAAGCATTTATCGCTTTGTCCAGATCAAAATAGTTTAAAGCATTTATAAAGCAAAATTTTCCAGTTTCTATCGTGTTTATCTTATCACTTAAAATTTGGGTGTCTGATGTTCTAATAGATTCAATATCCAAAGAAATAACATCGGAAGATCTTGTTTTTCCCAATGTTTTTTCTTCTATATACAACTTTAAGTTAGCATTGGCATAGGCAAAGGTATGATCTTTAGAAAATGCTGTTTCATTAACAGGGATCAATTGTTCATCTTCAGAAATATAATGCGTATCATCTACCGTGACTCTTCTTCCTTCGAACATAATTGGGATAAAAACCTTGATAGAATTGGAATTAGGCATCGCTTCTTCGATCACTTCAATTTCTGAAAAATGGCCTCTTAGTGTTGAATCGCAGCGACTAATTATAACGAAATCCCGCCCTGTCATTTCTGATGCTCTAAGAATGTTTTTGGAAATGGTACGATACAATTCTGAGGATTGTTCCTGTGTTAAACTTCTCGAATTGGTCAATAAAAAAAATAGAGATGTTTCGTTTTCGAATTCATTAATTAAAGTGTTCAAGTCCCACTTGGCTAAAAGTGGAACATCGTACACAGTCTGATTTCCTGTTGGATCATCATCGATAACCACAACTGTCTTGTTGGATGACAGAAATAAATCCTGATTAAGACTTCGATAATCAAAAGTATCTTCTTTTGGTAATGTTTTTGATATGTGTTTCAAAGAAATAAGCATCAGTACTTTTCAATAGCAATAACGCGCGCGGGGGAGCCATCTCCACCACGTATTTTTAAAGGGAGTGCAATCAACTCCACACAATTAGACTGTAAGCTCTCAAGATTAGTGAGTCCCTCAATGATAACGACACCTTTTAATAAAATCTCATGAATATGAGTAACTTCTTCGATATTATTGACATCGGCAACGGAAGGCGGTTCAACGCCGACCATTTTAACTTTATTATCCAAACACCAGATAGCCATCGATTCACTAATTCTCGGCAACTCTTGTCTGTATTTCGGTGTGAGAACAAATTTTGACCAACCTGTCCAGAAAATCAAACTGTCACCTTCAGAAAATAATGCTTGAATATTTAGTGGGATATGTTCTGGATTTATCAAACCTTTTGAACCGATATGACGCACATCTACGACCCAGGCTTTCCCAATAAAATCGGAAACAGGTATTTCATCAATAGTCTGACTGCTCACATTAAAATGAATAGGCGCATCCATATGTGTGCCACAATGCGAGTAAAATGTCAACGTACTGGCATTCCAACCATCTTTGTCAATGGTTTTCTCAGTTTTTTTTGAAAAACCTATCAAATCTTCAGCGTACTGGAGCGTAAGGTCAATTATTCTATACATGTCATTTAAAGGTTCTTGATCACAGCCGCTGCTACTTCTAAAGTCCCAGCATTTCCACCTAAATCCCTTGTAAGCACACCTTGTTGTGTACTCTTGTCGATAGCTGTCATAATTTTTTCTGCCGCCACTGTTTCACCTAAATGCTCCAACATAAGTGCAGCCGACCAAATTTGACCATAGGGATTGGCGATGTTTTTTCCCGCGATGTCTGGTGCAGATCCATGAATAGGTTCAAACATAGAGGGGAAGTCCTTTTCAGGATTTATATTTCCGCTGCCTCCAAGTCCTAGACTTCCCATGATAGCACCTCCCAAATCACTTAAAATGTCACCAAAAAGATTGGTTGTCAGAACTACGTCAAAGACTTCAGGCCTCAGTACGAAGTTAGCGGTACAGTTGTCAATATACATTTGATCGTGTGTCACATCCGGATAATGCAGAGATACCTCTTTGATGATGCGATCCCAATAGGTTAAACTGTTGATCAAAGTATTAGATTTAGTGATATGTGTTAATTTTTTCCGCCTTTTTTGAGCGAGTTTAAAGGCATAATGTGCCACACGTTCAATTCCTTTTCTAGTAAAAACACTTGTATCAATTCCCATACCAGCGTCAGAATCAGGTAAATATTGACCGCCCATTTGAACAAACTCACCTTCAACATTTTCCCTGATGATAACAAAATCAATTGGCTTTTCACTTCTTAACGGTCGTGTCACACCGGGGTATGTTCTTACGGGGCGATAATTCACATACTGTTCAAAGTTCGTGCGAACCTTAAATGTGTAATCTTTCGCTGGCAAGGTGTCGTCTACTTCTGGTAATCCTACGGAACCAAAATAAACAGCATCAAATTTTTTTAGAATGTCCAATCCATCTTTTGGAAGAAACATGCCATTTTTTAAAAAATATCCGGCACCCCAATCAAAGGTCTCAGACCTTATACTGAATTTTTGAATTTTCGCGATTGCCTCTAAAACGCTATACCCGGCTGGTACAATTTCCTTTCCAATACCATCACCAGGTACAATTGCAATATTGTAATTTCTACTCATTTTATAATAGTTTTCAATTTTTTTAATGTGCAAAAAATTGCATATAATATATTTCCACAGGTGTAAATATAAAATAAAAATAGTTATAGCAATGTATATATACAAATAAATGAAATTTATATGATGCAAAAAATTGCATTAGTCAAATAAATGTTTATTTTTGATACATTAATATTGGCAATTGAAAACGAAAGTGACATTACAAGACATTGCGAATATCTTAGGAATTTCGACTGCTACTGTTTCTAGGGCTCTTCAAAATAATTCTAAGATAAGTGAATCTGTACGAAAAAAAGTTTTGAAGACAGCTCATGACCTAAATTATTTCGGCCATAAATTTCCCGAAACGGTTTTGCCAAAAAAAAGCAATACAATCGGTGTTATCGTGCCAAAAATCACTTACCATTTGTATGGAATGGCTATTAGTGGGATCGAAAAGGCCGCAGAAGAAAGTCGCATTCACATTATTATTTGTCAATCTGACGAATTGTACGAAAGAGAAAAGAACTTGACAGAAGAACTTCTAAAAATAGGGGTGTCCGGATTAATTGTTTCTCCCGCGGGCGAAACAAAGAATTTCAATCACTTTGTAAAACTCAAAGAAATGGGTATACCTCTGGTTTTGTTCAATAGACAATGTGACGAAGTAGCCACAGACAAAGTAGTGATTGATAATTATAAAGCTTCCTATGATGCCACAGAGCATTTAATATCCATTGGTTGTAAACATATTGCATATATCGGAGGTCCTCAGTTTCTACAAATAAGCAATAAACGTGCTTTGGGATACATGCAGGCTTTAAAAGATGCTGATATATCTATTGATGAAAAACAAATTGAGTATTGTAATTTTACCAAAGAAAGTAACTTAAGTGCCGCGAGGAAATTGTTGTATTCACCTCATCCTCCTGATGGGATCTTAGCATTTAGCGATCAAATAGCAATCGCAGCTATGATGGCCGCCAAGGAAAGAGGGCTTAAAATTCCTGAGGATCTTGCCATAATTGGGTTTAATAATGAACCTGTGGATGAACTTCTAGAACCCTCACTAAGCAGTATTGATCAACCCGCTTTTCAGATGGGCTATGAATCTGCCCAATTGCTAATTCAAAAAATAAATAATCCGTCTAACGAAATTTCCCATAAAGTCTTAAAATCTGAACTCATTATTAGAAATTCTACCAACAGAAATAAATTAAAATCGATGTAGTCTTTGCAAATAATTTCCATGATAGCACAGGATAGGCTTTTTTGTTCCTTAACTTATTTTTATAAAGGAATTTGCAAATAATTAAAAATCTATTCCAAGGCTCATGGTAAAAATCTATTCCTTATTATATTTTGTTATATCGGTTTGTTCGATAAGTATAATGGTGTCCTGTAGTTCCCTGTCAACAAAAAAAGGAATCTATATAGAATCAAAATCTCCGATGGTCGAATTTGCATTGCAGGATTTGAAATCTGTTCTTGGTGATGTGCATATTTTAACCGATTCGTCACAAATGATGGAGGCGGATATTCTGCTACAGATAAATTCTGAAGTTGAGCTAAAAAAAGAAGGTTTTTCTATTAAAAAAAGTCATCGTAAAATTATAGTATCGGGCTTTGATGAAGCAGGACTTATGTATGGTATTTTAGAACTTTCGGAACAAATTGAGCTATATGGAATTGCAGGAATTTCGGAAATGACAAAGAACCCCTATTTTGAGATGCGCGGTCCAAAATTCAACATACCCTTAGATGTGCGCACACCGAGTTACTCAGATGCGAGCGATGCTGGTCAAAGGAATATACCTGTCATGTGGGATTTCGATTTTTGGAAAAATTATATAGATACCATGGCAAAGTATCGTTATAACTATATTTCTTTATGGAGTTTGCAACCTTTTCCATCTTTAGTTAAAGTGCCTGGTTACGAAGATATTTCCTTAGATGATGTTCAGCGTTCAACGGGAACTTGGGAAAATATCTATAACCTAAATGGAATAGGCATGGATACGCCAGAAATCCTTGATAATCCAGAAACCCTAAAGAAAATATCCATCGATGAAAAAATAGAATTTTGGAGAAAAGTAATGGCCTATGGAAAAGACCGTAACATTGATTTTCATCTTATTACTTGGAATATTTTTAATTATGGAACAGGTGGGAAGTATGGAATTACAGATAGAATGGATAATGAAATCACCAAAGATTACTTTAGAAAAAGTGTAAAACAAATGTTTGTTACTTACCCTGATTTGGCAGGGATCGGTCTAACGACCGGAGAAAATATGAAAGTAGATGGTAAAAGAACGAATGCAGAGGAGCGAGAAAATTGGGCATATGATACTTACGCCAAAGGTATTCTAGATGCTGCAGCGGAAATGCCAGATAGAAAATTTACTTTTATCCATAGACAACACCAAACCGGAGCCAAAGAAATTGCCGAAAAATTTAAAGAAGTAATCGATACAAAGAACATAGAGTTTTTGTATTGTTTTAAGTATGCAAAAGCGCATGTGTATAGTGCAACAGAACAACCGTATTACTTAAATGACAATTTTGTAGAGGACATTGGTAGCATGAAAACGATTTGGGGACTTCGCAATGATGATACTTTTTATTTTCGGTGGGGTTCTCCAGATTTTGTGAGAGAATTTATAGAAAATATACCACACCAAGTGGCAAGAGGGATTTATTTTGGCTCGGATCAATGGATTTGGGGTAGAGATTTTTTGACTAAAGATCCAGAAACACCAGATCAGTTAGAAGTGATAAAGCATTGGTACCAATGGATGCTTTGGGGAAGATTGAGTTATGATCCAACCATAAGTAATGAAAAATTTACTGATCTGTTGGCAAATCGCTTTCCCGAGGTCGACGCTAAAAAACTATTTTCTGCATGGCAACAAGCGTCTCAGGTTTATCCAGTAACAACCGGATTTCATTGGGGAAGTTTAGATTTTCAATGGTATATTGAAGGTTGTATAAGTCACCCAAGGTTTGCACAAAACAAGACAGGATTTCATGATGTTAATCGTTTTATAAATTTGGGAGTACATCCAAAATCCGGCAATCAAACCATTCCTGAATATGTAAAAATGACTTTGGCGGATAGTAGTTCTGTTCTAAAAACGCCCTTGCAAGTTGCAGAAAAATTACATCAGCTCTCAGATGGTGCTTTGAATGATTTAAAGGGAATTAATTCAATCCAAAATAAAGAATTACAATTCACTTTAAATGATATTGAAACTGTTTCTTTCTTAGGAAAATACTACGCACATAAAATAACTGGGTCAACCTATGTGGCCATGTATAGAGAAACTAAGGATACTCATTTTCAAAATTTGGCTGTTGCTGAACTGACTAGAGCATTGGATTTTTGGATAAAATATACGGATAAGGCTTTACAGCAAAACAATAACCCATTATGGACCAATAGAGTAGGTGTTGTAGATTGGAAAGAAATTACAAATTGGGTAAAAGAAGATATTGAAATCGCAAAAATCGATTTGTAATTATGAAAAAAGTAACCTTAATTCTTTTCATCGTTTTAACCTGTTGCAGTCAGATTTTTATCGGACAGCCCTTAAAAACTAGGCTTGTTGTATTAGCAGATATGGGCAATGAGCCCGATGAGGAGCAGCAAATGATGCACATGCTTATGTATTCAAATGAGTTTGATATTGATGGACTTATTGCCGTAAGTGGGAAGTTTTTGCACAATAAACATAGGCTAGTTGAAAGGCAAAGACTTTATCCTGACCTATTTGAGAATCTTATTGATGGCTATGGTAAAGTTTTTGAAAACTTAAAAATTCACGCAAGTGGTTGGCCAGAACCGAGTTATTTAAAATCGGTTGTAGCTTCCGGCCAGCCGGGATACGGGATGGCAGATGTTGGAGAAGGCAAAAGTTCAGAAGGTTCTAAATTATTGATTAAAAGTTTTGAAAAAGAAGATGCGCGATTATTGTATATCGTAGTAAATGCAGGTTCAAATACCTTGGCACAAGCCTTGAATGATTATAAAAAATCTCATAGTAAAAAAGAGTTGGAAGTCCTTTTGCAAAAAATCAGGGTTTTTGAAAACGGTGCACAAGATAATTCTGGTGCTTGGATTTGTGCAAACTATCCAGACATTCATTGGATAAGAAGTAATTACCAAACATATGCCTATGGGGGTCCGGCTTGGGCCTGGGGAAATTCTAACGATGATGATAAAAAGGGCCCACATACATGGAAACCTTATTCATATAATGCCACAGGACAACACCAATGGGCATTGGAGCATATCAAAAATCACGGCGACTTAGGGAGGTTGTTTCCTTTGCGACAAAACCATGTTGGTAAACTTGTTTTTATTGAAGGCGGTGGCACCATACCATGGCTGGGTTTAATCCATCAAGGGTTGTCTGATATCAGTGAGCCAAGCTGGGGAGGTTGGAGCGGCAGGTTTTCGGAAGAAAAAATAAAAAATGTGCCTTCTAGACATGAAAGTGTGAGAATTGATGAAGAGACTTATGGTGATTATTATTTGTTTACAGAAGTTTCAGATGAATGGACAGATCCTGAAACTAACGAAATCTATAACTCAATCTACGCTCCTGTATGGCGTTGGCGCCAGGCATATTTCAATGATTTTCGAGCCAGAATGGATTGGTGTATAGCTTCTTATGGAGATGCAAATCATAATCCAATAGCTGCAATAAATGCTAATGCTGAAGAAAAGATACAAAATTTAAATGCGAGTGCAGGCGAAACTATCACTTTAGACGGTTCAGCTTCTTTTGATCCTGATGGGGATGATTTAAAATTTAATTGGTGGGTATATAAAGAGGCAGGAACCTATTTGGGTAAGGATATTATTGTTCAAAATCCTAACCAATCAATCATCAACTTTAAAATCCCTAAAGATGCAAATGGGCAAACCATTCACGTAATTCTCCAGGTGGAAGATCAAAATAAAATCGTGTCTTTAAATGATTACAGGCGCATTGTCATCACAGTAAATGAATAACATAATTTATTAAAGGATATGGTGAAAGTTTTAAAAAGATCAGATTTAATAGCGTGGATTTTCTTTTGTTGTGTTTCTTTTACAACAATTGGGCAAAGCTTTAAATACAATAATCCCATAATAGCAGGGTTCAATCCAGACCCTTCGGTTTGTCGCGTAGGGGATGATTATTATTTGGTAACAAGTACTTTTGAATATTTTCCAGGAGTACCTATTTACCATAGTAAAGATTTGGTAAATTGGACGATGATTGGGCATGTATTGCATCGCCCGGAGCAGCTTGATTTGGATGGAGTAGCTTCTACTGCTGGTATATATGCCCCAACTTTGCGATATCATGAAGGGACATTTTATATGATAACAACGCTAATAACTAATAGAGAAGGCACAAAACCAAAAGGAAATTTTATAGTAACAGCTAAAAATCCAGCGGGGCCTTGGTCTAGTCCGCATTGGATTGACGGAGCGCCAGGGATTGATCCTTCTCTGTTTTTTGATGATGATGGTAAAGCCTATTATTGTGGTAATAGAAATGCAGAGAATCAAGAATTTAGAGCTGAAAAACAAATTTGGATACAAGAAATCGACCTTCAAAATTTTAAACTGAAAGGGAAAATAGGAACGCTAGATTCTAAACCGTATTATATAAATGATATCATTGGTTCAGCGGTGGCTTTTGAAGCACCTCATATTTATAAAAAGGATGGTGTATATTACCTTTTGATTGCTCATGGAGGGACAGGTATGGGACACGCTGTTTCCATTTGGAAGTCTCATACACCATACGGGCCTTGGGAAGATAACCCTGACAACCCAATCTTAACACATAGAGGGGATACTTCGGGTATTAATGCTACTGGTCATGCCGATGTTTTTCAAACTCAAGATGGCGATTGGTGGTCAGTCTTTTTAGCTGTGAGGAGTACAGATGAAAAGAATAATGTTATGGGGCGTGAAACTTTTCTTGCACCTGTAGATTGGTCAGGAACATGGCCTATTTATAACCCTAAAGGTGAAGTTTCCAGAACTGCTTTCACACACGATGCACCAAAGTTATTTGGCGGCACACAAAAAGATTTCAATTTTAAAGACTCTTTTAGTAATGAAACACTTGACCTAAATTGGAGTATGATTAGAACTCCAAGAAGCACTTGGTGGGATTTAAAAACTACTATGGGTAAGTTAAAATTGTTGTTAAGACCTGATGAAATAAAAAACTACGAACAGCCTTCATTTTTAGGTTTAAGAGTCCCTGATATGAAAATTGAATCCGAGGTAAATTTAGATTTTACACCTGCTACTCCTTCAGAATGTGCAGGTTTAGCTTTTGAACGAGGGCATGATGAGGAATGGACTTTGGTAAAGGAATTGATAGATGATAAAGCAGTAGTAAGCGTATTTTATAATGGAGAAAAAAAATTGGGGCAATATCAATTGAAGTCAGAGAAAACAATAACACTAAAAATTAAGTTAGATGACTTTAAAATGTCATTTTTTGTAAAAGAGGATACAAATTGGGAAAAAATTGCAGAAGCCGATGCAAGTTCATTAGGTTTTCCTCCTGCAGGACGCTTTACAGGTTCTATGGTTGGTCCTTACGCTTCATCAAGAGGAGAAATATCTACAACATGGGCAAATTTTGATGACTTTGAATTGAGAATAACTGGCAAATAGTCAACTATGATTAAGACTATATTTTTTAGGAAATCTGTTTTAGTCTCAATGCTAATTACATTTTTTATTTCTGTGTATTCTTGTGTAGAGCCTAATGAGTTTACATTAGGAATAGAGATTGATACTGAGTTACCTCAGATACTTCACGGTGCACAGAAATTAAAAGAGTTTGCTCTTACTAACCAAATTCCAATTGTTGAAAAGGATGCGAGTTATATAATTCAAATAGCCATAGATTCTTTACAATTGAAACCTGAGGCATTTGCAATTAGTGTACATGATAAAAAGGTTTTAGTAAAAGGTGGTAACGCCACTGGTGTAATGTATGGGCTTCTCGACATAAAAGAGCAGTTATGCGGTAAAGTTAAAAAAATCATAGAAAAAGAAGAATCCCCCTATTTAAAATTCAGAGCTTTAAAATTTAACCTTCCTTGGGAGGCATACCGTTCAAGCCAAACTTTACTAGAACATACTGAAACTTGTAGAGACACTCTTTTTTGGAAGGATTTTTTGGACATGATGGCTGAAAATCGTTTTAACAAATTGACGTTGTGGAATTTACATCCTTTTAGTAGAATGGTTAAAACCAAAAAATATCCTGAAGCCAGTCCTTTTTCTGATGCAGAAATGAAAGAATGGGAAGTTTTTTGGCATTCTCTTTTTAGAATGGCAAAAGACAGAGGTATTGAAACTTATATGGTTAATTGGAACATTTTCGTCTCTAGTGAATTTGCCAAACATCACAAAGTATCAGATCTCTCTAGAAGTAATGAAAAATATATTGGTAAAGGCGATACCGCGCAGGTTGTGAAAGATTATATGCGGGAATGTGTTAGAGAAACCATTGATAAATATCCAAACCTAACAGGATTGGGAATTACACTTGGTGAAGGTATGGGTGGGATGACAGCCCAGGAACGAGAAGATTGGATTTTGGAAACAGTTGTTGCTGGAGCAAGACAAGCTTCTCGAAAAATAAAGTTTATTCATCGCGTACCACTTTCAGCAGGTACTGCAAGTTCTGGTTCAACAGATGTTACTGTTGAAAAATTAACTCGTCAAACATTAGATACGCTAACCTGTTTTGATGGCCCAATCAATATTGAATTGAAGTTTAATTGGTCTCACGGACATTCTACAACCAAACTAGTAAAAGTACATGGAGGCGAACTTTCAGATACTTATTGGAATCCTATGCCCGATAATTACTATTTAGCCTGGATGATACGCAATGAAGATTTTTTCATTCTTCGTTGGGGACAAACAGATTTTATAAGACAACACATTGCAGAAAATGTGCATCCTTATGTTAATGGATACTATGTAGGTTCAGAAACTTATATTCCCGCAAAGGATTATATCACATCGTTAGAAGGAGCTTCTACAACATATGCTTTTGAAAGACAGTGGATGTTTTACAAAGCATGGGGTCGCTTATTATATAATCCCAAAACTTCTAATACATATTTTGCAAAGGTCTATGAAAAAAGATTTCCAAATGATGGAAATACGCTCTTTGAGGCACAATTAAAAACAAGCAACGTACCCTTAATAATTGCTTCTTATCTAAATGCACGTTGGGATTTTACCTTGTATTCTGAAGGTTTTTTAGGGTTTAATGATGGTCCTCCGGCTGTGAAATTACTATCGTTAGAAACAATTGCCAATAGAAATCCAATGGATCCCGGTTACGTAGGTGTTAAAACATTTTTAGCTGCAAATGAAGATGAATTAAAAGGAAAATTAACACCCATCCAATTAGCCGATAGTCTTTATTCTTCTTGTAACAAAGCTTTAAAAAGTGTAGAAATGATTGCAGAAAGAGATAATGTTGATTTATTATATGAAGTTTCAGATATTAAGGCTTGGGCTTATTTGGGTCTTTACTTTTCAGACAAGCTAAAAGCTGCCGTTGCTTATCAGAAGTTTCTAAAAACAAAAGATCTGGTAAATCACCAAGAAGCTGTTGATTGGTTGGAAAAAGCGACAATGAATTGGTCGGAAATCGTAAAGGTCACCGAACCAGTTTATCAACCTGTACCCATAGAGCATAAAGGGTATAGAGTAGATAGTAATTTATTCCATTGGTCAATTGTTCAAGAAGAAGTGGAGGCAGAACTAAAATGGCTCAAAGATTTATACAAAGATTGATGTTGAATTTTTATAAAATTGATTGACATGACGAAAAAAATAATTTTAAGAAGTTTACTGGGATTACTTTTAATTGCTTGTGCTGATAAAAGCAATGAATCGAGTAAGCTAAATATTGCAAAGGAGATCAAGGGTAGCAGTGCAGAGGTACTAAATAGCAATACTTCTGATGTATTTTATCATTATTCAATTTGGTGGGCTTTTGTAAATAAAATATTTGAAGGAGACATTGATGCAAAAGAATTAAAAACCAAAGGTGATATGGCCTTGGGTTCATACAATTTTTTAGATGGAGAGTTAATTATGCTAGACGGTGTTTTATACCAAGCAAAAGAAGATGGCACTGTTGTAATACCAAATGACGATGAAAAAATTGCCTATGCCAATGCAGCCTTTTTTGATAGTGAAAAGGAATTTTCTCTAAAAAATGTAGCTAATTATGACGAATTAAGAGATCTAATTAATGACGAATTACCTTCAAAAAATTTCTTTTATGCTTTTAAAATTCATGGGAATTTTAAACAAATAACCTGCGGAGGCTTGCACAAGCAAGACAAACCTTTTGAGAAAGGTTTGGATGTATTAATTCCTTCAAGACCCCTTTTTGAAAGAGAAAATTTCTCTGGAACCATGGTTGGATTCTATTGTCCTGAGTTTATCGGAAATATTAATGTGGCGGGTTATCATCTCCATTTTATATCTGATGATGGCAAATTTGCTGGACATGTTATGGAGTTTGAAGCTGAAGATCTTTTAGTACAATTAGATCAAATGCACGAATACCAATTTGTTTTACCCAAAACAGAAGATTATAGTCACGTTGGGTTTGAAAAGGAGTTTCAATACAAAAAAAAATAAAAATGTCATATCTAAAAAAAATCATTGCTAACTGCCTTTTTATTATTGGATTAATCCTTTTAGCAAGTTGTAATCCCAAGAAAGAGAAAGTAGTACAATCTATAAACCAAGAGTTAAAAGCAAAACCCAATATACTTTTTATCGCAGTTGATGATTTAAAACCTGAACTCAATTTTTATGGTGCTACACACATTCAATCACCTAATTTAGATAAACTGGCATCGGAGAGTTTGGTTTTTGAACGTTCTTATTGTAATGTTCCAGTTTGTGGAGCGTCGAGAGCAAGTATATTAACAGGTCTAAGGCCAACAAGGCATCGTTTTTTGAATGCATTTACAAAAAAGGATGAGGATGCGCCTGACGTTAATTCGCTCCCGATGACCTTCCTGAAAAATGGCTATACAACGATATCGAACGGAAAAATATACCACCATGGGGATGATGATAAAAATGCCTGGAATGAGATTTGGCACCCCGAAACAAAAGGTAATTACTATGCGCTAAAGGAAAATTCAGACTTAAGGACTGATGATGATCGGGGTCCTGCTTTCGAAGTGGCCGAAGTTGCTGATTCTGTTTATTCAGATGGTAAAATAGCAAACAAAGGAATCAGAGATTTGCGAAAGCTCAAAAAAACAGGAGAACCCTTTTTTCTTGCACTTGGGTTTATGAAACCGCACTTGCCTTTTAATGCCCCAACCAAATATTGGGAGATGTATGATGAAAAGAAAATAACACTTCCTGAAAATTATATCCAGCCAGAAACAACTCCCTCTAGGGCATTTCATAAATTCGGAGAATTGCGAAATTATTATGGTATACCACAAGGAAATGAGCCAATAGACGATGAACTTGCCAATAAGTTAATACATGGATACTACGCTTCTGTAAGTTATGTAGACGCACAAATTGGTAAGGTTTTAACAGAGCTGGATCGTTTGGGATTGGCAGAAAATACCATAGTTGTATTATGGGGAGATCACGGCTGGAATCTTGGAAATCATAAACTTTGGTGTAAACATGTCACATTCGAATCTTCCCTGCGTACACCTTTGGTTGTGAAAATTCCCAATGTCACAAAAGGAACTAAAAATAACAATATTGTTGAGTACATCGATGTTTATCCAACACTTTGTGAGCTAAGCGGTATAGAAAAACCAACACATTTAGAAGGGCTTAGCCTTTTGCCACTATTTGAAGGTAAAAGTATTGATAAAAATTATGCTGTGTCAAAGTTTAAGGATGCCGTTACTTTAATTAAAGGGAGTATGTTTTATACAGAATGGATAAATGACAAGGGAGAGGTTAGTGACCGCATGCTGTTTGATCATACAAACGATCGATTGGAACTTAATAATTTGGCTGAAAAACCAGAATACAGAGAAAGTGTTTATGAATTGTCAAATGATCTAAGAACCAAATGGGGCGAAGATTTTTTGAAGAGGCCATTAAAATGATAAGTAATTATTAAAAACCCATTGTGATAAAATTTTACCTCACAACCATATTTTTGGTTTATTGTTTTAGTTTGACCGCACAACAATTAGTGCGTCCTTTTATTTTAGTAAAAGCCGATGATAGAGCTGGTATTCTTCAAAAAATAGAAAAACAAGCTTGGGCTAAAGATACCTATAGCATTTTTATCGAAAAAATACAGCCAGAAGTTAAATCGCATCAGACTAATCCAGAAGCGTTTTTAAAGGGAATGCCTTTTGATTGGGCTAAGGTCCAAAAAGGTGAAATTCCACCTTTTTACAAAACGATTCATATTCAAAATGGCAAGCCCAGTAATTTAGATAATGCTACCAAAGAAGAATGGAAAAATGGAAGGAAATTAATTCGTTTTCTTCAAATTGCTCAGGATTGTGCAATTGCCTATTATCTTACAGAAGATGAAAAATATGCCGAATGTGCGATAGATATTTTGAATGGTTTCACGCAAAGTGTTCTGCAATCAAAAGTATCTGATTGGCATGGCAGAGGCGGTTGGTTATTTCCGGATGACGGATTTAGAGAGGTACGTGAAATAGGTGTAAAAGTGCCTATTATTTATGATTTTATTGCGGAATATATTAGAAAAGGTGGAAAACCTTATGATATTTTCCAAAAATCTAAAATTGAATTTCCTCAGGAGAAAGCACAGCAAGTGTTTAGAACTTATGCAGATATTACAATTAATTATGGGCATATAGGTTCAAATCACCCCGTTCTAGAAGCGCCGAGTTTAGTGTATAATGCCTTAGCTATGGAAGATGAAACGGAAAGGAATCAATTACTTTCTTATTTCTTGACTGAAAACACCGAAAACCAAGATGCTTTACCTGTAATGGCAAATAACTATAAAAATGAAGGAGATATTTGGCCGGAAACTTCTCAATACCTTAACGGTGTTGCCACTATTTTAACGCGATTGATGTTAGTTGTGAACAGGTATGACCCTACTTTACATTTGGGAGAAAGGTATTCCAACGTTCTTTTTGCCCTGCCTGCCTTAGATTATTTGGTCTACCCAAATAACGAAATTATCCGTTGGGGAGATGGGAAAAGACATGGCAAACCAAACTATAGCAGTTATGAAGACGCTTATCTTCTCGGAGAAATGGATGAGGTTGACAAGGTAACTAACAAGTTTGGGCCATTGATTCAAAGGGCTTTGGATGAAGGCAAATATGGAAGAAATGATATTGATGCGGTATTGATGCACGGACTTAACCTTCCAGACACCACGAATGCTTTCGAACTTCCCAGAACAGATAAGGTTGATCATGCCGGTATTTTTTTGCAACGTAATTTAACTAACTCAAACAAAGCAGAGAATGATTTAATGTGTTTTGTTGGCGGTGCTCATATGGTGCACGGTCATGCCGAGGGTATGAACATTGAACTTTACGGAAAAGGACAGGTTTTAGGAGTTGACAATGGCAGAGGTAGCTATCAGCAAGATATTCATGAGAATTACTCTCGTATATGGGCATCTCATAATTCTGTAATTGTAAACGGAAGTTCACAAGGCGAAGGGGGATGGGCTAATTTGGGAATTAATAAAGTGCAATTAATTGCCATGGAACCAAAACCAATGCAGAAAGCTGTTTCTCCTTTGTATTCCTTTACACAAACCAGTTTTATAGATGACAAAGGCAATCAGGCAGAAGCAAGACAAGAACGAACCCTGGCATTAATTCGAACTTCTGAAACCACCGGGTATTATGTAGACGTTTTTAGGTCAAAATCCAATTTGCCCAATGAGTACCACGATTATTTATACCATAATATTGGGGATAAACTCACTTTTTTGAACAAAAATTTAGCGCTGAAACCAACACCAAATAGATACATGTCAAATGGAAATGAAGAGTGGATTCAGAATAAAAAATACAGAAATCCCGGCTGGCATTTTTTTAAAGAGGTAGAAACATCTCTTACGTATAGTAAAGATGTAAAATTTCAATTTTCAATAGAAAAACTTGAAAAATCTCCAATTTATATGAAGGTACATATGCCAGGATTTGACAACAGAGAATACACCAAAGTAATGGCGCCCCATACTTTTGAAGCACCTAAACCTTATGATGAATTACCTACGCCAACTTTAGTAGTTAGAAAAAAAGGGGATGCTTGGAGCAGTCCTTTTGTAGCTGTTTATGAACCATTTTCGGGAAATATGGATAATGCGAGCATCGTTTCTGTTGAAAAATTAGAACAAAACGGAATTTATAAAGGGCTAAAAATTATTTCTAGTATTAATAAATCAAGACTCGTTCAATACGTCATCACTCAATCGAAAGATGAAGTATATCAAGATAAGAATAGGGGTATTTATTTTAAGGGCATCTTTGCTATAATTACCACAAACGCTCAAAATGATTTGCAGAATGTTTATATCGGTGAAGGAGAAAAGTTAAGCTTTAAAAATAAAGAATTCTTTCCTACAACGGGAAAGAATTCAATCTTTCTATTTGATATTGAACAATAAATAATGCTTACAAAAAGAATTAAGATAGAATAATTGAAAGTCAAAATTAATTCATGACATGATCAAAACACTGATTTACCTATTAACCTTTTTTACGGCTTCTTATGTGCCTAGTAATCTGTATGCACAAGCCACTTCTGAAAGCGAAAAAAACAAGTTTTTTGAGTTTAATGTTGCAGGTATTTTGGTTTACAAGCAAGATGAAAAAGGGAACTCTCTGCCTGATTTTTCTTATGTTGGCTATCAGGCAGGCGAAAAAGCATTACCAACACTTCCTGTAAAAATTACTATTGGTCCAATAGAAGGAGATAATACACATAATATTCAGAATGCATTAGATATACTTGGTAATTTTCCACTAGACAAAAATGGTCATCGTGGAGCACTTTTGCTAAAGAAAGGTGTTTATCATGTGGAAGGTGTTATAGCTATAAACCAAAGTGGTATTGTACTTCGGGGTGAAGGTAACGGTCCAGATGGAACCATTTTGATCGCCAAGGGTTATGGAGATGTGAAGTACAAACGTACATTCATTCAGGTTGGAAACGACGACAAAATTCAACTAGATAAATCTTCTTTTCAAGAAATTGAAGACGATTTTGTACCCATAGGAACGCATACTTTTAAGGTTAAATCAGCAACAAGTTTTAAAATTGGAGACCGCATTGTGGTATTTAGACCTTCAACAAAAAATTGGATAACCGAAATAGGATGTGATACAATAGAATCTAGGTGGGCAGGAATTAGAGACATACAATGGGTTAAAGAAAAATCATCTGATAATCAATCTAAATTTAAGAAAGCAGGGTTTTATTATCAAAGACTTGGTTATGATTCGCATTACTCAATCTTAAAAAATAAAAATGAAACTTGGGAAGAGTTTCAAAAACGTATTCCGATTTCTGAGGATGGAAAGTCATTCGATTTTACCCGACAATGGGAAGCCGGAGAATACGATTTGTATTTTGAACGCCAGATTACTCATGTAAAAGCCAACCAAATTACGATCGATGCACCTATTGTGCATACTTTGGATGCCAAATTTGGCGGTGGTGGTATTTTTCACTTCAAAACTCCTACAAGGATAAGCGAAGTAGGTATAGAAAACTTACGACTAATATCTGAATTTAGCGAGCCTGTTTCAGGTCATCCTTACGGTGCACCCGAGGAGCAAATAAAGGCTGAACAACATGCCTGGAATGGAATTGTGTTAAACGAAAATACCGAAAACACATGGGTAAGAGACATAACTGGCAATTATTTCGGCTGGTCGCTTGTTTCTGCCAAAGGGAAAAAAGCGACTATTCAAGACTGTGTTAATCTCGGGCATGCATCAAAAATTGATGGAGGTCGAAGATATCCATTTATGATTAACGGTCAGTTAAATTTGGTGCAAAGATGCATAACTTTTGAGGGTAGGCACGAATTTGTGAATCAGGAAAAGACGCAGGGTCCTAATGTCTTTGTAGATTGTATTGGTTTTGACTCTAAGCAAAATTCTGGTCCTCACCATCGATACGCTGTTGGGAATTTGTATGATAATATTACCTCTGAAAAACCGATGGAATCTCGTTATCGCGGAAAATCTGGAACTGGTCATGGTTGGGCAGGCACCCAAACCTGTTTTTACAATTGTGTTGCACCAGAGTTTTTTGTTGAAGCACCACCGGGGGGAATATCTTGGCTCATCGGCTCTGGAAGTATTAAAAAAAATGCGAAGCTAGAAAAACCAGTCAGTCTTTATTATCAGCAAGTGCAGGACCGCTTGGGAAAAACGGCGCTAACCTATTTGCTAATCGAAGACCAATTAAAATTCATGGGAGAATACCGCTGGGTTCAGAATCGACTCAATGTTGAAAATAAAAAATACCACAAGAGCATCGATGTTGGAACTATCCCTGAGGAGATTTAAAATGGGCAAGTCTATAATTCCATGTACTTGAATTTCAGCACAAAAATCAAGAATTAAAAGATTTACTTTATGAAATCAAAAATGTCAGTTTTCTTAATATGTATGGTAATTGCATTGTTTTGCTTCAATTGTAAAACCCAAACCAACCAAGAAACACAAAATCAGAAAACACTTTTTAATGACAATTGGCAATTCTACCTTCAAGAAAATGAGGAGGTATCGCTAGGCGAATTGCCTGAAGCTAAATGGAAATCCTTGCATTTACCACATGATTGGAGTATTGAAGGGAAAATTTCTAAAGACAATCCATCAGGTCATTTTGGTGGATACTTTCCCGGTGGACTTGGTTGGTATAAAAAATCGTTTGAGTTTAGTAAGGCATGGAAAAATAAAATGGTTTCAATCATTTTTGACGGTGTTCACAAAAATAGTGAAGTGTGGATTAACGATCATTATTTAGGTAAAAGACCAAATGGCTATGTAGGGTTTTCCTATGATTTAACGCCGTATTTGATAGAAGGTCAAAACAGTATTTTAGTTAAAGTGGATAACTCGAAACAACCTAATTCTAGATGGTACACCGGAAGTGGGATTTATAGAAATGTTTGGATTCAGGCAAAGAACAAATTATCAGTGCCTCTTTGGGGGACATTTATTACCTCTAAAAACATTTCTGAGGCAAGTGCCGATATAACTATTGAAACATCAATCATGAATCATGATAGCAAATCGGAAAATGTTGAGGTACTATTCGAAATTTATGATATGAACATGAAATTGGTGTCAAATGCCAAAGTTGCTGGGTTGGTTGAGTCTCAAGACACATTAAAACTTAGTCAAAGCGCACAAGTTATCAATCCAAAATTATGGTCTCCAGAATCTCCCCATTTGTATAAATTAGTTAGTACAATTATAAAAGGTAATAAGGTTTTTGATGTAAATCAAACTTCTTTTGGCATAAGAAGTATTCGGTTTGAGGCAGAAACAGGATTTTGGTTGAATGATAAAAACATAAAAATTAAGGGGGTGAATAACCATCATGATGCTGGTGCGGTAGGAGCCGCAGTTCCAGATGATGTTTTGCGACGCAGGTTGGAAATTTTAAAAGAAATGGGCTGCAATGCCATTAGGACTGCGCACAATCCGTTTTCCCCAGAATTTTACAAAATGTGCGATGAGATGGGCTTTATGGTAATGGATGAAATGTTTGATGAATGGGTTGCTTCATGGCCCTGGGTAGAATACAAAAATAGAGGAAAAGTGGATTTTGGTTATCATCTCGATTTTGAAAAATGGGCAAAAAAAGACCTGACTAGCGTTATATTAAGAGATCGTAACCATCCATCTATAATTATGTGGAGTCTTGGCAATGAAATTCCAGATCAATGCTATCCTGAGGGACCCGAACGTTTAAAACCTTTATTGAAATTAGTACATGATTTAGATAATACACGACCTGTAACCGCTGGTTGTTGTTTTATGCATTTGGCAAATGATTCCGGATTTTCAGAATTGCTGGACGTTGCAGGCTATAATGGTGGTGGAGGTTCTGTGTTTTATGAGAAGGATAAAGCTGTTTATCCAAACAGGAAATTTATCGCGACCGAAATTCCACATTCATTTCAAACTAGAGGTGTGTATAAAACAATTACTGAAATGAGAAGTCCACAACAAGGAATTCCTGTGCCAAATTTAACTGAAGTAGAGGTTTTTCCTGAGTTTTCTGGCTTTTATTCATCTTCTTATGACAATTCTAGTGTGCGTATATCAGCACGTGACTCTTGGAGAAGGACCGATAGTTTACCCTATGTTTCTGGAGAATTTCGTTGGACAGGATTTGACTATTTAGGTGAAGCTATAAAAGGTTGGCCATCCCGCTTTTTTAATTTTGGGATAATTGATTTGTGCGGTTTTCCTAAGGATACTTATTATTTTTACAAAAGCCAGTGGACCGATGAGCCAATGGTCCACATCCTTCCTCATTGGACATGGCCTGGAAAAGAAGGCCAAACAATTCCGGTTTGGACCTATTCTAATTGTGATGAAGTAGAGTTGTTTTTAAATGAAAAATCTTTAGGAACAAAGTCAAATAAGGGTAAATTGAATCTATCATGGGATGTACCCTACATTTCTGGAACGATAAAAGCCCTCGGTAAAAATGAGGGTAGAGTAGTGTCAGAACAAACATATCACACGGCAAAAAAAGCTTTCAAAGTAGAAGTGATTACAGATAAAAGTGAAGTTTTGGCTGATGGCGTGAGTTGCGTTCATTTAGAGGTTAATATATTGGATGAAAATGGGAATTTCGTACCATATGCAGATAACCTTATCAAATTTGAGATTGAAGGTCCTGCAAATAATATAGGTGTAGAAAATGGTGACCCCTTAGACCTGGCTTCAAACAAAATAAACCAGAGAAATGCCTTTAATGGCAAATGTTTGTTGATTTTACAAACCACCAAAGAGCCCGGGAAAATTAAGGTTAATGTCAGATCTGAAGGTTTGGAGACTGGTGAAGTTTTTATTTTAAGTAAGTTGAGTGCATAAGTAAATTGAACTGTGAAATTATCTGCTTTATTGCTTTTGATTTCTTTACATAGATGTAGAACATAAAAACACTTAAGAATATATTTTGAAAAGAAACCATTTTATTTACCTCAGTGCCTCCGGAACTCTAAGTTTGTTTTTGCCGTTTTACGCCTGTAAAAACAATCAGAATAAAGATTTTAAACCTGTTTTGAGCCAATCTGATTTTGAACAAAAGGTTTTAAACTTATTAACTGTTTGGTGCGATGCCATGATAAGAGACCAAATTGTTGCTCCCGAAGAAATTGAAACCCATGGTGCTTTGTATTGCCATGCTTGTGAAAAAATTCACGGTCGATGCATGGATGCGGTCTATCCTTTTATGTATATGGCCGATCAAACTGGCGAGCAAAAATATTTAGACGCGGCAATAAATGTCATGAAATGGTCAGAAAATGTATCCATGCCAGATGGCAGTTGGACCGTTATTCCAGATCAGAATTCTTGGAAGGGAATTACTGTTTTTGGCGCTATTGCTTTAGGAGAAGCTCTATATCATCACGGACATGTTCTGACACCAGACATTAAAGAAAGTTGGACACTTCGATTGGAAAAATCGGCCGATTTTATTTTTAAAAATTTCACGATAGAGTACAGTCATATAAATTATGCATTTACAGCTATCTATGCGCTAAATTTTTTGGGACGATTTTTTGAAAATCAAGAATATATTGATCGAAGTAAGGTGTTGGCCAATGAAATACCGAAGTGGTTAACAGAACCCAATAAATTGCTTTTTGGTGAAGATAAACCCGCCAATGAACCTAGCGCAAAAGGATTAATGCCAATTGATTTAGGTTATAATGTTGAAGAAACTCTAAACGGGGTTGTTCAATATGCTGTGTTAGAAAAAGATGAAGAGCTACTGCAAATATTAACCAATTCATTAAAAGGACATCTTGAATTTATGCTTCCTGATGGAGGCTGGGATAATAGTTGGGGAACACGACAAAACAAATGGACATATTGGGGAAGTAGAACCTGCGACGGTTCTCAACCCGCTTTCACATTGCTCGCTGATAGGAACCCTGCATTTGCAACCTCAGTTGTTTTACATACAGAATTACTAGAAAAATGCACTGTTAATGGTCTTTTAGCAGGGGGATTGCATTATAAAACGCATGGTGTAAAACCATGTATACATCACACATTTGCTCATGCAAAGAATTTAGCATTTTTGTTAAATCATCCTGAAAAAACCAGGAAACTCACAAAAAATAGCCCTATTCCTAGAGCGATAAGCAATGGTGTCAAGCATTTTCCAGAACTCGATGTTTGGTTGGCGGCAAAAGGTCCTTGGCGGGCCACAGTTTCCTCTTATGATCAGGTTTATAAAATAAAATATTCTTATGCAGCGACAGGAGGGGCTTTAGCTGTTCTGTGGCATGAACTAGTTGGTCCTGTATTCACAGCGAGTATGGCTGAATTTATTTTGGTAGAAGTGAATAACCAGCAAGAGCAACCGGATGGAGAAGATATTCCCTTAACACCAAGGATTGAGTGTCGAAAAAATGGAAAATTGTTTAGTAATATATTTGATTTAGAGGCAGAGGTTAAAGCAATTACAAAAAAGAATGAGTTGAGGTTTGAAATAAACACCCAATTGACCAATAGAGATCATGAAAAAAGTGGAGGGATGTATCAGTTAAACTACCTTTTGAACAAAGATGCTGCTATTATCAAGGCTAAAAAACCCTTTGGACAAGAGGATGGTAGATTGGTACTTCCAATTATTTCTGCTACTGGAGAAAAAGTACTGCATATAAAACCGAATAGAATTGAGATTGTAAAAGAAAAAGGAATAATCACATTAGAAACCAACGTGCCAATTGCAATTATGAATACTAAGAAAGATAGGGTTTTTAATATGGTTCCCGGATTTGAAGCCATACCTATTTATGTAGAATTCAGTTCGGAAGAAATTATTTGTAAGATCACAGTAGATAAAAATCCTTCTTAGAAAAATATCTAACTCCTTTAGTAATTTCAGTATTAGGCAGCAACGGTGAAAAGTAAATGAAATATACTAAAAACATAATCTATGATTTTGTCTTAGAATCTGGCTTAGGCAAATTTAATCTAAGAGGAAAGAAAAATTTTCTAATCAGAATATTGATAATCGAGCTATGGATGGTTTGTTTTTTAATCAATATTTTGCCAAATACATTATTTGTTTTCCTTTTCGTTCTGTTGGAATAACTAATCAACATAGGTAATAAACTTTTACGCATGGCAATCGATAAATAAATCTTGTGCATTTTATTTATAGAGGTTTGATCATTTCTGCCATGATAGTGCAGGATAGATTCTTTTATTGGATTTAGTACTATTGGGAAGCATTTTTGTATTGAGCAAATTATTATATAATGCCATATTTTAAAATGATCTAAATGTACAAGACCATTCTTGCTATTTTGTTTTTTTCATTAATCATTCCGTTAAAAAGTTGCAGTGATTCTGGCGAGCTAGAATCAGAAATTGTTGAACCATCTGAAACAATATCTTTAACACCTCCGACCGGTATTCCTGATCCATTTAATTTATTTACCGTAGTAGATGCTGATGTTGAAAGAAAAGACTTCAACAAAGTAAAAAAATGGTATGAAGAAAGTCATGGAAAACAAGTTTTCAAGTTGTTTGAAGGAGATGAATTTAACGGCGAAAGAAAGCATGCCAGAACAGAAGCTGGTCAGGGTCTAAAGTTTAGAGCAGGGACTACCTGGCATAATTTTGAAGCCACAATGAAATTGAGTAACAAGTTAGATATTACTTATACAATTGCCCAGCTTTTTGCTGGTTGCTGCGGACCCCAGCTTCGTATTGAAGTCAAAACAAATGGAAGAATACATGCAGGCTCACGCTCAAATGGTAACGTGCTTATTTCAAGTGATGAAGATTGGGCAGATGGACAAAAGAAATTTAAGGTTAAAATAAGAACAAATGGTGAAGATTTTGAAGTGTATTTTAATGAAGCATTGAAATTTACAGGAACAACAGAAGAGAGTATCAATAATAATGTAGATGCATTGTACCATTTTAGATGGGGAGTATATTCGAATGAAAAAATGAAACAAAACCTAAGTAATACAGTGACAGAAATTTCGAGAAATTAATAGTGATTTCTCTATTTACAATTGTGTGTTAAACCCATATTTTTAACAATGAGGCTAAATTCAGTTTTAATAATAACATGCTTTTTATTGCTTCCTTTATCCTGTACAAAGGAAAAAAAATCTATTTCAATTGAGAATAACAAGCCCCTTAATGTTTTAATGATTTCTGTAGATGATTTGAATAGTTATTTGGGCTATCTCGGAGATCCAAATGCGATCACGCCGAACATTGATAAACTCGCTGAAAGTGGTGTAGCGTTTATCAATGCACATTGTCAAACACCACTTTGTGGGCCTTCGAGAGCCTCAATTATGACTGGGTTGAGGCCATCTACAACTGGAATATATGGTATGATTAAAGATGATTCTATTCGAACGAATGATCCACTTACCAAATCGGTGGTTTTTTTACCAGAGGTTTTTAAGAACAACGGCTACGACGTACTAGGCGTTGGAAAAATATTTCACACCTATGCTCCAAAAGATCTTTTTAAAGGACCGGGAAGATTTGTAGGCGAAAAGCCGAATAATAATTTTGGACCTGCCCCAAAACAAAGAATGGCATGGCAAGGATACCGTCCTGGAAATAAAAACGAAGGACCAAGAACAAATACTGATTGGGGCGCTTTCCCTGATCAAGATTCATTGGTTTCTGATTTTAAGGCTGCAAATTGGGCAAAGAATCAGATTGAAAAAGAAATAACTGAAAAACCCTTTTTCCTTGCAGTTGGATTTTTGAAACCTCATGTTCCTTTGCATGTGCCGCAGAAGTGGTTCGATATGTATCCTTTAGAAAAGATTGTAGTACCACCATACTTAGTAAACGATATGGATGATGTTCCTGAGATCGCTAAAAATCACATCTCGAAACTTGCCATGATGCCCACAACAGATTGGGCGATTGAAACGGATAACTGGAAAAAAATTATACAGGCATATTTGGCCTGTGTTAGTTTTGTAGACCATCAAATCGGTGTTGTTTTAGATGCTTTAAAAAATAGTCAGTACGCAGATAATACCATAGTGGTTTTATGGTCTGACCATGGATATCGCGTTGGAGAGAAAGGGACATTTGCTAAACAAGCACTTTGGGAAGAAGCCACAAGGGCTCCACTTATTTTTAGCGGTCCAGGAATTACAAAAAACAAAAAGATAAATGCTCCTGTAGAATTACTTTCAATTTACCCAACCCTTTTAGACCTATGTAAATTGCCAAAAAACGATCATAACGAAGGAATAAGCCTCACTCCATTGATGAAAGATCAATACAACGGGGAAAAGTTGAGTGCTATTACAACCTATGGTTGGAACAATCATAGTGTTCGAACCATAAATTATAGATATATAAAATATGAAGATGGTTCTGAAGAATTGTATGATAAACAAAAAGATCCTAACGAGTTTGTGAATTTGGCAAACACGCCTCAGTATCAAAAAGAAAAGGAAAAATTAGCTTTGTTATTACCAATAACGAACAATAAATGGAACAAATATTCATCTTATTCTTTTGAGCCGTATTTTATCGAGCAAAAAGAAAGAGTGAACGGGTTACTAATTGGCAATAATCATTAGGTATGAAATTCTTTAAGTTTACATCCAAGGTTTATAGCATTATTGTATTTTTTGTCTTGTTTGCTTGCGCAGGACCTAACCAATTAGAGAAAGATTTTTTAAATCCTCCAAAACAGTTTAAGCCCATGCCCTTTTGGCACATTAATGGTGAGCTAACGACTGAAGGCATTAGAGAACAAATGAAGGATGCCAAAGAATTAGCAGGATTTTCGGGCATTAGTTTGTTGCCTCTTGCCTCAAAAAATGAAAGACAGGGAACCACACCTAAATTCTTAACTGAATCTTATTTCGATAGATTTCAAGATGTTTTGACTACAGCGAAGGAGTTAGATATGGAAGTTATTTTGTATGATGACAACGATTTTCCTAGTGGAATGGCAGGTGGAATTATGCAGGAAAAATATCCGGAATACTGCAGGAAACGAATTGATAAAATAGAAAAAACCCTTCAAGGACCAGCGGTTCTGAGTGACCATGTATCTCATGATGTGTTGATGTCTGTTGCTGCCATGAACACAAAAAGTTTGGAACGTATAGATTTAAAACCATTTATTAAAAACGGTATACTAAAATGGGTGGTTCCAGAAGGAGAATGGAAGATTATGTATTTTCCATTAATCACAGAAAATAGTCATAAGAAGTATTTAATTGTTGATATTTTAGATACGCTTGCGGTTCGTAAAATGATCAATCATACTTATGATGAATACTACAATCGTTTTGGCTCTTATTTTGGGAATACGATTAAAACAACTTTTTTTGATGATGTAGGTTTTTGGAAATTTCCAAGAACATGGACAAGTAAGTTCAATGAAAAGTTTAAAGAACTTAACGGGTTTGATCCGGAACCATACTATCCAGCCTTATGGTATCATATTGGTCCTGATACGGAAGCAATACGTTATGCCTTCTATTTAACAAGAGCCGAATTACTTGCAGAAGGATTTCCTAAACTCGCAGCAGATTGGGCCAAAAAACATCAAGTTAAAGATACAGGACATCCTCCAGGTAATTATGATCCAACGCCAATTGATATGAATGGCGATATTTTTAAGTTTTTTAGGCATACGGCTATCCCGCTTACGGATGCGATCATTCGTTATCAATTTGGACAAAATGGTCACAAGTTGATAAGTTCTGCTGCAGATTATTATGACAAACCACTTGTTTCAACCGAGATTTACGGGGCTTATAGAGATTCAATTTTTGATTCTAACATGCTTTACAGGCCTATGATGGATCTATTTGTACGAGGTGTTAATATGGTTATTCCTCATGGTTTATGGTATAATCCAGAGCATGTTTATATACCACCCTTAGTTTCTCCTTATAATGATAAAATAGCTGGCGAACTGCCTACATATTCTGATTTTGTTGGTCGAAGTGCCATGTTATTGCGTGGAGGGCGAAGAATATCTGAAATAGGATTGCTCTATCCATTTGAAAGTCTAGCAGGATGGTATAGATTTGAAGCAGAGGAAAATCCAAGACAGGGGTTTTTTGTGTCTCCTGAGACAGATTATCAAAAAATTAGTGGGATACTGACAAATGAAATAAGACGAGATTTTACATTTGTGCATCCCGAATTTTTATTGGATGAAAAATATGTTGTTCAGGATGGATCACTAAAACTAGATAACAAAGAAAACTTTCAGGTTTACAATACAATTATAATTTCTGGGTGCAATATAATATCCTATCGAACATTGGAAAAGTTGAAATTATTTTATGAAAATGGAGGTACCCTTATTTCAACTACCCAATTGCCCTTCAAATCAACTGAATTGGGGAACGATGCTAAAATTATTGAAATGATAAAAGGGATGTTTAAAATAGACCCGTTAAATCAGAATAAATTGACTGAGGTATCTCATCATCAAAATCAAAAGGGAGGCAACGCTATTTTTATTCCTAAACTTAGTTCAGAAGTTTTAGAGCAAATACTTGAAAAATATACCAACCCTGCTGATGTATGGTTTTTATCTAACCCAAAGTTGAAAAGTGACTTTGGCAAGTTTTCCTATATACACAAGATAAAAGATGGAAAGAATATCTTTTATTTTTCAAATTCCAGTGATGAGGTCATACAAACCGAAGTCTGCGTAAAAGGAATTTTAAAACTTGAACAGTGGAATCCTCACAATGGTGAAATTAATAAAGATATAAAGTTAGAATATATCAAAACAAATAACCAAGATTATACAAAATTTAAGCTGAGACTTGAACCTGTAGCATCTGTTTTTTATGTGAGTTCTTAAAAAAATTAAATATTGCTAAACCTTTCAAACAAAGTTTATGAAAATTCATTTGAAATATTTACTAGTAGCTTTTTTACTTATATGGGTAACAATATCTTGTAATAAAAAAGGTATAATGGCTCCAGAAACCCTTTCGGTTTCAGAAGGATTTGAGAACCCAATTGGGTTTTATGATGCAACACCAACATTTTCTTGGAAATTACCGATTTCATCAATGGCAAACCAACAAACTGCCTACCAAATTGTTGCCGCCACAGATCCAAAACTTTTGCCTGATAATCCTGATTTATGGAATTCTGAAAAGCAGTTGAGCAATCAATCCACGTATATAAATTACGCTGGTAAATCTTTAATATCTCGTCAAAAAGTATACTGGCAAATTAGATATTGGAATGAAGAAGAGAAACAATCAAATTGGAGTGAAGTAAATCATTTTGAATTGGGTTTATTATCCAATTCTGATTGGAAGGCCAAATGGACTGGATTAGCCACAGCAAGTGATAGCATTAAAGGAAGAACGGGGGTAGTTACCCATAGACCGCAATACCTTAGAAAGAACTTTGAATTATCATCAGATGTGGTTTCTGCCCGTTTGTATGTTACTGCTAAGGGTGTTTTTGATGCATGGTTAAATGGTAAAAATATAAGTGACGATGTGATGCCTCCAGGTTGGACGCCTTACAACAAACGTATAGAAACCATAACCTATGATGTGACAAGTTTTGTTGCATCTGGCCAAAACACCCTTAGTTTTGAATTGGCTCCAGGTTGGCACTCTGGAAGATTAGGATGGAATAAATCGATTTGGGCTAATTCAAAGTCACCTAAAATTTTATGCCAATTGGAAATTTTAATGGCTGATGGTTCCAAAGAAACTATTTTGTCAGATGACACTTGGGTAGGAACAACCAATGGTCCAATACGCTTTTCTGAAATTTATGATGGAGAGATTTACGATGCCAATTTAGAAATTCCAAATTGGACAAGTAATACTTTTGATGACAGAAATTGGAACACGGTTGAAGTTGATTCTATTGAAACCGGGGTAAAATTAGAGCCCAAAAGACATTCTAATGTAAAACAAATGCAAATACTTCCTAGTCAAGAAGTAATAAAGAACTCAGACTTTAGCGCGATTTTCGATTTAAAACAAAATATGGTTGGTGTTCCTTTATTAAAAGTGCCTGTAAAAAAAGGAGATACGCTCATCATAAGATTTGCTGAAATGTTATCGCCGGATGGAAGTTTTTTTACGGAAAATTATCGCTCAGCGCATTCTACAGATTACTATATTGCTTCTGAAAGTAAAACCATAGAATGGTCACCAAAATTTACTTTTCACGGTTTTCGTTATGTAGAATTAAGCGGGTACGACACTTCAAAAGTACCAACAAAAGATTGGGTAACTGGTTTAGTTCAATATTCTAACTTTAAGAATCAAGGCAATTTTACTTCTTCTCATGAAAAGTTAAATCAACTTCAAAGCAATATTATTTGGGGTTTGCGAGGAAACTTTTTTGATATTCCAACAGATTGCCCGCAGCGTGATGAGCGTTTGGGTTGGACAGGCGACGCGCAAGTTTTTGCTCCTACGTCTATATTTAATGCAGATGTACATGCTTTTTGGGCAAGTTGGTTGCAGAGTTTACGAGAGTCACAATTTGATAATGGGGGAATACCCTTTGTAGTTCCTGATGTCTTAAAAAATGATAAAGTAAGTTCTGGTTGGGGAGATGCTGCAGTGGTGATTCCTTGGGAAATTTATTATCGCACAGGAGATCTTGAGATACTTGAAGAGAATTTTGACATGATGAAAAATTGGATCAATTTTCATGAATCCGAAACTACTAACTATATTTCACATATGAATTCATTTTCTGATTGGTTACAACCATATGCGCGAGAAAATGAACAAAAGGAATCTCGATTTGGTGATACGCCAATGAATTATATAAGCACAGCCTATTTTGCTCATGTTACGAAATTGGCACAGCAGACTGCTGAAGTTTTGGGTAAGAACAAAGAAGAACAAGAGTTTAAGATACTATTCTCTTCCATTCAAAATGCTTTTCAAAAAGAGTTTTTCGACGAAACAGGAAGAATAAAAAATGACAAGGGTACGCAAACCGGCTATTTAATGGCCATTGGTTTCGGCTTGTTATCAGATGAAATGGAACAAAAGGCAATTCCACATTTGTTGGAAAAAATTAAAGAGGCAGATGATCATTTGCGCACTGGCTTTTTAGGGACTCCATTACTTTCGAAAGTATTAGATAAAATAGGAAGAAGCGATGTTATGTTTACGTTGCTGTTAAATGAAACTTACCCATCATGGTTTTATTCTATTAACCAAGGCGCTACAACCATTTGGGAGCGCTGGAACAGTTATAGTAAAACAGAAGGCTTTAGCAAAGAAAGAATGAATAGTTTAAACCATTATGCATATGGCGCAATAGGCCAATGGATGTATGAAAGAATTGCGGGAATAGCACCTTTAGAACCCGGCTATAAAAAAATTAGAATTGCTCCTTTGGTCGGCGGTGGATTAACATCAGCGAGTGGAAGCTATAATTCGCCTTTTGGTATTATTAAATCTTCGTGGGAACTTGAAAACGAAATCTTTAAATTAGAGATTACTATACCGCCAAATACAAAAGCTGAAGTTCAAATACCATGCAACAAAGAGAACGAAGTTCAATTGGATGGGGTATCAATTTCAAATAATAACAATATCAAACTGATTAAAAAAACCGATGATATCGCCACGATTGAGGTAGGATGCGGAGACTATAGTTTTACTGTAAAAATGCCCTGAGCAAGAACAGTTTTTACTAATAGTTTAGCATGAATAGGTGATTTTAAATTTCAATAATCGTAAAGAGAAAGATACAATTCAACAGAATAATATATGATGATTAAAAACCTCCTTATCTTGGGTAAAAACAAAATTAAATGTAGCATCCTCAATGCCAGGCTTGTAAAAATGACTTTTTTGTTTTCGACTTTATTTTTTCTATGGTCGAGTTGTAAAAAATCAGAGGAGCCCTATTTAAACACTTCTCTATCCTTTGAAGAAAGAACAGAAGCTTTATTAGAACAGTTAACTATTGATGAAAAAATTTTGCTTTTACAGTATAAATCACCTGCAATTGATAGACTAAATATTCCGGAACATAATTATTGGAATGAGTGTCTGCACGGTGTAGCAAGATCTGGTACAGCGACCGTTTTCCCTCAGGCCATTGGTATGGCCGCTATGTGGGATAAAGAAGAAATGTTTCAAATTGCAAATGCCATTTCTGATGAGGCAAGAGCAAAGCACCACGACTATGCTGCAAAAGGAAAGCGAGGAATTTATCAAGGCTTGACATATTGGACGCCTAACATCAACATTTTTCGAGACCCTAGGTGGGGTAGAGGTATGGAAACTTATGGTGAAGACCCTTATTTAACAGGGGAATTGGCAGTTCCTTTTATTAAAGGTTTACAAGGCGAGGATAAAAAGTATTTAAAATTGGTAGCAACTGCCAAGCACTTTGTGGTGCACAGTGGTCCAGAATCGAGTAGGCATTCTTTTGATGTATATCCGTCTAACCGAGATATGGCAGAAACTTATACACCTCATTTTAAAAAAGCAGTTCAAGTAGCACATGTTTATTCTGTGATGTGTGCCTATAATCGCTTTCGTGGCGAACCCTGTTGTGGAAGTCCGGTTTTAGATAATTTATTAAGAAATGAATGGAGATTTAAAGGTTACGTGGTTTCTGATTGTGGAGCCATTCGCGATTTTCATAAAAAAGATGCCCATGAAGTGGTAAATTCTCCGGAAGAAGCAGCTGCTTTGGCTGTAAAATCTGGTACAGATTTAAATTGTGGAAACACTTATCCGGCTTTGACAAAAGCAGTTGAGCAGGGTTTGATATCTGAAGCAGAATTAGATGTCTCTGTGAGAAGATTGTTGCTCGCAAGAATGAAGCTTGGGCAATTTGATCCTAATCATTTGGTAGCTTTTTCTAATATCTCTATGGATGTCGTAGATAGTAAAGCTCATCAGGCAATAGCCGAAGAAGCTGCAAGAAAATCAATGGTGCTTTTAAAAAATGATGGAATTCTACCTTTTTCGAAAGAATTAAATAAGGTAGCAGTTATCGGTCCCAATGCAGATAATTTGGAAGTATTATTGGCAAATTACAATGGGTACCCCTCTAATCCTATAACACCGCTTCAGGGTATTCGCGAAAAATTACCAAATACAGAAGTAAGTTTTGCGCAGGGTTGTGAATTAGCACCAAAATTACCTTATTTAGAATTAATTCCTTCAGAATATTTGTTCACAGACTCAAGCACAATAACACAAGGGCTAAAGGCCAAATATTACAATAATTCTGAATGGAAAGGTGAGCCAATTCTTTCGAAAATAGAGAGTAGGATTGATTTTATTTGGAAAGATAAAGCACCTTTACCTGAATTGGATTACGATCATTTTTCGGTAGAATGGGATGGGGTTTTAAGACCAGACAAAAGTGGAGAATATGCCATAGGCGCAGAAGGGTTTTCGGGTTTTGAATTGTTTGTGAATGATTCATCTATTATTAATCTAAAAGGGGAACATCGTCCTAGAAAGGATTACGGATATTTTAAGCTTAAAGCGGGGAAAACCTACCCTATAAAAATAAGGTACGTTCAAGATAACTCATCATACCCTATGATGCAGTTATTGTGGTGCCCCCCTAAAGATAACCTAGTGCAAGAAGCTGTAGACTTGGCGAATAGTTCAGATTTGGTTATTTTATGTATGGGACTAAGTCCATCTTTGGAAGGAGAAGAAATGAAGGTGAAAGTAGAAGGATTTGATAAAGGTGATAAGCTTGATGTAAAGCTTCCAGAAATTCAAACTGCATTGATGAAAGAAATAATGAATACTGGAAAACCAACCGTTTTGGTTCTTTTAAATGGAAGCGCCATTGCATTTAACTGGGAAAATGAACATATTCCGGCTATTTTAGAAGCTTGGTATCCCGGCCAATCTGGAGGCAAGGCAATTGCAGATATCATTTTTGGAGATTATAATCCGGCAGGTAGATTGCCATTAACGTTTTATAAATCCATCGATCAAATTCCACCTTTTGAAAATTATGATATGGAAGGTAAGACATACAAATATTTTCACGGAGAACCTTTGTATTCTTTTGGTTATGGCTTGAGTTATACACATTTCACTTATGACAAACTTTTAGTTTCAAAAGAAATAAAAGCAGGAGAGAATATTCAAGTTTCAGTTGAGGTAACAAATACGGGTAATTTCGACGGCGATGAGGTTGTTCAATTGTATGTTTCGCTTACCGACGCACCATTTCCTGTTGCCATTCGCTCTTTACAAGGATTTAAAAGAATTCATTTAAAGAAGGGAGAATCCCAAAAGGTTGAATTTATCTTATCACCCGATCAATTCGCATACTACAATAGTGAAAAGGACATATTTCAAGTCGGATCGGGCAATGTCCACATTTCCGTCGGAGGGATGCAACCCAATCAAAACCATTCATTTTCAAAAAGTGTTTTAGAACAAAAAGTAATGGTTGTCGGAGGAGATTTTGATATTAAAAAATAATTGTAATTAATTTATTATTAAAACTATATATATAATTATTTATATGAAATATTTAAGTATTCTTAAAAAAGGAAGCATGATTGTAATGATGTTTTTTACTTTTAATTTATGTCTTGCACAAGTGTCGAGTACCCAGTTTAAACCGGGAAATCCTTTGGTAGCAGATGTGGGTATGGCCGACCCGCATATTCGTATTTTTAACAATAAAGCCTATATGTACGCCACAAGAGATGAAGATAAAACGGCACAGACTTTTGTGATGCCCGATTGGAAAATTTGGTCATCCGATGATTTGATTCATTGGAATTTGGAAACAACGATTTCGCCCACAGAAACCTATATGGGTGAGTCTAAAAGTTGTTGGGCAACTGATGCGGAATATAAAAATGGGAAGTATTATTTCTATTTTTCAAATGGTAATGTAGATACGGGAGTTATGGTTGGAAATACACCCGTAGGGCCATTCAAAGACGCTTTGGGCAAACCTTTATTGCCACAAGATTTGACGCCAATTAAGGAATATGACCCCACTATTTTAATAGATGATGATGAGAAAAAGTCGGCATATATTGCATTTGGACACCACCGTTCCAATGATCCTGCATATTATTTTTGTATCGCAAAACTAAATGAAGACATGATTTCATTAGCCGAAAAGCCGCGTGAAATTGAAATTTTGGGGGATTCGGAGATATTGAAAGGAAATGATAAACCGACCCTTCATAAACACAATGGAATTTATTATTTATCGGCTGGATCGCATTATGCAACTTCAAAAAATGTGTATGGCCCCTATACAAAAACAGGTAATTCTGGTAATGATAATTATGGTTTGAATTCAAGGGCACACGGAAATTATTTTGAATGGAATAACCAGACTTTTCATGTTTGGTGCCATTTTTATTTGGGAAAAGATGTAGCCAGATACAGAGAATCTTATTTGTCTTATTTACATTACAAAGACAATGGAGAAATGGTTACAGATACAAATTTTTTAGACAATCATTTTTCTAATGGTGTTGGCCAGTACGATGCAAATTGGGAAAAAATTGAAGCTGAATGGTATATGACTGCAACTGACATTCAGAAAAAAGAATCTAAAAAAGGGGGTTTTGAAATACAGGAAGTAGGGAATAACAGTTCTTTGTACTTTCCTAATGTTCGCAATTTAGCGGGTAAGTCGGTTATAGTTTTTCAATGTTCTTCAAACAAAAATGGTGAAATTACAGTCAGCTCAGATATTGAAAATGGCAAAGTACTAGGGAAGTGTAAAATACCTAATACCGGTGGATTTGATAATTACAAGGAGATATCTTGTGATTTAAAAAATTTGGATAAGGCTAAAAATATTTATCTACAATTCAAAGGAAAAGATTTTTTACATCTAGATAGTTTTTTAATCCAATAATAAAAGTAATTTGCGCATTATGGTTGATTTATCCTTTTGTTTAAAGAGAGTTGTTCTTGTTTTGAATTTGGTTTGTTTTTCACTTTATTCTCAAAAAACAAAGGAAACCTTCCTTTTTGTTGGTAGTTTTACAAACGGAGAAATTGGTAACGGGATTCATGTATATACTTTTAACCAGCAAAATGGAAGTTCAGAGCTGGTTCATTCAGAAAACGGCTTGATAAATTCTTCATTTTTAGCACTTTCTCCAAATGGAAAATATCTCTATGCTGCAACTGATACCCAATTAAAAACAGAAGGATACGTTTCTTCTTTTTATGTAGACAGCGAGACGGGTAATCTTAAATTTTTGAATAAGCAATTGGCGGGTGGAAGAAATCCTGTGCATATTAATTTACATCCAAAAGGAGAATTTCTAATCAATTCAAATTATACAGATGCAGGCATTTCACTTTTTCCAATCAAAGAAGATGGTACTTTGAGTGCTTATACTGAGTTATTTACTTTTGAAGGAAGCAGTGTTTTACAACCACGTCAGGACAAAGCTCATGTGCATTCTTCTAATTTTTCACCAAAGGGTGATTATCTTTTTGTAATGGATTTGGGAACAGATAAAATTTATTCATTTAAGGTTGAGAATGATCAAGTGGGTAAAAATACCTTGGTAAAGCGTGAAAGTATCCAAACAGTAAAGGGTAGTGGCCCGAGACATTTAACATTTCATCCAACAAGAAACTATGTTTACGCTGTGAATGAACTCAACGGGTCAGTTACGGCATATAAATATGAAAATGGGAATCTGATCTCTTTACAAAATATTTTGTGTTACGAAAAAGGCGTCAAAGTATTTCAATCTGCTGATATTCATTGTTCTCCGGATGGGAAATTTTTATATGTTTCAAATAGAGGATCTGAGGAAAATTCAATAGTAATTTTTTCTATTGAGGCAAATAGCGGAAGACTTGAATTGGTTGGAAGAACGCCTACTTTTGGTGAGCATCCTAGAAGCTTTGCAATAGATCCTAGTGGTAAATTTTTACTGGTGGCGAACCAATTCACAAACAATATTATTGTTTTTAAAAGGGATGCCAAAACCGGTTTACTTACTAAAACCAACAACGATATAGAAGTAAACGCTCCAGCAAGCCTAAAAATGTTTAGCTATTTTTTATCTAATTAATTCAGTATGTATTTGCTGATTTTAAATCGAATTTCTATCAATAAACAAGAAAGGATTTTTGGTGATTCCTTTTTTATGTTTTAAAACCATTTCGGCGGCTGATTTTCCCATTTCGTGAAAATCTGTCGAGATAACTGTAATACCTAAAAGTTCTTTTAACGGCGTATCGTTATAGGAAATTATTCCTAAGTCTTCAGATATTTTTTTGTTTCTATCACGAGAAAGTTTAACAAGATTCACCAAATCAGATTCTTCAATTGTAATAAACAAGTCTTTATCTTTTAGAATTAATTCCTCATCAATTTGATTAATGATATCAAAAGGAATTGAATATTCAACACAAAACTTTCTAAATCCGTGTAAAATTCTCCTTGGATAAGGATAATGTGAATTTTCAGGATATGCCAAAATCATTCTGTTATAAGTCTTAATTTTTTCTAAGCCTTGTTTTAGTGCGTTGTAAATATCATTTTCAAAATCTTGGTAAATCATGATGATGTCTCCTTGCACATCAACTTTATTGTCTAGAATAATAAGTTTATCCTTTGAAATTTGATTAATGGCTTCTTCAATTTCATCATTAGAACTCAAATGTTTTGACCCCTCCGTTCTAAAATGAGGCATAATGACATAATAATCATACGCATTTAGATTTTTGTTTAGCAAATTGAGAAAAACACCCTTGTCGCAATGATAAATATGAAGATCTGTATGCGCATTGTCACCCATTTGACTCACAAATGAGTTATACATTTTCATTTTATAGGTACTAAGTTTATTGATCAAAAACAAAACGTTTGTTTTTGACAATAATTTGGTTCTAGTGATGTAAAATCCTTTTCCTCGAATAGAAGAAATAATTTTTCTTTCTTTTAAAATACGATAAGCTTTTTCTACTGTATCTCTAGATAGATAAAACTCTTCACTAAAAACGTTTATAGAAGGTATCTTTTGATTCATTTTGAGATTACCAATTGAAATATTGTAAATAAATGAATCTACAATTTGCTTGTATTTTGGAGTTCTCGAATTTTCATCAATTTGAATATAATTTAAATCCTTCATAAGAATCTTCACGATAGTAAAATGATTTAGTTCTACTTGCAAGATATAAGAATATATGCTCACCTAAATACTAAAAAGGGGTATCAATTGTCCTGATAGGAGTTCTAAGGTGTAAGTGTTAAATTTATTTTTTGGCATTTAAAATGTCTAGCAGGATTTTTTATACATTCTATCAGAATTGTAAGAACGTACATAAATATTTTTTTACTTGGTTTAAAAACAGTACAGTACAGGATAGAGTAATTCTAATGCTATCTTATTTTCGTTATTTATTTGTATGTAAGAAGCAAAAAAAGGATTTATTTAAAGTATATTTAAGAGATATGTTTTTTTAAAATCAATTACCAAGGTTAAATTTAGTTTGGATAATGAATTTCATATTTTTTAATCTATAACTCATTTTTTTACATTGAATTTAAAATCAGTTTAAATTACAGTTTTGAACTTGGTAGAATTGTTCTCTTTAATGTTGAAATATTATGATAAAAATGAAAGAATTTAAATTTGTAAATTATTTATGGGATATTAAAAAAGCGGAAACTCTAGGAAATGACCAAGTTGCCTTGTTTTTGTATCGCTCAAATATTTTAGGTGCGGATTTACGCATTACGAATTATGGAGGTGGGAATACAAGTTGTAAAACCATAGAAAAAGATCCGCTTACCAATGAGGATGTTGAGGTAATGTGGGTGAAGGGTTCTGGTGGTGATATTGGTACTTTGACCCGAGCAGGAATTGCAGGATTGTATACAGATCGTTTAAGAAATTTAAAAAATGTTTATAAAGGTTTAGCTGATGAAGATAGAATGGTTGGCCTTTTTAACCACTGCATTTTTGATTTAGACAGCAAAGCTCCTTCGATAGACACGCCTTTACACGGTTTGCTACCATTTGCGCACATAGATCATTTACATCCTGATGCACTTATTGCAGTTGCTGCAGCAAAGGATAGTGAGAAGGTGACAAAAGAGATTTGGGGAGACACCATGGGTTGGGTGCCTTGGCAAAGACCGGGGTTTGATTTAGGTCTACAATTGGAAAAATGTTTAGAAGAAAATCCGGGAATTAGAGGAATTGTTTTAGGCAGTCACGGACTATTTACTTGGGGAGATACCTCTTATGAATGTTATATAAATAGTTTGGAGGTCATAGAAATGGCCTCAGAATTTATACAGAAGAAAATTGAAAAAAAAGGTGTTGTTTTTGGAGGAGAAAAAATAAAGAGTTTGCCCCAATCAGAACGAATAGAAAAAGCATCAACATTAATGCCTCTTTTAAGAGGATTGTGTTCTTCAGAAAACAGAATGATAGGTCATTTTGATGATAGCGAAGTGATTCTTCAGTTTAGTAATAGCCAGGATTTAGAAAAGTTAGCCCCTATGGGAACCTCTTGTCCAGACCATTTTTTACGCACCAAAATACAACCTTTGGTTCTAGACTTAAGTCCCAATGAAGATCTAAGTGAACCAAAAGAGGTATTAAAAAAGTTAGAACCAGCATTTGAAGCTTATCGACAAGAATATATCAACTATTATAACACATGTAAAAAAGAGAATAGTCCATCCATGCGCGATCCAAATCCGGTAATCATTATATATCCCGGAGTTGGCATGTTTAGCTTTGCAAAGAACAAACAAACAGCAAGAGTTGCCAGTGAGTTTTATATCAATGCAATCAATGTGATGAGAGGGGCAGAAGCTATCTCTGAGTATACCTCCTTACCAAGACAAGAAGCCTTTGATATTGAGTATTGGTTATTAGAGGAAGCAAAGCTCCAACGTATGCCCCAAGAAAAACCGCTGTCGAGAAAAGTGGCATTCGTCACTGGTGCAGGCGGAGGTATAGGCAAAGCTATTGCAGATAAATTAGCAGCAGAAGGCGCTAATGTTGTACTTTCTGATATAGTAGAAGAACGACTAATAGAAGCAATCTCTACGTACAAAAATGATATTGCGGCTTATGCAGTTTGCGATGTAACTAACAGTTCATCAATAGAGCATGCATTTAAAAAAGCCTGTGTTGAGTTTGGCGGCGTAGATATTGTGGTTCATAGTGCAGGTTTAGCCATTTCAAAACCCATAGAAGAAACGACAGAGAAAGATTGGGATATTTTACAAGATGTCTTGGTAAAAGGTCAATTTGAATTAGCTAGGCAGTCTGTTGACATCATGCGAAAGCAAAATTTAGGAGGAGATTTTATCAGCATAGCGAGCAAAAATGGCTTGGTTGCCGGTCCTAACAATGTAGCCTATGGAACTGCCAAGGCAGCTCAGCAGCATATGGTAAGGTTATTGGCATCAGAATTGGCAAAGGATAAAATTAGGGTCAATACAGTCAATCCGGATGGAGTTATTGTAGGTAGTAAAATTTGGGAAGGAGAATGGGCAGAAGGAAGAGCCAAGGCTTATGGAATTAGTGTTGACGAGTTGCCAGCTCATTACGCAAAGAGAAATCTTTTGAACGAAATTATTTATCCTGAAGATATAGCCAATGGTGTTTTTTCATTAGTGGCTATTTTAGATAAATCCACAGGAAATATCATTAATGTAGATGGAGGGATGGCGAATGCCTTTGTCCGCTAATAAAATTTATTTCATTAATTAGTTTAAGTTAGTTAGAGTAATTGATCCTTCCATAAATATAATTTTTATGGAAGGTTCTTTCAAAAGAAGTTATGAAAATAAGTAAAGATCAGATTGCAGAATCAAACCAGAAAGAACAAAATAACCATCGAGTTCAATTTGAGTTTTTAGAGGATCAGTTAAGCAGAAAGAATGTGCATGTTGCTGAACTTATTCAAAAGCTAGCAGATTTTCAAGTAGCAATACCAAGTTGGGCTTTAGGTGCAGGTGGTACAAGATTTGGAAGATTTTCTTATTATGGCGAACCCAGTAACCTCACTCAAAAGATAGAAGATGTTGGGATTATACACATGTTAACCAGAACTGCTGGCGCAATTTCTTTACACATTCCTTGGGATGTCCCAGAAGATTATACGGCTGTAAAAGAATTGGCAAGATCTTTAGATTTAAAGTTTGATGCGGTAAATTCTAATACTTTTCAAGATCAAAAAGGTTCGAGAGAAAGCTACAAATTTGGATCGCTGAGCAATGTGAGTCAGGCAGTGAGAGAGCAGGCAATTGCCCACAACAAAGAAGTGATTGGCATTGGAGAAAAATTGGGTTCAAAAAGCCTCACTGTTTGGTTGGCAGACGGTTCTTCATTTCCGGGGCAAAATAACTTTCAAACTGCTCTGCACCATACTGAGAATAGTTTGAAGGAGATTTATAAGTCTTTGCCCATTGATTGGAAAATGTTCATAGAATATAAACCCTATGAACCCAATTTTTATAGTACTGTTATACAAGATTGGGGAACCTCTTTTATGTTGGCGAACGCCTGCGGTGAAAAGGCCTATTCACTTGTAGACCTCGGACATCATTTACCTAACACAAATATAGAACAGATTGTATCTACGTTAATGTGGAAAGGGAAATTAGGAGGTTTTCATTTTAATGACAGTAAGTTTGGTGATGATGATTTAACGGTAGGAAGTATAAAACCCTATGCACTATTCTTAATTTTTAATGAGTTGGTGTATGGTATGGAAAACAATCCACAAAATCCTGATTTGGCATGGATGATTGATGCTAGCCACAATATCAAAGACCCCATAGAAGATTTGATACAATCTTTAGAAGCCATTCAAGAGGCGTATGCAAAAGCCTTGTTAGTAGATCAAGTCGCACTAAAATTGGCACAACAAGAAAATGATGTTACACAATGTCAGGAAATTTTACAAGGTGCATATAGAACAGATGTTCGAAGTTTGATTCAAATGGCACGTGTACAAAAAGGTGGAGCCATACATCCGTTGAAGGCATATAGAGAATTGGCTATTCGTAAAAAACTTATTGAAGAAAGGGGAAAACACACGATTGCTACCGGCTTATAAAGAAAAAAGATGAAGAAAAAAGTAACAGCCATTTTTGATATTGGTAAAACCAACAAGAAGTTCTTTTTATTCGATAAAGATTTTCAAGAAGTCTATCGCGAGTATGCCAGGTTTGAAGAAATTGAAGATGAAGATGGTTATCCCTCAGAAGATTTATTGGCACTTCAAAAGTGGGTCGTTGAGGTTTTTGACAGAATTTTAGAAGATAAGAAGTACAAAATAAAAGCCTTAAATTTTACCACTTACGGAGCCAGCTTTGTTCATTTAGATAAATATGGTAATCCAATAATGCCATTTTACAATTATAATAAAATATTAGATCAGGAAGTAATTGATTCATTCTATGAAATCTACGGTCCCGAAGAAGAATTTTCAAAAACAACAGGAACTTCAAACTCAGGAATGCTTAATTCTGGCATGCAATTGTATTGGCTCAAGTACAATAAACCTAAGATCTTTAAGAAGATAAAATATTCCTTACACTTTCCTCAATATTTGAGTTATTTATTTACAGGTATTCCTGTTTCAGAATTTACGAGTATAGGTTGTCATACTAGCCTTTGGGATTACGACAAAAAAGATTACCATGATTGGGTTTATCAAGAGAAAATTAATGAGATACTAGCACCTATTGTCTCAACAGATACAAGCATTTATAAAAATTATAAAGGGAAGCATATAAAAATTGGTGTAGGAATTCATGATAGCTCAGCTGCATTAATTCCTTATATCCGAAGTACGGATAAATCTTTTATTCTAGTTTCTACAGGTACATGGAGTGTCACCCTAAACCCATTTTCTAATAAAAATATCACCAACAAGGAAACGAAAAATGGTTGTATCAATTATATGAGAGTTGATGGCAGTCCAGTAAAATCTTCACGTATATACATGGGAAAACAATACCAAATTATGATGAAGAAAATGGCCAAGCACTTTAAGGTTTTTGATGAGTACCATAAGACTGTTCGTTTTGATCAAGCGATCTATAACGATATTCTTAAGGATTATGAACCAATATACTTTAATGATAATCTGCAAGAAACAGATGTAGAATTGAGCAATTTACCTTACCGATACTTTGAGGAGGCTTTTCATCATTTCATGATCGAAATTATTCAAGCGCAATTAGATAGTATTGAAATGGTGAAAGGGAATAAAAGAATAAAGAAATTGTATGTGGATGGAGGGTTTACAGATAACGATGTTTTCATTCAACTGTTGGCCCATTATCTGCGTGATATGGATATGAGAACGACCAATTCTGCATTTGGGACCGCTTTGGGGGCCGCAATTGTTATTTCACCAAAAAAATTGAATTCGCAATTTCTTAAAATGAATTATGGCCTTAAAAAACACGTGCCTTTTTTAGTGTCATCTAACAATAGATAAATAATGAGTCAAATAAACATAGAAGAAGAAGTTATAGAAGGAATTGCCGGAGGCGAATTCGAAAGAGAACCCGTTCCTTCCTCAAAATTGAAAGGGTGGAAGAGTTTTTTGGGAATGTATGCAGGGGAGCATGCAGCAGGCACGGAGTTCATGATTGGACCCTTATTTTTAACTGCTGGTGTAAGTGCTTTTGACTTGATTATAGGGTTACTTTTAGGAAATTTATTAGCAGTTCTAAGTTGGCGCTATTTAACGGCCGAGATTGCGGTCAAGAATAGATTGACCTTATATTTTCAATTAGAAAAAATTAGTGGTAAGAAATTGGTAACAGGATACAATTTGGCTAATGGAATTCTTTTTTGTTTCCTTGCTGGATCAATGATAACTGTTTCCGCCACAGCAGTTGGAGTACCATTAAATATGGAAATGCCAAAACTAACAGATACTATGCCCAATGGAATGACTTGGATTGTGATTGTTCTACTTATAGGAGCAGTTATATCATTTATAGCAGCCCGCGGATACGATACAGTTTCCAAAGCTGCAAATTGGATGTCACCTATTATTGTAGTGGCTTTTATGGCCTGTGGTTTGGTTGCCTTGAATCAATTGGGGGTAAAAAGTTTAAGTGATTTCTGGAATATCTGGGGAGAAGGATCTGAACCATTTCCAGGTCAAATTAAATATACATTTTGGCATGTCGTGATTTGGTCTTGGTTTGCCAACGCAGCAATGCATGTGGGTATGTCAGATCTTTCTGTTTTTAGGTTTGCAAAAAAAGCAAATTCTGGGTGGACAACAGCAGCAGGAATGTATGTCGGGCATTATATGGCATGGATTGCCGCAGCATTACTGTATGCGGTTTATTTAAAAACACCTGAAGCGCAAGCTTTTTTGTCAAATGGAGAAGCTCCGCCGGTGGCTCCGGGACCGTTGGCAAATAATGCCCTAGGTATTTTTGGTATTATAGCAGTAGTGTTGGCAGGATGGACAACTGCAAACCCAACAATCTATAGAGCGGGTTTAGCTTTTCAGGCAATATTACCGAAACTATCAACGGCAAAAGTGACTATTTTAGCTGGAACTATTGCGACAATAGCCGGCATTTTTCCAGCATTTGCCATGAAATTACTCGGCTTTGTTGCACTCTATGGCTTTATTTTAGCTCCTTTCGGGGCTATAATTGTATTCGAACATTTCTTTGCGAAAAAATATAACATTATCAAAAATTATGCAGAATTTGCCGGAATAGCTTTTAACAAAGCAGTATTCTACGCTTGGCTTATTAGTTTTGGCTTATTTTATGTAATTTCATTAAAGTTTGATGTTTTTCTATCGTTTGTTACGCTTCCAGCTTGGCTTCTTTGCGGCATTCTATTTTTGTTATTTAGCAAGTATTATCAAAAAAGTAGTTTGTGATTTGCGTAGAATTAAGTGCGAAATATTGATACATAGACCATGATAAATAGGTTAAATACGAAGTTAATGCACCCCAGAGATCAAATTGCTTTGGTGATTCGTCGCATTTATGAAAGGGGAATGACCACAACTTCCGGTGGAAATATCTCCTTGAAAGATGAAGAAGGAAATATTTGGGTCACGCCTTCGGCAGTAGATAAGGGATCTTTAAGACCATCTGATATTGTTTGTGTAAAAAGCAATGGATCAATTATTGGTAAACATAAGCCATCGTCAGAATTTCCTTTTCATAAAGCCATTTATGAAGCGAGATCAGATATCAAAGCTGTTATTCATGCACACCCTCCGGCATTGGTTTCTTTTAGTATTGTTCGTAAAATTCCAAATACCAATGTGATTTCTCAGGCAAAACATATTTGTGGTCCAATTGGCTATGCCAAATATGAACTTCCTGGAAGTAAGGCACTTGGAGAAGTTATCGCGAAGGAATTTGCTAAAGGTTTTAAAGCAGTGATTATGGAAAATCATGGAACTGTTCTTGGGGGATCTGATTTAAGTGATGCTTTTCAAAGATTTGAAGCACTAGAGTTTTCTGCCAGAATTATTTTATTCGGCTCAAATATTGGCAAACCTAATTATTTGAGCGATGAACAAATCAACGAATGGGAAAAGCAAGTGCCTTCTTTGATGCCAGAAATGGATGTAGTAGAACATCCATCTGACGAAAGGGAAAAGAGGAACGAAATTGTAAAAATAGTACGCAGAGCTTGTCGACAAGGTTTGATGATAAGTAGCTATGGAACCGTTTCGATGAGATGGAAAGGAAATGATTTTTTGATTACTCCAACAGATGTACCTAGATGGGATATGGATATTGGAGACATTGTTCAAATTAAAAATGGAAAAAGAGAATCTGGAAAAATGCCCAGTAGAGCTACCTGGATGCATGAGGAAATTTATAAAAAGAACCCAAAAGTGAATTCTATAATTATGACTCAATCTCCTTATTTAATGGCATTTGGTGTAACTAATGAGTATTTGAATGTGCGAACTATACCAGAAAGTTGGATCTTTTTACAAGATATTGCATCATTCGAATTTGGAACACACTTTAAATCTCAATCCGAATCAAAAATAATTAATAACAAATCTACAGCCATAATTATTCAAAATGATTCTGTTATGATTACAGGAGATAAATTGTTGCAGACTTTTGATTACCTTGAGGTCGCTGAATTTAGCGCCAAATCTTTGGTGATGGGGGCTTCACTTGGCGAAATGGTTCCAATTAATAACGAACAAGTAGAGGAATTAAGAAAAGCATTTCTTGAATAATCTTTAAAACCCTTAAAAAATTGATTCATGAGAGTTGGTCTCTTTATACCTTGTTATATCAATCAATTGTATCCGAAAGTTGCTATTGCCACTTTAGAAATTTTGGAGAAATTGGGTGTCGATGTACATTATCCTATGGGGCAAACTTGTTGTGGGCAGCCTCTAGGGAATTCTGGATATGAAGAAGATTCAAAGGCAACCTGCCAATTGTTTGTTGAGAATTTTAAATCTTATGATGTAATCGTAGGACCGTCAGGAAGTTGTATTTATCATATTAAAAAACATTTTGATATTTTGCCTCAAACTTCAGAGGTTAAGAAAGTGCGAGAAAATAGCTATGAATTATGTGAATTCATTTCTAAATATTTTGATCCGGGAATATTGAATGCCTCATTTCCCTTTAAGGTAGGGTTACATAAAAGTTGTCATGGTTTAAGAGGATTAAGACTTGGATCTTGCTCTGAAAGGGCAGATGAATACTTTTCCAAAGAAGAACAGTTATTAAATCACGTCAAAGGATTGGAATTAATGACCTTGACACGTAAAGATGAATGTTGCGGTTTTGGTGGAACATTTTCTGTATTCGAAGAAGCAATTTCTGTAAAAATGGGAAAAGATCGAATTAAAGATCATCTAAACAGCGGGGTGGAAGTAATTACTGGGGCGGATCAATCCTGTTTAATGCACTTAGAAGGGTTGATAAACAGAAGTCAACAGCCCATTAAAGTGATGCATATTGCTGAAATTTTAAATAGTCAATTATCATGATCCATGCAAAAAATGCTGAAATATTTAATAGAGATGAGCTTAAAGTAGATTGGCATGATAAAGCTTTATGGTTTGTTAGAGAAAAAAGAGATCGAGCTGCACATGGCGTAAAGGGTTGGGAAGAATTACGAACATTCGCTTCTGAAATTAAAAAGAATGTCCTTTCCAATCTTGATAATTACCTCATTGAGTTTGAAAAGAATGCACTAAAAAATGGCGTAATAATTCATTGGGCTTCAGATGCTGAAGAGCATAACCAGATTATACTCGGAATTCTGAAAGCAAAGAATTCTTTTAAAGTAGTTAAAAGTAAATCTATGCTTACCGAAGAATGCCATTTAAATCCCTTTCTAGAAAAGAACGGCGTAGAGGTCATAGATACAGATTTAGGAGAGCGAATTGTACAATTGGCAGACGAACCTCCAAGCCATATAGTATTACCTGCCATACATAAAACAAAAGAAGAAGTTGATGTTTTGTTCCAGAAGCATCTAGGTACTAAACCAAGTAAAGGTAATCCGGAATATTTAACCAATGAGGCGAGAAAGCATTTACGTGATAAGTTTTTAAAGGCAGATGCGGCTATTACCGGTGTGAATTTTGGTATTGCCGAGACAGGTGGATTCGTGGTTTGCACCAATGAAGGTAATGCTGATATGGGAACCCATTTGGCCAAGACCCATATTGCTTCTATGGGGATAGAAAAGATTATACCTAAACAAGAGCATTTAGCAATTTTTTTAAGATTACTAGCAAGAAGTGCAACTGGACAACCAATCACTACTTATTCATCGCATTTTAAAAGACCAGCTATGGGTACTGAAATGCATATAGTCATTGTTGATAACGGTAGGTCTGAACAATTGGGTCGTGAGGATTTTAGATCTTCATTACATTGTATTCGTTGTGGTGCTTGTATGAATACCTGTCCCATTTACAGAAGAAGTGGCGGCCATAGCTATGAGGCTACCATTCCTGGTCCAATAGGTTCAATTCTCTCTCCCGGAAAAGATTTGACTCAAAATAGTTCTTTGCCATTCGCATCAACATTATGTGGTTCATGTTCAGACGTTTGTCCGGTAAAAATAAACATACATGAGCAACTTTATAAATGGCGGCAGTTGATCGTAAAGGATGTAAATCAACCCTTTATGAAGAGAAACGTATTAAAATTTGCCGGTAAAGTCTTGGCAAATCGGAGTCTATACAAATTTTTTGGAGGCTCTGCACGTTGGTTGCTCAAAAACGCACCAAAGAAATTAATTTATTCAGGTCTAAACACATGGGGAAAGTCAAGAGATCTAACTGACCCTGGGAAGAATAGTTTTGATGAGTGGTATAAAAATAGACAGAAAAATGGGTAAAGAAGAAATTTTATCGCGAGTTAAAAAAAACAAACCGGTACTGCACATTTTACCAGAAATAGATTTGAAGATTTTTTCAGAAGAGTTGGATCTCATCGAAACATTTAAAAATAATGTGAAAGTAGTTGGAGGTACTTGCTATACTTCAATTTCTGTAAATGACATTTATGCACAAGTTGAAAAGTTATTTTCAAATCAAAAAATAAAATATTCTTTATTACCTGATAATCAATTGTATAATACAATTGATTTTAAGTTAAAATATAATCAAAAAAGCTTAGAGAATTTAGATGTATTTATACTTAAAAGTAATTTGGGTGTGGCAGAGAATGGTGCACTTTGGCTATCAAATAACGATTTCAATATTCGTGTTCTGCCATTTATTACCAAACATTTAATTCTTGTAATTGACTCAAAAAACATAGTAGCAACACTGCATGATGCCTATCAAAATTTAGCCGGGAAGGATTATAATTTTGGAATTTTTATCTCCGGTCCATCAAAAACTGCCGATATTGAACAGTCCTTGGTCATAGGTGCACAGGGGGCAATGAGTTTGACTGTTTTTTTGACGTAATCATTTACCCCATTTGTTTAGTCATGATATTTTTTTGAATAAAAAAAGGATTTCAAAATCTTGAAATCCTTTTATTCTTAGTAGCGAGAACGAGAATTGAACTCGTGACCTCCGGGTTATGAATCCGACGCTCTAACCATCTGAGCTACCTCGCCATTTGCGCGTGCAAATATAAAAACAATTTTGCTTGACACAACATATATTTTATAAATTTTGTGAGTAAATAATTTTTTTTTAAATCTGAATATATATATATTGCCTTCGTGAAAATTTAAAAAATGACAATGAAAAAGATTGAGCTCGAATTCCCGATACATGCGTCTCCATCGTTTATTTATCAGTATGTTTCTACCCCGGATTCGTTGGGAGAATGGTTTGCAGATAATGTAAATTCTAGAGGGCAAAACTATACTTTTATTTGGGATGATTCTGAGGAAGTGGCCAAAAGAGTGGCACAAAGAACGGATCAGTTTGTTAGATTTAAATGGATAGACGCAGATGATGAAGACGCATTTTTCGAATTTAGGATACAAGTTGATGCGTTGACAAAAGACGTATCGTTAATGGTAACTGATTTTGCCGATGAGGGCGAAGAAGAAGAACTCAAAATGTTTTGGGAAAATAAAATTTCTGATTTGAAACATGCCATTGGCGGTTAATCAAATCTATCGATAAAAACCTCGGAAGCTCCGAGGTTTTTTTTTCTATTTTTGCAAAAAAATACAGAAATGATCAATTTTAATGGAACACTGATTCCAGAAGAATCTCCAATACTTTCGGCAGATAATAGAGCATTTAAATTTGGTGACGGTATCTTTGATACGCTTAAGTCCTTTCGTAATAATATTTATTTTATTGAAGATCACTATTTTAGGCTCATGTCATCCATGCGTATGTTGAGGATGGAAATCCCTATGGATTTTACCCTGCAATACTATAAGGATCAGATAGTGAAAACATTACAAGCGAATCACTTATCTATTTTAGCTCGAATTAGAGTTAGTGTTTTTAGAAAACCGGGTGGATTTTATGCACCAAAAACCAATGAAATTGATTTTTTGATCGAGGTTTCTTCCTTGCAATATATTGAAAACCAAAATTGCGAGATTGAACTTTACAAAGATTTTTCACTACAATCCGGTATTTTATCGACCATTAAAACCAACAATAAAATGCTGCATGTTTTGGCAGGTATTTTTGCTACTGAAAATGGATTTGATAATTGCGTGTTAATAAATGAAAAGAAGAACTTAACAGAAGCGATGAACGCCAATGTGTTTTTGGTCAAAGGAAATACCGTTTTCACTCCACCTTTAGAAGATGGATGTATAAATGGTATTGTTAGAAAACAGGTATTGCGAATTTTAGAAAAGTTTGATTCATTAGAACTTCAAGAAGTTTCTATTTCACCTTTTGAATTGATGAAAGCCGATGAAGTGTTTTTGACAAATTCAATTTTCGATATTCAATCTGTGACAAAGTATAGAAAGAAAATTTATACTACAGCTAGAACACAGGAAATTAGAAAGAAATATAACAACCGATTAACAGATCAAATCGCGATCTAGTTTAAACTGGGGTTGGAAGGAGCATTCGCCCATATTTTATAGACGCCCCCAAATTTTTTCATTTCATCTTTCCAAAAACTATTGTGATTTATGTTAAATAGATTTTGGAAATTATTCTCAATGACAACCCAGGAATAAACAGAGAGTTCCTCGTCAAGCTGTTTTGAAGACCAACCACTGTAACCTAAAAAGAATCTTATATCATTTTTAGAAAGTACACCTTCCTTTAATAGTTCCAATACAGCCTCAAAATCGCCTCCCCAATAAACGCCATTACTAATTTCAATACTTTCGGGAATCAATTCGGGTACACTATGCACAAAATATAGGTTGTTTTCTGATACAGGACCTCCGTAATAAACGGGAAGTGTAGAATCCAACTCTGGAAATATATCGCCTAATGTGTATTCTGTTGGTTTATTAAAAATAAACCCAACAGATCCATTTTCATCGTGTTCAGTAAGTAAAATCACAGACCGATTGAATGAACTGTCTGTTAAAATTGCTGGCTCGGCTACTAGCAATTTACCTTTTGATGCTTTAATCTTTATCATTTCGGGGGAAATTATATTGCTAAATGTAAAAAAAAATATCAAATAAAAAAAGGCTATCAAATTTGATAGCCTTTAAACGTTTAACCTTTTTAGAATTAGTTAACAGAATTTTTCAATTCAGATCCTGGTTTGAAACTTACTACCTTTCTAGCTGGAATTCTAATTGTAGCTCCAGTTTGTGGGTTTCTTCCATCTCTAGCTGGTCTGTCTTTCACATCAAAAGAACCAAAACCAACTAAAACAAGCTTATTTCCTTCTTTTAAGGTTTTCTTTACATTGCTCATCATTGAGTCTAATGCTTTTCCTGCAGCTGCTTTAGAAATCCCAGCATCAGTGGCCATAGCCTCAATTAAATCTGATTTGTTCATAGTTTAAAATTTTAAAATTAGTTACAATATTCTTTTTTTGCTTAATAAAGCATAACAAATATAGATTTTATAAGGGTTTACGCAAGTTTTGACTCAAAAATCAATGAGATTGTTAATAAAAAAAGTGAAAATGTTAATAACCTAGACGCAAAAGCATAAAACCTAGATAAATAAAGGGCTTAAAAGGAATAATCATTCGAAATGGGCTCCGTCTAAAATCGTATATCCATTTAACAAACTTTTGGCATCCATAAGCTTTTTTCCAGCCAGTTTAAGTTGGTCAATTTTAATAAATCCATTCTTACAAAAGACTTGGATCTCCTTTTGTTTTATTAAAATGCTTCCAAAATTTTGGATGTGCTCTAATTCAAATGGGGTACATGAAGAAATCAATGTTTTTATTTGTTCATCGCCATTGACTAACAAGGTATGTGCTAATGGATATGGGGAAAGTCCTCTCACCTGGTTAAAGACATTGTACACATCCTGTGACCAATCGATTCTACAATTCTCTGAAGTTAATTTAGGCGCAAGTTTAAAAGATTCGTTTGACTGTTTTTTTGGGAAAACTTTTTCAGAAGCGATCAGTTGAACTGTTTCGATGACTAATTTGCTACCTGTCAACATCAATTTATCATGCAAGTCACCAGCTGTTTCATTTTTATCTATGTCAACTTCTTGTTGTAAAATAATCGCTCCCTCATCTATATTTTCATTGAGAAAAAATGTAGTTACCCCCGTCTTTTTCTCTCCATTAATTATGGCCCAATTGATAGGAGCAGCTCCGCGATAATGAGGCAGGAGTGAGGCGTGGAGATTAAAAGTTCCATAGTTAGGTAAAGACCAGACTACTTTAGGTAACATCCGAAAAGCGACAACAATTTGAAGATTTACCTTTAAATTGATTAATTCTTGGACAAAATGATCGGCCTTCAAATTGTTGGGCTGTAATACAGGTAAGTTCCTTTTAAGTGCGTATTCTTTAACGGCTGATTGTTTTAAATTTCTTCCTCTTCCAGCTGGTTTGTCTGGAGCTGTAACTACAGCAACAACGTTCATTTTTGCACGCAGCAGAGCCTCTAAACTAGCCACAGCAAAGGCAGGAGTACCCATAAAAACAATTCTCAGGTCATTCATTTCTCAACTTTATTTTGTTGTGCGAATTTAACTCTATTCGTCTATTTTCAAGTAAATATCTTAAGGTTTTTAGCACATCTTCTCTTGGTTTTTCTATACCATTGATCAACTCAGAGCTCGTAATATTTGAATTTTGTTTTAAAAACTCTACAATGATTTGAATAAGATCTGTGTCTTTTGAATATATGGCTTGTTTGCAAATATCACAATTCCCGCATACCTGTGTCAAGGATGTTTCTCCGAGATAATTTTGTAAGAACAAATTTCTGCAAAGGGAGTTTTGTTCTATGAAATTAACCATATTTTTGGCCTTTTCAATTTTTCTATCTGATATTCTTTTGAGGTAGGGCTGAATAGAATTTATGACGAATAAATCTTCACGAGGAACTAAAAAATTAATTTTTGTAGCTTGTTTTCTTTTAAAATAGCTGATAATACCGAGCTGATTTAATTGCTCAAGAAGATTGATTAGTTTCCCTCTTGAAATTTGTGTTTTTTTGGAAAGTTCGTATTCATCAACAGCTACATATAAATCGAAAATACCACCATAATTTCTACAGAGATTTTGAATCAATTCCTTTGATGATGGATTTTGTTCGTAATGTCTGAATAATCCATCATTATTAGAAGTTATTTTAATTCTAGATCTGGATTCACCAGTATTCTGAATAGATAAGATTCCCGCGTTTTCAAAAAAGGTGAGTACATTAAATGTATTTAAAATTGGCAGGTTGTAGGTGTTGCAAAATTCCTGTAAGTTAAAATCATAAACATTTTCAGGGTTTTCTCCATTGGCGATTTGATAATTTGACATGAGATTTTTATAAACTTTTTTACAGTCTTCTTTTGTGATGAATCCATTTTGAAGAATTTGTTTAAAAGTTTGGATACTCGAATTATTATACAGCAAAAAAGCATAGGCGCTTTTACTATCTCTACCAGCTCTGCCGCTTTCTTGAAGATAGTTTTCTATGCTGGCCGGAATATCGACATGTATTACTACCCTTACATTGGACTTGTCTATTCCCATACCAAAGGCATTTGTCGCAACCATGACAAGCGCTTTTTCATGTATCCAGGTCTCATATGCCATTTTCTTTTCTTCTTGTGTCATGCCACCATGAAAATAAGATGCACTTATTTTTTGATGATTTAAAAAATTGGATAGATCAACCGTTTTTTTTCGTGATGAAACATAGACAATTGAGGGTTCGTTATACTTTTTTAGAATATGGATCAGTGCTGTCTTAATATCTTCTGTTTTTACCACATTGAGAGAAAGGTTCCTACGAAAATGTGATTCCTTAAAAACAACTGGTTTTTTCAGTTTGAGATGACTTTCTATGTCTGCAATTACTCTTTTTGTAGCAGTAGCTGTTAAAGCAATGATAGAAGTTGATGGGAAAGTTTCTTTTAAAAAAAACAATCGTAAATAAGAAGGTCTAAAGTCATGTCCCCATTCAGAAATACAATGCGCTTCATCAATTGCGATAAAGGTTAAATGGAGTTCTTTTAGTTTTTCTTGAATTATGTCTGATTGAAGTTTTTCCGGAGAGAGGTATAGCAACTTATAATTTCCAAATTTCAAATTATCAAAAGCGCGAATGGTATCTTTGAAAGACATTTGTGCACTTAAAACCATAGCTTTAATACCTTTCTTTTCAAGCCCATTGATTTGGTCGTTCATTAAGGCAATGAGCGGAGATATGACCAAGCAAATACCTTCAGAAATCACAGCGGGTATCTGATAGCAAATAGATTTACCCGCACCTGTTGGCAACAAGGCGATAACATCGTTTTTCTGTAAAACGCTTTCAATAATTTCCCTTTGAGGAGTTCTGAATTCCTCGTGCTTCCAGATCGTCTGTAAAACAAATTCGGGGCTTTGTTGCATTAAATGTTTTTCAAAATAAAATCTACTCGGCTAATCACTGTATCTTTTGGCACCTCTACTAAGTCGTAACCTAATTTGCTGTAAGTCTCAAATAAAAAATGATGAATTTTTTCGGCTTGACTGTAATTTTCGTATCGCTCGTTATCATCTGTATAAATATCTTTCCAGGGAGGAAGAATAAAAACTAATTCGTAAGGATGTGCCTCGATGGTATTCGTTATTGGCTCTGGATAATCTATCCCTAAAAAGTCGAGATAGGCACTGATATCAGGTAGACCTCGGTCAAAAAAAATAGGGTTATCCAATAAATCTTCTGCCACTTGAAATTGTTCCAATCTTCCCTTCAATAATAACTCACTAAAGCGAATCGGATCAGCCAAGAATAGTTGATTTATTCCTTCAGACTGGGCTTTGAGTGTAACTTGTCTTGAAATTTCAGGCATGCACCTAAAATTTCTTTTTGATAATTCATCGATTATAGTAGATTTTCCAGTTCCAGGACCACCGGTTAATACGATTTTACGAGGCATCTTAGTGTTATCTTTTAAACCACTTCAAAAGTAAAAAATATTAATTGTAAATTTGTCTGATCTTTTCTAAAGGTGTATTCAATGAGTAAAGAATCTGATTTTTACGACAAACTAAAGCAAAGTTTACTGGAAACTACAAGTTTTCCAACCCAATATCTCTATAAGTTTATTATACCTACTTCTGAGAAAAAATTAAAAGAAATCGAAAATATTTTCAATAATATGGGTGCTGTGATCAATAGCAAACCTTCGTCAAATGGAAAATACACTAGTCTATCGATCTTTGTGAATATGGCTACACCTGATGAAATTATCGATAAATATAAGGAGGTCGGCAAGATTGAAGGTGTTATTTCTTTGTGATATTTTTAACAGGCATTCGGAAAAAATCAAATACTTTTGCCCTTAGATTTCCACAATTTTGTTTTTGAAAATATTTATAATTCAATGAAGTTCAGATATATTCTGATTGGTTTAATCTGTTTTTTTGGAGCTCGGGCTTTGGGCCAACAAAAAGGGGATATTCTTCTTTGGATAGACGATAAACCTATTTATACCCAAGAATTTTACAAAGTTTATAACAAAAATAAGGAGGCAGTTATTGCTTCTGAAGATCAAGATATTGATCAATACCTCAACTTATTTTTGGAGTTTAAATTAAAACTTATTTCAGCTTACGAGTCAAATCTCGATCAGAATGAAAATTTCAAGAATGATTATAATAAATATCGAGAACAGTTGCTCGATTCTTATATCAAAGATGAAGAAATTGACGAAAATTTGATCAAATCTACGTATGATAGAATGTTGTTTGAAGTAAATGCAAGTCATATTCTTATAAAATGTGAACCAAGTGCCAGTCCGGCCGACACGCTTAAGGCTTACCAAAAAATTATGGAGGCAAGAGAAAGAATCTTACTTGGTGACCCGTTTGAATTGGTTGCAAAAGAATTTTCAGAAGATCCATCCGTTGTTCAAAATGGAGGTAACCTTTCTTATTTTTCTGCTTTTGACATGGTTTACCCCTTCGAAGATAAAGCTTATGAGACAGCGATAGGAGAAGTAAGTATGCCATTTCGCACCAATTTTGGATATCATATTTTACAAGTAAACGACAAGAGGCCTGCCAAAGGCGAAATAGAAGTAGGCCATATTTTTATCAAGAACAAAGAAGGTGATACTATTTATGCTCAAAATCAAATTCAGGAAATTTTTCAAAAAATAGAACAGGGAGAGGATTTTTCTTTTCTTGCTAAAAAGTATTCCGATGATGAAGTTAGTGCTTCAAATGAAGGTAAATTACCGAGGTTTGGCACAGGAAGAATGATAAAGGGTATGGAGGATGAAGCCTTTTCTCTAGAAAATATTGGCGATGTAACAGAACCATTTCAAACTAGTTATGGTTGGCATATTTTTAAATTATTGCAGAAGTACCCAATTCCAACATATCCGGAAGCTAGGAATGGAATTGTAATGCAACTTCAAAGAGGAAATAGGACAGAAATTGTCAAAAAAGAATTTGCCGAAAGAATTGCTAAGAATCTTGTGGTTAAATCGGTTACTGATCGAGAAATTTTAAATTTGTCAAAGGGAAACATTATAAATAGAGATGAAATTGTTTTGACAATTGAAAATGAAACACACACTTTTGGAGATTTTATAGATTTTTCAAAAGATTTAAAAAATTTGCCTTTGCATGATCAGTTTAATCAGTTTGGTAATGAAATGATCATTCAATATTATAGAGATCATTTAGAGGCTAATAATGAGGAAGTAGCAAATACGCTGCAAGAATACAAAGACGGCTTATTATTATTTGAATTATTGGAGAATAAAATATGGAAAGCTGCGGAGTTAGATTCAATAGCGCTTCAAAGCTATTTTAATAAAAACGCAGAAAATTATTTTTGGAAACAAACTGCACATTGTATTATTGCAAATTGCAATGAGAAATTTTACGCAGAACAAGTGCGCAAGTTGTTACAAGAAAAAATGTCAATGGAAGAAATTAAGGAAGAAGTAAATGAAGGAGCCACCATTCATGTTTTGTTCAATGAAAGTTTAATTGAGATTCCAAGTACTAAATTACCGGATGCATTTGATTTAAAAGTTGGAGTTTCCGAAGTATATGAAGAGGATAAAAATCATTACACCGTGATTGATGTTCTTGAAATAAAGCCGCCAAGACAAAAGAAATTGGAGGAATGCCGTGGTCAGGTAGTCAACGATTTTCAAAATAATTTGGAAAGGGAATGGATCGCCTCTCTGAAAGAGACGCACGAAATAAAATGGAATAAGAAAGTAGTGAAACAAATGAAGAAAACATTAGAAATGAATCAATGAGGATAGCGATTTTTATATTGATAACCATTTTGTTCGTCAGTTGTAAAAAAGAATTACCGGCTGAAAACGCAGTTGCTCGCTTAAATAATCAATACTTAAGTAAGCAAGATTTTCAAGCATATTTGCCTTCAAATTATACTTATGATGACAGCATTCAGCTAAGATCTAGTATCATCAATAATTGGGCAACCAATGAATTGTTGTTGGAAAAGGCAAAATTGAATGTTGGGGATGAGCAGGAGGATATAGATAAACTTGTTGAAAACTATAAAAAGGAATTACTGATAGAAAGATATAAGGAAGCGCTATTGAACAAGCTTTTAGACACGGTTGTAACTGAGTCTGATATCGAAACTTTTTATCTCGCCAATAAGGATATTTATAGGTTGAGTGAAGACTTGGTTAGGGTGAAATTTATCTTGTTTGATAAGAAACTAAAAAATGCGGATGAGTTTGAAAAATTGTTTAAAAGTGATGACAAACAAGATTTGGAAGAATTAAATGATAGAAAGCTCGAGTTGAAATCATTTAATTTGAACGATTCAATTTGGGTGAGTTATAAATCGGTAACAAACAAATTACCCTTTTTATTAGAAGAAGACAAAGTAAAAAAAGAGAAATTTCTCAAAAAAGAAGATTCATTAGGAGTATATTTGGTGGCTTTTAAAGATGTGCTTTATGTAAATGAAACAGCGCCAAAGAGTTATGTAGAGCCTATGGTTAAAAAAATGATTTTACATAAGAGAAAGTTAGATCTTTTTAAAGATATTGAAAAATCACTGCTGTCTGAGGCAGTTAAAAATAAAAAATTTGAAGCATATTAAAATGAGAATGAAGTTAACATATGTATCGGTTGCTTTTGGGTTTATGATTGGTATTTTATCAGCTCAAGAGAAGGTGAAAATTGACGGAGTTGCAACTGTTATAGGAAAGAATATTGTGCTAGATTCAGAAGTAGAGGCCTTTAAACTAGAATTGTTGCAACAAAGTGATGGGAAATCAGATATATCGGATTGTGAAATGTTGGAGCAAATAATGAATAGAAAATTATTAGCTCATCATGCTGTGATAGATAGTATTGTGGTGTCTGAGGCTGAAATAAGTGCTAATGTGCAAAGAAAAGTGAGTTATTTTAGTCAACAACTTGGTTCTCCTGAAAAAATGCTAGAGTATTATGGTTTCGACTCAATGAAAGATCTTAATGCGGAATTGGCAGATGTAGAAAGAGAAGCAATGTATATCAATAAAATGCAGCAAAAGCTCACCTCTGAGATCGACATAACTCCCGAAGAAGTAAAGAGATATTACAAAAGTTTGGAAGAATCCGGAAACTTGCCAGAATTTGGCGCAGATATAGAATTGGCACAAATTGTTATCAATGTAAACCCCTCGCCTGAGGAAGAAGCAAGGATTTTGGCCCGCTTAAATGAAATTCGTGATCAAGTAATTAATGGTGAGAGTTTCAGCATGAAAGCGATCTTGTATTCAGATGATCCAGGCGTGAGCCAAAATAGTGGATTATATACCATTACCAGACAAAGTCCGTTTGTAAAAGAATTTAAAGAAGCTGCCTTTAGTTTGGATGAAGGAGAAATTTCAGAACCTTTTAAATCTGATTTTGGGTATCACATTTTAATCGTAGAAAAGGTAAAAGGAAAAGAAAGGGATGTTCGACATTTACTTCTGCAACCCGAAATAGATCAAAAGGAATTAGATCAGGCAAAGGACAGTTTAACTAAAATTAGAGAAGACATACTCAAGCAAAAAATCACCTTTGAAGAGGCTGTATTAAAATATACGGACGATAAAGATACAAAGTTAAACAAAGGTTTTTTGATTAATCCAATGTCTAGCGATACTCATTTTGAATTGACGAGAATGGATCCTGAGTTGTATGCTCGTGTATCTAATCTGAAGCCTGGAGAGTTTTCTGAAGTATTTTACGACGAAACTCAACAACAACAAAAAATGTATAAATTTTTGGTGCTTAAAAGTAAAACAGAATCTCATGTAGCAGATTTATCTAGAGATTATGTAAAGATAAAAGATTTGGCACTTCAAAAGAAAAAGGCAGAGGCAGTTGATAAATGGGCGACAGAAAAAATAGTTGATACCTATATCAAAATAAACGATAAATACGAAGGTTGCACTTTTGAGGGCAATTGGAGAAAATTATAAATATCACCCATGTCTGATGTAGCCTTGATAAAAAAACTTGTTGTAAGTCATGAAGCACTTGTCAGCGAAATTGGTAAAATAATTGTTGGTCAAAAGCAGGCAGTAAATGAAGTTTTGCTCTCAGTTCTATGCGGTGGGCACTCATTATTAATTGGTGTTCCCGGGTTGGCAAAAACATTATTGGTCAATACGGTTTCAACGGCACTTGGTCTACAATTTAAACGAATTCAGTTTACACCGGATTTAATGCCTTCGGATATATTAGGTAGTGAAATATTGGATGAAGACAGACATTTCAAATTTATCAAAGGTCCTATTTTCTCAAATATTATTTTAGCGGATGAGATCAATAGAACACCTCCTAAAACGCAGGCTGCTTTGCTGGAGGCCATGCAAGAAAGAGCGGTTACAGTAGCGGGCCATAATTATAAATTAGATTTACCTTTTTTTGTTTTGGCTACGCAAAACCCGATTGAGCAAGAAGGAACCTATCCTTTACCAGAGGCTCAGTTAGATAGATTTATGTTTTCAATCTATCTCGATTATCCCACATATCAAGAGGAAATTGAAATTGCGAGGACAACAACAACAGATAAAAAGGTTGTTATAAATCCCGTGTTTAATGCAGCAGAAATTTTGGAATATCAGCATTTAGTGCGAAGGATTCCAATGAATGACAATGTCGTAGAATATGCTGTTAAATTGGTTTCGAAAACAAGACCCACATCAATGCATGCACCGGAAATGGTAAAAAACTTTTTAGATTGGGGAGCCGGTCCAAGAGCTTCACAAAATTTAGTTTTGGGTGCAAAAGCTTATGCGGCTATTCAGGGAAAGTATTCTCCTGATATAAAAGATGTGCAGGCAGTGGCTCCCGGAATTCTTCATCATAGAATTGTTAAAAACTACAAAGCAGAGGCTGAGGGAATTAATGAAAAAGACCTTATTCAGGCATTATTCTAAGACAAGATTGAACAATTTGATTTTAAGGTCTTAAAAAGGCGTTGAATTATTGAATAATACTTTGTATATTTGCAGCCCTTTTGAGCAACATCAGGTTTTAAAAGGATTGAAAATGTTTATAAGTTTAATATCTCTTGTTGATGAGTTGCTTTAAAATCTGATAAACAACAAGATACAAAGATTATTTCATGTCTAAATTAGATGAAAAATTAGAACTCTACACCCAAGAAGCTGAAAAGTTAGGGATAGAAGTTGATTCAAAATTATTTGAACAAGTAGTTAGAGGGCTAGGTCCTTCTATTTACAAAGAAGATGCAGAGTTAGTTTCTTGCTCACAAGAATCTGAATTAACAACTGTAAAACAGAATTTCTTGATTAAGAAATTAGGTTTAGAAGATGGTGAAGAATTAGATACAGCCATCACTAAAGTTTGTGAGCAAATGGGTACTGAAAACAAAACGAAATATCGTGCGATATTTTATTATTTGTTGATTATCGAAATGGGATTGGAAGATTTTTACAAAGTTGATGAGGATGAAGATACCGAAGACGATGGTGAAGATGTAAGTTTAAAAAAGATCCTAGAAGACGGAGAAGAAATAACTGTACAAGACCCACAAGAATTCTTAGAAAATTTTGATTGGAATAAATACCAACAAGGTATTGAAACGATTGATGAAGAAAAATACAAAGCTTTCGAAGATGCTTTAGACGGAACAGTAGGTTTTGTTGAAGAGCGTCAGGTGATAGAAGGAGTTGTTGTAAGAATGACTGATAGAGAGGCTATTATCGACATCAATTCAAAATCTGAAGGCGTAATTTCATTAAATGAGTTCCGTTACAATCCGGATCTTAAAGTTGGAGATAAAGTAGAGGTAAAAGTTGATAAGTTAGAAGACAGCACTGGTCAATTGGTATTATCTCACAGAAAAGCTAGAGTAATCAAAGCTTGGGAAAGAGTAATTAAAGCTCATGAAACGCAAGAAATTGTTACCGGTTTTGTAAAATGTAGAACAAAAGGAGGTATGATTGTAGATGTTTTTGGCATCGAGGCATTCTTACCTGGTTCTCAAATCGATGTGAAGCCGATCAGAGATTACGATCAGTACGTTGAGAAAAACATGGAATTCAAAGTTGTAAAAATCAACCATGAATTTAAAAACGTAGTAGTTTCACACAAAGCGCTAATCGAATCTGATTTAGCTGAACAGAAAAAAGAAATCATCGGTCAATTAGAAAAAGGACAAGTATTAGAAGGTGTTGTTAAAAACATTACTTCTTACGGTGTGTTTGTTGATTTAGGTGGTGTTGATGGATTAGTTCACATTACTGACCTTTCTTGGAGCAGAATTAATCATCCAAATGAAGTTGTTGAATTAGACCAAAAATTAAATGTGGTTATTCTTGATTTTGATGATGATAAATCCAGAATCCAATTAGGTTTAAAACAATTACATAAACATCCATGGGATGCCTTAGATGAAAATCTAAGTGTTGGTGATAAAGTTAAAGGTAAAGTAACAATTATCGCTGATTACGGGGCATTTATAGAAGTTAGCCCAGGTGTTGAAGGTTTAATCCACGTTTCAGAAATGTCTTGGTCTACACATTTGAGGTCTGCACAAGATTTTGTAAATGTTGGTGATGAAGTAGAAGCTGTGATTTTAACTTTAGACCGTGAAGAAAGAAAAATGTCTTTGGGTATGAAGCAACTTCACCCAGATCCATGGACTGATATTGATAAGAAATACCCTGTTGGATCTAAACATACTGGAACAGTAAGAAATTACACTAATTTTGGTGTGTTTGTTGAATTAGAAGAAGGGATTGATGGATTAGTTTATATTTCTGATCTTTCATGGACAAAGAAAATCAAGCACCCATCTGAATTTGTCAACATTGGAGATAAATTGGATGTAGAAGTTCTAGAATTGGATGTTGAAGGTCGTAAATTGAATTTAGGGCACAAACAAACAACAGAAAATCCTTGGGATCAATACGAAGAAAAATATAGTATCGACTCTGTTCATAAAGGAACAATTAAAGAGGTAACTGATAAAGGAAGTATTGTTTCTTTTGAAGAAGGTGTTGATGCTTTCGTACCATCTCGCCATATGGAAAAAGAAGATAGTTCTAAATTGACAAAGGGTGCAGAAGCTGATTTCAAAATTTTGGAATTCAATAAAGAATACAGAAGAATCGTTGCTTCTCACACGTCAACTTTTAAAGCTGAAGAGCAGAGAACTGTTAAATCTACCATGAAAAAAATGGAAAATGCAGAAAAAACCACCTTGGGGGATATTTCTGAATTGGCAGATTTAAAGAAAAAAATGGAAAAAGGTAAAAAATAATCCATTTTTATAATTTTAAAGAACCGTTCTTTTCGAAGCTTTCGAATTGAACGGTTTTTTTGTGACAATTTTTAAGCGAAAGGGTATATTTGTAAAAACATAATTTATGACTTTAATTAAATCTATTTCGGGAATTAGAGGAACCATTGGCGGAAAAATTGGTGAAAACCTCACACCAATTGATGTAGTGAAGTTTTCGGCATCTTATGCTACTTGGCTAAAAGGAAAAAATAACAATAAGAAACTTAAAGTTGTCATTGGAAGAGATGCTAGAATTTCTGGGAAGATGGTTAGTAGTCTTGTTTCGAACACGCTTGTTGGGATGGGAGTTGATGTGATCGACCTTGGACTTTCAACAACTCCAACAGTAGAGATTGCGGTAGATTTGGAAAAAGCCGATGGGGGTATTATAGTAACGGCTAGTCATAATCCTAAACAATGGAATGCCTTAAAGCTACTCAATGAAAAGGGAGAATTTATAGAAGATAAGGATGGACAAACCATTTTGCAAATTGCTGAAAACGAGAGTTATATTTTTGTTGAAGTGGATGAACTCGGAAGTTATTCAAAAGTAAAAGATTACTTGGAGATTCATATTGATGAAGTTATAAAATTACCTTTGGTAGATGCAGAAGCCATCAGTAAAGCAAATTTTAAAGTCGTGGTAGATGCAGTCAATTCTACAGGTGGTATAGCGATACCAAATCTTTTAGATAGGTTAGGGGTAGAGTGTGTTAAATTATATTGTGATCCTACCGGAGAATTTCCCCATAATCCAGAACCCTTGCCTGAACATTTGGAAGAAATTTCAAAAAAAGTAGTAGAAGAAGGTGCAGATCTCGGTTTAGTTGTTGATCCCGATGTTGATCGGCTAGCCATTGTAAATGAGGATGGCTCTATGTTTGGCGAAGAGTATACTTTGGTTGCCTGTTGCGATTATGTTTTACAAAATACACCTGGGAATACAGTTTCTAATTTATCATCCAGCAGAGCATTGAGAGATATTACCGTAAAAAATGGTGGAAAATATGAAGCAAGTGCAGTCGGTGAGGTAAATGTAGTCACATTAATGAAAAAAAATAAAGCCGTCATAGGAGGTGAAGGAAATGGCGGAATCATTTATCCTGAAAGTCATTATGGCAGAGATGCTTTGGTCGGTGTTGCTCTATTTTTATCTCATTTAGCGAAGGCTAAAATCAAATGTAGCGAGTTAAGGGCTTCATATCCGAGTTATTATATGAGTAAAAATAAGATTGTTTTGACACCTGATTTGAATGTTGATCATATTTTAAATTTAATGGCTGAAAAATACAAGGGAGAAGAAATTAGTACCATTGATGGTGTGAAAGTTGATTTTGACAATGAGTGGGTTCATCTCAGAAAATCAAATACAGAACCTATTATTCGTATCTATACCGAAAGTAGCACACAAGAGAAGGCGGATGATTTAGCAAAAAAAATAATTAAAGAAATTAAAGAGATAGCAAGTATTAAGTAATTTATAAACAAATAAATAGGTGATGGATGTAATGCAATTGGAGAAATATTTTACAAAGTTTAGAGAAAATATTGTAGGAATAGATGAAACCTTCATTTCTCCTTATGGAAAAAAAAAGATCATCTATGCTGATTGGACAGCTAGTGGTAGATTGTATAGGCCAATCGAAGAGAAAATACTAAATGATTTCGGACCCTATGTTGCGAATACACATACAGAAACATCGATGACCGGATCTGCTATGACAATGGCCTATCACAAGGCTCGATCAATTATTAAAAAGCATGTCAACGCAAATCATGAGGATGTCTTAATCACTTATGGTACAGGTATGACTGGTGTGATTAATAAGTTTCAGAGAATTTTAGGTTTGCGTTTTCCCGAACATTTTAAATCTTTTACTGAAGTCCCTAAAGAATTAAAGCCGATTGTTTTTATTTCGCATATGGAACATCACTCTAATCAAACCTCTTGGTTAGAAACGATTGCCAATGTAGAAATAATTCCTTTTGATAAAGAAGGCCTCATTGATTATGAGTCGTTACATGAATTATTGGAAAAGCATCAGGGTAGAGCTATTAAAATTGCCTCAATAACTGCTTGTTCTAATGTAACAGGTATTAGAACCGATTACCATAAAATTGCTAAAATTATGCATCAGTTTGGCGGCTTTTGTTTTGTAGATTTTGCTTGTTCAGCGCCTTATGTAGATATAAACATGCATCCTGAGGATGAGCAAGCTCACTTGGATGCAATATTTTTTTCACCACATAAATTTTTAGGTGGTCCAGGAACATCCGGAGTATTGATTTTTAATAAAAAATTGTACAAGAATTTAGTCCCTGATAATCCGGGAGGTGGAACTGTGCTATGGACAAACCCCTGGGGGGATCATGTTTATATTGCGGATATTGAATCTAGAGAGGACGGTGGAACTCCGGGGTTTTTGCAAACCATTCGTATTGCCTTGGCCATAAAATTAAAGGAGGAAATGGGAGTGGATAATATTATTTTAAGAGAACATGAAATAGTTCACCGTATTTTCGAAAGACTTTCTAACACAGAAAACCTGGTTTTGTTAGCCCCACAACACGCTGACCGATTGGGTGTTATTTCTTTTTATATCAATAGTTTACATTTTAATTTGGGTGTAAAATTACTCAATGACAGATTCGGAATTCAGACAAGAGGAGGCTGCTCGTGTGCGGGTACGTATGGTCATTTCCTGTTACATGTTGATCAGCAAAAATCCGCTGATTTGGTCGAGCAACTTGAGCAAGGTTGTTTGTTAGATAAGCCGGGATGGATTAGGATGTCGGTTCATCCTACAACTACAGATGAAGAAGTAGAATTTTTGTGTGATAGTATAGAAAAATTAGCTCAAAATTTTGAAGATTGGCAAAAGGATTATCATTATAACTCAACAACAAATGAATTTGTGCATAAAACATTCCATTCTCCTGAAAAAGAACTTGTTAATAAATGGTTTTCGTGAATGTTGAAAAAGTATATTTGTTTATTAAGAGCTGTAAACGTGGGTGGAAATAATCTTTTACCTATGAAAGACTTGAGAGCGGAATTGACTAAGGCGGGCTTTCGAAATGTGCAGACATATTTGCAATCTGGGAATTTGATTTTAGAAGATCGACGAGAGTTAAATGATGTGAATGGGTGTATTACAAACTTAATAAAAAATAAATTTAATTTAGACATTATTTGTTTCACCTATGTAAACGGAAATTTTAAATCATTTTTTAAATCCAATCCGTTTTCTGATGTTTCATTAGATCATAAAAAGATTTATTTCTCATTTTTGGAAACAAAACCAGACCAAGATTTGTTGGATGAATTTTTGAATTTTGATTTTCAAGGAGAAAAATTTAGGTATAAAGAGGGTATCTTATACTGTTATTATGAAAACGGCTATGGTAAATCAAGAATGAATGGTTCATCCATTGAAAAAAAGCTAAAAGTGAGCTGTACAACAAGGAATTTTAATACGGTACAGAAATTAGCTAGTAGCTAAATTTTTCATGTTTAAACCTGTCGTGAGTCCAAAAATAATAGGCAGGCTGCTCTCGTATTTGCTTTTCCACTCTTTTAATAAACAAATCAGTAATTTCATAATCTTTAAAGTCTCGCGGGGTATAGGTCAAGACCTCATAAGTAGTTTCATATTTTCCACGACCAATTTTTTTTGTATCAAAAAAAGTGACAGGATAATTATATTCTTTTGCGATTTGCTCTGCACTGGTATAAACAGGAACCTCATGTCCAAAAAAACTCGTGTAATAACGGATACTTCTTTTTTTTGGAGATTGATCACTGATCAAAGCATAAGTACCATGTTTACCTTGTTTATAATTTTTATGCATTAATTCACGGGTTTCTTTTGTAGTAATTAAAATGCAATTAAACTTTGCTCTACTTTTTATGATAAAATTATTCAAATATTTATTCTTGATCTTTTTATAAACAGCATAAGCGTCATTATCTAAAAGTACATTTAATCCAATGAGCCATTCGTAATTAGCATGGTGTGAGGTCATCACAATAACTCCCGGATGGTCTTTACTAAGTCCTGAAAATAATTCAGGATTGGTTAAGTGCATGCGTTCATGAATTTCTTTTTTACTAATTGATGAAGTCTTGATCATTTCCATAAATATATCTACAAAATGATGGTAAAACTGTTTCCTTAATATTTTCAATTCTTCCAGGCTTTTTTCAGGAAAAACCTTTTGCATATTTTCTAATACCAATTTTTTTCTGTAACCAATTACATAATAAATGAGGTAATAGATTAGATCAGAAATAAAATAAAGAATAGGAAATGGAAGGAAGGAAATTAATTTCGCAATAGGGTAAACTAGGATGTAAACAAGTAATTCAAGCATATTGAACGCAAATATCGTATATAATTTTATCTTTGAGAAAAAATAAATTTATGGAAGTCATTGTGCTTATTCTTATTATCGCAAACGTTTTGGTATCTATGAAAGGTTTTAATGATAAAGCATTCTTTGAACAATATAAGTTTCAAGTAGGTCCGGTACATCAAGGTCAAAAAATAAGAATGCTCACTTCTGGGTTTTTGCATGTGGATATGAGTCATTTGTTGTTTAATATGCTTACACTGTACTTTTTTGCCAATGCGGTTATAGATCATTTAGGTAACCCCAAATTTTTAGCAATTTATTTTGGAAGCTTATTGGCAGGAAGTCTATTTGCGTTAAATTTTCATAAAAATGAACCGTATTATTCTGCTGTAGGTGCTTCAGGAGCGGTAATGGGCGTAGTTTATTCTTCCATTTTGCTCAATCCTTCTATGAATTTATATTTATTTTTTATTCCTATACCCATACCTGCTTACGTTTTTGGGGTTGGATATTTACTCTATTCCATGTTCGGCATGAAAAATAGTTGGGGTAACATCGGCCATAGTGCGCATATTGGTGGCGCTATTGGCGGTTATGTGCTTACCTTGCTTTTATATCCTTCAGCATTTTTGGAGAATAAATGGATGGTTATTATTCTTGCCATTCCAATTGTATTGATGTTTGTTTTTAAAGATAAGTTGGAAAGATAATATTCATCTCATTTACTATATAGATGTCATATTGCCTATCCCTCTGCCAAAGCTATTTACCTATCAAATAACCGAGGCAGAAGCTAACTTTTTGAAAGTTGGTATGCGCGTAGCGGTACCCTTTGGCAAAAGTAAAATTTTAACTGCATTGGCATACAGGCAACACCGAAATGCGCCATCTGCCTACGAAGCCAAAGAAATATATCAAATTCTTGATGAAGCTCCTATCATTAGTGCGCCTCAAATAAGTCTTTGGGAGTGGTTGGCAGAATATTATATGTGCTCCTTGGGAGAAATTATGAAGGCCTCATTGCCTAATTTGTTTTTGTTAGAGAGCGAAACGATTGTTTATAAGGGTGATACAGAATTAGAATCGAATTCAGAGGAAGAAGAAATGATCTTGAGGATGCTAGATCATCAAACTGATGTAAAAGTAAATGAGATTTCAAATTTGATTGAAGGGAAAAATGCCATGTCGTTGATTTCCAAAATGCTTGAAAAAGGCCAAATAAAAATCAAAGAAGAAATTTTTGAGCAGTATAAACCGAAATTGGAGAAATACATCAAAATTTCTGATGAATTTTCGAGTTCCGACAAGCTAGAAACATTGATGGTTCATATGTCGAGGGCGAAAAAGCAAAGAGAAGCATTGTTGTTTTATTTCCATAAAGCTAGACAAGTTGATTTTTTAAAAAAATCTCAGTTTGAAAAAGAAGGAAATGTGTCTGCATCTACCATTAAATCTTTAGTTGATAAAGGGATTTTTGAAATTTATTCAAAGGAGATAGACAGAATACTGCTCGAAAATTCAAATGAAGGTCTGAGTGATTTAACAGATGCACAAAAAGTTGCACTAAATGAAATAATAGAAAATTTTGACAAGGAAAAAATTGTTTTACTGCATGGCATCACCTCTAGTGGTAAAACCGAAATTTACAGCAAATTAATTGAAGATCAATTAAAACTTGGAAAACAAGTACTGTATTTATTGCCTGAAATTGCCCTAACCACACAAATTATAAATCGGTTACAGAAGTATTTCGCTGATCAAATGGTTGTATTTCATTCAAAATATAGCAATCAGGAACGTGTGGAATCTTGGAATAAAATTTTAAATCACAAGAATGAGGGGCAAATTATATTAGGTGCGAGGTCGTCATTATTACTTCCACTAAACAATCTCGGCCTGATTATTATAGATGAAGAACATGAACATTCGTATAAACAAATAGATCCTGCACCGCGCTATCACGCTCGTGATTCTGCTATTGTTTTAGGAAATATTCAAAAGTCAAATATTCTTTTAGGCAGCGCAACTCCATCCTTAGAAAGTTATCACAATACCAAAGTGGGAAAATATGCCCTGGTAGAATTAAATTCGCGGTTCGGAGATGTATTATTGCCTGACATAGAATTAACTGATATCAAAGATAAACATAAGAGAAAACGAATGACGGGTCATTTTTCAGACCGTTTAATAGAAGCTATTCAAGAATCATTGAGTAAGCAAGAGCAGGTCATTCTGTTTCAAAATAGACGAGGTTTTGCACCTGTAGTAGAGTGTGAAACTTGCGGTTTTTCACCAAACTGTATCCATTGCGATGTCACATTGACCTTTCATAAATATAATAATGAGTTGCGCTGTCATTATTGTGGTCACAGAGAAGTACTACCACTTGCATGTCCGGCTTGTGGCAATGCACATTTAAATACAAAGGGATTTGGTACTGAGCAAATTGAAATTGAATTAAAAAGTCTTTTTCCGGAAATAAAAATCGCCAGAATGGATTACGATACCACGAGGACAAAACATGGTTATCAAAAAATAATTGAGGCTTTTGAAAATAGAGAAGTTGATATTTTGGTTGGGACTCAAATGTTGAGCAAAGGTTTAGATTTTAAACATGTTTCTTTAGTTGGTATTTTAAATGCCGATAATATGCTCAACTTTCCGGACTTTAGAGCGCATGAACGCAGTTTTCAATTAATGACTCAAGTAGCGGGAAGAGCAGGAAGATCTGAAAATAAAGGTCAGGTAATCATTCAAACCTATAATCCCTATCACCAGATCTTACAACAGGTGAGTACAAACGATTACGGAGCAATGTATAAAGATCAGATCTATGAAAGACAACAGTTTAAGTATCCCCCCATTGTAAGGTTAGTGAAAATTACTTTGAAGCATAAAAACAATTTTTTATTAGAGAAAGCCTCAGATTGGCTGGGTAAATCTTTAACCAATCAATTTGGATCTGCAGTTTTAGGTCCTGCAAGCCCATCCATTTCAAAAATTAGAAATCTTTATATAAAAAATGTATTGATCAAAATTGAAAAAAGGACAGCTTTGAAAGAATCAAAAGAGCTTATTCAAAAAATTAAATTGAGTTTTGAATCGATTGCCGAATTTAGATCGATCAGATTTAACATTGATGTGGATCCCTATTAGAGTAATTCTTTCCAATCTTTGCGCAAATCACTTGCTATTTTTCCTGTCCCATCGTGTTTCCATCCGGGAGGTTTAACCAAATATTTTAAGCGATTAGAAAAATTTATTTCACTTTTGAAAACATCTGAAAACAGATCATACCATTCATGAAAAGCAATCTTTAAAGGGTTGTAGGTATTGATGTTAGTTGTTAGTCCGTAAACTGGCTTTTCCACTTCAGGTTCGAAAGTACCAAAAAGTTTGTCCCAAATAATTAAAATCCCTGCGTGATTTCTATCGAGATATTGGGGGTTTGTTGCGTGATGAACGCGATGGTGAGAAGGTGTGTTAAACACTGCTTCAAACCAAGCTGGTAACTTTTTTATGGTTTCTGTATGAATCCAAAATTGATAGAGCAAACTAATAGACATTTGGGTAAGAATCATAATGGGATGAAATCCGAGCAGAGCCATCCAAAGCCAAAAAATAAAAGAAGTAAAAGAACCTGTCCAGGTTTGTCTGAGTGCCGTGGCTAAATTGTATTTTTGCGAAGAATGATGAACTACATGGGAAGCCCAAAAAAACCTGCTCTCATGACTAATTCGATGCATCCAGTAGTAGGAAAAATCATCTGCAAATAAAACTAAAATCCATGCCCACCATGTAAAAGGAATTGTAAATAGTCTAAAATTTTGATAGACGAACATAAGTGCACCCAATACTAAAAGCTTGCTGAGCAGTCCGACAAATACATTTCCCAAACCCATAGCAATAGAGGAAGAAGCATCTTTTATTTCGTAGGTTTCAATATTTTTCTTTGCGGTTAAAACAATTTCTAAAAAAATGAAAAGCACAAAAAAAGGAATGGCATAATAGATTAAATTAGGTATTTCCGGAACCTGCATAGATATGTATAGATAAGATTAAATTATTTCAAGAAAACATAAGTTTGTACAAGATATGTATTTGTAAAATAATATTGTATATTTGCACCCCGAAAATAATAAATTTTATAAATATGAATCATTACGAATCTGTTTTCATTTTGAATCCCGTTTTATCTGAATCTCAGGTAAAGGAAACAGTAAAAAAGTTTGAAGATTACTTAGTTTCTAAAGGAGCCGAGATGATTTGGAAAGAAGATTGGGGGCTAAAAAAATTGGCTTATCCAATTCAAAAGAAAAAAACCGGCTTTTATCATTTGTTTGAGTTCAAAGCTCCTGGAGAGGTTATATCAACCTATGAGTTGGAATTTAGAAGAGATGATAGCGTTATGCGTTATTTGACAGTTAAATTAGACAAGCACGCAGGTGCATGGGCTGAGAAAAGAAGAGAAAGAGTTAAATCATCTAAAAAGTAATTCATGGCTACAATTGAACAACAAGCACAAGGAGGAAATAAAGGAGCTGTTAGATATTTAACCCCTTTAGAAATTGATACAAAAGTAAAGGTAAAATATTGTCGTTTTAAGAAAAATGGCATTAAATATATCGACTATAAAGATGCAGATTTCTTGATGTATTTGGTTAATGAACAAGGTAAAATTTTACCTAGAAGACTTACAGGTACTTCATTGAAATATCAACGTAAAGTAGCACAAGCAATTAAAAGAGCACGTCATTTGGCCTTGATGCCATATGTAGGTGATTTGTTGAAATAATTTAAAAAGAGATTTTATTATGGAACTTATATTAAAACAAGACGTTGCTAATTTAGGCTTTGCTGATGATATTGTAAACGTAAAAAATGGTTACGGAAGAAATTTCTTAATTCCACAAGGTAAAGCAATTTTAGCAACTCCTTCTGCGAAGAAAGTGTTGGCGGAAACTTTGAAGCAAAGAGCTTATAAAGAAGCTAGTATTGTAAAAGAAGCTGAAAAAGCAAGTGAAGCTTTAAAAGCACTTGAATTGAAAATTACTGCAAAAGCTGGTGAGGGTGATAAACTCTTTGGTTCTGTGAGTAATGCGAATGTTGCTGAGGCCTTAGAAGCAGCTGGACAAAGTATAGACAAGAAATTTATAGTTGTTGCAGGTGGTTTGGTAAAAAGAGCTGGTAAATACAATGCAAAAGTAAGATTACATAGAGATGTAATCGTTGATTTACCATTTGAAGTAGTTGGTGAGAAGTAATTGTTAACTATTAGTTAAAATAAAAAAGCCTATTATAGTAATAGGCTTTTTTTTTATGCTAATTTTGCGCAAAATTTAAAAACAATATAATGGGGAAAAGTTATTTTTTAATTTTAGTGATTGTGCTTTTGTTTGGGGTTCAATTAAATGCACAGGTTACAACTTCGTCTATATACGGAACTGTTGCTGATGGAGAGAATGTTCCTTTACCGGATGCAACAATCGTAGCAACACATTTACCAACGGGAACTACCTATGGTAGTACGACAAATTTTGATGGACAAGTAAACTTGCGTAATATGCGTGTTGGTGGTCCTTACACAATTTCAATAAGTTATGTTGGTTTCAAAAATCAAGAAATTACCAATGTGCAACTTACATTGGGTAAAACTTTTGAATTTAATGTTATTTTGCAGGCTGACAATCAATTAGAGGAAGTAGTTCTAACGACAACAGGCGATAATGTCTTCGGGAATAATAGGACTGGAGCAGAAACAAGTGTTGGAAGAGAGGCGATTAGAACTCTACCTACGATCTCAAGGAGTGCGGCAGATTTTACTCGCTTAGAGCCCTCTGCAACCGGAAATTCATTTGGAGGAAGAAATGATCAGTTTAATAATTTTTCTTTAGATGGATCTATATTTAATAACCCTTTTGGATTAGATTCTCCAACGCCGGGAGGACAAACCGATGCACAGCCGATTTCTTTGGATGCAATTGATCAAATTTCTGTGTCAATTGCCCCCTATGACGTTACACAAGCTGGTTTTACAGGAGCTTCTGTCAATGCTGTTACTAAAAGTGGTACAAACGAATTTCATGGTACGGTTTATGGATTTTTTAGAAATGAATCTTTAACGGGTGACAAGGTGAGGGGAGATAAAATATATGTCCCAGAACTCGATCAGAAACAATATGGGTTTAGCATTGGAGGGCCGATAGTAAAAAATAAATTGTTCTTTTTTGCTAATTTAGAAAAAGATGACCGAACAGATCTTGGTTCTTCTTGGGTGCCTAATACAGGTTCAGGATCGATCAATGAGTCTAGAGTTCTGGAGTCAGATCTAATAGCTGTTCAAGGTTTTTTAAGTGGTTTAGGCTACGATACAGGGGCCTATGAAGGATTTCTTTATGGAACAGAATCGTTAAAAGGAATTTTCAAGTTAGATTGGAACATAAACGATAAGCACAGAGTGGCTTTGGTTTATAATTTTCTCGATGCATCAAAAGAAAAACCGGCACATCCAAGTGCTTTAGGATTTAGAGGACCTAGTGCCAGTACACTCCAATTCGAAAATGCTGGATATCAAATCAACAATAAACTTAATTCATTCTTATTAGAAGTTAATTCGAACTTTACTAATAACCTGACAAACAAGTTACAGGTTGGATATTCATTCTTTGATGATTTCCGAAATCCTATGTCTACACCGGCACCCAGTTTCACGATTCTTGAAAATGGCGCACCCTATATCATAGCAGGGCATGAACCCTTTTCAATCAATAACAAATTAGAACAAACCGTGTTCCAATTTACAGATAATTTGACCTATTTTTATAAGAAGCACACTTTTACTGCTGGTATCTCATTTGAAAAATTCAAATTTGGAAACTCCTTTAATTTAGGTGCTTATGGTGCCAGAGGAGTGTTCTTCCCAACTTCTGGTTCAGTGGATGAATTTTTAAATGATCCGACCATAGCAGATGATTTAGCAGCTGCAATAGCTGCTGATAAAAGTTTAAGTGAAGCAGGGGAAGGAAATGTTGGTGGTTTTAATTGGTATAAAGCAGATTTAGGTCAGTTTGCATTTTATTTGCAAGATGAATTTCAGGCAACTGAAAATATAAGATTGACATTAGGTATTAGATTTGACAAACCAATGTACTTTGATACTTCTAAATATGCGCAGGAATTCATTGATACCCAATGCTGTTATAATCCTAATATAGAATATTTTGACCCTAAAACGGGTGATGAAGTGTTTTTTGACAGTACAGAAATGCCAACTGAAAGTGTTTTAGTTTCTCCGAGATTCGGATTTAACTGGGATGTTAAAGGTGATAATACTTTTCAGGTCCGAGGTGGTTCTGGAATCTTCTCCGGTCGTTTCCCATTCGTTTGGTTAGGAAATCAAGTAGGAAACCCAAACTTTTTCTTCTATCAGGTTGTTGATCCAGATTTTAGATGGCCTCAAGTTTGGAGAACCAATATTGGTTTAGACTATAAATTCGAAAATAATTATGTAGTTTCCACAGATTTCATTTATACAAAAGATATCAATGGTGCACATGTTCAAAACTGGGGTTTAAATAGACCGACCGGAACTTTGAATGGTGTTGATAACCGTCCAATCTATACCGACGGGGATAAAAATTCATTTCAAAATGGAGCTTATGTATTCACCAATTCAAACAAAGGTAGAACCTTCAACTGGTCTGCAAAAGTAGAAAAGAGTTGGAGTAACGATCTTTATGCAAGTGTCGCCTATAACTATTTGAAAGCTCAAGATGTAAACTCAATTGAAGCAGAAATCACTGGAGATGCATTTGCTGGAAATCCGGCTCTAGGAAATGTAAATGATGACGTGCTTGCGAGATCAAAATATGGAGATGATCATAGATTTATTGGAGTTGTAAGCAAGAAGTGGAGATATGGAAATGATAGATGGTCAACAACCTTGTCATCTTTCTTTGAGTATGCACAAGGAGGTAGATTCTCTTACACTTATGGTGGTGATATCAACTTTGATGGTTCAGGCTTGAATGATCTTATTTATATCCCTACATCAGAGGAAGTAGAACAGATGAATTTTAGTCAACCCGGAATGGCAACTGCTTTTGATGCTTTTATCTCCCAAGATGATTATTTGAAAGAAAGACGCGGAAAATATGCTGAGCGGTATGCTGCAATATCTCCGTGGAGAGGTAGAATCGATGTTAAATTGTTACAAGACTACAATTTTAATATAGGAGATAAAGTACAGACAGTTCAATTTAGTGTTGACATATTGAATTTTGGGAATATGTTGAATTCTGATTGGGGTGTTATACAACAACCTAATTCAATTCAACCAATTGGCGTGAATGTAGATCCAGATACAAAAGTGCCAACTTATTCATTTGACGGTAATCTTCAAAAGACATTCGGGTACGATGCGAGTTTATTGTCTAGATGGCAAATGCAATTTGGTTTGAGATACATTTTTTAAAAGTGATTAATAATATATTTAATAAGAGCCGTTTAGTATAAAATTAAACGGCTTTTATTTTTAAATTTGCACATGAAATATCAACAACTTACAAAAGAACAGCTCAAAGAGTTTCACGAAGAGTTCGCTGTATTTTTAGCTTCTCAGCAGATTACAAAAGATGAATGGGAAGAAATTAAAACAAATAGACCGGAGATCGCTGAAGAAGAATTAAACTTGTTTAGTGATGTTGTTTGGCAAAAAGTATTGGATAATGTCTATTATTTGGAACACTTTTCTCAGAAGACATTAAATTTATTCAAATGTTTAGATGATAATATACAACGTATTGTTGTCGAAGTAGATAAAGTTGATTTTGATTTTTTAGATACGGATAATTTTAATTGGTTTTTAGACCAGTCGAAAGATCCGAGTATCTCTTATTTTAGAGGCCAAAAGGCATATTCGAATGAAAGAAATTTGGAGCTTTTTGATCTGATCCAGAAAGGAAGTGTAATCTCGAAAGGTGAGCTTTTTAACGCAGTTGAAAAACTGTTATAAAAGATATCTTTTTAAATCTTCAACAGCTTCGGTAGCCTTTTTTGATACTAATATTAAATTCTTCGTGGTATTCGAAATATTAGGTTTGGGATCTATAAAATAAATTTTTGTTTCTGGACTAACAAATTGAATAAGGCTAGCAGCAGGATAAACTTGCATTGAGGTACCTATGACCAACAAAATATCAGCATCTAAGCAATATTTATAAGCGGTTTTCATTAAAGGGACCTCTTCACCAAACCAAACGATATGAGGTCTTAATTGGCTTCCATCTTCAGAGGTATCGCCAATCTCAATATCTTGTTCCCAATTACAGATTAAGTTTGGGTTTGATGAACTCCTTGCTTTGAGCAATTCTCCGTGCAAATGAAACACATTCGAAGAGCCAGCGCGTTCGTGTAAATCATCTATGTTTTGTGTAATGATGACAACTTCGTAATTTTCTTCTAATTCTTTGAGAAAATAGTGCGCAGCATTGGGTGTTACTTGAAACAATTGTCTTCTTCGTTGGTTGTAAAAATCTAAAACCAAAGCTTTATTTTTTTGCCATCCCTCAATTGAAGCTACTTGTAAAACATCATGACCTTCCCAAAGGCCATTGTCATCTCTAAAGGTTTTTAAGCCACTTTCAGCACTTATTCCGGCTCCGGTTAAAACTACAATCTTTTTCATTTTACAACTTTTTCAATAGACAATATAGTTGCGATAGAATCGCACAATTGAACCTGTAAAATCAGATCTTTTAATTCTCGATTCCCTTCTATATGGTATTGACGGCAAGGATTATTTTTTACATTACTTTTAGAAAAGTCGATATCTCCTTTTAGTAAAATTTGTTGAATCACAAGGGTGTCTATTCGTTCTAAGACTAAACTTTTTTTCACTTCATCAGAATATAATAAATGCTTTGATCGTATAATACTTAACATTCTATCATTGGGAAGCCAATTACAGGAAGCCTTCTTCCCTCCTAAAAAGAAAAAAACAAAAAGTATACCTATGGCGAACCCAAAACCGTACAGGGTAAACCTGTATTTCATGTTTTCTATCAAAACTAAAAAATTAGGAGGTTGATATCTGTAAAAGGTAAACTAAACCAGTCGGAAATACTTTTATTTGTCAATACTCCATGGTATAAATACATTCCCTTTTGTAACCCTTTGTCAAAACGCATGGCTTGTTCAAAGCCACCACTTTCACCGATGTCTAATAAATAAGGAGTAAAAATATTGCTGATAGATTCTGAAGCTGTTCTGGAATATCTGGATGGTATGTTGGGTACACAATAATGAATAACACCATACTTTGTTAAAGTAGGCTTACTGTGCGTTGTAATTTCAGAAGTCTCAAAAACACCTCCATTATCAATACTTACATCAATTATCACAGCACCATCTTTCATGTTTCTTACCATGTTTTCGGTTACTACGACAGGTGTTCTGGTCTTTCCTCTTAAAGCACCAATGGCTACATCACATCGATTTAAAGAGTCGGATAATACCTGAGGTTGAATAGTTGATGTGGCTATCGGGTATCCTAACTTATGTTGTAAATTTCGCAATTTAGTCAAAGAATTATCAAATACTTCAACGCGAGCACCCAATCCTTTGGCAGATCTCGCAGCAAATTCACCAACGGTTCCAGCTCCAATAATTACCACATTGCTCGGAGGAACTCCAGAAATATTTCCTAAAAGTAATCCGTTGCCTTCATTTAAATTATTCATCAATTCAGAGGCGATTAGGATCGATGCTGTCCCCGCAATCTCACTTAAAGACTTTACAATGGGAAAAAAGCCATGATTGTCTTGAATGTATTCAAAGGCAACAGCAGTAACTCTTTTTAGAGCCAATGCTTCATAGTATTCTTTCTTCTGTGTTTTGATTTGCATGGCAGAGAACAAAATACTCTGCGGATTGATCATTTTTATTTCGTCAAAAGAAGGTGGTTCGATTTTTAAGATTATATTACAAGCAAACACATCGTTTGCATTATAAGATATTTTAGCACCCGCTTCTGCATATTGATCATCTGTGAAATTTGTCCCTTCACCGGCACCAGACTCCACCATTATTCTATGTCCGTTGGCTGTCAAAGAAGCAACAGCGGTTGGCGTAAGGCAAATCCTTTTTTCATCGTAATGGGTTTCTTTTGGTAAACCAATATACAGCTGATTTTTATTCTTTTTCACCTCGAGCATTTCTGGTTGAGGCATTAATTCTTCTTTACTAAACGGAGATAGTTGGCTGGCCATTTATTTCATTTCAAGTGAACGCGTACCGTCATGGTTAATTGATATCCTGATAGCGTGAGCATCTAAAGGTAATAAATTTTCTACTTTTTCAGGCCATTCTACAAAACACCAATTTCCACTGTCGAGATACTCTTCAGCTCCAAATTGGTAAACTTCATTTTCATCATTTATTCTGTAAAAATCGAAATGATATAAACTTTCACCAGAATGTGTTCGGTATTCATTGATAATAGAGAAAGTAGGAGAGGAGGTAACATCTTCTACCAATAATTGTTTCGCTATTTCTTTAATTAAGGTGGTTTTACCGGCACCCATTTCTCCATAAAACAGCAATACCTTATTTCCTGCCTGAGAAATAATTGTTTTGGCTACCTCTTTAATGTCCGGCAATTGGTATGTTATTTTCATCATCAAAAATACTATTCCATGTTGTGATAAACATTTTGAACATCATCATCTTCCTCAAGTCTTTCTAATAACTTTTCAACTTCTTCCTGTTCTTCCTCACTCAATTTTTTATTTGTTTGGGGAATTCTTTCAAATCCAGACGACAAGATTTCAATTTGATGGTCTTCCAAATATTTTTGTATCGATCCAAACATTTCGAACGGAGCATAAATAAGAATGCCATCTTCCTCTTCAAATATTTCTTCTACTTCAAAATCGATGAGTTCTAATTCGAATTCTTCTAAATCCATAGAAATATCTTCTTTTTTCACCCGGAAATTACAGATATGGTCAAACATAAAAATGACAGAACCAGATGTTCCCAAGGCACCATTAAATTTGTTAAAAGCCGCTCTCACATTTGCAACGGTTCTATTGTTGTTGTCTGTAGCAGTCTCTACCAAAACAGCAATCCCATGTGCCGCATACCCCTCAAAGAGTACTTCTTTGTAATGCGCAGAATCCTTTTCTGAGGCTTTTTTGATCGCTCTTTCAACATTTTCTTTTGGCATATTTGCTGCCTTAGCATTTTGGATAACTGCCCTTAATCTTGCATTGGTATCAGGATTTGGACCTCCTTCTTTAACCGACATAGCAATATCTTTACCTATTCTGGTAAAGGTTTTGGCCATTGCAGACCAACGCTTCATTTTTCTAGCTTTCCTAAATTCGAATGCTCTTCCCATAGCTTCAATAAATATTTATACTTGTATAACTCCAAAATTAAATTTTTTCTCAATTGGTTTGTGATTGGCTGCTTCAATACCCATAGAAATCCATTTTCTTGTTTCAATTGGATCTATGACTGCATCTGTCCATAATCTTGCAGCAGCATAATAAGGCGAGGTTTGCTTTTTATAACGTTGGGTAATTGTTTGTAAAATTTCCTTTTCTTTTTCTTCTGTAATTTCTTCACCCCTCGCTTTTAATGTAGAAGTTTCTATTTGAAGTAAAACCTGAGCAGCCTGAGTTCCACCCATTACAGCTAATTCTGCGGAGGGCCATGCAACAATCAGGCGCGGATCATAAGCTTTACCGCACATGGCATAGTTACCCGCTCCATAAGAATTTCCAACAACTACGGTGAATTTGGGCACTACAGAATTACTCACCGCATTAACCATTTTAGCGCCATCTTTTATGATTCCTCCCTGCTCTGATTTGCTACCAACCATAAACCCGGTAACGTCTTGTAAAAAAAGTAAAGGAATACTTTTTTGATTACAATTTGCAATAAACCTAGTGGCTTTATCTGCAGAATCTGAATAAATCACACCACCAAATTGCATTTCTTTTTTACCATTTTTCACCATTTTTCTCTGGTTAGCAACAATTCCGACGGCCCAACCCTCTATCCTTGCATAGGTACATATGATGGTCTTACCATAATCTGCCTTATATTCTTCCAAAGAATCTTTATCGACCAGAGCTTTTATAATATGCATCATATCGTACTGATCAGTTCTTGTTTCGGGGATCAATTTATACAGATCTTCAATACTTGTTTCGGTTTCTCTAGCTTCTATTTTGTTAAAACCGGCTTTTGGTTTATCTCCAATTTTGCCAATAATTTTTTTGATTTTATCAAGTGCGTCTTTGTCATTTAAAGCTTTGTAATCACAAACACCTGAAATTTCAGTATGTGTTGTAGCACCCCCAAGTGTTTCATTATCAACTACCTCTCCAATAGCAGCTTTTACTAAATAACTTCCAGCCAAAAAAATACTACCAGTTTTATCGACAATAATTGATTCATCACTCATGATAGGTAGATAGGCTCCACCTGCTACACAGCTACCCATAACCGCTGCAATTTGGGTAATTCCTTCACTACTCATGATGGCATTGTTTCTAAAAATTCTGCCAAAATGTTCTTTATCTGGAAAGATCTCATCTTGCATAGGTAGATAGACCCCGGCACTATCGACAAGATAAATAATGGGTAAATGGTTATCTAAGGCAATTTCTTGAGCGCGCAAATTTTTCTTTCCCGTAATGGGAAACCATGCACCCGCTTTTACAGTAGCGTCATTGGCTACTACAACACATAGTTTACCCGAAACATACCCTACTTTGACAATTACACCACCACTTGGACAGCCACCATGTTCAGGGTACATTTCATCTCCCGCAAAAGCACCAATTTCAATGCTTTCAGAATTGGTATCCAGCAAATATTCTATTCTTTCTCTGGCGGGCATTTTACCCTTTTGTCGGAGTTTTTCTTGTTTACTTGGTCCACCGCCTTCAGAAACTATCTCAAACTTTTGATTTAGTTCATCTACTTTTTGGCGATTGGAAGAGAGGTTTCTCTTTTCTTTTGGGTTCATTATTTGGTTTTATAGGGTGTGTCAAAAGTACAAAATCATTTGAAAAGCATCACTATAAATAACACGGTAATATATACCATGGTAATTAAATATTTTGTATCTTTGTTTGATATTATATGAATCAAAACTTTATGAAAAAGATTTTAACATTCGGTGGTAGTAACAGTAAAAACTCGATTAGCAGAACATTGGCCAAACATTTAGGCAAGAAGTTAGGCAATTTCGATATTGAAGATATAGATTTAAACGATTTTGAGTTACCATTGTATTCGATAGATAGAGAGCAAGAGTTCGGTTTTCCAGAAAACGCAAAATTATTAGACGATAAATTAAGCTCTACAGACGGAATAATCATTGTTTTAGCAGAACATAATGGGGCCTATTCGGCTGTTTTTAAAAATATGTTTGATTGGTTATCGAGAATTAATGGAGAAGTTTGGAAACAAAAACCCATGTTATTGTTGAGTACTTCACCTGGAGTCAGGGGCGGAGAATCGGTTTTAGAAATTGCCAAAAACAGATTCCCGAGAAATGGTGGGAATATTGTTGGTTCTATGACTTTTCCAAATTTTAACGACAATTTTAAAAATGGTGAAATTGTGAATACAGCGCTAGAATCTGAGATTATCTCTTTACTAAATGATCTGAGAAAAGAATTGTAATGGAGACCAGTATTTTTGAGAATAGTTCTAATTTTCCCAATGAAAGCACCCGTGCATTGCTCAATTTAAAATATACTGCCAATTGGCTTGAAAAGCTTGGGAATGAGTTATTAAAACCATTTGATATCTCGATTCAACAATACAATATTTTGAGAATTTTAAGGGGAGCTAAGAAAGCTATAAAAATTAATGAGGTAAGAGAAAGAATGATCGAAAATTCTCCAAATGCCACAAGGTTAATGGACAAGCTTTGCGAAAAGGGTTTAATTGAAAGAGAGAGAAGTGAAAATGATAGGAGGGTAGTGTTTGTCAAGATTAATCAAAAAGGTTTAAATCTTTTGGATCAAATATCAATAGAAGAATATGTGAAAGTAATGAATAATTTAAACGAAAGAGAATTAAAGAAATTAAATGAGTTATTAGTAAAATTAATAAAGTAAAAAGATGAATATAAAGTTATATCCAGCAGCTGAAAGGGGCTATGCAAATTTTGATTGGCTTCAGGCAAACTATTCATTTAGTTTTGCAAATTATTATAACCCTAACAAATTGAATTTTGGGGCTTTAAGGGTTTTAAACGATGATATCATTCAAGGTGGAGCCGGATTTGGGATGCATCCACACAATAATATGGAAATTATTACCATTCCATTGGAGGGTTCATTAAAACATAAAGACAATATGTCTGATCAATGGATCGAATTAAAACCTGGAGAAGTTCAGGTAATGAGTGCAGGTACAGGAGTTGTTCATTCTGAAAAAAACGGAAGCGCTGCTGATTTTTTAAGTCTTTTTCAAATCTGGATCATTCCAAACAGAGAAAACGTTGAACCCGGGTATGGTCAGATTGAATTTAGTGAAAGTGACAGGAAAAATAAATTGCAAAAGTTGGTGGTCTCGCATGATAACAAGGAATTTGAAAGTGCAAAAAATATTTTAAAAATTCATCAAGATGCCATTATTTCGAGAATTGATTTAGATAAGGGAAAGAGTTTTACTTATAAATCTATGACTAAAGAACATGGTGTTTATATGATGTTAATAGATGGTGAGCTCAATATACAAGACTCAGTTTTCAATAGAAGAGATGCTGCCGGAATTACAAATGCAAATGAGTTTTCTATAGAAGCGAAGAAAAATTCTCAGATATTGTTTATTGAAGTACCCATGCTATCTTAATGAGATGAAAAAAATAAAAGCTCCCAATTAGAGGAGTTTTTTTAATTAGTAAGTTCGATAATTTAAAATTAACTCAATTATTTTTCATTGTACCGATCTAAACTTATATTTACACCCTTAATCGTTTCTATGCACTTTTTAAGTATTATTTGGGATCCCAATATCGAAATTTTCAGAATTGGTAATTTTTCTGTTCGTTACTATAGTTTAATGTTCGTTATCGCTTTTGTGGTTGGCCTTCAAATCATGAAGAAGATTTACAAAAATGAAAATGTGAGCCTTGAAAAATTAGACCCACTTTTTGTCTATACCGTAATTGCTACTTTAGTAGGTGCCAGATTAGGTCATTTTTTGTTTTACGATTTTGAGTTTTTAGTGAAGCACCCCTTAGAAGTACTACTTCCTTTTCGTTTAAACCCTTTTGAGTTTACTGGGTATCAAGGTCTCGCAAGCCACGGAGCAGCCATTGGAATTATTATTGCCATGGTTTTATACAGCAAAAAAGTCTTGCATAAACCGGTTTTATGGATTTTAGACCGTGTAGTAATTCCGGTTGCTTTTGGCGGTATTTTTGTTAGAATCGGCAATTTAATTAACTCAGAAATTATAGGAAAACCAACAAATTCGGATTTTGGTTTTATCTTTAAACAGCTCGGTGAAGATTTTCCTCGCCACCCAACCCAGTTATATGAGGCTTTTGGATACCTCATCACTTTTCTCATTCTTTGGTTTGTTTATTGGAAAACTGATAAGAAGGATAAATTAGGCTATATCTTCGGTCTGTTTATGGTATTCTTATGGTCGGTTAGATTTATTGTTGAATTCTTTAAAGAAGCACAAGTAGGTGAAAGAGCAGGTTGGGAGTTAAATACAGGTCAATTACTGAGTATTCCTCTAATATTATCAGGCTTTTACTTTATGTTTTTATTTAAACCTAAAAAATTGGTTTAAACGACACGATCTTTATCATAAGGAATCGTTTTTAAAAGATATTCTATTACTTTAATTCTTGCATTTTCTTTGCGATTACCCCGAATTACTTTAAAAGGAATTCCCGATTTAGTGTTCTCGAACATTTGGTTTTTATACTCCGTATATTGATCCCAAAGTTCTTGTGCTTTGGCATCTACGGCACTGTATTTCCATTGTTTCAATGGGTTACTTTTAATATCCTCAAATCGTCTGGCTTGTTCATTTTTTGAGATAGACATGTAAATTTTTACTAAAATAATCCCAGATTCGGTGATCATCCTTTCAAATTCATTTACCTGATTCATAAAAATATCATATTCTTTTTGTGTGCAAAAACCATTAACGGGCTCAACAATGGCCCTGTTGTACCAACTTCTATCAAAAAAAACAATCTGACCGGCACTCGGAAATTTGTTGACATATCTCCTAAAGTACCATTGGGTTTGTTCCTCTTCTGTTGGTTTTGGCAGTGCTACAATTCTAAAGAAACGAGGATTGATACGTTCGGTAATTCTCCTGATGGCCCCACCTTTACCGGCAGCATCACGACCTTCAAAAATGACCACGACACGCAATTTTTGAGCGATAATATGCTCATGCATTTTGATAAGTTCAACCTGTAATTTCTTTAGTTTATTGCTATATTTTCTATAACGAATGGCTTTATTAAAATTCAAAGGATCTTTATTCATCAATAATGAAGTCATCGCCTTTTTGCCGTTTAAGATTTTTACTTCATCGTCGGTTAACTCAATTTTGTTCATCTTAATCGTATTTAGAGGTTGATCGGAAATAACGGTTTATTACATTGGGATCAGGATGAAGCGAGATTTTGCTTTTATCTTTACCGGTATAATCAAATTGCGAAAGCACATAGCGCATACATTCTAATCGTGCCGTATGCTTATTGTTCGTTTTGACAATGACCCACGGACTGAATGATGTGTGTGTCTTGCTAAACATTAATTCTTTGTATTTGGTATATTTATCCCAATAATCCTGACCTTTTTTATCTACTTCACTAAATTTCCATCTTTTTAAGGGATTATGGCGCCTGGCTTCAAATCGTCTAAATTGTTCATCTTTAGAAATTGAAAGCCAAAATTTTATGATAATGCTTCCATCTTCATACAGCATATGTTCAAATTCAGGTAGTTGCGCCATAAATTGTTCATATTGTTGATGATTGCAAAAGCCCATCACAGGCTCAACTACTGCTCGGTTATACCAACTGCGATCAAAAAAAACAATTTCACCTGGATTTGGTAAATGCTGTATATACCGTCTAAAATACCATTGACCCTGCTCGACAGTGGTGGGTTTCGAAAGTGCTACCAATCGGGTTAAACGAGGATTTAAATGTTCCATAAATCTTCGAATATTACCACCTTTTCCAGCAGCATCACGACCTTCAAAAATAATCGCAACTTTTTTATTATGTTCTTTTACCCACTTCTGTAATTTAACTAATTCTGCTTGAAGTTGACGTTTTTCTGTTTCATAGTTCACTGTAGCTAATACATTACTTATATTAACGTCTTTCTTCGCTATGATTTCGAGTAAATCCTTTTTCGTTTTAGCTTTTTGGAAGTCTTCCCTGTCGAGTTTCCGAGTTTTGCGCATGCCTAAAATCTAATTATCTGTAACACATTCTGTTGCATTATTCCCTACGTTCAACTTAACATCAGAAGGTGAAATATATGGAATCCCTAATCCAAGACCTCTAAGAATAAATAGCAGTCCGATGATTACGACAAATATAGGAATTGCTTTTTGAATTTTATTTCTGAAGGAAATATTTACAAAATTCCCGAGTAACGCTGCTACAGACATCAGTGCCACAGTCCCAAGACCAAACATCGCCATATAGGAGGCTCCATCAAGCATATTTCCTGATGCTATCGCTCCAAAAACAGCCATATAAACCAGGCCACAAGGTAAAAAACCATTTAAAAAGCCCATCATAAAAAATGAAGTAAAATCCTTTTTAGGCAAATAAAAGGCCATTTTTTGTTTGAGTAAACTTACTAGTTTATAAATGGTATGGGTTGGCTTTTTACTGAAATTCAAAAATGCGGGAAACAGTATGGCATGAATCATGATGATGCCAATCAAAATAGATAATCTTTGTTGAAATCCGGCCAGATAAAGTCCCTTTCCGAAAAAACCAAATAAAACTCCAATAAGACTATATGTAAATATTCTACCCAAATGGTATAAGGTTAATTGCCCCGCCATTCTAAGTTTATGATCTCGTGAAAGGGGTAAGGCAAACGCAATGGGGCCACACATACCCAAACAATGGAAGCTGCCTAAAAGACCTAATATAAAAGCAGTATAAATCAAATTTTAGTAAAAAAGAGATTCTTTATAGAGATATGATTCTTTACCATCACTCCAATCAATTTTAATTTGCCATTTTCCTTCAACAAGTTTATCATCATCAATGTAGATTTGATGATTTTCAAGATTAGATATCGGTAGTATAAAATCTAGTTTTTCATTAGAAAGTCGTTTAAAACTAATTGAACCTGAAATCAAATTTTCAGGTAAATTATCTGGGAATTGAATGGTTAATCCATTTCCATTATGTACAATTTTTATGTTTTTGACCAGATTGTTTCCTTTATTTTCTTTATCAATTTCTTTTTGATATTGAATTTCCTCACCATAATAATCTTCGGTCACCAAATGATGATTATACTTATCGACTGCAGATGCACGATAGACAAATTGCAAAATAAAGATCATAAAAAGGATCATCGCCACTACAACTCCAGTACCCCAATTGAATTTAATTTTTTTCATGTCTAAAGTCTTATTTATTTTACGATTAAAGGTGATGGAAAGCTCGTTTTCGTATCTTCAATCATCATACCATTTGAAAACACGCCAATTATTATTTTTTGATTTTCGATATCTTTTTTAGCCTTTTTTATAAAAAGTGTTCTTTCTATTAATCCGTTTTTAGGTACGTTTAAATCTCCACCTATCACCTGAATACTTCCTTTTTGATCTATTAATTCGAGTTGAAGATTGGAAAAAGTGTTATTGGTTTTATTCACAATTTTTACGGTATAAACATTTTGAATTGAATCTCCTTGACTTGAATACATTTGCCCTGGCAACCTCAATACGGTCGCTTCCACATCATTTCTAGCAAAAATGAGAGAAACCAATCCAACCAATAAGATGGTAAGTACGGCTATATAACTGATAATCCGGGGTGAGAATCTGAACTTTTCCTCCTGGGCAATATTGCTCTCTGAGGCATACTTGATAAGTCCAGGTTCAAAATCTACCTTTCTCATTATTTCATCACAAGCATCTATACAAGCTGTACAATTAATACACTCTAGTTGTGTTCCATTTCTGATATCAATCCCGGTAGGACAGACCAAGACACATTGTTTACAGTCAATACAATCTCCAAACCCTTGTTCATCGCGATTTTCACCTTTTCTTATCTTACTCCTGCCATTTTCATTTTCGCCTCTTTTGTAATCGTAGGCAACAACAATCGAATTATTATCGAGCATAACCCCCTGTAAACGGCCATAAGGACATGCAATAATGCAGACTTGTTCTCTAAACCATCCAAAAATCCATAAAAAGACTAAGGTAAAAATGATTAATTTACTAAGTGTAGCCAAATGGTTAAATGGTCCATCCTTTATATGCTGAATAAGCACATCGCTTCCGATGAGATAGGCGAGAAAAACATTGGCGATGATAAATGAAATGAGAAAAAAGATAAACCATTTAAGGATTCTTTTCCATATTTTTTCTGCATTCCACTCTTGTTTGGCCAATTTTATTTGCTTTCCTCTGTCTCCGTCTATCAAATATTCTACCTTTCGAAAAACCATTTCCATAAAAATGGTTTGTGGACAAATCCATCCACAAAAAATTCTGCCAAAAATAACCGTGAATAAGATGATAAACACCACGCCGATAAGCATGGAAAAAACCAACAAATAAAAATCTTGCGGCCAGAAAGGTTGTCCAAAAATATTGAATTTACGTTCTAATACATTGAACAACAGAAACTGATTTCCGTTAATTTTAATGAAAGGAGATAAAAGAAAGAAAGCCAATAAAAACCAACTCACAATAGTTCTGTAATTTGTGAATTTTCCTTTCGGTTTTTTGGGATAAATATAATTGCGATTACCCTCTTTGCTTATGGTGCTGATAGAATCTCTAAAATTTTCTTTATTCTCGTTCATAAGGGCTTACTTAAAAAGGCTGTTCTATTAATAAACAGAACAGCCTTCAATCTACTAACTAAAAAAATCAAAACAACAGTATTGCTTTTCGAGAAGATTGGTGAATTGCAATTACTGTTTAGTCCATATAATTTCTCCCTCTGCCTCCTTGGGGTTTGCTGGGGTTGTTCCTTGCAAAGAAATGACATAACTGGCAACTTCTTGCATTTGCTGAGCACTCAAAGATGCTTTCCAAGAAACCATACCTTTACCAGATCTACCACCTTCACTAATTGTATTATATACTTTTTCCATACCTCCGCCAAGAATCCAATGGTCATCTGTCAAATTTGGCCCAATTCCACCGCCACCATCTGCCATATGACAAGCGACACAATAGGTACCGAAGGTTTTCTTTCCGGCATCAAGGCTTGCTGCATCAGTGAGAAGTGTCACATCTACTTTAAATAGATCAGGATTTGCTTCTTTGTATGCTTCTACTTCAGCTTTAGCTTCGGCAATTTCTGTTTCTAACTCTTCGTATTGATTATATTTTTCACTATTAAAAAAAACATTGATATAATAGAATGCACCTACCAAGATGGTTATGATAAATCCTGCAGTCCACCATGGTGGCAATACATTATCTAATTCTTTAATCCCATCGTAATCATGATCTGTCATGATTTCTTCTTCGTTCTCTATATCTTTTGCTCTGGTAACAGATTGAATAAATCTTTTCCAACCCGAAATTTGATCATTTTTACTCATCTTTTTTTAATTAATCATTATCAAGGGGTAAACTACTTTTTTCTTCTATACTCTCCTTTGGAATTCTAAAGGCATAAATAAGCATGACAGTGAATACCAAAAAGAATAACAATAGGGATATAATCGGATAAATTTCAATACCGACTATTGTATCGACGTGATGTTTTATATACTTCAGCATATTATTGGTTTTGAGCTGTTTGTTCTGCTTTAATATCCGTGCCTAATCTCTGCAAATAGGCAATTAAAGCAACAATTTCTTTATCTTGAATATTGGCATCGCCATAATTCTTCACAAACTCAGGATCTTGTCTTAAATTTTTTTCTACTTCAGCGGCCTGACTTTGCAATAAATAAACGGCCTTATCTAATTCACCTTGTGTATAAGGTACACCGAGTATGACCATGGCATTCACCTTATTATTTGTTTGGGATATGTCGAGATCATTCTCAATTAACCATGGATACTTTGGCATAATCGAACCAGGTGAAGTCAGCTGAGGATCCATCATATGGTTAAAGTGCCAGTTATCATTATATTTTCCACCAACTCTGTGTAAATCAGGACCAGTTCTTCTTGAACCCCATAAAAATGGATGGTCATATACAAATTCTCCTGCCTTTGAGTATTCTCCATAACGTTCAACTTCCGAACGGAATGGTCGAATCATTTGTGAGTGACAGTTATTACATCCTTCTCTAATATAAATATCTCGCCCTTCCAATTCTAGAGGTGTATAGGGTTTTACAGAAGTAATGGTTGGAACATTAGATTTAACCACAATCATTGGTATAATTTCTATTACACCACCAATAATTACTGCAACGGTAGTTAGAACAGTAAATAATACAGTTCGTCTTTCTAACCAGCTATGTACAGTCTCTCCGCTCATTCTTCTGGAAGAAACTTCTTTCAATGGCATTGCTTCTGCCAGTTCATCCTCCACAGCGTGGCCCTTGCGTGCTGTTTTAACAACATTATATCCTAACAATATAAATCCTACTAAATACAAGGTTCCTCCAAAGGCTCTAAGCGCATACATTGGCATTAATTGCGTTACTGTTTCTAGGAAATTTCCATATACCAAGGTGCCGTCTGGATTGAATTGCTTCCACATTGAGGCTTGCGTAAAGCCTGCAACATATAGAGGTAAAGCATAAAATAAGATACCCATGGTACCAATCCAGAAATGGACATTGGCTAATTTTTTGGAATATAATTCTGTTCTCCATAATTTACCGGCGAGCCAATAAACGATACCTGCTGCCATAAAGCCATTCCAGGCCAAAGCACCAATGTGAACATGAGCAATAATCCAATCTGTGTAATGACCAATAGCGTTCAAATTTTTGAAAGATAGCATGGGTCCTTCGAAGGTAGACATACCATAACCGGTAATTGCTACAACAAAGAATTTTAGAATAGGATTCTCTCTTACTTTATCCCAAACTCCTCTCAGGGTTAAGAGTCCGTTGATCATACCACCCCAAGAAGGGAAAATGAGCATAACAGAGAATACGGTACCCAAATTTTGAGCCCACTCTGGTAATGCAGTATACAATAAATGGTGAGGCCCCGCCCATATGTAAATAAAAATTAAAGACCAGAAATGGATAATTGAAAGTCGATAAGAATAGACGGGTCTATTTGCTACTTTAGGAACGAAGTAATACATTAAACCAAGTACAGGAGTAGTTAAGAAAAATGCCACAGCATTATGCCCGTACCACCACTGCACCAAAGCATCCTGCACGCCCGCGTAAATGGAATAACTTTTAAAACTTGAAACGGGTAATTCTAAATTGTTAAATATATGGAGGACAGCAATGGTTACAATAGTTGCTATATAAAACCAAATGGCAACATAGATATGTCTCTGTCTTCTGATTAAAATTGTTCCAATTGTATTGATCGCAAAAACAACCCAAATTAAAGTTATTGCGATATCGATAGGCCACTCAAGCTCTGCATATTCTTTTGAAGATGTTAAGCCTAAAGGTAAGGTGATAGCAGCAGCAACAATAATTAATTGCCAACCCCAAAAATGAATTTTACTCAATACGTCACTAAACATTCTTGTTTTTAACAAACGTTGAAGTGAATAGTAAATACCCATAAAAATACTGTTCCCAACGAAAGCAAATATTACCGCGTTAGTATGTAAAGGTCTTAGTCTTCCAAAACTCAGCCAAGAAATACCCTCCATATAATTTGGGAAAATAAAAAGGAAGGCTACCAGTAATCCAACGAGCATACCCACAACACCCCACAAAGCTGTGGCGATAAGAAACATTTTTACAATCTTGTTGTCATAGTAAAATTGTTCTTTTTCCATAAATTGAAAATATTAGATTGATTAATTAGAATTAGATTCTTTTTTTGATTTTTCCGTAACCAGTTCATCGTCAAACAACATTCTTACCGAGGGTGTATAAACATCATCGTATTGTCCACTTTTTACAGATCTGACAAACAATATGAAAAACACAACAGCAATAATCAAGCTTGCGATGATAAGCATGAATATGATATTCATTAACGGAGATTTTTTTAGTTACTGCAAATAAACTAATATTAAAAAACTCAAACCCTGATAAAAATCAGTTTTTGATAAAATCATTAACAAAAGTTTAACGAAGACTAAAGTAATAATTTTTTGGAAATAAAATTGGTAGCCATCGTTACAAATGTCACCACGGTTATAGAACTCAGAGGCATTAAAATAGCTGCAACTACAGGCGATAAAAGACCTGATACAGCAAAATACATGCCTATTATATTATATAAAAAAGAAATAATAAAGCTGAAAATAATGATACGCATAGTTAATTTTGATAGCTTTAAAAACACAGGTAGGTGATAGAATTTTGAGGCATCGAGTATGCCATCACAGGCAGGAGAAAAGACATTAATGTTTTCAGAAACAGCGATACCAACATTGCTTTGTGCTAATGCTCCTGCATCATTTAGTCCATCCCCTAACATCATTACATTTTGATCGTAATTTTGTAACTCTTTGATATAATTTAACTTGTCTTCTGGTTTTTGATTGAAGAACAATTCTGAATCATGAGGTAGCAAGGAGGATAAAAATTGTTTTTCACCCTCATTGTCGCCAGACAAAATATTGATTTTATAAACAGGAGAAATAGAATCAAAAGTTTCTTTGATAGATTCTCTGTAAGCATTCTTAAAAACAAATTTGCCTTTTATTTCATCATGTATTTTGATGAAAATTTCAGTCAATAAAGTATTATTTTCATTTGCTTCTACAAAATTTGAAGATCCGATTTTGATACTGGCATTTGAAACAATTCCTTCTATACCCTTTCCGGGTAACTCAAGAAACTCTGTGATGTTTTGTTCTTTAAAATTTGGCAAGAATGTGTAAAGCCTTCTGCTTAAAGGATGGTTAGATGATTTTAATACACTTTTTACTTTTGCCAATTCATCTTTGGACAATTCTTTTCCAAAATAGGATATCTCAGAGGCTCTATTGCTCGTCAAGGTTCCTGTTTTATCAAAAACCAAGGTATTTACCCGAGCTATATTCTCTATGACTTGTGCATTTTTTAAGTAGAATTTGTTCTTACCAAAAATACGCAACATATTCCCCAAAGCGAAAGGTGCCGAAAGAGCTAGAGCACAGGGACAGGCAATTATGAGTATAGCAGATACAACTTGAAAGGCAACACTTTGGTCGATCTTGAACCAATATATTCCTGCAATTAGAGCAATAAGCAAGATAATTGCCGTAAAATATTTACTGATGGAATCTGTAATATTTTTTATGCTTTTGGTATATTGATTTTGAAAAATATCATTACTCCACAATTGTGTCAAATAAGATTGAACAACAGTTTCAAGAGCTTCAATTTCTATGGCACCATTTGTTTGTTTACCTCCAGCAAATATTTTATCTCCGGAAATTTTTCTTACAGGGTCAGATTCGCCGGTTACAAAACTGTAGTCTATATGTGCATTTCCATTGATTAGTATGGCGTCAACAGGAATTATCTCTTCATTTCTAATTAATAAGCGATCGCCTTTTTGAATATCATTTACCACTATGGATTCATGACTTTCGTCTCTGTTAACTTTTGTAATTGCAATAGGGAAATAAGATTTGTAATCTCTTTCAAAGGACAAAAAATTATAAGTTTTACTTTGAAAAAATTTCCCTAATAAAAGAAAGAAAACTAATCCGGATAAACTATCAAAATAACCTTGGCCCGTATGACTGAAAATTTCATAAGAACTTCTAAAAAAGAGAACGAGAATTCCTAAAGAAATGGGAACATCGATATTTAAAATACCTTTTCGCAACCCTAGATAGGCAGAAATCAGGTAGTCCTTGGCCGAATAAACGACCACCGGTACGGCAAAGGCGAACATTAATATCCTAAAAAAGGGTTTAAACCTATTTAACCAAAATTCATCCATCTCAAAATACTCAGGAAAAGAAAGTAACATGATATTGCCAAAGGCAAATCCCGCCAAAGCCAATTGGTAAATTAAGGTTCTATTCTGGCTTTTTAATGATTTGGTCGAATCTTCCAAACTTATATAAGGCTCATATCCAATGGAAGCAAGTAATTCAACAATTTCTTTAAGAGAAACATCTTTTATTTTAAAGGTGACCCTAACTTCCTTTTTAGGAAAGTTGACTAAAGATTTTTTTATGCCCCACTTTAGTTTGTCTAAATTCTCTAATACCCAGATACACGAACTGCAATGAATTGTTGGTATAAAAAGATTGATCACGGCCGTTTCACCATCGTTGAATTCTAAAAGTTTGTCTGCAATCAGTTCATTATCGAGATAATCATATTTGCCTTTGATGTCAGCTGGGATAGTTCCTGGACTTGATTCAAGGTCGTAATAGTCGCAAAGATCGTGTTGATTCAATATTTCGTAAACCGTTTTACAACCGTTGCAGCAGAAAAGTTTATCATCAATATTTATCTCCTCAGATTCACATTTATTTCCGCAATGGTAGCAAGGGGGTAATGGCATTCAGTAGAAAATTAAGGGCAAATTTCTTTGAAATTTGTGACATAAAAAAATGATAAATGTCATATTTTATTTATTTTTACCGAAATTCTATCTTGGCTATGTCAGAAAACTGTGAGAAGTGTGCGATACGTGAATTAAATTCCTTCAGTAAAGTTCCGATTGAGGAATTATCTAAAGTAAATAAGAACAAGAAATCTATTCATATCAAGAAAGGTGAGGTGTTATTCGAAGAAGGAAGCACCTTAAAAGGAGTTTATTGTTTGAAAAGTGGAAAATGTAAACTCACCAAACTTGCACCAAATGGCAGAGAGCAGATTGTGAGATTCATTAAAAAAGGAGAACTGATAGGACACCGTACTATTTTAAGTGAAACGGTAGCTCATTTAACCATTACAGCTCTTGAAGATATGGATGTATGCTTTATTCCAAAGAGTGAGGTGCTCGAATTATTTAAAAAAAATTATGAATTTTCGCTTGATCTAACAAAATCCATTTGTGATAATTTAGATGAGGCCAATAATTCGATTGCGAATATTGCTCAAAAAAATGTGAAAGAAAGATTGGCGGAAATCATTTTATTCTTTGAAAGAATCTTTGGAAAGGATAGTGAGGGTTTTATCAATGTAAATTTGACCAGAGAAGAAATTGCGAATGCCATTGGAACTGCCACAGAATCAACGATTCGTTTACTATCTGAATTTAAAAAAGAGGGATACATTCAACTTTCAGGAAAGAGGATAAAAATATTAGATGCCCAGAAACTCCAGCATCTTACGGAAGGATATTAAAAAAAGAGTGGTTAACCCACTCTTTTTTCTATTTGCATGATAGTGTCTTTGATGATTGAGATACACTCGTATAACTCTTTCTTATTCATAACCAAAGGCGGAGCTAAGCGGATAATGTTACCGTGGGTAGGTTTGGCGAGAAGACCATTCTCTTTTAATTGTAAACAAATATCCCAAGCTAAATTACTTTCCTCGCTATTGTCTATAACAATTGCATTCAATAGTCCTTTTCCTCTTACTAATTTGATCAAACTATGATCTTTTGCAAAGGCTGTTAATTCATCTCTGAATATTTGCCCTAAAACATGAGCATTATTTGCTAAATCTTCCTCTTCTACAACCTTCAAGGCTGCAATAGCAACAGCGGAGGCCAATGGGTTTCCACCAAATGTAGAGCCGTGTTGCCCAGGTCTGATCACTTCCATCACTTCGTTCTGTGCAAAAACAGCTGATACAGGATATACTCCACCAGAAATAGCTTTGCCTAAAATTAAAATATCTGGCTTAACATTCTCATAATCAACAGCTAATAATTTACCAGTTCTTGCAATTCCGGTTTGTACCTCGTCAGCTATAAAAAGTACATTGTGATCTTCACATATTCTTTTTGTCTCGGCTAAAAAGCCATCTTGAGGTACATAAACTCCTGCTTCACCTTGTATAGGTTCTACTAAAAAACCAATCACATTGGGATCGTTATCTAAAACTTGCTTTAAAGCCTCCGGCGCATCATAGGGTATAGAAATAAAACCTTCTGTAAATGGCCCAAAATTTTTGCGAGCCGTTTCATCATTTGAAAAAGAGATGATCGTAGTTGTTCTGCCATGAAAATTATTATGACAAACCACTATTTTAGCTTTATCAGGTGTTATTCCTCGTTTTTCATAACCGTATTTTCTTGCCAATTTGATGGCCGTTTCTACCGCCTCAGCACCTGTGTTCATTGGCAAAACCTTGTCAAAATCAAAATAGTCGCAAACAAATTTTTCATATAAACCGAGTATATCATTGTGAAAGGCTCTTGAAGTAAGTGTTAATTTTTTTGCCTGTTCTACAAGTGCATGAATGATTTTTGGATGACAATGCCCTTGATTTACAGCAGAATAGGCAGAAAGAAAATCATAATATTGTTTTCCTTCTACATCCCAGACAAAAACTCCTTCTCCCTTGTGTAATACAACCGGTAATGGATGGTAGTTGTGAGCACCATACTCATTTTCTAGCAACATGGCTTCTTCCGAAGATATCATTTGTTCCAGCATAATAAAAAAGTTTTGTACAAAAATAGGGTTTCCAAACGGAAAATGATCAATTTTTTCTAAATTCACCTAATGAACTTTCTTGCCCATATCTATCTTTCAGATAATAATGAAAATATTCAATTAGGGAATTTTTTTGCCGATTCTGTCAAAGGTAAAAAGTATTTAAATTATCCAGATGAAATTCAAAAGGGGATTTTATTACATAGATTTATAGATAGTTATACAGATGATCATCCCCAGGTAAGAATAAGTAAAAGGAGACTCGATCCAAAATATGGATTATATAAGGGAATTATCATTGATATCTTTTACGATCATTTTCTCGCCATAAATTGGACAGATTTTTGCAGACAAAGCCTACATGAATTTAGTGAGCTATTTTATCAAAATTTAGAAAGGAATTTTGATATATTACCGGAGAATACCAAAAGAATGGTTCCTTATTTGGTAGAGCAAAGTTGGCTGGAAAGTTATGCCACTTTTGAAGGAATTGAAAATGTTTTGAAAGGGATGAACAGAAGAACTCAACTTAGATCTCAAATGGATTTAGCTATTTCTGATTTGCAATTGTCTTATGAAGAATTGGAAACAGATTTTCACATTTTTTTTCCTGAGCTGATGGAATCATCGAAAGAAAAGTTAAAAACATTATAAATGATGATGCAAATAGTGAGAATATTTTTGTCTATCCTTTTAATTTTGGGATTTACACAATGTGCAGAAAATCCAGTATCAAAAGAAAGTAAGTCTGATGCTCTAAAGGGAGTTTTGGCAAATAATGCCATGGTTGTAAGTGCTAGGAAGGAAGCCTCTGAAATTGGTGTGGCCATTATGAATAAAGGAGGAAATGCTTTTGATGCGATGGTCGCTACTCATTTCGCTTTGGCGGTGGCATACCCCGTTGCGGGAAATATTGGTGGTGGTGGCTTTACAGTTTATCGTCTAGCTAATGGAGAAAAGGGTACGTATGATTTTCGAGAGAAGGCGCCATTATCAGCACATAGAGACATGTATTTAGATGAAGAAGGTAATGTCATAGATGGCCTAAGTACTTTAGGGGCTCTCGCTATTGGAGTACCTGGTAGCGTTGGAGGAATTTTCGAAATTTATAAAGCTCATTGCACATTGCCTTTTCAAGAATTGATACAGCCTGCCATAGATTTAGCCAAGCGTGGGGTAGTAGTGACAGAGAACGATGAAGAAGCTTTACATTATTATGCTCCATTTTTTAAAGAGGCGAACAAAGGAGATATTTTTTTAAATAGAGATTGGAAACAAGGAGATACCATTAAATATGTGGAATTGGCAAAAACCCTTGAAAGAATTAGAGATAATGGTGTTGAAGAGTTTTATGAAGGGTATACGGCAAAAATGATGATTGAAAAAGTACAGGAGTTGGGCGGGATTTTGACAGAACAAGATTTGAAGGCCTATAATGTCAAAAAGCGTGATCCGCTTGTATTTAAATTTCGTGATTTTGAAATTATCTCTATGGCACCACCCTCTAGTGGAGGAATCTGTTTGGCACAGATTCTGAAAAGTTTAGAGCCTTACAAACTTGAAAAATTGTCTCATAATTCTCCGGAATATATTCAGTTATTAGTGGAGGCTGAAAGAAGAAGTTATGCAGATAGAGCTTATTATTTAGGAGATCCCGATTTTGTAGAAATTCCTCAAGAAGAATTGATTTCTGCTGAATATCTAAATGATAGGATGAGCAGTTTTAATTGGACTTACGCGACACCCTCTACAACCGTTTCTCATGGATTAATCGAGGTGGTTGAAAGTGATCAAACAACTCATTATTCAATTATTGATCCTTTTGGTAATGCCGTGTCGGTAACGACAACTCTAAATGGTGGTTTTGGTTCTAAGGTTTATGTAGAAAAAGCAGGTTTCTTTTTAAATAATGAAATGGACGACCTGAGTATAAAACCAGGAGTACCAAATATGTTTGGTCTGGTTGGGGCGGAAGCCAATGCTATAGAACCGGAAAAGCGCATGCTCAGTTCTATGACACCAACGATTGTGGAGCAAAATGGTAATTTAAAAATGGTTTTAGGATCCCCGGGAGGTTCTACAATTATAACCTCTGTTGTTCAGAATATACTAAATGTGGGTATTTTTAACATGGGTATGCAAGAATCTGTTTCAAAGTCGAGATTTCACCATCAATGGTTACCGGATGAGATTAAATTTGAAAGTCAATTTGACACCCTGAATTTCGCTCAACTGAGAGAGAAAGGTTATAAAATCGATCATAGTAATGCCAGAATTATAGGGAAAGTTGATGCTATATTAGTATTGGAAAATGGACTTTTGGAAGGTGGGGCAGACCCAAGGGGAGATGACACAGCCATAGGCTATTAAAAAAGCGGCTTTCGCCGCTTCATTTTACTTTTTATTTTTTTTCTGCAATTCTTGTTGTGCTTGCGCTTGCTTCATCGCATCATCTAATTTTTGCCTAAAAGCACTCTTCTTTTTTTCAGGTTTCTTTTTGTTTTCTTGAATTTGAGCGTGAATTTTATCCTCATCAATAATAAAGTTCTTAATGATTAGCATGATTCCAATAGTCAATAAGTTTGAAATAAAATAATATAAACTCAAACTACTCGCATAACTATTAAAGAAAACCAACATCATGATTGGCGACATCCAAAGCATAATTTTCATCATTTTTTGCATATCTGGCATACCCTCTTGCTGAGGCTGCTGCATATTCATTTGTTGACTTTGTGTCATTTGCATATAAATGAAAATTGCAACTGAAGCCAAAATCGGAAACAAACTAACATGATCACCATAAAATGGGATGTTAAATGGAAGCTTAAGCACTTCATCATAAGCAGATAAGTCGTCTGCCCATAAAAATCCCTTTTGTCTAATATCGATATTCGAAGGGAAGAATCTGAATAAGGCAAAGAAAACAGGCATTTGAAGAAGTGCAGGTACACAACCTGCTAAGGGGCTTACACCGGCTTTTCTCTGCAAAGCCATCACTTCCTGCTGTCTTTTCATGGCATTGTCTTTCCCCTTGAATTTGTCGTTGATCTCTTCCATCTCCGGCTTCAAAACTTTCATTTTGGCACTCGATAAATAAGATTTGTACACCATGGGCGACATTAAAATTCTAACGACAATGGTCATTAAAATAATCACGATACCATAGCTAGAGAAAATAGAACTCAAGAAATAGAATACCGGAAGGAACAAGTATTTATTAATCCATCTAAAAATTCCCCAACCTAAACTAACGATTCTATCGAGGTCTTTGCCTTTGTATTCTCTTAAAACTTTGTAATCTACCGGACCATAAAAAAGATTCATGTTATAATCCAATTCTCCGCTTTCCATCTTCAAAGGTATAGCGGCTGCAAAATCTTTTGTGAAGACAGTATCAATCTCCTCGTCTTGTACTAAGTTTTTTGAACTTAGTTTAGCTTTTTCAAAAGGCTTATCTGCAAGCAAAATTGACGTAAAGAACTGTTGCTTAAAAGAAATCCAATTTACATTTTCTGCTTCATCCTCATTAAAGTCTGATGCGGGGCTCATAAATTCGAACTCATCCTCATTAAATAAATAACGCAAATCTGTATATTGATTTTCGTATTTTACACTTTTTTCTGTTCTAAAGCTCGTAGTTTGCCAATTTAGATCAATGGATTTACTCCCATCTATTGCCTGTTCCATACCTGTAGATTGTATGCTGAAATCCATCATATAATCATCAGGTTTTAAGGTATATCTATATTCTAGAAATTTATTAGCGGCAACCTTTAATTTCATAGAAAGGATCTGATCCTCACCACTCTTTGTCAGGCTAGGTTCAAAATAAAGGTTCTTTGTTTCTAAGTTGCGGTTATCTGTTGTGCTAAATTGTATGTTTAAATTAGCATTCCCGTCTTTGATAATGTACAAGGGTTTCTGATCAAAAGTTTTGTAGTTTTTAAGTTCAACTTCTGTAATTTGTCCACCTAAATTCGCAACTTCAATTCTAACTAAATTATTTTCTAAGGTAGTTGTCCCTTCTTTAGCGCTGGGCAATGCTGCTCCATAAGCAAAAGCTCCTAACGTGTTTTGTGCTTTAGATAATGCCAAAGAATCTGTATCAAAAGTATTGATGACAGCTTCGGTAACGCTTGTATCATTAACCTCAGATAAGGATTTTGTTTCTTCTTGAATTTGTTCTTGTTGAGCTTCTTGCTCTTGAAGTTCTTCTGGCGTTGGTTGGTTTGAGTATAAATACCACAACATGATCGCTCCTAATAAAACAAATCCTATTGCGGAATTGAGGTCAAATTTTTTTTCTTCCATCGTAAAGCCTTTGCTAACTATAGTTTTTAAATGCGGGGCAAAAGTAGTAAAATTTGTCTAAAGGATAGGATTGGCTCGGTTAATTTAGTCTGCGTAATAGGCAAACCCTTCTAAAAGTAAATCTTCATGTACATTTATATCCCAAATACAGTTTTCCATCTCTTTTAATAAAACAAAGTTCACCTGACCACTTACATTTTTTTTGTCATACATCATAAGTGGTATAATCGATGTGATATCATTTTTAGACATTTCAACTTTACCATAAAAATTTTTGACAAATGACTTAAGTTCATCAACTTTTACAAGAGGAAACCCATTGAGTTTATAAGAAAAATAGGCTTCTATAACCATTCCTACAGCAATAGCTTCACCGTGGGTGAGATTTTCTTTCTCTTTACTATCTAGGAAATAGGATTCAACGGCGTGTCCTATGGTATGTCCGAAATTTAAAGTTTTTCTCAATCCTGTTTCTTTCATATCGGTTTTTACTACCTCATTTTTAATGTCAATTGATTTGTAGATCAATTCATTCACTTCGTTTAAATCGATATCTTCAAACCTGTGTATTGTTTCCCATAAAGTTTTGTCGAAAGTATATCCATATTTAATAATTTCTGCTAATCCGGACTTCAATTCTCTCTTCGGCACCGTCAACAAATAGTCGTAATCTATGATGACCATGGCTGGATTACTAAACAAACCTATTTGGTTTTTGAGTGTACCCAGATCTATACCAGTTTTACCACCTACGGAGGCGTCAACCATACTCAATAATGTTGTTGGGATATTTACAAATTCAATACCTCTCTTAAAACAAGAGGCTATAAATCCGCCCATATCAGTAATTACGCCACCACCTAAATTGATCACCAAACTCTTTCTATCGGCATTAATTCTGCTCAGTTCTTCCCAAATTTCAACGCAGGTTGTAATATTTTTAAACTCTTCACCAGGAGGTAAAACGATAGTTTCATAGGCAAATTCAAGTCCAAACTTTTGTTTAAATAGAGGTAAACAATCTCTTTTTGTATTTGCATCAACCAGTATTATGATTTTTGAAAAACGATTATTTCGGAGATAATCACCTAACGCTTTATATCCAGGATTTTGAAAGTAGATTGGGTAACCGGTAGATTGAATAACAGACATTATATTTTTTGCTTTTTTGTGATGCAAATAACGGAGAATTTTATTAAAAAATAAATGCGACTATCTATCTTTGTTAAAAAAATGAACACATGAATAATATATTTGATAACACGGAAACAGCATTTGCGATAAAATCTGATTCTGACTTAGAAAAAGCATATTTTTTATTTAAAATGATAAAAAGTGAACCTTTGGTAAGAATCGGCAGTGCCGTAACCAAGTTTGCGCTTAAATCAAACTTGCCTGTAGAAGGTTTAATTCGTTCAACTGTTTTTGATCATTTTTGTGGTGGAGTTAGTGAAGAAGATTGTATGCCCATTATTGATAGAATGTACACGAAAAATGTACATTCTGTCCTAGATTTTTCTGTAGAAGGTAAGGAAATTGAGAATCAATTTGATTTTGCGATGGAAAAAATCCTTCAAATTTTAAAGTTTGTTAAAGAAAAAGATGCCCTTCCATTTGCAGTTTTTAAGCCAACTGGTTTCGGTCGATTTAAGTTGTATCAAAAAATAACTGAAAAAAAAATACTGACAGAAGAAGAAAAATTGGAGTGGGAGAGAGTTCGTCAACGCTACGAAAAAGTTGCCAAACTGGCTTTTGATTACGATGTACCTTTATTAATAGATGCCGAAGAGAGTTGGATGCAAGAGGCAGTTGATGATCTGACAGAGGGATTGATGATGAAATATAATAAAGAAAAAGCAATTGTTTTTAGCACATTACAATTATACAGATGGGATAGACTTGATTATTTGAAGGGCCTTTCTGAACGAGCTCAAAAGAATAATTTCAAAATTGGTATGAAACTTGTAAGAGGTGCCTACATGGAGAAAGAAAGGGAGCGTGCCAAAGAGAATGGTTATGCAGACCCTATTTGCAAAGACAAGGCGGAAACAGATAAAAATTTTAACGATGTGTTAAAATACATGTTTGAAAACATCGATAAAATGGCTATTTTCTGTGGAACACATAATGAAGAAAGCTCGTATTTAATGATGGATTTAATCCAAAAATCTGGTTTAGAAAAAAATGATCAGAGATTATGGTTTGGTCAGTTATATGGTATGAGTGATCATATAAGTTTTAATCTGGCAAAAGAAGGCTATAATGTAGCCAAGTATTTACCATTTGGTCCTGTAAAAGATGTGATGCCTTACCTTATTAGGAGAGCTGAAGAGAACACTTCGGTAGCAGGACAGACCAATAGAGAATTGGATTTAATTGCCAAAGAGAAAAAAAGAAGAAAATTGTAAAGAAATTAATGTCGACAAGAAATATTGATCCCAACATACCATTATTAACAACCGTTTTATTAGCCATAGATGCCTATGTTTTTTATGCTTTAAGTCATGGCATGAAAAATTTGCCTCGTAAAAATTTACTCGGACTTATTTATATAATCGGGATGGCTTTTGGTTATGTCGGGTTTTATTTTCTCGTACAAAATTTTACGATACACCCTTTAGAATCAACCTATTTTAGAAATTTTTTTATTGGATTTTTCTTTGCCTTTTTAGTGTTTAAGGTAGTTTTAGTGTCATTCTTTTTACTTGAAGATACGATTAGAACCTCAATTTTGTTTATCCGTCAATCTTTAAAAGCATTTCGAAAATCTCCTCAAAAGGTAAAATTGTATAGCAGAAGAAAATTTGTTAGGCAAATTGGACTAACGGCTGCAGCCATTCCTTTTACTTCCATGATTTATGGTGTAGCCAAAGGAAAATACAATTTCAAAGTGAGAAACCTGAATATGACTTTTAATAATTTGCCAAAATCATTTAACGGTTTCAAAATAGTACAGATTTCAGACATTCATTCAGGTAGTTTTGATGATATCTATGCGATTCGAGAAGCAATTGATTTGATCAACGACCAAAATCCAGATGTGGTCTTATTTACAGGAGATTTGGTGAATTACGATGCCAGAGAGATTAAACCTTTTGTAGAGGAATTTAAAAGATTAAAACCCAAAGTTGGTACCTATTCTGTTTTAGGAAATCACGATTATGGAGATTATAAGAGTTGGAACACGGAACAAGAAAAAAGTGATAACAACGAGCTTTTAAAGGAGTTTCACAAAGAAATGAATTTTAACTTGCTCAATAATGAAGCTGTTATACTTTACCAGGGAAATGATAAAATAAGTATTGTTGGTGTAGAAAATTGGGGGAAACCTCCCTTTCCACAAAACGGCGATCTAGATATGGCAGTTCTCGGGGTAGAGGATGTCCCTTTTAAAGTATTGATGTCTCATGATCCGACCCATTGGAATAAAAAGGTAATCGATCATCCTACGCATTTTGATCTCACTTTATCCGGACATACTCATGGCATGCAATTTGGTGTGGAGATTCCGGGATTTAAATGGAGCCCTGTCAAATATCTCTATCCGGAATGGGCTGGGCTATACGAAAAAAAGAATCAATTTCTGTATGTAAATAGAGGTTTTGGTTATATAGGTTTTCCGGGTAGGGTAGGAATTTTACCGGAGATTACCCTTATCAATTTACAATCGCCCTTGGCCTAATAACATGAAAAAATAAAAAGGTAATTTTTAAGAATTGGTCATTTCAATTCTTAAATTTTTAAATGTCCCATTAGGCCGAATTATAATTCTAATTTGAGTTGTTTTATAAATAATTGTCTTTCAGAAAGTTATTAAATCTTTGTAAACAAAAATAAACTCCGTTTAAGCGAGCGGAAATCATTTAAAATCAATTACTTTTGCACATCAAAAAAAATCAGATGCAATCAATCAGGAATATCGCGATCATCGCTCACGTAGATCATGGAAAAACAACATTGGTCGATAAGATTATCGACCAGGCAAAAATACTAGACGACAGAAAGGAAAGAACAGATTTGTTATTAGATAGCAACGACCTTGAAAGAGAACGGGGGATTACCATTTTGTCAAAGAACGTATCTATTGTGTATAACGGTGTAAAAATCAATGTGATTGATACACCTGGTCACGCCGATTTTGGTGGTGAAGTGGAACGTGTTTTAAAAATGGCCGATGGAGTGCTGTTGTTGGTAGATGCTTTTGAAGGACCTATGCCTCAAACCCGTTTTGTTTTAGGGAAAGCGTTAGAATTGGGTTTAACACCAATTGTAGTAGTGAATAAGGTGGATAAGGAGAATTGTACGCCTGATTTGGTTCATGAAAAAGTATTTGATTTGATGTTTGCCCTAGATGCCACAGAAGAGCAATTGGAATTTGCTACAATTTATGGTTCGGCAAAAAATGGTTGGATGAGTACAGACTATCAAAAACCAACAGATAATATCATTCCTTTATTAGATGCGATAATCGAGAATATACCCGAAGCGCCTTATCGTGAAGGAACTCCGCAAATGCAAATCACTTCATTGGATTTTTCTTCTTTTACCGGAAGAATTGCGATAGGAAGGGTTTTTAGAGGTGATTTAGAGGAAAACAAAGACTATATTCTTTGTAAATCAAATGGAAGCAAGAAGAAAGTAAGAATTAAAGAACTTCATACCTTTGAGGGATTAGGAAGAGCAAAAGTTTCTGAAGTTAGAAGTGGAGATATATGTGCGATTACCGGTTTAGATGATTTTGAAATCGGAGACACTTTAGCAGATTTAGAAAATCCAGAACCTTTACCTAGAATTGAGGTAGATCAACCCACGATGAGTATGTTGTTTACCATCAATAATTCACCATTTTTTGGAAGAGAGGGAAAATTTGTAACCTCTCGCCATTTAAGAGACAGATTGTTCAAGGAAACAGAAAAGAATCTCGCGCTTAGAGTAAAAGAAACTGGTAGTGAAGATAAATTTGATGTCTACGGAAGAGGTATTTTACATTTATCAGTGTTGATTGAAACTATGAGAAGAGAGGGTTATGAATTGCAAGTTGGACGTCCGCAAGTTATTATGAAAGAAATTGATGGGGTGAAGTCTGAACCCTATGAAACTTTGGTCATTAATGTTCCTGAAGAATTTGCAAGTAAAGCGATTAACTTAGTTACTCTAAGAAAAGGTGATCTTTTGGTGATGGAACCAAAGGGAGACCTTCAACATTTGGAGTTTGATATTCCATCTCGCGGGCTAATAGGTTTGAGAAATAAAATTTTAACCGCAACCCAAGGTGAAGCCATTATCAACCATAGATTAAGAGGATATGACGCTACCAAAGGTGATTTTAGTGAAGTGACAAACGGAGCGATTGTTTCATCTGAAACAGGAAAAGCAACGGGTTATGCTATTGATAGACTGCAAGATAGAGGAAGATTTTTTATAGATCCTAACCAGGAAATATATAAAGGTCAAGTTGTAGGTGAGAATAACCGCCAGGATGATATGGGTGTGAATTTAATTAAAGGAAAAAAATTGACAAACGTTAGGGCTTCAGGTTCTGATGAAGGCTTGAAAATTGCTCCAAAAGTTGAGTTTTCTCTCGAAGAATGTCTTGAATATATTCGTGAAGATGAATATTTAGAGGTAACGCCAGTAAGTTTAAGAATGCGAAAAATTAATTTCGTTTAAATTTTTTAAGATTTTGTTAATTCGGATAGGCTAAAGTGGCAAACCCGTTTTAAATTGTAAATTGCGCAAAATTTATTTTGATATGAAGTTGAAATTATTGTTTTTATTTTTACTAACCTCGGTAATGATTTCGTGTAGTGATGACGATGATAAGGATAAGCATGATCCAGTGGCTCAAGCTTTGATTGATGACGAAATATTGGTGGATTTTTTGCAGTCTCATTATTTGACAGACGACAATAAGATCGATAGTATTAGAAATGGAGAAACACCTTTGTATACACAAGTTGATATTGAAGATTTAGTTTACAATGACATCAATTATAAACTTTATTATTACATCGAGAAACAAGGTGTTGGTATTAACCCGTCGATGAACGACTCGATTCAAATCTTATACCAAGGATTTACATTGGATAGTATAAAATTTGATCAGAATCTCAGTTATCCAAGTTATAAATCTTGGTTTCATTTGCCAAATTTAATTGCGGGTTGGAGATATGGAATTCCCAAATATAAATCGGGAACAAAAGTTATTTATCCGGATGAATCTTTTGGTTATGAAAATACGGGGTCAGGGATAATTTTTATGCCTTCGGGTCTCGCTTATGGAGAAAATGGTTCAGCAAATATTCCGTCAAATGCCCCAATTTACTTTTTTATAGATTTAGGAAATGTGATCAGAGCTGATGCTGACAACGATGGTGTAATCAATAACGATGAAGATATTAATAAAAACGGTGATGCTACTGATGATGATACCGATGGAGATTTAGTTGCCAATTATCTGGATATAGATGATGATGGCGATGGAATTACGACAATTTTAGAGGACGTTGATGGTGATGGTAACCCCTCAAATGATGACACTGATAAAGATGGAATTCCAAATTATCTAGACGAAGATGATGATAATGATGGAAGAAAAACAAGTAAGGAAGACAATAATTTTAACTTTAATTGGAACGATGATGATAAAGACGGTGATGGTATTCCCGATTATTTAGATCCTGATAATTAAAAAAAGGCCTCATTTGAGGCCTTTTTTATTTGTCATAATTAAATTTAAATTTTGTCAGATCGGGTGTGAATTCTCTTTTTCGATCTAGTTCATAGCGATAGAAAGCTCTTCCCAAAACGCCCATAAAGGGCCATGCAGTTTCTTTATATTCATATTCACCATCGTTTAAAGTTTCATTATCATTGGTATAAATTACGGCGGAAAGAGCAAACTCAATATTGTTTTTTAAATCAATGATATAAGCGTTATCAATAGTAAAACCATACGCATCACCAATTTTGTTGAAAACTCTAATGTGATTTGGAATTTCTTCGTCATCCTTGTCGCCAAACATTAAAAACTTACAATAATTATCAGGTATTTGACTGTAGTCAGGAAAGACAGTTTCTCTTGGAAGTTGCGACATATACTGCAATAAAAAATGATAATCGGTCTCAGTTAAATCAAATTGCTCTGTTGTTTTGAATTTTTCATGAAAAATTAGCCTTAATAATAACTGATGTAGGTCTACCAAGGAGGCAGCATTTTTATCTTTGAAATTCATAGGAGTATTTATCAATTCATCTCCCTTTAAATATGCTTTCCCCAAAAATATATCACTTGGTTTTGTGAAATCTTGTTGACTGAATTGCGCATTTTGTGTAAATAAAGGTTTATTTGACTTTCTATCTATAAATCTAACGGGATTGGTATGTTTGTTTTCGTCTTGCGAAAGAGAAATCGATAAACGATGGGTAATTCTTACATCGTCAAAACCCTTGGCTTTTAGTTTGTTGTTGAAATCCTTTTGTCCCAAAAATTCATAAAGGCGGTTATAAGCATCATTATCACTGGTAACCAATATTTTTTTTATGTAGTGAGCGATAGAAGGAAAGCCGTTTTCTGCTGTTGTATCAACCTTGACAGCTGTTTGACCTTTGTAAACACTATCTGTAAGCATGATGTCATATTTATCAAGCGCCTTTATGTTGAGTTGATTTATTTTTTCTAAGCTCAGCGCAGAAGCAAATAATTTTACTGTACTTGCCGGATAAAAATACTCCTTCAATTCAGTTCTAAAATGATGTGTTTGAAAGCTAGGTAAGTTGTTTTTATCTCTGTCTATTTGGGTGTAGATAATTTGTAACCTATATTTCTGTGGGTTTTCAACGATATCTTTTCCTAAAGAATCCAGGTTTTGTATTAAGAAATCTTGAATAAATTGATCCTTTTGATCTTGAGCAAAAGAAAAGAGAATGGAATAAAAAACAAGTAAAAAGAGTATTGGTTTTTTCATTTATATAGTTTTAAAGGATGTCAAATTTGAAAAGAATTAATTTCTGAAAAAAATATTTCATAAAAAAAGGTGAGTAATTACTCACCTTTCTCATAAATATTGTAATTCACTACATTTTTTTTAACCAATTGGCCACTGAAACTTCTTTACCAATCACATCAATTAGTGTATCAATTTTTACTCGTTTTTGCTCCATAGTATCACGGTGTCTAATTGTAACAGAGCCATCAGTTAAACTTTCGTGGTCTACAGTAATACAAAACGGGGTTCCGGCAGCATCTTGCCTTCTATATCTTCTTCCAATGGCATCCTTTTCGTCGTAATCTACATTGAAATCAAATTTGAGTTGGTCAATAATTTTTTTCGCTAATTCAGGTAAACCATCTTTCTTCACCAATGGTAAGACAGCGGCTTTATTTGGAGCCAATACAGCAGGAATCTTTAGCACAGTTCTTTCAGAACCATCAGTTAAGATTTCTTCTTGTAATGATTCAGAAAAAATAGCTAAAAACATCCTGTCTAAGCCAATTGACGTTTCAATAACATAGGGTACGTAGCTCTCATTTAATTCTGGATCAAAAAATTGAAGCTTTTTGCCAGAAAATTTTTCGTGCGCCTTTAGATCAAAATCTGTTCTCGAATGAATTCCTTCTAATTCCTTAAATCCAAAAGGGAAGTCAAACTCTATATCTGCAGCGGCATTGGCGTAATGTGCTAATTTTTCGTGGTCGTGGAAACGATATTTTTTCTGATCAAATCCTAAAGAATAGTGCCATTTAATCCTATTTTCTTTCCACTCTTCATACCATTTTAATTCTTCACCGGGTCGAACGAAAAATTGCATTTCCATTTGTTCAAACTCTCTCATTCTAAAAATAAATTGTCTCGCTACAATTTCATTTCTAAATGCTTTTCCTGTTTGAGCAATCCCAAAAGGAATTTTCATTCTTCCTGATTTTTGAACGTTGAGAAAGTTCACAAAAATTCCTTGAGCTGTTTCTGGTCTTAAATATAAATCCATGGCACTATCAACCGAAGCGCCAAGTTTTGTACCGAACATGAGATTGAACTGTTTTACATCCGTCCAATTTTTAGAACCCGATAAGGGGCAGGCAATTTCCAATTCCTCAATTAAAGCCTTTACATCTGCCAGATCTTCTTTTTCTAAAGACCTTGCCATTCTTTGCAAGATTTCATCTTTTTTTGACAAATAGCCAAGAACTCGAGGATTGGTTGTTTTGTATTGCTCTTCATCAAAAGCATCACCAAATCTCTTTGCTGCTTTCTCAATTTCTTTTTGGGCTTTTTGATTTAACTTTTCTGCAAAATCTTCTATGAGCACATCAGCTCTATACCTTTTTTTAGAATCTTTGTTATCAATCAACGGATCATTAAATGCATCCACATGCCCGGAAGCTTTCCAGGTAGTAGGGTGCATAAAAATAGCAGCATCCAAACCTACAATATTGTCGTGCATTTGCACCATGGCCTTCCACCAATAGTTACGTATGTTATTCTTTAACTCGACACCATTTTGACCGTAGTCATAAACAGCACTAAGTCCATCATAAATTTCACTTGACTGAAAGATATACCCATATTCTTTGGCATGGGAGATTACCTTTTTGAATTTATCTTCGTTATTTTTCATGTGGCAAAAATAGTTAAATTCTCGACTGTGAGAAATAAAAAAAGACTGTCGAAACAGTCTTTTTATAAAGCTTAATTATATTATTTAGAGTCCTAAAAACGAATCGCTCAATTCGAGTTTTGTTACCCCAACTAACCTACCTTCTACAAATACTTTAATTGGATAAGTCCCTTTTTCATATTTTTCTCCTTTATCTTCTATAAAGAGGACAACATCTAGTTCTGCATTTTCGTAATTGATGGTCGTTTCTTCTGTATATTTTACTTCTGATCCGTCTTTTAACATCACTGTCCCTTTCGCGTTGATGACTGATCCATTTGGTCTCTGAACTACAATAAATGCTTCTTTGTCACCTGGTTCTGCAATTTCATTTTCAAGCAAACGGAACTCAACTTTAATCGCATCTGTTTTCTGCGCTTTATTCGTTTCAGTATATTTTCCGTTAGACCTAAGTTTTAACGCGGTAACCTGTGCGTCTTTAATATTTAAAGCACTACCTATTTCAACCTTCTTTGCCAGAACTTCGTTCACAGCTTTTAAAGTGTCGTTATAGTTGGTCTGTACTTGTAATTGATTAGATAAACTGTCTTTTTCATCAATTAATACATTTGATACCATTTTTAACGAGTCTACTTCATCTAACAATCTGCTGTTTACTGCTTGTAAATTTGCAATCTGGCTTCTGTAACGTCTTAAAACTGAAGCGTTTGCAGTTTTTAAATTCAACACAGAATCACGAAGTGCAACAATTCTTGCTTTTTCGTGGCTTAGAGAATCTGTAAGTGAAGTGTTTTTTGCAATGGCGATATCATATTTCTCTTCCATTGCCGTTAAATTTCCTATGATCTGCTCCTTTTCATCCTGTAAAAATTGTAAAGCCTCTTTATGATCTCTACTTAGAAAAAAAGTGTATCCTATTAATAGGAATAAAAGCACAGTAAGTGCTATTAATAGAATTTTGTTGTTTTTGCTTGAAGCATTTTCTTCCATAATGAATTCATTTTTTAATTAATCGTAACTGATATAACGCAGAAATACGAAAAAATTGTACGCAAAATTAATTTTTTTTATTTAATTCAATGAATTAATCCCAGAATATATATTTTGTCAATTTTAAATGATGTTTTTGAGATTTTTTTTCCTGATCGGTGCAAGGTTTGTGAAAAAACTTTAACGGTAGGTGAGGAGCTTATCTGCCTTTCTTGCCTGTCAGAATTACCGCTCACGAAATATACTCTAGAAAGGACTAATCCTTTGGAAAAGATTTTTTATGGACGAATTCAAATAGAATTAGCAACAGCTTTACTCTATTATGGTAAAAACAATTCGGTTCAGACCTTGATAGAAAAATTAAAATATAAAAATGATGAAGAAATTGGAATATTCTTCGGGAAATGGCTTGGAGAACAATTGAAAAATAATACTCATTTTGAGCGAATTGATATGATCATTCCTGTTCCATTACATCCTAAAAAATTAAAAAAGAGAGGTTATAATCAACTGACAAAATTTGGAGAACAAATTTCTAAAAAACTTCAAAAACCTTTTGTGGAAGACATTCTTTTGAGAAAAATGCACTTAGATACCCAAACAAAAAAAGATAGGTCGCACAGAATTTTGAATGAAGAAATTTTTCAAGTAAAGAGTTTAAATGATCTAAAAGGAAAGCACGTTCTACTTATTGACGATGTTATTACCACAGGAGCTACATTAGAATCTTGCTGCAAAGCTTTATTCAAGGCGAAAAATGTAAAAATAACTATTGCGGCAATGGCCTTTACAGAATAAGGAATCTCTCTTTTTTTAAGCGTGGTTTGAATAAAAAATATATCGTTAATTTGCACAAAAAAACATAATGCGCGTTTATCAGTTTTTCATTTTACTAGTGCTTGTATCTCTTTATTCTTGTGCGAGAAGGGGTAGACCCGAAGGTGGTCCAATTGATGAAGATAAACCCATTATGGTAAAAAGTGATCCGGAATTTGGAACGACCAATTTTAAAGGAGATGAGATTAAAATTTATTTTGACGAGTTTATTAAACTTAAAGATATTTCACAGCAACTTATTGTGTCTCCTCCATTAAAATATCCACCGATTATTGTACCCCAGGGCACAGCCTCAAAGTTTATTGATATTAAAATAATGGATACGCTTTTTGAGAATACAACCTATACCTTTAATTTTGGTCAGAGTGTGATTGATAATACCGAGGGAAATATTCTAGATAATTTTAGATTTGTCATCTCAACTGGTGATTATATCGATTCATTAAATATAAAAGGCACAATTAAAGATGCCTTTAAACTTGAACCTGCCGAAGGAGCAGTCGTCATCCTTTATCCCTACTCCGAAAATTTTAATGATTCTATTGTTTTTACTGAAAGACCCACTTATGTTGGTGCAATGACAGACAGTATAAATTTTGAAGTGAATAATATTAAACAAGGAAAATACGCATTATTAGCGTTAACAGATAAAAACCGAAATTTTAAGTACAATAAGAAAGAAGACAAAATAGCATTTTACGATAAAATTATTGAAGTTCCATCAGAAGATTCCTATGTATTAGAATTGTTTACAGAAGATAAAAATTTTAGACTTCCTACAAAACCAAGCGAGATCTCGAAAGGCTTATTCTTTCTTGGTTATGAAGGTAATATCGATAGTATTGAAGTTAGAGCATTGGGTAATATTCCAACATCTTTTAAAGAGCATTATGCACCATCCATAAAAACTGACACGATTAAATATTGGTTTAGCAATTATGAGAAAGATAGTTTAGAATTATTTGTCAGAAACAGAAGTTTTACAGATACAATTACGCTTAAGATAAGGGAAGATGAAATTGATAGTCTAAAAATAGAATCAATTACAAGTGGAAATTTAGATTTAAGAGATACATTAAAAATTGTAACCAATAATCCTGTTTTTGAAATTGATACGTCAAAAATAAAACTTTTTATAAGAGATTCTATAGGAGTTGATTATAATTTTAATCGAGACAAGAATAGAACGTCGATGTTTATCTTATTCGAAAAGGAATTTGATGCCAAGTATAAATTAAATCTGAACCCGGGTGCATTAACCGATATCTTTGGCACAAGTCATGACTCGATTAGAAAAAGTTTTACTACAAAAAGACCTTCAAATTATAGTTCTATTTATTTAACAATCAACAACATAAAAGAGTATCCGGTAATAGTACAACTCGTCGATCAAAAAGGAGAAGGTGTAGCTTCAAATTACCTTACCAAAAAAGAAGAAGTCCGTTTTGAAAATATAAAACCAGGTAAATTTAAGGTACGCTTAATTTACGATAAAAATAAAAATGGTAAATGGGATTCAGGGGATTACTTAAAAAAGATTCAACCCGAGAAAGTAGTATATTTTAAAAATATATTAACCGCTAACGCTAATTGGGAAATTGTTGAAAATCTAACAATTGAATAAGCTATACAGGGATTTCTATAAAGTATTTTTTACGCGATTTATTATTGAGGTTTTGTTCTAACAACCAAGGGTTATTGAGTTTTAGCTCTTTATAAGTTATTCCATGAGAACTTGCAAATTCGGTAAGATCGGGTATTTCAACATCGATTTCAATTGTCTTTGTTCGGGTCAAATTATAAAGATCACTTTTTTCGAAAACAAAGCCATATTTTTTTGGATTCGACATAATTTCTTTGGTTACAACAATTCGAGGAATATACCTTGATGTTTCAGCGTTCAAATATAAATCGTAGTAAGAATTTACTTTTTGATAATCCATAACCCTAGATATTCCAGCCATGCCGGCATTGTATGCGGCAGCGGTTAAAGTCCAGTTTCCATATATTTTGTAAGCTTCCTGTAAATACTGACATGCCGCTTCGGTAGATTTTACCAGATTGTATCTTTCGTCAACATTTTCATTCACTTCCAGTCCATATTCTCTTGCGGTTTTAGGCATTAATTGCCAATAGCCCTTAGCACCGGCAGGAGAAGTTACATTTTGCAAACCACTTTCAATTAAGGCCAAGTATTTAAAATCATCTGGGATATTATATTTCTTTAGGATCGGTTCAATCACCGGAAAATACTTGTGAGCTCTTTTAAAATTCAATAATCCATTTGATTGCCAATAGGTATTAACCAAAAGTTCTCTATCCACTCTTTCTAAAACATCCTCATCTTCAATTGGCACCTTTTCACCGGCAAAAGTTAGATTTGTTGGAACCTTTAGGGCCTTTATTTCGTATAACGCGCTCGTGTTTTTTCCAGGATCTGAATTAATTTCTAAAACATCTGCATTGATAAAAAGAAATGCGATAAATAGTACTCCTAAAAGCGCGAATATTTTGTACAAATTTTTCATGATAAGGGGATATTAAATTAAAACGGACTATCAAATTTACTAAATTTTTGCGCATGCTTATCTTTCTCTGTGATAATGGGATGTTCTACACCCCAAGGTATATTGAGATTTTCATCATTCCAAAGAATAGAATCTTCAGCTTCTTTTTGATAAAAATTAGAGCATTTATAATTAATGATGGTATTGTCTTCTCTACTTAAAAAACCATGTGCAAAACCAATAGGTATAAATAATTGATGTTTATTTTCTGCACTTAGAATATGGCCGTAATACTTACCGTAATTCGGCGAATCTTTGCGCAGGTCTACAGCAACATCATAAATGCTTCCCTGAACAACCCTAATCAATTTTGCCTGTGCAAAAGGAGGTTTTTGAAAATGTAATCCTCTTAAAACATTTTTTTGAGAAAGGGACTCATTGTCTTGCACAAATGTAAGGTCACTAAATCGTTCAAAATTTTTCTGGTTAAAAGTTTCCATAAAATAACCTCTTTCGTCATAGAAAACTTTCGGAGTTATTAAAAGGACATCCTCTAAATCAGTGGTTTTAATGGTCATTCTCTATTATTATTTTATTGATGATCTTACTTATTTTTCTAGCTTTGGTCAGTATCATGGCATGACTTCCATCTTTAATTTCTATAAAATCAGACAAATTATTGACGGGGAATATTTGGTCTTTAGTCCCGTGAATATGAAAAATTGGAGTTTCTGTTTTTTCCGCTTTCCAAAATAACATTTGTCTTGTAGCCCAAAGTAAATACAATTTGTCTTTCATAGACATATACCTCGCATAGAGATATACTTTTCTTTTCAACAATTTACCAGGTACGCTTAACTCCTTTGAGTCAAATTTAATATAGCTAAGTAATGGAGATAAATAATATAATCTTGAATATTTAATCCATTTTAACCTCCATGGCAGTTCATGTTTAGATTTTATACTCGAAATAAGAATAACCTTTTCTATGTGTTGCAATCTCGCTATTTCTTGTGCAATAATCCCGCCAAAAGAAACACCAATTAAAATAATATTTTCTCCTGTAATAGATTTTGCCATTCTTTTAGCGTAAGATGCGAGTTCTTCTTTGTTGCTCAAAGGGCTAATCCAATCTAAATAATGAACTTCAAAATAGTTTGAAAACTTGAGATATTCAAAAATACGACTGCTGGCTCCAAGTCCGGGAATTAAATAAACCTGTTTTCTATTCGATATGTTTAATTGCACAAATACTGACTGGGTGATGTTAAACTGAGATGACTTCGTTTACCCATGAAAACAATACAGCACCGTCTTCAGCAATAGACTCTAATTTTATTTGATGAGTTGTATTGATCAATTCTGTTTGATAAGGCGTTTTAACTTTTACGTAATTCTCTGTGAATCCGTAGATAAAACCATCCTTGTTTTCACTTTCAAATAAAACGGTGGCTCGTTTTTCCAATTGACTTTCATAAAAGGCTCTTCTTTTTTTAACGGATAAGCCTCTTAACATTTTGCTCCTTTTGGCGCGAACTTTCATCGGTACAACACCTGGAAGATCAAACGCTTCAGTATTAGGTCTTTCAGAATAGGTAAACACATGTAAATATGAAATGTCTAACTCACTCAAATATTGATAAGTCTCTAAAAAAAGATCATCCGTTTCACCAGGGAAGCCTACAATCACATCAACACCAATACAAGCATTCGGCATAGATCGTTTAATTTGTTTTACACGATCTGAATAAACACTTCTGGGGTATCTTCTTTTCATCAATCTCAGCAATTCATCAGAACCACTTTGCAGGGGAATATGGAAATGAGGAACAAATGTTTTAGAGGTTGCCACAAAAGAAATAATATCTTCATTCAACAAATTGGGCTCGATAGAAGAAATCCTCAATCGCTCCAGTCCATCAACCTGATCTAATGCCGAGATCAAATCTAAAAAAGTATGCTCATGTTTTTTATTACCAAATTCACCTTTGCCATAATCTCCTATATTCACTCCTGTGAGTACAATTTCTTTAATTCCTTTTTTAGAAATTTCTGAGGCATTATTAATGACATTTTTTAAAGTGTCGGATCTTGAAATTCCTCTGGCTAACGGAATTGTACAATAGGTACATTTGTAATCACAACCATCCTGAACTTTTAAAAAAGCCCTTGTTCTATCACCAATAGAGTAAGAACCTACATAGAAATTGGCATCTTCTATCTCGCAAGAATGAACTTCACCAAGATCATTTTTACTTAAATCATTGAGGTAATCAGTTACTTTAAATTTTTCCGTAGCGCCTAATACCAGATCAACCCCATCGACACTGGCCAATTCCTCAGGTTTCAACTGAGCATAACAACCTACAGCTATTAAAAAGGCTTTTTCATTTTTTTTTAGGGCAGATTTGACGATTGATTTAAAGCGTTTATCCGCGTTATCGGTTACAGAACAGGTATTGATTACATAAATATCTGCTGTTTCATCAAAATCTACTCTTTGAAAACCTTTATTTTGGAAATCTCGCGCAATGGTTGAAGTTTCAGAAAAATTTAATTTACAACCTAATGTGTAGAAAGCCACCTTTTTACCGTTCGCCATACTTGATCTTTTCAGATGGCAAAAGTACGATTTTAATCGAATTTAAAAAGTCGCGTTGGAAGATAAAAAAAAGGTTAAAACTGTATTTTTGCCATTACTGGATAATGGTCGGAAAATTTCACTTTGTAGTTTTTATGTTCTGTCACGGTAAACTGTTCATCAACTAAAATAAAATCAATTCTCAAAGGATACCTCTTCAGATCAAATGTTCGGCCAAATTTTTCTCCTGCTTCGTTAAACGTATCCTTCATATCACCTTTAATTTGGTGATATACCCAAGAATATGCTGTATTGTTCAAATCTCCAGCAATAATGATTTTTTTAGGTCCTTTCTCTCTAAAAGCCATAAACTTTTCAATCTGATTTTGCTGTTTGACAAAGGCTTTGGTCATGGTTTTTAGTAACCGCTCTGAATCGCCGTTTGTTAATAACTGCTGATTTGCACCTAATCGCAGTGATTCGAGATGTATATTATAAATTCTTAAGGTATCTGATTTTACCACTATGTCGATATAAATAGCATTGTTATCACTGTTTTCAAAATTCAAATCACCATAATCTAAAATTTTATATTTTGAATAAATTGCTTGACCAAATCCTTTTTTTGATCCCTTTAATACAATGTGTTTATAAGGATATTTAAAGGTAGGCTGATTATTTGGATTGAATTCTTGAAGTAATAATATATCTGGATTTTCTTTTTGAACAAAGTTTGCAATTTCTTCAGGGATATCATCGGTATCTATCCATTTGTAGGTATTAAACAGCCTCACATTGTAGGTCATAAGAGTCAAATCATTTTCAGAAAAATTATTTTCCTGATTAAACTTGAAGGGAAATGAAGAAAATAAAAAGGCTAGAACCAAGCAAAAAAGTGAAATGAAAATAGGTCTTTTAAATCCTAATATTACCCAGTATACAACAAAAATCAAATGGAGAACCAAAAATAGGGGTGCTGCCAAACTGAGTACTGCAGCAATAGGAAAAGTCTTTGGAGGTAGATACGGCAAGATAAAAGAGGCCAAAAATAGAACGGCTACAAGCGTATTGATGAAATAAACAATTTTGTTAAAAAAAGATAAATCTTTCATAATAGGCTATTTATTTCTTTCCGAAATCAAATAGAAACTGTTTTTCTTCTTTTGATAGGGCCTCGTATCCAGATTTGCTGATTTTGTCTAAAATATGATCGATTTTCTGTTGATCTTCAGATTTCTTGAAAGTCGAATTAACGGGCTTTTTACTTTTATAAACCGTTTTTAGATTATTTTCCTTATTCTTTCTCGAGAAAAAAACGTTTTTTGATTTTTGCGATTTTTTTTCCGGGAAGTATTGAGTCAAAAGAAAACCAGTCAAAGCTCCACCCAGATGGGCTAAATGCCCACCCGCATTTCCCATAGGAATTTGTAAAATATCTAAAATTACCACAAAAAGAGCAACATGCTTTAATTTAATAAAACCAATCCACTGAAAACGCATGGCATAATTTGGGATAAGGGTTGCCAGACCGATTAAAATGCTCATAACACCGGCCGATGCACCAACTAAAAGAGCATTTCTACTTTTTAAAGCGGGAAGGAAATTATAGCTGAGAAGAAATACAATACCACCGACCAAAATTCCTAAAAAATAGTAATTCAAGAATGTTTTGGAATTAAAATAATCTAAAAATAACGTTCCAAAATAATAGAGAACCAATAAATTAAAGATAATATGAAAAAAACCATCATGCAAAAATCCATAACTTAAGATTGTCCAGGGTTTTGATAAAAACGAATCCAAATTTGGTGAAAGCGCAAACCAATTTATCAAAAAATTACCATGACTGTTAAAAAAGAAAGAAACAGTATTGAGTAGAAGGCTGATCAAAAAAATAAACGCGGTAATATAAATCATTTTCATGACAACATTTGCCGAAGAGAATTTATCTGTTATAGTATCTAACAATTGCATGACAAAAAAGTATTTTAATTCCAGCGATTAAATTGATTCTTTTTCCAATATTGCATCATAATAAATCCAATGACAGCTCCACCCACATGCGCAAAATGAGCAATTCCTCCTCCGAAAAGGGAAAAACCGGTTACGCCAGAAAAAAGGTCTAAAGCGATGAGTACGGGAATAAAGTATTTTGCCGCAATCGGCACAGGGAAAAAAATAAGCGCCAATTTTGCATTTGGAAATGACATGCCAAAAGCCACAAGAACACCATAGATTGCGCCGGAGGCTCCCACCGCTGGCGTATGATAAATTTGATAAAAATTAGAAATTTGCTTTTCAGATATTTGAGTTAATATATTTGAGTTGTACTGCCCAGTCGTCAACATCTGTTGAATATCACCTTCACTTAAACCTATTTGAATCAATTCTCGATATACGCCATTAAACTGATAATAATTCACCAAAGTATAAATGATACCGGCACCGATACCCGCAGAAAAATAGAAGAACAAAAATTTATTTTTGCCCCACATTTGCTCTAACGGTGTACCAAAAGCCCAAAGCGCATACATATTAAAAAGTATATGCATAAAGCTTCCATGCATAAACATATGCGATACAAACTGCCAAATCCCAAAATTTTCATTTTTAGGAAAATATAAAGCGAGCCATTCTGATAAATTAGTACCCAGTAATGGCCCTGCAGCAAAAAAAATAACGTTGATGATTATAAGATGCTTAACTGCATCTGTAATTCTTCCCATAAATGTGCTTTAACTATCAAATTCTTCTTCTACAAAGGTGGTAGAAATTGTAATATACGTTTTCTTGCCAAAGGGCGAATAATTCGGTTCTTTGCACAAAAATAGCTTATTTAGTATATCTTCTTGTTCTTTATTGCTAAGTTTTATTCCTTTTTTGATGGAGCAAGATTTAGCCATACTCTTGGCGATGGTATCAATTTGACTAATATTGCTATTTGGATGATCACTTTTAAGATCATTGATCAGTTGATCTACAAAATCACCTAATTGCTCTACTTTTATATGGGCTGGAATTGAATCGGCAAAAAGCTTTCCATCTTTTTTGAGTGTAAAGTGGAATCCAGAGCTTTCTAAATCTGATTGTATTTCTTGGATTAATGCACTGTCAGCTGCCGTGATTTGAATAAGTTTTGGAAAGAGCAAAGATTGACTTCCAAGACCATCAATCGTAATTTTAGCCAAAAAGTCTTCGTACAAAATTCTTTGATGAGCCGCATTTTGATCGATCAACACTAATCCTGATTGTATGGCGCTCACAATATATTTTTCGTGTAATTGATAAGTTTTAAAATAGACCTGCTCTTTTTTATCAAATAAATGTTGTGTTACATTTTCATATTCAAACTCGATGTGCTTAATTCTTTCTTGCTCTTTTTCTCGCTTAGTATCGATATATAATGATTCCCAATCAGAACTAATTTTTTTAGAAGGAACATTTGTTTGGTTTGAAAAAGGGTTGAAGTTCCGATCTACTTGAATGGAAGGCGCTTTAATTGATTTGTTTTGATAGTGATAGGGAGTATCCAGATTGGAATCTCTATTAAAATCAAGTATCGGAGCGGCATTATATTGCCCTAAGCTGTGTTTGATAGTTGCCCTTAAAATCGCATAAAGATCCTTTTCATTATCAAATTTTATTTCAGTTTTGGTCGGATGTATGTTGATGTCGATACTTTGAGGAGGCACTTCTAAATATAGAAAATACGAAGGATGTTCTCCGCTTGGTATAAGATTTTCAAACGCTAAATGGACAGCGTGGTCTAGGTACTGACTTTTAATATACCTATCGTTTACAAAGAAGAATTGTTCACCTCTTTTCTTTTTTGCATAACTGGGTTTTGTGACAAAGCCACTAATTTTTATAATTTCTGTCGATTCATTGATGGGAATCAATTTTTCATCGATCTGTTTGCCAAACACATGGACCAATCTCTTTTTTAGATTGGCAGATTTCAAGTTGTAGATTTCCTGATCGTTATGGGTGAGCGAAAAAGAAAGGTGTGGGTAGGTGAGAGCAATTCTTTGAAAGACATCAATAATATGCCTAGTTTCGATGGTATTCGACTTCAAAAAATTTCTTCTTGCAGGAATATTATAGAATAGATTCTTAACCTCTATATTGGTGCCTTTTTGGGTATAGATGGGTTCTTGCGATTGTACATGACCACCGTGGATGACTAACTGAGAGCCAATTTCCTGATTATCTTGTTTTGTTTTAATAGACACGTGTGCCACGGCGGCAATAGAAGCCAAAGCCTCACCTCTGAATCCGTTTGAATGTAAATTAAAAAGGTCATCAGCCGTTCTGATTTTTGAAGTCGCATGTCTTTCAAAAGCCATTCTGCAGTCTGTTTGACTCATGCCTAAGCCGTCATCAATCACTTGAATAAGCATTCTTCCAGCCTCTTTTATAACCAGTGAGATTACTTTAGCCTTTGCATCAACCGCATTTTCCAATAGCTCTTTTACAACTGAAGCGGGTCTTTGAACTACTTCTCCTGCTGCAATTTGATTGGCCACATGATCAGGTAAAAGTTGGATGATATCTGACATTAAATCAATTTATGGATTTCGAAAAAATAAGCAGCTAATCCTACCAAAATTGCAATGATGATGGCTAAACGAAGATTTGATTTTCTATCAATTGTCCTCTTTTTGTGACGTGCCCAATCCTTTCTCAGATTGTCTTTTGAAATAGAGATACCTGACAAACTACTTGCTGATTTTTCTTCTGCTGCTAGTTTTTTCATGTGTTCAAGACGCTCTTTTTTTGGATCATAATACCGAGGCTTATAATCAAAGACATAATACGAACGTGTTTTAAAAGGACTACCTAGCATAACTTTGTTTCTAATGATAACAAATATACGTAATCATCTAAGTTATTACAACAGCATATCATATTTTCAGATATACTTAACGTTAAATAATGAAAGAAAGAATGAAGAAATGATCTCCTATAAATTGGCCATTTTTATTGCGGCAACGGCACATTCAATTCCCTTATTTCCAAATTTGCCGCCAGATCGATCAATAGATTGCTGTTTATTGTTGTCTGTTAAAACACAAAAAATGGTTGGCGTGTCATATAAAACATTTAAATCCTTAATTCCTTGAGAAACTGCTTCACAGACATAATCGAAATGCTTTGTTTCTCCTTGAATCACATTGCCTATAGCAATAATAGCATCAAAACGATTTTCTTTCAATAATTTTTTTGCACCGAAAATCAATTCAAAACTTCCAGGGACCTGAAGAATTGTAATGTGATCTGGCTTTGCACCGTGCTTTAATAGAGTTTCAACGGCGCCATCACATAATTTTTTAGTGATATCAATATTCCACTCAGAAACAACAATCCCAAATCGAAAAGCATTCGCATTTGGGACAGTTGAATCATCGTATAATGATAAATTATTCGTAGCCATCTGAATTACTTATTGGCTAATTTTGCTCTTTCAATAAAAACATCAATTTGTTTAGCCTCTTCAGATGTGTTGTAATCATTCTTAATGCGTTCAAACATGGAAAGTGCATCACTGTATTTATCTAACTCCATGGCTGTATTTCCTGCTTTAAAAAGGTAAAGAGGCGTTGTAAAACTATTGTCTTTAAAATTAGCCGCTTTTTTGTAATAGTCTAAAGCGTCTTTAGGTTGATTGATCTCTATAAACGCATCACCTATATTTCCTAAAGCTAAACTACCCAACATTTCATCTTCAGATGAAAAATCATTTAAATATTTAATGGCGTTTTCATAATCACTTAATTTCAAATATGAAATCCCACTCATGTATTTGGCTAAATTTCCAGCTTTGGTTTTTCCGTAATTATCGATAATGTCTAATAAACCATATTTTCCATCAGCACCATTTAGTGCAATAGTAAACAAAGAATCAGCCGATACAGTTGCCGATTGAGCTTGCTCAAAACTCTGTTTTGGAAATGCCAGTTCATCTGCAGCTTCTTTTTCTTTTGGCTCAATAACATAATTATTGTAAGCGATTGAACCCAGAATAACTAGGGCTATAACAGATAATGCAATTAATATTTTTCTTTGATGTTTTTCAACCCATTGTTCAGATTTTGATGCAGTTTCATCTAAAGTATTAAAAACTTCTGCCGTTGTACTGTGATCTTCAATACTGGAAATTTGTGTTTTTCTTACTTTTCCACCTTTTTTCTTATATGTCGCCATCTATTAAAATTTTCGCGCAAAATTAAAATATTATTTCAATTGATAAGCAGTTTTTGAATTAATTTTTGTTTTTTTGTAAACATCGGTAATTGATAATTTTATTTGTAAAACAAACAAAATCAATTATTTATGTTTATTACTGGTAAAAGAATTCTCGACTGAGAAAAGATTTTTCCATTTCGGCTTGTATCATCTCTCTTACATTAGTTTCTAATACATGGTTTTAAATTCTTTATCCTTATTACATTTTAAAAATTTTGACGCTCGGTTTTTTGAATTTGAGCCGAAAATAAATTGTTTTGTCGGGCAAAATGGAATTGGCAAGACCAATGTTTTAGATGCTATTTATCACTTGTCATATACAAAAGGTTATTTCAATTCTGTCGGCACTCAATGCATACAGCACGACAATGACTATTTTCTCATCGAGGGAAACTATGAAAGAGAAGAAAAATCTGTTGTTGTAAGTGTAGGGCTAAAAAAAGGACATAAAAAAGTAGTCAAAAAAAACGGAAAAGAATACGAAAAGCTCAGTGATCATTTTGGTTTTCTACCTGCTGTGATCATTTCTCCATCAGACACAGATCTGATTAAAGAGGGTAGTGATTTGCGAAGAAAATTCATTGATGGTATCATTGCCATGAACGATAATGATTTTTTAAACGATCTTTTGAGCTATAATCAAACTTTGGCGCAACGAAATGCCTTGTTGAAATTCTTCGCGGCCAATAGAACATTTGATAAAACAAACCTTGATATTTATAACCAACAATTAGCAGATTTTGGAACCAAGATTTATGCCAAGCGAAAAGCATTTGTTGATCAATTTATCGAAGTTTTTCAAAAAAGATATAAGCAGATCTTAGGAATTTCAAGTGAAAAGAATTCTGAAGAAATCAATTTGAAATATGATTCTCAATTGCATGAGCAGGATTTAAGTTCAATTTTGATTCAAAATGAGTCGAAAGATAAATTGCTTCAATACACGAGTTCCGGGATTCATAGAGATGACATTGTTTTCCTTTTAGCAGGATTTCCCATCAAAAAATTTGGATCTCAAGGTCAGCAAAAATCTTTACTAATTGCTCTAAAATTGGCTCAATTTGATTTTTTGAAAGAAAAAACCAAAATTACACCCATTATGCTTTTAGATGATATCTTTGATAAATTAGATGACAATCGAGTTTCTCAATTAATAGAACTGGTCAATGATCATAACTTTGGTCAAATTTTTATTACAGATACGCATGCCTCTCGCACAGAAGAAATAGTTAAAAAAGTGAATCAACAATATAAAATGTTCGAACTCGGATAAAATATGAAAAGAGAAAATGACATCATGAGAATTAATGTAATTCTTGAAGAGGTGATTAGTGATAAATCCTTAAAGAAAGGATTGACTTTGGTAAATGTAAAAGAAGCTTGGTATACGGTTATGGGAAACGGTGTGATGAGTTATACGGAAGATGTTAGTCTTAAAGGAACACAATTGATTGTGAAATTGAGTTCTACTTCGTTGCGAGAAGAATTGAGTTATGGGAAAGATAAAATAATTTCAATGCTCAATAAAGAACTAAATAAAGAGCTCATCAAAACGATCAGATTTGCTTGATTTTTAAGTGTTTAAAATAAGTAGATACATATGATTTTGACTATTTTTTTAGCCCTACTTATTTCATCAGTAATTGTTTATTTTTTTTATTGGAAAACAAAAAAACAAGCTGGAAGCTATCTTTGGTTGAGTTCAATACTTAGAGGTTTAGCCCTTTTTCTGGTCCTGTTGCTAATTTTTGATCCTAAAATCGAAATGGTTAGTGAATCAATAGAAAAATCAAATTTATTGGTCCTTTTGGATCAATCTTCTTCAATCCAAAAGCAGAATAAAGACTCAATTGCAGCATCGTTAAAGGATAATATTCAAGAGGATAAAGATTTAAATAGAAAATTTAATATCTCATTTTTTTTATTTGCCAAAAATTTAGCTCTAAGTGAAAAAGATTCGTTAGAGGTAAACGGAACAAATATACATGGAGCAATTTCGGGTCTAAATGACCTATTCGCCAACAATCAAAACGCTATTGTTTTAATAACTGATGGCAACCAAAATGAGGGGGTAAATTATATTTATGCCCCAAATAAAATACCTGTTTATCCTGTCATTTTAGGAGATACGAGCACTTCTTTTGATATATCTATACACAAGGTGAATGTAAATAAGTATAGCTTTAAAGGTCAGAAATTTCCCGTTGAAGTATTTGTTCAATATGATGGCAAACAACCAATAAGAAGAGCTGTAAAAATTTTTGAAAACAAAAGGCAGATCGCCCAAGAATTTGTGGATTTAGGTCCAAATCTAGGATCCGCAATAGTTCAATTTAAAATAGAATCACAAACCGTCGGAAATCACTTTTATTCTGTATCGGTTGATCAAATTGAAGGTGAAAAGGACTTGATAAACAATGCTTCACCTTTTTCTGTTACTGTAATTGATGAAAGTGCAAAGGTGCTGCTTTTATATAAACAATTGCATCCAGATATGGGTTTTTGGAAAAGAATGATTGAATTAAATCAGCAGAGAGAGGTAGATGTTGCTTCTGTTGAAAGCTTTAGCGGAGAGCTGACTAATTATAAATTTGTTATTTTAATGGGTTTTGACAGTAGCTTTAATTTAATTTATAAAAAGCTGATTGATAATAAAATAAATCATTTGATTGAAACAATTAATGGAACAAACTATAATGTTTTGAGTTCACAAAATAAGACAATTTCTTTTGATGAGTCACCAATATCAATAACTATTAAAGTTTTTGAAAGTAATAACTTTTCGGAAATTGATCTAAATCCACTCGAATTTGAGAAATATCCACCACTTATATCAAAAATTAAGAAGGTTTCGTTCAAGGAATCGCATGAGGTATTATGGAAAGATGAATTAGAGAACCCGATCTTGGTATTTCAAAATAAAAATTTTCGTTCTGTTTATTTATTTGCAGAAAATATTTTTCAGTGGCAAACTTATCATGGTTTAACGGGGAGTCAAAAAAATAATTTTGAAGATTATTTCGATGGAATTATTCAGTTTTTACAATTTCAATATAATGATCAGGTAGTTTTAGATTATCCAAAAATAGTTTTTAAGGATGAAAAAATCGTCATTAGTTTAAAGGTGTTCGATGCGAATTTTAATTTGAGCACGAACGATGATATGATTCTTAATATAATTTCTGAAAATGATACTAGCGAGCGGAAATTACCGATGATATTTAAGAACAATAAATATCAATCAAATTTTTTTTTAGCACCTGGAAAATATAATTTTAAAATCCAAAGAAATGGTAATTTGGAGAAAACCGGCAGCTTTCAGGTACTCGATTTTTCTGCGGAGGATAGAGAAACGGCTTCAAACTTTAAAGACCTAAATCAATTAGCTATTCATACCAAAGGGGAGTTGTTTATGCCTTATCAATTAGATTCTCTAAAATCAATTTTATTAAAATCAAATAGCTTTAAACCCATTCTGTCTGAGGAAAAAGAAGAACAATCATTTATTGATATAAAATGGATTTTAGGCTTAATTGCACTATCTTTGACCCTAGATTGGTTTTTGAGAAAAAGCCAAGGATTTTATTAAAATTTAAAATTAATTTTTATGGCTCAACAACGACTTGAATTTCCAAAAAACATTTTTCCGATTATCTTTTTCGGTGTTTTAGCACTTATATTTATTTCAAAATCTACCGTAACTATTGAAGCTGGAGAGGCTGGGGTGTTATGGAAAAGGTTCGCCGGTGGAGTTGTGACAGATGAACCGGCGCTAGGAGAGGGTTTTCATTTTGTAGCCCCCTGGAATAAAGTAATTATATATGAAGTGAGACAACAGGAATTAACTGAAAAAATGAAAATTTTATCCTCAAATGGACTCGATATTCAATTGGAAGCTACTGCTTGGTATCAACCACAGGTAGAAAACTTAGGAACATTGCACCAAACCAAAGGTGAAAACTATCTAGAAAGAGTGATAAAACCGGCTATTCGATCTGCAACCAGAAGTGTTGTTGGTAGATATACGCCTGAGCAAATATACTCGAGTAAAAGAGATGTAATCCAAAATGAGATTTTTGATGAAACTAAAAAAATTATTGAAGATCAATATGTTCAATTAAACGAAGTTTTGGTAAGGGATGTAACACTTCCCGCAGCGATAAAAGACGCCATAGAAAGAAAACTTGGGCAAGAGCAAGAGTCATTAGAATATGAATTCAGGTTAGCAAAGGCCAAAAAGGAGGCGGAAAAACAAAGAATTGAAGCACAAGGGAAGGCTGATGCAAATACTATTCTAAGTGCTTCATTAACCGATAAAATTTTACAAGACAAGGGAATTGAAGCTACTTTGCAGATGGCCCAATCTCCAAATTCAAAAGTAATTGTAATAGGTAGTGGGGAAGGTGGCTTGCCCATAATATTAGGAAATAATTAGGCTTGCCAAAATTTCTTTGTCAATAAATTAAGGTTTGTGGAAATCTATTAGTATTTTTGTAAAGTATTTTTTCACCAACAACCGTTATCAATGACCAAGCTTTTTAAAGGTAGAAAAAACAAATATACGAGTAGATGGGTTGTATTGTTGATAGATCTTTCTATTACAATGCAAGCTTTCTTTCTTGCCTATTTAATACGATTTAACTTTAAATTAAATTTCGAAAGTCAAGATGTAATTTCGCAATTGCCATTTGTCTTTACCTTGGCTCTATTCAGCTTTTTAGCCGTAGGATCTTATAAAGGGATAGTGAGACATACAGGTATTAAGGATGCAATATCAGTATTTTGGGCTACAACCCTCCTGATGGGTCTAATTTTGTTGTCAACTTTGGGAGTAAGATATTTCGATCTATTTCAGGAATATGATGTTCCACTAGGGATCATTTTTATTCATTATTTGTTAAATATCGTTTTGTTAATTTCGAGTCGCTTTATTTTTAAATACTTATTTAACAAAGTAATTTCTTCATATAAACCCCCGAAAAACATATTGATTTACGGTGCTGGGGATTCTGGATTGTTGACTTATACAACGATGCAAAATGCAAACCAAAATAATTATAGAATTATTGGTTTTTTAGACGATAGCAAGGCTAAAGTAGGAAAGCAATTCAATAGAATAAAAATTTACGATCCTGAAAAAATTACACCAGAATTTATCAAAAGAAATAACATTCAGGAAATAATATTTTCGATTCAAAACATCAAACCATTTGTTCTTTTTGATAAGGTAGATCGCATGGCTCAATTACCTGTTAAAGTTAAAATTGTACCTCCTGTACAACAATGGATAGACGGTCATTTGAATTTGGCTCAAATTTCAGATGTAAAGATTGAAGATTTGTTAGAAAGATCTCCTATAAAAATAAATAATCCAATTGTTCAAAAAGATCTTCAAAATAAAGTAGTCTTAATTACAGGAGCAGCAGGTTCCATTGGGAGCGAAATAGCTTGGCAGGTATCAAAGTATGGTTATAAGCAATTAATTTTATTAGATCAGTCTGAATCGGCTTTATACGATCTTCAACAAGATTTTAAAAGGTCTGGAATTGATCATTTTTCGGTTGAATTAGCCGATATTCGAAATGAACACCGAATGTTGGAAATTTTCCGAAAATATGAAATTGACGTTATTTTTCATGCAGCAGCTTATAAACATGTTCCTTTAATGGAAGATAATCCTTATGAAGCTGTGAAGGTGAATGTGGTGGGCACAAGTATTTTGATGAAATTGGCTACCAAACATAATGTCGATAAGTTTGTGATGATTTCTACCGATAAGGCTGTAAACCCAACAAATGTGATGGGTGCAACTAAAAGAGTAGCAGAAATACACGCCAACTACCTCAATGGTTTAGGAAAGACCAAGTTCGTGACAACTAGATTTGGAAACGTTTTAGGATCAAATGGTTCTGTTATACCCCTATTTAAAAAACAACTTGATATGGGTGGTCCATTGACAGTTACACATCCTGAAATCACCAGGTTTTTTATGACAATTCCAGAGGCTTGTCAGTTGGTTTTAGAGGCTGGTGCCATGGGTAATGGTGGTGAGATTTATGTTTTTGACATGGGTGAGTCTGTGAAAATAGTGGATCTAGCCAAGAAAATGATTAATTTAAGTGGTTTACGCTATCCCGAAGATATCGATATTACCTTTACAGGATTGAGACCTGGAGAGAAGTTATATGAAGAATTACTGGCTACCGAAGAAAACACTATTCCTACTTATCACGAAAAGATCTTAATCGCAAAAACACAAAAGGTTGATTTTGAAAAAGCTAAACAAGCGATAGATAAGTTAATGAAGGTAGAGTTGCTTGAAACCCTTGAAATAGTTGTGATCTTAAAAGAATTAGTTCCTAATTTTGTTTCAAATAATTCTCAATTTGAATCCTTAGACAAGCAGAAAGTTAAAGTGAAATCACTTAAAATAAGCTAGAACTATTTAAAAATTTGCTTAATTACTCTTAAGTTGTGTGTGTGTTTGTTTAACCGAACATTGAATATACCACTGTGGTCAATTTTATCAATTCGAACTTCACCCCAACAATGAATAATATTGTGGTTTCTTAATATTATCCCAGTGTGAATGATATTTCCCTCTTCATCGTCAAAAAATGCGAGATCACCAGGTTCACTTTCTTCTATAAAACTCAATACTTCTCCTTGACTAGCTTGTTGGTATGCTTCTCTTAATAGTGGATATCCATTTATTCTATAGACCATTTGTGTAAAGCCAGGAGCATCTATACCAAAAGGTGTTTTTCCTCCCCATAAATGCGGTGAGTTTAAATAATAATAGGCAGTTTTTACGATCTCCTGTTTACTTTGACAACCTTCAATCGTATCACATTCAAAATTTAAAGTCTTTCCAAAAATAATATTGGATCTTTCATTTGATAAAATTTTTGCACCAAGAGAGATAGGTATAAAGTCTTCATTTATTTGAACATGACTGACCAATTCATGACAATATCTATTTACCTCTTTTGAGGCAGCAATATATTCCGTTTCAGATAATAATTTTATTTGATGATGAGAAACCCATCCTTCATAATTATCTTCGTCTAGAATTATTCTTACCCAGCCATCTGATTTTTCCAGGATTTTAAATAATTCCCCAAATAATACCTGTGAAATCATTTCGCTTCTGTGGTTTGGCTCTATGCGAAGCGGAATTGCATTGAGTAAGCAAATACCATAGTTCATTCAACTGATATTCAAAAATATTAACATAATTCAATCACCATTGCACTTGCGCCGCCGCCGCCATTACAAATACCGGCAGTTCCAATTTTTCCTTTATGCTGTTTTAAAACATTGATGAGTGTAACAATGATTCTTGCACCAGAACATCCAAGAGGGTGACCCAGAGAGACAGCACCACCATGAACATTAACTCTTTCAGGATCTAGATTTAATATTTTGATATTGGCTAAGCCCACTACTGAGAATGCCTCATTTAATTCATAAAAATCTACATTTTCAGGTTTGATAGAGGCGTGTTTTAAAGCTTTAGGTATAGCCAATGCAGGACTTGTAGTAAATTTTTCCGGCGCCTGCCCGGCATCAGCATAACCGCGGATGCTGGCAATGGGTTTTATTCCTAATTCTTTGGCTTTTTCCAAACTCATAATTACGAGTGCCGCAGCACCGTCGTTTAATGTTGATGCGTTTGCAGCTGTAACCGTACCTTCTTTGGAAAATGCCGGACGCAGAGTTGGTATCTTTTCTAGATTCACATTATTATACTCTTCATCCTCATTTATGATCTTTGGATCTCCCTTTCTTTGAGGAATTTCAACAGGTATTACTTCATCTTTAAAATAGCCTTTTTCCCATGCCTGTTTAGATCGTTTATATGAATTAATGGCAAACTCATCTTGTTCTTCTCTCGAAAAATTGTATTCTGTAGCACATAAATCACCGCAAAGGCCCATATGATTTCCATCATATACATTGGTAAGTCCATCTTTCAAAAGACCATCATCCATGACGATATTGCCAAATTTTTTCCCATTTCGTCCATCCAAATAAAATGGAATCTGACTCATACTTTCCATTCCACCGGCAATAGCGATATCGATATCACCAGACCTAATGGCTTGTGCTGCGAGCGCAATGGATTTCATTCCTGATGCACAAACCTTATTTACAGTAGTACAAGGAACATGATCTGGTATTCCGGCAAAAAGTGCTGCTTGCCTTGCAGGTGCCTGACCTGCACCGGCCTGCACAACTTGGCCCATAAAAACTTCATCGATGAATTTAGGGTCTAAATTTATTTTTTCAATAGCTGATTTTATAGCGATGGAGCCTAATTTTGGAGCGGATAGTTCAGATAAACCGCCTAAAAAACTACCTATAGGTGTTCGAACTGCAGAAACGATAACAACTTCTTTTGACATGGTAATAAATTTCCGTAAAATTACTTAATTAAATTGAAATGAATACCCCTAAAATGGTGAGATGCGATTTAAATACTGGTCAAAAAACAAGCGAACCGATCGATTTACTTAAGTAATTCATTACTTTTGAAACAAAGTAAGTTATGAAAGAACTCATCAATAAATATTATCAAAATCATTCTTTAATTTATAAGGTTTTGTTGTTTTTGATCACTACAGCGGTGATTGTATACTTTTTTCCAAAGGGTGGAAAGTTCAAATATAACCTGCAAAAAGGCAAGCCTTGGCAATACGAGAATTTATATGCGCCCTTTGATTTTTCTATTCAAAAATCTCCTGAGGAATTGAATGCTGAAAAAGAAGAAATTGAAAAAAGTAAGCAATTATTTTTCCTTGTAAAAGAAGAAGTAAAGGCTGAAGTAATCGAAAGTTATAATAAGAAGGTAGATTTTATTTTAAAAGATTCTTTGGCTTTGAAAATGAACAAGGCGAGGTTAAAGAATTTTGGTGAAAAATTCATCAATAACGTATATAAGGTTGGTTTCTTAAACAAAGCGGATAATAGTAAAATTCAATCAAATCAGTTAATAACACTTCGTCTGGGAAATGAAGCTTCGGATATTTTGTCTGACAATTTATTTACCACAGATGAATTGGTTAGTTCTATTCAACAATATTTTACAAACAGCAGTTACGAATCTTTAGAGAATAATTTTACCTCACTTTTTTTTGAAATTCTTGAACCAAATGTTTTTTACGATGAAGAATTAACGAATCGTGCGCTCGAAGAAGAGTTGAAAAATCGTTCGTTTACAAAAGGTTTTGTTGCCGAAAATGAAAGAATTATTTCTAAAGGAGATATGGTTGATGCGTCAAAATATGAAATTTTGGACTCTTTAAAAAAGGAATATGACACGCAGCTCTGGAGTAAATCCAGCTATAACTGGATTGTTGTAGGATATACCATACTGGTGGCTTTGGTATTGGTGATGTTGTTTTTATTTTTAAAGAAATACCGACTCGAAATTTTTCATAATAATACAAAACTAACTTTCATTTTATTTAACATCGTTTTATTTGTCTTTTTAGTTACCATCGTACAGAAATATTTTGTTGGTTACCTTTATGTAGTGCCTATTATTATTTTGCCCATTGTCTTAAAAGCATTTTTCGATGCTAGACTCGGGCTTTTTACGCATGTACTTACCGTTTTACTTTTAGGATTTATCGTACCCAATAGTTTTGAATTTGTTTTTTTACAGATTATTGCAGGAATGGTTACTATCTTAACCGTTTCAGAATTACACCGAAGAGCCAATTTGTTCGTCTCGATTCTCAAAATTACACTTATTTACACCGTGGCATATCTCGCGTTTTCGATCATTCAAAATGGATCGGAGCAAAAAATTCAATGGGTCTATTTCGGTATGTTTGCATTGAACGGAGTATTATCATTTTTATCACTTTTTTTAATTTTAATATATGAAAAATCTTTTGGATTAGTATCAGACGTTTCATTGTTGGAACTTTCAGACACAAACTCAACTTTGCTTAGAGAATTAAATGAAAAAGCACCAGGGACATTTCAACATTCCATGCAGGTGGCTAATTTGGCAGAAGCGTCGGCAAACGAAATTGGAGCAAATGCGATGCTGGTTAGGGCAGGAGCGCTATATCATGATATAGGTAAAATGTTAAACCCAATGTACTTCACAGAGAATCAAACAACCAGTGTAAGTCCACATCACGATTTATCCCCAACAGATTCAGCAAAAATTATCAGAGATCACGTGATAAAAGGGATTGAAATGGCTAAAAAGAATGGTTTGCCCGATCGATTGATTGATTTTATCAGAACACATCATGGAACAAATACCATTTATTATTTTTATAAAATGCAATCAGAATTGACTCCAGATCAAGTCAATATAGAAGATTTTAAATACCCCGGACCTATTCCATTCTCGAAAGAAACAGCTATTTTGATGATGTGTGATAGCTGCGAAGCGGCCTCAAAAAGCTTAAAAACACCTACAGCCCTATTAATTGATGAATTAGTGGAAAAGGTGATCAATACACAAATGAGTCAGGGCCAGTTTATGAACTCAGATATTACTTTCAAAGAAATTCAAACAATTAAAAAAGTGATTAAGAAAAAACTGCATAATATCTATCATTTGCGAATAGAATATCCGGAATAAAACTATAAAGGCAATTCAATTTTAGTCTGATTTCTAAGAATGTCTTTAAACGTTTCGGCTTCTCTTATCAAATAATCCTTTCCCTTGTAAAATAACACTTCTGCCGGTAAATATCTTGAGTTATAATTTGATGCCATACTAAAACAATAGGCTCCCGCATTATGAAAACATAAAATATCTCCAGCAGAGATTTCTGAAATTTCTCTTTCTTGAGCAAAGGTGTCCGTTTCACAAATATAACCTACAATATTGTACTTTTTTTCTTTTCCTTCTGGCTTTGAAATATTCGTAATGTTATGATAAGCATTGTAATACATAGGTCTAATTAAATGATTAAACCCGGTATCTAATGCTACAAAAACAATATTTGTAGAAGGTTTAATCGTATTTACTTTCGCCAAAAAATAGCCGCATTCACTTACCAAAAATTTACCAGGTTCAAAAACCATGATCAGGTTTCTACCATATTCTTCACAAAACTCACTAAAGCGTAGTTTAAATTTTTCAGCGAATAATTCAATATTCGTAGATTTGTCTCCTTCTTTATAAGGTACTTTAAAGCCTCCGCCAAAATCAATAAATTCAAGATTCTCAAACTCTTTTGCAATTCCCATAAGAACCTCAGATCCTTTTAAGAAGATGTCTACATCCAAAATATCAGAACCGGTGTGCATATGTACTCCAATGATATTTATTCCGGTTTCTTCCACAATTCTATGAACTTCTTCCATATGTTGTTTCAGAATTCCAAATTTGGAATTGACATGCCCTACTGATATTTTTTCATTTCCACCGGCCATAATTTGTGGATTTATTCGAATACTGACAGAGGCATCAGGGAATTTTTCCGCAAATAACCTTAATGTATATAAATTATCAATCGTGATTTTTGCTCCAAGATGCTGCACTTCTTCTAGCTCTTTCATCGATACACCATTGGGTGTATAAGAAATTCGCTTAGGTTCGAATCCTGCCTCTAGACCTAATAATACTTCTCCAATAGAAACACAGTCTAGATTTGAGCCCAAAGATTTCAATAATTTTAAGACACTAATATTCGAAAGGGCTTTGGTGGCATAATTGATTTGTAACGGGTTGTTTCCCGCAAACGCTTTAGTTAAACGGTTATACTGAAAAATGATTCTTTCTGCGTCATAAACATATAGCGGACAACCATAATTGTTGGCCAAAGAGAGTAATGTAGAGTTTTCCATTAAATAATTAGGATTGATATTTTTTAGCTGTTAACTCGGCTATTTTTACGATAACTTCAGTAGCCTTTTGCATCGATTCTAGGGGAACGTATTCATATCTTCCATGAAAATTATGTCCACCTGCAAAAATATTTGGGCAGGGTAGCCCCTTGTAAGACAACTGAGATCCATCAGTGCCCCCACGAATTGCCTTAATCAACGGTTTAATACCTACTATTTTCATCGCTTCTTCAGCAATGTCAACAATATGCATTAAGGGTTCTACCTTTTCTCGCATATTGTAGTATTGGTCTTTTATTTCTACCTTAACCAAGTCTTGCTTCAGATTTTTATTTAACTTTTCGGCAATTGTTCTAAACAAATCTTTTCTTTTTTCAAATAATTTTCTGTCGTGATCTCTTATAATATAATGAAGTTCGGTACTTTCTACATCTCCTTTAACATTGGTCAAATGAAAAAATCCTTCATAACCTTCTGTATGTTCAGGAACTTCATTATCGGGCAAAGCTTGGATAAATTTTGAAGCGATCAACATAGAATTGATCATTTTTCCTTTGGCATATCCAGGGTGAACTATTTTGCCTGTAATTTTAACCTTTCCGGATGCTGCGTTAAAATTCTCATATTCCAGTTCTCCAATTTGAGAACCATCCATCGTATAAGCCCAGTCAGCATCAAACTTTGTTACGTCAAACAAATGTGCTCCTCTTCCAATTTCTTCATCAGGAGTAAAACCTATTCTGATTTTTCCATGTTTAATTTCAGGATGCTGAATGAGGTATTCCATAGCACTCACAATTTCCGTAATTCCTGCTTTGTCATCAGCACCTAGTAGAGTTTTACCGTCGGTTGTAATAATAGTCTGTCCTTTATAAAGCAAAAGGTCATCAAAATAGGAGGGAGACAAGATAATATTCTCTTCTTCATTTAACACGATGTCTTCACCATCGTAATTTTGATGAATCTGTGGATTTACATTAGTTCCGGAAAAATCAGGGCTCGTATCAAAATGAGAAATAAAACCTATGGTTGGTACTTCATAAGTGATATTTGAGGGTAAAGTGGCCATTACATAAGCGTTTTTATCAATACTTACATCTTGCAATCCAATCTCCTTTAATTCTTCGGCAATTAAGTTCGCCAAATCCCATTGTTTCTTTGTACTCGGACATGAATCACTTTCCGGATCTGATTGTGTATCAATTTTTACATAACGCAAAAATCGCTCTAGTATATTTTCCATCTTTTAAATTTTGTCAAAAATATCAATTCCTGAGTTTAGGCCATAAAAAAATAGGTTGTTTTTTTAAAACAACCTATTTCAGTTAAATTATATGATTTTATTTCTTATATGGAAACTTTAGAAATGACATAAAATTTTGGGGCTTCACCTTCTGTTCTTATTCCGGGCCAATCTATTATTCCTTTTTTGAAACTGTAAGAGTTTGTGTCTAAACTCATTTTTTGAAAAGTTATGGAATTAGTTAAAGCGCCATTTGATATTGGATTTATCCACCCAACATATACTTCCAATCCCTTCATTTTATAATTTGTCATCAAAGTATATTTCATTTCTAGTTCAGGATATTCTGTATTTGATCCTAATATGGTCAAACTCACTTTACCTACCTCGATCAAGCTGTTTTCAGAGCAATTATCCTCAATCTGAATATAAATAGGATATTCTTGGGATTGCGGATCAATTAAAGAATTATAATCAAATTGATTTGCCCATCCCCAGTTCAGTTGATTTAATTCTTGAAAAGAAAAGCAATCTTTTATGTCATTTTTGATAAAACCAAAATGAGTTAAGTCACCACCACCTCCTGGCTCATTGGTATTATGACCAGAACCATCATTTCCATTCTCAGAGGAGGAGTTGGATTCATTTTCATCGTTGTAATCGCAAGTATTAAGACAGAAATTGTGATACCAACCCCATCGGCTTCCATTAAATTCAATGGCTAATTCCCCTTTTCCAAAGGCAGTTTCAGACTGCTTAATAATTCCTTCACTGTTTTTCGAAACCACAGATGCATGCATGGAGATGATAATACATAATTCGCCATTATGATTTGCAGACCAATTATTATTGATATCAACCGTGAATTGAACTGATTGAACATGCCCATGTTCCCCGTGATACGGAAAATGACCTATTTTAGGATTTCCGCTTTGAGTAACCGGTAAATCAGATTTCTCACCTACGAACAAATGAGTTTCTGTTAACCACCAATCACCTGATGTTTCATAGGTGATGTAGATCTTAGTGTCGTCATTGGTGACGGTAATTTCGCCTACATCGATATTTTGACCAGCAATTAATTCATAAACAACCGGATCTCCACAATCCTTGATTTCTGAATTTTCAACAGCGTTATTTTGATCAAATTTATCAGATGTTGAAGTTGTTTGGTTGATACTTTTTCCATACTGATCAACACTTTGCAAGTAAATTTCCTCTTCACTCTGATTACAGGAAACAATAACCCATATCCAAAGGAAGAATAAAAGCGATTTTATTCTCATAGCATTTTTTAAATAAAACGCTAAAATGAATAATTTAGTGTATATCTTTTTGAAGTTGAATTATTCGATGAATTCTAAATCGTCTAATATTGCCAAGGATGTACATAACCTTTCATCAATATTTTCTATACCATAAACCTTAGAGCTAAGCGTATAATACTCATCCGGTTTTGTCTTGATATAAATTTGGATAAAATTAAAATCAAAACCATTTTGATGACCTTTAGAATGATCATAAAAAGCAGGAAATCCTTTAACCGTCATCTCTCCTTGTTCTAAAAGCAAAAGTTCGTTTTTTAATTGAATGTCGACAAATTTTTTAACAAATTCTTCATTAAATTCAACCGATCCCTGATGCCACGCTACGTCTAAAATAAAGGAACTTGTCAATTCTATGGTCGTATCGGCAGTATATATTTCTGATTTATATTCATCAACATAAAGTTGTGTTTTCCAATCTTTTGGCAATTCTAGTTTAAATTTTTTTAATGCGTCTTTATAAACTTTCGTATCTGAAAATGACTTGTGCGAAACGCAACCCATCTGATTGCCAATTTCACTTTTCTTACATGATATAATGGAGAGAAACAGTGTTAAAAGAAGGAGCGTAAAAAACCTATTCATGAAATGTTATTTTTGAAATTTGTTTATTCCCTGCCAGCCAGGCAGTAGTTCTGTTTGTAAAACGGATTGTATAAAAAGGACGATCTGAAATTTTCATCCAGTGTTCACCACCATCTCCGGATTTATAGATTCCCATGGTCGATACTGCCATGATTTCTTTTCCATTGGTATTGGGGACAAATCTGACACAACTGATATAAGGAGGTAAGTTATTATTTGCAATTAAAGTCCAGGTATCTCCGGAATCTTTTGTAACCGCTTTGTTAGCAGTATTTTCCGACTTATTCTCCCAATTGCCACCCATAATAATACCGCTTTTTTCGTCATAGAAATCACAAGAATAAATGCCCGTCATTTCTTTTCCTTGAACAATTGGACTTTGGACTACTTTCCAATTTATACCGTAATTATGGCTTGCAAAAACACGAGAAGCTTTTCCACCTGAAACCATCCAAACAAAATTTTTGACAGCCTTGATATTGGTATTGCTCGCGGCAAATGCAGCCTCGCCTTTAATGATTTTTGGCAATGAATTACAATCAGTTTTTTTCCAAGTATGACCACCATCTTCGGTTTTTATGAAAGAAAGACAATCATCGGTAGGATCTCCCATGGCATAACCTATTTTCTCACTGGCAAAGGTCATAGCATCATAAAAAACGTGTGGGTGTTCCTCCGAATACACCAATACAGGGCTCATTGTAGGGTGAAAAGGATCAATTTTAAAAAGTTTTGCAGGATTCCCAATAGACAGGATAAAAACATTTTTCTCGTTATAAGTGACAGCTCTAAATTCTGGTTTACTTCCGTCTTTATTTGTTATTGAATCTAGGATAATATTACTATTTACAACTTTTCCGAATATACCGTTTGAACCGGCAAAGAATAAAGTAGAATCATTGATCACCTCGATAGCTCTAATGCTCGAGGGAATAGAAAAATCTTGAAATACAATTTTATCCTGTGCAAAAACTAAAGGGTTTACCACAAAGATGAAATACAACAAAAAAATAGATTTGTTCATTTTTATTATAAAGTAGCCAAAAATAAATCATTTACAGAAATAAAACTAATTAGCAAAGTCTAAGTTCTTTGTATACTTTGGTTCATTTTCATTAGAATATTTAATTCAAAAACAATTAAAATTGATGAAATTGATTTTTTTATTAAAAAAATGGCAAAAACATTTTTACGTCTAAACATTTTATTTTTATATTTGCGCAGATTGAAAAAAGAAATGAACATTCAAAATTTACATCACCATCATATTTTAACTTGCCGTCAAGCGAGCTAAATATGCTGTGATATAATCATAAAATATTAACCCGTTTGAGCACATCAAACGGGTTTTTTCTTTCCCATTGAGGTGCTTAGAAAAATAATTAAAATAACATGACACAATTAAAAATTGCCATTCAAAAGTCGGGTAGACTAAACGAAGATTCATTAAATATTTTAAAAGATGCCGGTATCTCTGTGAGCAATGGATTAAATCAACTAAAATCTTCTGCTTCTAATTTTCCGCTCGAAATTTTATTTTTAAGAAATAGCGATATTCCCCAATATTTGATAGACGGGGTGGTAGATATTGCAATCATTGGAGAAAATCTTTTGGTTGAAAAGGGGGGTAATATCTCTGTTTTAGAAAAGCTCGATTTTTCAAAATGTAAAGTTTCACTCGCAGTACCTAAATCTTTTCAATATAATTCTATAAAGGATTTAGAAGGAAAAAAAATTGCGACATCTTATCCGAATACCTTAAATAAATATCTGAATCAATTTGGTATTGAAGCGGAGTTACACGAGATCTCTGGATCGGTAGAAATTGCACCAAATATAGGTCTGGCAGATGCAATTTGCGATATTGTGAGCAGCGGTAGTACCTTGTTTCAAAATAACTTAAAAGAAGTTGAAGTTTTATTTCGTTCTGAGGCTGTCATTGCAGTTTCACCGATAATTACACCAGAAAAGCAAGTAATTCTAGACAAACTACATTTTAGAATTAAATCAGTTTTAAAGGCGCGAAGCTCAAATTATGTGCTGTTAAATGCCCCAAATGATAAAATAGAAGATATAGTTAAAATCTTACCCGGAATGAGAAGTCCAACGGTTTTGCCCTTGGCGGCTGCCGGTTGGAGTTCAATTCACACAGTCATAGAAAAATCTAAATTTTGGGAGTTGATTGATGAATTAAAGAATGCCGGAGCAGAAGGAATACTCGTAATACCGATAGAAAAAATGGTTCTTTAAAACTTTTTGTGATGAAGAAAATTATATATCCCGAAAGAAAAGATTGGTACGAACTATTACAGAGACCAACAGCCACTTTTTCTCATATTCAGCCTTTGGTTCAAGAGATATTTGAGGAGATTCAAAAAGAAGGTGATACCGCAATTAAAAAATATTCTTTAAAATTTGACAATGTTGATCTGAGTAATTTTGAAGTGAGTACTAAAGAAATTACGGATGCGAAGAATGCGCTTTCAAAAGAATTGAAAGAAGCTATTAAAGTAGCTAAAACAAATATAGAGACCTTTCATAGTTCACAAAAAAGAGAAATTAAGAAAATTGAAACTTCGCCTGGTGTTATTTGTTGGCAAGAAAAAAGAGCTATTGAAAAAGTGGGTCTTTATATACCTGGAGGTACAGCACCTCTCTTTTCTACAATTCTGATGTTAGCTTTACCTGCCACTATTGCAGGCTGTGATGAAATTATTTTATGTACACCACCAAATGATCAAGGATTTGTGCACCCGGCGATTTTATATACAGCTGCGCTTTGCGGGGTGACAAAAATATTCAAGATTGGTGGTATCCAAGCCATTGGTGCGCTAACTTTTGGAACAGAAACAGTCTTGAAAGTAGATAAGATATTCGGTCCTGGAAATCAATTTGTAACGGTAGCCAAGCAAATTTCTACCCAGTACGGGATTTCGATTGATATGCCCGCCGGACCTAGTGAGTTATTAGTATTGGCAGATCATACCGCTAATCCGGTCTATGTGGCAGCAGACCTTCTATCGCAAGCGGAACATGGTACAGATAGTCAGGTGATTTTAGTAAGTAAGGATAAAGATTTTGCCCTTAAAGTTGAGATTGAAGTAAATAATCAGATCCAGAAATTACCCAGAAAGAATATTGCAGAAAAAGCAATTGAAAACTCAAAAATCATCATTGTTCAAAACAATCAGGAAGCAATTGATTTAATCAATTTATATGCACCTGAGCACTTTATAATTTGCACTGAGGATAACGATTTTTTTGTTTCCACGATTAAAAATGCAGGCTCCGTTTTTATCGGTAATTATACGCCTGAAAGTGCGGGAGATTACGCCTCAGGTACAAATCATACATTACCGACAAATGGATTTGCTAAGGCCTACAGCGGTGTTAATTTAGACTCGTTTATGAAGTCAATTACTTTTCAAGAAATTTCAAAAACAGGTCTAAAGGGCATTGGTTCAGCCATAGAAATTATGGCAGCAACGGAGGGATTGGATGCCCATAAAAATGCAGTTACAGTAAGATTAAAGGATTTAAAATGAGTGCAAATTTTAACTTACAAAAATTAATCAGGCCAAACGTTATAAAAATGAACGCTTATTCTTCTGCTCGAGATGAATTTAAAGAACTGGGTGCGGATAAAGTATTTATTGATGCGAATGAAAACCCCTATGAAAATGGTCTAAATCGATATCCCGATCCTCAGCAGAGAAGCGTGAAAGCAAAATTAGCTGATATAAAAGGTGTTAACATTGAGAATATCTTGTTGGGCAATGGAAGTGATGAAATTTTAGATTTAATTTTTAGAGCGTTTTGTAACCCCGGTCGGGACAATGTGATCATACTTCCTCCAACTTATGGCATGTATAAAGTTCTGGCGAACCTCAATGATATAAACGTTAAGGAAGTGCTGCTAGATGAAGCCTTTCAGCCAAATACCAATCTCATATTAGATTCTATTGATGATAATACTAAATTAATTCTTATATGCTCCCCGAATAATCCTACAGGAAATAATATAAGAGTACGTTCGATAGAGAAAATTCTTGATAATTTTGATGGAATTGTTGTAATAGACGAGGCTTATATAGATTTCAGCAATGAGAAGAGTTGGATTGAAAAGCTTGAAAAATATCCAAATTTGATTGTCACCCAAACTTTTTCAAAAGCCCTCGGATCCGCTGCCATTAGGTTGGGAATCTGTTATGGCTCAAAAGAAATTATAGAGGTTTTAAATAAAATAAAACCACCTTATAATATCAATATTTTAACACAAAATGCAGCGATCGAAAAACTTGACAACTATAGATTAATAAATAAAGAAGTAAGTGAAATAAATACATCTAAAAGTTTGTTTATAAATTATTTAAATAAAAATAAAAAAGTGTTAAAAGTCTTTCCTTCCGATGCTAATTTTGTGCTTGTTAAAGTTGATAATGCCAATTTACGATATAGACAATTAATTGAAAAAGGAGTAGTAGTACGAAATAGAACACATGAGCCTTTATGTGAAAATTGCTTGAGGTTTACAATCGGAACGCAGCAAGAAATGACCTCACTAATGGATATTTTTACAAATCTGGATTAATATGAAAAAAGTATTATTTATTGATAGAGATGGAACCTTGATAAAAGAACCTGAAGACTTACAAGTTGATGGTTTCGAAAAACTTGTTTTTTATCCAAAGGTGTTTTCAAATTTATCTAAAATAGTAAAGGAATTTGATTTTGAATTGGTCATGATTACCAATCAAGATGGTTTAGGTACAGATTCATTTCCTGAAAGCACTTTTTGGCCCGTTCATAACCTCATCATCAAAACTTTTGAAAATGAAGGTGTTTTTTTTGAAGAACAATTCATAGATCCAAGTTATCCTGAAGAAAATTCTCCAAATAGAAAACCGCGAACCGGTTTACTGACCAAATATTTTTCCGATAAATATGATCTCGAAAATTCATTTGTTATTGGTGATAGAATTACGGATGTAGAATTAGCTAAAAACCTAAATGCAAAAGCTATTTACATCAATAATCAAAGTGATTTGGGAAAGGATGAATTGAGTGTAAAAAGAAATGAATTAGATCGCTGGATTTGTCTTGAAACAACTTCATGGGAAGAGATTTATGCTTTTTTAAAATTAAATAAAAGAAAAGCAACCATAGAGAGAAAAACCAATGAAACTGATATAAAAATTGAACTAAATCTCGATGGAACGGGTAAATCTAAAATAGATACAGGTCTGCCATTTTTTGATCACATGTTAGATCAGTTGGCGCGTCATGGAGGAATGGACCTCAATATCTCGGTAAAGGGAGACTTAGAGGTAGATGAGCACCATACGATTGAAGACACGGCTATTGCTTTGGGAGAGGTTTTTCATTCGTCATTAGGAAATAAATTAGGTATTGAACGATATGGTTTTACCTTGCCCATGGACGACTGTCTGGCTCAAGTTGCTATTGATTTTGGAGGAAGGAATTGGTTGGTATGGGATGCAGAATTTAAAAGAGAAAAAATTGGAGAAATGCCTACAGAGATGTTCTTTCATTTTTTTAAATCATTTACAGATGGTGCGAGGGCAAACCTAAATATTAAGGCAGAAGGAAATAATGAACACCATAAAATTGAAGCAATTTTTAAATCATTTGCAAAAGCGATCAAAGTAGCTATAAAAAGAGACCCTGATAAACTAATTCTACCAAGTACCAAAGGATTGTTGTAATGATGAATACAAAACAAAACATTGTTTTAATTGATTACGGAGCGGGAAATGTGCAATCCGTAAAATTTGCTTTAAACAGACTGGGTTATGAGGCGCAATTATCTGAAGATGCGGATGTAATTCAACAGGCAGATAAGGTGATTTTTCCGGGCGTAGGTGAGGCGAGCAGTACCATGGAAATTCTAAAAGAAAAAAAATTAGACCAGATCATTTCTAAATTGACACAACCTGTTTTGGGAATTTGCCTCGGTATGCAGCTGCTTTGTGGAGCAAATGAAGAAGGTTTTACTGAAGGAATAGGTGTTTTTGATGTTCCTGTATTGAAATTTCCAAGTTCAGTAAAGGTTCCGCAAATTGGTTGGAACCAAATCAAACAATTAAAATCACCGCTTTTCGAAGAGATTGCGGAAAATGAATATATGTATTTGGTGCACAGTTTTTATATTCCCAAAAACAATTATGCTATTGCGACTTCATTTTATGGGTTTGACTATTGTACCGCAATTCAAAAAGATAATTTTTATGGGGTTCAGTTTCATCCTGAAAAAAGTAGTTTAGCTGGTGAAAAATTGTTAGATAATTTTTTAAAATTATAAGTTGATGAGAATAATTCCGGCAATAGATATTATTAATGGCAAATGCGTAAGGTTAACCAAAGGGGACTACAATACACAAATTATTTATAATGAAGACCCTCTTGAAGTGGCGAAAGAATTTGAGGCGAACGGAATACAATATTTACATTTGGTAGATTTGGACGGAGCGAAGTCCAGCAAAATTCATAACCACAAAATTCTTGAAAAAATAGCAACTAGAACTGCTTTATACATCGATTTTGGTGGAGGCATTAAATCAGATGAAGATATTCGTATTGCATATGAATCAGGAGCAAAACAAGTAACGGGTGGTAGTATCGCAGTAAAAAATCCAGATTTATTTCAAAAGTGGCTGAAGAAATATGGTAATGAGAAAATTATTTTAGGTGCTGATACTGATCATGGAAAAATTTCTACAAATGGTTGGCTCGAGGCATCTGAAATGGATGTGATTCCTTTCGTAGAAGCTTATCAAAAAAAAGGAATTAAATATGTTATTAGTACAGATATTGCAAAAGATGGTATGCTTCAAGGTCCATCATTAGACTTGTATAAAGAGATGTTGATTAAATTACCAGAAATTAATCTCATTGCAAGTGGTGGAATTACGACGATAAATGATTTAGAAGATTTAAAAAAATTAGGATGTGAAGGAGCTATCATTGGAAAGGCCATCTATGAAAATAGAATTTCACTAGCTGATTTGACTAAATTTATATTAAACGATTAAAATGATTACAAAAAGAATCATTCCTTGTTTGGATATTAAAAATGGAAGAACAGTGAAAGGGATCAATTTTTTAGATCTTCAGGATGCTGGAGATCCTGTAGAATTAGCCAAATATTACAGTCAAACTGGGGCAGATGAATTGGTATTCTTGGATATTTCTGCCACAGAAGAAAGAAGAAAAACATTGATAGATTTAGTGACTAAAGTGGCACAACAGATCAACATTCCTTTTACAGTTGGGGGTGGTATTTCCTCTATTTCAAATGTTTATGATCTTTTACATGCAGGTGCAGATAAAATTTCCATAAACTCATCTGCAGTTAAAAATCCAAACCTGATCAATGAACTATCGAATAAATTCGGCGCACAGTGTATTGTTGTGGCTGTAGATGCGAAACAAATTAACGGACATTGGAAAGTTCATTTGGTGGGAGGGAAAGTACCTACAGATATTGACCTATTCGATTGGGTTAAGGAAGTTGAACAAAGGGGTGCAGGAGAGATACTGTTTACATCCATGGATCATGACGGTACCAAAAGTGGTTTTGCCAATCAAGCTTTAAAAAGAATGACAGAATTAATTAATATACCAGTTATTGCCTCAGGAGGTGCAGGAAAAAAGGAAGACTTTGCGGATGCCTTTAAGTTGGGTTTAGCAGACGCAGCTTTAGCAGCAAGTGTATTTCACTATAAAGAAATGGAAATAAACTTCTTAAAACAATATTTAAATGGGCAAGGAATTGCCATGAGATTATGATACAAATAGATTTTTCAAAGTTCGATAATGGTTTGATTCCGGCCATAATTCAAGATGCTGAAACAAAAACAGTCTTGATGCTAGGTTATATGAATGAAGATGCCATTAAAAAAACATATGAATTAAAGAAAGTTACTTTTTTTAGTCGAAGTAAAAATAGATTATGGACAAAGGGCGAGGAAAGTGGAAATTTTCTCCATTTTGTCAGTATGAAAAACGATTGTGACCAAGATACTTTACTTGTTCAGGTAAATCCTATCGGGCCTACTTGCCATAAAGGAACAGATAATTGTTGGGGCGAACAAAACAGCTCAGAATTTGATTTTATTTCAAAACTTGAAAAAGTTATTGAAAACAGAAGAGAAGATGTTGAAAATAAATCTTCTTATGTAAAATCACTTTTTGATAAAGGAATCAATAAGATCGCTCAGAAAGTAGGAGAGGAAGCCGTAGAAGTTGTGATTGAGGCAAAAGACGATAATGATGAATTGTTTTTAAACGAATCTGCAGATTTACTCTTTCACTATTTAATTTTATTACAGGCCAAAGGTTATTCATTAAAAGATGTTCTTTCTATTTTGAAACAAAGACACAAAGCCTGAGTTATGATTTATTCGTCTAAATATACCATTACCAAAAAAGTAGAAGCTAAAGATATTGATCGCTTACATCATGTTAATAATGTCGTTTATTTAGAATGGGTGAATGAAATTGCAAAATTACATTGGGAAGAGCTAGCCAAAGATCATGTGCAGGATTATTATTGGGTGGTAAGAAAACATGTGATCGAGTATTTTAAGTCGGCACTTTTAAATGACGTATTAACTATATCAACTTGGGTTGGCACTTCGAAAGGTGTACTGTCTGATAGATATGTGGAAATAAAAATAGGTGAGACAATTTTGGTTAAAGTGAAGTCAACATGGTGTTTAATAGATGCCCAAAGTCATAGACCTAAACGAATAACAGAAGATATGATCCGATTACTAAAACCATAAAAATGCCCCCAAATAGTTTAACTTTTTGGGGGCACTTCAAAATAGTGATTTTTTAAATCTACCACCTACCTCCGCCATACATATTTACGCCTACACTTGGGGTAACGCGCGGACCATTGGGTCCAAAGGTCATGTCGAGACCAACATTTGTATGCATGCTGCTGCAAGATTCAAGAATAAAAAAGACAAAAAGTAAAAGTATGATAGATATTATTTTTTTAAGTTTCATAACGAAAAGATTTAATTAGTTATTCCAAATTTGAACTGCAAAGGGAGCTCCATTGGGATCTTGGATAATGGCGACAGTATTATTTCTGATGCTCTGATCCGGTTCAAGCATGATTACTGCCCCTAAAGTTTCAGCCTTCTCAGAAATTGCATTTACATCCGTTACCTTAATATAAGGAACCCATGCAGAACGCATGTTTTCTACAGGATTTTTCATTACGCCTGATAGTTTATTGCCATTATTTTCAAACAAAAAATAAGGAACAGTTTGACCCTCCACTTTATTGGCTTTATAGGGCACTAAACCTTGATAGTAAATGAGTGATGCATCCAAATCACTTGTCCATAATTCATTCCAAAGCCAGTTATTATTTTCAGAAACAAATGTAGGATCTCCACTGTCGGAGTGCACAAAAGAAATGTATGCCCCTTGTGGATCCCTTACCAAAGCAGATTTACCTCTCCCTTGAAAATGAGCAATTTTAAACATGGTTTTACCTCCTTTTTGAGTATTGTAGGCAACTGCTTTTTCAACATCAGGTACAGAAATAGAACTCAGCCATTCTCCTGCCGGATGCTCTGTTGCATTTAACTCAATAATTCCACCGATGGCTTTCCCGTTGTTATAAATGACATGGTATTGTTGACTGCCCTCTTTACCAAGCGTTTCATAAGTCCAGCCAAACATCGAAGCATAAAACTCCATGGCCTTTTCAGGATTTGGTGTAATGAGATCATGCCATATCACCTGGCCGTATTGATAATTGTTTGTTGGGTTTGAAGATATGCTAGGATAATCAATCCGGGCACAAGACATTACAAGAACACCTACTAATACAAGTGTCAAGTAAAATTTAATGGTTTGGTTTAATAATTTCATAAATGATTTGATTTTGGTTGATATTGGTTTAAATTTATCATTTTTATTCAAATTAAACTTCAACAAAATATTTTTTTTTAAATTTATTATTAAAGTTTCGAAATACGATCCGTTATATGTTGGTTTGTTTTAAAAGCTATATTCAAATTATTTTAGTACTGGCATTCACCATCAAGGTTTATGCTCAGAAAGACTTGTATGCCTTTAAATCTGATGTGACGCCAAGTAAAAGTAAAACTGAAAAGCCTTCATTATTTGGATCTGAAGCTGTTAGTTCTTTTAAAACAAACATTGAGAATATCGATCTTTATTTTAATTCAGAATACATACCTTATTTGAACAAATCACCCTTGTCAAGTTTAGAATTCTTCAATATAAATTACGAAAAAGTAGATCTCCTGCCAAATGATTTGACTTTCTTGATTAATAATGAAGATTCTACAATTGTATCAGAACTTTTTTTAGCGCCTGAATCTATTCAAAACCTTTATACACTAAATGAAGTAGCCTATATAGAAAATTTTAAAGGTGAAGATTTTTTGGAAGCCAAAAAAAACGCATTCCAAAGACAGCTTTATTCTTTAAAATCATATAAGTTCAGTAAAGACTATTATCAGTTTTTTGATTGGAAAAGTCTTAATCATCCTCCTGTAAAACAACTTAGAGAAAGTTTAAAGTTTTACGATAAAAAAAGAACATTAATAGATTATGATACAATTAGTTCTGAATTTTTTTCTCAAAATTTTCATCAGTTAGTAGACCAACTTTCAGGAACAAATTTGACTTTTGGAAATGAATTAGAATTACTGGAAAACGGCTATTCCTTTGATAAAAAGTTAGAATTAGTAAGAAATGCCAAGAAAAGCATTTTAATTGCGGTGATGTCTTTTTATAAAGATTCAAGTGCTATGGTAATGGCCAATGAATTAATTAAAAAGTCAAAGGAAGGAGTGCATATCGTTTTAGTGGTAGAGAAAGTTTGGACAAAATTAATGATGAAAAAGGGATTAAAGGAGTTTCCTAAGAACAACATTACAGTTATTTACGCCGATGACCTTCTAAAATATGACAATCATAAAAGGGCTTTGTTTCACAATAAAATATGGGTTTTTGATGAGGAAACCGCTATTGTTGGAGGTCAGAATATATTAAACAGTGATAATATTTCAACAGGATTTAATCATCAAAGTCGGGATTCTGATTTGTTGGTGAGGGGCCCTGCCGTGACCGATATTTCTAAAAGTGTAATAGAAATTCTAGAAAAATATAATTATCAAAAAAAATGTACTGAAGATCAGATCCGATATATAAAAGATTTTCAAAAATCTTTGAGTAGTAGACTTGATGCCGAAGTTTTAGATAAAAAAAGAGGTACAGCGATCTATCAAGAAAAATTGGAAAATCCAGATTCTCGGATGATGGGAGTGTGCAGGTATATTATTCAAGGTCCGCAAAATGATAAAAATTTGATTGCAAAAGTTTATTTGCAATATTTAAATCAAGTCAAATATAAAATCGACTTAAATACTGGCAAGGTAAATTTTAATTTAAAGGATAAAAATGCGTATTCTTTTTTTGAAGGTTGGGAACAACAACTTTGGAATAAACTGTTTGAATTGGGCGAAAATGGGAAAGAAATTAATTTAATTTCAAATGGAATTGATGGTGGTTATGGTGAATTGAGCAGCCACATGAAAAGACAATCGTTTGTCAAAAATGATAAGTGGTTATTTGGAAAAGCATACCCTGTGGTAGCGGAAAAACTAGATAGAAAGGCAGCGCACAGAAATTATCCATTTTTACGTGCAGCACAACAAAAAAAGAATATTGATGTCTGGTTTTATTTTCAATATATGCACTCAAAATCATTTATGCTAGATCGTTTTGTTGTTTCAGTTGGCAGTTTTAACCTCGATAAATGGTCAGCAGATAAAAGTCATGAATCAGTGCTTATTTGTCAGGACAAAGAGTTGGCAAAACAATATGAATACAATTATGTCTTAGATTTGGTAAATTCTACCCCTGTTCCAGTTAAGTATAAATAAAAAAAGAGGCTTTCGCCTCTCTTCTTATATTTCCAATTTGTTGAAAAGTTCTATGAGTCTTGGATCAGATGGTCTTGGTGCATCAGCATCCACAATTTTACCTTCTTTATCAATCAGAATAAATCTCGGTATTCCTTGAATATTGTAATCTTTTACAAAGTCTGAATTCCACTCTTGATTCGCAAGTAATTGAATGCCTTGTAAATTTTCTTCCTTTACCATGGCCAACCATTTTTCTTTATCATCAATTTTATCAATAGATAAACTAACAATTTCGAGATCCTTTCCCTTGTACTGCGCATTCAATTCTTTCAAAAAAGGAATTTCTCTTTTACATGGCGCACACCAAGTTGCCCAAACATCTACATAAACATATTTCCCTTTGAGGTCATCTAAGGATACTACCTTGCCATTGACATCAGGAAAACTAAACTTAGGAGAAATAGTACCAGGCTTGAAAGCCATTAACCGGCTGTGCTCAACTTCATAATTATTATTAAAAAAGGTGATCATTTTGAGATTCGCGTCTTGTTCTTGTTTTTTTACTTCCGGATCTAAATCTTCCGCCTCTTCAAGCAATTGTTCGTTTCTTTTAAGGATCTCTTGCATTTTAGCATCAAATTCAGGCTTTTCAAGGGTGAATATTTCATCGATATTATTCATTAAATCCAGTTCATCAATGTACGCCATTTTATCAAACATATATTGGTTAGTACCCGCACCTCTCCCTTCTAATTCGACCGTGTTTTTAAGGTCATTTGCATCAAAATTCAGGGTGAAATCATAACCATTTCTCAAATGTAAAACAGACTGTTGGGTTCCATCTGTGATACCGTGAAATCCGTCGGTAACTTTTAAAGTATCGCTATAAGAACCATCATCATTGACAAGTATTTCTTTTGAAAAATTATTATTGCCTTGAATCGTTAATTTTTCACTTTTCTTATTCTTAATCTTACCTTTTATTGTAACATAATCTTTTGGTGCTGCTTCCTTACATCCGATGACTAATAGACCCAATGTGGCAATTAGAAAGATACTTTTTAATAAATTCTTTTTTTTCATGTTTATTTTTTGGTTTTATTCTTTTAACTAAATTAGATGTTGAGTGAATTCAATAATTCTGTCAATTCTTCTTGTGACGGACGTGGGGCATTAGCATTTACAATATTTCCTTCCTTATCAATTAAAATAAACCTTGGGATACCAAGGATACTATAATCTTGAACAAAATCAGACTCCCACGCGTTTGGAGCAAAAATTTGTATGCCTTTTAAATTTTCTTCAGCCACCATTTGCTCCCACTTGTCATGATCTTTGGGATTATCAATACTCATACTCACAAAAGCTATTTCTTTATTTTTATATGCTTCAGTGATCTCTTTTAGGTGCGGAATTTCTCTTTTGCAGGGCCCGCACCAAGTTGCCCAGACGTCTACATAAACAAACTTTCCTTTCAAATCATCCAAAGATGTCGTTGTTCCATCGATGTTCTCATAGTTTATGAATTTTGGAGATGGTTTACCGGCAGCTACTTTGATGAGTTTTTCATATTTTTCTGTAATTTCTTTTTTGTGTTCCTCATTACTAGATGAAGCCATAAAAATATCATAATAAGGTTGCACTTCTGAAGTAAAAGTGATACCATATTGTGCATTAGCATAAAGCAAACTATTTCTAAGCGCCTCATTTTCTACCTCCTTTGCGATTAACTTTATATAGTTCAAAGAATAATCTTTCGAAAGGTTCTCATCAGAAGCAATTTGAGCTCCGTAATAATTCTGTAGATAATTTCTATAACTCGACAAATTAGCTAAACTTTGATCATCCAATCTTAACCCTTCATTAAAAGTGTTAAATTCATCCGACACTTTAAACTCCTCATCACCTGATACATACCTTCTCTGTGCTTCATAATTCTGCATTCGATTAGCCCAAGTGTATAATAAATTTGCTTCTTCCAATTCTTTAAACTCTTCACTAATACCCAACTGACTAGTCATAAATGCTAACTGTTTAGTTTTAAGATCAAGTGCTGTCTTGATAAAACTAGCTTCATCCAGGCTGCCCAGGTATGCATAGGTTAGTGTGTCTCCCATATTTTCGTTTTTTAAATAAGTAGCAGACAAATAATTGTTCTCTGCACTGCCATTTCCTTCAAAAATTAAGGTTTCATCGAATTGTTGATAATCTAAATTGACCGATATGTCTGTACCGGGACTTAAAAAAATCGTCGAACTTTCTTTATCTAACGAGATCCGGTAATAGCCGGTAACAATGTTTTCGAGTGTATCATTGAAACTTCCGTCTGTAGAAATCTCTATTTCTTTAATTATTTTATTGTCAATATCCCGAAGCTTGATGATGTTTTCAGAATGATTTATCACCTTCCCATTGAGAAGGGCATAATTCTTAATATCTTCTTCCTGTTTGTTACAAGAAATAAAAAGTGTAATCGAAAAAATAAATAATAAATATCTCACAGTATATCTTTTTTTAACTGCCAAAGATAATATTAAATGCATATTTGATCCTTAAGAAAATCGATTTAACATAAATTTTAAAGTTTCGATGAAAAGTTAGGATTCTAAAGATCAAAAAATGACTAATTTGCGCAAAATTTATCGTTATGACTATCTACCACTTTATCAATAGAGAACAGTTAGATCTTCCAAAAATTTATGATATTCTCCATAATGATGTGAAGCTTAAATTATCTGAAGAATCTATTGAAAAAATTGTCGTATGTAGAACGTATTTAGACGCGAAACTGAAAAAAAGTGATGATCCTATTTACGGTATCAATACTGGGTTTGGCTCGCTGTACAATGTAAAAATTAATAGAGATCAGCTTCAAAAATTACAAGAGAATTTAGTGATGTCTCATGCTTGTGGAACCGGTGAAGTTGTGCCTCTTGAAATAGTTAAATTAATGCTATTGTTTAAAATCCAATCCTTAAGTTACGGATTTTCGGGTGTACAATTAAAAACGGTTGACAGGTTAGTAGATTTTTTTAATTATAATATTTATCCGGTAGTTTATACACAAGGGTCTTTGGGCGCCTCAGGAGATCTAGCTCCCTTGGCCCATTTGAGTTTACCGCTGATTGGGAAAGGTGAGGTGTTTTACAATGGAGAGAAAAGAAAAGCAAAAGATATACTAGAATTGTTTGATTGGGAGCCGATTGCTTTATCCTCTAAAGAAGGATTGGCACTGTTGAACGGAACACAATTTATGAGTGCTTATGGCATTCACCTCTTACTTAAATCGTTCAAATTATCTTATTTGGCAGATTTGATCGGATCGCTTTCTCTTGAGGCTTTTAACGGGAGCTTATCTCCTTTTGAATCAATGATTCACCTTATTCGTCCACATCGAGGACAGCTGAAAACTGCAGAACGCGTAAGAACTTTTTTAAAAGGCAGTGAATTGATGAAGCAATCAAAAAAGCACGTACAGGATCCATATTCTTTTAGATGTATACCGCAGGTTCACGGCGCAGTCAAAGATGCATTGCGTTATGTAGAAAAGACAATGTTGGTAGAGATTAATTCGGTTACAGACAATCCGAATATATTTGTTGATCAAGATCGAATTATATCAGGAGGTAATTTTCATGGGCAACCTTTGGCCTTTGCTTTGGACTTTTTAGGCATGACATTCGCAGAAATTGGTAGTATTTCAGAGAGAAGAATATTTCAACTCATATCAGGTGCGCGAGAATTACCCCCGTTTCTAGTAGATAATCCAGGCCTTAACAGTGGTTTTATGATACCTCAGTATACCGCTGCCAGCATCATTAGCCAAAATAAACAATATGCCACACCTGCATCAACAGATTCGATTGTTTCTAGTAACGGACAAGAAGATCATGTGAGTATGGGCGCCAATGCAGCAACCAAAGCAAAAAAAATCATAGATAATGTTCAGACCATTTTAGCGATTGAATTGATGAATGCTTCTCAGGCATTGTATTTTCGTAGACCCTTAAAAACTTCAGTTTTTTTAGAAAATTTCCTTGAGGCCTACCGCAATGAGGTTCCTTTTATAGCCAATGATAAAGTTTTACACGATGATATGGTTTTAAGCGATCAGTTTATTGAATCTATCATTATCGATAGCGAAGACTTGTTTGGCTAAAACTTTTTCAAAGTTTATTGACTATTTTCAATATTTTCTGCTGGTTTTAAACAGAGTTTGATATTTTTGCAGTCCAAAATAAATAATTATGTCCACGATTCAAGATTTAGAAAATTTCACTACCCAAGTAAGAAGAGATATTGTGAGGATGGTTCATGCAGTAAATTCAGGTCATCCAGGAGGATCTTTGGGGTGTACAGAATTTCTAACAGTTCTTTACAAAGATGTAATGGAATATAATACTAATTTTGATATGAACGGTGGAGGTGAAGATCTGTTTTTCTTATCTAATGGTCATATATCACCAGTGTACTACAGTGTTTTGGCCAGATGTGGATTTTTTCCTGTAAAAGAATTAGATACATTTAGAAAGCTAGATACAAGATTACAAGGTCACCCAACTACGCACGAAGGCTTACCAGGTGTGCGGATTGCATCAGGTTCTTTAGGTCAAGGTTTGTCTGTTGCTTTAGGAGCAGCACAAGCGAAAAAATTAAACAATGACAGCCATTTGGTCTATACGCTTCATGGTGATGGAGAACTACAGGAAGGACAGATTTGGGAAGCTGTGATGTATGCTGCAGGAAAAAAAGTGGATAACTTAATTGCAACGATAGATTATAACGGACAGCAAATAGATGGCTCTACAAATGATGTAATGCCGTTAGGAGATTTAAAAGCTAAATTTGAAGCATTTGGTTGGGATGTTTTGGAGGTAGATAAAGGAAATGATATTGAATCTATTCAAAAAGCTTTGAAAGAGGCGAAATCTAAAACCGGTAAAGGTAAACCCGTCTGTATTTTGTTGCATACCATCATGGGACATGGTGTAGATTTTATGATGCATACGCATGCTTGGCATGGTAAAGCTCCTAACGATGAGCAACTGGAGATTGCATTGGCTCAAAATCCTGAAACACTAGGTGATTATTAAATTAAGGTCGATATTCCTTAAAAGTACCATCTTTAAAAAAAATAACAATTCTTTCAATTGATTCATTACTCCCGGAAAATTCTGGGAGTTTTTTTTGCACTGTATTTTGACTTATGATAGGGGGTAGCTTATCTTCGATTGTTTCTACTTTAGGAAAAGTACCTTTTCCATTGAGTAGCCAATACAATTCAACCTCATCAAAGGTTTTAATTATTTTCAAGACAAAGTCTAAACTAGGTTTGTTTCTTCCCGATAAGAGATGAGAAATACTCGACCTCTGAACATCAATTTTATCGGCAAATTGCGACGCTGAAAGTTGGTAAAAATCCATAACACTTTTAAGTCTTCTAGCAAAATCATCACTGTTTATCATTGTAAACTATATTGTTATTTACAAATGTAATCGAATTTATAAAACTTACAAAAAAAACAATTAGAGTGATGATATTTTTTAATATAAATCTCTACTAATACATTAATAAAAAATATACAAATAACTAGTTATGAATTGTATAAATATATTTAATGTTTAATTGAATATAAATTTAAAGGATTCGTGTCAGAATAACACAGAACAGTTTACTTTTGTAAACTATTCCAACTAAACGTCAATTTACATTTGTGAAATTAAAAAAGTTTACATTTGTAACATGGCTAAAATTGATCGTTTACTTATTGAAAATTGGTACATGCAAAATTTTCAAAAAGGACTTAAAGGAAGATACGTAACCCTACAAAATATAGATCCAATTATAAAGGATTTAGGTGATACGTTTTGTATTTCAGAAATAGGTAAATCGTTTTTAGGGAAATCTATTAAAAAAATTGAATTTGGAAAAGGTTCGCAAAAAATACTGATTTGGTCTCAAATGCATGGTAACGAAAGTACCGGAACTAAAGCCATGTTTGATTTGCTAAAGTTTATGGAGAATCCGGGAACACTTGTTCATTTGCGGAATTCGATTTTAGAACACTGTCAAATTAGTTTTATCCCTATTTTAAATCCGGATGGAGCCGAGCAATACACCAGAGTAAGTGCTCAAAATATTGATTTAAATAGAGATGCAGTAGAACAAACCGCCCCTGAGAGTCAAATTTTATATCATGAATTGAAAATATTTAATCCAAATTTTTGCTTTAATCTTCATGATCAAAGAACAATTTTTAGTGTTGGGCGAGAGAATAAGCCTGCAACTTTATCTTTTTTAGCACCTTCCACCGAAGTGAATAGAGAAATAACGGAGGGCAGAAAAGTAACCATGTCTGTTATTTCGGGGATTAAATCGTTGCTTGACGATTTTATTCCAGATCAGTTAGGAAGATATACTGATGAATTCTATCCAACAGCGACAGGAGACAATTTTCAAAAGGCAGGATACCCAACGGTTTTAATAGAGTCAGGTCATTATCAAAATGATTACAGCCGTGAAGTGTCAAGAAAATACACTTTTTACAGTATGCTTCAAGGTTTGAATAGTATAGTGAATGGATTGGAATATTGTGATTATAAGGATTATTTTTTAATTCCTGAAAATAAGCAAAACCTATATGATATTATATTAAGGAGTTGTAAATTAAATGACGAAAAGACGGATATCGCAATTCAATTAGTGGAAGTTTTAAATGGTGATAGCATAACTTTTGAGCCGAAAATTGCTAATAGAGGAAATCTAAAAGCATATTCTTCGAATATAATTTTAGATACTGACAGAACCAGCAACTTAATATTTAATTCCGAAGAAAATCTTTTGCAGTATATTGTAGATAATCTATCTATTCAATGAAAAAATTGCGATTTTAAGTTTTTTATTTAATTATTTTTATGATATTTGCAATTGATTTAAAAACAAACTATGTCGAAATTTAAGCTTGATGAGCTCGATCATCAAATTCTCGAAGCTTTAATAGAAAATGCTAGAACTCCTTTTACGGATATTGCAAAAAATTTATTGGTTTCCGCCGGAACTATACATGTTCGGGTGAAGAAGATGGAGGAAGAAGGTGTGATTAAAGGCTCTACTCTTACCGTAGATTACAATAAGATGGGTTATACCTTTATTGCATACGTAGGGATTTTTTTAGAAAATTCATCAACAACTTTTGATGTTGTAAAAGAAATTGAAAAGATTCCTGAAATTACTGTTGCTCATTTAACGACAGGTAAATTTTCAATTTTTTGCAAATTAAGAGCGAAAGATACACGTCATGCAAAAGATATCATATTCAGTCTTGACAAGATTCCTGGAATTAAAAGAACAGAAACATCAATATCCTTAGAAGAAGTGATAAATGATAAGAAAAGGTTGATGCATAAAATATTTAAAGAGATAATATTTTAATCAAAATCAACATAACTTTGAAAATCCCTACTCGTTTAGGGATTTTTTTTGCAGTATTTTGACCTAAATAAATGTATGATTTTTCAACACTTAGTTCTAATTTAGCAAGCAATTTTTATTTATGAATAGTCCAATGTCATTCGAAACTTCAAATCTCAGCCAGGAGATGTTGATACAACTTTATCAATCTATGTTAAAACCAAGATTGATCGAAGAAAAAATGCTTGTTTTACTCAGACAAGGAAAAATTTCTAAATGGTTTTCAGGAATTGGACAGGAAGCAATTTCAATTGGAGTCACCCTTTCCCTTCAAAATGACGAGTTTATTTTACCCATGCATCGAAATTTGGGTGTATTTACTTCTAGGAATATACCACTTAGAAAGTTATTTGCTCAATGGCAAGGAAAATTGGAGGGTTTTTCAAAAGGTAGAGAGAGATCATTCCATTTTGGCACCCAAGAGTACAAAATCGTTGGAATGATCTCTCATTTAGGTCCGCAATTGGGTATCGCAAATGGAATCGCTTTGGCTGAAGTTCTTAAAAACACGAATAAATTAACTGCTGTATTTACAGGAGAAGGGGGGACGAGTGAGGGAGATTTTCATGAGGCTTTAAATGTGGCATCTGTATGGAAACTTCCCGTTTTATTTTGTATTGAGAACAATGGTTACGGACTTTCTACACCCATATCAGAACAGTTCAATTGCGAAAATTTAGCGGATAGGGCATTAGGTTATGGGATGGAAAGTCATATCATAGACGGAAATAATGTAGTTGATGTTTATCAAAAAGTCAATGAGATAGCAAAAAGTGTAAGAGTACATCCAAGACCCGTACTGTTAGAATTTAAAACTTTTAGAGTAAGAGGACATGAAGAAGCTAGCGGTACGAAATACGTTCCACAAGAATTGCTTGATTTTTGGGCAGCAAAAGATCCATTAGAAAATTTTAGAGCCTTTCTAAAAGATCAAAATATTTTATGCGATGAGGTTGATATTCAGATCAAAGAAGCAATTGTTCACGAGATAAATGAAGAATTAGATATCGCGAGAGCCTATCCTGAAATCTCCTTTAATGAAGAAAATGAAATCTCTGATGTTTATGCAAATTCAGAGTTCAAACTCGTTCATCCGAGTGAAAAAACCAAAGAACTCAGGTTTGTAGACGCTGTCTCGGAGGCTCTAGATCAATCGATGGAAAGATTTCCGGATCTTGTTCTTATGGGACAAGACATTGCGGAATATGGCGGAGTTTTTAAAATTACTGAAGGTTTTGTTGAAAAGTATGGCAAAGCGCGAGTTAGAAATACCCCAATATGTGAATCTTCTATCATAGAGACCGCCTATGGACTATCTGTAAAAGGTATAAAATCTGTTGTGGAATTACAGTTTTCTGATTTTGTTACTTCTGGTTTTAATCCAGTGGTGAATGTGCTCGCAAAATCTTACTACCGCTGGGGGCAAATGAGTGATACTGTGCTTCGAATGCCATGCGGAGCTGGAGTAGGTGCGGGACCATTTCATAGTCAAACCAATGAGGCCTGGTTTTTTAAAACACCTGGTTTAAAGGTTGTTTATCCCGCTTTTCCTGCTGATGCAAAAGGTTTATTGGCTACAGCCATTGAAGATCCCAATCCGGTGATATTTTTTGAACATAAAATGCTGTATCGCTCTGTGCGAGAAAATGTTCCTACAGATTATTACCACATTCCTTTTGGGAAAGCAAATGTGTTGAAATCAGGGAATGATATAACTGTTGTTACCTATGGGGCTGCTGTTCATTGGGTTATTGAAATAGTGCAGAAAGAAAAAATAAGTGCTGATCTTATAGATTTGAGATCCTTAATTCCCCTGGATACAGAAACTATTTTTGAATCTGTGAAGAAAACAAATCGAGTGATCATAGTTCAAGAAGATACGTTGTTTGGAGGTTTGGCTTCTGAAATTTCAGCATTAATCACAGAAAACTGTTTTCAGTATTTGGATGCGCCGGTAAAACGCGTTGGAAGTTTAGAAACTCCAGTACCATTCTCAAAAACCTTAGAGGATAATTTTTTGCCAATCAATCGAATTGAAAAAGCAATGAAAGAACTATTATTATTTTAAGATTTGTTTTATAAAGCCCTAAAATTATTTAGTTAACATTAATTAATTTTAATTAAATTTGACTAATTAATAACTAAACCCTTTTTAAAATGAAAAAAGTACTATTCTTCATTTTTGCTTTGGTCATCATATCTTGTAGTTCATCTTCATCAACTACGTCAGCTCCCAAAGCAGAAAAATTAAGTAAAAAAACACTTAAAGGCACTTGGGAAATTACAGACATTAGATTTGTAGGTGACAAAGGACTTTATAAAGCTTTCTTATTCGACCTGGCTGACTCTCCTTGTTTTAAAGGAAGTCAATGGGTTTTTATTCCTAACAACGGTTCCGGTAAGTTTTCATTACCTGGTGGTTCAAGTTGCGAGGCCGTAACTAACCGAATTCATTGGTCTTTTTACGAACCCGGAGATGCCACTTATCAATTTCAGTTTAAATACGTTGATGAAAAAGGTAAATCACTCGATGGAGCCAATACAGGTTACCGTAGCAATATTGACGAGTTGACACCAAATTCAATGATCATGAGAGTAGCTACAACGTATGAAGGAAATCCATTCGATGTATTGCTTACTTACACAAAAGTTTCTGAAGACATAACCCTATAATTTTTATAAAAATGAAAAGAATTACAAGTATATCATTATCAATGCTTTTGGTCTTAGGACTTACTTTGGGTAGCTGCACTGCTCTTCAAAATGCCAATAACACGCAAAAAGGTGCAGGTCTTGGTGTTGCAGCCGGCTCACTTGTTGGTGGCTTAATTGGAGGAAATATTGGAGGAGCCTTAATTGGTGCAGCCATAGGTGGCGCTGCCGGAGGGTTGATAGGAAACCATATGGATAAACAGGCCGATAAAATAGAAGAGGCAGTCCCGGGAGCAGAAGTAAAAAGAGTGGGCGAGGGGATCCAAGTTGTTTTTGACGACAAAAGTGGAGTGAATTTTGCCTTGAATAGTGCAGATCTAACAGAGACTGCAAAACAAAATTTAAATGCCATTGCCGAAGTTTTTATCGAATTTCCTGATACAGATTTAATGATAGAAGGTTATACTGACGATACCGGCGAGGATTCTTACAATTTAAAATTATCAGAAAGAAGAGCAAAATCTGTAGAATCTTATTTAAAAACCCAAGGAGTTGCCGCAGCTAGATTCGCTAGTGTAAAAGGTTATGGCGAGGCAAGCCCCAGATTCCCAAATGACAGTAAAGAAAACCAAGCAAAAAACAGACGTGTAGAGATTGGTATTGCTGCAAATGAACAGATGATTCAAGATGCCAAAGCCCAAACGGAATAAGTATCGGATTTAAAATTTTTAAAAAGGTCAGTTTACTGGCCTTTTTTTGTTTTTGGACAATTTGCAGTAAGATGATGGTATGGTTTTATTCATTTTATGGTTTCAATTTCAATCATTTTTTATACTTTAGAGAAGTATCTATGCATAAAATGAATTTTTAATCAGACTTCATGACTCACGAATTTAAAGAAATTATTTCGGGCTTTTTATTGGCAAAAAACAAAGGGTTTAAATGTGTACTCGCAACAGTCGTAGCCTTAGATGGTTCTTCTTATCGAAAGCCTGGTGTTCGAATGCTAATTGATTCTAAAATGAATATGACCGGAGCTGTCAGTGGTGGTTGTGTCGAAAAGGAAGTTTGTCGACAAGCGGTTTCTGTTTTAGAGACCGATATGCCGAAAATTATGACCTATGATGGCAGATATAGATTAGGATGCGAAGGAATTTTGTACATATTGATTGAACCATTTGATCCTTCATCCGAAGTAATAAGTAGATTTAATTCAGCTTTAAAGAATAGAGAATGTTTTGAAATTCACAGTCATTATCAAAAGGAAATTAGTAGTAATGAAAATTACAGATCGAAAATTTTATTTGGATCAGAAGTGTATACTTTCATTGATAGGCATGAAGTAGGTTTTGCTTTACAGAAAATGGAAAAGTTGATCGATGTTTTAAAACCTTCTTTACAATTATTAGTGATTGGAGCAGAACACGATGCGGTTCAACTCGTGAAAATCGGAGCTTTTTTGGGTTGGAATGTTAAAGTGATTACCCAGCCAACAGATGAACAAGTGTTAGCTGATTTTCCGGGGGCAGATGAAATAGAATATAGCTTACCCGAACAATTCAACGGATCTAACATTATTGCCCCAAGCGCTGTTGTACTCATGAATCATAACTTTGTAAAAGATTTACATTTTTTGGAAAAACTACAAGATGTAGAGGTGTTTTATATAGGAATCTTAGGGCCTGTGAAAAGAAGAGAAAAATTGCTTAATGCACTCATCGAGAAGAATATTTTAGTCAAAGAATCCTTTTTAGAAAAAATATTTTCGCCTGCCGGTTTAAATATTGGTGCGGTAACTCCCCAAGAGATTGCCTTATCTATTTGTGCAGAAATTCAAGCCGTTCAAAAGAAAAAAGAGCCCAGTTTTTTGGTTTCCATAAAAGGAAAAATTCATTCTTAGATAAAAATATTGCCTTCAATTAATCTAAATAAAGAAATGGCTGTTGTCATTCTGGCTGCTGGAGCAGGTTCAAGAATGGGGAAAATTAAACAACTTCTACCTGGTTCCAAACGTTCGTTTTTAGAAGAAATCATTGAAAAAGCCATGAAGCTTGAAACTTCAAATGTGTTCGTTACTATAGGTGCGCATGCTGAAACAATTAAACCAAGAATAACTCATTTTCCAGTTGAGATCATTATTAATAAAAATTGGCAAAAGGGTTTAGGTAATTCGATCGCTTTTTCCACTGGGTATATCATGGAATTTTCCAAGGAAATAAATGCCATTCTTTTTGTTTTAGTAGATCAACCTTTAATTGATTTAGAGTATTATAAACAGCTTATAAATAAGTATATAGATAATAAAAAAAATATTGTTTGCTCAAATTATAACAACACCCCAGGTGTACCTGCAGTTTTTGGAAAAATGTATTTTAAAGACTTAAATGAGCTAACAGGAGACGTAGGTGCAAAAAAGATTTTGATGGCAAATATTGGGGATGTTGAACTTTTAGAAGAGCAAAATAATTTATTGGATATTGATAATTTGGATGATTATTCGGATTACCTTAATTCAATCTGATAATTCTGTTTATATTTATTTCCTTTTAAAAATATTTACATGAAGAAATCCTCAATTCGAAAGAACTACTTTTTTTTGCACCAAGTCCTTTTCTTTTTTGCGGTTTTTGCTATCTATGGCCAAAATGATGAGGCCCAAATCAAATCGTTTTATGACAACTCTTTAACCCAAGGTCAAAGTTATGCCTGGTTAGCTCATTTATCAAATACAATTGGAGGGCGATTATCTGGTTCTGAAAATGCAAAATTGGCTGTTGAATACACAAAACAAGAATTAGAAAAATTAGGATTTGACGTATACCTACAACCCGTGCTGGTACCAAAATGGGAGAGAGGTAAACCGGAAGAAGCATTTTTAAGGGTTAACGATAAAAAAATAACAGTAAACATCTGTGCTTTAGGTGGGTCTATTGGCACACCTGAAAAAGGTCTTGAAGGAGAAGTGATAGAAGTGAATGGAATGAATGCATTAGAAAAATTAACTCCGGAGGATGTGAAAGGAAGAATTGTCTTTCTAAATGAGCCAATGGATCCGACACAAATACACACCTTTAAGGCATATGGGAACTGTGTTAACCAAAGATATTCCGGTGCTTTGGAAGCGGGAAAACTCGGGGCAAAAGCGGTTGTTGTAAGATCTTTAAACCTTCGCCTAGATGATTTTCCTCATACAGGTTCTATGACATATGGTGATTTAGCAGTTGAAAACAGAATCCCATCTGTTGCCATTAGTACGAACGATGCGGAAAAATTGTCAAAGCTCTTAAAAGAAGAGTCTTCGCTGAGTCTCTACTTGAAAATGTCATGTAAACAGTTTGACGATGTGCTTTCTCATAATGTGATAGCTGAAATAAAGGGCAGTGAATTCCCGAATGAAATAATATTAGTAGGCGGACATTTAGATAGTTGGGATCTCGGAGATGGGGCTCATGATGATGGGGCTGGTGTCGTACAATCGATGGATGTTTTAAGACTTTTAAAATTAACCGGAATTAAACCTAAAAGAACCATTAGAGCAGTACTTTTTATGAATGAGGAAAATGGTCTGAGAGGAGGGCTAAAATATGCAGAAGAAGCAAAAAAGAAAAATGAGCGCCATATATTCGCCTTAGAGAGTGATAGTGGAGGGTTTACACCCAGAGGTTTTTCTTTTGATTGTAACGCGTCGTATTTTAACCAAGTATTGCAATGGAAACCCCTGTTTGAACCTTATTTAATTCACTATTTTAAGCAGGAGGGAAGTGGCGCAGATATAGGACCATTAAAAAGTGAGCATACTGTTTTAGCAGGTTTAAGACCCGATTCTCAGCGTTATTTTGATTACCATCATGCATCCAGCGACACATTTGATGCGGTGAACAAGCGTGAATTGGAATTAGGTACTGCTACCATGACTTCTATGGTTTATTTATTCGATAAATATGGATTGCAAGAAAATTCTTTAAAACATTAAATCTATGCTCCTTAAAATTTTAAAAATTCAAATTGTTTTCATCATCTTTCTAAATTCTATCCAATTGGAAGCACAAAAAACTGATTTACCTTTTTATACAATTCCGGAGTATCCGGAAAAAATAACAGAAGCCGCCATTTTACAAAGAACAATTGATGGACTGGGTTTCAGATATTTTTGGGCTACAGATGGTTTAACAAAAAAAGATCTCGATTTTAAAGCTTCAGAAAACGGAAGAACGAGTTTTGAAACTTTGGAACATATCTTCGGGCTTTCTAATGTCATTTTAAATGCGTTTGAAAAATCACCAAATAAAAAACAGGAGAAAGTGGAAATGAGTTACGAAGATTTGAGGGCAGCTACATTAAATAATTTGTACAAAGCCTCACAGATCCTTCAAAAAACAGAAAAGGTAGATGATTTTCTGATTATTTTTGAACGAGATGGAAATAACTCAACTTTCCCCATCTGGAATCTGATCAACGGGCCAATTGAAGATGCAATTTGGCATTGCGGACAAGTGGTTACCCTAAGGAGAGCTTCCGATAATCCTATTAACCCAAAAGTGAATGTGTTTTTGGGAAAATTAATGGATTAGAAAAGTTTTCGTGATAGATTTATTCCATAAAATTTTTACAAATTTCGATTTCCTCTGGGCTGGTGTTGCCTGTGTTTTTTTGGGGATGAGCAAAGCAGGCATCAAAGGAATAGGGGTTTTGGTGGTCTTACTCATGGCTTATGTTTTTGAGTCCAAACCATCAACGGGTGTTCTAATTCCTTTAATGATTTTGGCCGATGTAATGGCCGTTTATTATTACCACAGACACGCCCGATGGATGTACTTACTAAAACTACTTCCAGCCATGTGTGTAGGTGTTTTACTCGGAGTTTGGTTCGGACAATCTATTTCTGAAGTATTGTTTAAGCAACTCATGGCGGGATTTATTTTACTGACGATCCTAATTATGTTCGGTTTAGACCAAGCTAAAAAAAGAAATATCCCCAATAATGTGTTTTTTTCAAGTGGGATGGGCCTACTATCTGGTTTTACTTCTATGATAGGGAATTTAGCGGGTTCCTTTGCCAATATTTACTTTCTTGCCATGCGATTGCCAAAAAATGAATTTATCGGGACAGCAGCTTGGCTTTTTTTTATCATCAACGTATTTAAATTGCCTTTTCATATTTTTTCTTGGAAAACGGTTACCAAAGATTCTCTTCAAATAGATTTGTTTTTAATTCCATTTGTTTTTTTGGGTTTCTATCTTGGAATTAAAGTGGTGGAGAAAATTAACAACGAGTTTTATCGAAAATTCATTTTGATTGTCACTGGTTTAGGTGCTATCTTTATCTTGTTCAAATAGTGTACCCATGGAAGAAATATTTTTTCAGTGTCCTTATTGTTGGCAAGAAATATCAATGTTGATGGATCCATCAATCACAGAACAAGTGTATGTAGAAGATTGTGAAGTGTGCTGTAATCCCATCGAAATAAATCCCGTGTTTAGAGATAACGAATTGATAGAGCTCAATATCAAGGCTTTAGATCTGTAACTTTTTGAGTTTTGTCCATTTCAAATAATACAAAATGGCTAAAGAGCAAACACCCGATATAAAAAAGCCTAGAAAAAGGGGCAGGGCAGTATTCTCTATATTCTTTCCAATATAAGTACTAATAGGGATGGCCATTGATGTTGAAATAAACCCGGTTAAAGCTGCGCCAATTCCCGCAATATGACCAATGGGTTGCATGGCGAGTGCTCTCAGATTTCCAAATAAAAATCCTATACAGAAAAATTGGACAGCAAAAAAAGCAATGAGTACCCAAGCAGCAGGATTGCTTTTTCCGGAATAAAGTAAAACAAATAATAAGGAACTCAATATAAATCCGTAGAGCGAAAGTGTGACTAACTTTTCCATACCAAAACGTAATACAAAAGTTCCGTTTAAAAACGTCGCAAGGAGTATTGTAACTGATAATCCAGCAAAAATGAGCGGAAAATCATTTGCCATATGGTATTGATTATGAAATATTTGCTGTGCCGCACTTAAATAAATTATAAAGGATCCTGTGATAAAGCCGGAAATAACAGTAAATCCTAAGGTTCGGGGATATTTAAACAATTCTTTGGTACCATCTGAAAACAAATGCCAGGTAAATTTTGTTCGATTCTCTTTGCTTAAAGTTTCTGGCTGACGCTTCCAGAACCAAAAGGTCACAAATAGGGTAATGATCAGCTGACCATAAAAAATAGCTTGCCAATTGTAATGATCCAGAACAAATTTACCTGCTGCCGGTGCGATAATGGGTACGAGTAGAAAAACTACCGTAACAAAACTCATGATTCTGGCCATAAAGTCGCCACTGTATGTATCTCTGATCATAGCAATACTGATGGTTCTGGCCGACGACAAGCCCATACCTTGCAAAATTCTGCCAAAAATCATGGACTCTAAATTTTCTGCATTTAGACAGATAAAACTTGCGAAAATAAAAAGCAAAAAACCAAAGTATACGATAGGTTTACGTCCAAAACTATCAGATAAAGGTCCAAATAATAAAGGTCCAATTCCTAATCCTAAAAAGATCATGGAAATAATGAGCTGGTTTTGACTATTATCTATGGTACCAATTGAAATTCCTATGAGGTCTAGTGCTGGCAATAAAGCATCGATAGCCAGGGCGGCAACCGACATTAATGATGCCATGAGGGCGATAAACTCGAATTGTTGAAGGTTTGATTTTTTCACAGCGCAAAAGTAGGGGATTCTTTTGGTTTGTTCTAGAAGGTAAGTTTTAAAATATTCTATTTAACATAATATAAATTATAGTACAACAAACAACAATTAGCGAAATAGCGCTTTTGGGCGATATTTGACATAATTGCAGATATAACGCCTTTAGACTTATATCGATAGTAATTATGTCAAGCTAATTGGGGCTTCATTAGATTAATTTAGATGTGTAGCCATAATTTGCCGTTATATAAAATAGCCAAGAAATAGCTGTAATTCTTTTTAATATTTTGTACTTGGATCAATAAAATTTCAAATACGCGATTCTCACGAATTAAGATTATTAGAATTTAACAAACAACATTAACTAATGATTCCTATAATATCGTATTGAACAAATATCCAGATGTAATGATACAAAGTGTAACGACACCAAAAAAGATAGCGATTAGTTTTAAAGTCATTACTTTTTTTAATAGCATGGCTTCTGGCAATGATAGACCCACTACGCCCATCATAAAGGCAATTGCAGTTCCTAACGGAATTCCTTTAGCAACCAATACTTGAACTACGGGTAATACACCTGAAGCATTCATATACATAGGCACTGCCATAATGGTAGCCAATGGAACAGCAAAAAGGTTGTCCTTTTCCATATATTTTTCAAAAAATCCTTCTGGAATATAACCGTGCATTAATCCGCCAATGGCGATACCGACCAAAACATATGGAATGATTCCTTTGAGGATTTTTAATACTTCTGCCCAAATAACTGGTAAGCGTTGTTTAAACGTTTGTTTTTCTGCTTGAAATATATCTTGCTCTCTTTGCGCGTTTGCTAAAACTTCTTTTACCCATGGCGTTAGATAGCCTTCAAGTTTTAGATTTTGAAGTATGATGCCAGATATAGTTCCTAATAACACACCACTAATTACATAAATTATTGTTGTTTTTAAACCAAACAAGCCCACAAATAGTCCGATAGCTACTTCGTTGACCAAAGGTGAGGTAATCAAAAATGAAAAGGTTACACCTAATGGGATTCCTCCTCTCACAAAACCGATAAAAAGAGGAACAGATGAACATGAACAAAATGGTGTAACTACCCCAAAAAGACTTGCCATAAGGTATTCTAAACCAAATAATTCATTCCTTGATAAATAGTTTTTGACCTTGTCTATGGGAAAATAACTATTGACAATTCCCATAAAAAAAATGACCACAAAAAGTAGTATCAAAATCTTTATGGTGTCATAAATAAAAAAATTTAAGGCTGCTGTAAGATGTTGCCCCTGGTTCATCATGAGGATATCATAAACGAACCAATCCGCTATATTTTGTACCCAATCAAACATTACTTACTTTGCATGTACTACTGAAAAAGAATCAAGGTTAATTCAATAAACCAAACGAGGGTTTAAATACTCTAAAAGTGAAAGAACTTCCTCTTTTGAAGGCACTCTACCCTTTATTGTAATAACTTCATCAATGACTAGGGCTGGTGTGGTGAGAACGTTGAACTTCATAATTTCCATGATGTCCTCAACTTTTTCTACAGTAGCATCAATATTGTTTTCAGAAACCACATCGTTTACTACACCTGTCATAGATCGACATTTTTGACAGCCTGTTCCCAGTATTTTAATGACTCTACGCATAATTTTATTGCTAATGTTTTGACGATAAATGATAAACTTTTAAAAAAAATCAATGGAAAAACTGTTGGAATAAGGTTTTCGCATGCTCCCAGTTTTTTTGATTGATACAATACTTTATTTTGGGCGGTTTTAATTCTCCTTGAATTAGACCTGCATTTTTTAGTTCTTTCAAATGCTGTGAAATCGTAGATTGTGCTAAAGGGAATTCGTTCACTAAATCTCCGGTAAAACAACTGCATTGATTTGCCAATCGTTTAAGAATTGCTATGCGAGTTGGATGACCTAAAGCTTTGGCAAATTTAGCCAATGTTTCAGTTTCTTCATTATATGCTATAAGCTCCAAATTTCTTTTCATCTAATCTTGTAAATTGCTTTTATAGGGTCAGTTTTGCTAACATTCTATAGTGTGGTTAACTTCCTCCAATTTATTACTCATCACTTATCGCAAATAAACGATGAAAATGTTCAGAATAACATGATCTTCGTCATATCGTCATAAATTATTTCAGTTCAAAGATAAAAAGGCATTACATATTTAATAGATAAAACATTTCTAGAGGGTTTTTACGCTAAATTATGGGTGAATCCTTTTTCCAAGCCTCCTACCCTGGCATATTTCAAGTAAAATTAGACCTGCTGTCAACAGGTCTAATAAAACAAGGTGTCAAAAGATAGATTGAATTGAATTTGGAATCCTATTTTTTAAATAAAGGATCCGCTCCAATTGTTCCTTCAAGCAGCTGTAAATATTGAGTAGAATTTGTTTCTTCTAGTTTTGACTTTAAATGCTCTAATTTTTTCAACAAATCCATAGCACTAACCAAATCCGCATTGATCGGATTTGAAATAAAATTTTTGATATAAGCAATTTGTTTATTGTAGAATGCAATATCCTTTTGTTGTTTTAATCTCAATCTTTCTTTGTACCAATCACTTTGTAATACATAATCTCTATCGAAATATTTTCTCAAAGATGGATCACTTATTTCTTTTCCTTCAAAATGTCCGTAAGCCATGATATGTAATAGTATTTTTAATGGAGGAATGGCTGCTTCAACACTGCCGTCCTCAAAATACCGAAGAGCCACTTTTTGTTGAGCTTCTACGATATTGTTAATTCCGTCAACAAAATCATCCAATCCTTGCAGTTCTGGCTTTAACATTTTCTCATTAAACACGGCATTTGGTTCATCGAAAAGTCGATTCAAACAACGCCATGAGAAAATATTTGTTATTCTGTAACCTAAGCGACTGGCTAAAACTTTTTTACCATTGTGTTCAAAATCTTCTAATTTTTCTAAAGAGCCATTGGCTATCAGAGCTTTAGGATCTCTGTCTTCAGGCTCTAAACGAGCCCAAATTTCAGGGATCAACAAGCTTATATCATGATCAACTTTATTCTCAGCACCCACATAACCGGCTGCGGTACTAAAAGCATCGGATTCTGTAAGAATATGTGATAACAAGGCATTGTTGAGATCGGTAGTTGGGGTAAGCATGTTAAATGGTCCTTTTGTTAAAGCACCTTCTGAACCTGCACCTGTGGTTGATGGAGATTTACCTGTAAGACTACAAATAAAATCCATAAAAAGCTCAGGAGTTTCCTGATAATGGATAGGATTATACACAGCTAAGGGTCGGATGCCTGCTTCTTTATCTACAGGATTATTTCTTCTTCCTGGCAATACGGCATTAACCACATTGATTACCGGATCTTCAGTCTTAACTTTTCTGTATAGACGAACACCTATTTCACCTAAATAACTATCTTCAGTTTCATTAATAAAAATATTACGTTCGAGGTATCTCGGGTTTTTCGTGGGTTCTCCATCTACGATTCTCGTATGTGAGGGAAGTGCAAAATACTCTTCTTCATTCGGACTATTGACAATTTCTAAGATCAAATCTTTAACGGGCTGCGTGTATTTGTCAAAATTAATAGTATCCTCATAAATTTCAATCGCGTCTTGCTTTTTTAATAACTCATAGTTTGTTAAAAAAACATGATCTGATACGAGATCTCTTTCCGCACCTTCATCATATCCCCTTACTATGGCTTCATCAGGCCTTTGGAACAAATGAGATTCACAATTGGCAACAACTTTGAAGCTTTTGTTCTTAAATTCCGGATTTAAGTTTTTAAAAGATGCCCTTGGCAATGTGATAGACGCCGTAATATCGTCTTCTAATTGTATCTTTTGGCTTGCAGAAAAATCAGAGCGCAATTTATTTAACAACCACCGACCTTCGGGATTAAACCCGATTCTAACATAACTTCCTACAACATCCGTATTAAAATATTTTAATCCCGTGCCCTTTTGTCCGTTTACGATTTCTACAGACATACAATCTTTCCAATTTAACGATTCGTGATCTTGACGGTATAATCGCTTGACAAATAGTACTAAAGATCTGATATGAACAGGGATATTTCTTAAAAACTCGTTAAATTCATCATTGTTCTTATCAGAGGGTGTGAGTAATTTTACAGCAGATCCTAAAGTTCTGCCCTTACTTAAAAATGACCTTGAAGGAGGTAAACTCGGATCGTAATTTTTCCATCGGGTAGAATAATTGTATTCAATGATTTCATCAGCTTTTTTAAAGTCTTCATCAATATCAATGATATTAAATGTGCTATAGGTAATGGCATTCAACATCGATTTTGAAATTTCTGATTTACCACCACCGGAAACTGTACATGGTTTATGGCAAAATATACCTTCTGGTGATGTATTGACAATTCTCCAAAGAGCAACTGCTTTGTGTTTTTCTAACTTAAATTTATTACCTGTTGGATGAATATATGTTTTGCAAGGAGACAAGATGAGTTTCTGCGCTTTGTCATTATATTTCCATGTGATACTGTTGTTATTGGTATTGATATAGGCATTCTCTGGTATATAAACCAAGTTCGGATATTTTTTATCAATAGCGTAATTACCCGGTTTTACCACAATGCGATCCCCTAATATTTTTTTAATTTCCTCAAAGTTATATTGGTTATTGTATTTTTCGGAAAACGCGCTTCCATCAACAATATCCCCCATCACTCCTCTAGGAAATGCAATGGCGCCTCCGGCATGCTCTTCTTCAACCAAACCGTATAAATTAGCAGAATAACTAATCTGGGTTTTTATTTCTTTCTTGGAATAGCCAAAATAATTATCGGCAATAATCGTAACCACTACTCCCCTATCATCTCGGCAAGTCACTTTAAACGCACTACCATCATTGTATAACTCATCTTTATTTTTCCAGCACATACCATCTCTTCTCTGACGTTCTGTGGCATCATCGTAATGAGGTAGACCAACATCTCTTTTCTTTAATGTTTTTAATTGAGGCGCTAAAACAATACATCCGGTATGACCGGTCCAGTGTTCCGGATCCAAAGCGGAATCATTCTGAGCCAGGTCAGGATCACCGGCGTTTCCAAAAATAGATTCGACAAAATCTAGATTAGTGACCAAACTACCTGGAGCAAAAAAACGAACTTCCATCGTTTTCTTTGAAATAACTCCTTTTACTTCTGGGCAAACCATCGGTCTCAACAATAAGGAAACCATTACTTTGGCCTTATTTTCTTGATCTGACGTAAAGGGTAATATTTTTAAATCATCTGATGGCGTAAATGCCGATTTTAAAAAATGTGCAAATGTAATTTTTGGAACCTCAATCTTATCCAATGGAACGGGCAAATCACCTTCTACGATATGAAAAGTTCCTTTGGTAGTTCTTTTGTCATGTACAGGATTGTTTAAAATACCCTGTTTTATTCTATAAGAGGTAATATTTTCGCTTTTAAAAGTAGAGCCATTGGGAGGTAAACTTAATTCTCTTGCTTGTCCTTTTTGATTGAGAATTAAAGTGTTGTTTGGTACCCTTAGCCCTTTGGAAAAATCAATTTCTTTTAAATAATCTTGAATAAAAGCTTGAATTCTGGTATCGGCAGGTGAAAGATAATTTGAAAGTAATCTAGACTTTTCTTTAAATCCCTTTGTAAGTTCACTGGTTAGTTTTTGTAATTTCGGATTGCAAAACTTGTCTATATCATTTTCATGATCCTGAAAAATGGGTTGACCTAAAGAAGCCAATTGTAAATTTATATATTGTACCGTTTCTTTTCTGTTGGGATTAATTTTCGATTGCCGCTTACTCATTTGTAGGATTGTTTATTTATTTCTCTGAATGACTTTATATTTCTTTTATTCATAACCACCAATAAATTGGTTAACCAATTTAAGCGGCAATACAAACATCACAAATTTCAACAAAACAAGGGGTTAAAAAAACATTTTTGTAACAAATTTTATGATTTGTTCTTAGATAGACAGATCTTAAAATTTTGTTTAAAATAAAACAATAGGATCTTTGGTAGTTATGAAAACTATTTAAGATGAACCTGATTTAATGATAGATTATTTGGAAATGCAGACGACTTGATGTATTAATAGTGCTTTAAACAAAAAAAAGCCCGTCAAATATTGACGGGCTTTCATTAAACTTGAAAGTATATGTATTAAATAACTTTTACGTTCACTGCGTTTAATCCTTTGTTACCTTCTTTAAGATCAAATTCAACCTCATCGCCTTCACGAATCTCATCAATTAATCCTGAAATGTGAACAAAATGTTCTTTTTGGTTACCTTCTTCAGTGATAAAACCAAATCCTTTGGCATCATTGAAGAACTTTACTGTTCCTTTACTCATTGTAATATATTTAATTTATAAGTTGCAAAGGTGGTGATATTTATTTGATATACAGACCTAAAATTCATTTTAATTACAATTTAGCTTAATTTTGGCATAATAAAATATGATATAATTTAACTTTAGTTCCAACTTAAATGCTAATGACATGAAAAGATTATACATCATCGCTTTGTTTACTTCCATGGTTTGTAACGCTCAAATAGACCTGGAAGGTAAAGATTTAGTACCGATGACAGATACCTATCAAAAAGCCTACAAATTGGGATCTGTATACTATCAAACAGGAACAAAAATTCCTTTTACCGGTGTACTATATGGAAAATATGACAATGGAAATTACCAGTCTATGCAAGAATATGTGGATGGAATTGGGAATGGTAAGTGGATTGATTTTAATCCGGAAGGTGTAAAAGAATGCGAAGGAACTTATAAAGATAATAAGGTAGAAGGACCTGTTCAGTTTTTTTATGAGGACGGAAGTTTAAAATCTGAAGGACAATACTTGCATTGGAAAAGACCCATTGGCCTTTGGAAGTATTATGATAAAAAAGGAAATCTTGTTCACACAATGACCTATACAAATTAGTACAACATCCTAATGGGTTGATTTGTACTTTGTGTTCAATACAAGGGCAACAATAATCATGGTCATGCCTAATAAACTCCAGAAGGTATAGACTTCATTAAAGAGTGCAACACCTAATAACAGGGTAAAAACAACTTCAATATACTTCAAGGGTGCAATTTGGGTGGCACTTGCGGATTGAAATGCTTTTGTCATATATAATTGTCCGTAATAACCAAATACCCCTAGACTCAAGAGTAAAACCCACTCGAAGCCAATAGGTTGGGTCCAATTGCCTATAGATAAAATTCCTCCTACAATGGTGGCAGTTACCATAAAATAGTTGACAACTACTACAGGATGTTCAGTATTTCCAATCTTACCGAGTATGATATAAACCAATCCACTAAAAACAGAAGCAATTAAAACCAATAGTAACCCATAGGTATCCACCTGTTTATCCAGTCCTTTTAGCACAATGACACCCGCAAAGGCCAAAATAAAAAATAACCACCTTAGTGTTTCTATTCTTTCTTTTAATAAAATTACTGCAAAAATAGCCGCAAAAATTGGAGCTAAATACCGCAAAGAAACTGCTGTTCCAACAGGTAAATATTTGATCGACATAAAAAAGAATGTCATAGAAGTAACGCCAACTAAACCTCTTAAAATCAATAGCTTTTGGTTGTTTCCGAAAGGAGAAATTTTCTTTTTAATAAGAAATCCAAAAGTAAAAAATAACGACCCGACCGATCTTAAAAAAACAATCTGAGCAGCACTAAATCCATCGAGATATTTCACCGTCACGTTCATACAAGCAAAAGCAAAAGTGCTAAACAGCATAAATTTTAAGGCTTGGTACGAACTCATGGAGTTAAATTAAAGGGGCAAATATGACAAAATAAAATGGTTAAATAGTTAATTATCGAACATCAATCTGCAAATAATTCTTCTTTTAAACCATCATATTCCAGTCTTTTAATGTGCTTAAAATTATTTTTCAAATAAAAACCTTTTAATCCTTCTTCTTCAATTGTTAACCAGTATTTCTGATTTTTATCTAAGGTGCGTAACTCTTCTAACCAACGGGACCCCCAATTTTTACCTCTATTTTTTTCAGAAACCCACAGGTATCCTATGTATAGATAATCCTTTGCATACCAAGAAAGTGCCTCTTCAGCATATTTATTCATTTCAGGAATCATACTGGAAAAAACCATCCCTCCTACCAAGATCTCCTGGTCATCCTCAATAATATAAATTTTGGCATCCTCTTTGAGTTCCTGCCAATAAGGAATGATTGACTCTTGCCAATCTTTGGGAAGTATTTCGAAAAATCGATTTGGATGATGACTAATTTCCTTGAGCATAAAATACAATTAAAGTAATCCCCAGGACCACAATTTGTCCGAATCTTCATGCCAGCGATCTCCAATATCTGTTCTGTAATAACTGTTGTTGACAATTACATTTTGCACGCGATTATACATGTTTTTTTGTGCATCTCGCATCGTAAGACCCGTTCCTGTTATTAACAAGGCAATACCTGTATCCCCGGTAATAAGCCACTCATCTTCTACTTTTTTCAAATGCATGGGATGTAAACCTTCCTTCATTTCTTTTTTTACAATAACGACAGCATCTTTTGAAAATAGTTCGAATGTTTTTTTGTCTTCATAGGGAAATGGCGGTACAACAATAAAAACACCAACTTGAAATCCCTTTTTTACATTAATTTTGAATTTCTGACCTTGTGCCAGTTTAAAGAAAAAATCACCCATAGGTTCCAGAATTCCGGCTCTCTGAATCATAATTTGTGGAAATCCAAACCTCGAAGTAAATTCAAGTGGAAAAATTCCATTCCCATTTACAATACAATTAATGTCTAAATGACCGATAAAATTTGATTTTGCCAATGTTGATTCGAACTTTTTGAGCGTTGCATCAAAAATTGGAGAATCTTTGGTCCAAAACATACTGGTTCCCATTTCTCCGGTTGAAACTCCTAATTCTTTTGGAAACAATTTTTTATGTTCAAAAGTGATATTTACCGGATGGAGAAATTCTGTTCCATTAAAAAAAGCAGCAATGGAGATCTCTACGCCTTTTACTTTCTTCTGAATTTGAAAATTGCCGAATTTATTGCCCCATGACTTTTCATATGCCATTAAAATTCGCTTCACATCAGCACCTTCATCATCATTTCCTACAAATAAAAGCTGCTTAAGTTCCTGTGTTTCTCCCGAGGGTTTAATAACATAAGCGTCAGGATTTTTTTCAATAAATTCAATGGCATCATGAAAATTATAAAATTCATGAGAAGGCAAGACCTTTATTTTATGTTTTTTTAATTGTTCGTGTCCAAAGTTTCGATCTAATTCGAGGCGGTCTGTATAGCGTGAGCCACCGACAACAAGTTTTCCTGATTTGCGCAATTCTTCGCACGCTTCACCATAACCGGTATAATCAAAAATAATTAGATCAGCCCAATCGATGTGCTTTTTCCAATCGGAAACTTTTAAGCAAAATCCTGAGCCAATTTCGCGACAAGATTTTTCCTCGATGAACATTTTAACAATATTGCCTTCTTTTAGCATGGCATTGGCAATATCCAAGGTTTCCCCGTATTTTGACACCAGTAAAATTTTCCTGGCATTGGATTTAGCTTTTTTCAAAAAATGTATTGAATAGAAGTGTTATATTAATTTACATATTTTTCAACCAATCTATTTGACCTTCTGTGAAACTGAAAGATATAAGTTGTCGTGAAAAACTGTGACAAATGTAGAATTTAATTTATTAATTAAACGAGGTACTTGGAAATAGACTTATCACTACATGAAATATTTAGCGTCCTTAGAAGCTAAAATGCAATAGGTTTCCGGCAAATTAAACATCCTCCGTCAAGTCCTTTGTCACACTTTTTACAAGCCGTCCTACAGTAAGTCCTTGAACCAGAATAGAGAAAACAACAACCATATAGGTAATGACAAGAAACAAATCACGATGCATTTCTTGTTGTAAGCCAAGGGCAAGAGCAATTGAAATCCCCCCCCTTAAACCTCCCCAGGTCATTATTAAATTGGTTTTTGGAACAAAATCTAATTTCTTCTCAAAAAACTTGACAGGTACAATCAAGGATAAATACCGGCAAATTAATATAATCGGAATGGCTAGCAATCCGGCTTCCATGTAACTAAGTTCGAATGAAAGAACAAGCATCTCCATCCCAATTAGTACGAAAAGAATTGTATTTAAAAGTATATCGATAAGTTCCCAAAATTTATCAACATAACTTTCAGTAACTTTTGACATGGCACTATTTCTCACTGTATCATTTCCAACAATTAATCCGGCAACCACCATTGCGAGGGGTGCAGAAACATGAAAGTGATGTGCAACGACAGTACCTCCCATGACGGCGGCAAGAGTGATAATGACTTCGACGTCATAATCATCTATAGATTTCATTAATTTATAAGTGATATAACCTAAAACAACTCCTAAGAAAATTCCGCCGAGGACCTCTCGAGCAAAAAGAACAAGTACATCTGAAAAATCAATTCCAGCACCTCCTAATTGAGCGATTTTAAATATGGTTATAAATACCACAACCCCTACGCCATCATTGAATAAAGATTCTCCTACAATTTTAGTTTCCAGCTTTTTAGGCGCACCTGCTTGCTTCAAAATACTCAAAACAGCAATTGGATCTGTAGGCGAAATCAAGGCACCAAACAATAAGCAATAAATAAAGGGCACCTCTAATTGAAACAAGGGTAAAAGTAAGAACATCGCAGTACCAACTAAAAATGTAGAAATGAGAACACCCAATGTTGAAAATGCCAAAACAGGCCACCGTTGTATTTTTAATTGTTCAAAATTAGTATGTAAAGCACCTGCAAATAGCAAAAAACTCAACATGATATCAAGTAGCACCTCTTTAAAATCGATGTGAGTGATGATGTATTTTTCTGCATTTAATAGTGTTGAATCGATGGCACTTAAAGCAAAAACCCCCAGAGTAAAAAGAATAGTAATCAACATTAAGCCTATGGTATTAGGCAATTTTAAAAATCTAACATTGATATATCCAAAAATAGCAGATACTGTGACTAGTATGGTGGTAATTAGGAAATAATCCATTTGATCATTGAATTAATTTGCAATTTAATAGAATCTGATTTTTTTTCAAACTATTTAAAAATTCTCTTTTTACGATTTATAAAATAAACACCCGTTAGGAGTATTAGTGCCGCGATGATAGATTGAAATGAAAGCTTTTCATCTAAAATATACCACCCCAGTATCAAGGCAATGACAGGGTTCACATAGGCTGAAGTAGACACTTTTTCAGTCGATACAACTTTTAATAAATAATTAAAAGATGTGAAAGCCACAATACTACCAAAAATGACAAGCAAAATCATTGACCACACAGAAGCAGTACTCCATAAATTCGGAGGGAGCCAATCCTCTCCTAAAAGAAGACTTGCTAGCAAAAGCATAATGCCACCAGAAATCATTTGATAACCAGTACTGACAAAATAATTAACAGGCATTTCATTTTTAGCTACAAATACGCTGGCGTAACTCCAACTTAATACACAAGAAAAAATCATTAAAATCCCTACTAAACTATTTTCATGAAGATTTAATCCTTGTTGATTCACCAATAAAACCATACCTAAAACACCCAGAACAACCCCAATAATTGCTTTTGGCAGTATTTTTTGTTGATATAATAGGCGCATCAGTAATAAAACAAATATAGGTTGAGTGGATGCCAATAGTGCTGCAAATCCGCTGTCGACATATTTTAAAGCCCATACAAAAACACCGTTTCCATAGGTCAGAAACAAGAACCCGGCAATAACGGAATTGATCAACTGTCTTTGAGAGACAACTAAGTTGTACTTGAGAATTTTTGAAATGATAAAGATTAAAATTCCGGCAGAAATAAATCTGATAGCCCCCAAATACAAGGGCGAGACCTCGCCAACTATAATTTTATTGAGCAAATAGGTAGAACCCCATATAACATAAATGGCAATAAATGCCAAGATGATGATTATTTTGTACTGAGGCTTTGCCAATATCTGTTAATTTTTGATGAAAATAAACAATAAAAACAGAATAAACACCATTTTTTACGCGCTCGATTTTGTGGTACAAAAAATCTGGTTTATAATTAAATTACAAACTCACTCAATACAATAAAATAAATGTTTAGACGCGTTTTACTCTTACGGCATTCATTCCTTTCATCCCTCTTTCGAGTTCAAAAGTTACTTTGTCGTTTTCAGCAATTTCATCAATAAGTCCACTGACGTGCGTAAAATATTTTTCATTATTCTCTAAATCAATAATGAATCCAAATCCTTTTGAAGTGTCAAAATAAGAAACTTTCCCATTTCTTATTGGATCCGGTTCTTCTAATTCTTCTTTTTTAGGAATAGCAATTTCGATACTTTCTACATCAATCTCTACTTTCATACTAGGATCAGGCGGAGTATCAGTAAGATTTCCGTCGTGATCTACATAAGCAAATTGAATTCCTTTTTTGCCGTTTTCTTGAGCTTCAAGTTTACGGGCTTCCATTTTTTTTCTTTTATCCTCGCGTTTTTTTAATCTTTTCTTTTCTTTTTCTGATTTATTAAATGTCTGTTGAGATTTTGCCATTCGCCTGTGTTTTAAATTATTAATTATTGTTACTTAAAGAAGTAAATTGAAAACCTAAACGAATATTTGAAAAGAATTATGGTATAAAAAAAGGAGTACTTTTAGAAACACTATCATTAACAAGCATGAAAATCGCCGAAATTCAATTGGCACAAAGATACACATCAATTTGTAAATCTTGTTAGTAGAGGACTTATTTTTATTTTTGAATCAGGCTTGTATGGCAATAAAACCGTATTTTCCATGGTGACTCAAGGAAAAATCAACTTGCATAGGATTATTTTTATACAGCAAGATGGGTGCACCTATATTATTTTTTTTCATCGATATGAGATGTGTGGGAATTTGGTAAATATCTCCTATTAGATCGATAAATTTTTTATAAATAACCTTACTTTGGATTGATTGCTCATTGCTCTTAAATGGGAGCAAAAATTCTGCAATTGGATTTTTGCTTGAATTACTTGCAATCGAATAAACACAATTTTCAGCTACTTTTGTAGTCGTAATGAAGGAATATCGATCAGTACAAACGGCTCCGACGGCATGATTAAAAATGTCACATTTGAGTTTTGTGGGTGCTAAAATTCGTTCGTTATCAGATCTACTCACAATTTTATAGGCACTTTCCTTCATACTCCATAATCGCCAAATCATCTGTTCAGGATTATCTGAAGAATCTATCAAGTATTGTTCTTTCAAAGAAAAGACCTTTTCTAAAAATCTTTTTCTCCTATCTTTTGTGTATTGGGTTAATTCTGTTAGATCTACAATGTCGCTACCTATCATTTTTTTCAGTTAATTTTTGCTCAATGATTTCTATAGCTGATTTAACCGACAACATTTTTTCCATGGATTCATTGTCAATCTCTATGTCAAATTCATCTTCAACATCTAAAACAACGTCTACCAAATTGGCAGAGTTAATCTTTAAATCTCGAATAAAATCTGTCTCTTCTGAAAGTTCTTCATAGGCCGTTTCATCCTGAACATAGGGTTTGACAATTTTTTTTAATCTTTCAATAAACTCATCTTTATTCATGTCAATATTTTTTAAAAATAACGCAGGCATTTACATCGCCAAATCCAAAACTAGCTTTCGCAATGACATTTATCTCTTTTTTGATCAGTTTTTTCGGTATCCGATGATCACTGATCATGGCTAATATATCTGGGTGCACATCTTCACAATTGATAGAAGGAAAAATGAAATTATTGTACAATTCTAGTACAGCCGCAACACTTTCAATTGACCCTGAAGCAGCCAAACAGTGTCCGATTTGGGATTTTAATGAGTTGATAAAAGGAAAATCCTCTCCACTCCTATTCAATGCTGCGACCCAATTTTCAATTTCCAAACTATCTTTGGTCGTTGCAGTTAAATGCCCATTGATACAATCAATATCTTTTGGATCAATATCCGAATTTAAAATGGCTTGTTTGATACACATTTGCACCCCCTCGGGATTGGGAGCGGTCATAGAACCGCCATTTCGCTGTCCACCAGAGTTTATAGCTCCTCCTAACACTTCTGCATAAATTGTAGCTTTTCTTTCCAAGGCACTATCCAGTGTTTCTATTACGAGAGCCCCGGCACCACTACCTGGAACAAATCCGGAAGCACTTTTGCTCATCGGTCTTGAAGCTTTTTCAGGACTCTCATTATATTTATGTGCCAATACCCTTAATGCATCAAAACCACCCCAAACATAAGGGCCATGATCTGCACAACTACCGACCAACATTCTCTTAGCATACCCAGCCAAAATCCTTTGATAACCCAGAATAATTGCCTCCGTACCCGTGGTACAAGCCGAAGAATTGGTTGTCACAATGTTACCCAACCCCAACATACCGCCTAAATATGCACTTACACCACTCGCCATGGTTTGCGCTACGGTGGTGCTGCCTAATCGACGGACCTGTTTCTCATCTACTTTATAGATAGCTTCCCTAAACTTTTCGACCCCCGAGGTTCCTGCTCCGAATATCGTACCACTTTCATAGTCAACTTTGTCAATAGTCTGGTATAGTCCGGCATCTTTATAGGCGTCGATACCGGCCATACACCCATATAGAATCCCAGAGCTTTTGAAATCTTTTAATTGTAGTGGAGTAAAGTATTTTGTTTTTAGTTCTTCCGTAATTTCAGGTATACCCCCAATACAGCACGAAAAATTTAAATCTTCTAATTCTTGATAATGTTTGATGCCTGATGTACCAGTTTGAATTGATTTCAAAAAGCTTTCTACACCAATTCCGTTTGGAGATATTACACCTAATCCAGTAATGACCACTCTTGTCTTCATAATTATTTTATCATTCCAGATATTTCGCCTCTGCAAACTAATTTCTCTTGGGCATTGAACATATTTACGCTACACTTTAATTTTCCAAACCTAAAATAGAGTTTTTCAGATTTTACAACAACCCTTTCTTTTGGGTATACCGGTAAGTAAAAATCGATCTTCTGAGATGTGAGCGCAATACTTGGTTTTTCAATTTGGGTCTCTCCTATTAAAACAATACCCAAACATACAACACCGATTTGTGCCATAGTTTCGGTTAAAATAACCCCTGGGGTAATGGCTTCGTTTTTAAAATGTCCTCTATAAAAATACTCATCCTCGGAATAAGTATATTCGCCAGTCACACCCTCTTCTGAAATTTCAAGTAATTGATCAACAAACAAAAAAGGTTTTTGATAGGGTAACATCGCTATGATTTGATCAGAATTCATCATATTCAATTTATATGTTCGCCCCCGTTCACAGGTATGACAGTTCCATTTATCCAGGCCGCTTCCTCCTTACACAATAAATAGACAACATTGGCTACATCGATGGGCGTTGTCAAACGTTTAAAAGGATTTCTTTGGCGGGTAAATTCTTTTATCGAATCACTATTAGGAATCATTTTAAAAGAAGCTGTATCTGTAACACCAGCTTGAATACAATTCGATCTTAAACCAAAAGGAGCAAATTCTAATGCGATATTCCTGGAAATTGCCTCAAGTGCTGCCTTGGCTGCAGAAACGGCTCCATAATTTGGCCATGCTTTAGAATTACCTTCGCTGGTAAAAGCTAAAATTCTAGCATCTGAAGAAAATAATGATCCGGTAAAAATGGCTTTTGTCCAATCGTATAAACTTATAGCCATGGCATTTAAGGTTATAAGAAAATCTTCATTAGTTAGAGTACTTTGATGATCATGGACCATCGCTTTTAAGTGACCCTTTGCCACGCTGTGTATAAAAGTTTTGACCTTTCCATTTTCTCCCATTTTTTCTTTTAAAGATTCTAAAATCAATAAGATATTTTCAGATTTCAATCCATCAAGATTGAAAGAAATAAATTGTACATTTTCATTTTTTATCTGCTCAAAATACTTGTTGATTTTCTCTATATCTGTTCTCCTATCTCTGTGAATGATACATATATTCATGCCATGTTCAGCCAATTTTAGTGCACTGGCCAAGCCTAAACCACGAGAACCTCCAAGGATAATGGCCCAAAAATTTTTATGCTCAAATTCTCTTACCATTTCAATAATATGCGTTGAGCGGAAAACCCTGGTCCAAAACTCAACATCAAACCTAAGTTTCCAACCGGTAATTTTTGATCGAAGAATCGTTCTAAAACATACAATACGGTAGCACTTGACATGTTTCCGTAAAGCCTTAGAACTTCTTTTGTATCGTTGATATTCTTGCCAAAAGAACCAAAAAGCTCTTCTACGGTTTGAACGATTTTTTTGCCGCCTGGGTGAAAAATTAAATGATCGATATCTTGAATAGTTAAATCATTTCTCTCCAAAAAAGGATAGACAATTTTCGGGAAATGTTCAGAAATAGTTTCGGGTACTGATTTATCCAAGATCATTTCCAACCCGGTATTTCTCAATTTAAATCCCATCATGTGTTCCGCATCGTAAAAATGATACATGGCCTCATCCAAAATTTCTGGCCCTTTTTCGTCTTCGTATGAAGATAAAATAACAGCAGAAGCGCCATCACCAAAAATTGCGGCACTTACAATATTTGCCATTGAAAAATCATCGAGTTGAAAAGTAGAGGTTGGCGATTCAACCGCGATTACAGCAGCCCTTTTATTAGGATTTGCTTTTAAAAAATTTTTCGCATAAATCATTCCAGAAACGCCTGCAGCACAACCCATTTCAGTTACTGGCAAGCGAACAATATCTTGACGCATATGAAGTCTGTTGATCAAATAGGCATCTAAGGATGGGATCATAATTCCGGTACAACTTACCGTAATGATAAAATCGATAGAAGTGGGTTCTAAATTTGCCTTCGCTAGCGCTTTTTTTAGGGCAGATTCACCTAATTTAATAGATTCTTTGCTATAAATATCATTTTTTTCTTCAAAGGAAGTTTTGAGAAATACATCCTCTGCATCCATAATAGAATACCTCTTATCAACTCCTGCATTTTCAAAGATCTTCATTACTTTTCTCTGAAATCTGTCCTCTTGGCCCGAGAGCCAAATCTTTAAAAATGGCAAAATCTCCTCAGTACTTCTTGAATACTTTGGAACTTGTTTTGCAACAGCTGTTATTTTTACACTCATCGTTGAAGTATCCATTGATAACGAAATGCCCATTTCCAACTGATCTGACGTTTGGCTTTTATCTGATCAGACATTTGAATTAATTCTTCTAACTTAAACCCTTTCAGAATGGAGATCAAACCATCATTCACAATCATTTCATTTGAAATGGGTAAACAAAATAGTTTAAAAAGAAAATATGCCATTTTATGCCTGTGTAGATCATTGACTAAGATACCGATTTTTGCTTTGTCAACTAACTTTTTTAAAAGTTTTACGATTTCATTTTCTGTAAAATGATGTAGGAAAAGGGTTGAAAGCACGATGTCGCAATATGCTATATCAAAATCATCATCTAGTACATTTGATTGTTTAAATTCAATTTCCGGATACTGTGTAGAAGAATTTTGTGCATAATCAACCGTGTTCTTATTGGCATCAAATCCGATTAGTTTAAAAGAGTATCCATTCTTTCGTCCAAAATCAGCTATTAATCTCAGCATTTTTCCATTTCCACATCCCAAATCTACGATTGTCAATTGTCCTTCTTTGGGTTGGTTTTTTAGCATTTTTTTTAAGCCATTGATGGTAACTGCATTGCCACCGAGTAAAAAGTTGATCACAGCCAACTGATCTAAAGATTTCGTGAGTGCCTCACCTCCAATCTCAAAATCATCCATGATCTCTACCTCTAAACTTCTTTCTTTTGTGTTGATCATATGCCAGAATATTCTTTTAAAGGTTTGCCGTGCGTGAGTTGAATAACTGGGTTTAATACCGATGGGGCCATTTTTAACAATACCATAGAAATTTCTGAAAACTGTTTCATTCTAAAAATTTTTGCCAAATTTCTTCCCAGTTTTAAACGCGATTGAAAAGCTTTTTCCCACTGTAACATATATTCTGCTTCTAATGTATCTCTAGAGATCTGTTCATGAAGATACTGGATGATAAGATTAGATGCAATTTGTGCTGAATGAATGGCAATACCCATACCATTTCCACAAAGCGGATGTATTAAACCTGCACTGTCTCCACACATCAAAATATGGTTTTTGACTACACTTTTCTGATCGAATGAGATCTGGCTAATTGCTAAGGGTTTTTTAAACAACAAGTCTGATTGGTCAAATATTTCTTTCAAAAAAAAATTCTTTTTTACAACTTGTTCTTCAAACTCTTCTGTATTCCTGTAAAGTTTAAAGATTTTATAATCAGCAATATAGCAAATGTTTAGCTTGTTTTTTTCAATATTCGATACACCGCAATAGCCTCCCTCAAAATTGTGTAGTCCTACAAGATCTTTAGGAAAATGACCTCTAAAATGTGATTTAACAGCTAAATAAGGTGAATCTTTTTGTATAAATCGCCGTTTCAATTTTAAATCGAGATTTGACCTTTTTCCAAAAGTACCTAATACGACCTTTGCTCTAAATAAATCCTTGCTTTTCGTGTGGACAGTAAAAACAGACTTAAAATCAATTTGTATGACGACATCATTTAAAAGGGTAGCACCATATGAAACTGCCAATTTAGAGAGTTCATGATCCATCGTATATCGGCTTAGGCCGAAACCGCCTAAATCGAGTTTACTTTCAATATATTTGCTGGACGGCGTACTCAGTATAAGTCGCTCAATTTTCTTTGCATCAAATTGAAATGGGTCGAATCCGAGAGAATTGATATAGGGTAAAACTTCATTAGACACGTATTCCCCGCAAACTTTATGAAATGGGTATAACTGCTTTTCTATAATAAGCACTTTGATTCCAGATTTGGAAAGATGTAAAGCTGAAGTTAGACCGGCTAGACCACCTCCTACCACAATCACATCAAAATCTTCCTGAAGATTCAAAACTTTTATCTTTACCTTAACTAAAACTAAAGATAACTAAAATATACCTATTGCAAATCAGAAAGAAAAGCCCCATAAGGATCTTTAAATTCATAACCCTTTTTCACTCTCTGTTTATTGAGCTTATTGTATTCAACTAAGGCCCATAAAATAAATTCTTTGACAAAAAGCGAATCTTTTTCAGGTAAATCAGGCATATATTTTTTAATGAGTTTTCCCAATGGTTGAATTGAATTTAAACGGTTAGCATATTCTTCCTCAGTACAGTCATCCATAATTTCAAACGTGCTTTCATCAAAAAACCATTGCACAATTTCTTGATATGGATCTTGCTCATCTTCATGTTTTAGCTTTTTAATTTCGGGAAAATACATGTCGAACAAAGTTTTTGAGGCGGCACTGATTAACTGCTCAGCTACAAAATTAGCACCCTCCTGCTCTCCTTCATAGACCAATTCTACTTTGCCGGTTATAGACGGAATCATGCCTAAAATATCAGAAAACCTAATCGTTGTGTTAGAAGAATTATTCTGTAAACATCTATATTCTGCCGTACTCAATAAATTTTCATAAGAAGTGATGCTCATCCTGGCGCTAATTCCGCTTTTATGATCCACATATGGATTATCTCTAGCTTCAAAACCGATCTGTTCTACTAGATCTTTGGCAATTTCAGGAATATGAATTTCGGATAGCCTTTCATCTTGTAACTTAGCTTCTTGTGCTGTAATGGTTTTGGCAATTGCCAAACTTTCCGGGTAATGCGTCAAAATCTGAGAACCAATTCTGTCTTTTAAGGGAGTAACAATACTTCCTCTATTGGTATAATCTTCAGGATTGGCGGTAAAGATAAATTGAAGATCTAAAGGCATTCGCACCTGAAATCCTCTAATTTGAATATCTCCTTCCTCTAAAATATTGAAAAGGGCAACCTGAATTCTTGACTGAAGATCGGGTAATTCATTGATGACAAAGATACTTCTGTTTGCTCTCGGGATCATTCCAAAATGAATCACCCTTTCATCTGCATAACTCAATTTTAAATTTGCGGCTTTAATGGGATCAATATCTCCTATGAGATCGGAAATAGTCACATCCGGTGTAGCTAATTTTTCAAAAAATCTTTCATTTCTATGAACCCAATCAACAGGGGTATCATCTCCCAATTTTTCAATTTGATCCTTACCAAATTTACTGATAGGCTTGAGTGGATCATCGTTAACCTCAGATCCTGCAATGATGGGCATATATTCATCTAATAAATCGACCATTAACCTCGCTAATCTTGTTTTTGCCTGTCCGCGTAAACCTAATAAATTAATATTGTGCTGAGATAATATGGCTCTTTCAAGCTGCGGAATAACAGTGGTTTCATAACCGTGAATTCCTTTGAAAGAAGTTTTACCATGCTTGATGTTTTCAATTAAATTATGGCGTAATTCTTCTTTAATACTTTTTGAAATATAGCCTGATGCCTTAAGCTCTTTTAATGTTCTTATTTGGGGTTTCATCTTATTTTATTCTTTTTTTTCTATTGTTCTCGTAGTCATGAAAAATCATTTCGCCCAATCCTTGTAATCCGGTATAAAAAGCTTTTCCCCTATTCGATTGGGTGAATTTTTCAATGAATGATTGCAAATATGGATCTTTCGCAATCATAAATGTTGTAATGGGGATGTGTAATTTTCTGGCATAGGCAGCTGCACTGTAACACTGGTCTACTATATACGGATCTAATCCGTTACTGTTTTTATAATAGGTTCCATCTGATAAACGCAAACAACTCGGTTTGCCATCAGTGATCATAAAAATCTGTTTGTTTGTATTTCTTTTTCTTCGCAACAGATCCATAGCTAGTTGCAAACCCGCAACTGTATTTGTGTGGTATGGGCCCACTTGTAAATAAGGTAAATCTTTAATACTGACAGTCCAGGCGTCATTACCGAAAACTAAAATATCTAAAGTGTCTTTTGGATAACGCGTAGTGATTAACTCTGCCAAAGCCATGGCCACTTTCTTAGCCGGTGTAATGCGATCTTCTCCGTACAAAATCATACTATGGCTGATATCGATCATCAATACAGTACTCATCTGAGCTTTGTGGTGCGTATCTTCTACAACCAGATCATCTTCAGTAAGTTTGAATTCTCTAAATCCGTGATTGATTTGCGCATTCTTTAAACTTTCTGTCATAGAAATTTGTTCTAAACCATCACCGAATTGAAAACTTCTAAGGTCGCCGGTGTGTTCATCACCTATACCGCTACTCCTTGTTTTGTGACTTCCACTACCTTTCTTTTTTAGTTTTCCAAAGATCTGATCTAAAGCATTTTTCCTAATGGCTCTTTCAGTTTTTGCGGTAATTGCTTGTTCTTTATTTCCATTTGGTGCAATGCGGTCTTGAATAAATCCCTTTCTTTTTAGATCTTCAACAAAATCGTCCAAAGTATAATATTCATCTGTTAATTTATACTCCTTATCCAATTGCCCCAGCCAGTCTAATGCTTCATCCAAATCACCAGAGGTATGCGTGATTAGCTCTTTAAATATATCAAAAAGCTTGTCGAAAGGACTTTTCAATTTTTCCTCAAAAGGGCTAAACTCAAAACCTGTCCTAAATCCTTTCTTTCTCATAATGATGATGAATTACACAATTGAAATACAATAATTGACCAAAGTATAAGCGCAATATTTAAACAAAATACATATGTATTTGTATGTGTAAAGATAAGGAATAATATACTTTTACATAACTAAATATGATTGCTAAAAATGCTGAATTAAAATTCTTAAGATAGAATAATCTGATATGTATAGATTCAATTGCTAATGTTTTGTTAAATAGTTTATATTTTTTATTAAACATAATAGCATTACTATTATATTTGCAATAAAAATACCTAATTATGGATAATTTGCTTTCATCGATCAAGCTTTCCGTTCCTGACAAGATCTATTTAAAAGATCCCGAATCTTCTGAATTAGGCAAGCGTATCATAGAAAACAGTATTTTGTTAATGAACGAGATCGGCTTTGATAATTTTACGTTTAAAAAATTAGGTTTAAAAATTGGATCTAATGAGAGTTCTATTTATAGGTATTTTGAAAGTAAGCATAAGTTATTGGTTTATTTATCTGCAAGATATTGGGCCTGGATAGAATACCAACTGGTTTTTGAAACCCATAATATCAGCAATTCGGAAGAAAAATTGAGAAAGGCAATCCATATTGTGACAAGGAGTGTGGAAGAGGATATAAGTTATTCACATATCAATGAAATTCTGCTACATAATATTATCGTAAATGAAAATTCAAAATCTTTTTTAACAAAAGAAGTAGATAACGAGAACAAAGAAGGTTATTTTGCTGTACATAAACGCTTAGTTTCGCGCTTAAAAGACGTAATTTTGTCTGTAAGCCCTAAATATCCATATCCAACAAGTTTGGCAAGTACAATTATTGAGGGCGGTTTACATCAACATTTTCTAAAAGATCATTTCAAATCTATGACAGACTGTGATAAATCAGATACGCCGACCAACTTTTTTACAGACCTTACCTTTTACACCTTAAAATCTTATCAGAATGTCTAATACAAAAATGACGCCTTGGGAGCGGTTAATGGGATTGATCACACTCGAGAAAAAAGATATCCTCCAGATTTTTTATTACGCAGTATTTAATGGTATAGTGGCCTTATCGCTTCCTTTGGGAATACAATCTATCATCAATTTGATACAAGGAGCCCAAATCTCTACTTCATGGATTGTGCTCGTTATTTTGGTAACTGTGGGAACCGCGTTTTCCGGAGCTTTGGGCTTTATGCAGATTAGAATTCTCGAAACCATACAGCAAAGAATATTTACAAGATCATCCTTTGATTTTACCTATAGATTTCCGAAAATTAAAACGAGTGAATTATTTAATTACTACCCTCCTGAATTAGCCAATAGGTTTTTTGACACTTTGATGGTTCAGAAAGGATTATCAAAAATTATCATAGATATTCCTACGGCGGTACTTCAGATTATTTTTGCGCTTCTACTTTTGTCGTTTTACCATCCGGTATTCATTATTTTTGGTTTGTTCCTTTTAATTCTTATCGTGGTCGTGTTTAGATATACGGCAAAAAAAGGTTTAGACACAAGTCTGGAAGAATCTAAAGCAAAATACAAAGTAGCCCACTGGATACAAGAAGTAGCAAGAGCTGTGATTAGTTTTAAATTTTCTGGAAGAACAAATCTGGCACTCAATAAAAATGATCTTTTGGTTGATAGCTATTTGAATGCCAGAGAAGGTCATTTTAGCATACTTCGATTGCAATACTTTTTGATGATCGCATTTAAAGTGATTGTAACAGCTAGTTTGTTGCTTATCGGAGGAGGATTGGTGCTGAATCAACAAATGAACATCGGTCAGTTTGTGGCGGCAGAAATTATCATATTATTGGTGATTGCCTCCGTGGAAAAACTGATCATTGGCTTGGAATCTGTCTATGACGTGCTAACTTCCATTGAAAAAATTGGTCATGTGGTTGATAAAGAATTGGAACCACATGATGGTGAAAGACCTGATTTCAGCAAAACATTTCAAATAGAACTCAATAAAGCATCCTATGGAGTTCCAAATAGAGAAAAATTTATTTTGAAAGATATTTCGCTAATGGTTGATACTACTACGCGCATGTTGGTAGATGGTGAGTGTGGATCAGGAAAAAGCAGTTTATTCAATTTAATTTCGGGTGTGTTAGAGCCCACCGGAGGTCATGTGTATGTAAACAATCATTCCATCACCAGCTTATATCTAAATTATTACCGAGCGCATTTGGGCCTTTCTTTATCTGAAGAAACGCCATTTGAAGGAACATTGAGAGAAAATGTGACCTTTGGAGATCTTTCAATTTCTGACGACCGCATTTTTGAGGTTTTTGAAAAAATTGGCTTAATGTCTTTTATTAGAGATCTTCGTATGGGATTAAATACTGTTTTATATCCCGAAGGAAAGCGCATATCAAAAACTGTTGCGAAAAAAATAATTTTGGCCAGGGCTTTATTAAAAAATCCAAAAGTACTTATTTTAGAAGAGCCCCTGGATGAATTTAATACAGAAGAACTCGAAGAAATTGTAAAATATTTAGCGGATAAGAGCCATCCATGGGGATTGATGGTCATAAGTGCAAATCCTATTTGGAAAAAATACATGAAAGAACACCTTACTTTAGAAGATGGTGAAATTAAAACATTTAAATCTTAAGATATTATGTTAAAGATTTCTCACAATGTAATAAAAGAGGGAATTAATATGGCCGATTACAAATCGGGCAAAACCATATTTGACAGAAAGTATTATAAACAGTTCAATCAATTTCTTTGGGTTTTTTCTATCATTTTGCTGATTACCCTCTTTTTACCATGGACACAGAACATCTCCGGTACCGGAAATGTAACGACCTTAAGACCTGAACAAAGACCTCAGAGTATCCAATCTACCTTACCCGGTAGAATTGAGGAGTGGTATGTACAGGAAGGTGATTTGGTTCAAAAAGGAGATACGATATTGCGAATCTCTGAAATAAAAAGTGAATACTTTGATATTAATTTGGTTTCAAGGACTGGTGACCAAATTGATGCAAAAAAATCTTCAGTGCAAGCCTATGAAAGTAAAGTAAATGCCTTAGAAAGGCAGATTGCTGCACTTAGAAATGAACAGATATTGAAATATGAACAGGCTCAAAATAAATTGATGCAAGCCGGGTTAAAAGTAAAAAGTGATAGTATAGAACTTGAAGCCGCAAAGACCAATTTAGAAATTGCAGAAAGACAGTTTGACAGGATTCAAACACTTCAATTAGAAGGCTTGAAAGCTGTTAAAGATGTCGAGGAGAAAAGATTAAAATTACAAGAAACGCAGGCAAAATTAATTTCTCAGGAGAACAAATTGCTCACCAGTAAAAATGAAGTTATCAATGCACAGGTAGAATTATCCTCTATCAATGCGAGCTACGGAGATAAAATTGCCAAAGCACAAAGCGACATGTTTACGGCGAGATCGAGTCAATTTGATGCGACAGCGCAAGTAACAAAACTGGAAAACGATTACACAAATTATGAGAAAAGAAATAGTTTGATGTACATCACTGCCCCACAGAGTGGATTTATCAATAAGGCCATTAAGTCCGGTATTGGAGAGACCTTTAAGGAAGGCGACCAATTGGTTGGTATAATGCCTTCTGCCTATGAATTGGCAGTTGAAACATTTATTGATCCTATCGATTTACCGCTCATGCATTTGGGTGAAAAAGTAAGAGTGCAATTTGATGGCTGGCCGGCGATCGTCTTTAGCGGATGGCCAAATGTTTCTTACGGAACTTACGGTGGTACAGTCGTCGCGATTGAGAACTTCATTAGCCCAAATGGTAAGTATAGGATTCTTTTGGCACCTGATAAAGAAGACCACGAATGGCCAACTGCCTTGCGGGTTGGATCGGGGGCCAGAACAATGGCCCTGTTGAACGACGTACCTATTTGGTTCGAAATGTGGCGAAAACTCAATGGTTTTCCACCGGATTACTATCAACCTCAGGTAAAAATGGGATCTGATGAAAAAAAGTAGCGATATGAAATTCAGCCTAGTATTTGTCTTTTTTATCTTGTCTCAGTTCGTTTATTCTCAAGAAAACAGTTTGTCTGTGCTCAGTTTGGAAGAGTATTTGGGTTATGTAAAATCCTTTCACCCTATTGTAAGGCAAGTAAATTTAGTAGTGGATGAAAGTGAAGCCAAATTGATGAAAGCAAGAGGTGCTTTCGACCCCAAATTGGAAGTAGACTATTTAACGAAAGAGTTTAAAGGATCTGAATATTATGATAAGTTAAACGCTACTTTCAAAATTCCTACGTGGTATGGCATTGAATTAAAGGGAAATTTTGAAGAAAACGCAGGGGCTTATCTCAATCCCGAGAGTTTCACGCCAGATGATGGGCTTTATAGTGTGGGTGTTTCTGTTTCTCTGGCACAAAACTTATGGATCAATAAACGAATGGCTACACTAAAACAAGCTAAACTCTTTGAAAAACAGGCTTTGCAAGATCAGCAATTAATGGTAAACCAAGTGCTATATGATGCTGCTTTGGTTTATTTCGACTGGTTAAAAGCCTACAATGAAAAGTTGGTTTTCGAAGATTTTTATCAGAACGCAGTCATTAGGTTAAATGGTGTAAAGCGTAATTTTGAGACAGGAGAAAATCCGGCAATTGACACTTTAGAGGCGGGTATCACCGTAAAAGATCGCGCGCTCAATTTAGAAAAATCAAAATTGGCTTATACGAAAGCGAGCTTTGAATTGTCGAATTTTTTATGGCTTTCCGACGATTTACCCATTGAGGTTAGAGAGGATATTACGCCGGATTTGCTGACCACCGAAAAAATTGATCTTGCTTTAAACCTTTCCGAGCTAATTGCTGATGACGAATTGATTGATAATCATCCCAAAATCAGATCATTAAATTACAAATATGAAAGTTTAAGGGTTGATAAAAATTTAAAAGTGAATAGGCTATTTCCTATCGTGAATGTCGACTATAATTTCTTATCCGAAACATATGACCAGATCAATTCATTCAACGAGAATAATTACAAAGCTGGATTTTATGTTAGCTTTCCTTTATTTATTAGAAAAGAAAGGGGCGATCTGAAGTTGGCAAAATTGAAGCTGCAAAGTGCAGAATTAGACATCATGAACACGGAAGTAACCCTTAAGAATAAAATACAAATGATTCAAAGGGAAATAGAATCCTATGCGATTCAAGATAATATTACACAAACCATGATCGTAGATTATGAAGCGCTTTTTCGTGCGGAGGAAAGGAAATTTGATATTGGAGAAAGTTCACTGTTTTTAGTAAATAGCCGAGAATCCAAGCTTATTGATGCGAAACTTAAGGGAATAGCCATATTAAATCAATATTATATTACCAAAGCGAAGTTATACAATGCTTTAGGAAACTCGATCTAAACAATTTTTCTAATTCTGGATATCCCATAACCTGGTAATGACCGTAGCGCAATCCAAATTAAAACCAAGGGTAATTTGATGGTTCATACTGTTTTGAAAAACCACATCTCCTAATTGATGTGTATAGGTATAGGACAGCAACCAACGATTTACGTTGACGCCAATGATTGGGGTGATTTGTCGCAAAGACGCTAAATCGGAACTGTCAAAACTTTGCCTATAAGATACTGCTGCCCATAATTGGTTCCCTTCTCTGTTTAGTTTGCGAAATGTTTTAAGGTTAAAATCTGCCCAAATTTCTTTGGTATATTCTATGTATTGGACCATCACAGAAGGTTCGAAAAAGTAATCTTTCTCTTTGTTTAACACTCCTCCTAGCGTAAAAAGATATCTTCTTAAATTTTCAGTTTCTAAGCTAGAATTGACCAAGTCTCTCGGACTTTCCAAAATGTTTTTTATGGTAAAATAACTGAAGATATTTAGGTTGTGATAAGACATCCCAAAATCTGCGTTATAATAATTTGAGGTTTCTGTATTTCCCGAAATAACCGGATCATCAGTAATAAAATCACTTTGATCTATACTGTTTTGCAAATACATAAAATTTAAACCAAAAGAGAGCTGATTTAAATTATATCCTTTATCAAAAGCCAAATGGTAAGCATAAGTTCCTATAAAACCTCTTTTGGCATGATATCCATTCTGATCGTTAAAAATAATCCCACCTACTGCCGCATTATCCCAAAATCGGTTATGAAAATTTAGGGTTTGTAGAGAAGGTCCGTTTTCAACACCAAAAAAACTCTGACCGTAGGTAAGCCTGAATTTACCACAACTGCCTACACCTGCAGCTGCCGGATGTAGTAAATATACGTTATCTGATAAATAATCGTAATTGATAGGGAAAGTCTCCTGGCTATAGCCTTTTATCAGTGAAAATAGGAATAATATGAGGAGGGTTTTCTTAGCCATCATTTTTCGCTCCGAATTAAACTAAAATGACCTTTTACGGTTCTTCCATCTTCCAAAACGCCCACGTACCAATAATCCGAAGACGGCATTTCTACACCTTGATAAGATCCGTCCCAACCTTTATCCTCACCTTTTAAAGTGTATAATAACTTTCCATACCGGTCAAAGATATGAATCGTAGAATCAGGCTGAAATGCTATGCCATCTACCTGCCATAAATCATTAAATCCATCGTTGTTTGGAGTGAAAAATTTTGGAAAACCGATGACTGAAATTTCCAAACTCGATTCACCACATCCATTTTGATCCTTTACCCTAACCTTATGTATTCCCGCTTCAACATATTCAAAAGTATTGTTGAGTTGAAAAGATCCGTTATCCAAGGCAAAACGATAATCTCCGACACCCAAATTATCTGTAAGAATGGTTACTGTATTATTGTTACTATTGTCTTGAACTAAAATATGATCAGGCGTTAAAATAGGTTGTTCCGATGCTTTTACAAAAAACCTTTTCTCCGAAGACTGACAACGCTCCTCTGAAGTTGCAACAACTGAATAATTACCCGGACTACTAATTTCAATCGACAATCCTGATCCAATAACGGTGCCCGCATCATTAAACCACTGATAACTGTAATTTCCTTGGTTTTCATAAGTTTCTACTAAAATAGAACTGGTATTTAAACATAAAATAAATTCCCGATCGATTTTAAACTCTGGCAAAGGGTTGACAATAAGCTTTAGATATTGCCCTATACCAATGCAATTGGTATTATCCTCACTTTCTATTCTCACAAAAATAGTTTGTTCAAAAGCTGTTGTATTGACATAATTAAGTTGAGGTAATTCATTCTTTTCTACTTGTGCATCCTCTAAATTCTGAAAGTATGCTACACGAAGGTCTTGTCCGCTAGGAGTCTGATCTAAAATGGCTTGTGTGGCCTCACTAAGATTAAAACTATAAAAACCATCGTTTTGATTGTCCGTATCACAAGCACTGAGTGTATAGTAAAAACCGGGTTCAATAGGTGATGGTGCCGAAACAGAAAGTTTAATTTGTGAAATTCTAAAACAACCTTTATTGCTCTCTACTCTGCAATAAACAGTATTACTCGTTCTATTATTAAAAGGTGAGGGAGCAATTTCATTGACTTTATTTTCGGCGTCACTCCTGCTTAAATAATAATGAAAACTTACCATGGGTGGTGCTGGAGGATCACCGCTGCTGGGTATTCCTATAAAAATCGAACCTATAGCCTGGTCAAGGTTAAAGTTTGTAAAACCATCTGGGTTGCCATCTTCATCACAATTATTTAATTTTACGGATTCATTTATTTCAGGGATCGGATTGATGACGGCAAGAACCTCTTCTCTTTTTCCCAAAAAACAGTCTTGTTCTTCAGAAGCCAAGACATAAAATGTTTTTGATTCCGATAAATCTGGACTATAACTATCACCAATAAAAATAGGTGTCTGACTGTCGATACTTTCAAACCAATAAACCTCACCAGAACTCGCCGAAGCTTTTAAATCGACAATACCTATCCCACATTTTTCATCACCTTTAAATTCTGTTATTTTAGGAATGTAAATACGCGTGGTATCCGAAAGATTTAGAACTGGGTCATCCTCAAATCCACCGTATTCTATGACATATCCCTGAGCGACATATAGGTCCGTTCCTCCTTGGTTAGGTAAATCATTCCATGTGCCAAACGGAGCCCCTAGTCCTCTATGAGTGATGTGGGCATAGCTCTCAGAATTAGCACCATCACCAAAATCATTCGGTTCATCTGCCCTCCAATTTGCGTAAAAATAAGGGGCTGTAGCGGACCCATTTGATAAACCTTGCCAAAATTGTGTTCCAGCTTCCGGTCCGGTAACCCATTTCCATACACCATCAACTTCTTCATCAGAACCTCCAATCCAACCCACACCAGTCGCTTGTTCTCCTGCAAATAGAGCTTCTTCCCGAGAAGTTAAGGTGGCTAAATAACCTTTCATCCCAAAGTAACTACTGTTTTCTGCTGCTACTTTTGCTTCTTTCCAAGTTATACCTGACTGCGCTACATAAACATAGTAATGTTGCGTGGAAGGCAAATAATTAGCAGAACCAGGGGTTAATGAAAAAACACGTTCTCCGGAAATATGAGGATCTGAGTTCCAAAAAACAATATCCTTTACAGCTGCAATCAATTCTTCATAATCCATTGAATTGCCACTTTTTGGAATTAATCCAATTTTTCCTTGTTGTGCGTCAAAGGATGTAGTTGTAATATTAGGGTGAGCAGATGGATTTGACAATTTCAAATTATCGGAACCTCTTTCATATCCTTTGGAAATCTGAATATAAAAATTACTTATAGGATTGTTGTTTGGGTCAAAAATCGTTAAATCTGTTACAATGGGAATTTCTGTTGTTGGACAATAAGCTTGATTACCTTCTGCCTTAATGGTAGCTACATCACTCTGAGCCATGATTTTTGTCGAAATCAAAAAGAGATATGTAATAAATAAGTAATTTTTGACCAAAAGAATAATTTCTTAAAATGATTGATCAAAGTAAAGGTAAAATGCATGAAGGACAAAAAAATGATACAACAAAAATTGTGAGTTTACCAACAAAAAGTTATACGATTCCATCAAACAATTCAAATTAAAAAATGGTTTGTGTACAACCCCCGTCTATGGCCAAAGAACTACCAGTTAAATAACTAGCTTTTTCACTCGCCAAAAAAGTCACGACAGCAGCAAATTCTTCAGGCTCTGCAAAACGTTTAAGTGGGATATCTTTGGTTTTTTCTAAAAAATCAGGATTAGTATCAATCAATTGAGCCAATCTTTTTGTTTTCGTATAACCGGGCATCACATTGTTAAAAGTGATTTGGTATTTACCGTATTCATTGGCTAATGATTTCATCAAACCCGCGATACCACTTCTGATAGAGTTCGAAAGAATGAGCCCTTTTACCGGTTGTTTTGCTGCAATGGAAGTGATAGAGATGACCCTACCAAAACCCTGTTTCTTCATACCCGGTAAAAATTGTTGAATTAAGAATAGTGCACTCGCAAATAACTGATCATAAGCTTTTTGGAAATCTAATAAGTCAAAATCTTCAAAACTTCCCGAAGGAGGTCCGCCAGTATTGGTGACCAAAATATCTATTTTCTTAAACTCTTTTAAAACTGCTTGACAAGTGGACCTTAAACTTGCAATATTTGATAAATCGCAGACAAATGCTGAACATTGTTTGGGACCAAGACCATCAATTTGTTGTTTGGCTTCTTGTAAACCCTCCATATTTCTAGCACAAATTATCACCTGTGCCCCTTCACTTGCCAATGCCAAAGCGACGCTCAAACCCAATCCTTCGCTGGAAGCTGCGACAAAAGCTGTTTTATTTTTTAATCCCAAATCCATTATTTGCTATTTTTAAGGTAATGATCAGTGCCATCCAACCAATCTTCTCTCAAAGGTGTCCATGTATCAATTTCTTGAACATCCGTTAGCATGAGAGCTTCATGAGGTAGGTTCGATGGAATTACTAGGACATCGCCATCCGTAAGATCAATAATGTCTTCTTTATTTTTACCTAACCAAAATCTAATTTTTCCATGAATGACTTGCGTAATTTGCTCGTGATGATGTTCGTGCAGTGGCACTAAAAAGCCTTTTTTAAAATTCATTTTAGCGATCATAAGCCTATCACCATAGATTAATTTTCTATGCATCGACGGCGTTACTTCTTCGGTAGGAACCTCATCCCAATTAATTTTTTTCATGTCAACTGTTTTGGTGGTCTTGTAAATCTTTTCTCAAGTCTAATTTACGAAATGTAGGTGAGATAAAACCTGTAAAAATGACAGTCAGCAAAGTCATTGTTCCGCCAAAAACAACTGCGGTTACGGTTCCCATCCATTTGGCCGTGATACCACTTTCAAAAGCGCCTAGTTCATTGGAGGATCCTACGAACATTGAGTTGACAGATGCCACCCTGCCCCGCATATCATCAGGTGTTTTTAATTGTAAAATCGTCTGTCTGATAATCATAGAAATACCATCGGTTAAACCACTCATAAAAAGGGCAAATACCGATAGCCAAAATGAGGTAGATATACCGAATATAATGATTGAACAACCAAAACCAAAAATGGCCATAAGCAATTTTTTTCCTGCATTTTTATCAAGCGGAAAATGAGCGGAAGTAAACATAGTGAGCAAAGCCCCTACTGCCGGTGCAGCTCGTAAAATACCAAAGCCCTCGGGGCCTACTTTTAAAATATCCTGTGCATAGATGGGCAAAAGTGCTACCGCACCTCCAAAGAGCACCGCGATCATATCCAAACTAATCGCCGTTAAAATAATTTTATTGCTAAAAACGAAATCAATGCCTTGTTTCAAACTTTTAAATACAGGTTCCCCAATTTTAGGATTTAAAATGGGCTTCTTTTCAATTTTGGAAAGCAATAACAAAGAGACAACAGTAAAACCAAATACGAGGATCATAGACCAATGAACACCTATCCAATGGATACAAAATCCGGCTACAGCCGGACCAATAACAACCCCCAATTGCCAAACTGAACTGCTCCAGGTGGCGGCATTCGGATAAACTTTTTTTGGTACGATTAAAGAAAATAATGAAAAAATAGTGGGACCTAAAAATGCACGCACAATTCCCCCTAAAAACACCAAGAAGTATATACAAACGAGAATTGTTTTAGTGGAAAAGTCTTTGATAAATTCAGGCCAAGTAATCAGGAAAAGACCAAAACTGATCACAGAAAAAGCCATGATACAGCGCATAAATAAAGTTTTTTTCTCCTTCTGATCAACAATATGACCTGCAAAAAGAGCTAAACTGACAGCTGGAATTACTTCCATTAAACCAATAATTCCGAGAGAGAGGGGATCTTTTGTAATACTGTAAACCTCCCATTCTATCACTACAAACTGCATAGACCATGCAAAAACCATGGCGAACCTCACCAATAAGAACAAATTGAATTCCTTATACCTCAAGGCAGCATAGGCATCATGCTTACTCATTATTCCTCATCTTATTTTTTCTCAAATGTAAGTTTTTCAAGATTGAAATGAGAAATATGAATGACAATTTAGTTCTTGGTTTTTAAACAGACTAGGGTTTAATATTTTGGTTAATCTTAAAAAAGTTTTATGGATCATATTTCCGTTTTATATCCACAAGTCTTTTGTAATTACCTTTATAACTGGCTTTTACTCGTTCTTGACCTTCATCCATCATAAAATTAGAATAAGCACCACCCATGGAAAATGGATGACAAGCATCCCAATAAGTTTTAGCCCAATCCGTGATTATTTCTCGATTTTTTGGATCAGGATCTACACCCACAAAGACACCGGCGTATTTGGCATCCCTATATGCCCATGGCGTATCTGTATTATTGGGCCTACTTGCAGCCCCAGTGATAGGGTATAGGTGCATTTGTGACAATGGCGTTGGGATTTTAGATCCAAATTCCAAATGTTTTTCGGTTAACTGCTCATTTAAATCATTAAAAAAATCAGCACGCCAATACCATTGTAAACCTGGGGGTAATAAACCATCAAAGAGTGTTTGAATACTTGGATAAGGCATTTCTCCTACATGTTCAAATATGGGTTTCAGGGCCCTTACTGGCTCAAAAAGCTTATCAAATTCTTTGGGATCTCCGGTATAACACCAAACAATACCGCAAAATTTCTTGTGATGGAGACTTTCAGGAAATGGAGATTTGGGTATAACCATGGTGGCGATAAACCCGTTCAAATCTTCCGATGTTTTATGGATGAAATGATGGAACCACTTCATGATTTCTTTTGTTCTTTCGATTGGGAATAAGGTGGGTCCGCCTATCACATTTTTAACAGGATGAGCTTTAAATTTAAAGGCGGTTACGATACCAAAATTTCCTCCTCCACCCCGAATAGCCCAAAATAGATCGCTATTTTGATCTTTGTTTACTTTCACAAATGAACCGTCAGCCAAAACCATATCAGCCTCTAATAAGCTATCGATGGTGAGCCCAAATTTTCTTGAAAGATAACCAACCCCTCCTCCCAAGGTTAATCCGCCAACACCTGTAGTTGAAATAATTCCTGCCGGTACAGCCAAACCAAAAGGATGTGTAGCATGATCTACCTCACCCCAAGTGTTTCCGCCTCCAACAACAACCGTACTATCTTTGACATGAACCCTGACAAATTTTATACCCGATAAGTCAATGACCATTCCGTCATCGCATAGTCCAAGTCCACCGCCATTGTGTCCGCCTCCTCTTACCGATGTGATTAAATCGTGATTTTTTGCAAATCGAACACAATAAATGACATCGGCGACATTGGTACATTTGACAATCATTCCTGGATGCTTATCAATCATGGCATTGTAAACCTTTCTAGCGTCTTGATAATCATCATCTGAGGGAAGAATTACTTTTCCTCTTATTGTCGAGGTAAATTGTTCTAATTTTTCTTTTGCTATAAATTTTACTGAATTTGACATAATATTGGATATTTGATTATTTCGCGATGATCATTCCTTTCAAGGACCATAAAATATAGAGCACTTCTTTTTTTGCAGCTTCATCTATACTGTTCTTGTCTAGAGCAGCGAATATATCATCTATGGTATGCATATATTCGCCAGGGCTAATATTCATGCCCTTATGCGCAGTTTCCATATCTCTACCTGTATAATTTGCCGACCCACCACTTCCCATGGAAAAGAAATCTATGGTATGTTTTTTGATTTTATCCAACTTTTCGGGTTCACTCTTATAAGGTAAAAATCTGGCATTGACAGCTGTATTATTCATATGATTCTCAACAGTATCATTAACAATATTGGAGATTCCTTCTCTCCCTCCCAATTTTTCAAATAGTGTAGTGCTCATTTTTATAGATTTTTGATTCAACCAAAACTATTTGAATTTTATGGGATGAATGGGTAATATCTAGTCAATTCATCGCACAATTCGCTCATTGAACTAGATTTCTAAGAAAATAGCCTGTAGGGACTAATTCTTCTTAGCAGGTTAATTGATATTGAGACGGAAGAATATGGTATTTTTTAAAAAAGCACTTTGAAAAGTAAGAAGGACTATTAAACCCACAATCAAATGCGATCTCTGAGATGTTGCCCTTTTTATGATGTATAAACTCGATAGACTTATCCAGCTTGTAATCAGATAAGAACTGGACAGGTGATTTTCCTGTAAGTGATTTTACTTTTCGATAGAATTGAGACTGACTATAACCGAGAAGTTTTGCAAAGTTTTGAATTTGAAAATTAGGATCATTCCAGATCTTTTCTAAACAATCTGTAAAATTTTTAATAAAGGCTTCTTCTGAAAGATTTAAACTTTGGACTAATTCGTTCTTCAAAAAGTCATTCGTATGCCTTTTTTCATAATAAACCCTAACATCATTGGTAATCGTAATTGGACTATTGATAAGCTGGCAAATTGTTTTGGATAAGTTTACGGTATCTTCAAAAAGTCCAGCTTTTTCTTCAACTGGTAGACCGGCACTAAGGCCAATTTTTACTTTTTTAAAGGATTTTTCAAATTTTGGAATCACAAATTTTAGCTTATGTTGCAAATTGAAAGCACAAGAAATCGCATTTGATATTGATTTAAATGACGCTAAATACGATTCATTATCAGATTGAACCACCCTTCCTTCATACTTTTTAAAAGTTTTAATAATACTTTGATGAATTTTTTCTGAAAACAAACTGTATTGATAATTGTTTTGCCTTTCCATACTGTTATGAGACAATTCAAGGTACATAATACAACGAAAAGCAGGATCGTCAATAATGTTGATTTCTGTATCACTTGTTTTTTTAGGATCTTCAATTCTTCCCAAAAAAGACTCTACAATAGTCTCGTCTACTTCTATAATTTTATGAGGCAATACTCCATGGGCAAAGTCGTGCATTTTACAAACAGCTTCTTTATTAGGAGCTTTGATTAAACAGAAGGCAGTTTTACGTTCAGCATCAAACCAATAGGTCATTCCTTTACAATCAAATTGTTCCTCAATTTTTAAATCTTCTTGATGTAATTGGGCTACATGTTCAGCAGTTACGTCACTGGAAACATCGTGCCTATCCATAAAAATTGGCATTTTTTCTTACAATTTAAGAAATTAAATTGAATGATGTATGATAAGCAATTCACAATGAAAGTTTTAAAGCTAGAAAGAAAGAGCCAATATGTTGCATTTTCCAAAAATGAGAGATATATCCATTATTCAATGGAAAAACTGAATAAAAAGCTAATTTTGTACCCGCAAATTATTTGTCAATATGGAAGAATTAAATCACTTTATTTATCATTACTTAATAGAAAAGGGAGTTGATAATGATTTTGCCAAATGGCTTAACTTGATTGTTTTAGTGCTTGTCGCCTATTTGTTCTTGACACTTATCGATTTTATTATCAGAAAGATTCTATTGGGTGCTTTTACAAAAATATCGGAAAAAACCTCGACACAGTTTGACGATTATATGGTTCAAAATAAATTGCCGAGAAATATCGCGCATTTGGTTCCTCTGCTCATTGCGCATGAAATTGTACCTTTTGTTTTCTCGGATTTCCCCTTTTGGGAAAATTTATTCACAAAAGGCCTTTCCGTTTATTCTATTATTCTTGTTATATGGATAATACGGTCCTTATTGCATACGCTGCGAGATTATTTCAGAACCCTGCCACGATTAAAAGATAAACCCATAGAAAGTTATATACAAGTAGTACTTATTATTACGTGGTTCATTGGGATTCTATTGACTTTCGCAGTATTGACAAACAATCCGATTTGGAAATTTATTACGGCCTTAGGAGCAGCTTCTGCTATTTTTTTATTGATTTTTAAGGATACTATTTTAGGATTTGTTGCGAGTATCCAAGTGTCTGCAAACGATATGATGCGTATAGGCGATTGGATTACTTTTGATAAATACGGGGCTGATGGAGATGTGATAGAAATTAATTTGGCAACGGTAAAGGTGCAAAATTTTGACAATACCATTACCACAATTCCTACCTATGCCTTGATCTCTGACTCCTTTAAAAATTGGAGGGGGATGACAGAATCTGGGGGTCGAAGAATTAAACGCTCTTTGAATATAAAAATGGAAAGTGTTAACTTTCTTTTACCTGAAAGAGTGCATGAATTAAAAAACATTCAATTAATTTCAGAGTATATAAACAGCCGTCAGATAAATGTGGATGAGTATAATCGAAATAATAAAATTGATAAAGATTTACTGATAAACGGTAGAAATTTGACCAATCTAGGGGTTTTTAGAAAATACGTTGAAACATATGTTGAAAAGCATTCTGCCATTAACAAAGACATGACATTAATGGTAAGACAATTAGCCCCTACTACCCAAGGTATTCCCATCGAAATATATGCCTTTAGTAAAGATAAAAGATGGCAGAACTACGAATATATCATGGCAGATATTTTTGATCACCTAATTTCCGCTGTTCCTTATTTTGGTTTGCAATTATTCGAATTGCCCTCGGGGAATTCTTTCCATATTCATCAGAAAACAGAATAAATCAATTCTCTAAACAATCATCCTTCCTTCGGGTATCAATTAAATGAATAATTTTCCAAGCGGAATCTATTTTGACCAATTGAAAGGCATTAACACCGCAATGACTAAACTGATGATCCAAAAAGAACTGATAGGGAGTCCATGCCATTGCCAAATTATCATCGATAAAAATAGTTATACTAGTCAATCTTTCATCAAAAAGATGTTCCTGATTCTCTCCTAAGGTGCTTATAAATTTGTCTACCTTAATGTCGGTCAAAACAGGTTTCCCATCCTCGTTAAATCTTGTGCTCAAAAGTTTTGCTTGCGGATGAAAGACAGACCTTACTTTAGCAGTATCTCTTGCTGTCATTCCATCAAATAAACGATAAATGAGAGATTCTATCGCTTCTTTTTCAACTTTGTTTTGGCCGTGAGAAGCGACAACCAAAAAAAATAAAAATAAGAATGAAATAATGAATTTGTTCTTCATTGAGGCACAGTTAAACCTTACATAACTCATGGCAATTGGATAAAATTTGATTGTGTTTTTTTCGATCTATATGAGCTTCCATTAATACGTCGGGATTCGCCCAGAGCTCTTTACAAAGAACAACACCACTTTCTAATAATTTGATTTTATCATTTTTACTTAAGCTAACCAATGTAGTAATCGGATATAACTTGAATTGCTCAATTTTATCGATCAGACTCTTTCCCTTCGGATAGTCCCAGCTCACCAATTTTAATCCCATACACCTGCCATAATCAATCGCATCAGAAGAAAAACGAGTATTGGTATATACCCATCCCTCTTGGAACAGAGCTTGATGACCATTGATATGCTTGTAATGCGTATTAATATCTACAAATCTGGACTGAATGTACAAAGGTATTTTTACATCGTTTACCCGACCTTGCGTATTGTGGTATTTACATTCTACCATATATTGTTTTACCTTATTTGTGGCTACCACATCTACTTCATGCATTACACAATGACCCTGAACGAAGACACCAACCTCAGTTTTGAAACCCTCTGCTTCTATAATTGCTGCAACAAACTTTTCAAATGGAAAGCCTGATGGACCTAACTCCATAATGGCTTTTTTGAGTTTATACAATGACGCACAACCTGATTTATTGCTTTTTAACATTTTATATGCCGCAGAATAAATCTGCTTGGTAGTCATGCCCTCGTACAAAGAGCCATCAATTTCATTGGCTATTTGTTCGATTAAAGCTTCTGTTACCTTCGATTTTCTCAACGATCGCTTTAATTTTTCAATATCAAAATCAACCAATTCTCCGGAATACTTTCTAATTTTTACAGAATCTTCTTCCATACTCACTTTTTTCAAAGTTAATCTTAAATGATGGTTTTTAAAACTATTCTTCTCCTACCATCAAAATATTTCCTCTGATTAAAAATTGATCTTGTAGATCTAGGTTTGAAGTGTCTGAAATAATGATCATTCCGTCTTGTATAAGAGGTTCATTTAAATAGAGTTTCTCTAAATGAATTTCATCATTTTTTTCAATTAATTTCAGAAGTACGTTTTGAGATTCATCTTTGACGATACATTCTTCAGGTAGCACCATAAACATTTCCTTTTGAGTAAAGATATAAGCCTTTACAAACATCCCTACAACAAATTTTTGTTTAACCGACTCATCAATATCTACATGAACTTTTATCGTTCGGTTTTCGTCTAAGGTATTTCCAATCAAATAAACTTCACCCTCATAAAGATCATCAGATAAAGAGGGGATTTTAAATTCAACCTTCTGTCCTATACGAAGATTTAAAGCCTCCTTTTCAAAAACCTGAAGCTCAACATGCTGATGGTCGTCATTTACGATTTCAAGTATTTTCTGATGCGGACTAATATAATTACCCATTTCAACGAAAATCTGTGAAACCATACCCTCGATTGGTGATTTGATTGGCGCTTCAGATTGGATGTTTGTTGATGATGGATCGAGATTTAACATTTCTAGCTGTTTCTTCAATCCATTATATGTGGCAAGTGCAGATTGATAATTTGATTTCGCAATTAAAAAATGCTTTTCGGAATTGATCTGTTCTTCAAACAAAGATTTTTGTCGTTCGTATTCCATTTTTAAATATTCCAAACGTTCAGAGGTTTCCAAAAATTCTTGTTGCAGTTCTACGAAGGCTATATTCTCTATGGTTAAAAGTAACTCTCCTTTTTTGACAGAAGAACCAACGATAGGCTTTAAGTTTTTAATATAACCACCAGCTATAGCACTGATCACGGCCCTGTTGTTTGGCGGAACCTCAATGACGCCATTCACCTCAATTTTATGACTGATCATTTCTTTTCTAATCTGTACAAAATCCATTTTTCCATTGTCGAATTGATCTAAACTCAAAACAATGGTATTTGACGGAGGGGTTGCTTTATCTTCCGACGAACTCATTTCTCCTTTTTTACATGAAGAAAAAATCAGAAATAAAACGAAAATATATAGAGTTGACTTCATAATGATCAATTTAAAAATTAAAATATTGTAGGTTTAAAATAATTTGGTTGTATTGATGCAAATGATCCAAATAGCTTATCTCAATTTGTGTGGCATTTTCCAGACTTTTTATATAATCGAAATAATCGATCTCGCCTGTTAAATAGGATCTATTTGCTGTTTTTATAAGTGCTTTAGACAAGTCACTTCCCTCCTTTTCATAATAGTCTAAATAGGCCAGATATTTTTCGAGATCCTTTTGATGAATCGCATATTTCGATTCATACTTTTTGACAAACTCAATTCTTTCTTGTTCTGCTATATCCTTTTCAACTTTGGAAGCATTGAGTTGAGCTGCATTACCGCCAAATAAAATGGGAATTTTTAAACCGATTTGAAAACCTTGTAAATGTTCATTTATATATTCATTGGTTCCCATAAAATATTCCAGACTAAGGTCAGGAAAAAAGTTTTGTTTCTGCTCAGAAATTTTCAATTCTACCATTTTATTTCTCAAGTCAAAAACCTCATTAACATAATTATAGAATAACTTATTTTGATCAATAGTTATAGCATAAAGCTTTTCAAAAGGAACTGTGATGGGTTCTTCTGATTGTACGATTGCCTGTAATTTAAGCATGGCGTTATTAATATTGTTCAGCGCTTCATTTAATGCAATTTCTATTTTCTTTTGTTGGGCTTGTGCATTGATCTTTTCCAGATAATTTGTTTCACCCAGTTCAAATCTTCTATTTGCTTTTTTCGAAAAATCCGCGTACAAGCTATCTAGTTTTTTTAAGTCGAATGCAATGTTTTTATAGTATAGAACTTCTTCATAAGCCTTGGCAACCTCACCCAATATTTTTCTTTTTTCGATAGCATATTGAATCTCCGAAATCTCGTATTCTGTTTTGAACAATTTCTTTGCGTTAAAATACAAACCCGGAAATCTAATATCCTGTTGTATGCCGAATACCTTGAGTGGAAGTTCATTCAGAGCAAGATTATTCTCGTCAAAAGCATAATAAATGTTTGTTTTATCAAACTGATAAGCTTTCTGAACTGATACTTTCTTTTGTTGAACTTTAAAATAGCTGGACTTAAGTGCAGCATTATTTTCTATGGCTTTTTGTTGTAACTCTGTCAAGGTAGGAGATGGAATTTGGGAAAAACCCATGTAATTAAAAAGTAAAAAGATGAGTAGAAGGGCCTTATTTTTAAGATTAGTCTTTGTTTTAGAATCGAAAAAACGTACATAAAAAACTGGTAAAACAACCAAAGTGAGAAAAGTAGAACTAACAAGACCTCCTATGACTACAGTGGCTAGGGGTCTTTGCACTTCCGCGCCAACGTTGCTTGAAATAGCCATCGGTAAAAATCCTAGTGCAGCTGCAGATGCCGTCAATAAGACCGGTCTCATCCTTTCCTGTGTACCTTTTTGAATCATTTGAAACAGGTTTTCGTCATTTTTCAAATTCATTTCTTTAAAATGCTTTATTAAAACAATTCCATTGAGAACGGCAATACCAAAAAGTGCGATAAAACCAATACCCGCAGAAATACTGAAAGGCATACCTCTTATCCAAAGGGAGAAAACCCCACCCACAGCCGCCAATGGAATAGCCGAGAAAATAATCAACGTATCCTTGAGAGATTTAAAGGCAAAATACAGCATCATAAAAATTAGGAAAAGTGCAACCGGTAAGGCAAATGCCAACCTATCTTTGGCTTGTTGCAAGTTTTCGAACTGCCCGCCATAAGTAATATGATAACCCGGGGGTAATTTGACATGATTCTCTATCATTTCTTGTATTTCGTTTACAACCGATTGTAAATCTCTGTTCCTTACATTAACACCTACTACAATTCGTCTTTTTGTTTCATCTCTTGAAATCTTTGCGGGTCCTTCTGTTAATTTAATATCTGCAAGTTCTCTAAGCGGTATCAACAAACCATTTTGAGTTGATACTTGAATATTTTTAATGGTTTCAAGATTGTTGCGCGTTTCTTGATCAAAGCGCATAACAAGATCAAATTTCTTCTCTCCTTCATAAATTTCACCCGCATACTCGCCCGAAAATCCCATTCCGATCATTCGGTTTATTTCTTTGATCGTCAATCCGTAAAGTCCTATTTTTTCTCTGTTGTATTTGATATTGATCTGCGGTAAACCAACAACCTTTTCTACAACCACATCCGAAGCCCCTTCTATATCTTTGATTACATTTTTTATCTCATTTGCCTTTGTATTTAATAAATTGAGGTCTTCACCAAATATTTTAATGGCTATATCTGCGCGGACACCTGTGATCAATTCATTAAATCTCATTTCTATGGGTTGCGTAAACTCAATATCGATACCAGGAATCACTTGAAGTGCTTCCTTAAATTTATCTGCCAATTTATCTTTTGTTGTAGCCGAGGTCCATTCTCCTTTGGGTCTTAATTTGATAATGACATCTGATTCTTCCATCGACATAGGATCCGTAGGGATTTCTGCAGCTCCAATTCTGCTCACAACCTGACTTACTTCAGGAAATTCTCTGATTAAAATATCCTCTATCTGTGTAGTTATTTCTATGGTTTTTGTCAGCGAAGTTCCTGTTTTGATCACGGGTTGAATCACAAAGTCACCTTCATCTAAAGTAGGGACAAATTCACCTCCTAATCTCAAAAAAATCAAACTGGTTAAAAATAGCAAGCCAACTGAACCTGCTATCACTGTTTTCTGATGATGTAAAACATAATGAAGCGTAGGTTGATAAAACTTGTTAATGATAAGAAATACTTTGTCAATGAGAGTGTCCTTTGCTTTGACGGGTTTTAATACAAGTGACACAATCGCAGGAACATAGGTTAAACACATCAGTAAAGCACCAATAATTGCGAAACTAAAGGTCAATGCCATGGGTCTGAACATTTTCCCTTCCACTCCACTTAATGATAAAATAGGGATAAAAACAATTAAAATAATCAATTGTCCAAAAACGGCTGAGTCCATCATTTTTGAAGCGCTATTGATCGTAATCTCATCAATTTGCTCTTGTTGTTCTTCCTTTGTCAAGCTTTTGAGTGATATTTTTCCGGAAGTCATTTTGTGGCTTATATATTCTACAATGATAACTGCTCCATCTATGATAATACCAAAATCAATGGCTCCTAAACTCATCAGATTTGCATCTACATGCAACAAATTCATCAGTGCAATGGCAAAAAAGAGACTAAGGGGAATAACAGAAGCGACAATTAATCCGGACCTCCAATTTCCCAGAAACAAAATCACGATAAAAATGACAATCAAACAACCGAGAATTAAATTTTCTGTGATGGTATGCGTTGTTTTGGCAATGAGTTCGCTCCTTTCTAAAAAACCGTTAATATAAACGCCTTCAGGGAGAGTTTTTGATATCTGCGCTACCCTTTCTTTTACTGCTTTAATAACTTCATTAGAGTTCCCGTCTTTGAGCATCAAGATCTGTCCTAAAACCTTTTCTCCTTCGCCATTACCCGTTATAGCTCCAAATCTGGGGGCATGTCCTATTTTTACTTCTCCAAAATCTTTGATCTTCACAGGTATGCCTCCCCTTGTTTTAACAATGAGATTTTCAATATCTTCTTTGCTTTTCAACAACCCCTCGGCTCTGATAAAATAAGTTGTCTGATTCTTTTCGATATAACTTCCACCGGCATTGGCATTATTCATTTGCATGGCATCAAAAACATCAGATATGGTAAGATGCATGGCATCTAACTTTTGTAAGTTGATAGATACCTCATATTGTTTTAAATACCCGCCCCATGAATTAACCTCCACTACCCCGGGAATTCCTGAAAGTTGACGTTTGACGATCCAATCTTGAATGGTTCTTAAAGAGGTTGGATCATATTTATTTTCGTATCCTGGTTTTACATCTAAAATATATTGATAAATTTCACCTAAACCTGTAGATACCGGACCCATTTCTGGTGTACCATAGCCTTCAGGGATTTTTTCTGCTGCCATTTTTATTTTTTCCGCAATTAATTGCCTCGGTAAATAAGTCCCCAAATTATCTTCGAAAACAACCGTTACTACAGACAATCCAAATTTAGAAACCGACCGCAATTCCTTTACCCCAGGTAAATTAGCCATTTCCAATTCAACGGGATAAGTAATAAATTGCTCTATATCCTGTGTTGATAAATTTTTAGAAGTAGTAATGATCTGTACCTGATTGTTTGTGATATCTGGAACAGCACCAATATGAATTTGAGAGAGCGAATAAAGCCCAAATAATAAAACCAAAAAAGTAAAAAACAATACGATGTATCGGTTTTTGACGCTATAGCTGATGATTTGACGCAGCATAAAAATTGAATTAAGATTTATACAATTGGCTTAGGAAAAACAAGCCATTAAATTAATAGAATCTTAATTGCGAGGAGGTTGAAACACTTTTGAATAAAGTCTTACTCCTTCACCAAACCGGTAGAAATAGGACTGCTTTTGTAAACTGTTATTTTCTTGATCTTCAATAAACCAAGTGACTGGATTTAATAGAAATTGAAAATCCAATTGCAGTGAAATATGATGAAAAGGCAAGTTTTGATGTTTTTGTTGATCTAATGGATCATCATCGAGGTGGTTTTGAGTGAGTGTGCCGTAATGTTTTTCAATAAAACTGAAAAGATCGTCTCCAAATTCATCACTATGGTAACTGTAATGCTCGATTAAATCGTTCAAATGCAACAAATCCGATATATGAATTTGAAAACTTTGCATCAAGAACAAAAAAGCAAATATGACAGATTGTAACTTCACCATGTACCAAAGTTAAAAAGAATTCCTCAATCCTTGTCAATCTTTAAAGTTTAAGTAATTTTAGTTGCATGAAAAGAGGAAAGTTATTTGTGATTGCCTTAGTTTGGCCAGAACCAAATGCCACAGCAGCAGGTATAAGGATGACTCAGCTGTTAGAGCTGTTTAAGCACATGAATTACAAGATATACTACGGTGCTACATCTGCTTTTAATGATGCTAGTGCAGCGCTTCAAGAATTAGGAGCAGAGGTTTTGAAAATAGAATCAAATAATAAGAGTTTTGATGAAATTATTCATAAAATAAATCCTGACATTGTGCTGTTTGATCGGTTTATAGCAGAAGAACAATTCGGCTGGCGAGTTGATGAAATATGCCCAAAAGCAATGAAAATATTAGATACTGAAGATCTGCACTTTTTAAGGGAAACGAGAAAAAAAATCAGTTCCGATAAAAATTTGATCATCGAAATAAAACAAAATGATCTAGCCAAAAGGGAAGTGGCGAGTATGTTGAGGTCTGATCTATCTTTACTCATTTCTTCCTTTGAATTGGAATTATTGGTTAATGAGCTCAAGATTGACGAAACTTTATTGCATTACATTCCCTTTTTACCCGAAGCCTTATCATTAAAGAATTTGGAAGAAATGCCTGGTTTTAATGAGAGACAACACTTTTTGAGTATTGGCAACTTTATGCATCAGCCTAACCGAGATGCTGTATTTTTATTACATGATGAAATATGGCCAAAAGTCAGAAAGGAACTGCCTGATGCAGATTTATTGGTCTGCGGAGCCTATGCGGATGATCAAATTAAAAAACTTCACAATAAAAAAAATGGATTTTTGGTATATGGTCACATTCAAAGTGCAGAAGAAATATTCAAACATACCAGAGTTTGTTTGGCTCCTTTACAATTTGGTGCTGGACAAAAGGGTAAACTGTTAGATTCTATGCGCTTTGGCACACCAAATATCACTACGCCAATTGGGGTTGAAGGTATGAAAAATGATTTGCCATGGAATGGATATATTACAGATGATTGGGAAGAATTTGTCAATAGATCTGTCGATCTCTATACAGATCAGTCAGCTTGGGAAACGGCACAAAAAAATGGTTTTACCATTTTGGAAAAATCTTTCGACAAACAGAAAAATACGGAGGCTTTTAGATTAAAAATTGAATTTACCTTAACCCATTTGGAAGAAATTAGAACTGCCAACTTTTTTGGTGCAATGCTCAAATTACACAATTCAAAAAGTACGAAATACCTATCTAAATGGATTGAAGAGAAAAATAAAAAACTTTACGATGTATAAACTGTTTGTCATTGTAGGAATTATTTTGATTGTTATAGGATTATTGCTCAAATTTGTTCCTGGAGCTTTAACCTGGTTTGGAAATTTACCTGGAGATATCAAATATAAAAATGGCAATACGCAGGTCTTTTTTCCAATCACTTCCATGATTGTGGTGAGTATTGCCATTTCTCTTATACTAAGATGGGTGAGAAAATTCTATTCCTAATTGGTCTAAAAAGAAAATTAAGACAACCAGGCTTTGAGCATCCAGCTTGTTTTTTCCTGTTCAGAGATAAAATCACTGATCAATGAGTTTGTTCCTTCATCATCCGCCTCTGCAGAAGAAATCATAATTTTCCTTTCAATTTCCAATAAAATAGCCAGAGAGTCTAATACCAATTGCACTGCTTCTTTGTCTTGAGAAACGTTTTTCCCTACAGGTACTTCAGCATGCTTTATGTAATCTTCAAATGTATGCATCGGTTTGCCTTCCAAGGTTAATATCCGCTCCGCGATCATGTCTATTTTTTCATGTGCATCGGTGTATAATTCTTCAAATTTAACATGTAATTCAAAAAAAGATTTCCCTTTAATATTCCAGTGTAGTCCTCTTAAGTTTTGATAGTAAATTTGAAAATTTGCCAATAGAATATTCAATTCTTCTGCTAATTTTGAAACTTCTTTTTTGTCTAATCCTAAGATTGTGTTTTTCATGATATGTTTTTTTTATTAAGGTAAAAGTACGTATTAATTGGCTCAATTTGGTCATTTCATTATTGATGCATTTTATATCTTTATCGAAAATATTTATAGATGACTATTACTCAATTAAAGTATTTATTGTCTGTTGCAGAACATCAAAACTTTACGACGGCTGCAGAACATAGTTTTGTAACGCAACCTACACTAAGTATGCAAATTCAAAAATTAGAAGAAGAACTAGGCGTGCTTATTTTTAACAGAAAGAAAAAGCCGGTTGAGTTAACGCCCATAGGTGAAAGAATTATTGCACAAGCAAAATTAATTGTGGATGAGAGTAATCGTATTCAAGATATTGTAGATCAACAAAAAGGTTTTATCGGTGGTGAGTTTAGATTGGGGATTATTCCAACAGTCATGCCTACCCTACTGCCATTGTTTTTGAAAGCATTTTTAAACAAATACAAAACTGTAAATCTCGTTTTAGAAGAATTAACAACTGAAGAAATCATTACTAAACTTTCCGACGGTCATTTAGATGCTGGAATTGCCGCCACCCCCTTAGAAAATAATATTATTAAAGAAAGTGTTCTTTATTATGAACCGTTCGTTGGATTTGTTTCTGAAAACCACCGACTTTATCAGAAAGAAAAAATTAATGAAGAAGACCTCGATATCAGTGACCTTTTGTTGTTAGAAGATGGGCATTGTTTTAAAGACAATATCATCAACATTTGCAAAACAGATATATCTTCAAACAAGGAACATTTTAATTTACAGAGCGGCAGTATTGAAACCTTGATCAAACTTTCTAAAGAAGGTCTAGGAATGACTTTATTACCCTATTTACACACCTTAGACCTCAAAGATGGTGATGAGAAATATTTAAGAAATTTTGAAGGAACAGTTCCTGCTAGAGAAATTAGTTTAATCTATCATCGTTCCCAATTAAAAATGCAACTGATAGATGCACTCAAAAAAAGTATTGATGGAGTGATCCGTGGAGCAATTGCCTTTCATGATGTTAAAATAATTAGCCCACTGCAAAAAAAAAGGGGTTAACAACCCCTTTTTATTAAGTAATTACGTTAAAACAAACGGTTAATTCTGGCTTGTTGGCCGTAAACCGCAATAACCAAAGTCTAAGTTCTTCAATTTCAAAAGGCAACAATAACTTGACAGCTTTTGTTAATTCTTTACAAAATAACTCTGCATCAAAACTCACCTTTTTGAGAACCGTTTTGGTGTACTCATAAATTGCTCTTGGCATAACGAATTTTGTTTTTAATAGAACGTGATTTTTCCTTTTCTCGTATAAATATATAAAAGATAATGACAAAAACAAGCCTTTTTAACTATTCTTTTAATTTGCCAATTTTATCGAGTAATGCATTGGCATTTAACTCAAGATCTTTTTTTACTTCTTTTAAATGCTTTGATCTATTTTCGACCTTTTTGTCATTAATTCTTTCAATCAATTCATCAAAAACACCAATAGATTCGTCTATGATTTTTTCAAACTTTTCAGCTTTCTTTTCGTCTGAAGTCAATTGAGCGACATAACATTCCTCTATCACATCAGATAAAACAATATTAAGGTCTTTTTTTAAATTTTGGATACTTGCCATAATTTCTTCTTTTTAAAGAGGTTAATTCGTTTCAAAAGTACAAACGAAATTTCTGCAAATGTATCAAACATAATGCCACTTACACTAAAAAAAGTCATAATTCTATCTGCCTTTTTTTGGAAAAGATGATGAGATTTTTATAAGTATGTCAAAATATCTGTAAGTTTTTTTACAGAACTGAATTGCTTTGATTGTTCATGATCCAAAGAAACCTCTTCATATACCCAAGTGGTATGAAATGGAACGTGAATGGCGTTCGCACCAATACCAAGACAGGGTAAGACATCGGATTTTAAAGAATTTCCGATCATTAAAAATTCTGAAGGCGCTAAATCTAAATGTCGAATCAGCTTTTTATAATCTTTTTCCTTTTTCTCACTCATAATTTCAATATGATGAAAGTGATATAATAAACCTGATTTTTCTAATTTCCTTTCTTGTTCCAACAGATCGCCTTTGGTTGCCACCACCAACCTGTATTTCGTTTTCAAGTCATTCAAAACTTCATGTACGCCCTCTAATAATTGAATAGGATGATCTAACATCTCTTTGCCAAAATCTAAAATTTTACCGATTAATTTAGGGGATAAGCTATAGTTGGAAATTTCTAGAGCGGATTCAACCATAGACAAGACAAAACTTTTGCTGCCATATCCGTAAAGAGGTAAATTTCTTATGATTACTTTAAATAATTCTTGATCGATTTTGTTCTCAGTATCATAAAATGAGAGCATTTTACAAAACTTTTCTTCTGTTTCTCTAAAATAAGTTTCGTTTACCCAAAGTGTATCATCCGCGTCAAAGGCAATTGTTTTTACGTTTTTATAATTCATCGTATACTATCATTTTTAGGCTAAAAAATATTTTTGAGCTTTTGCTAGATCTTCAGCTGTATCAATTCCTATTCCTTTAAAATCTGTCTCAACAAGCTTTATTTTCTTACCGTATTCTAAATAACGCAAATTTTCTAATTTTTCAGTCGCCTCCAAACTTCTCATGGGCATGCTGTAAAAATCCATCAAAGCTCGTTTTCTAAAAGCATAAACACCGATATGTTTATAATAGGTGACACCCGTTTCTTTGTCTCTGGGAAAAGGTATGGGTGAACGAGAAAAATACATGGCAAAACCCTGGTAATCAGTAACTACCTTTACTACATTAGGATTATTTATATCTTCCCAATCCAAAAGCTTTTGTTTTAAAGAGGCTAGATCGATTTTTTCCTCTGTGTCATTTAAGAATACTTCGATTAATTTTTTCAAAGGCTCTTCAACCATAAAAGGCTCATCGCCCTGAACATTCACAACGACATCCACGTCCATAAATTCAACTGCTTCCGCGATCCTGTCTGACCCACATTCGTGTTGCTTTTTACTCATCATTACCTGCCCTCCATACTTCAGTACTTCCTCTTGTATGATGTTACTGTCTGTGACCACATAAACCTCTTTAAACAAACCAGTTTTGATCGTTGCTTCAAGTGTTCTGATAATCACGGGTTTGCCTGCCAGGTCTTTCATCAATTTCCCGGGGAGTCGAGTAGAATCATACCTCGCTGGAATCATAGCGATAATATTCAAAGGCTTGTTTTTCATGCTAAAAAACAAATTTTAAAAATCTATTTGGCAAAGAATATATTTAATTAAACATCAAATATAATATAAACGTCAAGATTAAATTTTATTAATAGATGTTCTTTTTTTTAAAATCACTATTTTAGTGTAAACAATTAATCTGATGGAAGAATTTATCCAAAACATGCCAAAGGCCGAATTGCATCTGCATATTGAAGGTACTTTTGAGCCTGAACTTATGTTTGAAATTGCTCAAAGAAATCAAATCTCAATTCCATATGCCTCTGTAGAGGAATTAAAAAATGCCTACAAGTTCTCTTGCTTACAAGACTTTTTAGACATTTATTACCAAGGAGCTCAAGTGCTTCAGCATGAGAAGGATTTTTACGACCTGACCATGGCTTATTTAAAAAAATGTAAAGAACAAAATATCCGACATACAGAAATAATGTTCGATCCGCAAACACATACAGAGCGGGGTATTCCATTTGAATCGGTACTTACTGGAATTCACAACGCATGTCTGGATGCTCAAAAAGAGTTCGGTATCTCTTTTGTTTTAATTATGAGCTTTTTAAGGCATTTATCTGAAGAAGAAGCTTTTAAAACTTTAAAACAAGCAGAACCTTTTAAAGATAAAATCATGGCCATTGGATTAGATTCTTCAGAAAAAGGAAATCCACCGCTCAAATTTGTAAGAGTTTTTCAAGCTGCCGTAGAACAAGGGTATATTCCCTTAGCACATGCTGGAGAGGAAGGAGATGCAGATTATATTTGGCAAGCAATCGACTTGTTACAGGTGCATAGAATAGACCATGGAAATAATTGTATTACAGATAGGAATTTGGTGGAGGAAATCATAGAAAGAGATCTAGCGCTAACAGTTTGTCCTTTGTCTAATGTGGCCCTAAAGGTGGTACCAAATATTGATAAGCATCCTTTAAAAATTATGATGCAATTGGGTTTATACCTAACAATCAATTCAGATGATCCGGCCTATTTTGGAGGATATATCAACGAAAACTTCAACGCTATCCAAAATTCTTTAGATTTAAGTAGGTGGGATCTGTATACCCTGGCTAAGAATTCTTTCGTCTATTCTTTAGCCTCTTTTGATGAAAAAAGTAAATATTTGGAGGAATTAGATCGATACTATGAAAAGTATTTAGATTAAGTACGCTGAAGAATTTTTTTTGCTTCTTCGATGTGTTGTTCTGCTTTGAACAAATTATTAAAAATATATTTAACCTTACCATCCATGCCCACAATATAGGTCACTCTTCCTGGAACCAAACCAAACATATTACTGGGAACACCAAACGACTTTCGCAATTCATTATTGCCATCTGAAAGAAGTGTAAATGGAAGGTTATATTTTGCGGCGAAATCTGCATGACTTTTTACATTGTCAGAACTAATTCCTATTACTTTTGCATTGAGGTCATTAAAAATGTGGTAATCATCTCTAAATTTACATGCCTCCTTCGTACATCCGGGGGTATCGTCTTTGGGATAAAAATAAATGACCAAATTCTTTTTTCCCAAATCTTTTTGGATATCGTAATTTGATCCGGTCTGATCCATTAGTGTAAAATGTGGTAGTTGATCACCTACTTTTAAGGGTTGATTGGATTTCATCTGACAGCTGATTAAGGTTGAAATTAAACCAAATAATACTACAAGAAGAATTGATTTAATTTTCATGATTCAATATTTTACTCACCACTATATGTGACAAAGTTTCTAGGCGTTTCATAAAGCGTAACAGTTAACTCTTTGTTGAGGTCTATTTTTTTTCTCAAAATCTGCCATATGACCACACAAATATTTTCTGCACTTGGATTGAGTTCTTTAAATTCTTCTACTTGTAAATTCAGGTTTTTATGATCAAATTTTTCTTCTATTTCTTCAAAAATCAAATCTTTTAACCATTTCATATCCACCACATAACCTGTATCAGGATGAATATCTCCTTTAATTGAAACTATCAACTCATAATTGTGCCCGTGATAGAGTGGATTGGCACATTTCCCGAAAACTTGTTCGTTTTTTTCATTCGTCCAATCAGGATTTGATAATTGGTGCGCAGCATTAAAATGTGCTTTTCTATGAACGGTTACCTTCATTTTTTTAATAGTCTTTGATCGTATTCTTGAAATATAATTTTAAACCAAGCAGTATATTTATCAGGATGATTCTCCATATCAATTTTTAAATCGTCTAAAGATATCCATTTGTATTCGGCTACTTCATCAGGATTAATTTTCGGTTCAGCGTTGTATTCACCAATCATCACATGATCTAATTCATGTTCTGTCAATCCATTTTCAAAACTAGCTTTATAGATAAACCAAAAGGTATCTTCTAAAGCACAGCTAAAACCCATTTCTTCAAATAGCCGTCTTTTACCGGCTTCAATATTGCTCTCGCCTGCCCTTTGATGGCTGCAGCAGGTATTGGTCCATAAACCGGGAGAGTGGTATTTATGTAAAGCTCTTCTTTGCAACATCAATTCACCTTTTTCATTAAATATAAAAACCGAAAAAGCCCTGTGTAATACTGCTTTTTCATGTGCTTCGAGTTTAGGCATGGTACCGATCTCATTATCTTCTCTATCAACCAAGATGACTTTTTCTTCCATTTCTATATCAAAATTTAGATGCAATAAAGATAATCTAAAAAACAAAGTAGTTTGATCTTATGTTTTGAATCTAATTCAGTCCTGCAAATTTAACTGTTTAATTTTGATTAAAAAAAGTTAAACACAATATTTCTAAAATTCCTATTCTAACATTTCTCTTATATTTGTGCGTTAATCAAAATATATGAGATACTTTCTATATTTTCTCTTGGCCACGCTCATGATATTATCCTGTTCAGACGAAAAATATCGAGAAGAAAGCAATTCCAAATCAACAACCAAAAGGACGAAGAAGATAAAAAAGGCTCAACCCTTAGACAGTATCAACAGGAATAATACGGTTGCATTTTTAAAAAAATATGGCAACGAAAATAGGGAAACCAAAGCTGTACTTCATACGCATTTTGGCGACATTCATTTAAAACTTTACGAAGAAACTCCCCTGCACAGGGCTAATTTTATTTTTCTTTCAAAAATGGGTTATTTCGACACCACTTGCTTTTACAGAGTGGTCCCAAACTTTATCATTCAAGGAGGTAATTCTGAAAACTTAACAACCAATGCCATGAGGAATAGTTATCAAAATTATAGGATTCCACCAGAAATGTCAGTGCAGCTTAAACATAAATATGGGGCTGTAGCCGCAGCGAGAGATTGGGAAGATAATCCGGGAAAAGTATCCAATCCTTTCGAATTTTACATCATCCAAGCCAGAAGTGGAGCGCATCATTTAGACAATGAGCATACAGTTTTTGGAGAAGTAACTTCCGGGTTTTCGGTGATTGATATAATCGTAAACCTCGAAACTGGGTCTGATGAATGGCCCTTAGAAGACGTTTTTATGCGTATTGAAGTATTTGAATAATTTAAATAATATGTCACGAATCCTGGATATTTAAAAACTTTACCGACCAGTTCTTCATTTCTCACCTTTTATCGTAATTTTGCCACTCAAAATTTGATCCATGAGCTTTTTATCTGAAATAAACAGAAGACGAACCTTTGGTATTATTTCGCACCCTGATGCGGGTAAAACCACCCTGACAGAAAAACTATTGCTATTTGGAGGTGCCATTCAGGAAGCCGGAGCTGTTAAAAGCAACAAAATTAAAAAAGGGGCAACTTCTGACTTTATGGAAATTGAACGTCAAAGAGGAATTTCTGTTGCGACCTCTGTCCTGGCCTTTAATTATAAAAATAAAAAAATCAACATATTAGATACGCCAGGACATAAAGATTTTGCGGAAGATACTTTTAGAACGCTCACAGCAGTCGATAGTGTAATCGTAGTCATCGATGTTGCAAAAGGGGTTGAAGAACAAACTGAAAAATTGGTTGAAGTTTGCCGAATGCGTAAAATTCCAATGATTGTATTTATCAATAAATTGGATAGAGAGGGTAAAGATGCCTTTGATTTAATGGATGAAGTTGAACAAAAATTAGGCTTAAAGGTTGTTCCGCTCAGTTTCCCTATTGGGATGGGGTATGACTTTAAAGGAATTTATAATATTTGGGAAAAAAAATTAAATCTATTTTCTGGTGAGGCCAAATTAAAGGTGTCCAAAGGAATTGTTTTTGACGATTTAGATAATCCGGATCTCGAAAAGGCGATAGGAAAAAAATCGGCCGACGTACTTAGAGAAGAACTTGAACTGATAAGAGAAGTTTATCCGGAATTTGACAGAACGGAATACCTGGCAGGTAACTTGCAACCTGTTTTCTTCGGATCGGCTTTGAATAATTTTGGTGTTCAAGAATTATTAGACTGTTTTATTGAAATTGCCCCTACACCACAACCTAAAATGGCTGATACACGTTTGGTGGATTCTAAAGAGAAAACCTTTACAGGATTTGTATTTAAAATTCATGCCAATATGGACCCGAATCATCGTGACAGGTTGGCTTTTGTAAAGATTGTATCAGGTATATTTAAGCGAAACACCAATTATTTACACGTAAAATTGGGTAAGAAAATGAAGTTTTCAAGTCCGAATGCTTTTTTTGCGGAAAAAAAAGAAATCGTTGAGGAATCTTATCCCGGAGATATTGTCGGATTGCATGATACAGGAAGTTTTAGTATTGGAGATACGCTCACAGAAGGTGAAATATTAGAATTTAAAGGCGTACCAAATTTCTCGCCAGAACATTTTAGGTATGTCAACAATGCAGATCCAATGAAAGCCAAACAATTATTTAAAGGATTGGACCAGTTGATGGATGAAGGTGTAGCACAGTTGTTCACTTTAGACTTGAACGGCAGAAAGGTAATTGGAACAGTTGGAGCGCTCCAGTTTGAAGTGATCCAATACAGGCTTGAACATGAATACAATGCAAAATGTACTTATGAATCCATCAATATCCACAAAGCGTGTTGGGTAGACCCTGATGATCCTAAAAATAGTGAGTTCGAAGAATTTAAACGTGTGAAACAAAGATATCTTGCAAGAGATAAAAAAGGGCAATTGGTCTTTTTAGCAGATTCACCATTTACCGTACAAATGACGCAAGACAAATATCCTTCCGTCAAATTGAGGTTCGTCAGTGAATTTGACTAAATGTACTATATATTGCTTTGGTTTAATTTCTGCATTAATTCCTGACTTTTCCTAGCTCTTCCTGAATCTCTGTATATCAGTGCGAGAAGGTAAGTGTAATCTCGGTTTTCCGGTTCAATAAGCAAAGCTTGTCGAACATATTTTTCCGCATTAGGATAATCAAAATTTTGGAAATAATAAGTCGCTAAATTATATCTTGCTCTGCTGTCTTGATCATCCAAATCGATCGCAGTTTTTAAATCGTTGATTGCTTGTTCATTATTCTGCAATTCAAAATGCAATAAAGCCCTTAAATAATAGGGTCGCCCGTTGTTAGGATAATACTGGATCAGGGTATTCAACATTTTCAAAGCCTCTTCATTCTTGCCTGTCTGATTTAATGCCGTAGCTAGATTTGTATAAGCTGGAAACAAAAGACTATCCTTTTTAAGTGCATTTTGATAGCTCCTAATGGCATTTGCAGGGTCATTTATCTGCATAAAATAATCACCAAGATTTAAATTTCCTGCGGCAAAATCTGCATTGGCGTATAAAAACTTCTCGTATTCTTTGATTAATTGGTGAACTTGGGCTCTATCTGATTCATTTAACTGATTGGCGTTAAATCCTAAAAGCAATTGTGCAGCACCTAACCGCACCAATTTAGATGGATCTTTCATCATTTCCAAGCCTACCCCAGCTCTATCCTCAAGAGGTAAATTCATTAACTTCTGAGCCGCTTTAAAACGAATCAAAGATGCAGAATCTCTAGTCGCTTCCAATACGTTTTTTAAATCTGCCTCACTGGTCATACTCAAATTTTCAAGGGCTGTTGCCCTTGTTAATGAGGGATACTTAACATTTAAAATAAAACGATGGACCCTTTCCTTTTCTGAGGCACTGATATTTTCCTTGGTAGAAAGCACCAAATAATCCGAAAAATGATCTAATCGTTCTGGCCCATACCATTGAACAATATAATTGCTCGCCCAACTATTACTTTTATCTTTATGACATGCTGTACAAGCATTTGGTGTGCCAAATTCCTCACTTTGATCAGGTCTTGGATTTCTAAAACTGTGGTCTCTTCTAAAATCATTCCCCATATAATACCTGCCTGTCATATGGCAATTGATACACAGACTTGCTTCTGTATTCATTTCATGAAAATGATGGTTCTTAGAGTCGTATTTGTCAGGAACATGGCATTGCAAGCATAACTTGTTTCCTTCAAATTTCAATTCCATAGAATGAGGATTATGGCAATCGGAACATTTTATACCATTCATATACATTTTACTCTGCATAAATGAACCTAAAACATAATCTTCTTCATTGATTTGACCATCAGCGAAATAATACTCCGGCGTGATGGTCTGTAGCATGAATTGTTCGTCATAGTCTAATCCCGGAGTAAAATTTTCTGTCAACTTAACCCTCCTGGAATGGCAAGGTCCACATTGTTTGATTTGTTCTGCCTGATTGAGTCCGGTAAAAGTATACATAGATAAAGTGCTGTCCTTTTTTTCTGCCCAAAGCAAGTGCTTTTCACCGGGCCCATGACAACTTTCACAATTTACATTGATCATTGAATAGGAAGTTGCAAAAGAATCCTTTGCTACATCGTAGTTTTTTTGGAGGTTTGTTGAATGACATTCTGCACACATGGTATTCCAATTTTGCCCACCTTTTGACCAGTGCAACCAATCATTCGGCCGAATTTGATCATTGGCATATTGATGAAACCATTTTTTTTCTATCGTATCCCATGTCAATCGAAGTACTTGCTTTTTTCCCTTATCAAAATCGATCATATATTGTTGTAGTGGTGTAATCCCGAAAGTGTATTTAATAATATATGTTTTTTCACTTGAATCAATTTCCTTGACGTCTACCATAAACTCTTCACCGTTTTTGTAAAGCCTGTAATCAACGCCATCAAGAGATACGGATTGATTATTAAAATCACCTAAAACCGTTGTAGCATTCGCTTCTTGCATGGCGAGATCATGATGAGATCCTCGCCAATCTTCATAGGCCGTTTCATGACATGATTTACAGTTTTCGTCTCCTACATAACCATCCCTATACTTCGAAATAAAAGTACTTGTATTTACAGAGCTATAAGAATCATTTTTTTTGTTACAACTAGTAAGAAAAACACCAAAAAGGGTAAGCGTTAAAAGAAATCGGGTCATGTATCTGTTATGTGTTTGAGGGAGTAATTTACAAATAATGTCAGAAAAAGAACATGAATCCAAAACTAATTCTCATCGCATCTCTGCTCCTTTGTTCATCATAAAAAACTTGATTGATGAATCCATCGTATTTTATTTGCTTTACCCCATAATTTAATTCTAAACCAATGGTCATACGTTTGTCAAAAACATCGTACATGAAGTTAAAAATTCCGTAGTAATGTAATTGATCGTAATCTCCATTTAACACTAGTTCTTCATTTGATACCACAGATTGTCCGAATATAAATCGATCAACTTCATTCATAAAAAACCGTGTAAATCCAAAGACAACATTGGTATGCAATCGAGGCGTAATAAAATGTTCATAAGATCCCCAGCCCCCAATAGATGGTGTGGCTTCAAGTTCATTATTTATGTTCGGAAAGCCATCATATCCATTTCCGCCTAAGGTTGTCATATAGGCAGTAATTCCTTTGCCGGCTACCAATTGAAATTGAAAATTATTCCTTTCGATAAAATGAATTCCTGTAAAAGATAGTCCATAGCCAAAAAAATTATCTAATTCACCTTCATATGAATAACGAATATTTCTAAGAATTCCTGACAGCCTCAAATGCCCAAAATCCATCTTTCTTTTGAAGGCTATAACTACATCAGGAGTAATTTGATCTACTTCCTCTAATTGCGGTTCGAGATCATCAAAACTATTATAATCATTGATTGGCGCTTCAAAGCTGATTTCATATTCCCAACGGTGATCCCGTAAAGTATTCGAATATTTTATATGTGGACTTCTCAACCAAATTCCGGAGGGTGGTCCCTCCCATTCCATTATATTCGGCCAAAGATATTCATCACCAAAAGCATTCCAGTTCTGCCCTATTTGCCAATGGCCAGATTGGACATAAGCCTTTCGCAATCTAAAATGTCCATTTCCACCCCAAAAATCACCTTCTACAACGCCAATAATTTGCTCTCCTTTATTGGTCAAAAAAACGGTTTCCCATTTGATCTGACTTTGGTAAAGATCGAAATTCAAACTACTTGTATCATCTTGTTCTCCTAAGACTACAATATTTCCAACATTAAAGGTTTCGCTGTCATTTAATCCGCCAAAAACATCAAAATAACCATTCAATTTTAGGTTGGCCCCAATACTACTTTTGTATTTCGGTTGGTCAAATAAGCTATCCTTAGATGTAATGGTAAAAATTCTATCTTGGGTATAGCCATTTTGTAGGAATAACAATATGGCAATAAGCAATATATTACGCATAGGAGTGTAGGTTTGGTTGACCTAAATATATAAAATAAAAAAAGACCGGATCAACCGGTCTTTCAATAAAATTGTTATATAGATTATTTTATCTTTTTGGCTACTGCTGCTGCATACTCCGGTGCAACTTTTTGTACAGTTGAAGGATCAGTGATATCTACACTAACAACGCCAACCAATTGTTTTCCGGGATCTTTAGCTAAGTCGTAAAAAGTTGTCTCTAATTTATAGGTTTTAGAAGTATAAGTTCTTGTTTCTGCAGGAACATAGGTCCCACCGTAACCATAACCGTAAGGAGAATATACGCTGCCATAATAACCGCCAAAACCACCGTAGTAACCACCGTAATAACTTGGGTAATATCCGCCTGTAGTATAACCTCCGGTTTGGGAAGATACAACTTCCTGACTCATATCACGTAAAACGGTAAGACAAACTGCATTAAATCCTTCCGCTTTAAACATAGATACAATTTGATCAATTTCTTGATCTGTTCTCTTTACGTTGTGCAATGTAGCTGGGAATTTGGTGTAACTCTCTACTGCCTTGTAGCCCTGAGCCCTTAAAGCATTCGCAATTTCTTGTTCAAATCGCTGACGAGTAACAGCGTCATCTGTTCTGCCGATCACCAAAACCTGATCATTTTTTATATTCGACATATTATCATCCTTCCAAGAGTCTGTGACACTGACTGAAGAGCAGGATGACAAAAAGAAAATAGCTAATAAAGCAGTTAAAGCAAAGTATTTTTTCATTAGAATAAAATTTAGTTAATATGATTATGATGAACAAAGATAATATTAAAATTAAATCAATTTCTAATATTTTTCAATTAAACCCTTAATTAATTGACGTATTAACAACTTGTATTTGTGGCACTTATTTTTTTTTTGAAAAAAAATAGTTTTTTTTATTTGAATAGCTGTGAATTTTGTTACATTTGCAACCGCAATTTCAGATTGTTGAGGAGAGGTGCCAGAGTGGTAATGGAGCAGATTGCTAATCTGTCAACGGGTAACCGTTGCCAGGGTTCGAATCCCTGTCTCTCCGCAGTGAAATATTGTCATCCGTTTTTACGGGGTGTAGCGTAGCCCGGTTATCGCGCCTGCTTTGGGAGCAGGAGGTCGCAGGTTCGAATCCTGCCACCCCGACAATAAAAATAAATTTTGAGGTTTCGTACCTGATAAATTTGGAGGTCGCGTAGCTCAGCTGGATAGAGCATCTGCCTTCTAAGCAGACGGTCAAAGGTTCGAATCCTTTCGCGATCACTTAAAAATGAAAGAGTTATCAAAATTATGTTTTGCTAACTCTTTTTATTTGCACAAAATTTGCACAAAAAAATAGGATTAAATTTTAGTGAATTAACCCTTCTACTCTACTAATATCTAAACCCATATAGTTACAAAACTCCTCAACAGTGACTAACTGATGCTTTTCTTTTTTTAGATTGTCCTTGATTGTTTTAATAACTTTTCTACCATAACGCTCACTTTTACCAGTAATGATTTCGACGTCCTGTGGATATATGCATATTCTTTTTTTCATCATTTTAATTCTTTTTGTTTAAACCGGTAGGATATTTTCATACTCTATCCATACTTTATCTATACTTTATCAATAGCCTTCTATTAAGACTACAAGGTAATAAATTCACTTTTGGAATTAAAATTATTTCTTGGCTTTTTCGGCATAAAAAACTCACATCGGAAAGGAAATTTTTATTACTTAACTATTTGATAATATATTTGTTATAATACAATACTTAATATTATAATATAACATATTATGGCAAGACAAAATGGAATTTTAAAGATAACAGGGAAGCTTGATGATTTGAGCTTTTATAAGTCCAAAGATGGTTTTTTGGTAAGAACTAAAGGCGGTATTTCAAAAGATAGAATTCAAAGCGATCCTGCTTTTGTAAGAACACGTGAAAATGGCAATGAGTTTGGTGAATCTGCTAATGCAGGAAAATTACTTCGTGTGGCGGTTCGAAATTTACTAATGAATGCAAAAGATGGCAGAGTTACCGCGCGATTAACTCAATTGATGAGTAAAATCAAAAACTATGATGCAACTTCTCCAAGAGGAGAAAGAAAAGTTTCTATTGGTTTAGTTGAAAATGAGGCAAAAGCTTTACTGAAAGGATTTAATTTTAATAATAGAGCTTTACTGGGTTCTGTTTTGTTTGCTCCATTTACAGTAGATATTGTGACAGGTGAAATTGATGTGCCAAATTTAGTTACTGCAAATGACATTTCACATGCAACCGGAGCTACCCATGTAAGTTTACAGTCTGCATTTTTAGATATTGATTTTGCCACTGGATTAAGCGATATTACTTACAGTAACAAACAAAATTTACCGATAGATAGTGTAATTGCTTCTGCAACCTTAACACCTTCAGGAATTCCTGTAGGTACGGGAAATAAAATTTACCTTTTAATTTTGGAATTTTTCCAAGAAATAAATGGTGTACAATACTCTCTTAAAAACGGAGCATATAACGTATTAGCAATTGTAGGAGTTGATAGTATTTAATATTTGGCATGTTTTTAGAACTATTTAGAGTATATGATGAAAAGGGTGTTAATGGCACCCTTTTTTTAAATGGTAAAATGCTATGCCACACCATTGAATTGCCTTGGAAACAAAATCAAGTTGGCATTTCTTGTATTCCAGAAGGTACGTATGACCTTTCTATTAGGTATACCAAAAAATTTGGTTTCCATTTACGCATCTTAAATGTATTTGGAAGAACCAACATTCTAATTCATCCAGCAAATAATGCACTCAAAGAGCTTAAAGGTTGTATTGCACCTGTAAGTATTTTAAAAGCACCTGGAGAAGGATTGTTCTCAATAAAAGCCACAAGTATTTTAATGCATCATATTAAATACATAAAGAGAGCAAATGAACAATTAAAACTAATTATAAAATCTTCAAACCATGAATATCCTAGAAAGAATTAAAAAACCTACCCCTACTTTCTTTAAGAAATTAAGAAACATTGGCCTTACAATGGCTGCTGCGGGAGGTGCGATTTTAACTGCTCCGATTTCTATACCTACAATCATTTTAACTATTGCGGGGTACTTAACTCTAGCTGGAACAGTTGTATCTGCGATCAGTCAAACAGTAGTATCAGATGATGATGGTGAAGTTGACACAAAAGGTGATGGGTAATTTACAAATCAGATATGGAGTTCTTGGTGGTACATTACTATCTGCACTATTTAATATAGAAATTCATAACATTTTTTTCACCGTAATCATGGCAGCAATAGGTGCTGTGGTCAGTTTTATGGTATCCTTTATCCTGAAAAAAGTAGTAAGAAAATGTTGTTGAACTGAACTTGAGGATTTTTCTCAAAAGAAAAAGAAAAAAAAGAAAGCATTCCATTTGATGGCTTTAGAGGTAATGTCAAGGTTATTGAAAAAAAATACTACCCTGGTTACGTGGTTGTATTTGATATTTTCGAAAATTGGTTGGATTTTTTTTTAATACCTGTAAGGTCTAACCTTTACAGTACTAAGCGGATGGCAAAAGCAAAAGCCATCTACATTTGCGATGTTTTGTTTGATTTATGTATAGTTTAAAAAATACTTTTACATTTTTAAAATCTCCAAATTTTTCGGATCAAGTTTATTTTTTACGCTTATGTTATGAATAAATTTAGTGTCTCCTAAATATGGCATAACTATTAATCCAGAAACATTTTGTGTAAAATCTTTATGATAAAATGGTGATTTGTCATTTTTGAAATCGAAAGAATCTTTAATATCTTTTACATCTATTTTTTTATCCCAATCAGAGGCGTCAATACATATAATTAATTTAAAGTCATCATTAATAATTAAATCTCTGTAAGTTTTTTCCTTCTTTAGTACTTTTTGAAGATCATTCTGGTTTAAACAGCCTAAGCCAACAAAACATCCAGAAGTATCTACATTAAGTTCATTGGCTTCGTATGATTTTATTTTGGTTTGTAGTTTTTCGTTAGGAATGTTAATTCTTAAAACTTCACATATAATTTTGTCCTCATTAGTACTTACTAACCAGTCGGGCTTTTTTTCTAAAATGTTAGGCTCGTATTCTAAATTATTATCAAATTTTTCAGCTAGATATTTACCAAATTTAATTTCACTCCTTGCGGATAAAAAGTTTATTTCATCTGAGTTTGCAAGTATTTTTTTTAAAATGGTTTTACCTGTTATTTTTTCGAGATGTTCAATATCTGACAAAAACTCTTTGTTGTTTTCTAAAAAGCGTTTCATTATTTTAGTCATAGTTGACCTCGTATTTAATTATTAAAGACACACTTTTTCATAGATTCTAAACAAATATAGATTTTTCTTTATTCGGATTAAAAAACGAGTATTGGTTAACGAAACAATTGTTAACAGAGCAGGTAAACAAGCGCAGCGTTAGCGAGCCGCCAGCGAGCTGAGTGAGGGTGTTTCAGAAATAGCCATAAGCTATTTTGCGTTGGCGACTGAAACCACGTTTTACGCTGGTGGCGCTGTTTTTGATGCTACGGTAAAAACAAGTGTTGTGAATGAAAGCAATGAAATGGTTTTAATGTAAAATGTAGTAGTTAATCATATTCATTCATGCATTACCTAAGGTTTGAATTATGAATAAACAAATGTAATGGAGTGAATTTACAACGCTTGTGAGCGTTTGGCAATTGGGTATGTATTTGCGTCAATGTCATTTGTAAGTTATATCACTTGTATTGAAAAAGTCTTAAACTGGAAACTACTAATTGCATACTTAATTGCCAAAATGGCTGTCTCAAAAACTGTGACACCAATTAGCCCGAACGAATAGCAGGCGAGCAAAAATATTAAGCAGCGGTTGTACCCAATAAAATAAATTGCGCAGCAAAACCTATTTGGGTTTGGGTACAAGAGTAGCTGCGAGTGAGGAAGGAGAGAAATGTGTGAAATAAAACAAGTAAATAGTACCAACGAAGGCGTGTCGCATTAGTGGTATTATTTATGGTATATGCAAGCCAGTTAAAACGAATTGAATTGTTAGATTATATTGATCGGGATTGCTTCACTTAGTTCGCAATGACTCCGCTTAAAATTATTGGCTTGCAGATATGTTTTATGAAACAAAATGTAACGACTGACGAACACCGCTTTACCTGCTCACGGATGTTTGTCGATAAAAGAAAAGGTAAATTATATGTTTTGCTTTATATTTTCCAAAATCATTTGAACAGTGTTTTGAACCATTTGTTCGAATGATTGAAAGTATGGTAATTGTAAAACTTTATGGGTTAGCTGATCAAGATCAGTATATTTAATATTATATTCAAAATTAGTAGGTTCTTTCTTGGCTTTGTAATCAACTAGAATTGTCATGGAAAGAGGGTCTATTACTTTATTTAAATCCTTGTGAAAATTGTTTAAATAATGGAAATGTTCATTGTAATTATTTATGATAGTGAACATTTCTGTATTGAAATTATTAGGGCTAGAAGAGTTGTTGATTCTTTTAATTTGAAATATTAATTCATTAAAATTAGTACAATCCCCCTTACCTGATCCTTTGTTCTTATTAGAAAAGCAATCTTCTAATTCCGTATTTTTATCGTGGAATGCTTGAAAAACACAACCGCTGAATAAACTTATACTGTGGTATGAAAAAAATTTATGTTCTTGAATAATTTTATCAAAACCTAACAGTGCATCTGGTATTAGTTTTATAGTACCGCACCAATTGTTTAAACATTCGAAATTTCTTACTGTGATATACTCAATTTCAATTTTAGGATATTCTTTACATAAAAGTATATCCACCATATAATGCCCAAATTCGTGCCATAAAATCTTATTAATTTGCTCTAAATCACTCAATATTAAATAAAATAATATTAATCTAAACCATTTAATTTTTCTCTCAATTTATCTGATAAATCATTACAGTTTAAAATCTTTTTGACAAGAGAAGTTTTATCAATTTTATGCCCGAACAATTCTGATTCTTCTTCATCAAAATCCAACAATCCAATTTGAGGTAGTTGAGCTAATTCCGTTTCAAACATTTCTTCTCTTGAATTCATCTCCTGATTATCCTTATTACCAAACAAAACTGTACTAAATGGAAATTGAACTTTGTCTAAATGAGAAATACTTAATGAAAGATTTGGAACTATTTTTTGAGCGTCCTTTGCTTTAATTACTCCATTACCAACTTTTTTGTATTCTAAACCATAATCATTTGCAGTTGAAAAAAGTGCATGGCGCACTGCTTCCACCTTTTGCCAAGGATACTTATATTGAAAGTCTTTATATTTCTCAAGCCATAGAGCAGCCGCTGCACCAATTTGTTGCGTAGCACTAGATGTGCCACCACCAGACATTTCAAACGATGTTTTGCAGCCTAAAATAGCCCATGGAATATTTGGTGTGAATGCAGATAATGCTGTATTCATGAGTTTTTCTGGACCCCAATTACCTTGCATTGTATTTATCGTATTCTTTGGTTTAAAATAAGGTTGGTTGGCATAGGTAACTCCACAAGCAGCAATAACTCTGTTAAACCTTGCAGGGTATATTAAATTTTTCGTTGGAATACGACTGAAGTTATTACCGGCAGCTGTTACCATTACAATCCCACTATCATAGGCTTTATTTACCATAAAAGCCCATAATTTTGATGCAACACCACCCATGGACATAGTTAAAACATCACATTTATTATCTATTGCATGTTGGACACCTTTTGCAAAATTTTTGGTTTGTAAAAGAATTACTGAATTGGCAATTCTGATTGGAATGATTTCAGCAAAAGGTGCCCCTCCAAAATAGTTATTAAAATTTTCCCTATTTACTTTATTACCGGCTAAAATGGCTAACGTACCAGTACCATGACCAGGTTGTTTCAATATACCGCCAATTCCAGGATCAGTGGGCAATTGACCAATCTCAATAAAGTTTCTTCCTAATTTTTCTTTGAGGTATTTCGGTTTAGAAATATGGTCAGGATCGTACCCAGTATCTAAATGCGCTATTCTAATTTTTGATTCATGATTATCTGGTAATCGAGCATCTAGAAGTTGCGTCCTGTCAGAATTTAGATGCCATGCAAACTCATTTTTATTGGGTAATTTACCCCATTGTGTTAGATACCCTCCTTCTTTACAGTCTGGTTTATATCTTTTGGTAAAAACTTGTCTTATATTAAAGTTTGGTTCTACATAATTAATTATCTCCTTATGACTAGTAAATAATTTGTGCGCTTCATTCCATCCATTTTTCCAACTTAGTTTTTCTTTGGAAATATCTGATTTATATAATCTCCAAAAGCTGTTGTCTTCATAAAAACTTTCAGTATCATCAAATAAAGGTAAGAATCGGTCATCCTTCAATAATCCACTCCCCTCTTTAAGTTGAACTATTAGTTCACCTGTGAATTCATATTCATATTCCATTTTTAAAAATACAAAAAGATTTATTGCGGTACTAATACTCTAAATCATTATCTGCTGCTTCGGATAGCCCATCGAAAACCTCATAAGTGGCTGTTGGTTTCTTTTTGAGGTACCAAGTTGGCTCATCACCTTTTATTACATCATAGGCAATACCCAGTGTAGTAAAGTGTTTGCGCGAAACAATTACTTTGTTTTATTTATGTACAAATTTAAGTTTTTCTATATCTGCTGTACCTTTAGTCTCTCTAACTAGTTGAACTTTCATATTTTCATGATCCTGTCTAATTACGGTCCAATCTGGATTGTAGTTTCCTATAATCTTGGAAAAATCAATCTTATATTTTGAAGGGAATTTGAAAAAGAAATGTACTTGGTCATTACCTTCTAATTTTGAGTTAACAAAGAAGGCTACTATATCTTAGTCTTTTTGAGTTATTATAGAGTCCATTCCTATTTGAATCTACGATTTCTTTTTGTACCCTATTAAATCTTTGCTTAATGTCATTAGCTAGAGGTAAACCCGCTGGAAATGAAAAACCTGCACCTAAAATTACTACTAAATTATTCATAACCTATTAGTATTTTAATACTTCCAATCAACATGCCTAAATGGAAGCTTGTTTAATTCTTCTCTATAAAATCTCCATTTTGGCATAAACTCAGTCATATAGCTAACAAACACTTCGTTATGTGAACGTTCTTGTAAATGGACTAATTCGTGAACGATAATAAACTCAATACATTCTATAGGTTTTTTTGCTAATTCTAAATTGAGCCATATTCTTTTGGCTTTTGTATTACATGTACCCCATTTGGTACGCATCTTTTTTATACCAAACTCATTAGAGTGTACGCCTATAACTTTTTCCCATCTAGCAATTAATTTTGGTGCAATTGTTTTTAGTTCATTACGATACCATTCTTCTATAATTTCTTGTCGTTTTTCTTCTGAAGTTTTTGGTCTTATATAGAGTTGAATGGTATCATGTTTCAAAATAACTTGTGGAGGGTTATTATGCTCTATTACTTCTAATAAATATCGTTTGCCTAAAAAATAATGACTCTCTTTGGTTAAGTATTCACGTGGTGTTTCTCGTTCTTGATTTTTAAACGATTCTTGTTGTTTTTTTATCCATTTAAGTTTGTTTAAAGCGAAAACACGAATGGTATCTAAGTCCATTCGGTTAGGTGCAGAAATTCGAACAGCTCCATTAGGCGGATATACGCTTAAGTGAATGTTTTTAATATCCTTTTGCTCTAATTCTATTTTTATATTTCCTAATTCTATCTGCTGCATTAATATTCTTTCTGTTCTCTAATTATATTAAAAATATACTCTACTTTATTTTCTAATCCGTAAGGGCCTGGTTCATCATTAGCTATATCAATTCCTGAATCTATGGAGAAAGAATCTAGTTGTTTGTAAATTTCTGCTTTTATTTCTCTTTCTTTGGCTAGATTACCCCTCCAACTATCTCTTTTAACACGTTTTATTGAACTATCAATTAACAACGCCAACGCTTCATTGTTATTTAAATTATTATATAATGCTCTTTGTGCTATGGTAACTAAAGTATCTGGTGTTTCTTCACTTTTACCCTCATTTACACGTTTAGCTAAGTCTGCAATTTTTTCTAAGTATTCAGCATAATTAATTGCTTTTTCTCTACGTTCTTTAATGATTTCAGCCAATAATTTTGACATTTTATCAAAAAAAGCTGGGTCGATCAAATGCTCCTTAATTATCTTTTTTCTAACATTGTTTTCAATAGTTTCGGCAATGGCTCCTTGATTAGATTTTATACCATTAGGCATAGAATTAATGGCATCTGCAATTCCAGATTTTACGATGATATCCAAAAGTGGCATATCTTCAAATGGCGAAATGGTTTCTGGCTCATCAGCTTGAATATAGGTGTCAATTAAATGACGCATATCTGCTTCATAGGTTTTTAAGTCTAGGGTCTCACCACTTGCCTTTCTTATTTCTTTACGCAATTTGAGGTAATAGTCTAGTTCTTTCTTTATACCAATAATGTCGCTTTCAGTATACCCCGCTTCTGGCATTTCATCAACAATATTTGCATAGGCACGAATTAAAGCCACGGTTTTTTTATACAAGGTAGTCCGTTGCGTTTCCTTTGCTTTTAGCTCTTCTTCAATTTCAGTATTACCACAGAAATAGTGAATATAAGCTAGTGTATCTTTTGGGGGAGCAACAGGCTCACACAAGATATGTATTTCTTCTAACGCATTATCTAAACGTTCTTTACCAATTTTTAGACGGTCTTGAAGCATAATATCTATGTCTTTTGCTTCAAATTCTTCGTAATCTAAATCGGAGGTATAAACTGCGACTGCGTTTTCAACTTTCTTGAACAAGTCTTTATAATCTACTATGTAACCAAATTGCTTGTCATCAGTATCCAAGCGGTTTACCCTACATATTGCCTGAAAAAGTCCATGGTCTTGCATACTTTTATCAATATACAAGTAGGTACAACTCGGAGCATCGAAACCTGTCAGTAGTTTGGAAACAACAATCAACAGTTTCATATTGGCAGGTTCATCGCAAAACTTTGCTTTCGCCCAATCTTCATACTGCTCTGTGGTTTTATTTCCCAAAAGTTCTGTATATAAATTATACATAAACTGTTTTTCAGTTTCGGTACTCGCTCCTGTGTCTTCCGTAGTGATATCACTGGTATGAGGACTATAGGATGTGACTATGGCACATTTGTTCCGAAGCTCAGAATTGGTGCGTTTAAACAGCTCAAAATATCTACATGCTTCATATATGGAACTTGCAACCAATATGGCATTCCCCCTTTCAGAACTTAAGCGTGTTTTTGTACCAAAATCCAATATAATATCGGCAACCACCTTTTCCATTCTTGAACGACTGCTCAATACTTTTTGCATCGTTCCCCATTTCTTTTTAATTTCAGATTTCTGAAAATCATTGAGTCCTCGTGTTTTTGCATCAAACCATTCGTCAATTCTCTTTTGTGAGGTTAGACGTTGGTCTATATCCCTAGCCTCATAAACCAAATCCAAAATAACCCCATCTTCAACGCCTTCATTAAACTTATAGGTATGTATGTACTTACCGAAGACCTCTATACTGGTTTTCTTGTCTTTTTTAAGTAATGGCGTTCCAGAATAGCCTATAAATACAGCATTGGGTAACATAGCTTTCATGGTACGATGCAAACGACCACTTTGTGTACGGTGACACTCATCTACAAACACAAATAATTCGCCAACTGCTTGTGATGGTTGACTTTCAAGCTCCTTTATAAACTCATTAAAATTGCCTTCGTCTCTTTTTCCAAACTTATGTACCAAAGAACACAACAGCCTTGGTGTGGGTGTACTTAATTTCTCCATTAAATCCCTTCCACTCCTTGTACGGTATATCTGTTCATCAGCATCTTTAAAGACTCGTTCTATCTGTTTATCAAGCTCATCACGGTCTGTTAATATGGCTATTCGAGCATTGGGATTATTCTCTAAAATCCATTTTGCCAAATACACCATGACAATACTCTTACCACTTCCCTGTGTGTGCCATATAATACCACCTTCGTATCTATTGATATATTTTTGAGCTTCTTTTACCCCAAAATATTGATGGACTCTTGGTAATTTCTTGATACCACCGTCAAACACAACAAAGTCGTAAATGATTTCTAAAAAGCGTTTTTTGTTAGACATCTTTAAAAGATATTTGTCTAACAGGTTACGACTGTTATCCTCAATATCTTCTTTCCATTTCAAATAGTATTTTTCTGGTGTGTTAATTGCCCCATATCGCAAACCTTCGGTGTCATTACCCGCAAAAACATATTGTACCGTAGCAAAAAATGGTTGAATAAAGGCATCCTGTTGGTTTACGATGCTTTGACGAATCCCATCATTTACGGTAACTGTACTACGCTTTAACTCCAATACACCCAATGCGATACCATTTACATAAATTACAATATCTGGTCTCTTAGTCTTATTGCCTTTTATGGTAACCTCTTCTGCAATGGCAAAGACATTTTTATCCCAATGCTTCCAATCAATAAAATGGACTTTCTCTGTGTTTTTACCAACTTCGGTTTTTATATCAGCACCATAGCGTAAGAGTTCATATACATTCTTATTGGTAGTGTATAAGCTGTCACTAAAGTTGTTGGCTGTCGTTTTAAGCTCATAAATGGCTTTTGTAATTTGAACTGGGTCATACCCTTTCTTTTGCAAATAAGCTGAAAGCAATTCCTCTTCAATATTACCATTGGTTTCACGTTCTTCCCAATTACCTAAATAGGTATAGCCTAGTTCGTCTTGGAACAACCTCACTACCCTGTTTTGAGTGATACGTTCTATACTGCCTACTCTACACATACCAACCTTATTTTACCCGTTAACAAGTTTTGCATCAACCCTTGTTTTAGCATTTTATATTTAGATAGCTTTTGTTCTATTTGTGCTATTTCTGCATCCATATCGGAAAGTATGGTAGCTATCTCTAATTGTTCTTTTGGTTTTGGAACTTTTATTTCAATATGTTGATATTCTCCAATCCAGTGTCGTTTATGGTCACCCAAAGGAAATACTATTTGTTGCATCAACTCATAAATAAACCTAATGTCAACAGAGTCGTTTTTCTTCTTCAAAATCTTCATAGCAGAAGATTTAACTTTAAAATGGAAATCAACAAATTTAGTGGCAGTTGTAAAATCATCAAAAATAATTACAGGAGCATCTTTAAAAACTCCAAATTTCTCATTTGTATATCCCAAAATAAATGTCTTCCCTGCCGTTAAAACAGGAATATCATAATTATCATTGTACTCTGTATCAGTTACTATGTAATCAGTAGGTTGTTCATAAACCAAAAAATCCCCCAACTTCTTTACCTCCCAATCCTCTTTAGGTGTTAAGAGTTGTTGCATAGCGCCTTGTTTAATAGCTCTTTTTTTAGCAAGTTTTCGCTCAATGGCTTGTATTAAATTGTCTGTATCGCTTAATACTTGGGCAATGGCTTTTTGTTCTGGGAGTGGTGGAAGTGGGACAGGTATTTTTCTTAAAACAATCATCCCAACCGAACTACGAGTAGAACCACTCATTATTTTAGAAAAATAGCTTTTAATATATTCAGAATTTAAGATGTAATACAAATAACCTTTATTGATTCCAATAGAATCTAATACCCCGAGAGTTGGTGAAAGTGTATATTTTCCTATATTATTTTTGAGCTTAATTACCTTTCCTATTGATGCAACTCTTCCGAGTCCAATTAAGTCTTTTCTTAAATCATAACGTAGTTTATGCTCTTCAAAGATTTGTTCATCTACACGTCTAAATTTTTCCTTTATTATTTGTCCATTTTCATTTAAATCGCCAATACCTAAAAATGGAATACCTTTATCTACGGATTTTGGTGCTCGATGACTTGGATGTGGATCGATAACTTTAGTTAAGTTTTCAAGTAAATCTATATCCCAATTAATTGGTATTTTGCCTACTTCAGTATTTTTATATCCTTGTTTTAGTTCCATGCAAATCCCATTTTTTGTAGATGAGTATTTACTTTAGCTTCTAAACTTTCTACCACCCTATCAATAAATGGTAATGGGTTTTCGTAGCGCTCTGCCAGTTCTTTTACGCGGTTGGTTAAACGTTGGCTAATATGGTCTATTTCGTCTTTTATGTTACTTTCTATGGTCTGCATCCATTTATCATCTACTACTAATTGTTTTACTTCATCTTCTGTTAAGGTTGGGTATTTTGCAAAAAGTTTTAAATCCAAGTCTGCTTCTGCTTCTTTGATCTTTTTATTGGTTGCTGTTTGTTTGTCTAAAAGAGAGATGTATTGTTTAAGTACTTTGAGTTCATCAGCAGCATCCGTTTCGCCTTTCAATTCTTTAATACGAGCATTAACACTGGCTTTGTTAACCTTTTCCATGTCAGCAAAATAGCCTTCTTCACCACTATGTTCTTCTTCCAATTCGGTCAGCTCACTTGCAAGGGTTTCTTTTTCTGCTTGTAAATTTTCTAATGTTTCTTTTTCAGTATTAAAATATCTGTTAATCACGATGTCTTTGGGCACAAGGTCACATGTCCAACCTTTGTCTACTTTCTTTTTGTTTTTGCCACTTTCAACAATAACCCTTGAGGTTTCTGCTTTCCAGCCATCTTGGGCAATAAGATAGCAATCATCTTGCACTATTTCAAACCAGTAGGTCATAAGGTGCTGGTACATATCGTACTTATCTATCAACGCTTTATCGTTATATTGTGCCAATAGCTTTTCAGATAAGTCATGTATCAGTTCTTTGGGGTTAAAACCTTGTGTTAAGCCCTTTAGCGTTGTAGTGGTTTCTGTTTTCCATTGGTTAAATAAACTATCCATTTGCGCACTAAATGCAACAAACTCGGGGTGCTCAAAAATGGTGGATTTAATTTCTTCCTTAGACACTTTTAAGGTAGAATAATTATCTCGTGTACTTGGTAAAAACAAGGCTTTTTTTATAGTAGGATATACTTCCCAAAAGCGTTGCAAGGCGTTAATATCTGCATTGGGAATATCGCCTAATAAATGTGCTTCAATATCTTGTATATCTTCTGCTTCTTGGCTTTCTATGTATCTTGGGATGTTGAGGTTAAACTCATTGGCTTCAATATCTGTTAATGAAACCATTTTGCTAAAACCAGGTATTTGTTCTTGGTTATTGAACACATCGGCTATTCTATGAATGTCTTGTTCTCGCAATCGGTTTTTATTACCATCTTTAACAAAACCTTTACCCGCATCTATCATAAAAATACCTTTACGGTTTTGGGCATTTTCTTTATCTACTAATATAATACAGGCAGGAATTCCGGTACCATAAAATAAGTTGGCAGGTAAACCAATAATCCCTTTGATATAGCCTTTACGGATTAAGTTTTCACGTATCTGTGCTTCTGCATTTCCTCTAAACAACACACCATGTGGTAAAATACAAGCCCCTTTTCCATGCCGCTTTAAAGACCGTACAATGTGCAATAAAAAGGCGTAGTCACCATTTTTTACTGGAGGTATCCCATAATCTTGAAAACGATTATATGGGTTGTCTTCCGGCAAGTTCAATCCATTACTCCAACGCTTATCACTAAACGGAGGATTGGCAACTACATAATCAAAGGTTTTTAGGTTATCGTTTTCTTGATTTTTGAATAAAGGATTAGCCAAGGTATTGCCCTGTTTGATTTCAGCCGTTGGGTAGTCATGTAAAATCATATTCATACGAGCCAAACTTGAAGTTGGTCCATCTTTTTCTTGGCCATACAGCGTAACCTTTCCTTTTGCTTCGCCACTGACTTTTAAAAGAAGGGACCCTGAACCACAGGCAGGATCATATACCGTTGTATCTGTTGTAGTATCATGATCATTTATCCCAATGATTTTTGCCATAATTCTGCTTACCTCAGCAGGTGTGTAGAACTGACCCTTGCTCTTTCCACTTTCTGTCGCAAAATGACGCATCAAGTATTCATAAGCATCGCCTAAAATATCATCACCTTCGGCTTTGTTCTTGCTAAAATCTAATTGTGGGTTTTCAAAAATGGCAATTAAATTGGTTAACCGGTCTACCATTTCTTTGCCACTACCTAACTTGGTTACGTTGTTAAAGTCTGGCATATCAGACAGTTTGTTGGCTTCCGCAATTGGGCCAATGATTTTTTTGTTGATTTGGTCTCCAATATCGGTAGCTCCTTTTAGTGCTACCATATCTTGAAAACTTGCACCCGCTGGGATGACCATAGGTGCGTAAGGTTGACCAGCCCATTTATCACTAATATATTTTATAAAGAGCATAACCAATACATAATCTTTGTATTGACTTGCATCCATACCCCCTCTTAATTCGTCACAACTTGCCCAAAGCGAGCTGTATAATTCTGATTTCTTTATTGCCATGTTGGGATTCTAAGTATTTTGAATTTATGTTACTATTTTTGAAGATTAAAAATAGAAATCTTTTAGAGTTATACGCTCTTTATAGGATAAAAATACCAGCCTTTTTTTAATTGAAATTTAACGGCCTAATTCTTTATTGTTTAGCCTGTTATTTAATGAATTTCTTATGTGACAATTAAGGGTGTAGAATTTTATAGCTTGGTAATTACTAATTCAGCCTCTTTCTTGAGATTTATAAGGTACAAAATTTGATTCGTGGCAAAGAGTTTTAATGTTAAAGTTGTGGACGTTGTATAATAGAATTAAGATTGCAACAACAATAACCTATAATTCAACTCCAATTAAATTATAATTTTTATTCAATATTCAAGTGCCTAGGATTGAATAAATGAATAAAGCCCCTATTTTAATGATCTACTTACCGTTGGTTGTGAAATTCCTAACTCTTTAGCAATTTGATTCTGAGTTTTTCCTTCCTTTTTAAGTGCAATTATTCTATTTTTTATAACGGTTTTATCATGGTTGGCTAAATTTTCAAATGGCACCTTTTCATTCGTCATTGTAAAACATTGATTTTTATCAAATATTAATACATAACTTTTTTGCTTAAATTCTTGAGGCAAATAGTTTCCTTTTACTACACAAAGGTGTCTTTTGTTTGGATCTTCTCTATCTAAGCGTAACTCTAACACTAATCGCATTTTAGCTTCAAAACCTTGTGAGCCAAGCAAATTATTTTTACTGGGTGTTAAATCTTCAGTTCTTTTGCCTGTATGATGGAGAAAAATTATTAGACATTTATACTTCTGTGCTAGCTGACTATATTGATTTAAGAAACTTCTTACTTGACTACTATCGTTTCCTTGACCAGTAAACACATCGCTATAGGCATCAATTACTATTAAATCAACAGGTTCTTGTTCAAGTAAAGTTGCTAGCGTACCTAATAAGTTCTCAGTGTTAAATACAAATTTTATATTCTCGTAATTGGCCTCTTTATTTCCAGTTAGTCTTTGTGTCTTTTTAAGCAAAGATGTAGTAGAGTATTCATCATCTTCAGTACTTACATAAATTGCTTTGTGATGTACTGTATTAATTTTAAAATCAAGAAATTCTGATTTGTTTAATGCAACGCTAATCGCAAATTGGCGTAGCAAACTACTTTTGCCAGTGTCTGAAGAGCCACCTAAAGCGACCAAACCTACTTTAGGGAATATTGGGTTTAACAAATTTAGAATTTTTGTTTGTTTTCTATTCAATAATTGTGCACCAGTAAACACGCCTTCAAGTTGGGGTAAATTGGCTTTAACTTGTTTTATAGTAGGAGTTGAAATAGTATTTTCCATGATTAAAAACGTGTTGTATATTTTGTTGCCAAAACCTTCCTATTTAGAAATTCTAGAGTACGATGTTTCTTATTTTGAGTTTCCATGACCCACATATTTAGAAGGTTTAACATAGAGGTTATCGGCAATATACTTCAACTCAGTTAAAGATTTCACTTTGCCAGAAGCAAGATGTTCGTCAATCTCAGATTTTAAAAAGAAGAGTTTTTTACCCTTTTTATTATAAGGTATTTTGTTTTGGTGCACCCAAGAATAGACCGTAGCCTTTTTAGGTTTCGCGGGATGGTAGTCGCAAAGTTCATCAAGGGATAGCCAAATACTTTGATTTGTTGAAGAAACTTCTTTACATTGAAGTTTTTGGTCTATTTCTTCAATTTTACAGTACATGTCTTGTAAAATTGAAGGAATGTTTTCGAAAGTAAATTGTTTTGTGTTTTTCATTGAAAATATATTTTAAATTATAATTTTCAACAAAATTCGACTAGTACTAGTACCCAATACAAGCCCAATGGTTAACTTTTTTTAATTTATTTTACTTTTTTGTTTTGGTGGAGCCATTCTATATCGGGAAAGAGTTCTTTATTTAATGGTAATATTTTTTTACCTCTAAGGTAATCATAACATGTTTCTTTGTTAAATGCTACTATTTTACCCTTGTCATTTTTAAAACTAAAATTATTAACCAACCAATCTCTTACATCAGTCATATTATCTTCTAAAATATATTGATTTTCTTTGAGCCTTTTAAAAAAATCGACGAGAATACTTTGGTTAGTATTAAAAAGCAATGGTTTTTTTAACCACTGGCCTTTTAAAACTCTGGTTAAATCATTGTCAAATTGATTCTTATAATTTATGTTTTCAAAATAAATATTTAATCGATTATATAATAAATCCAATTTTTCTGTATCCAATTTGATTTCGATACTTTTGGAAATATAATTAAGATTATCATTAGCTACTTTTGCAATCAATTGTAATTTATGATCATCAGTATTGGGAAATGAATCATTTGTATGAACAATACAATTTTCATAAAATTTATTTTCACTAAAAAATTTAGGGGTTCTGAATTTGTAAACGTTACTTAGGTAAACATCAATACTATCCTCATCCTCGCATTTATCTAAACAATCCTGTATCATTTCAAACCAATGTTTTTGTGTTTTGATGCTTTCCATCATAAGCATTCTTCTTGTTTCTTTAAATTGATCCAGTTCTTTTTGCATTTTTATTGGACTATAATTAAGATTTAAAATTCTATCTACTTCAATTTCTAACATGTTTTGAAACATAGAAATCTCCTGTTCCTTCTCAAGTTGACGATAAAAATCATTGTATTGTTGACGAGAGTCGTTCATAATTAAGTATAGAAAATTAAAATTCCATTAATTTGTTTACAAAGTGTTTTTTAGCTTCATCTTCAAAACCGGCAAAATAATTTTTGGTTACTGATAGATTGCTATGGTTTAGGGCTTCAGAAATAAACTCCATGGAGGCTCCTTTTTGTATTGAAAGTGTTGCAAAACTATGCCTTGCCCAATAGGTTGATATTTTAAATTTAAAACCTTCTTGTTTCGCCAATTTATTAAAATGAAGGTTTATAAAACTGGTGAAATTTTTAATTTTCTTTTGCTGCTCAACAACATCATCTTTTTCTGAAATTATTGGAAACACAAATTTGTTCTTCCTCATAGGACTGGTGCCATACTTATTAATAACTTCATTGGAAAAATCATTCAAAAACACTTTGACTTTCTTTAAATTACTTTTTTTGGTATTTACTGTTTTTGCTCTATAATATGTCAGATTATCATCATTGAGGTTTTCATGCTTCAACAATAAAATATCTTTTATATTCATACCAAAACACATATAGCTAAAGAACCAGAAATCTTTGGCTTTCTCCTGTTCAGGTGTACTTGGCGTAGCATTAAACAATAATGATATTTCTTCTTTTGTTAAGGCTTTTTTTACTCCTTTCGCATTAGGAATTTGGTACTTGTCATTTCCTTTACCAAAGGGATAGACTTCTCGTTTGATATCATTTTCACTTATTGCATCATTAAAAATTGTTCTAAGAGCTCTGGTATACATAGATACTGTTGTACGACTTTTATTCAATTCATGTACCATATAGGATTCATATTTATTTAAAAAGTCGGCTGTTATATCATAAAAAGTGAGATTTTTTAATTTGTTATTAGTTTTGGATTCCAAAAAATTACTCAAAGATTTTAAGCTTAAATTATAGTTACTTGCAGTGGAAACTTGATCATTAGATTTGAGTCTTTTTATCTTTTCTTTATAATGATACGCCACATTTATATGAGCATCTTTACTACGAAACATTTTTTTTTCAAAAGCATTGAAACTAAATGGAGTTAAATCCTTTGCTATTCTTTCGGCATTCCCCTCTAGTTGCTGTAATATTATTTTTGTTTCTTTATTTTTCCCTCTCACCTTAGTTTCCGAATTGAATATTGTATTAAAGTCATCGATAGAGAGGTCTATACCCGTTGGGTATAATTTTTTCGTTTTAGTGATTGAAGAATATAAACGTAGTTTAACCGGAAATAAATTATTAATCTTTTTACTAGAAGTTCTCTTATCTAAATAAAGTGATATGTTATAATCCATTATTTATAGTCTTTTTGTAAAGATATAAATTTGCACAAAATTTGCACAAAAAATAACAAAATAAACCTATCCTAAATATTAACAACTATCAGTGTATTGTTGTATTATACTGATATTAAGTGATATATAAAAGTATATAGCTTGTATTATAAATATATCATTATGCCTTCTAAGCAGACGGTCAAAGGTTCGAATCCTTTCGCGATCACAAATGAATTAAAAAAATCCCGCTGTTGCGGGATTTTTTATTTGGTGAAAACACAGCAAGTTCATATGCTAAAGGTTTAGACAAATAAAAAAGAGAGTCCATCGATAGACAGATTAAGGCTTTACAATTCTCAAAATGGGATTGAAAAGATCACGCAAGTAATCCTTTCGCGATAACTTATACATATTGATAATCGATTGGCAAACTACATAAAAGCCCGGTTTGGGAACAAAACGTGTTTTTTTGCTTTTGTTTATAAGCTTATCGCTTGTGGAAGCATATGATAAAGTTAAAAAGGCCAGATTTCCACTATGATGAAGTAGAAACCCAGCCTGAAGAATAAGAGTTTTAGATAATTATTTTGCAGTTTCCAAAAGACTTGAGAAGTCATCTAGTTGTACAGACATCGTTTCCTGACTTGGTGGGAAATCCTTAAAGCTTCCTATTAACTTCCCTAGTGGTTTACCAACCTGACCTAGCACCCAAGATCTATTTTCCGCCCATTCATCATAACCTCTCGCTTCATGAAACCTTTCGAAAGGGTCCAACTTCAAATTTGTAATGATTGGGGTTGACAAAGTTGGTTGGGGAGCACGAAACCATTTTTTTTGATCTCTGAATAACACTTTCCAGTCACCCCATCGCATCCCGTGAAGCGTACCTTCTGTAAAATAGAAAAATTCCTTGCGCTTGCTTTTGCCATTATTCAAGACAATATCAATTTGATCATAACCATCCAAATGCACTTTAAAATTTTTTCCTCCCACATTTGCACCTTTCAGAAGCTGATCTTTCAAATTATTATTTCCAACTAAAGACATGATCGTTGGCATCCAGTCTTCCATGGTCATAAATTCGCCAGTCACACTATTCGCAGGAATATGCCCGTCCCATTTAACCATCATAGGCACCCTGAATCCACCTTCCCAGCCACCAACTCCTTTTTCACCATGAAAAGGTTGGTTTCCTCCATCTGGCCAACTGTTTGAAGCTGCTCCATTATCAGTCGAAAACATCACTATAGTGTTATCATCTACGCCCAACTCCTCCAATAGGTCTAAAAGCTCTCCAACGTCATCATCTAATTCCATCATACCGTCTGCATAAATACCATATCCACTTTTTCCTTCATATTCACTATTCAAGTTAGTACGATAGTGCATTCGAGTTGTATTATGCCAAACAAAAAACGGTTTATCAGATTTTACAGCCTCTTTAATAAAACGCTTGGATTCAACAAGAACTTCTTGATCAAGGTTACGTTGACGCTCTTGACCCCATTGACCTAAGTCCTTAACCTCTTGTTTGCCGTTTCCTAATGCTTTTGAGTGTATCACACCTCTTTCTTTCAGACCAAGGTCTTTCTGAATATTTTCGTCCTTAGGAAAATCATACTGCTCAGGATATTCTCCGGCATTTAAATGGTATAGAATACCAAAAAATTCATCAAACCCGTGGGCAGTTGGTAAATGCTCATCCCTGTCACCGAGATGATTCTTCCCAAATTGTCCTGTTGCATAACCCTTGGCTTTTAACAATTGTGCTAAGGTTACATCAGAATCTTGAAGACCTTCCTTCGCTCCTGGAAGACCTACCGTACTTAATCCGGTTCTCATAGGGTATTGTCCAGTTATAAATGCAGCGCGTCCTGCGGTACATGAGGCTTGAGCATAATGATCCATAAAAAGCATGCCCTCATTGGCGATGCGGTCAATATTTGGTGTGGAACCACCCATCATTCCTCTGTGATAAGCACTGATGTTCCACATACCAACATCATCTCCCCAGATAATGAGGATATTCGGGTTTTCTCTACTCTGAGAAAAAACGAGAGAACTGACAGATAAAATAAATGTAAATAAAATTGTTTTTTTCATACCTTAAAATTTGGTTGAATTCTTTTTTGGTTAGAAGAAATTCTTGTTAGACAATAAATAATAATTGACATAAATTTACGAATTTTTTTTATTTCAATACCTAATAAACAGGACCCTAATAAGATTTATTCCACAAAATGATTTCATACTTAGGAGTCGGAGTTAAATGCTCGATATTGTTCACCGGCGGTATTTTGAAATTTAAGGCACACCACGTACCAGTAAAAAAGCTGAATATGCAAAGTAAATGGGAACAGTTTTAAATGACCTTAAGGTTAAGTCTTTCAGTTTTTCCCAACTTAAAGCCTCTTTTCATGGTGTTTGGCGACATAGTTCAAGTAGATTTACAGCTAATAAGAATGAATAAAATGAAGCTATTTAATAGAATCAGCAAGAAACCTAATGAAATCCGGAATCATATTAAAAACCTTTCAAAATTGATCTGTTTCCTACCAATAATTCAATTTCCATAATGATTTTAAATTGGACTTGTGGTTACATCTAAAGAATAAATTAAAATTTTTCGCTTAATAAAATTTAGAAACAATTGAAACTACCTATACCTCCAATTCACTGCTAAGATTACCCATCCGAAAAAATCTTTACGATCACCTAAAGACAGCAAAAAACCCGCTTCATGATAATGAAGCGGGTTTTTGATAAAACTCTAAAGCGTTTCTTTTAACCATCTAAAAAATTCTCTTTGCCAAACCAAGCCGTTCTGCGCTTTGAGTACCCAATGGTTCTCATTAGGAAAATAAAGCAACCTGCTTTTTAAACCTTTTAACTGTGCGGCTTGAAAGGCTTCAAAGGCTTGACCATCAGGAACTCTGTAATCTTTGCCTCCTTGAGCAATGAGAATGGGTGTATCCCAGTTATTTACAAAATTTTTAGGGTTAAAATCTGTATAAGTTTTCATCGCTACAGCATTGTCTTTTTCCCAGTACGCTCCTCCGTTATCCCAGTTCACAAAAAACAGTTCCTCAGTGGTTCCGTACATACTTTCCATATTAAAAATACCGTCGTGTGAGATAAAGGTTTTAAACCGTTTGTTGTGATGTCCTGCGAGAAAGAAGATCGAATATCCACCAAAACTGGCTCCAACAGCACCTAACCTTGCTTGATCAACAAATGGTTCTTTTGCGATATCATCGATGGCAGATAAATAATCTCGCATCGCTTGACCTCCATAATCTTTACTGATCGCTTCATTCCACGCAACACCATGTCCGGGCATCCCTCGCCTATTTGGGGCCACAACAATATAACCCTGAGCAGCCATGATTTGAAAATTCCACCGAAACGAATAGAATTGAGATAGTGCAGATTGTGGACCACCCTGACAATATAATAAAGTGGGATATTTTTTTGACGGATCAAAATCTGGTGGATAGATAACCCATACCAACATATCTTTTTGATCTGTTGTTTTTACCGTACGTTTTTCAATTTTACTTTTTTTAATCTTTTTATAAATGGCATCATTGACATGTGTGAGTTGATTCATTTCACCATTAGTCAGGTCCACAGTAAATATTTCCGCGGCATGATTCATGTCTGTTCTGGATACAATCATTTTCTCTCCAGAAACGCCAATTAATCCATTGATATCGAAATCCCCTGTGGTAATTTGTTTGACGGTAGGTCTTTTTTTACTCTTTCCCGGATAATCTACTTCAAACAATTGAGTAGTTCCATCAATCGGAGCGTTAAAATAAACACCGCTACCATTCTCTTTCCACAAAAAAGAATTAACGGTGCCGTCCCAGGCTTCTGTAAGATTAATCTGAATATCTCCTGAGCGGACAATGATATCATTCTTATCGGCTTCATAACCATCACGCTTCATGCTCAACCAAGCTAAGGCGCCTTGTGGAGAGTATTTTGGACTTGTATCATACCCCATCATCCCTTTGGTTAAATTTGTCGTTTGACCTGAGGCTACATCATAAGAATAGAGATCCGAATTTGTGCTAATAGCATAATCCTTCCCTGCTTTTTTCTTTGAAACATAGACGATCAATTTGCCGTCCGGACTCCAGGTATAATCGCTGTCATCTCCGAATGGTTCAGTTGGACAATTAAAGGGCTCATCTTGCATCAGATCAATTTCTATATTGTCTTTATGGAGAATGAGATGCTTAAACTCTCCATCCTCCCAAGTATCCCAATGTCGATACATCAAATCATCATAAATCAAAGCCTCAGATTGCTCAAGTTCTGGATAATAATCTTTGCCAAAAACTTTGTTTATTTTCACGGATTTGGCACTCAGCTTATAATTTCCGATAGGTGATATGTTTTTATTTGCGACCAAAGTGACCCCATCTTTGATCTCTTTTGCTTCTCCTCCATCGAGAGAAAGAAGAAACTCAGTTGTCGACCCTTCATTTTTTGAAACATCGAACTTTTTGACACTGTAAACAATTGATTTGCCGTCTTTTGTAATACCGATGGCATTTATTCTGCCTAAATTCCATAAAAGTTCAGGAGTCATCACCTCCTGTCCGAATATATTAGAAAACAAAAAAAGAAAAACCAAAAAAGAAACACTTTTATACATGATAAATTATTTTAAAAACATAGAGTTTGTAAAATTACGGTTTCTTTTGAATCAACCCTATTTTATCACTTTAAAAGGCTTGTACAAGAACCCCTTATTTCAATAAAGTCCCTTTAAAATTGAATTGACAAATTGAAGAATTCAGAATAATTAAGAATGAAAGTAATTATAATCTTTTTAATTTTAAATAAGTCTTATTGAATAAATTTAGATGAATTGGTATGAACAAATAAGATATTACCAACTTGATCATAGCCCTCGAATACAGATAGATCATTGGCATCTTTTACTCTTCCTTCATGAAAACCAATAATAGTCAAGTCTGCTTCCGTAGAATGCTTGTTAATGAGATCCCTTTTGTTTACACCTGTTTCTAAGGGTAAAACACGAATATTGTTGGCCGAAATAGGCAACCTGCCGGACGTGGTTAATTCTTTTAATTTTAATTCCTCAGATTTAATGTCCTTTTCCTTAAATGCTGCAAAAATTTTGATTTCTCCATTTTTCCAATCAGGATGCCCAAGGATGATGTACGACAACAAGATCATTAAATTTCCATTGTCATAGTCCTCCTTCCCTATCCAAACATGGATTTCATTTTTATACCTGAATCCTCGGTCAGAACTTGCTAGAATAGCTACATCAAAATTGGCAGTTTTCAAAACGCCATAATTATCAATAACATCTTTCAGCCAATCCGTCTTGCCTTTTTTATATTCAAACAACATCATATTATTGGGCTGGCCCGACACACCGGGAAGCTGAATACATTGAATAATAGCCCCTGTATTTGAGGGAGATATAATGGCTTCCAAATAGACGTTAGAATGACTGGTACTCGCCAATTTAATTAACCGATCTAACTTTTCCATAGATGCAGCTTTTGTTTCTGAAGAATAATACCCCTTGTCAAAATGTACAAAAGTTCCAAAGCCATATCGATAGGACAACCATTTCATCATTTCAAAAGCAGAATACCTCTCAAAACTTTCTGGTGATAAACACAACACGGCAGGCCTCCAACTTTGATCTGCTTTCTCTTTTTCTGTTTTTTGTAAAAATACCTGTACTTTTCTGCTAAACTGGTAAATAACACTTTGAAATATTCTGGATATACCCTTGTTGTGTGCCGTATTGTAGGTAATGTAAAAATACAACATGAGCATCAAAGAAATAGCAGCAATAGCATAAGTCGTATTAATCTTAAACATGAGATATATACACAAGACAGCCCCTAAAAGTGAGAGATACCATTTCGATTTGAATGAGGGTCGATAAGAGGGATCAGCAGCAAAATGTTGCAAGAAAGAAATGAGACAAAGTGAACCATAGGTTACCATAAAGAACATTGAAATGATTTCCGCAACAGCGTTTACATCGCCCATCACCACAAAAAATAAGGCGATAATACTGGTTATGATTGTTGCATTTCGCGGCTCATTGCTTAAGGCTAATCCTTTAGAGATCCATTTGTTGACATTGGAACTCGGAAATACGTCATCTGCACCGATGGCTTGTAAGGTTCTTGGGGCAACCATAAACGACCCGATTGCCGAAGATAAGGTAGCTGCAGCCAAACCCATGGGAATGATAGGTCCCCAAATAGCAATTTTAGACATGATTAATTGGTCACCAATAAGGTCTTCAGAGCTTGCAGAAACTGCCAATTTATAAGCAATAAATACATAAATGATCATTCCAATTATGGTCGCAGATAAGGTGCCTAGCGGGATTGATTTCTTGGGATCGCGCAGATCGCCCGATAACCCAACACCTGCAGTCATCCCTGTAAATGCGGGAAAAATGATAGCAAATACATAAAAAATACTGATATCGGTTGGCCTATTAGACAATGCAATGGATTTATTTACAGTTTCGCTGTAATCTGTTGAACCTAAAAAGAAAAATATCAGAGAAATAACTAAAATCGTTACAACAAAATATAAAGCTTTCACCCCCATATCCGCTCCCTTGCTTATCATTAAAAAAATAAGCATGATCAGAGCCGGAATACTAAAAATTCTGTTATCATAAATTTCATAACCAAAATTTGAAGCAATCCATGGTTTTACAGCTTCAAATGCTTCGGCAAAAGCAATGATATAAAATGCTACACTAATGGCTTGAGATAAAAATAAAGCCAAACCAATAGAAGCACCGATATTGATTCCAAATGACCTGGAAATGATAAAATATTCTCCTCCTCCTTCTACCTTTTGGTTGGTGGCAATTTCTGCCAAGGCCATTGCCGTTGGTATGGTCACCATATGTCCGACCAAAATAATAAGCAAAGTACCCATAAACCCTACACTGCCCACTGCATATCCAAATCGCAAGAACATGACTGCTCCCAGAATGGTTGAAATGGCCGTTAAAAATACGGGTAATGTACTAAAGTTTGATTTTGATTGAGAAAGAGAATTTTCCATTTTGGTAGGATTAAATTTAGATTTTACAATCAAAAAAAGCCCAACTTTGTAGCCGGGCTTTTCTCTTCTTTTATAGTTGGGCTAATATTATTCTAGCTTATTTACGGCAGATCTCACTTCTTCCTTGACCTCTCCTACTCTACCTTTTACTTTCCTTAATTGCAGCGAAATAAAAATATTTCCAATACCTAATAATAAAAATGCAAATGCTAAAGTAAATACCAAATAACTAGCACCTACTAATGGATTGATGATGGCAAAAAAAGCGAATATGGTAGTCAATATACCAAAAACCAAAATCCAGCCCCAATTGTGCACCCCTTCTTTCTTCATTTTGAATGATCCGGATATCATAAATATACCCCTAAAAAGCAACCAAAATCCAACAAACAAGGAAAAAAGCACTATAGTAACTCCTGGATATTTTAAGAGCACAAAGCCAACAATTAAATCTAGTATTCCTCCACCTAAATAGAGGCCCCAATTTTCGATTTCATCTTTATGCCCAATCGCATAAATAATCGTTAAAATACCGGATATAAAAATTAACATACTAAAGAAAACTGTTAATCCAACAAAACTTTCAACAGGTGTATTGAACATCCAAATAGCACCAATGATCATTAGAATTCCGATGATTAGAAAAATCCACCAATTCTTTACAGATTGATTTACTTTTGAAATAGCATTCGCCATAATTTTAAAATTTACTTTATCATATTGATAAATAGGTTAATAATTGATTTTGATATACATTATCAAATGTAGAAAAATTTTATTAAAATATTAATAAATGTAAATATTTCTATTACTGTCTTGATAATTCTACAAAATCTATAAAAGACATGTAGACTAATAAAAAATCAAAAAAAGTAAACCTTTGACAAGAATTTATTGAGAAAATAAGATTTTCTTAAACGTTTATGTAAAAAAATAAATAAAATAATATTTTTTCTAAAAAAGACTTCTATATTTGTTGCATGTATAATTCAAGATTTTATTTTAATTTCTTCAAAGGTGTTGTCAGGCTTACAACAACTACCGATACCCCTTAAGGGGTCTTTCTATTTTTTCTCAGTTATATTTAGCGTAATTTTTTAAGATTTTAAATTTAGTCCACAAACCATGATAGTTGCAAAGTTTGGCGGAACTTCAGTAGGTTCTGCAAAAAATATTCAAAAAGTTGTTGAGATCATTTCTCATAAAAATGAAAAATGTATAGTTGTTGTTTCTGCCCTTGGGGGTGTCACAAATTTACTGATTAAAGCTTCCGAGCTAGCCGTAAAAGGAGATCAAGAATATGTGAATGTATTGAAAGATATTCAAACCAAACATAAAGACACGATTGATACATTGTTTGATGAAGAAGACCAGGAAAATTCAGCCGCTTATGTGATGGCTCAAATGCACAAGCTCAAAGATACCTTAAAAGGTGTTTATTTATTAAATGATCTGTCAGAAAAATCTTTAGCAAAAATTGTAAGTGTGGGTGAAATTCTTTCTTCGTATATCATTTCTGAAGCGTTTAGAGTAAATGGTATGAATTGCGAACTTTTTGATAGCCGATTATTGATCAAAACCGATAGCCATTACAGTAAAGCGGGCGTCCATTACCAAAAGACTTATAAAAATATCAAAGATGCTGTAAAGAATTCTGATAAAAAGGTGATGATTATGCCTGGATTTATAGCCTCCGATGAAAAGAATAATGCAACTACATTGGGTAGAGGCGGGTCAGATTTTACGGCTGCGATAGCTGCAAATGCGATCGATGCAGAATTGTTGGAAATCTGGACAGATGTGAGTGGTATGTTTACAGCAAATCCTCAAATAGTGAAACAGGCTAAGCCCATAGAGCAGATCACCTATCAGGAAGCTATGGAACTTTCTCATTTTGGCGCTAAAGTGATCTATCCTCCAACCATACAACCGGCTATGGATAAAAAAATACCCATTTTGATCAAAAATACCATGGCACCCAATGATCGAGGAACCCTGATCGCCGAAAAGACTCCTGCAGGTAAGAATATGGTCAAAGGAATTAGTCATATCGAACAAATTTCTTTACTTACACTTCAAGGAAATGGAATGGTGGGTGTTCCCGGAATCGCAAAAAGATTATTTGGTGCTTTATCACAACAAAATATCAACGTTAAATTTATAACACAAGCCTCAAGTGAGCATTCGATCTCTTTTGCTATAGATGATGAAGATGCAGAAAATGCTAAAATCGCTGTCGACAATGCTTTTGAATATGAAATTTTTCAGCGAAAAATAAATCCGGTTACCGTTGAAAGCGACTTAGCGATTATTGCTTTAGTGGGCGACAATATGAAATCACATCAAGGAATCAGTGGCAAAATGTTTAGTAGTCTCGGAAATAATAACGTAAACATTGTGGCGATCGCCCAGGGATCTACAGAGAAAAATATTTCGGCCGTGATTGCCAAAAAAGATGCGAAAAAGGCATTGAATTCATTACACACCACATTTTTTGAAAATCAGTTAAAGCAAATCAATTTATTTATTGTTGGTGTAGGAAATGTTGGTAGCAAATTATTGGAACAAATCAAACAGCAACAATCACATTTGTTAGAGAAATTACATTTGGAAATGAAAGTAGTTGGCCTGGCAAATTCGAAAAAAATGATTTTTGATGAGGATGGAATTGACCTAGATAATTGGAAAGAAGAACTCCACAAATCAAAAATCACGTCCAACTTAGATGAATTTTACAACCAGGTGATCAACCTCAATCTAAGAAATAGCGTTTTTGTAGATAATACGGCTAACGACGTAGTACCATCGTTTTATGAAAAATATTTAAAGAAAAGCATGGCGGTGGTGGCCTGCAATAAAGTAGCTAGTTCTTCAGATTATGCCAATTATAACCTGCTTAAAGAGCTGTCTAAAGAATACAACGCACCTTATTTGTTCGAAACAAATGTAGGAGCCGGTTTACCGATCATTGACAACCTTAAAAACATGATCAATTCCGGTGATGAAATTCAAGAAATTAAAGCAGTGCTTTCAGGAAGTTTAAATTTCATATTTAATAATTTCGACGCAAAGAACAGTTTTTATGACGTAGTAAAAAAAGCAGGAGAGGAAGGTTATACAGAGCCCGACCCAAGAATCGATTTAAGCGGTGTAGATGTAATGCGAAAAATACTTATTTTGGTGAGAGAAAGCGGTATACAAATGGAGTTGTCTGATATTGAAAATGAAAGTTTTTTACCTAAAAACTCGTTAAACGCGAAAAGTGTTGAAGATTTTATGGAAAGTTTAAAAACGGAAGCGAATCATTTCAATTTATTAAGAGAAGGAGCTGAAAAGAATAATTCCAAATTAAAATTTATCGCCTCTTTTAATCGAGGAAAAGCAAAAGTAAAACTAGAGCAAATTCCTCAGGAACATCCATTTTACAATCTTGACGGAAAAGATAACATTGTGTTGTTTTATTCTAACCGATATGCCGATCAACCTTTGATTATTAAAGGTGCTGGAGCTGGTAGTGATGTCACTGCCTCAGGTATTTTTGGCGATATCATAAGAACCATCAACAAATAGGGTATAATGAATGAATTGACCATTTTTTCACCGGCTACTGTAGCGAATATTTCCTGTGGTTTTGATGTACTCGGTTGCTGTTTAGATGGGATTGGGGATGAAATGACAATTAGAAAAATACCTCAAAAAGGTATTCGTATTTCGAAAATCACAGGAATGGATTTACCCCTTGAAACCGAAAATAACGTTGCAGGTGTTGCGGGCCTGGCTTTGCTAAAAAAATTAAAAGAAGACATTAATTTTGGATTTGAAATAGAAATAGTAAAGAAGATCAAACCGGGTAGCGGAATAGGAAGCAGTGCTGCCAGTGCTGCCGGAGCTGTATTTGCCATCAATCATTTATTAGATAAACCATTCACAGAACTGGAATTAATAGATTTTGCCAGAGAAGGGGAAAGACTCGCATGTGGTTTTCCTATAACAGATAATGTGGCTCCTGCCCTATTAGGCGGATTTACTTTGGTAAAACACGATGAGCCCCAAAAGATATTAAAATTACCTGTTCTGAAAGATCTTTTTATCGTGATCTTACATCCTCAAATTGAAATTAAAACTTCTGAGGCCAGAGCTATCTTGCCTATACAGGTAGATCTGAATCTTGCGGTAAAACAATGGGCGAATGTAGGTGCTTTTGTCCATGCCTTGCATACACAAGACGAATTACTATTTGCAGCATCTTTACATGATTATATTGTTGAACCCCATCGGTCAAAACTGATTCCAGGATTTGAGGAAATTAAAGATACTGCTTTAGAGCAAGGTGCTTTAGGCTGTGGAATTTCGGGCTCGGGACCTTCAATATTTTCTTTTTGTAAAGGAATTCAATCTGCTCAAAATGTGAAAGATAAACTGGAAAAAATATATAGATCTAAAAATATTCCTTTTCAAATCCATATTTCCAAAATAAATCCTGTAGGAATACAAATAGTTGAATCAAAATAATTATGAAGTATTATAGTCTTAACCGGCAAGCTCCCGATGTAAACTTTAAACAAGCTGTTGTTGATGGAATAGCGCCTGACAAAGGATTGTATTTCCCGAGCGAAATTAAAAGTTTACCACAAGAATTTTTCAAAAACATTCAAGATTATACATATAACGAAATTGCTTACCACCTAATTGAGCAATTTGTAGGCGATGAAATTCCTGAGAAGGATCTGAAAAAGATTATAGAAGACACACTGAGTTTTGATTTTCCTTTGGTGAATGTAAATGATGACATATTTGCCCTCGAACTCTTTCACGGTCCTACCATGGCATTTAAAGACGTTGGTGGTAGGTTTATGGCACGGTGCTTATCCTATTTTAATAAAAATGAGAATAATGAAGTAACCGTTTTGGTGGCAACCTCAGGTGATACGGGAGGTGCTGTGGCCAGTGGTTTTTTAGGAGTAAAAGGAGTAAATGTCGTTATTCTTTATCCGAGTAAAAAAGTAAGCGAGGTACAAGAAAAGCAACTTACTACTTTAGGTCAGAACATTAAAGCCCTTGAAGTGAACGGTACTTTCGACGATTGTCAGGCAATGGTGAAAAATGCTTTTATAGACAGGGAGATTACTTCTAAGATTAAATTAACATCTGCGAATTCCATCAATGTGGCGCGCTGGTTACCGCAAATGTTTTATTTTGCTTTTGCCTATAAACAATTGGCAAACAAAGACAAACAGCTTGCCATAGCCGTTCCAAGCGGAAATTTCGGGAATATTTGTGCAGGGATGATGGCGCAAAAATTAGGTTTGCCCATAGACCAATTTATCGCTGCAAATAATGCCAATAGTGTCGTGACCCAATATTTGGATTCTGGCAAGTACAATCCCAAGCCTTCGGTCCAGACCATTTCAAATGCCATGGATGTAGGCGATCCGAGTAATTTCATAAGGATTCAAGAGATCTATCAAAATGATTTTAATATAATAAGAGAACATTTGGTCTCTTATGCTTTTGATGATGAAACAACTAGAGCAGCCATGGAGCATGTTTATAAAAATCAAAATTATATTCTGGATCCGCATGGTGCGGTAGGCTATTTAGGCCTGGATTCCTTTCTAAAAAATAAGACGGATTGGCAGGGAATATTTTTGGAAACTGCCCACCCGGTTAAATTTTTAGATGTCGTTGAACCAGTGATTAAAACTAAAATCGACTATCCGGAACAAATTTTAGCCGTAATAGACAAACAAAAACAGTCTACAGTTATAAGTACCTATGAAGAACTAAAATCGTTTTTGCTTAACGGATAAAAGCCTCACCTATTCTAAAATAAACACCCCAGTCTTCTTTACCCACGGCGGCATCAATACCAATATTGATATTTGATTTGGGCAAAGCTGCAAAACGAATACCTGCACCGGCTGCGGGTAGAAGATTGTTAAAAGACAAATCTCCAAAATTGTTTACAGCGGTTGCTATTCCGCCAAAAGCGACAAATCCCCATTTGTCGTTTAACCAATGTCTGTATTCTGTTTGTGCGTCGTACACTTGATTCGCTCTGTTCTTCCCATTCGAATATCCCCTTAGATCATCTCTACCTACTACATTTTGACCGGAAAAGGGTACATCCCCGGTAGCCACCTGAGCATATAAACGCCACATGATCGTGTTTTTATCTTTAAGTGGATAATATTGATTGAACTGAAAATTAAAATTACTGTAGTTCGAAGTACTTCCTAATCTTTCTAAAAAATGATTGGTAACCAGCTTGCCGTTATTCCCGGAAGTTGGCGTAAACTGGCTGTTTCTTGAGTCCTTTTCAACAGTAAGCCCAAAGCCAAACAAGGTTTGATCATCCTCAGGGTTAGTGGGTAAATCAAAAGTTGTTTTTGTATTGGAAACCAATAGATTAGCCCCTACATAATAGTCTTTATATACTTTTGCAATAAATTGTGCATAGAGAAAGGCAAAGACATTATTGAAATCTACAAAAGCCCCATCTAAATTTGGTGGTAGTATGCCTGGAGGTAATTCTCCAATGACATCATTCCAATCTACAAAAGTCTGAAATTCAATAGAGCCTAATCCTCCAACCAACTTTGCTCTATATTTATCCTCTTTAAAATAGAACGTATTTGGCAAAATCAAAAACCAACTTTTATTACTGGTATAAGTTGCAATCAAGCCGCTTGAAGACAAAGGTGAAATAGTGTCCTTTTTATTGAGATGATAAAAATAACTGGCCATGCCGCCAAACATGACACCAAAACTAGTATTATAGGTAAGTGTAGGTATTGCGATAAAACTTTTCCTTTTTCCAATATCGTTTGCTTTTTGAAGAGAGTCTGTATTTCTTTCTTGGGTAAAACCCAAAGCACAAGAAAAAAAAACGAGTATAAGAAGACTAATGTTTTTCAAAAGGTTGATTTTTTTTCAAAAATAAGACTTCTTTATTTGAATCATTTAAATTTGTCTGGTTTAAATCTGTATGGCATGCTATTAAGAAAATGTATTATTATTTTTCTATTCCTTTTTCAAGTTTCCTTTTGCTTAGCGCAAAAATATACGCATCAAGATACGCTAAGAGGCTCTATCACCCCAGAAAGAATTTGGTGGGATCTTTTACACTATGATTTAAAAATAAATGTAAATCCCGAAAATAAATCTATTACGGGAAGTAATGCGATAACATACAAGGTGTTAGGAGAAAGTAACATCCTTCAAATTGATTTACAAGATCCTCTCAGAATTACGAAAGTTCTAAAAAACGATCAACCTTTAAAATACACCAGAAACGGGTTCGCTTATTTTATAGAGCTCCCGAATAAATCTAAAATTGGAAACATTCAAAAATTGGAGGTATTTTATGAAGGAGTGCCGGCTGAAAGTATAAATCCGCCATGGACAGGTGGTTTTACTTGGGAGAAAGATTTAAATGGAAAAGACTTTATCGCTACTTCCTGTCAAGGTATTGGAGCTAGTATATGGTGGCCAAATAAAGATCATATGTATGACGAACCCGATCGAGGTATGCGTTTGTCTATAACTTGTCCTGAAACTGTCATGGCCATTGCGAACGGAAGACTGGTAGATACTGTAGATAATAAAAATAGAACAAGAACCTATGTTTGGGAAGTTATCAATCCAATTAATAATTATGGAGTGAATGTTAATATTGGCGACTATACCTATTTTAGTGAAAAATACCAGGGTATAAAAGGTGAGTTAGATTGTGATTATTACGTGCTGAGCTATCATGTACAAAAGGCCAAAGAACAGTTCAAACAAGTTCCTAAAATGCTGGAAGCTTTTGAATATTGGTTTGGCCCGTACCCGTTTTATGAGGATAGTTTCAAACTAGTTGAGGTTCCTTATTTAGGCATGGAACACCAAAGTTCTGTCACCTATGGAAATGGATACAAAAATGGTTATTTAGGAAAAGACCTGAGTGGTTCGGGCTGGGGCTTGAAATTTGATTTTATTATTATTCATGAGTCCGGACATGAATGGTTTGCCAATAATATTACATACAGGGATATTGCAGATATGTGGATTCATGAAGGTTTTACCGCATACAGTGAAACTCTATATGTAGATTACCACTTCGGTAAAGAAGCGGGCAATGATTATGTGATAGGCACCAGAAAAAACATACGCAACGATAAACCCATCATTGGAGATTATGATGTAAATAATGAAGGTTCTCGCGACATGTATCCGAAAGCTGCAAATATGCTTCATCTGATAAGGCAAGTCATGAATGATGACCAGAAATTCAGGAAAATCCTGATGAGTTTGAACAAAGATTTTTACCACCAAACTGTGACAACAGAACAAATCGAAAATTATATCTCTGAAAAAAGTAAAATAGATTTTTCAACGGTATTCGATCAATATTTAAGAACAAAAAATGTACCCATTTTGGAATATAAATTAGATGGAAATCAAATGTCTTATAGGTGGGCAAATGTCGTAGATGGTTTTTCAATTCCCCTAAAAGTTTATGTAAATGAGATAGAAAAATGGATAAAACCTAGTACTGATTGGCAAATCTTGACTGATGAAGCCGACATTGAAATTTTAGAAATAGATCGCAATTTTTATGTGATTAGAAGCGAGTTAGATCAATCTAATTCGGGTAGTTGATAAGTTGAAAAGATACTCTCTTCCTTCATCAGTTTTTCTATTTCTTCAGATTTTCTGGGTGCCAGTGCCGAATAATTAACAGGTCCGTCTTTTGTGATCAAAACATCATCTTCAATTCTCACAGCAATTCCCCAGTATTTTGAATCGCAGGCACTTCCTTCCGGAATATAAATACCCGGTTCCACGGTAATGATCATATTTTCTTTAAATGATCCTCTGTTGTTGAGATCATGAACATCTAGACCAATATGATGTGATGTACCATGTGGGAAATAGGTCCTTCCTTCTTTCTCTTCTTTGATGATACCTAAATCGATCAATCCTTTATTAATGACAGCCCGCGCAACAGAGTCTATGATTTTACTATTATTTCCAATCATAGCGGCGTTGATTCCTGCTTCTTGAGCCTCGTAAACCAAGTCGTAAATTTCCTTTTGTTCTTTGCTAAATTTACCGTTTGCCGGAATGGTTCTGGTAACATCTGCCGTATAACCGTGGTATTCTGCTCCTAGATCCATTAGAACAAGATCCTTCCCTATGTTTAACAAATCATTATCGATATAATGCAAAACACAACCGTTGTTCCCGGCGCCAACAATGGATGGATAACCTTCATATTCTGCCCCGTATTTTCTAAACACATATTCATGAATACCTTGAATTTCCATTTCAGACATTCCCTGATGCATGGCTTTCATCACTTCAATCTGACCTAAACACGATATTTCAACGGCCTTTTTTAAAAGCACGAGTTCTTCTTTGGACTTTATTTCTCTTAAACTAGCCATTAGAGGCTTCAATCCGTTTTTATCAATATTCGTTTTTAATGTGGGTTGCTGATCAAAGCTGGCACTGGCAGAAAACGTATTTAAATCTATTTTACTTTTAAACTGCTCTATCAATGTAAATAGATTGGCCTTTTCGGCCTTGGTATCCCTTACATCATTTCTAAACGGTTCAAACATTACTTTGTCGAAGGTTGAGAAATCAATTGGGATATTGATAAAATCTTCCCCATTATACACTGCAGCGAGGCCCAATTCTTTTAAAACCCCTTCAACACCAAGTCGTTTACCGTTCCATTGCTCTAACCTTTGATTGCGCTTTTGTACGTAAATAAGTTCATTTACTTTTTCGCCTGCGATGAGTTGTGGTTCAGAAAAAATAAGTAGGACAGAATGCGGTTCTTTATAACCTGTTAAATAATAAAAGTTAGGATCTTGATGGTAAATATAATCGACATCATTCGCTCTATTTCTAACCGGATTGGCAAAAAAAACAGCTACACTGTTCACCGGCATGGATTGTCGAAGTACCTCTCTCCTATCTTGATGAAATTCTGGCTTTAAGAAATCATCAGGCCTGTTGCTTTGCGCATAACTCAATGAAAAAACAATGAAAAAAATAAATTTACAAAGTTGAAAATAAAATGGTTTGATGCGCATATAGAGCTTTTGTTTAAATAAATTCAACTGAATTGTCAGTATTCTGTAAATTTGCAAAATAAAATGAAATAAGATGAAAAAAATCCAACTAAATCAAATTCACGAATCTTTAGGTGCAAAAATGGTTCCCTTCGCAGGTTACCTGATGCCAGTGCAATATGAAGGGGTAAATTTAGAACATGAAATGGTGAGAAATGGTGTCGGTGTTTTTGATGTGTCGCATATGGGTGAGTTTTTGGTAGAAGGAAAAAATGCCTTGGATTTGATTCAGTATGTCACTTCAAATGACGCTTCAAAATTACAAATAGGAGACGCCCAATACAGTTGTATGCCAAATGATAAAGGTGGAATTGTTGATGATTTGATCGTTTATAGAGTGAAAGAAAATACTTACCTCTTAGTGGTCAATGCATCAAATATTGAGAAAGATTGGAATTGGATCAATGAAAAAAATAGCTTTGGTGCGGAGTTAAAAAATCTTTCAGACCATTATTCTCTGCTTGCGATTCAAGGTCCTAAAGCAATCGAAGCAATGCAATCACTCACTTCTATCGATTTAGCTTCCATTCCATTCTATAAATTTAAAATTGGTGATTTTGCGGGTATTGAACATGTAATCATCTCGGCTACTGGGTATACAGGTAGCGGTGGATTCGAAATTTATTGTAAAAACGAAGAAGTAGAAAAAGTTTGGAAAAAGGTTTTTGAGGCTGGAAAGGAATTTGATATAAAACCAATTGGATTGGCTGCCAGAGATACATTGCGTTTGGAAATGGGATATTGCTTATATGGCAATGATATTGATGATACAACTTCTCCGATTGAAGCTGGCCTGGGTTGGATTACAAAATTTAGTAAAGAATTCGTCAATTCGAAAGCGCTATTAGAACAAAAGGAACAAGGGGTCACTAAGAAATTAGTGGCATTCGAATTATTGGAAAGAGGGATTCCTCGAAAAGATTATGAGCTTGTTGATGGAAAGGGGCAAGAAATTGGTAGAGTAACATCAGGAACCATGAGTCCTAGCCTTAAAAAGGGAATTGGCATGGGTTATATAGCGAGCGAAAATGCCAAAATGGGAGAAACTATTTTTGTAAGGATAAGAAATAATAACGTTCCTGCCCAAATTGTAAAACTTCCTTTTTATAAAGGTTAAAAGAAGATACGATTGTTACAATCAAGAGTTTAAGCTTATCAGCCATCAATTCATTGGTATGTATTTTGAATTGAGAAAAATAGCAGATAATCGATCTATATATTTTTTAATCCGTTAAACATTTAAGTGAAAATCTGGATCAAATTGATCTCTTTTCTTCCCTTCTATATGTTTAAAAAACTCGTGAAAATGTTGAAAATCAATTTTTTCATCCCCTGTTAAAGTATAAGGCTCAGCTACAACAATTTCTTTCTTCCCATAATCAAAGCCACACATAACCACCGGAATTTGAGCACCTTTGGCGACATAATAAAAGCCTGTTTTCCATTTTGAAACACTTTTCCTCGTACCCTCAGGTGATAGGGTAAGTACAAATCGATCACTCTCCTTAAAGATTTTAATAATCGCCTCAACTCTGCTCTCACTTTTACTGCGATCGACAGGTGTTCCTCCCAAAGCACTAAAAATAAAACCAAATGGCGGTTTGAATAATGTGTGCTTAGCGATATAATTAGCTCCTAATTGTTGACTGTAATTTACAAATACACCAACAGGAAAATCTACCCAACTTGTATGCGGAGCCACAATGATGATATATTTTTTGAGTTCGGTAGGAAAACGGTTCACAACTTTCCAACCCATCACCTTTTCTAACATAAATTTGGAAAGACTTTGCATATCTTATAAGAGTTTGTTGACTTAATTTTGTAATATAGTACCTCGATACAAATGACTAAAATATCGATAATTTTCTTACCATGACTGAAGATTATGTTTTTCTCTATTTTATTTTGATTTTCTTCTTAGGTGTTTTACTGACCTATTTGATTTTTAAAGTGATGACTGATCGAAAAATAACTTTACAACAATCTGTGATTGAAACCCTTAGTTCAAATGAAAAAAAGCTTATTCTAAATATAGAAGAATTAGCAAAACAATTAAACGGTGAGAGAATAAAGAATGAATCGCTTGTCATTGACCTGACAAAGACAAATGCAGAGTTAGATTATGCACGTCAAAAAATGCATGAACAGCTCAAGGAAATGGAGCAACTGCAAGATAAATTTAAAGATGAATTTGAGGTCTTGGCAAATAAAATTTTAGAAGAAAAAACCAAAAAATATACTGAGACGAATAAAGAAAACTTAACACAGATTCTTGATCCTCTCAAAGAAAAAATTAAGCATTTTGAATCAAAAGTGGATAATATACATCGCGATACAATCGATCGACAATCTGCTTTAAAGCAACAAATTTCAGGCTTGATGGAACTCAACGAAAGGATGAGTAAAGAAGCCCTTAATTTAACCAAAGCACTCAAGGGAGATCAGAAGAAGCAAGGTGATTGGGGAGAGTTTCAACTCGAAACACTTTTAGAAAGATCCGGATTAAAAAAGGATATTCATTTTAGCACCCAGGCAAGTGAAAAGGATGAGGAAGGCTTATTAAAAAGACCTGATTTTATCATTCATTTGCCCGAAAACAAGTGCATGATCATAGATGCAAAAGTTTCGCTGGTAGGTTATGAATTGTACTACAATGCTAGCTCTGCTGAAGAAGAAAACGAAGGTTTGAAAAAACTAATGCTCAGTATCAAAAATCATATCAAAAATTTAAATCAAAAACGGTATGAGGAACTCTATGGATTGCAAAGTCCAGATTTTGTATTGATGTACATCCCTATAGAGCCTGCTCTTATGGTGGCACTTAAAAATGATAAAAATATTTTTCTGGATGCTTTGCATAAAAATGTTGTATTGGTCTCTACGTCTACGCTTTTGGCCACGATGTCTACGGTTGCCACCATTTGGAAACAGGAAGATCAAAAACAAAACGTCATTGAAATAGCCAAACAGGCAGGAAGTTTATATGATAAATTTGAGGGCTTTATTCAAGATATGATGAAAATAGGAAATCAACTCAATGCCTCCAGAAATAGCTATGACAGCGCCATGAATAAACTCTCTACAGGTAAAGGGAATATCGTAGGAAGAATAGATCAACTCAAAAAATTGGGAGCCAATGCACAAAAATCATTGCCTGAAAATTTAGTCAGAAAAGCGTTAAACAATTAATTTGATTATCAACACAACATATCAACCGGAACGCTATTTCAGAAACGGGCATCTTAATACGGTCTTCCGTACGCTTGCCCATCAGCTCCAATTGAATTATACACGAGAACGGATAAACACACCGGATGGTGATTTTCTCGACCTCGATTGGGTGGTAAGGGAAAATGAAGATCTCATAGTAATGATTCACGGATTAGAAGGTAGCGCGCAATCAAAGTATATAATTTCTTTGGGAACAAAAGCGATTGAAAAAAAATTTGATGTTTTAGCCATGAATTTGCGGGGATGTAGTGGAGAACTAAATAGATTGTACAAATCTTACCACAGCGGAGAGACAGAGGATTTGCAATATGTTTTAAAAGATATCATCAGTTCAAAAAAGTATAAAAGGATATTTTTAGTGGGCTATAGCTTGGGTGGAAATCAAGTTTTAAAATATTTGGGTGAAACGCAAAAGTATAATCCCATTTGCAAGGCGGTAGCCGTTTCGGTGCCATGTGACTTACATGCCTCTTCCGTTGAAATATCTAAACCTAAAAATTTCATCTATTTATATCGCTTTCTAAACTCTTTAAAACCGAAGTTGATAAAAAAGAATGAAGTGCATTATCCTGAATTCAGTGAGACCATCGTTAAAGAAATAAAGAATTTTTCGGATTTTGACAATCTCTATACAGCTCCTGCACATGGTTTTAAAAATGCGGTGGATTATTACCAACAAGCGAGCAGCAAACCATTCATTCCTTTCATTAAAAAAAACACACTGATAATTTCAGCCCTGGACGATCCATTTCTCAGTAAATCCTGCTTTCCTTTCGAAGAAGCCAATAAAAATGACTTCGTTTATTTAGAGGTTCCAAGTTTCGGCGGACATGTAGGTTTTAATGTACAACTCAATTACAAAAAAGATTATTGGCTAGAAAACAGAATACTTCATTTTTTTAGAAGCAATTAGGGTGATTTTTTACAGTTTAACAAAGAGCAGATTATTTATATTTGTCCAAAATTCCTGATTTGATCATTCGATATCTTTTTATTTATTTATTCCTTTTTTCATCGATAATTTTCGGACAATCTTTGCGGAATTATTCTAATGAATTCCTGAACTTAGGAGTAGACGCCGCCTCATTTGGTATGGGTAAAGCGGTGATTGCCTTCTCCTCAGATGTGAATTCAATTTATTGGAACCCAGCTGGATTGGTCAATATAGTAGACATCGAAGGTTCATTGATGCACGCCGAATATTTCCAAGGAATAGGAAAATATGATTTTGCAGCATATGCTCAACCTATCGATACAGAAAGTGCTATTGGCGTTTCGTTGATTCGTTTTGGTGTAGATGATATTCTTAACACTACTGAATTAATTGATAATCAAGGCAATATTAACTATGATAACATCAGCCTTTTTTCTGCGGCTGATTATGCTTTGACATTGGCTTATGCTAGAAAATTACTCCTATCCGGAATCAGTCTGGGGATTAACGGGAAAGTGGTGCATAGGCAAATTGGCGATTTTGCTTCTTCTTGGGGCTTTGGATTGGATGCCGGTCTGCAATATCAAACTAAAACAGATTGGAAACTGGGCCTCATGTTCCGTGATTTGACAACCACATTTAACGCTTGGTCTATTGATGAAGATGAATTTGCAAAAGTACAATCTGCAATTCCCGGAGCGAATGATCAGAAACCGGAGACCATAGAACTTACGAAACCAAAGGCACAACTAGGAGTAGCTAAAAAGTTTGAATTATTCAGAGATTTTAACTTGTTGACTGAATTTGATTTAAATATGAGATTCTACGAAACCAATGACCTCATCTCTACCTCATTTTTAAGCATTGATCCTGCATTTGGTTTTCAGGTGGATTATATCGATATGGTGTTTTTGCGCGCCGGAGTGAATAATTTTCAACAACAGTTAGAATTTAATCAGAATAAAACCATTGCGTTTGAGCCTAATTTTGGAGTAGGCTTTAGGTATTCCGGCATACAGATTGACTATGCTTTGGCAAATATTGCTGGTTTAAATGGAACCTTGTTTTCAAATATATTTTCATTAAAGTTTGATTTGAGTTACTTTCGTTAAATGCAAAGAAATTTTTTAGTTTTAGCCTGTTTGATCTGCTGGTTGTCTTCATTTTCTCAGTCAGTAGAACTATCCGAAAATGCAGAAATAAGTGTCATCACCTGTGGCCCTGGTAATGAATTGTATTCTACTTTTGGTCACAGCGCTTTTCGAATACAAGATAAAAAACAAGATATCGATAAAGTATATAATTATGGTACCTTTAATTTTGCTACCCCAAATTTCTATGTGAAATTCGTAAGAGGGAAATTATTATATGAACTCAGAGCTTATCCTTTTTATAATTTTCTGAGAGGTTATAGAGATGAGAACCGATGGGTAAAGGAACAAATCCTAAATTTAAATCTGCAACAAAAACAGGCCATTTATGCCTTTCTGGAGGAAAATGAAAAACCGGCAAACAGAGGATATAAATACGATTTCTTCTATGACAATTGTTCTACAAAAATGTATGAGGTTTTGGAAAAGACCTTAAATGATCAACTCGTTTTTGACAGTAATTATGAGCCAAACGATTATACCCATAGGGAATTGATTCAACAATATCTGGGAAATTTAAAATGGAGTGATTTCGGGATAGATTTAGCCTTAGGATCGGTGATCGACCGTACGATTTCCCCAAAACAATACATGTTTTTACCCGATTATGTCCTAAAAGCAATGGATCATGTAAAGCTTAGATCAGATAAGAAAGAAATTCCTTTGGTGCGAGAATCAAGGATTTTACTTCAAAGCCAGCCGCAAGAACAAGAAAAATCGCTCTTTACTCCTTTGCTTGTCTTTAGCTTGTTAGCTCTTCTGGTCATTTTCATCACCTATATGGATTATAAGAAAAAGACGAGAAATAGCCTTTTAGATATATTAATTTTTTCGATCACAGGTTTGGTAGGTGTATTATTACTAGTACTATGGTTTGCTACAGACCATACAGCTACGGCAAATAATTTCAACATTCTCTGGGCATTTGCACCGAATATCTTTTTTGTATTTCTTCTAAACAAAAACACGAAACTTCGGGTTTATTATATGCTTACTTTACTTGTTTGCCTCGATCTTTTGCTAATCATTTGGTCATTGAAAGTGCAAATTTTTTCTGTTGCACTAGTTCCTATTTTAGTGGCGCTCTACCTGAGGTATATTTATTTGTGGGTTTATTTTAAAAAGAAAAATTCTATCAAATAGCATAAAAAAAAGACCTCCATAGGGAGGTCTTTTTCGTATGATGTCAATTTAATTTCTTAGTTCAAAGAGTCATAAATAGCTCTCATTTCTTTATACTTATCATCATTCTCAGTGTTTTCGTATAAACTCATAAGGGTTCTAACGATATCCTTATCATTTGGTTTGATGCTATTGGCTTTTTCGTAAACAGGGATAACTTCTTTATATAAAGCCACTTGTTTTGCCTTAATTTCATCGTATTTCTTAAAATTACTTAAGTTCTGATTCATTTGCTCTACTAACACCTTATCAGCATCCAACATCGCAGATCCTAGGTTGATATAAGCATCTGTATAATTTGGATCTAATTCGATGGCCTTTTTGTAATAACCTTTTGCTTTTTCCATATCACCTTGCTCTGCGCTAATCACACCCAAGTTGTAATAAAGAACATGGTTATTAGGATCCAAACTGATAGCTTCCTCCATTAATTTCGCAAACTCTTCTTTTTGACCTAATTTAATGTGCAAATTAGCTTCAGTTAAAATTAAACCAACATCTTTTGGATCAACTTTTCTTGCATCTTGAACAGCAGCAATCGCTTTTTCAGCATCCCCTTGCTCAACATAAGTAAATGCAATATTTTTTATGATGGTAGGTCTTTTAGATTCTGTATTGCTGATTTTAAAATCTGTATAATTTTTTGACTTTTTCATTAAGTCCATTTCTGCTTTTGAAGCGAAAACTTCTCTTTCATTAGTTTCAGTATTCATGGCAGAATATTCGGTAGTGATTCCCGTATAACCCAAATCTTTAAGGGTAGTAAAGTACTCCAAAGCTAAATCATAATCTTTGTCCAAATACGCAGCATTCGCGGCATATTCTAAGAATACTGTATCTTTTGGGCTCAAAGCAAATACCTCATGCAATTCTTTCTTAGATTTTGTATAATCTCCATTTTGATAATCTGCGATCCCCTTTGCCGAGATATCAGAAACCAAGGTGTTTAACTCACTGGCAGCCAAATCAGTATATTTCGAACCTTTTACATTACTTTCAGTAGAAACTAAATTACTGTATGCTTCTGCTGTTTTATCGTAATACTCTGCACTTGTTTTTGCCAAACCTCCATAGGTCATAAATTGGAGATAATAAAAATTAGCTTTGGTTTTATCATCCATAGACCCTACCATTCCCTCTAATTGTTCAATGGCAGTTTTTGCCGTTGCATAATCACCTGACTTAATTGCTTTATCAGCAGCTTTTAACTCATTCTTTTGGGCAAACGTTGCTAATGAAATCATCATCATTACCAACATCATAAATGTTTTCTTCATTTGATTTAATTATAAATTTTAATTTTAATAGTTTAATACCGGCGCAAAATTAGCATTTTGAATTATTCAACAGTATGATTTTCATCATTATTTGCCTCATTTTCCAAATTTTCATCAATTATTACATCATCTTCTACATCAACTTCGTGAATTACTTTCGCTACAGCGGCAATTTCATCGTTGTCTTTGATATTGATCAACTTAACACCCTGAGTAGCCCGGCCCATCACCCTGAGATCCGAAACTGCCATACGAATGGTTAAACCGGACTTGTTAATGATCATCAAATCATCATGATCGGTCACATTTTTAATTGAAACCAATTGACCGGTCTTGTCCGTAATATTGATGGTCTTCACTCCTTTACCACCTCTATTCGTGATGCGATAATCTTCTAAATTTGACCTTTTCCCATATCCCTTTTCAGAGACGACCAAAATATTGTCATCTTCGCTGGAGATAGAAACCATCCCTACAACCTCGTCATTCTTTCCTGCCAATGAAATACCTCTCACCCCGGAAGCGTTCCTTCCCATCGGCCTGGTCTTATTCTCTTCAAAACGGATCGCTTTACCTGATTTTACCGCAATCATAATCTGACTGTTTCCATCTGTTAATTTGGCTTCCAATAATTCATCACCGTCTTTTATGGTAATCGCATTAATTCCGTTCGCTCTTGGTCGCGAATATTGCTCCAAGGAAGTTTTCTTCGTGATTCCTTTCTTTGTAACCATGATGACATAGTTATTATTGACGTATTCTTCGTCTTTCAAATCTTTTGTCACGACAAAGGCTTTGATCTTATCATCACTTTCTAAATTGATCAAATTCTGTATGGCCCTTCCTTTGGACGTTTTATTTCCTTCCGGAATCTCATAAACACGCATCCAAAACACCTTGCCGTTTTGTGTGAAAAACAACATGTATTGATGGTTCGTAGCAATGAATAAATGTTCTAAGAAATCTTCTGACCTCGTAGCAACTCCTTTTTGACCTCTTCCTCCTCTATTCTGAACTTTATACTCAGTAAGATCTGTCCTTTTAATATAACCCGCATGAGAAATAGTGACAACGACATTATTATCAGGGATAATATCCTCGATACTCAAATCACCACCGGAATATTCAATATTGGTTCTTCTTTCATCACCATATTTTTGCTTAATTTCCAGCAATTCGTCCTTGATAATCGACATTCTTCTTTCTTTGCTGCCTAGTATGTCTCTCAAATCAGCAATAAATTTAATGATGTCATCGTATTCCGAACGCAATTTTTCTTGTTCCAGACCTGTCAATTGTCTCAACCTCATTTCGACAATGGCACGCGCTTGTTTGTCGGATAATTGAAAGCGTTCCATCAATTTTTCTCGGGCTTCCTCAGCATTGCTGGAAGATTTGATCAGTTCTATTACTTCGTCAATATTATCCGAAGCGATAATTAATCCCTCAAGTATATGAGCCCTGTCTTCTGCTTTGGCCAACTCAAACTGAGTTCTTCTCACCACTACGTCATGCCTGTGCTCAACAAAATGAACAATGAGCTCTTTTAAGTTTAACATTTGAGGCCGACCTTTTACAAGTGCTATATTATTAACACTAAATGAGGTTTGTAGCGCTGTATACTTAAATAATTTGTTTAATACAATGTTTGGGATTGCATCTTTCTTCAGTACATATACCAACCTTCTACCTTGACGGCTAGTCTCATCTCTTACATTGGCAATTCCCTCTATCTTCTTGTCATTAATTAGATCTGCGGTCTTTTTGAGCAATTCCGATCCATTAACCTGATAAGGAAGTTCAGTTACGATAATACATTCTCTACCATTCACTTCTTCAAAATGTGATTTTGCTCTGATCACAACTCTTCCTCGACCAGTTAAAAAAGCTTCTCTGACTCCTTCATAACCGTAAATCGTTCCTCCCGTCGGAAAGTCAGGGGCTTTGATATGCTCCATTAATCCCGGGATATCGATGTCATTATCATCGATATAAGCCACAGTACCATCAATAACTTCTGTTAAATTGTGAGGAGCCATATTTGTCGCCATACCCACGGCTATACCAGAAGCACCGTTCACCAGTAAACTGGGTACACGGGTAGGTAAAACGGTCGGTTCATTTAATGTATCGTCAAAATTTAATCTGTGATCTACTGTATCTTTTTCGATATCCGCTAACATCTCCTCAGAGATCTTTTTCATTCTCACCTCGGTATATCGCATCGCAGCCGGACTATCTCCATCGGGAGAACCAAAATTCCCTTGTCCATCTACCATTTCATAACGCATACTCCAATCTTGAGCCATTCTAACCATGGCATCATAAACTGAGGTATCTCCATGTGGGTGGTACTTACCTAATACTTCCCCAACAACTCTTGCAGATTTTTTATGTGCTCCGGTTGCTTTAATACCTAATTCGTGCATCCCGAATAAAACTCTCCTGTGCACTGGTTTTAAACCGTCACGGACATCGGGTAATGCTCTTGAAACTATCACAGACATTGAATAATCAATGTAGGCCGACTTCATTTCTTCCTCTATATTGATAGGGATTATCTTATCGTTTTCCTCCATATTTCAATTTTGAATTTTTTATTTTTTTACAAAGGAGCAATATACAATTTATCTATATTTTATAAGGCTTACGCGCCCATTTTATTCCCACAATTTATCAACAAATAACCATCCATATATCCTTGTAGCTAAGCGGGTTACTCATTTGTTAATACCTAGGCATAAGTTTTGTAAGGAATTAACCAAAAAATCTACTAAATTTACATCATAAATACCTAAAAAATGGACGATAATTTTTCACCGAAAGTAAAGGATGTCATCGCATATAGCAAGGAGGAAGCGTTGCGTTTAGGGCATGACTTTATTGGTACAGAACATTTGATGTTAGGATTGTTGCGTAAAGCAAATGGAGAGGCGTATGATATTTTGAGCTCTTTTGATATTAATTTTTCGAACTTAAGAAGAAAAATTGAAGCATTACACCCTGTATCTAACATTGAGAATATAGATAATAAGAAGAGTCTTCACTTGACAAAGCAAGCTGAAAAAGCATTAAAAAGTACTTTTTTAGAAGCCAAATTATTTAAAAGTGATAGCATAAGTACAGCCCATTTATTGCTTTGTATTCTGCGCAATGAAAATGATCCAACGACAAAAATTTTAAACAACTTCGATATTTTTTACGATGATGTGAAAGAAGTTTTTCAAGAGATGTACATAGATACAGAAAAAAGCGAAACACCAAGAGCTGAAATTCCCCAAGAAGATTTTAATGACCCAAAAAAGAATCCTTTCGAAGGTACCTCTAAGGCTAAAGCTGATAAAAAAACCAAAACACCGGTTTTAGATAATTTTGGAAGAGACCTCACCTACTTGGCAGAAGTTGGAAAACTTGACCCCGTTGTAGGAAGAAAAAATGAAATTGAAAGAATTTCTCAGATCCTGAGCAGACGTAAAAAAAATAATCCTATCCTCATCGGTGAGCCCGGTGTAGGAAAATCTGCCATTGCTGAGGGGCTGGCACTTAGAATTATTCAAAGAAGGGTTTCGAGAATTTTATTTAATAAGCGAATTGTACAATTAGACCTGGCGAGTTTAGTTGCTGGAACCAAATATCGCGGTCAGTTCGAAGAAAGAATGAAGGCCTTGATGAATGAATTAGAAAAAAATGATGATATCATTTTATTTATTGATGAAATTCATACCATCGTAGGTGCCGGTGGAGCAACCGGATCATTAGATGCTTCAAACATGTTCAAACCTGCGCTGGCAAGAGGAGAGATTCAATGTATAGGTGCCACAACCCTGGATGAATACAGACAGCATATAGAAAAAGATGGTGCTTTAGAAAGAAGATTTCAAAAAGTAATGGTTGAACCAACTTCCATTGATGAAACGATTGAAATTTTACACAATATCAAAAATAAATACGAAGATCATCACAGTGTAACGTTTACCGATGATGCCATTAAAGCTTGTGTTACTTTGACGAGTAGATACATGACCGATAGGTTTTTGCCTGACAAAGCCATCGATGCTTTAGATGAAGCAGGATCGAGAATCCACATCACCAATATCGTAGTGCCAAAACAGATTTTAGAATTAGAAAAGAAATTGGAAGAGGTCACTGAATTGAAAAATACGGTGGTAAAAAGCCAAAAATACGAAGAAGCTGCAAAATTGCGCGATGATGAAAAACGCTTGGAAAAAGAGCTCGAAATAGCCCAGCAAGAATGGGAACTTCAATCAAAACTCCAAAGAGAAATCGTAACAGAAGATAATGTGGCGGAAGTGGTGAGTATGATGACAGGTATTCCCGTAAATCGTATAGCAGAAGCAGAAAGTAAAAGACTCAAAGACCTGCCTGAATCCATCAAAGGTAAAATTATAGGTCAGGATGAAGCTGTGGCGAAAGTAGTAAAATCGATCCAAAGAAATCGAGTGGGATTAAAAGACCCAAATAAACCCATTGGTTCATTTATATTTTTAGGACAAACCGGCGTAGGTAAAACACAACTTGCCAAAGTACTGGCTCAAGAACTATTTGACACGCAAGATGCTTTGGTTCGAATTGATATGAGTGAATACATGGAAAAATTTGCAATTTCCAGATTGATTGGCGCACCTCCTGGTTATGTAGGTTATGAAGAAGGTGGGCAGCTTACGGAAAAAATCAGAAGAAAACCTTATGCCGTAGTTTTGCTGGATGAAATCGAAAAAGCGCATCCGGACGTTTTCAATATGATGTTACAAATTTTAGATGATGGATACATTACAGACAGCTTAGGCAGAAAAGTTGATTTTAGACATACAGTCATTATCATGACCTCGAACATCGGTTCAAGACAACTCAAAGACTTTGGCCAGGGTGTTGGTTTTGGTACAGCCTCTAAAAAATCTCAGGCGGATGCCAACGCCAAAAGCGTGATTGAAAATGCCCTGAAAAAATCTTTTGCTCCAGAGTTTTTGAATAGGATTGATGATATTATCGTGTTTAATCCTTTAGAAAAAGAGGATATCAATAAAATTATCAATATTGAATTAGCTAAATTACTTGATCGTATTTCCGATTTGGGCTATAAAATTGACTTGACAGATAAAGCGAGAGATTTTATTGCAGAAAAAGGTTTTGATAAACAATACGGAGCCAGACCTTTAAAAAGAGCAATTCAAAAATATGTAGAAGATCCGCTTGCCGAAGAAATTGTGAATTCATCGCTGGAAGAAAATGATGAAATTTTGATGGATTATAAAGAGGGAAGTGATCAATTAAACATTGAGATCAAAAAAAAGAAAAAATCCACTGATAAAAAAGCAGATAAAGAATAAGTGATGAAAAGATCCATCTGAAAATGATGGATTTTTTATTTTCAAAAACGGATAAAGAAGAGATGAATTTTTTCCATTTATTTGATATTTTAGGAACAGCTGCTTTTGCAATTTCAGGTGCTTCTTTTGCGATGGAGAAAAAAATGGATCCCTTTGGTGTTCTGATCATCGGTTTCGTCACCGCCATCGGTGGTGGTACATTAAGAGATATGTTAGTAGGTAGAGAACCGGTGAGTTGGATGACCAATATACCCTACATTTACACCATCATCATTTCTGTAATCCTGGCTATTATTTTTAGAAAAAAAATTGGGAAATTGAGCAAATCTCTTTTTTTATTTGATACGATCGGACTGGGAATATTTACAATTACAGGAACAGAAATTGGAATGCAAAATAATTTTAATCCGATTATTTCAATTTCTTTAGGGATGATGTCTGCCACCTTCGGGGGTGTAATTCGAGACACACTGTGTAATGAAATTCCCTTGATTTTTCACAAAGAAATATACGCAACAGCGTGTATTTTAGGGGCTATGACCTATTTAATGATTCAACCTTTACAATTACCCATTGAAGTGAATTTTATCATCACGATCGGAATTGTGATCGCGATTAGAACTTTGGCAGTTGTTTTTAAGTGGAGTTTGCCGAGCTTTTATAAACAATAAAACCGCAACAAAGTGCGGTTTTATTGTTTAAACGATCTTTCATTTTATAGCTTGGCCAAACCATCTTCAACGATTTTAATCATTTCTGCTTTGTTTGAATACTGCGAGGCTTGTTTGACGCCTAACACCTGATTCAATACCTGACGAGCCATTTGATCTGCACCATAGTCTTTATATTTTATGCCCATATCGACAAAACTATCCACCAAATTTTGCGTAGCCTCAATATTTGAACTGTTGACCACCCATTGAAATCCTTCTTTATAGATATTCTGAGTTTGTTTATCATCTGTAAAAAACATTCCTGCAATAAGATTGTCAGCTACAAAAGGCATTTGATCCTCATTTTTGATTTGGATGTAAATAGGAATCAGGGCATCTTTTAGATACTTGCGATTTTTTTCATTGACAACACTTTCTAAATTTGTCAAACCGAGTTGAGGGTCCAAAGCGAAAAGAGCACTCAATGCAGCGTTTTGTACAGCATAAGATTTACTTTTTAATGCTTCGTTGTATAAAGGGATATATTTTTCATTTTTAGTGATGGCTAGTTTTTCAATAGCTGCCGCTTGTACCAAAGTTTTTGGATCTTCTTTTGCCAACTTCTCCATATGTTTGATCGCCTCGGCTGCATCAGATCTCGAAATATCCACTTTATCAATCGCCAATATTCTTAAGCCGTAATAAGGATCATTTAAAGCTTTACTCAAAGTTGTCACAGCAATTTTCTCGCTTTGATGATCCCCTAAATTTTCTATGGCTTCTCTCCTATCTTCATAGGTTGTTCCATAAAGATATTGATGCACATAGTTTTCGGTCGTTTTCGAATCATTTATTTCTACCAGCAATACGCGGTCTGAATCTACATTCACCAACTCTGGTCTTTTAGTGTATTTAAAAGAAAAAGACTCACTTTTTTCATCTATCCAGACAGGATAAGTTTTGGGCTTTCCTCCTTCATAAACTTGAATGGTCAAAGGAAATTGGAAAACTTCTTCCTGATTTTGACTGATGCTTACAGCGACCAATTTGCTGCTGTCATTATAATCATATTTTACCTCTAACTTGGGATGACCGTTATTAAAATACCATTGATTAAAAAACCAATTGAGATCTTTACCCGTAACCTTTTCCATCGCTAATCGCAATTGATGGGCTTCTCCGGTTCCGTATGCATTGTCGGTGAGGTATTGTTTTATGCCCGTTCTAAAAGCCTGGTCTCCTAAATAGCTTCTAAGCATATGTAAAATAGTACCTCCTTTGTTGTAGGAAACAGCATCAAACATATCTTCTCTACTCTCGTAATAAAAACGAACTAGATCTTTGAGTTCATTACCACCGGCCAAATAGCCCTGTATTTCTTCGTGCCTGTGAGCATCTGCCGCATCTTTACCGTACTTGTGCTCAATCCATAAGTATTCCCCATAATTGGCAAAGGACTCATTTACCGTTAAATTACTCCAACTTTCGGCTGTGACATAATCTCCAAACCAGTGGTGAAATAATTCATGTGCGATAACATACTCCCATGAATTTTCATCTATCAATTGACCAGGTACTTGCTGAGCATTTTCAGCATGTAGAACCGCTGTTGTATTTTCCATGGCACCGCTTACATAATCTCTTGCCACCATTTGAGCATACTTTGGCCACATATAATCTACACCTGTATAGGAAGAATAAAAATCCATCATTTCAGGTGTAAGGCCAAAAATATCTTTAGCATATGGCTCAAATGCTGGCTCTACATAATAATCTACGTCAATATTTTTCCATTTATCTTTTACAATGCTGTATTCGCCTATACCCATAAAAAATAAATAAGGTGCATGCTTTTGATCTAATTTCCAGTAATCCGTTCTGGTTCCGTCATTGTTGTTTTTTTGCTCGACTAAAATTCCATTGGAAAGTGTGACATATTTCTCTGGTACTTTGATATAGATTTCCTGACTTGTCTTCTGATTTGGTGAATCGATCGTTGGAAACCAACAGCTACTTGATTCTGTCTCTCCTTGTGTCCAAATCTGAGTAGGTTTTTCTGCATCCTTTTGATCGGGATCAATAAAGTACAATCCTTTCGCATCGTTAATTGCAGCACTTCCTTCTTGCTTTACTTCATCTGGTCTTGCTGTATACTTAATATAAATGGTGTACTGATCATCTTTTAAATAGGTTTTACCCAGATTTACCTTGAGTACATCATCTTTATAGTCATATTTCAAAGCTCTCCCATTCTGCGTGACTTCATGAATTAACATCCCTTTTGCATCCAATGTCAAGGAAGAAGTAGGATAAAAATGTGGGGCTAGGGTAAGCCATGCTTCTCCGGATAATTGCCTTTTTTCAAAATTAAAAGCTACGCTTAATTTGGTATGAACTAGATTATTTTCTTTTTCCCTTTCCCCGCGGTAAGTTGTACTGAGGTCCTGTAACTCCTGAGCATTTAAATGCAACACACTCATAAAGAGGACAATAATTCCTATTTTAAAATTCATCATTTATTTGTTAAATTGAACGGTAGCAAATATAAAATTTTATGTAAATATCTTTGTCTCAATTGTTCAAAATAAAAAAAGGCCCTAAACCTCTGAAGTTTGGAGCCTTTCGACATTTTATTATCTCATAAAACCTTCTATTTGAGAAAATATAGGGTTTTCTTTATCCATCCGATCAAAATCATTTAACAAAGCCATGATTTTATGGGGTTCCATGCGGTCTCCCAAAACTCTGGCTAAACCAAAACCTTCTTGATCATTCGCTGCAAATACTATAAATTCATCCACTGTATCTTCATCCCCCACATAGACTACCCTTAACTGAGTCCCTTCGTGATTTGCACGCATCAACTCAATTAAATTTTTATTCTTAAGTACCGCCATCACTTCAGATTTTTCTTCTTCAAAAACATCTCTATTCTCTTGAGTCAATTTAAACATGAGCAAATTGACCTTTTTAATCGATTTCAAAGTTTCTAAATTCTCCTTACTCGCCCCTTCCTTGAGTGAGACAATACTGGTGGGTACATCTAAACTCAAAAAGTTCTCATTGTCTTGCTTACTTACAAAATACTTTTGTAAACTTGGACCATTCGAGCACCCGATAAGTGTCAATAATCCGATTCCTAAAATGAAATAAATCCTCTTCATAATCTAGTTTTTACTTGCTTTTTCTAAATGCTCACCACCTGGCAGATCCATCTTCTCAGTAAGTTTTGAAATCTGCTTTAAATCGATATTACCGGTTAAGGAAATAATTACAGATTCGCCTAGATCTATATCTCCACTTTTCACAAACATAAATAGCTCTTTCACAAAATCTTCACTTTTCCCTTGTTTGACGTAAATATTGACACGATCATCTCCATCTTTTACCCGCATGAGCTCTTCTAAATTAGCAGTTTTCAAATACTTATCTACTTCCGCAGCCATTTGGGCAGCTACACTTTTATTTTCTGTAGCAAAAACCTTCAAAGTTTCAATATTCTTGATCAAATCCAAATACTCTTCATCAGATTCAGAACCGATCTTACTCATTAAAGAAAATGCTTTCTGATTGACGATGACTGAGGTAACTCCATCAATATCCTCAAATTTATCAAATTGAGATTGTGCAAAAACCGCTGTACTCAATCCAATCGAGAACAAAACGTAAAATAAAATTGACTTTTTCATATTCTTTGTTATTAAATTTTTATTCATTTTTAAATATTTTTCTTTGTGTTTCTTCATAGTAATTCAATTGGGCAATCGCTTTATTTCCCTTGTTTAAATTTTGAGAGATCAATTGTAAAGCTTCCTGTGTTTTCGCAAAAGCCTCTCTGGCCGCAACCTCTTGATTGTGCTGGTATTGTTGATAAGAGAAAACACTTACCATCAGTAAGAAAGAGGCGGCAATAGAGATAAATTTCATATTGAATTTTCTTTCTTTGGGCAACTCGATCTCTTTGACAGATATATGATTCGGTTCTTCTTTAAAGTAACCAAAAAAGGCCCTGTACTGAGCCAAATGCTCGGCAATTTGATTTCCTGAAAAATATTCTTTCAATTGTTTCTCTTCCGCCAAAGTGGTTTCGGCTTCAAAATATTTTTCTAGTAATTTTTCTATGTTACCTGATTCCATAGGATTCCTTTTTTAAAAATTTTTCTCTTAACGTTTTTCTGGCTCTGGACAAATTCACCCGAATTGCCGTTGCTTCCATTTGCATGATCTCTTCTATTTCTTGAAAATCATAATTTTCTACATCCCTCAATTGAACGATCATTCTCTGTTTTTCCGGTAATTCATTGATCAGATTTTTCATGATCGTTGCTTGATCTTTCCATTCCAAATCTCCTTGAACGGAATCGTCGCCGGAATAATTACTGTGAACTAAAGATAAATTGGACGCCCTTTTTGATTTGAGTTGATCTAAACAATAATTCTTCGTCATGGTCATCGCATAAGCCTCAATATTTTTGTATGCACCGAGATTTGATTTTGATCGCCACAACTTTAAATACAACTCTTGTGTCGCGTCCTCAGCCTCATCCGTCGAAACCAAAAGTCGTTTCGCCAAACGATACACTTTATCTTTAAAGGGCATTACTTTTTCTAAAAATTCCTTTTGGTTCATTGTAATGATTTCCAAATCTATCGACTTATACTCTATCGACGAATATGTGTCAATAATGTTACATGGCACAATTTATGCAAAGCTTTTTTTTTAAATTTGGCAACTTAAATAAATATTTATGAAGAGTAATATAAAATTTTCAGTTTCGATTTTTTCAATGATGGTGGCTTTATGGTTGACTAGTTGTGGAGGCGATGACAATGATCCAACAGTAGTAGAGCCCCCTATCGCATCAAAAAATACTGAAATTCAAGACTTTATCTGGCAAGGAATGAATGAAATTTACTATTGGCAAGATAATGTTCCGAACCTGGCAGATAATAAATTTGCGAGCCAGGATGCTTATAAAACATTTTTAGAATCAGAAGATGATCCTTTTGTTTTCTTTGATAACCTCCTATACCAAAAAAATGTAGTAGATAGATTTAGCTGGATTGTAGATGACTATGTTGAATTAGAGAATTCTTTCCAGGGGATTTCAACGACAGATGGAATTAAATTTGGAGTTGCCGCTTATGGAGAAAATGGTGTTTTTGGTTATGTACGTTATGTTTTACCTAATTCAGATGCCAGTAAAAAGGAAATTAAACGCGGTGATATTTTTACCCATGTCAATGGTGTTGCCATTACCCGGTCCAATTATGTGGACTTATTATACGAATCATCGAGTACTTCACACACCCTAAGTCTGGCTAAAATTGAGAACAATACCATCACGCCGACCGGAGTGGATGTTGAGTTGTCTAAGTCGGTACTGACAGAAAACCCTGTATACCTCAGCAAATCGTTTACCATAGACGGTAAGAAAATAGGTTATATCATGTACAACCGTTTTAATGATGATTTTGATGATGAAATCAATCGTGCTTTTGGTGAATTAAAAGCTGAAGGAGTTACAGATCTTGTGCTCGACTTCCGATATAACCCCGGAGGTTCAGTCAATACAGCGGTATCCATTGCAAGTATGATTACGGGTCAGTATAACGGAGAAATTCTGCTGAAAGAAAAGTGGAATAGAAAATATCAGGCCTATTGGGAGGCAAATAGACCCGATTACCTCATTTCAAAATTTCCGAATAGATTAGGAAACGGAAATCTGATCAATAGCTTAGAACTGAATAGCATCTATATTTTGACAACCGGAAACACGGCTTCTGCCAGTGAATTGATTATCAATGGCCTAAAACCCTACATCAATGTAAAATTAATTGGTCAAAAGACCTATGGTAAATCTGTAGCTTCAGTAACGCTTTACGACTCAAATAATTTTGGTAAAGAGGGTGCAAATCCAAATCATAAATACGCCATGCAACCCATTATTTTAGAGACCAGAAACAAACTGGATGAAAACGACATTGACGGGTTTGATCCTGATTTTGAAATTGCTGAAAATATCGCCAATTTAGGTACTTTAGGTGATACGGATGAGCCCTTATTGCAGGCGGCGATCAATATGATCACTGGAAGGGCCATGAAAATGGATACTCAAAAATTTAGATTTGCGGATGATCTGCTCGATGCAGCAGCAATACCTAATTACCGCAATGATATGTACTTAGAATTAGACAATGAGGAACTCACAAAACATTTTTCCAGAACCCCTTTGTTATTGGAATAAATGATGCGGATAGATAAATACTTATGGTGTATCCGTTTTTACAAAACAAGAACCATCGCCGCTGAGGCATGTAAAAAAAATCATGTGCGCATCGATGGTTCTCCCTTAAAACCTTCTAAAGAAATATATGGTGGAGAGAAATTGACAATTCGTCATAATCAAATCAATTATATCATTGAAGTTTTAGAGATTCCTCAAAACCGCGTAGGTGCAAAAATTGTCGATTTATACCGAAGAGATCTCACCCCGGTCTCTGCCTTTGAAAATAAAGAGGCGCTCAGATTGGCCCAGGATTATTACCGAAAAAAAGGAACGGGCAGACCTACTAAAAAAGACCGTAGAGATTTAGAAGATTATATAGACGAAAATGAATCAGAATGAAATAAAAGCTTTTTGGGAATCTAAATATCGCGAAGGTCAAACGGGTTGGGATATTGGTGCAGTGTCTTTGCCGATCAAAACTTATATAGATCAAATAGAGAATAAAAATTTAGATATTTTAATTCCGGGAGCAGGAAGAGCCTATGAAGCTGAATATTTGTTAAAACAAGGATTTCAAAATGTCCATGTACTTGATATTGCTAGAGATCCGCTTGCCGAACTCAAAAATAGGGTGCCTCACTTTAAGGATGAAAATTTACATTGTGAAAATTTTTTCACACATCAGAAGACCTATGACCTCATTCTTGAACAAACCTTTTTTTGTGCTATCGACCCCACATATCGAAAGGAGTATGTTCAAAAAGCCCATTCAATGTTAAACATAAAAGGAAAAATAGCTGGTTTATTATTCGATTTTCCTTTGACTGAAGAAGGTCCCCCTTATGGTGGTTCTGCTGAAGAGTATATAAATCTCTTTGAGCCCTACTTTCATTTAAACTTATTAGAAAGAAGTTATAATTCCATCAAACCGAGATGGGGAAGAGAACTTTTTTTTATATTTGAGAAGAAAAATTAAGCATTTCCATGTCGAGATCTATCATACTCACCAGCCAAGAAATTACATTCAAAATAAGACGTATCGCTTATCAAATTTATGAGTCAAATATTGATGAAAAGGAAATCATTATTGCAGGCATCAGTGAAAATGGTTTTTTGTTGGCGAAAAAAATAGCAAAAGTATTACAAAACATTTCTCCTATCAAAATTGTGCTTTGTGACGTAAAAGTGAACAAAAAGAATCCCCTGGAGGAGATAAAAACGAGTTTAAAACCGAGTGACTATGAAAATAAGTCGGTGGTTTTAGTGGATGATGTACTTAATTCGGGTGCTTCCCTGATTTACGCTGTAAGACACTTTCTGAATGTTCCTTTAAAAAAATTCAAAACAGCGGTCTTGGTGAATCGAAATCATAAAAAATATCCGGTAAAAGCTGATTTTAAAGGAATATCCTTATCTACTTCTATACAGGAGCATATTACTGTTGAATTTCAAAAGAATAGTACGATTGCCTATTTAGATTAAAAGACAAATTTCTTCTGTTATTTCTTCTACCGTTTTCTGATCTATAACTACTGTAAAATGAGATTGCTCATAAAAACTCCGGCGTTCAAATAAATGCTTCGCAACAAATTCACTGAGTTGATCTTTATCTAAACTTGCGATCAAGGGTCGCAGATCTTGTTCCTTACTCAATCTCGATACCAACGTTGGAATATGAGCTCTTAAATAGACACTCTTGCTATACTTCAAAATTAAGCTCATATTATCGCCATAACAAGGGGTACCTCCTCCCAAAGCGAGAACGAGATTCTTTTTCTCTCTTAAAATTTGATCGAGATAAAACCTTTCCTGTTTTCGAAAGTAAATTTCCCCTTTTTCTTTAAAAATATCGTTGATACTTTTATTTTCCTGACTTTCAATATACTCGTCTAAATCTAAAGCCTCAAAATTTAATCTTTTAGCTACTTTTTTCGAAACAGTTGATTTACCACTGCCCATATATCCTATCAATGTAATGATGCTCATCTTTATAAATATGCTATTAGATATTGCTAATAAATTGATTTTTAGCGCCCTAATCTTTGATGCAAATATCTTCAAAATTTATTTAAAATAATCCTTGCAAAATAAAATAATGATGGTATATTTGCAACCGAATTTACAAAGACCTGGTAGCTCAGTTGGTAGAGCATATCCCTTTTAAGGATAGGGTCCTGGGTTCGAGCCCCAGCCAGGTCACGTTCTTTTAAAAATGATCCGCTTTTAAAGCGGATTTTTTTTATTTTATCATTGCGCACGTGGCGAAATTGGTAGACGCGCCAGCTTGAGGGGCTGGTGTTCGCTTTAGAACGTGCTGGTTCGAGTCCAGTCGTGCGCACACTTTTATAATGACACAAATTGCTTACAATACCCTCCTCGCTTTTAGTAAAATTTTCACTAAATTTTGCCATTTTATTAGTATCATTGCGGCATGCTTAAAAAAATTGTTATTGCATTTTTAATTCTGTTTTCAATGGGCCTTCGCGCGCAGGAAAGAGAAACTGCAGTAGACACAATCAGAAAGTTAAAAGGCCGTGTGATTAGCGTGCACGATAATGAACCCCTTCAAAGTGCCCATATCCTCAATTTGAATACGGTTGTGGGAACCATCACGAACACAGATGGGAAATTTGAGATTTCTGCAATACCAAACGACACCTTATTTATTTCATATATTGGTTATCAATCTGTCAAATTAAAAGTAACCCGAGATCTTCTCAAAGGAAATGAATTGGAAATTGCCATTCATGAAAAAACTGTGGTCATCGATGAAGTCACAGTAAAATCACATAAATTGATCGGTGTACTTGTTGTTGATGCCAAAAATGTACCTGAAGACAAATATTCTAGGATTTATATCAATGGTCTACCTCAAGCTTATGAAATGGGTGCTGGTCGTAATACTTACACGGGTGCTTTGAGTGCCATTTTTAACCCTGCAGATTTCTGGTATAGTAAATTAGGCAAAAAACCCAAAGAGCTCAAACGACTGAAAAAATTAAAAGAAGGTGACGAAGTTCGAAATATGATGGAGCAGAAATTCAATCGGGAAGTGATCATGGATTATCTCGATATGAGTAGAAAGGAATTGAACGACCTTTTAACAGAATGCAATTACTCACAAAGCTTTATAGAAAGAGCCAGCGATTTACAAATCATAGAAGCGTTTTTAGAATGCTATGAAAACCATAATGCGCTTAAAAAAGGTCAGGTAAAACACGAAAGAATTCAACTTCGCGATACCTTATAAAAAACCCCAACTATTTTTCAATAATTAGGGTTTATCAAGCAGTAAATCTATTTTTTTTAGGTCAGCATACCTCCGTCTACATGCATGGTTTGCCCTGTGATATAAGAAGACATATCACTTGCTAAAAACACACAGGCATTGGCGACATCTTCAGGTTTTCCTCCTCTTTTTAAAGGAATTGCATTTCGCCATTCCTGCACCGTTTTTTCGTCTAACTTATCTGTCATTTCCGTTTCTATAAAACCGGGTGCGATGGCATTACACCTGATGTTTCTTGAACCTAACTCCAAGGCGACGGATTTAGTAAAACCTAATATTCCGGCTTTAGAAGCCGCATAATTGGTCTGACCGGCATTTCCTTTTACACCTACCACTGAGCTCATGTTGATGATCGAACCACTTCTCTGTTTCATCATAGGGCGAATCACAGCTTTAGTGAGATTAAATACTGATTTTAAATTGATTTCGATCACCTTATCAAAATCTTCTTCAGATATCCGCATCAATAAGTTATCTTTCGTAATTCCTGCGTTATTGATCAAAATATCAATTTTCCCAAATTCCTTGATCACTTCATCCACCAAACTTTGTGCTGCATCAAAAATAGCCGCATTAGACTGGTAGCCTTTTGCCTTTATACCGTGAGAAGATAATTCCTTTTCCAAAGCATTGGCCGCTTCTGTTGAAGAATTATAAGTAAAAGCCACACTGGCACCCTGTTTAGCGAATTCTAGAGCTATTCCCCTACCGATCCCTCTCGAAGCGCCCGTAATTAGCGCTATTTTATTTTCAAGTAATTTCATATTTCGTAAAGATTAAGTTCCAAAGATAATAAAATGAATAAGATCTGTCTCATAAAAAAGCGCCTCAAAACACAAGTTTGAGACGCTTCCTATCTAAATATAACTAAACGTTTATTGCTTTAAATCAGTTTGTTTGTAATTAAATAAATAATCAATGTCCATTTCTGTCACCTCCCCTAATTTAGCAAGTGCTTTCATGTCTACATCCTTTTTATTTCCAATGACCACCGTCGTATATTCTCCTCCTTTGATATTTTCGTCGAAAAAGTTTTTTAAGTCCGTCATATCCATTTCTTGAACACCCGAATAGACATCTTTCCTGATATCGTAATCGATCCCTCGTTTTTTCAAACTTTCATAATTCCAAAATATATTGGACTTGGTAATTCTCTGTGCGGCAATCTTTTTTAAGGTCGATTCTTTGGCCTGCTCAAATTGTTCTTGTGCCTCTGGCATATCGTTCATTAAATCCATCATGGCATCTACCGCTTCGGGTAATTTATTCGCTTGAGTACCCACATAGGCATAAATGTAATCCTCGTCGCCCGCTTTTCTTGCCATACTATAAGAAGAAAATGCGCTATAGGCCAAAGATTTAGACTCTCTGATTTCCTGAAATACGATGGAAGATAATCCACTGCCAAAATAAGTGTTAAATAATTGTGCTTCAGCCATTTTTTCTTTATCAAACGCATCTCCCTTTGAAACCAAAACCATTTCAGATTGGACCATATCGTAATCTACAAAATAGACCTTTCCTCCTGTTTCTTGCGCAGTATATGTTTCTGGTTCTGGATAAGATTTTAAGGGTGTCTCAACTTGATGACTTTCATTCAATGCCACCATGGCAGCATCGAGATCATTGCCGTAGTAAAAAAGACGTTGATCGTAGTTCTTCAAATCCTTTACAATCTGAACCAATTCTTTTGGATCTATCTTCGCCAATTCATCTGCGGTATAAATATTGCGCAATCGAGAATGATCTCCATATTTCGCATATTCAAATAAGCCATCCCAAAGAATATTGTCTTTTTGAGTTTTACCGTCTTCTCTTGATTTGAGTATTCTAGCTACATATTTATCATAACTCTCTTGATCAGCAACAGCATTATTCCAAAGATCCTCTAACAAGAGTAGCCCTTTATTCATATTCTCCTTTAGTCCACTTAAACTCACATAGGTCTGATCACTTCCCGTATTTACATTGTAATTGATACCCAATTTGTAAAATTCCTTTTTCAGGTCTTCAGGCGTAAATTTCTCTGTCCCAACAAAATCCAAATACCCGGCTGCTAAGGAGATTTTTTTATTGTGATCGCTACCCATATCAAAAATAAAATTCATTTGAAATAGGTCATTTACTCTGTTCTCGATACTTGCTATGTCTATATCATTTGAGAGCTTAGAATAGTTAATCTCTTTTTCAAAATCGACAAACACTGGAGAAATCTCTGCCGGTTTCATCTCATTAAAAGTCACCAAATAATCCGATTGTTTATCTCTGTTTAAGTTGATCGGTGTGATTCCCGGATTTTCAACTTTTGCAATGTTTTCATCTGTGCCTTGTTTTTTATAAGTGACGACATAATTATCCTTATAAAAATCATTGGCAAAAGTGATCAATTCTTCTTTGGTCACCATTTTCATTTCATCTAATTCCTTAACTATATCGGCCCAATTCTGGCGATGAATAAATGAATTAAAATATGCGTTAGCCAAAGCTGTACTGGATTCAAATTCTCTTAACTGATTTAATTTTAAATCATTTACGACGGCTTCAATCATCCAATCATCAAAATTTCCACTTTTAATTTTATCCAATGTGGATAACATCAATGCCTTCACTGTGTCTAAACTTTGGCCAGCCAAAGGATAACCGTCTAAGAAATGTATGCCATAGTCATTTTGAAAGAGCGTAAAAGAAGTTGCGTTTTGCACCTTTTGTTGCTGATTGAGATCAAGATCAAATAAACCGGCTTGACTATTCGCCAATATCATATCCACCAATTTTACCATTCTGGCCTCCTTACTGCCGATTTTATCGGTTCTAAAAGCGACATAAACAGATTCATTGGTGGGTCCGTATACCTCTTTAACGATAGGAGAAGTAATCGGTGACTCTTTTGGAAGTTCAGGGTGTTCTACGGGTTTATTTTCCCATTTTCCAAATGTATTGTTGACGATATCGATGGTTTCTTCAAAATCTATATCACCTACCAATACTAAGCCCATATTACTGGGTACATAATATTTTTCAAAATAATTGTGGATTGCAACCAGAGAAGGGTTTTTGAGATGATCTGAAGTACCGATCGTTGTTTGCTGCCCATAAGGGTGAGTTGGAAATAAACCTTCCAGTGTTGTTGAGAATTTTTTTCTAAAATCATTGTCTTGCCCTCGATTGAATTCTTCGTAAACGGCCTCTAGTTCTGTATGAAATAATCGTAAAACTAACTCTTCAAAACGATCACTTTCCAATTTAGCCCATTTTTCAAATTCGTTTTCCGGGATCTTATTGTGGTAAACCGTTTCTTCAAACCAGGTATGCGCGTTCGTTCCTTGAGCTCCCATAGCCCCAACCATTTTATCGTATTCATTGGCAATAGAGTAATTAGAGGCTTCCAAAGAAACCTTATCGATCTGACGGTAAATTTCCTTTTTCTTTTCTGGATCATTTTCAGCCTTATGTATTTCATATAACTTACTGATAGAATCCAATAAAACCTTTTCCGACGACCAATCTTGTGTTCCAAATTCACTGGTCCCTTTAAAGAGCATATGTTCCAAATAATGGGCTAAACCGGTACTCTCTTTTGGATCGTAATTCGAACCGGCCCGAACAGCCATATAGGTCTGAATTTTAGGTTCGTCCTCATTCTTGCTGAGATAAACGGTTAATCCATTCTCTAAGGTATAAAGTCTTAATCCCGTAGGATCTCCGTCAAAATACGTGTAACTAAAACCTTTACCATCCGTGGCAGTTTTAATTTCATAGGGGTCTTGTTCATTCGCCTGTTTACAGCTTATTAAAGAAATAGCAAACAGTAAAATGAGTAAATAAATGTTTTTCATAGTATATATTTAGTTGAAATAAAAAAGTCTGCCTAAAGTAAACATAAGCAGACTCTTATAAAAATTTTTTACATTAAATTAACTATCCGAATAACTCGGCTACTTTTTTACCTATCTCGGCCGGCGATTCTACAACATGAACGCCATTTTCTCTCAATATGGCCATTTTAGCTTGGGCCGTATCATCTTTTCCGCCTACAATGGCACCGGCGTGCCCCATAGTTCTTCCTGCGGGAGCCGTTTGCCCTGCTATAAAACCAACTACCGGCTTTCTGTTTCCATCTGCCTTGATCCATTTCGCAGCATCGGCTTCGAGCTGACCACCGATTTCACCGATCATGACGATCACCTCAGTTTCATCATCATTCATCAACAATTCAACAGCTTCTTTGGTTGTAGTGCCTATAATTGGATCTCCACCAATACCAATGGCTGTTGTGATACCCAATCCTTGTTTTACAACTTGATCTGCCGCTTCATAGGTCAACGTACCTGATTTTGAGACGATCCCTACTTTACCTTTTTTAAAGACAAATCCGGGCATAATACCAACTTTGGCTTCTCCTGGAGTGATTACTCCTGGACAGTTTGGACCTATAAGTCTGCAATCGCGTTGATCGATATAAGCTTTTACTTTGACCATATCACCTACCGGAATCCCTTCAGTAATACAAATGATAACTTTTATCCCTGCTTCCGCTGCTTCCATGATCGCATCTCCTGCGAATGCCGGGGGGACAAAAATAATAGAAGTATCCGCTCCGGCTTTTTCTACCGCCTCAGCAACAGTATTAAAAACAGGTCTATCCAAGTGCGACTGACCTCCCTTACCTGGAGTAACTCCACCCACCACATTGGTACCATACTCTATCATCTGTGAAGCGTGAAATGTTCCTTCACTTCCGGTAAATCCTTGAACAATAATTTTCGAATCTTTATTGACTAATACGCTCATGCTTTATTTATTTCTGTTGAATTATTTTCTGATTACAAAAGTAACCTAATGTTCTTATTTTATAAAGTTATTTTCAGTTTTTCTATCAATTGTGGTAAGTACTTGAGAACTGCCAATTCCCTTAATTTCTCTCTTACCTCACCTGCAGGAACACCATAGTAAACTTTACCTCCTTCAAGTGATTTTGAAACACCTGTTTTTCCCTGTAAAACCGCTTTGCTACCCACAGTAACCCCGCTGGTAATTCCCACCTGACCCCAAATGGTCACTTCATCTTCAATCACACAACAACCCGCAATACCAACTTGAGCCGCCACTAAACACTTCTTTCCCAAAACAGTATCATGCCCTATCTGAACCTGACAGTCTATTTTAGTGCCTTCTCCAATCGTAGTATCTCCCGTAACGCCGCGATCTATCGTGCAAGAAGCACCGATATCCACATGATCCTCGATCACCACTCTTCCACAAGATAAAAGCTGATCAAAACCCGCTGGCCTTTTTTTGTAATAAAACGCATCGCCTCCGATAACAGAGCCTGCATGAATGGTAACATGATCTCCGATAATGGTATGGTCATACAAACTTACATTGGAGTGTATCACACAATTCTCGCCAATGACAACATGATTTCCAACAAATACATTGGGCTGAATTACCGTATTTTTTCCAATAATGGCCGTTTCAGAAATATGTGAATGGGAACTTTGAAAAGGCCTGAAAAATAAACTCAGTTTATTAAAATCCCTGAAAGGATCATCAGAGATCAACAATGCTTTTCCTTCGGGACAGTCTACCTCTTTATTGATTAATACAATCGTCGCTGCAGATTGTAAAGCTTTGTCATAATACTTGGGATGATCGACAAATACTATATCCCCAGGTTCGACGACATGTATCTCATTCATCCCTAAAACGGAAAAATTTGAATCTCCAATATATTGACAGTCAATAATTAAAGATATCTCTTCTAAAGTATATGTTCTTGGAAATTTCATGCAGAGAAAATAAAAAATTACTCCTTTACACGTTCTACATACGAACTGTTACTCGTGTCAATTTTAATTTTGTCACCTTCATTGATAAATAGAGGTACGTTGATTGTTGCACCCGTTTCAACAGTAGCTGGTTTTGTGGCATTGGTAGCAGTATTTCCTTTGAGTCCGGGCTCTGTATGTGTGATCTCTAAAACCACATGCGTCGGCATATCCACTGAAAGTGGTGCTTCATCTTCTGCGCGCACAATAATAGAGACAATTTCTCCTTCTTTAAGCAAATCGGGAGTATCCAAAATTTCCTTATTCAAAGTGATTTGATGATAATCATCTGTATTCATAAAATGAAAAATATCTCCCTCAGGATATAAAAACTGATATTTTCTTGTTTCAACCCTTACCTCTTCGATCTTATGTCCGGCAGAAAAGGTGTTATCTAATACTTTACCTGTTGTGAGACTTTTTAATTTTGTCCTAACAAAAGCTGGTCCTTTACCTGGCTTTACGTGTAAAAATTCTACAATTTTATAAGTGTCATTATTATAGACAATGCATAATCCCTTTCTGATATCTGATGTCGATGCCATATTTCTTTATTAATTAATAATTGCTTGAATATCCTTTCATGATGCCTCTTTGAGAATTTCGTATAAAGGTGATCACCTCATCTCGTTCTGGTGTAGCATCCATTTCTGCTTCTATGATACGAAGCGCCTGTGTAGTATTATTATTCTTTTGATATAAAATGCGGTAAATATTCTGAATCTCTCTGATCTTTTCAGTAGAAAATTCCCTTCTTCTCAGACCTATAGAATTTATACCGATATAAGACAATGGCTCTTTGGCCGCTTTTGTATAGGGGGGAACATCTTTTCTCACCAAAGAACCACCTGAGATCATGGCATGTTTTCCTATATGGATAAATTGATGAACACCTGCCAATCCTCCAATGATGGCATAATCTCCAATTTCTACATGACCTGCCAAGGTAACACCATTGACAATAATTACATGGTCTCCAATAATGCAATCATGAGCCACGTGAGCTGTAGCCATAACCAGACAGTCGTTTCCGATTACTGTTTTGCCAAATGCTTTGGTACCTCTATTGATGGTGGCGCATTCTCGAATGGTTGTATTATCACCTATCACAGCCAGAGAATCCTCATTTTCAAATTTAAGGTCCTGAGGAATAGCAGAAATAACGGCTCCGGGGAAGATCTTGCAATTCTTTCCAATTCTCGCACCCTCCATGATGGTCACATTTGATCCGATCCATGTTCCATCACCTATGATCACATTGTTGTGTATCGTGGTAAATGGCTCTATCACCACGTTGCGTGCAATTTTTGCACCGGGATGTACATAGGCTAATGGTTGATTCATTTTAAATTATTTTATGATTATTCCTCTTGTTTTTTAACGATCTGGGCCATCAATTCCGCCTCTACAACTAATTTGTTGTTGCCATAGCCGTAGGCTTGCATATGGCAGATGCCCCTTCTGATCGGACTGATAAGATCTGCCTTAAAGATCAGGGTATCACCCGGCAACACCTTTTGCTTAAACTTCACATTGTTCATTTTCATAAAATACGTGAGATAATTATCCGGATCGGGTACCGTACTCAACACCAAGATTCCTCCACATTGCGCCATTGCCTCCACCTGTAAAACTCCTGGCATAACCGGTGCACCTGGAAAATGACCTACAAAAAAGGATTCATTCATGGTTACATTTTTCATACCCACCACATGTGTGTCAGATAGCTCAATAATACGATCAATCAACAAAAACGGAGGACGGTGCGGTAATATCTTCATGATAGCATGAATGTCCATCAAGGGTGGCTGATTCAGATCAAACTGAGGAACATTATTTCGCTTTTCTATTTTGATGATCTTGTTCAATTTTTTAGCAAAATTAGTGTTGATCTTATGACCGGGCTTGTTAGCGATTACTTTTCCTTTAAGACGCATACCAACAAGAGCCAGATCTCCAATGACATCCAATAATTTATGTCGAGCCGCCTCATTAGGCCAATGCAAGGTCAAATTATCGAGAATTCCATTGGGTTTAATGGTAACAGAATCTTTTTTAAAAGCCTTGCTCAACTTCTTCATGGTTTCATCAGAAAGTGGCTTGTCTACATAAACGATTGCATTGTTCAAGTCACCACCTTTGATTAAGTTATTGTCCAGTAAAGTTTCAATTTCATGTAAGAAACTAAAAGTTCTGGCATTGGCAATTTCCGTTTTAAAATCGGTGATATTCTTTAAAGTCGCATTTTGGGTACCTAAGATTTTAGTGCCAAAATCTACCATGGTAGTAATCTCATATTTATCAGAAGGCATGATCATGATCTCACTGCCTGTTTCTTCATCTTTAAAAGAAATAATCTCCTTCACTTCAAAAACTTCCCTTTCAGCACTTTGCTCTACAGTACCTGCCTTTTCTAAAGCTTCTACAAAAAACTTGGAAGAACCGTCCATAATGGGTGGTTCTGGGGCGCTTAATTCTATGATGATATTGTCGATTTCTTCTCCAATAATCGCGGCTAAGACGTGCTCTGAGGTATTGATGACAACACCATTCTTTTCTAGATTTGTTCCTCTTTGGGTATCTGTGACATAGCAAGCCAACGCTTCAATGGTGGGATGTCCCTCAAGGTCGGTTCTAACAAAATTGATCCCTGTGTTTTCAGGGGCTGGTTTGAAGGTTAATTTTACTTCTTTACCAGTATGCAAACCCACACCTGATAAAACAACCTCATTTTTTATGGTACGTTGTAAATTACTCATTGTATCATTTATTTTTCAGAAATACTATGTTTCTCTAGATCATTTAACCGTTGAACAATTTTGGGTAAATTTTTAAAATGGACGTAGGATTTGTTGTATTCTCCATAAGGTAACGCAGGACTACCCTGAACCATCACATCATCGGCTAAATTTCTACCGATTCCGCTTTGTGCTTGAATTTTTACTCGATCACCAATGACAATATGTCCTACAATACCTACTTGTCCTCCTATCTGGCAATGTTTACCAATTTTAGTTGAACCTGCAATACCACTCTGCGCAGCAATAACAGTATGTTCTCCTACTTCTACATTATGTGCGATTTGAATCTGATTATCGAGCTTTACACCTTTTTTAATGATCGTTGAACCTAGTGTAGCCCTATCAATGGTAGTTCCTGAGCCGATATCGACAAAATCTTCAATAATGACATTTCCGATTTGAGGGATTTTTTGGTAAGCACCAGATTCATCCGGTGTAAAACCAAAACCATCACATCCAATGATCACACCACTATGAATCACACAATGTTTCCCTATCTGTGATTCAGAATAGATTTTGGCACCTGCAAAAATAATCGTGTCATCACCAATTTTAACATTACTGCCAATAAAAACGTTTGGATATATCTTTACGTTGTTGCCAATAACTGTATTTTCTCCAATATAAGCGAAGGCGCCGACATAAAGTTGATGGCCCATCTTAGCAGACGAATGTATATAATGTGGCTCCTCGTAACCACTTTTGTTTAATTTAACCTGATTGTAATACTCTAACAATTTGGAAAATGCTTTATAAGAATCTTCAACTTTAATAAGCGTGACACTGAGTTCCTTTTCAGGCTCAAAACTCTTGTTGACTATGGCAACCGAAGCCTGGGTAGTATAGATGTAAGGTTCATATTTTGGATTGGACAAAAAGGTTAAAGACCCCTTTCCTCCGCCTTCAATTTTAGCGAGTTCAAAGACTTCTTCCTCCGGATTTCCAACCACAACTCCATCGAGTAGTTCAGAGATTTGTGCTGCCGTAAATTTCATTGCTGCAAAAGTAAGAAAAATAATGTTGAGTGTTGTTTCATTTATTTCGGATAACAAATATAGTATTTGCTAATTGATTCTGAAAAAGAGCTGGCACGAAACAGATCCGAGGACTCAGCTAAATCCAATAAATCGCCTTGCTTATTCAGTAATTGAATATTTTTGAATTGCGAATCATAAACCTTTAATTTGATCTCTCCTGTAAAAACAAAGTAACCGATATCTTTTCTGTCTATTTGATTTTTTGTCAAATACTTCAATTCCTTTTTGTTCACATAACCTTGAGGAATGGGTTCTGAAAACATTTCAATTTTTGGCAGTTTTCTGTTGAGCAATGACCTGCACAATTCTGCCAAAACCAAATCAGCGTGACCTGACCATAACTTAAGTGCAGACAAAACATCGTTATCATCCAGAAGGGCAAACATATGGATAGAAAGCGCTTCCATTTTCACTTCAGCTTTCTGAGCTTTTAAAAAATAAGATAAAGCTTCTGTACATTGAACTTCAATTCCTTGACCAATGAGCTCTTTGGCTCTTTTTAAAACATTCACCAAGACATGCTCAGCGGCTACACCGGTTTTGTGAAGATAGGCCATCCAATACATCATTCTTCTCGCCAAAATGAATTTCTCTGCAGAATAGATACCCTTTTCCTCCAAAACCAATTGGTCTTCAAAAACGGTCATCATACTTATCAATCGGTCAGAATTGATATTTCCTTCCGCAACACCGGTGTAAAAACTATCTCGTTTTAAATAATCTAAACGATCCATATCTAATTGCCCTGAAACCAATTGGTGCATAAACTTTCTGGGATAACGATTGGTGAAAATGTCAATCGCTAAATCTAATTTTCCGTCAAACTCTTTATTCAAACTTCGCATGAATTGCAAAGAAATTTCTTCGTGATCTGTGCTTACGATAGAATTTTCCAGGGCATGAGAAAACGGACCATGTCCGATATCATGCAATAAAATACTGATCAACAAACCCTCCTCTTCTTGATTAGAAATTTTTACTCCTTTTAAACGCAAAGTATCTATTCCTTTTTGCATGAGAAACACACAACCCAGAGCGTGGTGAAACCTGGTATGATGCGCTCCTGGATAAACCAAATAAGACAATCCCATTTGTGAAATCCTCCTTAAACGCTGAAAGTAAGGATGCTGAATAATTTTATAAACAAGCTTGTTGTGAACATGCACAAAACCATAGATTGGATCGTTAAATATTTTAATTTTTTTCACACTGTTTAACTTGTTTTTTTGTACTTTGCCCATTGGTTCTTGGCAGTTCTTTAAATGATAGTAGCCACAAAAATAAACGATTAATTTAATTTCTTTAAGACAAGCAATGAGTTTAGCTAAAATATTATGGGTAGATGATGAAATTCAGAATTTAAAACCTCATATTTTGTTCTTGGAAAAAAAAGATTATAACGTAAAACCCTGTACAAATGGTGCCGATGCCATCCAATATGTACAGTCAGAAAGTTTTGACATCGTTTTTTTAGATGAGAATATGCCGGGCCTATCCGGCTTAGAAACACTATCAGAGATCAAAGCCAAACTACCTAACCTTCCCATCATCATGATTACCAAAAGTGAGGAGGAATATATTATGGAAGAAGCCATCGGCTCTAAGATTGCAGATTATTTGATTAAACCTGTAAATCCAAATCAGATCTTATTGAGTTTAAAAAAGAATTTAGATACCTCCAGATTGGTTTCCCAAAAAACAACTTCTAATTACCAACAAGAATTTAGAAAGATTGCCATGGATTTAGCCATGGTGAATACCTATGAAGATTGGATAGAATTGTATAGAAAATTGGTTCATTGGGAAATTCAACTAGAATCTATCGCAGATCCTGGAATGGCAGAAATTTTAGAAAGTCAAAAAACGGAAGCTAATTCTCAATTTTTTAAATTCATCAAAAAAAATTACGCTGATTGGTTCGCCGGGAATGATAAACCCATCTTATCCCATACTTTATTTAAAGAAGTTGTTGTACCTCATTTAAGTGCTGAACAAAACACTTTGATGATCGTGATAGACAATTTGAGATATGACCAATTAAGGGTGCTCGAACCGATTATTTATGAGTATTACAAAACGGTGGAAGAAATTCCTTTTTACAGCATTTTACCCACAGCAACCCAATATGCAAGAAATGCAATTTTCTCTGGTTTAACGCCTTTGGATATGGAGAGGAAATATCCAAACTATTGGAAAAATGATACCGATGATGGGGGTAAAAACCTGTATGAAAGTGAATTTTTATCCGAACAAATAAAAAGACTGAATTTAAAGATCAAACACGAATTTTACAAGATCATCAGTTTGAATGATGGAAAAGACTTGGTCAATAATTTTTCTAAAATTAAAGAAAATGATTTGACGGTTTTGGTGTATAACTTTGTGGATATGCTTTCCCATTCTAGAACAGAAATGGAAATGATCAAAGAATTGGCCAGCGACGACAGAGCCTACAGATCCCTAACCTTAAGTTGGTTTAAGAACTCTCCTTTGTTAGAGATTATTCAAAAAGCAAAGCAGGCTGGTTTAAAATTAATTATCACAACAGACCACGGAACGATCAATACCAAGAGACCTTCTAAAGTGATCGGGGATAAAAACATTAGCGCAAACCTTCGCTATAAAACAGGCAAAAGTTTGAGCTTTAATGATAAAGAAGTATACGAAGTAAAGAATCCGAAAGAGATATTTTTGCCTTCGATCTATATGAGTAGCTCATTTATCTTTGCCAAAGAAGATTATTTCTTTGCTTACCCCAACAACTATAACCACTTTGTAAAGTATTACAAAAATACCTATCAACACGGCGGTATTTCTCTCGAAGAAATGATTATCCCTTGCCTCATCTTGGAACCGAAATAGGAATTTTTTATTGTGTGCATAAATAATGATCTGCTAAAAAATCTGCTGCCCTATGAGGGCGAGGTATTTGATCATGGCATCATATTTCCGAAAGAAGTAAGTCAACATTATTTTACAGAACTATTGGACACTTTGCCATGGGAATCTGATGAATTAATCATGTTTGGAAAAAGGATCATCACCAAAAGAAAAACAGCTTGGATTGGAAATAAAGGCCTAAAATATACCTATGCCCAACAAACAAAAATTCCGACTCCATGGACAAACTCATTGCTGGAAATAAAAAATAAAATTGAATTAATTACTTCTGCTAAATTCAATGCCTGCCTACTAAATTTGTACCATAATGGTCAGGAAGCCATGGCTTGGCATAGCGATGATGAAAAGGAATTAGGAGATTATCCTGCCATCGCCTCATTGAGTTTTGGTTCATCGAGAAAATTTAGCTTCCGACATAAAGGTACCAAAGAAAAAGTATCTTTAGAGTTAAGCGATGGACAACTTCTGATGATGCAAGGTGAAACCCAAAAATATTGGTCGCATATGCTGCATAAATCTGCTAAGATTAAAGATCCTAGAATAAATCTGACCTTCAGGCAAATTTATGGTACCTGAAACGTTTAATCTCAAATTAATTTTGGCCTTCTTTTTTCAGAATGTTCCATACTTTTATTTCATCCTCAGGCTTTACACCTTCTTTAACTTCTACAAATATTCCATCACTTACACCCAATTCGATATCTTTTCTTTCAAAAGTATTTTCACCTGTTTTGAGTTCTACATAGGGTTTTTTGGTTTCGACATCATATTGTACCAAGGCCTCTTTGATCGCTAAAACACTGTCTACTTTGGCCAATATAATAGAAGCATTGGCACTCAAACCCGCTCTGATAAAAGTATCCGAACTTTTAGTCAGTGTTCCCTTAATTTCAAATTGCACAGCCCCATTCTCAAGAACTCCTTTAGGAGCGATGTAATCTAATACTGCATCGAAAACGGCATTATCAATGGCTCCAACCGTAATTTCTAAGGGCAATCCTTCTTTGATTTTTCCAACTTCTGATTCATCAACCTTACCTTCAAAGATCATTTTGTTCACATCAGCCAAAGAAGCAATTGTGGTTCCTTCGTTAAAATTATTACTTTCTATGACCTGATTCCCTACTTCAACGGGTACGTCCAATACCATTCCACTAACGGTCGACTTGATCAATGTATTGGCACTATTCCCCAATCCCTTGGTCGATCCTGTTTTTACGATATCGTAATTTTCATTTGCCGCTTTATAACCTTGCGTTGCTTGTTTGTAGGTAACTTCTGCTCTTTCCAGTTCTTGTTTTGAGATGACGCCTGATTCAAATAATTTCTTTTGACGGTTGTAATTTCGTTCTTCATCATCCAAAGCGATTTTTGCCGTATTGATATTATTCTTGGCATTGTTTAAAGCCGATAGATTGGGAATAATTCTGATTTTAGCGATGAGGTCATTCGCTTTTAACACATCACCACCCTCTACATATACTTCTTCTATTACCCCCGAAATATTTGGTTTGATCTGTACTTCTTCTAAAGGTAAAATACTTCCGGTAGCTACCGTTTTGCGTACAATATTTTGTTTGCTCGGTTTTTCGGTTTCATAAACAACAGGATCCTCTGCATTTTTAGAATAGAGATAATATAGAGCTCCGCTAAAAGAGAGCAAAATAACGATTAAAATAATAATGGTCGTTGTTTTTTTCATGGGTTAAATAGTTATTCAGTTCTTAATGCTTCTACTGGTTTAATTTTGATGGCGCTTCTGGCAGGTACAAACCCGGCCAAAAGTCCGGAAAATATTAAAATACTCAAGGCTGTAAAAATGACGCCTAAACTTACACTTGGATTCAAAAACATATCCACAGGACCTAATTTTTCAAGAGCGAAATTGACGAGGTAAATGACTAAAGCGCCAAAGGCGATCCCTGCCATTCCGGAAACCAAGGTGAGTACAATAGATTCCGTTAAGATCTGACCCTTGATATTCCATGGAGATGCGCCAATCGCTCTTCGAATGCCGATTTCCTTTGTTCTTTCCTTCACTACAATTAACATGATATTACTTATACCGATGACACCGGATAGTAAAACCAATATACCTACAAAATAAGCAATGACTTTTAACGCCGTAAAGAGGCTTTCTACCCTTTGATATTGTTCAAAAAGATCAAAATAGCCTATCGCTCTTGCGTCTTCGGGATGTATTTTATGGTTTTTTCTGAGTAAAGAGACGATCTGTTCTTTGATCCCGGTTATCGGTGTATTGTCATTGGCAGTAATGGCCATCCAACCTACGTTATCTCCTTGATTAAAGGCTTGGGAAAATGAAGTAAAAGGCACAAAAATTTGCTTTTGCGCTTCTTCCGCATCTCCTCCTGAAGATTTCTTTTTATAAACCCCAACCACCATAAAATTGACCCCATTGATTTTTACGTAGGTACCCAAAGGGTCTTCGCCTCGATCATATAAACCTGTTTTGACACTTTCGCCAATCACAGCTACTTTTCTTTTTTCGTTAATATCACTGTAACTGATAAATCTACCCGCAATAATATCCATGGGTTCTTGTTCGATAATTTCAGGATAATCACCATATACATTGTATGCCCCTGTCTTTAAACCTCTGATGACATTATTGGTACCATTGAAACCGTTGAGTTGATTTCTGGGTGAAATAAAGCGTAAATCTTTAAAATTTTCTCTGAGATCCTCTACATCGCGTAAATTATAATTAAATCTTCTTCCTTTAGGCATACCAAGGTAAGGTCTCGTTGCGGTTCTCGTCCAAATAAACATCGTATTTGTAGCGATATCACCAAAATCAGATTTGATTCCATTTTCTAAACCTTTACCGGCCGATAAGAGTAATATCAAAATAAATATACCCCAAAATACCCCAAAAGCGGTGAGTAGCGTTCTAAACCAATTTGAGGTTAGCGTCTCTAATATTTCGTTCCAACGATCTCTGTTAAACATCATTCATGTTTTAAAGCTTCAATCGGTTTAATATGGGCTGCCTTATAGGCTGGTATAAAACCGGCTAAAGTTCCGGCTATAATTAAGACGAATACCATGGTGAGGGCCATAGAAAAATCTACACTCGGGTTACTCACATAATCCACTTCAATATTGGGTCCTACAATTTCTAACAGTGCCATTCCTAAAATTAAACCGGCAAATCCGGCCAGAGCAGTGACAAAAATAGATTCGTGCAGGATCATATTAATGATCGACCAGGGTTTCGCCCCAATCGCCTTCCGGATACCAATTTCTCGAGTACGTTCTTTGACCACGATCAGCATGATATTGCTGACCCCCGCCACACCTGCAATGATGGTGCAAATGCCAACAAACCAAAAGAATAAGGCCATATTATCGGTGAGTGTATAAAATCTTTTTGCTTCATCCAGAGCATTATTAACCCCAATAGCCCTGTCGTCATCCGGGGCGATCGTATGCGCTTCCTTTAAATAGGTCTTTAAATCGGAAACAAATTGGTTTGATGCTTCCACAGTCTCGTCATAACTACCTCTTGGAGCTATGGTAAAAGACATGGAACCAATTTTATCCCCACCATTAAAAGTAGTTTGAAGGGTACTGATGGGGACAAAAATTCTGTTCTCCTCCCTTTCTCCACCAAAATCAGAATAGACACCTATAACTTGAAAGTTAATGCCACCGATCTGAATATACTCATTCACAGGATTTTCAGTTCTTTTCATCAACTCATTCCAAATTTTCTCACTGATGACGATTACCTTGAGCTTTTTGTCAATATCATCTTCATTGATAAATCTTCCGCTCAACATTTGAGCGTTTTCTACTTGTTGCATATTGGGATGTACACCTACGACACCATAACTACCAGCTTCTTGCTTGTAATTGGCAGATAGTCCGCCACGCCACATATTCGCTGATTTGTATTCAATATCTTCCCTGAATACCTTGGAAGCATAATCGAAATTTTGATTTCTGAGTTCAATTCTTCTGCCCGGATTTAAACCTTTATACTCTTTTGTAGTTACCTCACTCCATACCCATACAACATTGGTTGCATCCGCTTCAAATTCCTTCCGTATCCCATTTTGCATCCCTTGACTAAACCCCAGGAGTATGACCAATATAAAAATACCCGAAGCTACTGATAAACTGGTCAAAAAAGTGCGCAGTTTATTCTTGTGCAGGGTTTCAAAAATTTCTCGCCAATTGTCAAGGTTAAACATGGGGGTCTGTTAATTAGTTGTGATCTTATCTGTTTAGACTGTAAAATGTGATATTTGTTACAGTCTCTACCAAAGTATTTTATGCTTTACTTCAACAAAAATTCCTTTTATGAGTGTTTTTCAATATTATTCTATTCATTTTAAACACGGAGTAACAATAAAACCTGTGCTGCATATGTTGAGACATTGTGCATAATTATTCTAAAAAAATTAAAGATTTCATGCTGACTAAATAAAATAAAATGCACAATTTTACAGCTTCAAAAACCAACAAGATGAAAAAACATAATTTCAGCGCAGGTCCAAGTATTCTTCCCCGGGTGGTATTGGAACAGGCCTCAAAAGCGATTTTAAATTTTAACAACCTCGATCTGTCATTGATAGAAATATCCCATAGAAGTGCTGATTTTGTTGCGGTCATGGAAAAAGCCCAACAACTCACTTTAAACTTATTAGGGTTAGAAAACAAAGGCTATTCCGTACTTTTTTTGCAAGGAGGAGCTAGTTTAGAATTTTTAATGGTCCCTTATAATTTGATGAAAGAAAATGGGAAAGCTGCGTATATAGATACAGGAGTTTGGAGTTCAAAAGCCATAAAAGAAGCGAAACTATTGGGTAATGTAGAAACTGTAGCTTCTTCTAAAGACAAGAATTACAGTTACATTCCTAAGAACTTTTCTATCCCACAAGATGCAGAATATGTACACTGTACAAGTAATAATACAATTTTCGGAACACAAATCAAGACTTTCCCAAAAACAGATATGCCATTGGTATGTGATATGAGTTCAGATATTTTTTCTCGTGTACTGGATTTTTCTCAGTTTGATTTGATTTACGCGGGTGCACAGAAAAACATGGGTCCTGCAGGAACAACTTTAGTGGTTGTCAAAGATGAAATTTTAGGAAAAACCGGAAGAACGATACCAAGTATGCTGGACTATCAGGTACATATCAATAGTGAAAGTATGTATAACACGCCTTCTGTGTTTGCAGTTTATGTGTCTATGTTAACCTTGCAATGGTTGAAAGATTTGGGTGGTTTGGCGGCCATTGAAAAAATGAACAATGCGAAGGCAAAGTTGCTTTATGACGAAATTGATACCAATCCGAATTTTAAAGGTACAGCAGCCATAGAAGATCGATCTCATATGAACGTTACTTTCCTGATCGAAGACACAGAAAAAGCAGCGTCATTCGACAAACTTTGTAAGGAAGCAGGTATATCGGGTATCAAAGGACATAGATCTGTTGGCGGTTACCGGGCAAGTATTTACAATGCCATGCCCCTAGAAAGTGTTCAAGCACTCGTCGATATCATGAAAAAAATATAAGTTTAAATTCAAAATAGACATAAATGAAAGTTTTAGCAAATGATGGTTTAGCCAATTCTGGTGTTTCAGCACTCGAAAAAGCAGGAGCAGAAGTGATTTTAAAAACCGTTGCCCAAGAGCAACTCGCTAACTTTATCAATGAAAATAAGGTAGATGTATTATTGGTGAGGTCTGCCACAACAGTGCGAAAAGATTTGATAGATGCCTGTAAAGGTTTAAAAATCATTGGTCGTGGAGGCGTAGGAATGGACAATATTGATGTCGATTACGCAAAAAGTAAAGGAATAAAAGTGATCAATACACCTGCAGCTTCTTCTCACTCTGTAGCAGAATTGGTATTCGCACATTTGTTCGGTATGGTTAGATTTTTACACGATTCAAATCAAAATATGCCTTTAGAAGGTGATACAAAGTTTAAAGAACTCAAAAAAGCCTATGCCAAAGGTGTTGAACTAAAGGGTAAAACCTTAGGTGTCTTAGGTTTTGGTAGGATCGGACAGGCAACAGCCAAAGTAGGTTTAGGTGTTGGGATGAAAGTAGTGGCCTTTGACCCTTTTATTGATAGCGCACATCTGACTTTGGATTTTTTCGACGGACAAAGTGTTAGCTTTACCATTGACACCATTTCGAAAGAAGAAGTTTTAAAACAGGCTGATTTTATTACACTACATGTTCCTGCCCAAAAAGAATATGTGATCTCTAAAAAGGAATTTGACCTGATGAAAAAAGGAGCAGGTATTGTCAACGCGGCAAGAGGTGGCGTGATTGATGAAGTTGCCTTGGTTAAAGCGATTGAGGAAGGTAAAATTTCTAATGCGGCCTTAGATGTGTTTGAAAACGAACCAACGCCGGAGATTCAACTTTTAATGAACAAAAATATTTCATTAACCCCTCATATCGGTGCGGCTACCTTGGAGGCACAAGATAGAATCGGGGAAGAATTAGCGACTCAAATCATTGAGATTTTAGGTTAATTTTATCCTTTTATTTTAAAATAGAGATTATATCCCGTCTGGTTTATAATCTCTATTTTTGTTTGATAATGAATTGAAACATGGCCAAAGTAAAACCCTTTCGGGCTGTACGACCTACCAGAGACAAAGTTGCACTGGTGACTACGCGTTCCTATGAGCTTTATGACATGAAAGAACGACGTAGTATCCTCAAATACAACCCCTTTTCTTTTTTACATATCCTTGAACCGGGTTTTAAGTTTAATAAAGTGGTGAAAGGGTTGGAGCGCTTTAGATTGGTCAATAATCGATTTCTAGAATTTAAAGAGAATCAGATTTTTCAAAAAGAAGAAAAGCCTGTTTATTATTTGCATGAAAAATCCTTTGGAGAACATGTATATTGGGGGATCATTGCCGTTTGCTCTGTAGAAGATTATGAAAACGCCGTCATAAAGAAACATGAAAATACCCTGGCAGAAAGAGAAAAGTTGTTTGGGCATTATTTGGAGGTAGCCGGATTTAATGCCGAACCTGTGTTAATCACCTATCCGAACCAAATAGAAATTGACCATTTATACAACAGGTATAAATTGGAAAGGGCCGAATATGAATTTACGACCAATAAAAAAAGAAAACACCAATTATGGATCATTGATAATCCGGCTGATATTGCTTTAATTGAAAAAACTTTTGATTCCATTCCACAATTATACATTGCTGATGGTCACCATAGAAGCGCTTCCTCGCATTATCTCAAAAATCTGTTGAAAAGCAAAAACAAAGGGCATACCGGAAATGAATTCTATAATTACTTTATGACCTACCTGATACCTGAATCGAATTTACAGATTACCTCATTTGATCGTTTCATTAAAAAATTAAACATGTCCAAGGAGGATTTTTTAGTGCAACTCGATGCTTATTTTAGAATTGAAAATTTGGGAAATGAGCTTTACAGACCTTCAAAAAAACATCATTTTAGTATGTACCTGGATGGAGATTATTTTAAATTGTATTTGAGAAGTGAAAAGTACAACATAGAAAATGCCTTAGACGAATTGGATGCACAAGTACTGTATAAAACCATTCTAAAACCAATTTTAAAAATAGATGATCTAAGTGCCGACAAAAATATAGTCTATATCCCTGAAAAAGAAAACCTGAATCAACTGAAGACAATCGTAGATGAAAAAAAATATGCAGTTGGTTTCGGACTCTTTCCTGTGACCACAGAGCAATTAAAGGCAGTTGCAGATGCGAAATTGACCATGCCTCCAAAAAGCACCTACATCCAACCCAAATTAAGAAGTGGTTTAACTATTTATGAATTAACAGAATAAGTATGTTTATCAAAGAAAAAATTAAACTTTTAAAAACAAATATCCCTGCCGGTGTTACTTTGGTAGCAGTGAGTAAAACAAAACCCATTGCAGATATTCAAGAAGCTTTTGATGCCGGGCAAAAGGTCTTTGGAGAAAATAAAGTACAAGAAATGGTACAGAAATTCGAAGAGCTCCCTAAAGATATTCAATGGCATATGATTGGGCACGTGCAAAAGAATAAGATCAAATACATGGCCTCTTTCGTTGCATTAATTCATGGCGTCGATCATTGGAGTACTCTTTTGGAGATAGATAAACAGGCAAAAAAGCATAACCGGGTGATCAATTGTCTGCTTCAAGCCAAAATTGCCAAAGAAGAAACCAAATTCGGAATGTCATTTAAAGATATCGAAGCATTACTTCATTCTGAAGAATTGCCAAATTTGCACCATGTAAAAATTTGCGGCTTGATGGGTATGGCTAGTTTCGTAGAGGATGAAAATACAATCAGGGAAGAATTCAAAAGATTAAAAAACTTGTTTGACAAATTAAAGTCTGATAAAACTTTTGCTGGAAATATCGATATGAAATTCCTTTCTATGGGAATGAGTGGAGATTACCCTATAGCTATTGAGGAAGGAAGCAACATGATTCGTGTAGGTTCAGCTATTTTTGGTGAAAGAAACTATATAGCCAATTGATTCCTGCTATGATAAATAGATCAACCCTTCTTTTTTGTTTTTACTCTACCTTTTTTTCCTTTGCCCAGGAAAATAATCAAAATTTTGAGTCAATTTCAAAAGGTATAGGATATCACCTCATTGATTCTACGCAACAAAACACATTGATTTGCTTTGGCGGATGGAGTACCCAAAAAGCCTGGGTAGAGAATTGGGCCCAAGAAATAAATAAGGCCAAATCCTCTTTGCAACTGAAAGAAATGTATGCGGTCAAAGGACCTGATGACGTGTATTATAAAGATGATGAAATCGCATTACATAGTTTAACAAATCACCTAAGGAGTGGTACCATAAACAATAAGATCATCGTATTGGCGCATTCCAGCGGAAGTTTTGTGGCTCATAAGTTTTTTCATGATTTGGCTGAAAATAAAGCTACCGAATTATTAAATAAAATCGAATATTACAACCTGGATGGAGCCATTGGGTCGGATACACCTAAAACAACCATAACTTCAAATATTGCAGGACAACTCCATGCGATTTACGCGGTTTATGCAATAGAAGATCAATCAAATCAACGCTCTCCAAACACCGAGGAAATGAAAAAAATGGTTCTACTCTATCCCGACAAAGTCTCGAGCATTGTGTTGAGAAGCAAGAACTCAGGATGTATAGACCCTTGGTGTGTTCATGAAATTTTGATCAATGCCGTACCTTATAATAAAAATGGTTTTGATCTAGAAAATGATTATTTACAATTAAATGAAGAACATCCGGTCACAACGCAGTATCTGCAAGACTAGTGCAAAATCTTAAAAAGAAGTTGTTTCAATATATCCCCATGTGTTGATTGCCCAGCATTCACCCCTTTACTTTGAAGATCTGCTTCTCTTAAATGTGAGATGACTTGTGCTACTTTTCTCATAGGATAAGTTTTAGCGGCCCTTTCTATGTCTTTTAAAGCATAAGGACTGACTCCTAATGCCTTTGAAGCATTGATTCTTCCTTTATCCTTTAACCCATGATACATCAACAATTGTGTAAAAAAAGAGTTGAGCAGAGAAATGGTCATGATGATAGGATTGCTCTTTGGGTTTTGTGAAAAATACTGTATGATTTGATTGGCTTTAAAAACATTTCGCTCTATGATGGCACTCTTTAATTCGAAATTATTAAAATCTTTGCTGATACCTATATTTTCTTCAATATGAGTAGCATTGATCTGTGTTTGGGCCGGCACGATCAGCATGAGTTTTTCCAATTCATTGCTGATTTTTCCCAGATCCGTCCCTAAAAACTCTACCAGCATCTGAGCAGCCTTTACCTGAATGGTATAACCTTTTTCATTGAGCACATAGTCGATCCAATCGGGTACTTGATTTTCATAGAGCTTTTTACTTTCAAATAAAACTCCGTGTTTCCCGATAACTTTGGCTAGTTTCTTTCTTTTATCTAGTGTTTTGTACTTATAGCAAATCACTAAAACCGTACTCATTTGCGGATTTTCGGCATAGGCACATAGATCTTCGATCGTCCTGGACAAATGTTGTGCTTCTTTCACGATCACAACCTGTCTTTCAGCCATCATAGGATAGCGTTTTGCATTGGAAATAATGTCGTCTACACTCACATCTCTACCGTACAAAACCAGCTGATTAAATCCCTTTTCTTCTTCTTTTAAAACATCATTTTCGATTATAGCCGTAATTCTGTCGATATAATAAGCCTCCTCACCCATCAAAAAATAAATAGGTTGAACATGACCCTTTGAAATATCCTCTTGAATTTGTTTTACCCGATTCATGTATAATGGTTAATTTAGCCTCCTAGAAAGCAGCATAAGTATACGACATATGGTCGAATTAAATTTTCCAACCTATCCCTTCAGGCTCAAAAGTAAAGAAAATAAAGTGTTTATTTTTGACATCCTGAGAAAAAAAGAGGTCGTGTTAACACCTGAAGAATGGGTGAGACAACATGTTCTTCACTGGCTTATAAACGCAAAAAAATATCCTGCCTCCATTATTGCCATAGAGAAACAATTACAACTCAATAAAATAACAAAGCGCACAGACATTCTGATATTCGATAAAAGTGGTCAACCCGATGTCATCATTGAATGCAAAGCACCACATATTTCCATCACTCAAAATTCTTTTGACCAAATCGCCAGGTACAATTTAAAATTAAACGCGAATGTGCTTATGGTCACAAACGGATTACAGCATTATTACTGTGCCATCGACCATACCAACGAGGCCTATGTCTTTCTTCCCGAACTTCCCACTTATCAAAAATAAATACTTTAAAAAGGCTAAATATCTGGGCTTTTATTTTAAGTTTGCAACCTTTATAGAAGCATAGTAAATTGAAAATAGCGGTAGTCATACTTAACTGGAATGGAGAAAAATTATTAGAAAAGTTCTTACCATCCGTTGTACTTCACAGCAAAGACAAAGCCGATATTTATATAGCCGACAACGCTTCTACAGATGGTTCTATCAATTTCCTGAAAAAGAATTATCCCGAAATAAAAATTGTACAAAATACCACCAATGGTGGTTATGCAAAGGGGTATAATGACGCTTTAAAAAGGATTGATGGAGACATTTATGCCTTGGTAAATTCAGACATTGAAGTGACTGAAGGATGGTTAGATCCTATTGCCGAAGAATTTAAAAAATCTGAAAATACAGCCGTTATCCAACCCAAACTCTTGGATTATAAAGACAAGACCAAATTTGAATATGCAGGAGCCGCAGGTGGTTATGTCGATTTTTTCGGCTATCCATATTGTAAAGGAAGGGTTTTTAACCATTTAGAAACTGATCATGCCCAGTTTAATGATACCTACCCGGTTTTCTGGGGTAGTGGAGCTTGTTTGTTTATCAGATCTCAAGTTTATCATAAACTAAAAGGTTTAGACGAAAATTATTTCTCTCATCAGGAAGAAATTGATCTTTGCTGGAGAATACAGAATGAAGGTTTTGAAATTAAATATGTGGGAGCTTCTGCGGTTTACCATGTTGGAGGAGCCACATTGCAGGAATCAAATCCGCGTAAAACATTTTTAAACTTCAGAAATAGTTTGTTCACGATTGCCAAGAATGTGCCAAAACGCTATGTGGTTATTGTGGTTTTAGCACGTTTGGTTCTCGATGGAGTAGCCGCACTCAAATTTATCTTTGAATTGAGACCCATTCATTCATGGGCAATTCTGCGCGCCCATTTTAGCTTTTATTGGTACCTCCCAAAAATGCTAAGAAAAAGAAAATACATCTCTTTTAAACAAACCAGATACTTTGATTGTTTCAGCATTGTATGGGAGCATTTCGCTTTGAGAAAAAAGACTTACAACGAATTACATACCAACGGCTAATTATACTTTGTTCAAACCTTCCCCTCCTCTTAGGAGCCTGCCTGCCTTTGGAAGGGGGTGGCTGAAAGCCGGGATGGTTCTAGAAACTACAATCTTGATTTCCAACCTTCCCCTCCTCTTAGGAGCCTACCTGTCGGCAGACAAGCCCGCATGCCATTTTACCAGCCTTAGGGATGGCAAGGCAGGGCGTGGTAACCACCTCCCCCTTCGGGTACTCCTCCTAAAAGGAGGAGAAGTTTTACATACATTTAATAGTGTTAAACTTTTGCATCCCCTCCTTTTAGGAGCCCGCCTACAAGCGAGGCAGGGGGTGGCTGAAAGCCGGGGTGGTTATATTAACAAAGATATTATCTTACAATCCATCCCCTCCTATTAGAAGCCTACCTGTCGGCAGACAAGCCCGCATGCCATTTTACCAGCCTTAGGGATGGCAAGGCAGGGCGTGGTAACCACCTCCCCCTTCGGGTACTCCTCCTAAAAGGAGGAGAAGTTTTACATACATTTAATAGTGTTAAACTTTTGCATCCCCTCCTTTTAGGAGCCCGCCTGCCGGCGAGGCAGGGGGTGGATGAAAGCCGGGGTGGTTAAATATCCAACGTTAACTTTTTATCTTCTTATTCATAAAAAATTATGAAAAGGAAGTATAACCATCAAAACAAACCCCATCTAACCCAAAAAAGAAAATTTTTGAGGAATAATAGCACAAAAGCAGAAATACGGCTTTGGCAATATGTAAAAAATAAGCAAATCAATGGCTTGAAATTTAGACGACAATACAGTATTTACAACTTCATTCTTGATTTTTACTGTCCTGCAAAAAAAATCGCCATCGAATTAGATGGAGAAATTCATAAGAACCCCATTTCAGAACAAAAGGATCATCAAAGAGATTTTCTGCTAGAAAAACTTGGAATAAAAGTATTAAGATTTGAAAATGACATGGTTTTTAAGAATCCTGAAATCATTGTCAACGCAATTTTAGATCACATCAAAACCTAAATCCCCTCCTCTCAGGATCCTGCCTGCCTTTGGCAGGGGGCTGTCATGTAATGTCGGGGTGGTTAATTCAAGTCAATTTTTCTATCCTACCTTCCCCTCCTTTTAGGAGCCCGCCTGCCGGCGAGGCAGGGGGTGGCTGAAAGCCGGGGTGGTTATCCTCTTAGGAGCCTGCCTGCCTTTGGCAGGGGGTGGTACGCAGTACCGGGGTGGTAAAAAAAAGACCATCAATCTGATGGCCTTTTTAGAATTTGCAATTGCTTCTCGATTCCAATATACGAGAATAATTATATCTTTTAGAATTTGAAATTATCCCAACACTTCCTGAACCTTATCTGCCGCCTCTTTGAACTCAACCACAGAAATAACGTTCAAACCACTTTTATCAATCAATTCTTTGGCTTCTACCGCATTGGTACCTTGTAATCGAACAATAATAGGAACTTTGATCTCATCACCCATATTTTTATAAGCATCAACAATTCCTTGAGCTACACGGTCACAACGCACAATACCTCCAAAAATATTGACCAAAATAGCTTTCACCGCAGGGTCCTTCAAAATAATCCTGAATCCGGTTTCTACCCTTTCCGCATCGGCTGTTCCACCGACATCTAAAAAGTTAGCAGGCTCACCTCCTGATTGTTTGATCAGATCCATGGTCGACATCGCCAAACCTGCTCCATTTACCATACAACCAACATTTCCATCCAGATCTACATAATTTAAACCTGCGGCATTGGCCTCTACTTCTATCGGACTTTCTTCTCTCAGATCTCTTAGATCCACATAATCTTTATGACGGAAAAGTGCATTATTATCCAAGGTCACTTTTGCATCTACAGCCAAAATTTTATCATCTGACGTTTTTAATACAGGGTTGATCTCAAATAAAGTGGCATCCGATTTCACATAAGCTTCATACAAAGAAGTGGCAAATTTGGTCATTTCTTTAAATGCTTTTCCGCTTAAGCCTAAATTAAAGGCAATCTTTCTTGCTTGAAAAGGCAACAATCCGGTTGCAGGATCAACTTCCTCCAAAAAGATCAAATGTGGTGTTTCTTCGGCTACTGTTTCTATATCCATTCCACCTTCTGTAGAATACATGATCATGTTTTTACCCGCACCACGATTTAATAAAACCGACATATAAAATTCTTCTGGTTCAGAATCACCAGGATAGTATACATCTTCAGCGATCAAAACCTGATGTACTTTCTTTCCTTGTGGTGGAGTTTGAGGTGTTTTCAACATCATACCAATGATATTTTTTGAAATACTTTCTACCTCTCCTAAATTTTTGGCGAGTTTCACTCCTCCCCCTTTACCCCTTCCACCGGCGTGGATCTGGGCTTTGATGACCCACCAACCTGTGCCGGTTTCAGCGCTTAATTGTTTGGCCGCATCTACGGCACTTTTATGATTATCAGCAACTATACCTCTTTGGACTCTTACACCAAAACTGCTTAAAATTTCCTTTCCTTGATACTCGTGTAAATTCATTACGAATGATTTTTATTTGAAACGTTACAAAAGTAAGGATTTAATTAAAATACTGCAGTACACTAAACTTTTTTATCGTCAAATTGTTTAGTTTTTTTCTTTTGGTTTAACACAATTTTATGAGAATTCAGTGAAAGATTTAGGAATTTCGCAAATATATTTTACATGCTTAACTTTGATGAAATTTATACCATTATTTCTCTTCCTTTTTTTCTGTTCCTATACTTTTTCACAAGATGGTCCTTCAAATAAAAAATTTTTGAAAGCCACAAGAACAGAGGAGTTGATTAAAGTGGATGGTATCTTAGATGAAGCTGCTTGGCAGACCGCAGAAATTGCCAAAGATTTTGTCATGTTAAGACCCGGAAACGGCGACAGAGAGCCTGAAGATCAGAAAACAGAAGTTAAAATTCTATATGACGACCAGGGCATTTATGTAGGCGCATATTTATATGATGCCAAGCCTGAACGAATTTTAAAGCAACTTTCAGAACGAGATAATCTAGGAAATACAGACTTTTTCGCGGTGATCATCAACCCGAGTAACGACGGACAAAATGAATTTGAATTTTTTGTGAGTGCGGCAGGCGTTCAACTCGATGCCCAGGTATCTTTGGCGAATGGCGAAGATTTTAGTTGGAATGAGGTCTGGTTTAGCAACATCCAAATGAATGAGGATGGCTGGGCTGTAGAAATAAAAATTCCTTTTGCTGCCCTCCGTATGCCAAAAGAGGAAAAACAAGTTTGGGGCCTAAATTTCCACCGCCGTATAGAAAGTAAAAGAGAGCAATACACCTGGTATTTTGTTGATAGAACCAAAGGCAACATGTCGCAGTATGCAGGTATTTTAACAGGTATTAACAACATTGATCCTCCTATCCGACTTAGTTTTTTTCCCTTTACTTCCTTTATCGCTTCAGATTTTGACGGAACCACAGATACCAACTTAGCATTTGGAATGGATATCAAATATGGCATCACCAACAACTTCACCCTGATCGCTACCCTCATACCCGATTTTAGTCAGGCTGGATTCGACAATATAGCGCTTAATTTAGGTCCTTTCGAACAGGTCTTTGCTGAGCAGCGACAGTTCTTTATAGAAGGAGCTGATATTTTAAACAAAGGTGATCTGTTTTTCTCTAGAAGAATTGGCAACAGACCTGTTGGAAATGGCGATATCGAAGAATTTACAGAAGAAAACCCACAATATGAGATTCTCGACAATCCAACCCAGGTGGATGTTCTGAATGCGGTAAAGGTGACCGGAAGAACAAAAAAAGGCCTGGGGATGGCAGTTTTGAATGCCGTCACTAGAGAAACAGAGGCCGTGGTCAGAGATACCATTTCTGGTGAAAAAGAAAAAATTGTGACCGAACCTCTAACCAATTATAATATTTTTGTCATTGACCAAGAGTTTAATAAAAACTCCTCCATCGGTTTGGCGAATACCAATGTCACCCGATCAGGAAGTTTCAGAGATGCCAATGTGACTTCGCTATTTTACAATATTGCCAATAAAAAAAACACCTTTGTCGTCTATGGAGATGGTAGCATGAGTAATGTCTCTGAAGACGGGCAAACTACTACCGGATATGCAGGAAATTTGGCTTATGAAAGAACAGAAGGTAAGTTCCGCTATGAATTACGCAGCAGGTTCATGGACGACAAATACGATAAAAATGACCTGGGTTTCAACCGAAACAATAATTTTATGGATTTTATGGGCGAATTGAGTTATCGCATATTTGAACCCACCAAAAACTTTAACAATTATCGCATCAGGCTTTTTGCAGGTCATTTTAGAAGATTTGATCCTAATGTAAGCGTGAGCAATTACATAGAATTAAACACTTTTTTTGTCACGAAAGAACAATTTGCTTTTGGAGGAGAAATTGGGGGAAATATAGGACCCCGGGTAGACTATTTTGAACCCCGAACCGAAGGGAGATATTGGGTAAGAGACCCAAGGATAAGAATGAACGGGTTTATTTCTACGGATTTTAGAAAGAAATTTGCCTTGGAAGCTAGAGGAGATTTTTCGAGGTATATCGGAGAAGGTGGATATGAATACGAAATCGGTTTTTACCCCCAATACAGGTTTAGCGACAAGTTTTTTATGCAATTCGGTATCAGCAGAGAATTGGCAATTGATGAGCTGGGTTTCGTAACGAGTCTGGATGACGGGACCATTATTTTTGGAGAAAGGGAGAGAAAAGAATTAGAAAATGTTCTGACTGCTAAGTATAATTTTAACGACCGATCTGCCCTGTCCTTGGCACTCAGAAATTATTGGTCGCCTGTAAAATACAAAGATCAATATTTTGCATTACAAAAAGATGGTTCTTTAGTGGAAACGGACTATTACGAAGACAACGACCTCAATTTTCACTCTTGGAATTTTGACCTTCGCTATGTTTGGGTTTTCTCAAGAGGCAGTGAACTCGTCGCTCTCTATAGAAACTCACTTTTAGATTTTGAAAATGATTTAGGACAATCAGAAGATAATTATTTTGGAAACATTTCCAATTTGTTCGACCAACCCTTTGGACATAGTTTTTCAATAAAACTGGTCTATTTCTTAGATTACAACAAAGTACGCACCTGGGTACAATAAGAATTAAATAGTTACATCCCACTTCCCCTCCTCTTAAGAGCCTGCCTGCTCGTGGCAGGGGGTGGTACGCAGTACCGGGGTGGTTATATTAACAAAGATATTATCTTACAAACCATCCCCTCCTTTTAGTAGGGTGTTGCAAAGCGACGGGGTGGTTAATATGTTTAAAATACTTAAATAAAAAGAGCTTCCCCTCCTTTTAGGAGGGGTGTCGCAAAGCGACGGGGTGGTTATTTTCAAAAAAATCAAATTACATAACAGCCTTTTCCCCGTCCGTTCGTCAGAGATAGTGAATGATGTGCCATAAATGCATTTTTCAGAGCACAGCGATAGAAAAAAGAGCATAGAGGAACGATAATTAACGGTGCAATGCAATCGTATTCGAACAGACTTGCCTTTCCTGCCTGTTCGGCAGGTGGGTTTATCTACTTTTTTATCAAGAAAACAGTAGGAAGACAATTTCCGACTAACAAGAGGAAACACTCGCTCTGTAAGAAAAACCAAAACACAATAATCAAATAACTACCCGGTTGGCAAACCTTCCGTAGGATATAAAGGATATAGAACAAAGTTCCCAAATAAATAACGCATGACCGTATAACTGCATAACCGCATAACTGTATAAACTTATAACCGTTGAACCAAAAAAATTAATTACACGCCATTTTCTATATTTTTACGTAATTTGCTCAACTAGTTCAAAATAATGATCACAGCAAAAAACATTCATAAAAATTACGGAGAAGTAGAGGTTTTAAAAGGAGTTGATCTCCACATAGAAAAAGGCGAGATCGTGGCCATTGTTGGTCCCAGTGGAGCAGGAAAAACGACACTTTTACAAATTCTCGGTACACTCGACAAACCCACCAAAGTTGATGCGCTAAGTATCAATCAAACGGACCTAACGAACTTGGAAGATAAAGCCATTTCGAAGTTCAGAAATAAACACATCGGTTTCGTCTTTCAATTTCATCAACTTTTGCCGGAGTTCACGGCACTCGAAAATGTTTGTATTCCCGCATTTATTGCCAACCGACCCAAAAAAGAGGTAGAAAAAGAAGCAAAAGAATTATTGGATTTTTTAGGTTTATCTCATCGCTATGAACATAAACCGGCCGAGTTATCCGGTGGTGAACAGCAAAGGGTAGCCATAGCCAGAGCTTTGATCAATCAACCTGATGTGATTTTTGCCGATGAACCCAGTGGAAATTTAGATACCCAAACAGCGCAGAATTTGTACAAATTGATTTTTGAATTGCGCGAAAAATTTGGGCAAACTTTCGTGATCGTCTCACACAATCCTGAACTGGCTAATCTCGCCGACAGAACCCTGATCATGAAGGACGGTAAAATTACATGACCCTGTGGAAGGATAAAGCTTTTTAGTTATGAATGTTGAATGTAGAGTTAAATGGTGAATGATGATGAGGGAAGCAGTGAAACAGTTATGCGGCTATGCAGTTTCGCGGGGCATAAAGATGAATGTTGATTATTAACTATGCATGATATCACTATTTCACTGTATAACCCACCGCAGGCAAGGACAAAGGACCAAGTATAAATTGCACTGAATAAGGGATAAAGGATAAAAATTTAAAACTTGGCCTCAAATAAAAAGATCCATGATTCAATCACACCATCACTATTTCAACGTATAACTGTATAACCGCATAACTGCATAACCGTATAACCAAATATCCTAAATTATGCCAATAGGAATCATAAGCGCCATGCCGGAAGAGATTGAAGCAGTCATAGATCACATGACCACTCATAGATCGCATATAAAAGGAATGCGTACTTACCATGTTGGAGAATTGTATGGCAGAGAAATAGTTCTGGTTTTTTCTCGATGGGGAAAGGTAGCTGCGGCAACCACAGCGACACAATTGATTGAAGACTTTAATCTTTCAGAAATTGTTTTTACCGGTGTAGCTGGTGCTTTAGATGAAAATATAAATATCGGGGATATCGTAGTTGGGAAGAAAATGTTTCAACATGACCTGGATGGTTCTCCCATTGTCAAAAGGTATGAAGTCCCTTTGTTAGGCAAAACCTATTTTGAAACGGATACCAAAAACAGAAAGAAGTTGACTAAAGCTTGTCAAAACTTTTTGGAAGTATTGGATGGTTTTATCCCAAAGAATCAGGCAGAAAAATTTGGTATAACAGCGCCAAAAATCATTGTAGGAGATATTGCCAGTGGAGATCAGTTTATCTCTGAAAAAGAAGAAATCAAAAAAATTAAATCCGGCTTAGCCACCGTTGTTTGTGCAGAAATGGAGGGTGCCGCAGTGGCCCAGGTATGTTTTGAATACGCTATGCCCTTTTCAATTTTCAGGACTATCTCCGATAAAGCTAATGACAATAGCCACATCGACTTTCCGGCTTTTGCCAAAGAAATTGCCAGTAATTACGCGCTTGGAATCCTGAAAAACTATTTAGTCAATAGTTAATCTTCCCCTCCTATAAGGAGCCTGCCTATCGGCAGACAGGCCCGCCTGCCGGCGAGGCAGGGGGTGGCTGAAAGCCGGGGTGGTTATTTTCAAAAAAACAAATTACATAACAGCAGTCTCCCCGTCTGTTCGTCAGCGATAGTGAATGAAGTGCCATAAATGCGTTTTTCAGAGCGAAGCGAAGTCGGGAGATCTCAATTCCTAAACCAAACTTCCCCTCCTCTTAGGAGGGGTGGTACAAAGTACCGGGGTGGTTATATTTCCAACAATTTTTCTTACTGAACTTCCCCCCTATTAGGAGCCTGCCGGTTCACCTCCCCTTGGCATGGCGAGGCAGGAGGTGGTGCGAAGTACAGGGGTGGTAACCACCTCCCCCTTCGGGTACTCCTCCTAAAAGGAGGAGAATCGTTAAACTAACCCTGCCAAAAGCCTTCCCCTCCTCTCAGGAGCTTGCCTGTGGAAGGGGCATATTACGTAGTACCGAGGTGCTTATATTACAATCAAATTTACTTTTTATCCGTCCCCTCCTCTTAGGAGCCCGCCTGCCGGCGAGGCAGGGGGTGGTACGAAGTACCGGGGTGGTTATATTAACAAAGATATTATCTTACAATCCATCCCCTCCTTTCAGGAGGGGTGTCACAGAGTGACGGGGTGGTTCATTCCCCTCCTCTCAGGATCCTGCCTGCCGGTTCACCTGCCCTTGGCATGGCGAGGCAGGGGGTGGTACAAAGTACCGGGGTGGTTATTTTGATAAAACCTCTTTTACAATTGCCACAACCCTATCCAGATCTTCCCTTGTCAAATTCGACCCACTCGGCAAACACAAACCTCTTTCAAACAGATCCTCAGAAACGCCATTGGTATAAGCCGGAAACTCCTCAAAAACAGGTTGCAGATGCATAGGTTTCCATAGCGGACGAGATTCTATGTTCTCTTTTTCCAAAGCCAATCGAATCATTTCCCTCGTGTTATAACTATCTGTTAATATGGTCGTCAACCAACGATTGGCAAAAAATCCTTCAGCTTCTTCTACAAAAGTAACAGGCAAACCCGCAAAAGCCTTTTGATAATAATCAAAATTTTCTCTTCGCGCCTCTACCCTATCTTTCAAAACTTCCATTTGTCCTCTGCCTATCCCTGCCACAATATTGCTCATACGATAGTTATACCCAATTTCAGAATGCTGGTAATGTGGCGCCTCATCCCGGGCTTGGGTAGCCAAAAAAGTAGCTTTTTTACAATAATCAGCATTGTTCGCAACCAAAGCGCCGCCTCCTGAAGTCGTAATGATCTTGTTCCCATTAAAAGAAAACACACCCAATTCGCCAAAAGTCCCCATATGTTTCCCTTGATAAAAGGCACCCATCGCTTCTGCCGCATCTTCTATGATAGGAATATTGTATTTTTCGGAGATGGCCATGATCTCTTTCATTTTTGCGGGCATTCCGTACAAATGCACGAGCAAAATAGCCTTTGGCTTTTTCCCTTTAGAATTCCTGTCTAAAATGGCTTTTTCCAAAAGGATAGGATCCATATTCCAGGTGTCTCTTTCCGAATCTACAAAGATGGGAATGGCTTTTTGATAGCGTATGGGATTGGCCGTAGCAGAAAATGTAAAGGAAGAACAAAGTACTTCATCATCCTGTTCAACGCCCAGCAAGATCATTGCCAGATGTATCGCTGCTGATCCCGAACTCAATACCGAACAGGATTTTGCTCCTGTAAAGTCACAAATATCTTTTTCCAGGCCATTCACATTGGGACCCAACGGTGCTACCCAGTTCGTCTCAAAAGCTTCTTGGACATATTTTTGCTCTTCCCCTGTTAAATGAGGAGAAGAAAGCCAGATTTTTTTATTCATAAAACTAAGATAAAATAAAAATGACCAAAGAAAAAGATTTAATATGAATCATCTCTCTGATCAACTTTAATTTTTAATACTAAAAATACTATGTGTTTTTCGATCTTGTAACGATAGACCCTAAAATTTTATTCAACGCCAATGATTCGTCAATTAAAGATGTTAAATTTTCGATATCAACGCTTGACGGATCAATGATCTCTTTGATTATCCTTAACCAATAATTTGTCTCTTTCATTTCTTTCAATGCAATTCTCACTTTATTCGTAAAATCCGCTTTAGAAATTCCTGCCTGAGCTTCTTCATAATTTGCTCCTGCTGAGGTGGCACTTTTTATTAATTGATAATTGATCACCTTATATTCAACCTGAAATGGCAACGTTCGAACGAATTTTATTACAGAGACTGAAAAAGTAAATAATCTTTTTGATAAATCATTTTGCATAAAAAATCCCTTTTGTCTCTTATCTTGCTTCTTTTATCTTTTATCTTTTATCTTTTATCTTTTATCTTTTATCTTTTATCTTTTCTCTTGCTTCTTACATCTTCAAAAGATCCTCCACAATCCTCTCCGCCGTCTTCCCATCCCATAAATAAGGAATGTCTCCTGCTTTCCAGTCGCCTCTGTGCAGTTTTTCCATAAACGGCGCCACATTCTTTGGGTTAGTTCCTACCAACTCATTGGTACCGATCGTTATGGTTTCAGGCCTTTCCGTATTATCCCTCAATGTCATACAAGGCACTTTCATTACCGTGGTTTCTTCTGTAATTCCACCAGAATCCGTGATCACGGCAAAAGCGTGTTGCACCAGATAATTGAATTCCAGATAGCCAAGTGGTTCGATCATATGCAGGGTGTTGGCCTCTATACCAATCCCTTTTAAACTCTTGGCTGTTCTGGGGTGTACCGGAAAAATGATGGGCATTCCCTTCGCTCCTTTGACAATCTCATCGATCAGGTATTTCAACTTGGCTTCCTCATCCACATTGGCAGGTCTATGCAGCGTCATCACAAAATAACCCTTCTCTTTCAAGTCAAAATCCTCCCAGGCTTCAGGTTGAATAAATCGAGGCATGTTCTTAAGTAAAGTATCGATCATGGTATTTCCAACATATCTAATTTTTGATTCATGATGCCCAAGTTTTCTAAGGTTCTCATTGGCCACTTCGCTGGTCGTATAGAAAATATCCGTGATACTATCGGTTACCATACGGTTGATCTCTTCGGGCATGGATAAATCATTCGATCGGATTCCTCCTTCTACATGAATCACCCCTACCCCCAATTTTTTAGCTGCAATACTACAAGCCATGGTAGAGGTAACATCACCCACGACGAGCACCCAATCTGCAGGGTCTTTGAGTAACAAAGCTTCATAACGCTCCATGATCCTTGCCGTTTGTTCTGCCTGCGTACCACTGCCTACTTCCAGATTGACATCTGGTTCAGGTATACCGAGTTGTTCAAAAAAATTACCCGACATCTTTTTATCGTAATGCTGACCGGTGTGGATCAACCGATATTGGATCTTTGGCTTTACTTTTTCCAAGGCCTCAATGATTGGGGCAATTTTCATAAAATTGGGCCGTGCACCGGCAATGATATCTAGTTTCATACTTTTTACTTATTATCGTAACTTTCCTTTGAGAGGAAAGAAAATTCTACATTTCTAAAAACTATATCTTTAATATGATTAAATTTTAATATAGTAATGCATTCCTTTATTAATCTTTTATACCCCTTATCAAAAAATTTCAAGATTAGATTCAAATGATAGATTCCCAATTTGAAATATATTGATCGAATCCTTTTATCTTTTATCTTTTATCTTTTATCTTCTGTCTTTTGTCTTCCTATCACCACAACACCCATTCTCCACTTCAACTCCCCCAACACCTCATGCAACCAAACATCCATCAATTGAATGGATTTCACATTTGGTAAGCTAAATCCATGGTAACTATGATGCCTACTTTTCACTTTAAAATTTGTAGGCGCAGCTTGGGGTTCATATCCCGCTGCTCGAAACATGTCCATCGCCCTGGGCATATGGGCCGCATCGGTAGCAATAATGGGGATACCATTATCCTCAAATGTTTGTTGAAAAGCCAACACTTCTTCCCAGGTAGTTGAAGGGGTTTCTAACATTTCAATCTTGTCCTTTGGCACGCCCAACGCTATGGCAGCACGGCGGGCAACCGAAGCCTGACTTTCGAGATTTTTCCCAGCATAACCAGAAGTGACTAAAATACTATTTGGAAGCTGTTTAAAAACGCGAATACCTTCTATAAGCCTTCCCAAAGTTTTCAAATCCAATTGGGAAGTTGCCGGTAATGTAGTATCCAGATCATACCCGGCTCCCAGCACATGAATACAATATGCCTGTGTCATGTTTAAATTTTTTATGTCAAGCATTGAATACTCAGATTCCAACTTTTTGATAAGTATTTTGGGTATAAAACTTGTGCTGCAAATCAAAAAAACTAAAAATCCAATAACAACCGACCAATAAAATAACCTTTTCTTTTGAAACCGGTAGCTCATAAAACAAAAAATAGCCCAGAGGCTAAAAAACATAGATAAGTTCGTAATTGATTTAAAGAAATCAAGCATTTAATTAATCATGAATGATTGCAAAAATATTTTCAATGTTTGTCTTTTAAAAATTTCGTGATTTGACTCGCAATTTTTTCATGTGCCATACAATTCCAATGACCATGGTTTTCAGTTTTCCAATTTTCTTTTTCATCCTTGATGATTTCCATCGCTTTAAATCCCTTATGTCTTGTTAAGTTTATTAATTCTTTATCAGAATTAGGATGAAAGACAAACAATACGTTTTCCCACTCGTAATTTTTCTTTATAAAATCTAATAAATGTGCAATATCTTCATATTCACTTGTTTGAACTTTGTCCTTTTTTCTTTCTGTTTCTGATATTTCATTTTCATCCTGTTCTTTTTCTCTTCTAGGAGTGAACAAGTCAATATTTTTGCGATATAAATAATAAATAAACTTAAAATTATATAATAAATCTTTCCATTTAGAGCCTTTATATTTTGGATACTTAATTTCTCCTGATTCTAAATCAACTTGATAGGATCCTTTATACCTACTTTTTTTATAAATATTTGATAAAAAGTCATTACTACTAACGTAGATAATTTTTAAAACTGGATTTAGGCTATCAAGGGGTTTGGCATACTCAAATTCACCTAACACATTTAAACCTGCCATAGAAACGTTTAAAAAGTTATAATCAGGATTTAATTTTGATAAAAATTCTCGCTGTCTACAACTATCAGGATTCATGAAATTTTGAATGTAAGAATCTCCAATTAATAGAACCAAATTAATATATTTATTTGGTAAATTCTTTCCTGGATAGCCCATTTCATTTACATACCATTTATGTACTCCTCCATCTGAATAGCCTTCTTGATTTGGATAATAATTCACATTACCATCACTATTTTTATATGTTTTCATTGCATCTGTACTAATGTGAAAAACACGAGACAATATTTCTGAAAAAATCAAAAAGAAAATAATAAAAAAGATTCCTTTTTTAATAAATGTTCTCATAGACTAAAACTGAAAATAAATGAAAGCTTGTTCTTTTCCAGAATAGACTAAAATGGAAAAGATAATTGCGGAATATAAAGAATATCGTAAAATTTTAGGTAGAATATCTACAGTTTGAATTGCAAACTGTTTGCTTCTACCAAGCCATTCGATTGTTAAAAAGATTCCAATAATAAGTAGGATTTTAGTTGGAAATAGTTCGAAACTAGAAAAAAATGTAGAAGTAAACATTCCTTTTAAATACAAAATGGCATGATTTATATTTTCTGCCCTAAAAAACACCCATGCAAGTACTGTAATAAAAAAGGTACTTCCCATTTGGACTAATTCTTTAAGGGTTGGCAAATATTTTCCTTCTGCTACAATGTTGGTATTTACTCTATTTTGATTGAGTAGTAGTAAGGGTAAAAAATAAATTGCATTTAAAGCACCCCAAACAACAAATGTCCAATTGGCGCCATGCCAAAACCCACTGACGATAAAAATGATAAAAACATTTCTAATTTGTTTCCATTTGGGTCCTCTACTCCCTCCTAAAGGAATATATAAATAATCTCTAAACCAGGTGGATAAAGAAATATGCCATCTTCGCCAGAATTCTGCAATATCTCTAGAGAAATAAGGAAAAGCAAAATTTTGCATCAAATTAAACCCAAAAAGCCTAGAAGTTCCAATGGCAATATCCGAGTAACCAGAAAAATCACCATAGATCTGAAACGCAAAGAAAACAGCACCTAAAAATAAAGTGCTGCCCAGATAATCTTCAGAATGATTAAAAATCTGATTGACGTATTCAGCACAATTATCAGCTATAACGATCTTTTTAAACAAACCCCATAGGATCTGTCGCATCCCATCAACCGCTTTGGGATAAGAAAATTCACGTTTTTTATAAAACTGAGGTAATAAATTATTTGCTCTTTCAATAGGGCCGGCAACCAATTGTGGAAAGAAGCTTACAAATGCGGTAAAGGCAATAAAGTCTTTGGTGGGTTCTAATTTCCTTTTATAAACATCGATGGTATAACTTAAGGTTTGGAAGGTATAGAAGCTTATTCCAACGGGTAATACGATATTTAATGAACTAGCGTTAAACTCACTGCCAAAGAAAGTGAAAGCAGTTATAAAATTTTCTAAAAAGAAATTGTAATATTTAAAAAAGCCTAAAAATCCAAGATTAACAGAAATACTAATCCAGAGTAGTGCTTTTCTTTTTTTCTCGTTTTCTTGATTTGATAAAAGTCTTCCAATGCTATAATCTACAATAGTACTAAACAAAATCAGTGATAAAAATCGCCAATCCCACCAACCGTAAAAAACATAACTGGCGACAACAATTAATAAATTCTGAAGCTTTAAACTTTTATTGGTGACGAACCAATAAAGAATAAACACAATAGGAAGAAAAAAAGCAAAATCTATAGAGTTAAAAAGCATATCTACAACTTTTTCTTACCTGGAATCCCTATGAAGGTTGAAAATGATTCTACATCTGTCAATAACATAGTCTGCCCACCAATAACAGCCCCTTCCCCAATCTTTATATTTTGAATTGTACAGGCACCTATTCCAATTTCAGCATAAGCACCAACTGTAGTAAAACCTCCCAAATTAACTCCGGGAGCAAGTGCACATCCATTTTTAAGCCTGCAATCATGTCCGATAGCACAATTCATATTAATGATGACAAAATCGTCAATTTGGGTTTCATGATTGACCGACACATTAGGATAAATAATGGTTCCTTTTCCAATTTTAACACGATTAGAAATCCATGAATTCTTTGAAACAAAGGATGGAAAGTGAAAGTCTACTCCTATTTTTTGAAGAATTCTTTTCTTGGTTTTAGGATTTGAAATTCCAACGGCAATGGCACAATCTTTAAATTCATTAATAATATCAATCTTTCCTAAAACGGGGATTCCCCAAAATTGTTCACCCTGTTTTTCCGGGGCGTCATCTAAAAACCCCCTGATCTGGTATGACTCTTCAAATAACTCCTGATTCAAGGCCAAAAACCCACCCACATTTCCTGCTCCAATGATGATGAGATCTTTCATGTTGTATATTTTTCCAATTCTTTCTTTAATCCTTTTTTCACCGGCAATTGCCACAATAATTTGCACCAGTTGTGATTCCCTTCCAACAGTTCAGGCCCACTGTTGGTGATAGCCACATCCCAGCCAATCGATCTGTTTTGCGGATGTAATAAAGCCGCTGATTTGACCATTTGAATACTTTCCTTCCAAAAAGGCACTTGAAAACCTTTAATTTCTACACCTGTAATGGGATGTGAAAATTCATCAGATTTTGTGATGTCACTATAAACACCTGGTCCTGTTACTTTTCCGGTTAGTTCATCAACAGGAGCAGCAATATTTCCTGCAGCCAAATTATCGACGTTGGAATTAATAGTAATTCTTAACCTGCACCCCAAAATATCCACCACATTATTCGCATTGAGTTGCGTGAAAATTCGGATTGTATTGAGGCCCGAAGGTGAAAGTTCCATCAACTTATCGTGTTGAACAATAAATTCTTCTAAAAGGTCATTTTTTGACTGACTGAGCTTTTCTTTTAATGATTGTCTATTATGGTCTATCTCTAAAACTTCAACACCTTCTCCACACTGTCCATTAGAACTTTTTAAAACAATTTTTTTAAATTTTGATGCATAGATCGAATTGATTAACCTATCAATATGATCCTTTTTAAGACTATAATATTGATGTTTTATAAAGCCGTTATACTCTTTTAAAAATAATAGTTTATTCTCTAAAATATTCCTGGAAGATTTTGGATTCATTTTTAATTGATACTCATACATAGTTCCAGTTCCGGCATAAGTTTCCCTTTCTTGCCTATCTTTCTCGTAAAACTTAAAATAAAAATAATCCAAGGGAGAAATATTGTAAATGATTGACGATAAAAAGATATCCTTCAATAAAGAAATCTTCGATTGATTATTTTGAACAGAAACAAAGTCTACAAACTTTTTAAACTTTCGTTTATCCATTTCCTTGAGATAATAACCCAAAAAAACAATTCTCTTAAACATGACTAATTTATACCATTAAAGGGTTGCATGGGTCTCTCATCACTTTGGTTAATCCCTTCTCTTTGAATGACTTTTAAAAAAGTCATCCAATAAATTTTAAGATCCAAGAAAAATGAACAATGATCCACGTAGTAAATATCGAAATTAAACTTTTCTGTCCATGAGATACTGTTCCTACCATTTACTTGTGCCCAACCCGTAATTCCGGGTCTAACTTCATGGCGCCTATTCTGTTCTGCCGAATACAACGGAATATACTTAAATAACAATGGCCTTGGCCCAACAAGACTCATATCCCCTTTTAATACGTTAAACAGTTGTGGCAATTCATCCAACGACCATTTTCTAATAAATTTTCCAAGATTTGTCATGCGTTCAACATCGGGCAATAGATTTCCATGACCATCCCGCTCATCCGTCATTGTTTTAAACTTAATAATAGAAAAAGGTTGTGCATCTTTCCCTGGTCTGATTTGGAAAAAGAAAGGACTCCATTTGTTCTGGAATATGAGTAGGATAGTCAATAAAACCAGAATGGGACTGATAAACAGAAGTATCCCAAAACTAATTACAACATCCAATATTCTTTTAATGAAATATTTATACATCTTCTCTTTCTGACCAATTATTCCACATACACAAAACCAACATAGTCATTTTTCATAGAACCCAATTTTCGGGATTGTTAATCATATTGACGATCTTCCCAATAATATGATCGTATTTTTCGATTAATAAATTTCTCATATCGGATTCAATATAATCGCAGGCCAGAGCAAAATCCAACCATACCTGTACTTCAGCGGCTTCACCCTCTGCAATTGACAATTTTGAGATAAATAATTTTGAATACCTTCTATGCCGCCAGGCTTCTGCAATATTCACAGAAACCGATCTCGAAGCTCTTCTGATCTGATCCGTAAGCGAATACTGCTCAGATTTAGGAAATTTTTTAGACCATTCAAAAATTTCCATGGCCGACTCAAAAGACGACTTATAAACGTCCAAATCAGTATGTACTCTAATAACCGCCATTTTTATAGATATTCTTATTTAAATACTTCCTCAAATCTCAGAGTCTCTCAATCAATCAATCTCTCCGTCTCTCCATCTCTCCATCTCTCCATCACTCCTTCTCTCAATCTCCCCTTCTCAGCATCTCTCCTTCTCTCCATCTCTCCGTCTCTCAATCACTCAATCTCTCCATTTCTCAATCACTCCTTCTCTCAATCTCCCCTTCTCTCAATCTCCCCTTCTCAGCATCTCTCCTTCTCTCAATCTCTCAATCACTCCATCTCTCCTTCTCTCAATCTCTCCTTCTCTCCTCCAAAATCAAATCCCCCAACGCATCTGCACTCATAAACTCCACCTCCGGCCATTTTTGGACAATTCGTTTGAGTAATTCTTTCAAAGCACCTAAACCTTTCGCCCGATTCTTTGGGTCGATATGACCGCAAAAATTCACCCGGTGCGATGAAATATTGGCGGGTTTTCCCCAGAAAAAAGCCGCTTCCACCTGTTGAAAGGTATAAGTAACCCAATCCAATCCCCGATCATCAGTGGGTTCAAAAACCACATTACGTACTAACCAGGTCAAATTACTTTTGTGATCAAAACCTAATACATTAATTTCCTTTTTATATTGGTCATTTCCTAAATGCCTTGCTGTATAAAAGGGTTTATCCAGATGTTGAAGTCCCAATTCAGACAAACTTCCCTCTAGGGTAACAGGGAACTGTCCTGCGGGCGGGGTAAAGACTGTGGCAGGGTATCCGAATACTTTTTCAAATGCATCGAGTCCGGTTTCCATTAGATCTGGGAAATCCTTTTGATCATCTTGGTTGCGAAATGAAAAGGCGGCTGTATAGCCTATTGGCTCATAATTTTTTGCTTCGATACTTGTATAAGACCTGTTTTCCAAATTGACCATCAAATCTTTATCCTTTGTCTTGAGTTTCTCCTTAAAAACGACCAAATTCAAATGCTCTCTCCCGTGAAATTGGGGCTTTAAAAACCCCTTGTTTATACCCTCCAGCCATAATGGCCAGGTACCTAAATAGGCTTTAGTTTGTAAATCTTCTAATTTAGAAAAAGTTTGAGGCAATAGTTCATAAAAGTATTCGCGTTGTTCTTCCGATTTTATACGTTCAAAATCGATGTTACATGGCAAAGCATAGGGTGTAAAAACAGCAGGTTTTTCATGAGCATCTTTTACAGAGTTTAGTATTTCGAACAATTGTTCCAGGTCTTCCTTTGTTTCAAGGGTATCATAAGCATCAAATCTCGTACTTACTTTTAATCCGGCTTTGTCCAGTTCTTTTCTTGCCTTTTGTGAATCAAGCCGTACATTGCCATAATCATCCACAGAAAAAAGTACAATTTTTCGTTTGCTTTTCCAACCGGGAATATTCTTAATATGATTAAATAGCTTTTGCTTCATGATGCATCTAAATATTTCATAACTAATTTTTGTGCATTATCCCTTTTAAAATGTTGGGACGCAAGTAGACTGTTGCAAACCATTTTTTCATACGCTTGTCGATTGGTCATGGCCTTGAGTATAAATTCGGCAGCCTGATCCAATTGTTTCTCTGTAAAACAGGCCGCGTGTTCATAATGTCGTGCATAGAAATTGAGCTCAGAATCTGCTGAGGCGAGGTAGAGCGAAGGAATACCGTAGCTCATCAAGTTGTAGGATTTACTGGGAACACTCCCTGTAGAGGCCTGCTCGTCAAGAATGACGATACCTAGATCCGCTGCAGATATGGAAAAAGGAAATATTTCATCAGATTGAAAAGGTAAAAATTGACAATTTTCCAGCTTTTTTTCTTTAACCAACTTTTCAAGTTCTAACTTTCTTGGCCCTCTCCCAATGATTTGGAATAGAATATCCTGATTTTCTTTTAGGCGTTCAGCCAGTTCGAGCATCAATTCAACCTTATGTGTAAAGCCAATGTTTCCGGAATACTGCACAACCAATTTATTTTCTAACTTATGTTCTTGAACAAAAGGATTTTTTTCTTTGGCTATTTTGTTGTTTTCTTGAAAAATCGACCAGATGGGTTGCACCAAAATTTGTCGGTTCGTATAGTTAGATAACAAACCTTTCATCACCTCTCCTATAGTAAATAATTTGTAAGCCTTTTTAAAAGAAAATCGGTTGAGTTGAGACCAAATGCGATATACCCGATGCTCCTCCTTCATCCCGGTAATTTTTAAAACATCCGGATAAACATCCCAGATTAGCATAGAAAATCGATGGGGCAATATCAGGTTGAGCAAATAAGCCATTGGGGGAACCGAAATAAAAAACACCTCATGTCTGGAGTATTTCATCATAAGTTTCCACCACATACTCCACATGGCTTGAATATATACAAAACCTTTTTTGATACCGTGCTCTTCCTGCCATTTGATGATAGGATCTATCTTAATTTTATGAGACAGGGGTTCTCCTTGAACATGCACACTACCTGTAATTAAGACCACCTCAAATCCCGCATTGACAAATTCATTACAGACGCCAATAGTTAAATAATTGGCAGCTTGGTTAAGGACAACCATCTTTCTTTCTTTCAATTTCATATAAAAAGTAATACAGAAACCTAAAATTACCCTTTTAAAAGGTCCTTATATAATTGAAGATATTTAATATAAGTTTTATCTTTATTATAGTGGTTCTCCGCTCTTTTCTTACAATTTCCGATTGAAAATCTTTTGGGGTTTTTAACAATAGTATCTATAGCACTTTTTAAACCCCCAATATCACCTTTTTTAACCACTATTCCGGTATCAGCATCTATAGATTCCGGACTTCCACCTGTATCATAAGTAATGACGGGGGTACCACAGGCCAAAGCTTCAATATTTGTTGTAGGAAAATTATCACTATAGGTTGGATTAACAAATGCTGTTGCTAAGGAATATAATTCAGCCATTTGATAAACACTTTCTGTTCGAGAAATGCCTAAAATATTTTCAGGCAAACCTTTTATTTGTTTTTTGGTTAAACCAATCAAAACAATTTTATATTCAGCGGATATAATATTGTTTAATGCTATAAAATCGTCTAAACCTTTTCTTTTATCCCAAATACTGGCAACCCCTAAAATAACTTGAAAATTTACAATTTTCAGTTTTTGACTAATGCCTGATGAAACAGGTTTAAAAATGGACAAGTCAATCCCATTAGGAATTACTTTGACCAATTTTTCTTTCAAAAAAGATTGACCTACTAAGTCTTTCAACCAAAAAGATGGTGTTACAATTGTTAAATTATTGATCGAATTAAAAAGTGCTTTTTTACGAAGAAAGTTATCTTTTGAATTATCGAAAAACCAACTTTCTGGATAATAACTTTTCATAGGGCATTTAAAGCATTCGGTTTTCCATTTTTCGCAATTAAATCGATCAAAATAAGAACAATGACCGGTAAATGGCCAACAATCATGAAAAGTCCATACAACTGGAATATTTTTATCCCTAATAAAATCAAACAGGACTTCAATATTTAAATAATAACCATGGATATTATGTAAATGGATAATATCTGGTTGTATGATCTCTATTTCTTCAACTAACTTTCTTGTAGCTTTTTTCGAACCAAAACCATGGGTATCAAAAATTCTTGTAATTAAAACATGCTGGTAAACATCCTTTAGTGTCCCAATTTTTAAAGGAATAGAATTGGAGGGCTGGCCTTGTCGGGAAAAAGCAATATAACTATCTTGCCCGTTTAGTAAAACAGTCTGGCCTATTTGCTCTGCAATTTTCCCTCTACTGCCAGTATTTAAAGTCGTATTAATTTGTAAAATCTTCAAATAACGTTTCTTTAAATATTTTTATTTGGTAATGAGGATTATAGAATCGATCAATCCGGTCAAAACATTCCTTCATAACTTTATCAGATTTTTTGGGATACATAGTTATCCAATTCTCAATTACATTAACTAGACTTTGTAAGTTATTTTCACTAAAAAAAGAGCCAGTTTTGTTTTTGACAATAACCTCAAATTCTGGCATCTGATTTTTAAAATTATCATGTGTGATCACAGGAGTTCCATAACCCATTGAATGGATAGCAGTCAGACCAACATTACCAGGAGAAACACAAAGGTCTGAATTATAGATAAGTTCTCCCAATATACTCTCATCATAACAAGCTCCATAGAACCAAACCCTATTCGAAAGTCCCATACGCTCTGACTTATCTCTTAGTTTTTCACACTCACTTCCCTCTCCTATAATGATTAGGTTACACGGTTTATGAATAGAATTCAGCCTATGTAATGCGTCTAGGAGCAAGTCAAGTTTTTTAATTTGCGTCAGTCGCCCGATAAAAAGAAGGGTAGAGTCACTATTATTGAAATAATTTTTTAAAATAGCTGAATGCTTTAAGGTTTTTCTGACTTCAAATTGTTTTTGGTAATCGAGTGAATTATACACAACTTTTAGTTTTTGCTGAGGAATCCCCATTCCTAACATTAAATCTTTGGCATAATTTCCATAAAGAAAATACCCTGTCACTAGCTTTGCTTGTAACTTTTTTAAAATTAATTGAATACCCGTTTCTTTACCGTAAAATCCATGATTCCAAATGTAGGTTCTTTTACCTTTAAAAAAATTTTTTATAATAAGTATCCAGGCTGTTATATCATAGGGTTGTCCTGTAATGATATAATAGTTGTAATCCAAATTACTTAGCTTAGATTCACCCTGTAAATAATAGAAGGGTTTTTTTATAATTTTAAAAGGAAATTCAATTACCATTTTGTTAAAAAGGACATAATCCATTTTTTTTATACTCCCATAAGTATTATTTCCAAAATAAAAATCACAACCCAATGCTTTTTCCATGAATAAAAAAATCTCTTTGCGATAGTGCGGAGCATAATTAAGAGAACAACAAATTCTAATTTCTTTCAAAGCTGCTAGATACTTTCTATAAGATCTATATATTTTTCATAGACCAAGTCTTGGTTAAAAATGGACTTGGCTTTCTTTCGATTTTCCAAACCCATCTTCTTCTTATAATCTGTTGGTAATTTGATGAATTTTTCAATACCAGTAGCAATAGAATTAACATCCTTATGGTTGACAACGAAACCATTAATCCCATCCTCTATTAAATATTTATTTTCTGGAATATCACTTGTTATTACAGGTATTCCGGATGCCAATGCTTCTGATATGACATTTGAAAAGCCTTCATAATTAGAAATCAATATCAATAAGTCAATTTTTTTATATACTTCTAAAATTTCATTTGATTTACCACATAACGTAACCGCAGCTTCTAATTTTTCCTTTTTAATTAGTGTATTGACATTATCCAAATAACTAACATTTCTAGAATCTCCATAAATAGAAAAATGGATAGGAATATTCTTTTTATGGAGCAGAGAAACTGCTTTAATCATTTCTAAAATATTCTTTTCCCTAGAAATTCTACCTATAAAACCTAAGTGCAATGTATTATTGGCATAAGATTTCTCCAAAAATGAAATTTTGGAAACATCTAAAAGATTAGGAAAAAAATAGGTTTTGTTTTTTATTCTCTTGAAATTTTTCTTTAAATAATCTAATTTGGAAATGGAATTAACAGTTATGGCATTGGCCAAGCGCATTAAGTTAAAATGAAATCTATCCATCCTTGGTTGAATATCAGCTGTTCTTTCTCCTACAATGACTTTGCATTTTACTCCACTCAACAATCTCGCAATAATTGTCACTTGACCAACAACTTTCAAATAAGAAACAATAAGGTCTGGTTGAAACTTTTTAATCTTTCGTGAGGTCAACCATATGCGCTTTATCCTATTTTGATAGTTGTATAAATGAAAATATTTTATGTTATTATTATCCACAAAATACTTGTAAAAGCTATAATCTGTTAGGGCAAAAACTTCAATTTCATGACCCTTATCTTGAAATAATTTTGCCAATTGTAAAATTTGATATTCCGCCCCTCCTTGATTTAATGATCCTGTGATAAAAAGAATTTTCATGAAATTATTTTCTTTTTGCAATAATCTTTCCAGGTACCCCGGCAACAACCGAGTAAGGTTGTATGTCTTTGGTAATTACAGAACCTGCTGCTATGACTGAACCCTTACCAATATTAACGCCAGATAATATAGTACATCTTGCAGCAATCCAGACATCAACTTCAACGGTAATATTCTTAAAATTAAACCCCTGATTATTAATATTTTTATTTGGTTCTTTGAATTTATGATTACCACTATGCATTATAGTGTATGGTCCTATAAGGACATTATTCCCAATAAATATTTTACCATTTTCATTGTCATTTGCAGCTATCCAAACTCCGTAATTAATTTCAACATTTTCACCAATAGAAATATTTCTGGGCCTTTGGATCTTAATTCAAATTCCAGTACTGAGATTTTTACCACATTTTTTTAAATATAATTTATAAAAACCCATTCTAAAATATTTTCCTAGGGTTCCAGGAATAAGTGAAACAAATATTTCTATAAATTCAAATATTTCATAAGAAGCTCTATTTATTAGTTTTTTTAGCATAAATATTTTTAATTTTAAACATTAAAGCTATTCCGTTTCAATTATCCCACCTAATTCATCAGAACTCATAAATTCAACATCTGGCCATTTTTGTAAAACCTTTTTTAAAAGCTCTTCTAACAATTTTAAATTTTGATCTCTATTTTTCGGTATTAGGGAGCCAATATAATTAATCCGATGAGAGCCCATAATTGCTGGTAGTCTCTTGTGAAAGGAAAGCTCTATTTTCAATAAAGCCTTTTTAACCCAATCGACTTGGGGGTTTGAAGTCGGTTCAAAAAAAACATTTCTAGTCAAATAAATTTGATTTAACTTATTTTTTTGACCTGTATAATGTAATTTCCTTTTAAAATTACCTTTAGACTTTGAAGGAATATATTGCACCGGTAAGCCCTGTAAATAATGAACACCACTTTCTTTTAAAACCTTTTCCAAATTGGGATGCCAAATATACGCAGCTGCGATATATGATTTTGAAGTATATCCAAAATAATCACTAAAAACTTTACTAGCCTCTTTAATATAATTTTGTTGAAATATAGTTTCTTCTGAAAACCCATTTTCATCTAAAGCCGACATTAGGTTTTTTCTTTTATTGATTACAATTTGTTGGTACGGTATACCAAAGCATTCCGACTCAAAAGCAGCTAATAAATCTTTATTTCCTAATTTTAGCTCTTCTAACCATAATAAGGCATGTAGATGTTCTCTTCCGTGCAATTGGGGTTTAAAAATTTTACCCGCAATTCCCTCTTCCCATAAGTCCAATATTTTATGACCGTCAGGTAACTTCATGATCGTATTATCAAAAGTTTCAAAAAAATAATTATTGAAATCAGATTCCTTAATTTTTTTAAAATCCGGATTTCCAACGATCGTATTTGCCGTAATGATTGGTGGATTACCTTTAAAATCTTTAAACTTATGTAAAACTTCAAATAAATTTTCTAAATCCGTAACATTTGCAATGGAGTCAGTTAATGAATATCTGTCTAGCAGTATTTTTGGATTTTTTTGAGAAAGTTTTGATAAAACTTCCTTGTTAGGCATTCGAATACTTCCCCAATCATCGGACTCAATAACTATAATTTTTTTATCGGTTTTCCATCCAAAAGAATTTACATATCCTTTTGCAAATTTGGATACTAAATTCATCATCTAATCAGATATTTTTGAGAAGGATAGGAACTTCCTTTTTGATATATATCACCCAATCCAAAAAGATCAATTATTTTAAAAAGCTCCGCTTCTTTTTTTGAATCTACTTTGGAACGCCATAATTCAATAAAATCTTTACTTTCATTATTCTCTTTATTTTTAATTTTATGTGATTTTTCTTTACCTGACTGAACAGTAACCCGAGAAGGAATATTTAATTGGTTAAAAATTTTCTCTGAATCTTCGAGTTCCAATTCACTGACCATTTTATCGACAATTGGTCTTGGATCGACAACCAATTGCTCATAGGTAATAATCAACCAGTCAGATCTTCGTTTTTCCAATGCAATTCTATTTTGAATACACCAAGAAAGTATGGCTTTTTCTAAAAAATCATCATTATTATTTATATCCATTGCTAATCGCTGTATATCGGCAGGAAATCTACCAATAACATTTTTTGAACATAACGTTTCTAATCTTGGTAATAGCTTTCTTGAGAGTGCTACAGGAATTGGGTGGCGAATTAGGTAAACAACTTTGCCATTGCAATTGTCGGAAATTTCATTAATCAGGTATTCTCCTCCATTTATAATTTTAAAAACCATTCTATCTGTGAAAAAATTATAGTTTTTTCTTAAAGGATTTGGATTCATCCAATTGATTTTACCAACACAATGTTTTTTAAAATACTTTATCAATTTATTCCTGTTTTCTTCGTCGTACAATTCCTCCCAACTTGTTATTCCTGATAATTCTCTTATTTTTTTATCTCTTATATTTAAAGGTTCATTGCAATATTTAATTCCCTTTTGTGTCCAAATTAACTCTTGTAGCCATGTTGAACCGCTTCGAGGCATTGAAAAAATAAAAATATTCTTCTTATTAGATGGTAAATGAATGTTTGAGAACTTGTTTATAAACCTTAATGCTGCTGATTGATTCAATTTCATTAGTAATAATTTAAGATTTTATCTACTATTTGTTTACACTATCATTAGGTATTATTTAACTTTTCTTAACCTTATCGTTATATTCATGTAAACTCAAAAAATTTTCTACAACATTTTTAATATTATAATTCTCTACATTCGCCACTATATAGGCATCTTCATAATTTCCTTTTAAAAAATTATCAATTGTAGCTTTTGGTATATCTTGGGAAGAAACAGAAAGTATAGGTTTGTTTAATATTGCATAATCTATCAACTTACTGGGAACTTGGTTATTCCCTTTATTTTCAAAATTTACTACGAAATCCATCTTGACAAGTACTTTTAAAAATTCATTTCGTGAAATTATTGGAAATATTTCAATTCTATTTTGTGATTTATCTGCGTAATATTGAACTAACTCCAACTTATTAGTATAAACATAAAATTTAAAATTTACTTTAAGAGAGTTCAAATATTCTAAAAATTGTCTCGGATCTCTATTATTAGGAATAAAACCACCACCATAAATAAAAGTTGGAACCTTATTATAGCTTCGATTTATTCCTTTTACAAGAGTTTTTATTTCATCAAAATTAAACCCCTGTGGAATTACCTTAATTTTAGTTTGTATACTATGATTATATGCCTTTATAGCTCCTTGAACAGGAACTGTTATAAAATCAACCCTTTTAGCCCACCAGCGTTCCAAATACTTAAAATAAAAAGGTTTTTGAAAGGTATCATTTTCAACTATTAAATAAGGATCCCCACAATCCGCAATCCATGTTTTAGTCAAATTTTTATTTACCCTTAATGCTCCTGCAACTCCCCAATGAATAGTATGAGGTATGGCAATTGAAATTAATAGGTCGTAATTCTTTTCATTCTTAAGAGCATTTTTCACCAAGAAATAATATTCACATGAGGGAAAATCTAAATAGTTAGATAAAATTCTATAGAAAGCTCTATTAACCAATTTGGGTATTTTATGGGTACCTAAATTTGGTGTTTTCCATCGTGGGGTTGGTAGTACTTTTAAATTTAATTTATACTTTTTTTTAAATCCCTTTTGCTTATTATCCATATGTGTATACAAGGTAACCTCATGACCTATGCGAGAAAACTCTTTCACAAGTTCTGTAGTTCGAAATGCCCTTGGAGTATTCATTGGATAAAAGGAGCGGGAAATAATTAAAATTTTCAATATATTTTTATTTTATCAAATCAATTAAAGGCATGGTATTTTCATAAAAAAAAGCAATCATTGGGTTACCAAAAATTGCTGTAATATTAATAAAATCAAAACCCATTCTTAAACGTACAATAATAAACATAATCAAAATTGGAGTTCCCAAAACAATAAATTTTTTCATTCCTATATTAAAATATTGATAATATCTAATTAAGATAAAAAATGTGAGCATAATAGCTATAGTTAAAAATCTTGCTCCAGAGGGAATATTCGACATGACATTAGCATAGGAATAAAATAACAAAGTAAATGCAAATAAATTTTCAAACTTACTATTATTCGCGATAATACTTTTCCTGAATAGGAATAAGAGTAATAAGGAAATCCGGGTAAACCATATAATAACTATATTATGAATAGAGACATACCAGTTAATACTTAATTTTCTGAGATCAACTTGCTCTCCATAAGCTTCGTTAGTATAACCTATAACACGATTATTGTATGCTTCGGGTAAATAAACATATGAAATATTTTGTAAAAACTCAAAATTCAAAATAGAGTAATAAATAGTAGAAAAAAATAAAGCAAAATAAATAAACGTTCTATTTCCTATGAAAATATATAATATAAATATTAAAACCGCTGCTGAAAATGAAAAATGAATTAATGGAGTTAAAATAATTATGAACAGTTTTTTTTTTTTTTGACCATTTAATAAATAAAAGCAAACACCATAAACAAAAATTATGGAAGCTGTCCAAAATCTAAAACCATTAATATTCCACAAGGGATTAGTTAATGCGAAACAAGTCAGAAGCAATATTTTATTAAAACTAAGTCTTTCTGATTCATTCTTTATTAAATACCAAATTAATCTTGAATAAAAATATCCGAAAATTAAACCAAAAACTGCAAATAAAACTTTGGCACTATTTGTAAATAATGACACTATGTACGTAAGTATGGGCGCAATAAAATCAACACTTTCTCCAGAATTAAAAATACTATCCTTTAAATAATTGAAATTAGTATTTCTCTGATGCATGATAACTAAATCTTGCCAATAAACATAGCCATCAATTCCCTCTGAAGTTAATATAAGTGTGTAACCAAAAAATATTGCAAAAAACCAAAGAATATTTTTCGACCATTTTTCGTTTTTGTTTTTAAAAGCAAAATAGACTGTGAGAATTGGTGAAACTAAAAACATTGCGGTTGCAAAAAAACCGTAATTATTTTTTTTTTGAGTTGTTATATTATTGTTATTTACATTATTCATTTGATGTCAAATAGCAATAGTGCTTATATTTCCTAAAGAAAACATCAACACAAATTATTTTTATTTATTATTGGATGATAAGGTCAAAACTTTACACAACTTAAATTTAACCCTTTTTAAATCAGAAATAATCAATCTATTTAAGGATCTATTAAAATAGTACGTATAGTATTAATTTACCATCTAAACGAGGTTCCTTTTAAAATTTTAATAATTATGCCATAGTATAATTGAAGTTATCAACTAAATTTTTTGAGATTTAACCAAATTATTAAATTCTTTTACTTCTTTCGTTAATTCTTCGAAAGTGCCATGGCTCACAACTCTACCCTTATTTAAGTAAAATATAATATCGACATTTTTTATAGTGGATAATCTATGCGCCACAATCAAAACCGTATATTTTCCTTTTAAAGCATCGATGTTTTTCTGAATTTCTTTTTCTGTTTCAGAATCTAGTGCTGATGTTGCTTCGTCTAAAATTAAAATTTCGATTTTTTTAAAAAGTTCTCGTGCAATTGAAATTCTTTGTCGCTGACCTCCGCTTAAGTTCACGCCATTGTTACCTAATAAATTTTCCCGACCTTGGGGAGTACTTTGTAAAAATTCGCTTAATGATGCATCCTTCATTGCCTTTTCAAAACGCTTCAAATTACTTTCAGTCTTTTTCGCCCATAAAGTAACATTATTATAAATAGTATCATTAAAAATAACTGATTCTTGTGTAATGTAGCCTATTTTCTTATGATATACAGACATGTTTAGATTATCGTATATTACACCATCCACCGATATTTCACCAGATTCCGGTTGTAATAAACCAGATAATACATTTATCAAAGTTGTTTTCCCGCTACCACTCTCACCAACAAAAGCTATTGCTTTATTTTTTGAAATTTTTATATTAATATCCGATAAAATTTTGGTCTTTCCAATTACCACATTTACGTTTTTAAGCGAAATGCTATTCTCAAAGAGAAATTCTTTCGACTTTTGCTTAGTTTCTATATTATTTCTGAGAGACTTTGAAAAATTTTTCAAATTGTATAAAGATCCTGAACTTCCTAAAAAAGTATTCCAAGCAGATTGCGCACCCATCACAGCTACAAGGGCTCTATAAAAAAACAATAAAGATATTAGAATAGGGCCTAAGTCAGAGCCTAATACTTCGGCTTGAATTAAAATTACAGTTGAAACTACTAAAATTAACAAAGGTTCGCGCAGCCCTTTTAAAATTGATGCCAAAACTCCTATTTTTTTAGCTTCTGCTTGAATTAAATCCACTTTTTCAATTAATTTTTTTCCATAATTCTTAACAAAACCAGTAGCTTTTAAATATTTATAATGCTGAACATGTTGAATTATTAACCCTTGAAATTGATTACTTTCTTCTGTTAATTTAATCGAAGCAACTTTTGTTTTATTATAAAATGACCTAAAAATTACATTAGTTAAAATGCCTCCCAGAGAAACTAAAATGGCAAATTGAGAATCAACAAAAAATGCAAACCCCATATATACAAAAACCATAATTAATTGCTGAAATGCTACAAAGTAAAAAGCAAAAGCCCGTATCACTTTTTCAACCTCCCCCGTTAATGTATTTTGAATTTGACCAATATCGGCTTGCATAAAATACTGATAACCTATATTATTTAAATCATTGATGTTTTCAATTCTTATTTTTCTAATAAAAAACTGTTGTACGACTACCTGGTAATAACTTTGAAAAAAAATTGCAAAACCTTTTAAAATAAAAAATAAAGTCATAGTTAATAGAACAACCAATAAATTAAGCTCAAAACCCATATTGCGTAAAAAAATAACAATAAAATCAAGCTTACCAAGGCCATCAGTCGTAACTTCTTGACTTGTAGAAACTAATTGCAACAACGGTAAAAACATTGTAAGACCTAAACCGTCTAAAAGCCCTACGGCAATGCTTAGTAAAACAATTATTATTACTTTGTACTTTAAATGATTATAGAAAAATGCAAAGTTTTCAAAGTTTTTAACGATATATTTTTTAGTTTCGTTTAACAAGTTTATTTTAGAGAATTAGATTTCTATGTACAATTTTTTCTTATTTTAATATAATTGGTATGAATTATTGTTGCTAATTTATTTCACCATTCTTATTGTACAATATAGAATACATCGAATTATATACAGTTCTAATGTTTATTTCAAAATCATAATCTTTATAGCCCCTACTATATTGTAAGTAAATAATTCCTTCTGCCATTTTCATCATCAATTTAGATAATGCTATTTCTAATTCGTTATGTTCAAAATTGTAATCAAGAATATCATTTAATTTAAAACCTTCGTCAAACTTGAAAACACCAGGTAAATTCTTATACCAAACGCCCCATCCAAAAACTAATGTCTTTTTACCTCCGGTAATTGCCTCCCAACCTGCTGTTCCTGCAACTGTTGCAACGAATTGACAATTTTTCATTAAATTATAAGTATCAAACCTTTTGTCTATCAATATTGTATGATTTATTTTTCGCAATCTTTCATAAAAAGAATTTCCTCGGATATAATAATTTTGTTTCGGATTCTCTTTTATATAGATATACCAATCCTCAGGCAATATGTCCCTTAGTTTTTCGACTGCTAAAAGTTGATCTACATATACTCCACCCCAAATAGAGGTTGTTTTTTCTGGTTGCAAATGAAGAGGGAAATACACATATTTTAACTTAAGATCAATAGATGAAACGGAATATAAATTGTTGTTGTTTTTATATTTTTTTTTTAAAAAATAACGTTCAATTGCATTTTTATCGGTTCTATAAATAAACAGTTCCTTAATTAACCTATATTCATCTTGAAATTTTTTATACAAACTATTTTTTATATTAAATGTTGAAATTTCTTTCTTATTCATATACCAAATTTCTTTTTCAAATTTCGACTGGATTTCAATTTTATTGTACTCTCTTAGATTGCTTGATGTCTCGAAATTTCCATAATCTTCATTTTTGAAATAATAGAAGAATTTATTGGGAAATTGTGATTGCTCCATAATTAGCGTTTTTATACCTAAAAGCTGACCCAGCTCATATAAAATGAAATCACCTCCGATGTGTGGTGCCCTATTAAAAATAATTAAAGAAATCTTGTTATCAACTAATTTATGGTAGGTATAATTAACCATCATATTAAAGATATTTTCATAATCATATATAGTACGATTATCTGGTAAAAAAGAGCCCAATTTCGACCATCGCGAATACATCTCAATAAATTTAAACAACTTAGGTTTTATACCATTATAGACAGAATTATTCATTTTTTTATAACTAAATTTGAAAAAAGATTCCCTTTCATGAGAACTGTGCACTGATCTATAGAATTCATTGTCACTCCAAATAACTAAATTCCACTTTCCTTGCTGTTTGAACTCAGAGATAATTCTTTCTTCTAATTTTACAGACTGTTTATAATACCATACATTATCCATTTTTTAACCTACAGAAAGAGTGAAAGATTTTATCATAAAATTTATTAAATAGCAATATTATCTTTATTCAATCTTGACCCTTTGCTAACATCACATTTCATCGATTTACCAATTACTTCGTCAAAATATTTAGGATGTAAACCAAAACCAGGTCTAATAGAACGCACATTCTCATCTGATAATTTCTCACCAGCTTTAACATCTTTTATAACATATAAGGATCTTGAAAATTCCCTGCTTTTCTTTGCTTTAGCTGTTAAGCTATAATCTACTTTTCCTAAAGATTTTTCGGTAGAACGAACGGCCTTTACCATTTTTTTAAAAGCTTTTTCATCTAAAGAAAATGAAGCATCCGGTCCTCCAATAGATTTATTTAGAATAAAATGTTTTTCAATTACAACAGCACCTAAAGCAGTTGCTGTTATCGCGACCAATTCTCCTGAAGTATGATCGGACAAACCCGATAAAACACCATAACGTTTAGCCAAATCCGGTATCATCAATAGATTAGCATCTTCAATCTTAGCCGGATATTGCGATGATGTTTTTAATAATATAATTTCATTATTACCCGCATTTCTACATACATCTACAGCTAATTGAATATCTTTGTCATCGGCAATTCCCGTAGACATAATCATGGGTTTTCCTTTAGATGCAGCATATTCAATTAAAGGAATATCGGTAATTTCAAAAGAAGCAATTTTATATGCTGGTACTTGCAAATCTTCTAAAAAATCAACCGCCGTTTTATCGAATGGTGATGAGAAACAAATCAATCCTTCTTCTTCTGCAACTTTAAATAAATCGGCATGCCATTCCCAAGGCAAAAAAGCTTCCTTATATAAATCATATAACTTTCTTCCTGCCCATATAGTTCCTTTAATTATAAAATCATCTTTATCGCAATCTAAGGTAATCGTATCTGCTGTATAGGTTTGTAATTTAATTGCATCTGCACCTGCACGCTTTGCAGCTCTTATCGTTTCTTTCGCAATTTCAATATCGTGCCCATGATTGGCTGAAAGTTCAGCAATAATAAAGGTTTTTCCTTTTCCTAATTTAAAATCATCTATTTTCATTTTTTTAATCTATAAATAAAACTATCTATGCCATTAATTATTTCTTCGTCAATTAATTTAAACCCTGCTTTTTTAAATAACTGAATTGAACCTTCATTTGTTTTTTTTATATAAGCATAAATTGGAAGTTCATTGGTTTTAAAGTATTCATTTGTCGATATTTCAAGTCCTCTCAATGCAAGCCCTTGACCTCTAAATTTTTCAGATATGGAAATTCCGATTATAGCATTATTTTCATTCAAATTATAACGTATTTGACCTATTGATATCTTTTTAAACTCTAGAATATAAAAAAGAATATTTTTATCTTGTAATTGATTAAAAAACCATTCATTATGATTTTCATATTGGATAGGTTTTGAGTTAAAAGAATTTTCACGTACCGAATTTTCATTTGATAATTTAAAAACGAATTTTAAATCATCCTTAGTAGCTCTTCTTATATCTAAACTATTTTTATTCAAACAATTGTTGTATATTCTTTTTTGAATTATAATTGTTATATAACATCAATTTTTTTATTTTTGAAATATAAGATTTCAAATTGAACTCTAATCTTGAAAAATCAAATTTGTTAAAATCACCTAATGGTATTGCCATTTTATTCTCAATTAGACCGTGATAAATATTTTTTTGATTTAAAACAAAGTAACCCAAAAGCATGGGTTTATTTAAAAATAGAAGTTCTAAGCTTATTGTACTTGCGGGAACAATTGCGAAATCAGATTTGCACATAATTTCAAAAACTACATTTTCACTGCTATTTTTAAATAATTTAACTTTTTCAGATTTTAGAGAAATTAATTGATCGTGTTTGTAAGCCGCTCCTAGTAATACAAATATTTTTGTTATATCTTTTACCTTTACTAATTGCTCAACAACTTTAAAAGAAAAATCATTACTGTCAGCCCCACCAAAAGAGACAAAAACATTTTTGAATTGTTTGCTAGATAATGATTGTGTGCAACTAGCATTCAGAAATGGTCTTCTTACTAGAGCAAAATCTAATCCTAAGGCTAATTTCGTATACGGTTCTACTTTATAGTCACTGGTCTTAATTCCTGGGCTATGATTTATAACCACATCTGCTTTTTGAACACCCCTGACCAAGTCATCTATATAAATTAATCGAAAACCAAATTTCTTTATTTGTTGTTGATAGTTTTCTTCAAAATCATATCCATCTAAAACAATAATATTTCTTCTAGTATAATTCTTATGAAACCATATTGGTTCATCTTCAAAACTAAGTGTGTCAGCCAATAGTGTAACTTCAAAACCCGCCTCATGAATTGGAGTTTGGATACTATCCTTTTTTGTAACAAATATGATCGAAAAAGTATCTCTAAGCATTTCAGCCAACGCAATACCCCGATATATATGACCTAAACCAATGGTAGAATTACCATCAACACGTATTATTACTTTGGGCTTATCCATGCAAAATTTTATATTTCAATTCTGCATTTCTCCAATCATCTTCTGTATCAATATCTTGTACTAAAAAGGACGGTAGTTCATAAAAGCCTGTATTATCCGTCATTAAGGATTTTGATTTTAATAAAACTTTCCCTTTTATCCAATAAAACTGACCAACATCATGGTAATGTTTTTCTAAATCTTGTGATCTTGTATTGGTATATTGTGGATTCGAAAACAAAATTGTTCCTTCTTTACTTATAATCAAACTTCTCTGAACTGGATAAGAAAATTCAACAATAGGTATTAATGAATCTTTATTTTTATTGAAAAAAAGATATTGACTTTCAATTAAATGATGAGTTCGAATAAAAGGTGCCGTTGGTAAAATACAGCACACACTGTCTACCTCAATTTTTAGATTGTGGTATTGGTGTATAACTTCAACTAATACATCTGACAATGTTGCAAAATCATCTGCATTCTTTTGAGACCTTTTGTGTACAGTTGCCCCGTATTGTATCGCAATTTTTTCAATTTCATTATCATCGGTTGAAACTACCACTTCATCAAATAAGTTTGACTTTAAAGACGTTTCAATGGAGTAAGCAATAATGGGTTTTCCCAAAAAATCTTTTATATTTTTTTTTGGTATTCTCTTACTACCACCTCTTGCAGGTATGATTGCTAAATTTTTTAAAATTTTCACTTGTTTTCAGAAAATTCAAGTACTTTTTCTATCACAAATTCTTGTTCCTCCTTTGTCAAAGAAGGAAACATAGGTAAACTAATACATTTTCCATAGTAATTTTCTGCATTTTTCAGGTCTGCTTCTTGATACCCTAATTCTTGATAATAGGGTAATTTATGTACCGGGATATAATGTATTTGAGAATAAATACCGTTTTCTTTTAAAAAATCGTACAATTCTTTTCTTTTTTCTACCTCTATTACAAAAAGATGATGCGCATTAAGAGTTCCTTTTGGTAGATTTTGGTATTTTAAAATTCCATCAAAAGCATTTTTATAGATTGTAGCAATTTCATTTCTCTTTTGAACTCCTGCATCATTTTTCGCCAATTGTGTAATTCCAAGCGCAGATTGAAAATCGGTTAATCGATAGTTAAATCCTAATTCTTGCATTTCATAATACCATCCTCCATGATTTTCTGCCATTTTTTCCTTCGTAATTCCATGGGTTCTCAAAAGAGCTAATTTATTATACAATTTTTTAGAATTGGTGGTAACCATACCTCCTTCACCACAAGCAATATGTTTTACTGGATGAAAGGAAAAAACAGCGATATCTGCAAAATTTCCATTACCACAGTTTTGTTTTACTCCTTTTGAATCCTTAAAAAAACCTCCCGGAGCGTGACAAGCGTCTTCTATGATCCACAAATCATGTTCATTCGCTAAAACACGAAAAGCCTCAAGATTTACAGGAAGTCCCGCAAAATCAACAGGAATTATTCCCTTAAAAAAGCCTTTAGGTTTACTTTCAATTAATTCTTTGGTTTTTTCAAGTGACAATATATAAGTGTTCGGGTCAATATCGGCAAACCAAACTTCTCCCAAACAATAACGAACACAATTAGCAGAAGCGGCAAAAGTTATTGGGGTTGTAATCACCCGATCTCCAGGTTGTAAACCCAAGGCTAATACCGATAAATGTAAGCCAGATGTAGCATTATTAACTGCCACCGCATACTTCGAACCCACATAAGCCGAAAACTTTTCTTCAAACTCTTGAACCTTAGGCCCTTGTGTTAAGTAATCCGCTTTCAAAGTTTGTACAACAGCATCAATATCTTGCTGATCAATATACTGTCGCCCGTAGGGTATGATTTTATTAGACATTCTCTATATTATAAATTAGAATCTACATGTTCTTTAATCAAAAGTCGAAGTGTTTCCATATCTTCCCATTCTTCATTTTCGCCAGAATTATAACTAAAACCTTTCGACACTTTTTTCGCTTTGAATTCTTTTATAAATTCTTCTAAGCTCCATTTATGTGTTGCAGGTAAAATTGTATAGTATTTACCCAAATCATAGGTGTAAAAGGAGTCTGATGGCGTGATCATTTCTTCATGAATTTTTTCACCAGGTCTTATACCAACTATCGGTTTTTCGGCATCAGGTGCAATAGCGTTCGCGATATCCATAATTTTATAGGATGGTATTTTAGGCACAAAAAGTTCCCCTCCCCAGGCATGTTCCAAAGCGTGCATCACCATGTCAACGCCTCCTTGTAAAGAGATATTAAAGCGGGTCATTGTGGGATCGGTTATGGGCAAGGGTTCCCCTTTTCTTTTTTTCTCTATAAAAAAAGGAATTACAGAACCATTTGATCCCATCACATTACCATATCGTACAACGGAAAAACGAATCGGATTAAATCCTGTAATATTATTTGCGGCAATAAATAATTTATCGGAAGTCAATTTCGTTGCTCCATAGAGATTAATTGGTGCACAAGCCTTGTCTGTAGATAAAGCTACAACGCGCTCCACTTTTGTTTTAAAGCAAGCGTCCACCACATTTTCAGCACCACCAATATTGGTTTTTACACATTCATCCGGATTGTATTCTGCAATATGTACATGCTTCATGGCAGCCGCATGTATCACATAATCCACCTCTTGCATCGCACGAATCAAACGATCTTTATCCCGTACATCTCCAATAAAATAGCGCATCTGCGAATATTTTTGCACTGGAAATTCTTGTGCCATTTGAAACTGCTTTTGCTCATCTCGTGAAAAAATAACCAATCTCCTAACTTCCGGGTATTTTTTTAGAATATGGTCTGTCAATGCCTTACCAAGAGAACCTGTTCCTCCCGTAATTAAAATGGATTTATTTTTAAAAGTAAACATATCTTTTATTTTTTATCGACTTATGCAAAAGAAAATAATAAATTTAAAATTATCATCTAATTTCCCATTGCTTCGCCCTTATCAGTCCCTTTTTTTAAAAAAAAGGTTCCAATTCAGGCTATTTATTCGTGGGCAAATTTAATTTTTTAAAAAAAGAAAAACTTTATATGTAATATAAAAATTTGAAAAAGATATACACGATGGTTTCCTTCTTATTTATAGAAATTTTGATTGGTGTTGGTGGTTGGTCATTCAAATCGAAGTGGAGAAATCTCACGATAATATCAGAAATGTAATTGAGATATCTCGGTTTCGCAGCAATTCACATGAATCCGAGAATCAACACCGTTAAATGACATGATGGATGCAATGAGTTCTAAATTATTTAAGTATAGAAAATGAGTTATTGTACAAAAGTTATTTTCACTGTTGGTTACTAAAACTTACCTAATGACTCTTTGCACAATGCATTTATTGAGATTGCACAACACTTTATGGAATTCAGTCAAAATCTTTGCAAGGAAATCGTAAAATATGATTCAATTCATCTTTAAAATTAAAGCTTGAAAACCTTTTAATAATTAACTCCGATTGACCATTTACAAATATTCTGGTGTTAATTATTCTTTAGTACTTAGTACATTGAATTAGGTCTATTCCATTTTGCTGTAAAAATACTAAATATAGTTGGTTACCATTAAAACTATAGTTTTAATAAAACAAGGTGCTTGAAAAGACGAGCTCAAAACCGGCAACTGATGACTGAAATTGGAGCTTTTTTATGCCAAATTTTGTAAAATATTATTGCTTTTACTATCGAACCCCATACGAAAATGAACATTTCCCGATCCGGGTAAAGACAAAAGAATCTGTTTACAAAGTTATGCAAATTAAAAAATCATAATATAAAGTGGATGAATTTTTTTAAATTGTCTTAAGAAATATTTTTTAAGACAATTTAGATGATTTATTTGTTAGCAAAGCTATTTCTATTTGTCTATATAACAAACAAGCCGAAAGAATAAAAATAAATTCTCCCTAGTCTTACCAAATCTTTGAAAATTAAGATTTTCATAAAATTGCAGATCCAAATTACATGTATTTGACAACATGATGATGAAAAGAACAACACCTCTAGAGGTAACTAATGCTTTAAAGTTATTTTTTGCGTTATCATTTTGAAATAAATGAGTAGAATTTCCTTTTGAATAAGTTAATTCTCATTAAACCAATTCCTATACTTTTTTTAAATATGTGTTTTTATCATCTGAACCTAAAAATTCAAATTGCTGCGAAAACTTGTTTAACATTGAAGCATATTGTTCGCTTGACATTATGGTATAAGAATTGGGCTCAATACTTTCAATAATATAGTCAATAGTTCTACCCTTTGGAAAACTATATCCTAATTTCAACCTATTAGCTGAAAAATATGGTGTATAATAATAAAGTGTTTCATTAGTGAAAAGATATACCTTACTCCCTTTGGGAATAAATACCTCTGCCTTTTTAATTTCTGACATAGATTGTTTATACTTTTCTTTCTTATACGATGCAATTTTAAAACAATACAAACTTGATATTAATGTAATTATTAAAACCCCTCTAAAAACAAGTTTAATTTTTGTACTTAAGTCGACAATATGTAAACCAATAGCCAATAAAACTAAAAACCAAGGCATTATCAATAGATAATAATAAACAAATTGTGCAAACAATAAGCTCAAAAGAGAACTAAATAAGACCATCAAAAAAAGAAAAACCTCCCTATTTTTTATTTGATACACAAGTATAAGAAAAATTGAAAAGGGTAAAAACAAATAATATAGGAAAACCTTAAAAAAATCAAGTAAACCTATTAATAAATTAGAATTACCGGTGTGCCTTATTCTACCTTCTTCATTTGCTTGCGCGATTAATCTTTTCAAATAATTTATAAAATCAACTTGATCTGAATGAAAAAAATACATCAAAAAAAGTATTGTAATGAATCCAAAAAATACCAATATTAGAGACTTAAAAGCTATATTTTTTTTTGAATAAAAGAATGTATAAATTGTTATGGGCAGTCCTAGAGACAAGGCATATTGTTTGGTATAAAATGCCAAAAAGAGAAGACATCCGGTAAGAAAATAGTGCTTTTTTAAAAATGAAATTAGTACTAGCAGTATAAAAAATAATGTTATTATTTCCAAATAAATATAGGTTCCACCGAGAAAGGTAAAATAAAAAATAAAAATTGTTGATACAAAAACTCTTATATGTTTACCTATATTAATTAAATTAAGAATTGTATAAAATAAAAAGGTATTTAATATGGTTATTACGAATAGTAACATATAGGTATATTTCAAAATATGTTCACCAAATAGATTTGGTAAACCATAAACATAAATCCCTAATGGATTGTACTGAACGTTTATATTATAAAAACCAATCTTGTAAACAATAACATCTCTACCTACTGATAAGTAATATGAACCATCTCTACCTATATAGGGATAATAAAAACTCCATACCCAAAGAAACAATACGCTAATTAATAACGATGAAATAAAAATATTGAAGAAGGTTTTATTCCAAAAATAACTCACAACTTTATCTGCCATCATAAATAAAAACTCTTTATCGTATCCGTAATAAAAAAGCTTTGATCATGATTTAGCCCATAAAAAAGAGGTAATCTTAATAATGTATTAGTATAAATATCGGAATTTACTAAGTCTAAACCTCTATATTTTTTCTTATAAAACGGACTCTTATGTAACGATAAATAATGGAACACCGCACCAATTCCATTATTCTTTAAAAATTCAATTAAGTCAGTTCTTTCATTGGCACTTTCACAAACGATATAAAACATATGTGCATTATTCGTAGAATAATCAGGCGTTTTAGGTAGTTGAATAATTTTCCTTTGCTTTAATTCGTACAACCCTTCATAGTACTTATTCCAAATATCAATCCTTTTTTGTTGAATGTCATCCAGGTGTTCCAATTGTGCAAACAAAAATGCTGCATTAATGTCCGATGGTAAAAATGAAGATCCTATATCCACCCAACCATACTTGTCTATTTCCCCTCTGAAAAAAGCAGATCTATTCGTTCCTTTTTCCCAAATAATTTCTGCTCTCTGTGAAAATTTTTCATCATTGATAACTAACATACCACCTTCACCAGAAATGATGTTTTTCGTTTCATGAAAAGAAAAGGCTCCTAGGTGGCCAATACCTCCCAAGGGTCTTCCTTTATAATAAGCATCTATGGCCTGTGCTGCATCTTCAATAACGTAAATATTATGCTTAGAGGCAATGGCCATAATTGTATCCATTTCACAAGCATTACCGGCATAATGCACTACAACAATTGCTTTGGTCTTTGAAGTAATGAGCCCTTCGATCTTAGTTTCGTCAATATTAGGATGATCTGCATGACTATCAGCAAAAATTATATTTGCTCCTCTTAAAACAAAAGCATTTGCTGTAGATACAAATGTGTAACTTGGCATAATTACTTCATCTCCTGGATTTATATTGATTAAGATAGCTGCCATTTCAAGTGCATCGGTACAAGATGTGGTCAAAAGACATTTTTTAAAACCATATCTATCCTCAAAGAATTCATGGCATTTTTTCGTGAATATACCATTTCCTGATATCTTACCACTTTTTACAGCCTCCAGGATATATTTATCTTCTTTACCTGTTAAATATGGCTTATTGAAATTTATCTTTTTCACTATTATCTTAGTTTTTTAAATTTCTTTTTTAAATGAATTTTGCAAAAATACCATCTACAATTTAAAAGGAAGAACATTTATTTGGACAACAATGCCAGCTGCAATAACAGCCCCCTAATGTACCTTTACCCCTTACCATTTGTTTGATTTTACTCCAATCCATACATTATATTAAATGGTAATCGAATCTCCTGTATCTTGTAATGCAATTTCACAATAATTATGAACTGATGAAATTAGATACTTATAATGTATATTAAATTGTATAACAAATTAAACCAAGAATAATAAATGAAATTCCTACTAAGGTTTTTCGATCTATATTTTCATTAAAAAAAATTCTTGATAGAAAAACTACAATTAAAATAGTCAATGAGGTTAACATATAAACAATGTCAATTTTAATAGATCTTAACGCAAGAAAATTCAAAATTGGTATCAATAAAAATAACAAAAGAGCTATGACCAAGTGCGAAAATTTATGATCTTTCGTATATTTTTTATAAAAGAATTGGCCAAATGCAGTAAATGATATAGCTAAAGCTAAATATAGATAACTCATTGCTATATATTAACTTTTCTACTCATAAACCAAACACCTGTTAGAATAAAACATACTCCAACAACTTTTGTCATTTTCAATTCGGCATCTCCTTTATATAGTGCAACGGCATATAACAATGGAAAAAACAATGAAACTAGTGGGTAGCTTTTACTTAGATCATATTTTTTATAAACCTTACCCCAAATAACAAATTTAAGGAAGTTGACTAGAATCACAACACTAATAATACCAATTCCTAATGGACTAATCAGTGAATTACTCATTTTTGCTCCGTAATTCAATAATAAAGCACTGATTAAAGTAACTAATACGGTCGAAAAAACCAATAAAACTTTTCTTAATTCCAATTTGTCAATGTTTGATGAAGTAAACTCTCCAAATGAAAATTATGTTTTTTATAATATTCTTTTAATTGAACTTTTATAACATCTATTACCTCCTCATTCCTCTGTGACATATTTATTTTTTGATTTAGGTTTGATGGCACGTAAGATTTATAAATACCTAAAAAGGAATATATTGCTTGAATCGTATTAACACTATCTAATAGTTCTTCGAGTATCACAACTTTGACATTTTCTCTAGAGAAATAATCGAGATAGGTCTTGATATAATTTAAGTATTCACCTCTTCCTAAATAGTCAAATGGATTCACAGAAATTTCACTCCTATTGTACTTAGGAGGGGGAATATTATCAAGAAAGACTTCTTTTAAACTCCTTGTTTCAAGTCCATTATTTAAACTAAAAAAATAATTTGAAAGTGCACGTTCTACGGGATCTCTGAGAACAAAAAGAATTTTGGCTTGCGGTAGTATTCTATTTATATTGGATGCCGCTTCCTTACTTTCATAATAGCTAGTGCTTTTTTCTAAATAAATCCTTTTCCCTTTTTCACAATTGGAAAAATACTTATTAAGATATTCATCCTTATTCAAATTCTGGTCTAAATGAAGGAAATATTTAGGTTCAGGTTTGGACGGTTGTGAAACACAAACCTCAGGATGTTCTTCCAATAATTTGAACAAATAAGTACTTCCACTTCTTTGCGCACCAACAATTATACAGTGATTCATCACTCAATGACTTCTTTAACGAAATAACTTTTATTGGACGAAATCTGATCAAGTATTCTTGATAAATATTCTCCAATTACACCAAGTAATGCTATAATAAAGCCTCCTAAAAAAGCAGTTAATACAACCAGAGTTGTCCATCCTTGAACAGAACTTCCAAGTAATATTTCTTTTAAAAGATATGCCAAACCAACTAAAAAGCTCAATGCTGAGATGAATAGACCTATACTACTCAATAATCTAAGAGGATAAGAAGAATAATTTATCAATAATCTACTTATCAACTGAACGATCTTTTTTGCTGAATAGTTGGATTCCCCCACTTTTCTCGGGGCATGGTCAACATCTACATTTCCAATTTTTGAAGAAAACATAAGCAAAAGACCTGGTATATAGGGATAGGACGTCTTATAGGTTAATAACCTGTCAATTACATCTCTTTTAATGATTCGAAAATTTGTTAGAGTAATATCTTTTGGCTTGTTAAAAACCTTATAATTAAGGTAACCAACCAACTTACTCCCTAATTTTCTGTGATGTGCATGCTTTTTCGATCTGAACTTTCCAAAAACTAAATCATAATCCGAATCATTCATTGAATCGATCAAGGGTAAAATTTGATCTGGGGGATTTTGCATATCATCGTCCATAGTGATTATATAATCCCCATTTGCATAGTTAAAACCACATAATACCGCATTATGTTGGCCAAAGTTTTTAACCAAGTTGATCGCCTTAACAAATTCATATTTTTCGGCTAATCCCTTTATGACCTCCCAACTATTGTCAGGACTTCCATCATTTACTAAAATAATCTCTCCTTGCAAGTCACGTTGTCTTAGAACTTGTAGAATTTTAAATACCGTTTCACCAACAATATCAGAACTTCGGTACACAGGTATTACTATAGAATATAATTTTTTCAAATCAAAAAAATTTTACTTACCAATAAAATCAGTCCATAATCGCCTCCTCCAAATAGACAATGTATTTTCAACCAATATAAATACGTCTTCATCTTTAGCCTACAGAACATTTATTAAATGTAGGCATGAGAAACATTAAATTTTTTATAACAACCATAGCTTCGCCATGCTGACTCCCATTATATTTCTTGGAATTCAGTTAATAGAATCACTTCCGGGTTCAAGCACCGTTTGGGTTTACTGCGATAAAATGCAACTTATTTGAGCAATTTTTTCGATGCTTGGGGAATATTGATTAAGGCTGTAAATATAGTTTTTTCCTTAGACTAAAACCCAGTAATATGGGCAAAAATAAGGCTTCTTTTTAACATCCTATTAACAGTTTGAATTGAAAGGAAATAGATCTTTAAATACTGCTTAGGCAAGAAAAAAAATAAAAAATATCCCATAGTATGTAAGATTCATGAAATCTAACCCTAAAAAAAAGCAAGGTAGCTCGAATTAAATTGCAAAAGTGCTTTCCATAAAAAGCTAAGTATCATTTATCCGAAAGCAAAAATTCTTTTCAAAAAAGCTTTTGTCCTTTTTTTAATTCGAAAATACATTTAAAATTAGGTGTCATAGGATATCTTAAAATACATCCATAACATATGATTATCTATCTTTTCCATCGAAATTTATTCAGCTGCCCAAATAGTTTCATAACAAAACAGAAAGTGCATGTTTGCCAGATTAACAGATCAATATGTTCCTAAAATATAGGAGAAATTTTTCTACTGTTAAAACAGCAATACAACCGGATTCTAAATAAAATCTAAAATTTTACACCTAATAATATTTTTTTAGATGTATTGAACTGTGGAAGGCATATAAATAAAGGGTTTAGGAAAATAAAAAATTTATCAACATAAAATTGTGAATTAAAAAAAGTAACCATTTGTAGAATTCGCACTTTTACGACTATACATTTGACCTGTAAGAAAAATTCTTACCCGGTATATCCGGTTATATTAATTTAATATTTTTTAAAATGAGTTTAAATTTTAAAGCTCAGCAGAAAATAAATCCCAGGGATTTATCTGCGCCAAAGAAGTACTACGCCACTGCCGTGAGCGGACGTACAGTTGATTTTGAAGAGTTGACCGAGTTTATTTCAGACCAGTCTACTTTAAGTGAAGCCGATATTTACGGCGTATTGAAAGCGGTAGAACGCACCATTATTCGTGAGATGAACAAGGGAAGATCAGTTCGCTTGGGCGATATTGGTTCTTTCCAATTGACTTTGCGAAGCGAAGGCAGAGATACCGCCGAGGAAGTGGTGGCCACTGCAATCAAAAGTGCGCGTACCATCTTTAGGCCTGGAAAAAGGTTAAAAAAGATGTTAGCTAAAATGGATTTTTCTAAAATTCAAGATCAGGTCGCTTAGTCGTTCTATATCATAGAACATGAAAATGGGCTTCTAATAAGAAGCTCATTTTTTTTGCTTCATCCTAATTTCTTTTCCATTCAAAAAAATGGTCACATATAGATCTAAAAAAAGCTCAAGATCAGGCCGCTTAATTCCTTGAAAATGAGCTATTTTTTATCGTCTTATAAAAGACTGTACAAAATTAGATGTTTTTGTAAAACTTACAATACTTTATATATAAAATTTCTTTCTTTTAACCAGCCTCAGCATATGTCAATTCGAGTACCGCAAAGGAGAGCTTGCCCACATTGGTGGTGCCTGCCCGCCGTGGCGGGTATCGAGAACTACAAAACGAAATTACCTAATAAATACCTCTCGATACAATCCTGTTCACCCAGGATCACTCGAGGTGACAATCCTCCTGTCAGTTCGAGTGACGCGTAACGATGCTTGCCCGCTGTGGCGGGTATCGAGAACAACAAAACGAAATTACCTAACAAATACCTCTCGATACAATCCTGTTGACCCAGGATCACTCGAGGTGACAATTCTCCTGTCAGTTCGAGTGACGCGTAGCGATGCTTGCCCGCCGTGGCGGGTATTGAGAACTACAAAACGAAATTTCCTAACAAATACCTCTCGATATTATCCCGAATCCTCAAGATCACTCGAGGTGACAATCCTCCTGTCAGTTCGAGTGACGCGCAGCGGTATATCGAGAACCAACGAAAAATTTATTTAAACTTCTTTTTTGCCAAATTAGGAAGTTTTTCATACGCCCCATTAATCAATGCTTCCTTTTTAGCGCGCGACCATTTTTTAATCTTTTTCTCAGAATCTATAGCCAATTGAACATCAGTGAATTCAACATAATAAACAAGTCTTACCGGTTTTCTTGAAGAGGTATAGCTATTGACAAAATACCCTGAATGATGCTGCTCCAACCTTTTCTCAAGGTTAGAAGTAATCCCTGTATAATAGGTTTTATCACTACAAAGCAGAATATACACAGAGTAAATTTCCATCATTTTATTATTTCAATCTACTCTGTTATGCATTTATATCGAATACGTCAACATATCCTTTGTCAGTTCGAGTGACGCGTAGCGATGCTTGCCCGCTGTGGCGGGCTCCTGAGAGGATAACCACCCCGGCTTTCAGCCACCCCTCCTAAGAGGAGGGGATGTCCTTATATAAAATTTGTCATAAATTTCTCCTCCTATTAGGAGGAGCCTGCCTGCCGGAGGCAGGGGCAGGTGGTAAAAAACATATTTAATAAAATGCCCGAACCCTATAGAAATTTATTGGCTTGAATATGACATACTAATTACAGCCCTCTTCGACGAATTCGCCACAGCTCATAAACTTGCCCGCTGTGGCCGTGCCTGCTCGCCTTGGCGGGTATTGTGAACGGTGAAATAAAGACCGGCCTCAAATAAAAATGGATGAAGATCAAGATCAATGCATAATTGCCCGCCGTAGGCGGGGTAAGACCAGGAAGTTCCGATTGGCGATGAGGAAATCACCTGGTCGCATTTAGCATTGATAAAGGTCGAGTTCATTTTTATTTGCAGCCTAGATTTTTTTGCTTCTTTTTTTATCGATGAAAAAAAGAAGATATAAACCCCGTAGTTGCAAGCTTCGGGCTACATTATTGAAAGACTTGTCTTCTCTAACCACTACCTGCCATCCTCTGTTTAGATGATGCTTTGATGTGGTAAGTTTGTCAGATACGTGTCACAAACCAGAGCTTGCCCGTCGTGGCGGGTATCGAGAACTATAAAACGAAATCAACCCACTACCTCGGAATCACTTCAGGTAACAATTGTTTAAGCAAAAGGATGTGCCACCAAGGGCTTACAAGCAAAAGGATGATAATCTCCTTTCTGACCAATAGGTGTTGATACCCTGATGGTATGCACAATCTCAATAGCCTGGCGCGGCGCTTCGAGACCATAACCTTTACCATGCAGTATATCGGCATAGGAAGTAGTATGCAAATCGGTAAATCCTCCGCTGAATTCCAGTTCTTCACCTTCTATGGTTATCGATCTGTAAGTGGTTTGTCCTTTGGCCTTGACATCATCAGGCAATAGGTCAAAATTGATGGATAAGAACCATCGAACTCTGGCTTTTTCAAACTCTAAAAAACCGGCTGAGCGATCATGTGTATTGATATGCACGGTATTTTTTTTCAAACTACCAAAGATCCATGAAAGCATATCAAAAAAATGAACCCCAATATTGGTGGCAATTCCTCCTGATTTAGATAGATCTCCTTTCCAGGAAGTGTAATACCATTTTCCTCTCGAAGTGAGATAAGTGAGATCTATATCATAGACCTTGTTCTTAGGCCCATTTTCGATTTTTTCCTTTAAAGCAATAATACTGGGATGCACCCTGAGCTGCAATATATTATAAATCTTATGACCTGTTTCTTTCTCTATCAGAGCCAACGCATCCATATTCCAGGGGTTCAGCACCAATGGCTTTTCGCAAATGGCATCAGCTCCTTGTCGTAAGGCGAAACGGATGTGTGCATCGTGTAAATAATTGGGAGAACAGATCGAAACATAATCTAATTGATGACCGGTTCTTTTGAGTTTATCTATATGTCGGTCGAACCTTTCAAATTCTGTAAAAAAAGAAGCATTGGGAAAATAGGAATCGATAACGCCTACACTGTCAAATTTATCCATCGCAGCAACGAGATCATTTCCTGTTTCTTTGATGGCTTTCATGTGTCTTGGAGCGATATAGCCCGCCGCTCCGATCATGGCGAAGTTTTTCATAATATGTAATTCTATCCTTAAAAAATGCTTGAAATCATTTTACTGTGATGATATGCTAATATTGTAAAGTATCCACACTTTTCTTGTTTGATTTTTTATAGCCCCTCCTTAGTTAAGTTACAAATTCATAACAAAACCGATCATTATTAAAATTTCTCAACATTACTCTTCACTCTTTCCCGCCCCGGCGGTCAGGCACTCCTTCACCCTTTCACCACAAAAACCGCACTACTGCATCACCGTATCACTCCATAACCGCATAACCGTATAACTGCATCACCGTATCACTGCATCACCGCATAACCGCATAATCCCACTACCCCCTCACATACCACTTATACATTCTTTCAATCCCTTCTTCCAACTCAACCGAATATTTCCAGCCCAATTTTTTCAGCTTTGAAGAATCAGTCAATTTTCTCATGGTTCCATCTGGTTTTTCTGCATTAAATACAAGATCTCCATTAAAACCAACTATTTTTTTGATGGTCTCGGCCAATTCTTTGATCGAAATTTCTTTTCCTGTTCCGATGTTGATATGGGTATTTCGGATTTCTTTTTGGGAACTCGATCTCTCCACATCATTAGAAATAATGTCTTTAAAATCTACATTTTCCATCAAATGTACACAAGCATCAGCCATATCTTCACTCCATAAAAACTCGCGCATGGGTTTCCCGGAGCCCCAGATTTCAACGGATATGGCATCTGACCCCTTCTCCCTTTGGGCACCTCCCTTAAAAGGTGAGGAACTAATACCGTAAGCAGATAAGACTTTTAGAATTTCTTCTTCTGAATTCTGTCCGTTAATTCCTTCGATGGGTAACTTATCGATATCTTCTCTTATCGTTTTCCAATCATTTTTTTCCAAAGCTTTTCCCAGATGAATTTTCCGGATCAATGCGGGTAAAACATGCGATTTTTCAAGATCAAAATTATCGTTGGGTCCGTATAAATTTGTAGGTTGTACGGCGATGAAGTTGGTCTTATATTGGATATTATAACTCTCACACATTTTTATTCCAGCAATCTTAGCCAAAGCATAGGGCTCATTGGTGTATTCCAATTCGTCAGTGAGTAAATACTCCTCTTTCATGGGCTGCGGACAGTTTTTCGGATATATACATGTAGATCCTAAGAACAATAATTTTTTTACCTTATGCAAATAACTCTGGTGAATCACATTATTTTGAATCATCAGATTTTCATAGATAAAATCCGCTCTATAGGTATTATTCGCCACTATACCACCCACTTTAGCCGCCGCCAGAAAAACGTAGTCAGGTTTTTCTTTTTCAAAAAAATCTGCGACAGCCCTTTGATCTTTCAGGTCGAGCTCTTTATGTGTTCTGGTAATAAAATGATGGTAACCTCTTGCCTTGAGGTTTTTCATTATCGCAGAACCTACAAGTCCGCGATGTCCGGCAATATATATTTTAGAATCTTTTCTCATATTTTTTGTTGCTCAAAAGACACAAAGAAATCTCAAAGTAACACAAAGATTACAGGATTACACGTTTTATACCTTCTGATAATTTGGTTACATTAAAATTAATAAGTAAACCCAGTTTGTATCCACCCAATTTTAAATAAGTTAGCACTTGTGCAAGATGAACATCGGTGAATGTCTCTACTGTTTTTAATTCAACTACCAATAAATCCTCGATTAAAAGATCTATTCTATATCCATGATTGAGTTGAATCTCTTTATACACAATAGGCCTAGGAACTTCCTTTTCTACTTTTAAACCGCTCTTTTTTAACTCAAAAGCCAAACATTCCTGATAAGCTGACTCCAACAATCCCGGACCAAGCCTTTTGTGTACTTCTATCGCAGCACCTATCACTTTAAAAGCCAGATCGTTTTCTGTAATCATATATTTACCAACAAAATTATTGTTTTTCCTCTGAGTGTTTGGTGACTTCTTTGTGTCTTTTGTGAAAAAACTATTTTATTCAAAATAATTCAACACATCATAACCTCCTTCATGCAGATACCTGTCTTTTTGCATGAGTTTTAAATCGCTTTTCATCATATCTTTTACCAGATCTTGTAAATCGTATTGTGGAACCCAGCCCAATTCTTCTTTCGCCTTACTTGCATCGCCTATCAGCAATTCAACTTCAGTAGGTCTAAAATAACGCGGATCCACGGCTACAACCTCTTTTCCTATCTCAACTTTATAGTTAGGGTGATTTGAAGATTTGATATACCCTTTTTCATCTACACCTTTTCCTTTAAATTCCAACTCAACACCTATTTCAGCAAAAGCCATTTTAACAAAATCTCTTACGGTCGTCGTTTTTCCAGTGGCAATTACCCAATCCTGAGGGGTTTCGTGTTGCAATAGCATCCACATCATCCGCACATAATCTTTCGCATGACCCCAATCTCTTTTGGCATCTAAATTTCCTAAGTACAATTTATCTTGTAACCCCAAGGCAATTTTGGAAGTGGCTCGTGTTATTTTTCTCGTCACAAAAGTCTCTCCTCTAATGGGTGATTCATGGTTAAACAAAATCCCATTACACGCATAGATTCCATAAGCTTCGCGGTAATTTACTGTGATCCAATAGGCATACATTTTTGCTACGGCATACGGACTTCTGGGATAAAACGGTGTTTTTTCTGTTTGGGGGATTTCCTGCACTTTTCCGTAGAGCTCTGAAGTCGAAGCCTGATAAATCCTCACTTTTTTCTCCATGCCCAAAATCCGGATCGCTTCTAATAAACGCAAAGTACCAATACCGTCTGCATTGGCAGTATATTCAGGCATTTCGAATGAAACGTGTACATGACTCATCGCAGCCAGATTATAGATCTCATCAGGTTGTACTTCCTGAATAATGCGGATCAAATTGGTACTGTCCGTCATATCTCCATGATGAAGCACAAAATTTTGATTGGCTATATGTGGATCTTGATACAAATGATCGATTCGATCTGTATTGAATAAAGAAGACCTTCTTTTAATTCCGTGAACGATATAATTTTTTTTGAGGAGAAATTCACTGAGATAAGCACCATCTTGTCCTGTGACTCCTGTTATTAAAGCTATTTTTTGCATGGTTTTGGGTTAAATTTTTTTTGGGGATTTATAATTATTTGAGGTGATGAAAATTTTCAACTCACCTTACTTAACGTATGAATTTTCTAATCATTGTATGAAGTTCATTCCATTTATGCTTATCTGAGCTATATTTCGTGATAAAACTTAATATTAAAAAAACAAAAATCGCTAAATAAAGTGCTTAATCCAAATAAAAAACAAACCAATTTTATCAAGTTTAGATGGTGTATAGATAAAGCATAGATGGAGTATGGATAGTGTATGGATAGTGTATGGAAATCAATATCTGGAATTTACTTATGAACCTGTTCAAAATGGATCAAAACACATACTATACTTTCTTTACAGCTTATGTTCATCCTCACTGCGCAACAACTGCTTATATTCTTCTAATTGAGATAAGGTCTTTTCGTCTAATTCCGGTTCCTGAATATCTGTATATCTTTCCAAGGTCTCTAAAATGGTTTCAGCCACGATTAAGCGACAAGAATCTTTGTCATCTGCCGGAATCACAAACCATGGCGCATCCTTTTTTGAGGTGCGGTTGAGCATATCCTCATAACAAAACATGTATTTGTTCCATAATTGTCTTTCTTCGAGATCTCCGGAACTAAATTTCCAGTTTTTTTCTTGTAACTCAATACGCCGCAACAAACGATTTTTTTGTTCTTTTTTAGAGAGGTGTAGATAAAACTTCAAAATAATCATCCCATTGTCGCTCCAATGCTTTTCGAATTGATTGATGTGCTCCATGCGCTGATGGTAGAATGTTTCATCTATTTGAGAAACATCATCAATACCCGGAATATTTTCGCTTAAAATATATGCAGGATGCACACGGGTAACCAGCACATTTTCGTAATGGGTACGGTTAAAGACCGCAAATTTTCCTCGTTCAGGTAAAGCGAGATAGTGTCGCCAAATAAAATCGTGTTCTTTCTCCTGACTTGTGGGCTGTTTAAAACTATGAACATTAATTCCACGCGTATTAAAATTCTTAAAGACTTCCCTGATCAGACTGTCCTTTCCTCCGGTATCCATTCCTTGTAGGCAGATGAGTACACTGTATTTGTTATGCGCATACATGGTATCCTGAATCTTCGCGAGTTTCTTTCTTACTTTTTTGAGTTTGTCTTTGGCATTGGGAATAACCTCTTTAGTTTTTAAATGCGCCAGACTTATGGTTTGGTTGACTTGATAGGGGTTTGGCATAGGTAAATGATTTACATTGATATGAAATAAGAAAAGTAAGAAAAAATGAGGAGTTAAAAGATATCTGAAGCTATTTTACTAAAAAACCTTCCCCTCCTTTTAGGAGCCCGCCTGCCGGCGAGGCAGGGGGTGGTACGAAGTACCGGGGTGGTTATATAAACTTCAGTCTAAAAAACAAATTAAACTCATCCCCTCCTCTCAGGAGCCCGCCTGCCTGTCAGAAATAGGATGGGGCTGGCTGAAAAGCCGGGGTGGTAATTAATTTGTTTAAAAGATATTCCTTTTACCACCTCCCCCTGCCTCCGGCAGGCAAGCCTTCGGGTACCTGCCTGCGGCAGGCAGGCTCCTCCTAAGAGGAGGAGATGCCCTTGACTTGTTTTAGAAAAGGTTATTGACAACTATTATTCCCCTCCTCTCAGGAACCTGCCTGCCAGCCTTTGGCTGGGGGTGGTACGAAGTACCGGGGTGGTCATTCAACTTAAAAAATGATAAGTATAACTTATTTACTCGCAAACAACTGTACATCCTCCAACGAAATAACCTGTCCGCCCAAGATCATCAATCTTTCCACCACATTTCTCAATTCTCGAATATTTCCTGTCCATTGGTAATTTTTCAGCAACTCGATCGCCTCTTCACTAAATTGTTTGGGAGAAACACCTTGTTCTTCTGCGATGCGCTTGACAAAATAGTCGATCAAAAGTGAAATGTCTTCCGGTCTTTCATTCAAAGAAGGAACTTCGATCAAAATGACCGCTAACCTGTGGTAAAGATCTTCTCTAAATCTTCCTTTATCGATCTCCTTTTGTAAATTCTTATTCGTTGCAGCAATCACCCTGACATCAACCTGAATATCCTTATCACTCCCAACACGGGTAATTTTGTTTTCTTGCAGTACCCTCAGCACCTTGGCTTGCGCCGATAAACTCATATCCCCCACTTCATCTAAGAAAATAGTTCCTCCATTTGCTGCCTCAAACTTTCCGGCCCTATCTTTGTTGGCACCAGTAAACGAACCCTTCATATGTCCGAACAATTCACTTTCAATTAATTCTGAAGGAATTGCCGCACAATTCACTTCGATCATAGGTCCATTGGCACGTTGACTTTGATAATGGAGGGCATGCGCTACCAATTCCTTTCCACTACCATTAGGCCCGGTAATCAGTACTCGTGCTTCAGTTGGTGCTACCTTATCAATAATATTTTTTATTTTTAAAATTGCCTTACTTTCACCGATCATTTCGGTGTTCTTATTGATCTTACTTTTTAAGATTTTATTTTCAGTGACCAATTGCTTCTTATCTAAGGCATTTCTGATCGCATTCAGCAAGCGATTGAGGTCAGGTGGCTTTGAAATGTAATCGTAGGCACCGAGACGCATACTATTTACGGCAGTTTCCAATTCACCATGACCCGAGATCATGATAAAAGGAGTCTCCGGTTTGATTTTCATCGCTTTTTCGAGTACTTCTACGCCATCCATTTTGGGCATCTTAATGTCGCATAATACCAAGTCATAATCCGCCTTTTCGATCATATGATAGCCCATAGCACCATCCTCAGCCTCTTCAATCTGATAATCTTTGTACTCATTCGAAATAATCTTAGTCAAAACTCTTCTGATGGCAGCTTCGTCTTCTACGATTAGGATTCTGGACATAGTTCGGTTTGTTTTTCTAGTATCTAGCAAAAATATGGTTTAAAGTATAACGGACAAAGAATAAAGGACAAAGAATAAAGCCTGCCTGCCCAGGGCAGGGACAAAGAATAAAAAAAGGACAATGAAAAAGAATAAGGACAACAGAAGTAAGAGGTTTAGCTTCCGGAGATTTTGTGTAGAAAATTATTTACGAGATTTGTTAGCTATAGCATATAGAATATTTTTTAATTCTACGAATTCAGAAAGAAGGACTTCAAGATCCAAAGTGTTTTCGCTAGAAATTTCTTTTAATGCAATTCTAACTTTATGAGAAAAGTCTGCTCTTAAACCGGCGCCATGGGATTCCTCACATTTTCTCCAGAAGAAGCAGCTGATATTATAAGTTGATATTTAATAACATTACACTCAGTTGAATTGCTCAAATTGCGAGTTAGTTTTAAAATATTTACCACAAATTCAAATATTCTTGGACTTAACTTTCTTTGCATAAACACATAACAATTTTTTATCTATGCCATTTGTGTTATTGAAGTAAGTATTTAAAGGAAAAAAGTTAAAGTTGATCCACTTTCCCTTTTATAGGCAGAAACTTTATCCTTTGTCCCTTGAACTTTATCCTTTTAACTTTATACCTAATACCTAATCCACTTCCAAAGCTCTTTATAACTCGCCTTTTTCCCGTACATCAATATACCAACACGGTAGATCTTTGCAGCAATCCAAATCACTACAAAAAAAGTGATGTATAAAATGATTAATGAAATTACTATTTCCCACCAGGGCACTCCAAAAGGAATCCTCATCAACATGACAATTGGAGAGGTAAAAGGAATAAAAGAAAAAATAGTTGCGATGGTTCCATGCGGATCATTGATTACCGTGGCAAATCCCACATAAACACCAATCATCAAAGGCATGATCACGGGCATCATAAACTGCTGGGTATCTGTCTCATTGTCTACGGCTGAACCTATGGCCGCATACAAAGAACTATACAATAAATAACCGCCCAAAAAGAATAAAATAAACCAAAAAAACATGCTAATAATGGGTAGTTTCATTACTTCTTCCATGGCAAACTGAAAATCGTTTTGCTTTAAAATCTCCATTTGTTCCGGGGTCATTTGAGCCTGATTCATACCTCCCAACTCGACGCCAAAAAAGAAACTCAATCCGAAAAACAAAACCAAAAGTATCACAGCCCAGATAAAAAATTGCAGTAAACCTGCCCCTGCTGTTCCCAATACTTTACCTAACATCAATTGAAATGGTTTTACCGAAGAAATGATGACCTCAACAATTCTGCTTGTCTTCTCTTCAATGACACTGCGCATCACCATAGCGCCATAAATAATAATGAACATCATGATCAAATAACCTGCGCCCATACCCATGGCAACTTTAATTCCGTTGATCATTTTAGAGGAACGTTCACCAACAAAATTTGACATGTTAATTTCTACGTCGATATTTGCCTGATCTAACTTCTGGAGGTCTATACCCAATTGTTCCATCTTTTCCTTTTCCAACTTTCTCTCGATGGTATTTTCTAAATCACCCATTAATACCATTCCGGGCGTTTCCTTAGAAAAAAACTGAATGGATGAGGCCATTTCATTAAGGCTGTCCTTTTTAGGAATATAGAGCAATCCATCTTGATTAGCTTCCATCACAATTGTCTTGGCCTTTTCAATACCAACCTCCGACAAATTCATAAAATCAATGGATCTACCTGAAAAATCTTCCTCTGTAAATAATTCCGACTCATCCACATAGGCAACAACACTCCTTTTTTCCAAACTGCTTTTAGATAAAAAAGCAACCAAGGCGATCATTCCTATCATTATTAAAGGACTTAAAAAAGTCATGACAATAAACGACCGGTTTCTCACTTTTGCCAGGAACTCACGCTCTATTATTAGTTTTAACTTTTTCATAAACTGTGTTGTTTAACGGCTTGAATAAAAATATCACTGGCAGTGGGAATCACTTCCACAAAATGGTTGATGGTAGATTTACTGTTTAAATATCGAATCAATTCACTACCCGTTTCTTCATCTGACAATTTAATTCTCAGTTTCAAATCGTCCTCTAATGATTTAAAATTTGCGGGTTCAACCATAAATTTCTGACTTAGGTCTTTGAATAAAAAATCTTTATCCTCAGTGTGCAAACCTACCTCGAAAGTATGTGTTTTAAACTCTTTTTTGATGTCGGATAATTTCCCGTCTATAATTTTATTCGACTGATGAATAAGTGCAATATATTCACACAATTCTTCAACAGATTCCATTCTATGGGTAGAAAAAATAATGGTTGCTCCCTCTTCTTTTAATTGTAAAATCTCGTCTTTGATCAAATTTGCATTGATTGGGTCAAAACCACTAAAAGGTTCATCAAAAATGAGTAATTTGGGCTTATGCATTACAGTGGCAATAAATTGAACCTTTTGAGCCATTCCTTTTGATAATTCTTCCACTTTTTTATCCCACCAATTACCAATTTCAAACTTATCAAACCAGTATTTTAACCTTAGTTTTGCATCTTGTTTTGACAAGCCTTTAAGCTGTGCCAAATAAATACATTGTTCTCCAACCTTCATGCGTTTATACAGACCCCTCTCTTCTGGTAAATATCCAATATTACCGACATCTTCGGGCAACAACGGTTTTCCGTCAAAGATCACTCTCCCTTCATCGGGCATGGTAATTTGATTGATGATTCTGATCAAAGTTGTTTTTCCGGCTCCATTGGGACCTAATAAGCCAAATATACTTTGGGTGGGTACTTCTACTGAAATATTATTGAGTGCTTTAAAATCGCCGTAGTTTTTAACGATATTTTCTGTAATCAGAATTGAGGGCATATAAAACAATTAAGCGCCAAATATATAAATTTGACGCTTAACAGCTCGATTAAATTTTGATTGATTTACGAAAGTCTATCTCTGTATTTTTCATAAATTTCTTTTACCATAGCTTCAGTAATATCCGGTTTAATTATCCTTACCATCTCTGTGATACCATTATTCTCATAAAAGATTCCTTTTGCTACATCATAGCCTGTTACAGAGACATTGTTCTTGATATCAAAGGTTACATCTCTAAATTCATTCCAATCTATGTATTTAGGAATATGAATATAATATCGATTAGGATTGCCATTTGATTGCCAAATATGATCAGTAATTTTCTTTATGGTAAAAAATTTATTCACCCTCACTAAAGCATCAGTATCTTCTTTCATTCGAACAGGTTTGGCAAATTCAAAACCCTCTTTTTGATACAAACGCTGTACTTCTTCGATAAAATTGTGTCTGTTAATTCGTTTCACTCGAATCCCACTGTACTTTTTCTTACCAATGGTAATCTCACATTTCGCCCCCGCAATATCAAAATCCGTTTCTTTATTGATTTTGGTGGTTGCACGCAATATTTTTTCAAAAGACGCGGGTTCTTTTGTTACAAAAACAATGGAGTGTGGTTTCTCTATCGCTGTGAATCTACCGTAATAAGATGCAAGCGGATTGGGTATGTTAATGACAAATGTGTTGGGTATTTTATTTCTTTCTATCGGACTAATATTTTCTTGAATTATTAGTTTCCCTATGAGTTGGCGTATTTCCATGAATTTTATTTGAGCATTGCTGACGCCTAATTTACAAATAACTCTCAGGAAAAAAAACAAAATTTTCAAATATACTATGCGTGCATAATATATTTTTTTATCTTTGAAACAATGAAAAGGGAAAAAACCATAGATCATGCTCTAAGAGCAACTTGGCAATCGGTAGCCAAGTCATATAATGAGCAGGCAATGAAACACGAAAGTACTATGGCCATGGGTATGGCTTTGTTGTATATTGATCAAGATACAGGCACTCCCTCTACTGCCCTAGGTCCCTCTATGGGCATGGAATCAACGAGTTTATCCAGGATATTGAAAAATATGGAAGAAAAAGGACTCATTTACAGAGAGAAAAATCCAGAAGATGGTCGAGGCGTCCTAATTAAACTTACGGCCTTGGGAAAAGAAAAAAGAGAAATTTCAAAAAATACAGTTTTACAATTTAATAATTCAATCAAAGAAAACATAGACGAATCTAAAATTGAACATTTTTTTGAAGTAACTGAATTGATAAACAGGCTCATTTCAGAAAAAGCCATTTTTTAGTACGAACAAACTAAACTTTTATAAAGTGAAAAAAAGACATATTAAAAAAGTAGTCGTTATAGGATCTGGAATCATGGGGTCCGGGATAGCTTGCCATTTCGCCAATATTGGTGTGGAAGTTTTACTCTTAGATATCATTCCAAGAGAAATCAATGAACAGGAAAAAGCCAAAGGTTTAACCTTAGAAAGTAAGATTGTAAGAAATAGAATCGTAAACACCGGTTTACAGACAGCTTTGAAATCAAACCCCTCTCCTATCTATAACCAAAAATTTGCCGAGAGAATATCTACAGGAAATTTAGAAGATGATATTCACAGAATTAAAGATTATGATTGGATCATTGAAGTAGTTGTAGAAAGATTAGATATCAAGCAGCAGGTATTTGAAAAAATTGAAAAATACCGTTCCCCCGGCTCCTTGATTACTTCAAATACTTCAGGCATTCCGATTAGTTTCATGAATAAAGGCCGCAGTGAAGATTTTCAAAAACATTTTGCTGTCACCCATTTCTTCAATCCGCCCAGATATTTAAAATTATTTGAAGTAGTTCCCGGACCAAATTGTGATCCTGAAGTGGTTAATTTTTTAATGAATTATGGAGAGAAATTTTTGGGTAAAACCTCTGTTTTAGCCAAAGACACACCCGCATTCATAGGTAACCGCATTGGGATATTTGGGATTATGAGTTTATTTCACAGTGTAAAAGAACTCGGCTTAACAATTGAAGAAGTAGATAAACTTACCGGCCCGGTAATAGGAAGACCAAAATCGGCGACTTTTAGAACTGTAGATGTTGTAGGCTTAGATACTTTGGTACATGTGGCCAATGGTTTATATGAAAATGTGCCGAAAGATGAAGCACACGATCTTTTTAAATTACCCGAATTTATCCAAAAAATGATGGATAACAAATGGTTGGGTAGCAAGACAAAACAAGGTTTCTACAAAAAAGTTGTAGATGCGAAAGGAAAATCTGAAATCCACGGCTTGGATTTAGATACATTGACCTATAGGCCTGGTTCAAAAGTGAAATTCTCCACTTTAGAGAGTACTAAAGGAATCGACAAAGTTATTGATAGGTTTCCAGTTTTAATCAAAGGTAAAGACAAAGCTGGTGAATTCTATCGCAAGAATTTTGCGGCCATGTTTGCTTATGTCCAAAATAGAATCCCAGAAATATCCGATGAATTGTACCGTATAGATGATGCCATGAAAGCTGGTTTTGGATGGGAAAATGGTCCTTTTGAAATTTGGAATTCAATTGGTGTTAAAGAAGGAATGAATTTGATGGAAAAAGAGGGTTATCCTGTTCATGATTGGATAAAAACGCTATCTGAAAAAAATCTTCCTTTCTATATGGTAAAAGAGGGGAAAAAATATTTTTATGATATTCCTTCACAATCAATGAAAGAAATTCCAGGGCAAGACGCTTTTATCATATTGGATAATATACGAGAAGCTAAAACGGTTTGGTCTAACAAAGAAGCAAGTATTCAGCATTTAGGACAAGGTGTATTAAATGTAGAATTCCAATCGAAAATGAATACCATTGGCGGTGGTGTCTTGCAAGCCATCAACAAAGGAATAGATCTGGCTGAACAAGAATACGAAGCAGTGATCTTGGGTAATCAAGCCGCAAACTTCTCTGTTGGCGCCAATTTAGCCATGGCTTTTATGCTTGCCATCGAGCAAGAATACGATGAATTGAACATGGCAACAAAAATGTTTCAAGATACGGTTATGCGCTTGAGATATTCCTCTGTCCCTACATTGATTACTCCAAGAGGAATGACTTTTGGTGGTGCTTGTGAAATGAGTTTACATGCAGACAAAGTCGTTGCTGCTGCCGAAACTTATATCGGTTTGGTAGAATTTGGTGTGGGAATAATTCCTGCAGGAGCGGGAACTAAAGAGATGACAAAACGAGTTTCAGATCTTTGGGTAAAGGACGATGTCAAGTTAAATAGAATGAGAGATGCCTTTATCAATATTGCAATGGCTAAGGTGGCAACTTCTGCCTATGAAGCCTTTGATATGGGTTATTTTAAAGAAGGGAAAGATGTAGTTGTAGTAAATGCCGACAGACAGATCGCAACGGCCAAAAGGTTGGCTTTGGAAATGTTGGAAAATGGATATACCCAACCTACTCCTCAAAAAGTAACGGTATTAGGTCAACAAGCTCTTGGCATGTTTATGGTGGGTAGCGATAGTTTGGTAAGTGGTAAGTATGCTTCTGAACACGATAGGAAAATCGCGAATAAACTGGCATATATTATGGCTGGAGGCGACCTCTCTGAACCAGCAGAAGTTAGCGAACAATATTTATTGGATCTTGAACGTGAAGCAATCTTGTCATTATTGACTGAAAGAAAAACATTGGAAAGAATTGAGCATACTTTAAAAACAGGAAAACCTTTAAGAAACTAAGGTAAAAATAGAAGAGTCAATATTGAGATTTATCTGTTTATACTTCAAACTAACATCTAACATACATGAAAACAGCATATATTATTAAAGGATACAGAACGGCAGTTGGTAAGGCACCTAAAGGAGTTTTTAGATTCAAAAGACCAGATGAATTGGCAGCTGAAACAATTGCTTATTTAGTAGAGCAAGTTCCTGAATTGGACAAATCGAGAATAGACGATGTCATTGTAGGAAATGCAATGCCGGAAGCAGAACAAGGATTAAACATGGCACGTCTGATTTCTTTGATGGGATTAAAAACAGATGAAGTACCAGGAGTAACGGTGAACAGATATTGCGCCTCAGGATTAGAAACAATTGCCATTGCAACAGCAAAAATTCAATCTGGAATGGCAGAGTGTATCATTGCTGGCGGAGTAGAAAGTATGAGTTATATTCCTATGGGAGGCTACCGCCCTACCCCAAATTACAAATCTGCAAAAGAAGGGCATGAAGACTATTATTGGGGGATGGGATTAACAGCGGAAGCCGTAGCAGATCAATTTGGCATATCTCGAGAAGCGCAAGACGAATTTGCATTTAACTCGCATCAAAAGGCAATCAAAGCCCTAGAAAATGATACGTTTAAAGATGACATTGTTCCTATCTCTGTTGAACAAATATTTCTTGATGAGTCAAGCAAAAGAAAATCAAAAAGCTACTCGGTAGCAGTTGATGAAGGTCCTAGAAAAGATACTTCAACCCATGCTTTGGCAAAACTTCGGCCTGTTTTTGCGAATCACGGTTCTGTAACGGCTGGAAATTCATCACAAATGTCTGACGGAGCAGCTTTTGTACTTGTTATGAGCGAGGATATGGTCAAAGAATTAAAACTTGAACCAATCGCGAGAATGGTTTCTTATGCAGCCGTAGGCGTAGAACCTAGAATTATGGGAATTGGACCTGTAAAAGCTATTCCAAAAGCTTTAGAAAAATCAGGTTTAAAACAAAAAGATATTGACCTTATAGAACTTAATGAAGCCTTTGCATCTCAATCATTGGCTGTGATTAAAGAGTTAGGCTTGGATAAAGATAAAATTAATGTAAATGGAGGAGCCATAGCACTTGGGCATCCATTGGGTTGTACTGGTGCCAAGCTTTCTGTACAACTGTTTAATGAAATGAAACGAAGAAAAAACAGATACGGAATGGTTACCATGTGTGTGGGAACAGGACAGGGTGCTGCCGGAATATACGAACTACTATAAAATCAAATAAGAACGAAATGAAAGTAATTAAAGGAGGCGAATTCTTGATCAAGGAAGTATCAAGTGATTCAGTATATATTACAGAAGAGTTTACGGAAGAACAAAAAATGATGAAGGAAGCCGTGGTTGATTTTATCGATCGCGAAGTTTGGCCAAATAAAGAACGATTTGAAAATAAAGACTACGCACTAACGGAGCAAATTATGCGTCAGGCCGGTGAAATGGGATTTTTAGGCATCTCAATTCCTGAAGAATACGGTGGTTTGGGTATGGGATTTGTGTCAACAATGCTAGTTACAGATTATATTTCTGCCGCTACAGGTTCCGTGGGTACTGCTTATGGAGCACATACAGGTATTGGTACAATGCCTATTTTTTTATATGGAACAGAAGAGCAAAGAAAAAAGTATTTGCCTCAACTCACATCAGGAACTAAATTTGGAGCTTACTGTTTAACAGAACCAGGAGCTGGTAGCGACGCCAATTCTGGTAAAACAACTGCTAAATTATCTGAAGACGGGAAACATTATTTGATTAACGGTCAGAAAATGTGGATCTCTAATGCTGGATTTGCTGAGATTTTTATCGTGTTTGCAAGAATAGAAGACGATAAAAACATTACTGGTTTTATTTTAGATTACGATAAGAACAACCCTAACGGTGTTACATTTGGAGAAGAAGAAAATAAATTAGGCATCATTTCCTCATCAACCCGTCAAGTATTTTTCAACGATACAAAAATTCCTGTTGAAAACATGTTATCTGAAAGAGGAAAAGGATTCAAGATTGCGCTTAATTCTTTAAATGTGGGAAGAATAAAATTGGCAGCTGCATGTCTCGATGCAGGACGAAGAGTGATTACTGAATCAGTAAAATACGCCAATGAAAGGGTTCAATTTAAGACCCCTATCGCACAATTTGGTGCCATCCAAGCTAAAATAGCGGATATGAGTACACGATTATTTGTTAGTGATGCAGGCTCATATAGAGCAGCAAAAGATATCCAAAACTATATAGACGACTTACTTTCCAAAGGTAAGTCGCACCAAGAAGCAGAATTGGAGGCTTTTAGCGAGTATGCCATTGAAGCGGCCATACTTAAAGTTTATGCTTCTGAAATGAGTCAGTATGTTACTGATGAAGGCATTCAGATTTTTGGTGGAATGGGTTTCTCTAAAGAAACACCCATGGAATCTGCTTGGAGAGATGCCAGAATTACAAGAATCTATGAGGGAACCAATGAAATCAACAGAATGCTTACTGTGGGTATGTTGCTCAAAAAAGCGATGAGTGGCAGCATAGATTTACTCACTCCGGCAATGGCTGTTGGAAATAGTTTAATGGAAATTCCTTCATTTGACATCCCAGATTATAGCGAAAGATTGAGCGAAGAAAAAGAAATGTTGGCGAAACTTAAAAAAGCCTTTTTAATGATTGCAGGCAAAGCTGTACAATCTTTTGGAATGGATCTTGAAAATCATCAGCAATTAGTAATGGCGGCAGCCGAGGTAATGATCGAAATTTATATGGCGGAAAGCGCCATATTAAAAGCTGATAAGTTGGCTCAAATGACATCAGATAAAGAAGCCAGTGGTCAGATATTAATGGCAAAACTCAATTTGTATAAGGCCGTTAATGTTATTTCCGAAAAAGGAAAAGAAGCAATTGCCTATTTTGCTGATGGCGATGAAGAAAGAATGATGTTGATGGGCTTAAAGCGTTTTACAAAATATGCAAACTCGCCAAACCCTATAAAATGGCGTAAAGAAATTGCTGCTATGGTAATTGAAGCGAATTGCTATTGCTTTTAAATATGAAAATAGTCCCGCTTCTGCGGGATTTTTTTTATCCATTTTTAAATAAATTATCAAACATGAATTGTACGCGTAAATCGGAAAAAAAATTGAATAATACTTTTGAAAAAGAGTTTGCTTTGAGGTATTTTGAGATGAATAAACAAGGTACAATTACCCCTTCTTCTATGCTTACGCTGTTAGAAGAAACAGCCGCAGATCACTGCGAAATCATTGACCATAGCTTATACCAACTAGGCAATAAGAATATGGGATGGGTTCTGGTTTCGGGTTGTTTAGAGATGTATAGATATCCTAAATACAAAGAAAATATTATCATAAAAACTTGGATGTCTGAGTACAGCAGTGTGAAAGGAATAAGAGAAAATATTATTTATGATGAACGAAGAAATGTTATAGGAAAAGCGAAAGGACTGTGGATCTTTTTCGATATCAGCAGAAGACGTCCGATTCGTATTTTTGAAGAAATCAAAACAAAATGGTCTTCTTTTGAAGAAGTAAGTATAGCCTGTGATTTAGGAAAAGTCATTCCAGAAATTGAATCAGGCGATATCAAAACCAAAATTAAAGTACAGCGCTATGATACTGATATGAATGAGCACGTAAACAATATTAGATATTTGGATTGGCTTATGGATTCTATACCCAAGAATTATATTGAAAATTATGCTCTAACGGCAATAGATGGTCGATTTTTAGGAGAAGCAAGACTAAAAGATCGCTTGATAAATTACACAAGAAAAGGTTCTGAAGAGAATAGCTTTTTGCATACCATTAAAAATATTGACACAAATAAAGTTTGCGCTACAGCTATAACCCACTGGTCACCAATTAACTAAAATTTATAAAATGTTTTCTTAGATATGGAACACATTTAAAATAATTTAAGTTTATCTTTGTTTTTAGTGTATTAAAATAGCTTAAAATATGAACATAAAAATTCCCCTCGTAATTTTTATGAGTCTTTTTGTTGCTTCTATATTTTCGCAGGAAGCATCAGAAATTTATTTATTCGAATTGGTGCAAACTGAAACCAGTTATGAATTGAATAATCCCATAAATATTTCTAATAATCCTGGTTATGACAATCAGCCAGCATTTACTTTAGATGGAGAGTCTGTTCTGTTTACCTCTTTTAGAGATAATCAAGCCGATATAGCTTTGTATGATATTAAATTAGACTTTAGAAAATGGTTGACAGATACTCCAGAAAATGAAGTTTCACCACTTCCATATCCCGATAAAAAAAAATGGTTTACAGCAGCTAAGTCTGATTCTATTGGTCACCAAAAGGTTTTTCAATACACTTTCAAGCAAAAACCACCCAAACCCCTCTTCACAGAAAATGAAATTGTTTACTATGATTGGTACGATAAGTCTGCAATGATCTGTTTTATTGCGGGCGATACGGACGCTTTGTTTATTAAGAATTTTAAATACGATATACTTTATCCCATCCAACAAAATATCGGTCGATCATTTCAAAGAATTCCCGGAACAGATCTAATTGGATTTATTAACTACAATCACGAGGTTCCAGAAATTTATCGGGTTCACCCCAAAACGAACAAATTAGAATACATCGTTGATGCTCTTGAGGGTTCTGAAGATTTAGCTTTTACAAATAATCGAACCATATTTATGGCGAAAGGAAATCAAATCTTCAAATTTAGACCTGAACAAGATAAAGATTGGATGCCTGTAAAGATCAATTCTGACATCGGATTAAAAAATATTACACGATTAACAATCAGTCCAGATGGTACAAAAATGGCTGTGGTAGCAGCGGAATAATTAAACTAATTTGGCAAACGCGGATTCATTATTTTAAACCACAGAGGCGGTATCAAGGCTACCAACATCATTGCGGGATATCCATAGGGCAATTGAGGAGAATCCTCGTGATTGTCTAATAATTGGTATTTTTTACTTGCTAAAAAATGATGATCCGAATGACGGGTTAGTTCGTATAACACAATTCTTCCAAAATTGAAATTTGCATTCCATGAATGTTTTGGTTTTACCCTTTCAAAACCTGCGTTGGGTAAAGTATTTCGCCTTAAACCATAATGTTCTAGATAATTAATAGTTTCTAATAATAATACACCAATTATTCCAGAACAAACTATAATCATTACCGTGACAAAACTAAAAAGTGTTAATAGGACTATTAAATAAAACAACATTAAGAATGTTAAATTTAACATGGTGTTCTTAAAACTCAAAAAAGATAAATTTTTCTTATTCAACAAGTTTAATTGTATATTCCAAGCACTCATATAACTTTTTAAAATTGATTTAAACCAAAAAAAGTACAAGATCTCTCCTTTCTGAGCCGTAGCCGGATCTATGGATGTAGCAACATATTTATGATGACCCCGATTATGTTCAACAAAAAAATGAGTATACAACGCAGGTGTCAATAATAATTGCGCCATTAATTGGTCAAAATTAGATTTTCTGTGGCCTAACTCATGGCCCACATTAATTCCACAAGTACCTACCACAATGCCTACAGACCATGTATTGCCTATTATCTCTGTTAAACTAAAATCTTTTTGATCTAAGAAAGTACCAAACAAAAGGATAACAAATAAAAGTATGGGCAAATTGAAGTATAAAATCCAATCAAAATACTTTTGTTTTCCCTTACTTACTTTCTCATCTTCACTGAGATTATTAGGATTATTTTTTGAAAAGTGATCGATCAATGGAACCATTAAAAAAACAAAGATTACATTGGTGAAGCTCCAAATACCACCTGCATATAAACCAAAAACAGCTAAGGCCGGATTGATATAGGCGGCTAGATATTTGAGGTCTTTTAACCACTGACCGATCATAAAATGAAACTAGTTAATTTGTTCTTCAATTATTTGTTGATATTGTTCCATCATTACCTCGTATTGTCCTGAACTGAATAAATATATTACCCAAATCAAAGCTAGGACACCCACGATAATTCCTATAATAGAAGTTGTTTTTCCTGTATTTGCATTGTTTATTCCTTGGTACAAATCTGGATTTTCATTATGAATTGCAATGGCTTTATTGGCCTGTAACAATCCTATAACACCTGTAATAATTCCAATAAATCCATAGCAACAACAAGCAGTAACTATAGAAACTATTCCTAGAATCAATGCGGCATGTGAATGAGGTAATTTTTCTTTCATAATGGTTTGTTTAAATGATTTTTAAAATATAATTTACAATGATAATGAATAAATTAAGTATAAAGAGATAAAGTAAAACTTTATGCCCTTTTGAGAATTGAAACTTTAAATGGAGAAGTAAAAACCCGAACATTATAAATAAGGTATATATGGCGGGATACATATAAAATGCCTCTGCAAAATCTCCTTTTAAAATTAAAAGAATTGACCGCTGTAAACCACAACCCATACATTCCATGCCCATATTCTTCCATTGACATGCCAACAAGTTTTCTTCTAAAAATGATATAAATCCCATTGTTTTATATAAGTTGTTTAAAGATAAAAAAAATATCAGATTTTTATAATGCTGTTGTATTTTTGAAGTATGAAAAATCAATTTAACATTGGTGATTTAGTTTCGGTTGTCGATGAGGACTTATCGGGTAAAATCATCGAAATAAAGGAAGATCAAATCAGTTTCAGGTGTACGGATGATTTTGTTTACACCTATTCTATTAATGAATTAGTTCAGAAGAAAAATTTACCTGAGCAATTGTTATTTCAAGAGGAACACAAATTTAGGGTCGATAAAGTAGAAGTGAAAAAGAAGACGCCTGTTAGTCGAAAAATGTTAAAAAAAACACCCTCGCTTGAGGTTGATCTGCATATTGAAAAGATAATAGAGACATACAGACAATTAGATAATTATCAAATTTTAGAAAAACAACTCGACTTTGCTAAATATAAAATAGAATTTGCTTTAAGAAAAAACATCAAAAGAATTGTTTTTATCCATGGAGTAGGCACAGGTGTTCTAAAGTATGAATTATTAAGAGTATTGAAAAATTACCCAGTAGAAATAAATGAAGCTTCCTACGCTCAATATGGTGAAGGTGCAACAGAGATTTTTTTCATAAAATAATTAGGGACTAACTGTTGATTGAAAAGTTCCAAACAAATAAGCATCGTTAAAAACCAATGTTTCATTGCCACTTTCAAGTAAGACATCGTTTAAAACAATAATATGCTCATATCCAACAACTGTAACCCCGTCATTACCATATAAAGCATTATTCTGAACGAAAATCGTTCCTGAAACACCACGCCAGTCTTTTTTAACTTTGGGTTCAATTGGAGGGAGAACCTGGCAAAAATAGGAAGATGTCACCTCATCAGCAAAAACACGGTCTGTCACGGTATAAGGTCCATTGACAGAAACATTCACAGGTGCAACCGGTTCTTCAGAATTTTTTATTTGAGCACCTGTGAGGGTAACTATAAGTGCCTCTCTCGCGCCATTTTCACTCAATCTGTATAATGTGTATTCTCCACAAACATTTACTTTTTCGGCAAACTCAAAACTTGATTGATTTATATCACCATCATCGCAGCCAAAAAATGATAATGTTAGTATAAAAATTAAAAATGCTTTTTTCATGTTTGTAATTTGAAAAACAAAAATAGGCCATTTCACGGGATTACAAATTTATGATTCCTACAAAATAATTACTTTTACCTCATGCAAAGTATTTATCTAGACAATGCGGCGACAACACCACTTAAAAAAGAGGTTGTTGATATTATGACCGAAACCCATATGAATAATTTTGGCAACCCTTCTTCAACGCATCAATATGGGAGAAAGGCGAAAGCTTTATTAGAATCTGCAAGGAAAAATATTGCTAAATACCTGCATTGTGATCCCTCGGAAATTTACTTTACTGGTGGTGGTACTGAGGCCGATAATCTAATACTTTTTAATAGTGTCAGAAATTTAGGTGTAAAAAGGATTATCACGTCGTTAATAGAGCACCATGCAGTTTTGCATACGATAGATCGACTGGTGTTTTCAGATCATATTGAAGTTTGTTATGTAAAGCTTTTAGAGGATGGTTCACCCAATTTGCAAGATTTAGAAAATCTTTTGACAGATGGAAAGCCAACTTTGGTTAGTTTGATGTGGGTCAATAACGAGATAGGAAATACCATCGACTTGAAGCAATTAGCTTTACTTTGCAAGAAGTATGGTGCCTACTTTCACTCAGACACAGTACAAGGAATCGGTCATTTACCCTTAAATTTAAAAGAAACGGGCGTACATTTTATCGCTGCAAGCGCACATAAATTTCATGGTCCAAAAGGCGTTGGATTTGCCTATATTCAAAAAGGAATTCCGATACAAGCTCACCTTATTGGTGGAGAACAGGAAAGAGCTGTAAGAGCAGGAACTGAGAATTTACCAGGTATATTAGGTATGGAAAAAGCTTTACAACTCGCTACAGAGAATTTGGAAAGTGACATGTTCAAGTTAAAGGAATTAAAGTCCTATTTTATTGAAGAACTTAGAAATAATTTTAAAAATATTCAATTTAACGGTACAAGTGCAGCAATTGATATCAGTGCTCCACATATTTTGAACGTTAGATTTCCCAAATCAATTCCAATGTTACTTTTTCAGTTGGATTTAAAAGGAATCGCAGCTTCTGGTGGGAGTGCTTGTCAGAGTGGAAGTAATAAAGGCTCTCACGTTTTACAAAATGTTCTAAATGAGCAAGAACAGAAAAAAACAAGTGTTCGATTTTCTTTTAGTACGCTAAATACAAAAGAAGAAATAGATTGTCTAATTATGATATTAAAAGAACTGATAAAAGATTAGGAAATGGATTTTATAGCTTGATCTAAGTCCCCTTTAATATCTTCAACATCTTCTATTCCCACAGAAAACCGTAATAAATGATCGTTTATTCCTGTCTTTTTTCTATCCTCTTGAGACATTAAACTATGTGAGGTTAAAGTGGGTAATAAAATAGTAGATTCAACACCTGCCAAACTCAACGAAGGTTTGATCATATTTAGCGCTTTTTGAAAGGCAACAGCATCTAAATTATCATCTAATTCAAAAGACATCATGCCACCGAAGCCATGCATTTGTTCCTTGGCAATTTCATGGCCTGTATGCGACTTAAGCCCAGGATAATAGACCTTTTTTATCTCCGATTTCTTTTCTAAATATGCTGCTAAAATTTGAGCGTTTTCATTGTGCCTTTTCACCCTTACCGCCAAAGTTTTGATACTTCTTTCTAACAAATAAGCCATGAAATCACTTAAATTGCCTCCAAAATTGATTCCCTTTAACTTTACTTTTTGGATATGATCCATTGTTCCAACCACTACTCCTGCTAAAATATCGCTGTGTCCACCTAAATATTTAGTAGCACTATGCATCACGATATCTATACCTAAATCTATTGGTGTTTGATTGAAGGGTGAAGCGAAAGTATTATCAATCATCGTAATCAAACCCTTATTTTTCGCTAAAGTTGCAACACTTTTAATATCTGTAATCGTCAGTAACGGATTAGAGGGTGTTTCCAGGTAGATTACCTTTGTATTCTTTTTAATTTTTGCCTCAAAATCTGAAGGTGCTACGCCATCTGTGAAATCATATTCAATTCCATACTGAGGAAATTCCTTGACAACAAAATTATAAGTACCTCCGTAAATAGCATTGGGAAAAATAGCATGATCTCCCGCCTTTAGAAAAGCCAAAAGCGCCGTTGCTATTGCCGCCATCCCCGAACCAAAAGATAGTCCTGCCTCTGCATTTTCTAAAGCAGCAACTTTCTTTGCAACCACTTCTTGATTTGGCGTGTTAAAATTTCTTGGATATCTGTTCTGATCAACATCTAAAAAAGGATAAGAACTCGCCATGAAAATAGGAGAAACTGCTCCACCGAATTGCGTGTCTTTTATCTCACCTTCATGAATACATAGCGAATTCTTTCCTTTTGTTGTCATTTTTTAGGATTTTTGGTTAATCCATGCTACTATGGTTTCATCTGTTGGTAAAGTTTTTGGAGAAACTACCCTTACCAATTTACCATTTTCATCAATCAAATATTTTTGAAAATTCCAAGCCACCTCTGAATCTTCTAATCCATTTTTAGATTTTTGAGTCAAATAAGTATAAATGGGGTGCATGTCTTCTCCCTTTACCGAAATTTTTGACATCATAGGGAACGAAACACCATAATTCATTTTACAGAATTCTGCAATCTCCGCGTTAGAACCGGGTTCTTGTCCTCCAAAATTATTTGCCGGAAAACCAACAATTACGAAGTTGTTATTTTTATTTTGCTCATACAAAGACTGCAAATTTTCATACTGCGGCGTTAAACCACATTCTGAAGCTGTATTTACAATCATTACTTTTTTCCCTTTTAACGAAGAAAAATCGAATTCTTTACCATAGAGATCTGTGACTTTAAAATCATAAATACTTTGTTGCATTTGTTCTGTTTTAGTGTTTGAAGATATTTCAACTGTTTCTTTTTGAGCTTCTTTTTTACAAGCCGTAAAGAAAATTAAGAAGGCAATAATAATTAGGTTTTTCATGGTTTTATTTTTTTATAATATTTCTTGAATTTAAGAAATGCAAAAATACTGATAATTGAAGAGAAAATTAACCAACCCCATATTTCATTTGGAATTGGTGCAGATTCACCTGCTGCATAAGAGTGTAAACCGGATAGTAGATGATTTACCCCTAAATAGGTCATTAAAATAGAGGCAAATCCAAAAACCGCCATCAAATTGAAGGTATATTTACTTTTCAAGCCCGGAATTAATCGCATGTGTAATATAAATGAATAGATCATAATACTGATCAAGGCCCAAGTCTCTTTTGGATCCCAGCCCCAATATCTACCCCAACTTTCATTGGCCCACATTCCACCGAGAAAATTTCCGATGGTTAACATGACCAAACCGATGGTTAAAGACATTTCATTAATAACCGTAATCTCATCAATAGCTAATTTTATTTTCTTCTTATTATTTGAATTGGTAAAAACGTAGAGTAACAATGCCAGTAAACCTAAAATCATACTTATTGTAAATGGTCCATAACTGGCGACAATAATAGCAACATGCACCATTAACCAATAAGAATCTAAAACAGGAACTAAATTTCCAATAGAAGGATCCATCCAATTCCAATGAGCCACCATTAATAACATGGAAGTCACAAATGTAGTAGACGCCAGAGTTAAAGGTGATTTTCTACCAAATGCAAATCCGAAGAACATGGTTGCCCATGCCACATAAATCATCGATTCATATCCGTTACTCCATGGCGCATGTCCCGAGATATACCATCTTATCGCCAAACCTGCGGTATGATAAAGAAATAATAGTAAGATGGCAATGGAGCTAATTTTTATCAAAAGGCGCAACAATTTGTTGTCTTTAAAAATATGAACGATAACCAAAATAAATAAAACCAAACTCGCGAGCATATATTTCCAAAACAAACCCTTAAAAATATCATGTTCATTGTAAAAAAGCTCAAGTTCGATTTTTCTTTCAGACGGAATTACTTCTGACCCAAATTTTTGTTGGTACTTATGCATACTGTCTAAATACTGATTAGGTGTCGTGTAATCACCGGTTTTAAAAGATTCTTGCAATGCACCTGCGTATAAAGGAACTATTTTACTCACAAATAAAGAATCTTCCCCTTTAAATCCAGCAAAACTGACCTCGGGATAAGAATACCATTTATTATTTTTATCGTTTGGCAATGGGAAAAATTTAAAAATACCACCCCCAAGCGCACCAAATAATAAGTTAGCTCTGCCATCAACATTTAACAGGCTTTCTTCATATTTAGTTTTAATTTTTTTCTTGTGCGCTGCAGCAACCTCATCTTTTAGTTTATAATTTCCTTCTTCTGTAAAAAAGTCAGAAAAGCGCGCATATTTTTGATCATGAGGAATACCAATAAGATCTCTCAGTTTCGTATTGTCTTTTTTGATATAAATAAAAGGAACAAAATACCAAGCTCGAGGATTAATGATCATAGAAACCAATACCTGATTGGCATCCATATCTCCATAATTATCCTTTTTACTCACCTTTCTCAATAACTCTGAGGCAAATGTATTTACGGGTTTCATTCTTCCTCCGTCATCCTGAATTACCAACGAACCAAATTCTCTGGCATGAACGGGATCTATGGCTTGCTGATTCAAAATTGAATCAATTGTTTTGTAATAATTGTTGTGATTATGCTCTTCTGTATTTTGCGAAAAACCTAAGAACGAAGCTGCTACCAAGAAGAGCGTAAGTAATTCTTTTTTTGCCTTAATTTTCTTCAACTTATTCTCTAAAAATGAAAATCTAGATTCTTTGGTAAATAAGGATAATGTAAGGGCAAAGAATAAAAGCAGGTATCCAAAATATGTAGTATAAGTACCTAATTGATCGTGATTTACAGAGAGAAATGTTTGTTCAACTTCTCCCTTGTCATTGTAGCTCGCTTGAAAAAACCTGTAACCTTTATAATCCAATATATGGTTCATAAAGATTCTGTAATCAAACGTTTTATCCTTATCTATCACTGTAACTTCGCTTGCATATGATTTCGGACTCATAGAACCTGGATATCTATCCAATTGAAAATCCCTTAATTTTACCTGAAATGGAACCTTCCATTGTACCGAGCCATAAGCCAATCTAAAATTTAAGCCATCCATCTCAAATTTTACAGGAGAATTAATACTCAATGCACTTCCACTCAACTTCACCAACTTTTCTTCCTTATCAGTCTTTACCAATACTTCTAGCATATCGGCTGGATTAGCATCTTTATCACCTGCCTGTAATTCCATTTTTCCATTTACAGCACCTTCAGGAACAACAAATTGGGTTCCGTTAAACATATAAAGCGCTCGCAAGTTAAAATGTTGAAGTGAATCTGCTACAACCACACCTTGCTGTTGGGTAGCCATCACCATATAATTTCCTTCTGCGGGAGGATTAATTTTTAAAGAATCATTTACCGTCACAAAATTAAATGCTCCTGCCGTAGGCTTATCAAAAGAAAAAAGGGTATTATGTACATTGACCACCTCGCCTTTTTTAAGTAAATGTTCATGTCGGCCGCCACCTCCAGATTCAACAACTTTTAAATAAACATCACCATTAGGGTCATTTACAAAAACCTCTTTTGCATTTGCGATATAACTAACATACTCAACTGAAACCGGTTTTCCTTTAAAGTCGGTCTCCATCAAAAAGTGATTCCCACCTCTTAGGAAATTAAAGAACTTAGCCATACGTCCTGTAAAGCTTTTATCTTCTTCACTCAAATTTGCAAATAAAAAATCTTCTGAAACTGGTGTTTTCTCTTCTTTTCCATCATTTAAATAAAGAGAAACAAAAGCCTTATCAGACAACATGAGATCTGTCGTTTCGCCTTCGTATATTGGCATCACGCCTTCAAAACTGTAATATCTTGTAATGGCGGCACCAAAAATGATAAAGACAAAGGCTATGTGAAATAAAAAAGTTACCCTTTTTCCCTTTTTATACAGCTGGTATTTTTTAACATTTCCTATAAAATTGATCAGGAAGAAAAGTAATATTAATTCAAACCACCATGAATTGTAAACTAGTGCTTTAGCGGTTTGGGTACCAAAATCATTTTCGATAAAGGTAGCAATCGCCATGGATGCAGCATATAACAAAAATAGTAGTCCGGTAAGTTTAGTTGAGAACAAAAAATCGAGTAATTTTTTCATGAATTTTTTCTAGCAATAATTTCGCAAAAATACGAAAATTAAAAATTAGCGACTAAGCTAAAAATAAAAATAGTAGTCCAAGGACTTTTATTCATTTTTTAAAAATAATAATAGTTGCATATGCAACTATTATTATAAAACACTACTTTTACACCTCAATTTTAAATTCATTTTAAACCATTACCATGTATGTCTGTCCAATTAAAAATAGTTGATTTGAACACTTCTATTGTACCTATTTTAGGTAAGACTAGCAAATTTATAGGAATTTGTATCATGGATCATTTTCAGACAAATGGCATTGACCTTAGCAAAGAGCAATGGTTGGTGCTAAAATATTTGCATGAAAAAAATGGTCAGGCTCAAAATGATTTGGCATTTATAACGGACAGATCAAAAACCTCGCTTACGCGCTTAATTACGACGATGGAGAAAAAGGGTTTAGTCTGCAGAACAAATTGTAGAAAAGACAACCGGGTTAATCATATTTATTACACAGATAAAGGTGAAGCCATGTTTCAGAAATCATTGCCATTATTTACCCAGGTCATTGAGGAGTTAATAAATGGAGTATCATCCGAAGAAATAGAGCAAACAATTTCTGTTTTGAAAAAAATAAAAGAAAACGCACAAAACAAGATTAACGAAATAAACTTATGAGAAAGAGTATTAGCATAATTCTGGGAATTCTACTTCTAATCCTGACCTATTTTGGAGTAAAATACATGATTTTAAGTAATCAGAAAAAGGTTTTGCCACCCAAAACTAATGTAAATTCTGTTTTTGTACAATCTGTTGAAAACAAGGATGTTGCAATTCAAATATCAGCAAGTGGAAATATTGTGGCTAAAAATAAAATTGAATTGTACTCAGAAGTTCAAGGTGTGCTTGTACCCTTAAATAAGGAATTTAAACCGGGAACTTCTTATAACAAAGGAGAAACTATTCTTAAAATAGACAATCAAGAGCATCTGGCCAATTTACAGGCACAAAAAAGTAATTTATTTAATTCTATAGCATCTATCATGCCTGACATTAGATTAGACTATCCCAACGAATACCAAAAATGGGAAAAGTATTTAAATGAATTCGATTTTAATAAAACCACTCCTGCCCTACCCGAAACAAGTTCTGATAAGGAGAAGTTTTTTATTTCAGGTAGGAATATTTACACTACCTTTTATAATGTCAAGAACCTCGAAGTCAGGTTAGAAAAGTATGCCCTTAGAGCCCCGTTTAACGGTGTATTAACTGAAGCTTTAGTGAACCAGGGAACTTTAATTCGACAGGGTCAAAAATTGGGAGAGTTTATTGATCCTTCTAACTACGAAATGGAAATAGCCATAAATGCAAATTATAAGGAACTCTTACAAATTGGAAAAACAGTTGAACTGCACGATCTTGAAAAAACCAAAACCTGGGAAGGAAAAGTTATTCGTATCAATGGTAAAATAGATCAAGCCTCACAAACTTTAAAAGTTTTTATTCAGGTAGCCGGAGATGGGCTCAGAGAAGGCATGTATTTGGAAGCTGATCTTCAGGCGAAAACAGAGCAAAATGCTTTCGAAATTTCAAGAAAACTTTTGGTTAATAACGAAAATATTTATCAGGTTAGAGATACCATTTTAATTTTAACTCCAGTGCAAACAGTTTATTTCAGTGATCAAACGGCAGTAGTAAAAGGTTTAGAGAACGGCATGAAGATTTTGGCAAAACCTGTTCCAGGGGCTTATGATGGAATGGTTGTGAAGGTAATTGGAGATACAACTAACCCTAATAATTAAGAACTGTGAAAAAAATTATCACATATTTTATTAAATATGACGCCGCCGTAAATATTTTCATGCTCGCGTTTGTTATTTTTGGAATTATCGGGGTGCTGGCAATGAAATCATCTTTTTTTCCGCTGACAGAATCTAGAAATATTTCAATCTTATTAAACTATCCGGGAGCTTCCCCTCAAGAAATGGAAGAGGGAGTAGTGCTGAAAATTGAAGATAACTTAAAGGGAATAGTTGGAATAGATCGTGTGACATCTGTTTCCAGAGAAAATTCGGCAAACATCAACGTAGAAATTGTAAAAGGTAAAAATATTGATGTTGTTTTGGCCGATGTGAAAAATGCGGTTGATCGAGTACCCTCCTTCCCTTCGGGTATGGAACCACCGGTTATCGCAAAAATCGAAAATACCAGGCAAACCATTAGCTTTACCCTAAACGGAGAAAATATTCCTTTAAAAACCCTTAAACAATATGCGAGAGAGATTGAAAAGGACCTTCGCCGTATGGAAGGTATTTCTCAAATCGAATTAACGGGCTTTCCTGCTGAAGAAATAGAAATTGCTCTTCGTGAAAATGATTTAAGAGCCTATGACCTTTCTTTCACTGAAGTTGCTGCGGCAGTGAGCCAGACGAACTTATTGATTACCGGTGGTAATATAAAAACTGAGGAAGAGGATTTCTTAATACGTGCTCGAAATAGAAATTATTTTGGTGATGATCTTAATGATATCATTGTGCGAGCAAATCCAAACGGAAATATCATACGGTTAAAAGATGTCGCAGAAGTCAGGGATATTTGGAATGAAACTCCAGACAGGCTATATTTTAATGATGAAATTGCTATAGAAATAGGTATAAGTAATACAAATAATGAAGACCTTCTCAAGTCTGCAGATTTAATTAAGGCATATATTGCAGATTTTAATACGAAGCACGATAATTTAACTTTGAATATCGTAGATGACAGATCAATTACACTAAATCAAAGAACAGAATTATTAGTTAAAAATGCCATCGCCGGAATTTTATTAGTTTTACTTTTTCTTTCTCTATTTCTAAACATTCGACTTGCTTTTTGGGTGGCAGTAGGCTTGCCCATTTCTTTTTTTGGGATGTTTATTTTTGCTCCAATGTTAGACATTACTATTAATGTATTGTCTCTTTTTGGAATGATTATCGTTATTGGTATTCTGGTAGATGACGGAATTGTTATTGGCGAAAATATTTATCAGCATTATGAAAACGGCAAATCGCCAATTAGAGCAGCCATAGATGGTACCATGGAAGTAATACCTCCAATTGTTTCTGCCATTCTTACCACGATCATTGCTTTTTCTACTTTTTTCTTTTTAGATGGTAGATTAGGAGAATTTTTCGCTGAAGTTTCGGCTGTGGTAATTCTAACTTTAATAATATCACTTGTTGAGGCATTGATAATTCTACCTGCGCATTTAGCACATTCTAAAGCCTTGCACAGAAATGAGGAAGAGGATGAGAGAAGATCATCAAAAATAGCAACTGGTCTCTACAAAATCAATCAAAAAGCAGAGCAATTTTTGTTTTTTATTAGAGACAAAATGTACGAACCTTATATCCGCTTTTTTATAAAGCATAAGTTTTTGGGCTTTGCAATTCCTACAGCATTGTTGATGGTGGCATTCGGAAGTATTAATAGTGGTATAGTTAAAACCGCCTTTTTCCCAAATATTGCGAGTGATGTAATTAGTATAAATCTAACTATGCCACAAGGTACAAATGAAAAAATTACCGATTCTATCATATCGGAAATTGAAGAAAAAGTATGGTTAGTGAATATCGATTTCACAGAAAGACAAACAGATAATCAGCCTGTAGTTCAAAATGTAATTAAAAGAATCGGACCAGGTACAAATACGGCTAGATTGACAGTCAATCTATTACCCGGTGAATTGCGTGATTTTCCCTCTTTAGATATTACAAATGCCATTCGTGATACTGTTGGTAAAGTTTATGGGGTAGAATCACTCACTTTTGGTTCAGGTTCTAATTTTGGAGGTAATCCGATTGCAGTTGCTTTCTTAGGAAATAATATAGATGAATTGAAAGCTGCTAAAACTGAACTCAAAAGAGCTATGGAAGCCAATCCGGTACTGAAAGATGTTTCGGACAATGATCCTGATGGAATCAAAGAAATTGAAATTAAATTAAAAGATAAAGCGCAAATTTTAGGTCTTACGCTTCAGTCTGTCATGAGTCAGGTACGCTATGGCTTTTTTGGATTTCAGGCTCAAAGATTCCAAAGAGGGCAAGACGAAATTAAAGTATGGGTGCGATATGATAAAGAAAACAGGTCGTCCATCAAAAATTTAGATGATATGTGGATCAATACTCCATCTGGGAACAAAGTTCCTTTTAGAGAAATTGCTACCTACACTATTGCGAGAGGAGAAGTGGCTATTAATCATTTAGATGGTCAAAGAGAAATTCAAATAACCGCAGATTTACAGTCTCCTAAAGATAGTGCGACTGAAATTTTAGAAGAAATGAAGGAAACAGTAATAGCTGATATTCTTTCAAAATATCCAACGGTAAGCACAAGTTATGAGGGCCAGAATCGTGAAGCATTAAAAACTCAGAAATCTGCGAGTTCTGTTGGTTTAATTATCATTATTTTAATTTATATCGTGATCGCATTTACTTTTAGATCATTTAGTCAACCTTTAATGCTCATACTCATGGTTCCCTTTAGTTTAATCGGAGTCGTTGCAGGGCATTATTTTCATGGTTTTCCTATAAATATATTGTCTTGGCTCGGCATCATCGCTTTAATTGGAATAATGGTAAATGACGGTCTTGTGTTGGTTGGTAAGTTTAACTCCAACCTTAAAGAAGGCTTAAAATTTGATGAGGCACTAGTCCAAGCGGGTGTTTCCAGGTTTAGGGCCATTTTTTTAACATCTGTTACTACAGTAGCTGGTTTAGCACCACTGCTTTTAGAAAGAAGTAGACAGGCCCAGTTTTTGAAGCCTATGGCAATATCTATATCCTATGGAATTATCGTGGCTACCTTTTTAACCTTATTAATGTTGCCCTTAATGCTGTCGTTATCTAACAATATCACCGTTTATTTTAAATGGTTAATCACCGGTGTAAAACCAACGAAAGAAGAAGTTACAAGAGCTATTAAAGAATTAAGTTCAGAAAATGAAGAAGTATAGTATATTCCTTTTTACATTGCTCATCGCAAACCTAATTTTTGCACAAGAAAATCTAAGCAAGAATAAGGCCGTAGAAATTACACTTGAAAATAACTATGACATCCAAGTAAGTAATAACAATGTTAAGATTGCCGAAAACAATGCCAGTATATACAACAGTGGTTTTCTACCTACTTTAGATGCGAGTACGTCAGCAGGATATTCAGACAATAAAAATGAAATTTCCTATCAAGATGGTAATTTTTTAGAAAATAAAACGCAAGTCAACAATTATAATGCAAATGTTGGCGTAGGCTATTTATTATTTAACGGCCTAGGAAGAAAATATAACTATAAACGATTTCAGGAACTCTATAATTTAAGTGAAATTCAAGCGCAACAGGTTATAGAATTAACCTTACTTGGTTTACTTACCTCCTATTATGAAGTAGCAAGGTTAACAGAAAATAAAGTGAATCAATTTAAATCGCTTGAGATCTCAAAAGATAGACTGCTGAGAGAAAAATACAAATACGAATTCGGTCAGAATACCCAATTAGACGTTCTCAATTCAGAAGTGGATATCAATAATGACAGCATTGCATATTTAGATATTGAACGCCAACTGGCAAACACCAAAAGAGACCTCAATTTAATTATGGGTAGAGATGTAAATTCACCTTTTGAGGTAGATACGATTGTCAATTATGAAATTGCACTTAATTATGATGAACTATTGGCTTCTGCAAAAGAAAAAAACGTACTTCTACAGCAAGCAGAAAAAAGCGTTGCCATTAGCGATTTAGATATTAAAATAAACCGCTCAGGATGGTTACCGACAGTAGCTGCCAATGGAGGCTTAAATTGGAATAACAACCATTTTAATGCAGATACTTTTAATGCATTTTCGTTAAAATCACAGAATGTTACCGGCTTTAGCGGTGGAGTATCTTTAAACTGGAATATTTTTGATGGTGGTAGAACAAAAGTACTTGTTCAAAATGCCAAGATTGCTGCAGAGAATTCATTAGTTCAAAAAGAGCAGATTGAAAAAGAGCTTGAACGCAATATGGCCAATGCTTGGGAAACCTATCAAAATGCACTCTTTATTCTACAAGCTGAACAAAAAAATGTTGAAACCAATAAAAGAAATTTTTCCAGATCTGAAGAGCAGTTTAAGTTAGGTCAAATTATATCAGTAGAGTTTAGACTAGCTCAGGTAAACCTTCTTAATGCCATTAACAATTACAACCGTGCTAAATACGCAGCTAAAATAGCTGAACTTACCGTTCTGCAACTAAGCGGAAAACTTTTAGGTGCCATTTATTAACTATCTCAAGTAACAATTGTTACTGAAACCTTCGTACACCAGAATCTATGATATAAATCATAGAAAACTGCGGTCTATCTGTCTAACTTTGGTCGAAAATAAAAAACAAAAATTATACGATCATGGAAACGATAAATCAGACAAAATCCCATGTATATAAGTTCGGAGATAAAACGACGGATGGGAACAGTAAAATGAAAAACCTTTTGGGAGGTAAAGGAGCTAACTTAGCTGAAATGAGTGCAATTGGAATACCAGTTCCACCGGGTTTTACAATTACTACAGAAGTTTGTACAGAATACAATTTAGTTGGTCAGGATGCAGTGATTGAAATGATCAAAGGAGAAGTTGAATCCGCCATCGAAACAATAGAAGGTATTATGGGCGCCAAATTTGGTGATAACGAAAACCCATTATTATTATCTGTGCGTTCTGGCGCACGCGTTTCTATGCCAGGTATGATGGATACCGTTTTAAATTTAGGAATGAATGACGACGCGGTTAAAGGAATTGCCATAAAAATGAATAATGAGCGTTTTGCATGGGATTCATACCGAAGGTTCATTCAAATGTACGGTGGTGTGGTTTTAGGTATGAAACCTCATTCTAAAGAAGACATCGATCCATTTGAAGAGATTATAGAGAACTTAAAAGAAAAGAGAGGTATAGATCTGGATACAGATTTTACTGTTCAAGATCTTAAAGATCTGGTTTTTGACTTTAAAGCAGTTGTCAAGAAAAGAAAAGGTTTTGATTTTCCAACAGATCCTTGGGATCAACTTTGGGGAGCAGTGATGGCCGTATTTAATAGTTGGAATGGCGATCGCGCTGTCTATTACAGAAACATGCATGGTTATCCTGCCGATTGGGGAACTGCAGTGAATGTTCAGGCTATGGTATTTGGAAATATGGGCGATAGTTCTGGTACAGGTGTTTGTTTTACAAGAGATGCGGGAACAGGAGAGAATATTTTTAATGGAGAATATTTAATTAATGCGCAAGGTGAAGATGTGGTGGCCGGTGTAAGAACACCACAACAAATCACGAAAATTGGTTCTCAACGCTGGGCTGAATTGGCTAAAGTAGAAGAAGATGATAGAAGAACAAATTACCCTTCATTAGAGGAATTAATGCCTTCTATTTATGAAGAATTAAATGGATATCAGGAAGTTTTAGAAAGACATTATCGCGATATGCAAGACATGGAATTTACCATTCAAGAAGGTAAATTGTGGATTCTTCAAACAAGAAATGGTAAAAGAACTGGTGCAGCAATGGTGAAAATTGCCATGGATCTTTACAAAGAAAAACTCATTGATGAAAAAGAAGCGCTTTTGAGAATTGAGCCATTAAAATTAGATGAACTTTTACATCCAATTTTCGATCCTAAAGCGATAAAAAAATCACATATTATCGCACAAGGCTTGCCAGCATCACCAGGTGCCGCTACTGGTCAAATCGTGTTCTTTGCAGATGAAGCAAACAAATTCAAAAACACAATTTTAACTAGAATCGAGACCTCTCCCGAAGACTTGGAAGGAATGAATGTAGCTAAAGGTATTTTAACTGCAAGAGGGGGTATGACTTCTCACGCAGCAGTTGTTGCAAGAGGTATGGGAAAATGTTGTGTTTCTGGCGCAGGTGCTTTAAAAATAAATTATAAAACCCGCACACTCGTTGTAGATGGCAAAGAATACCACGAAGGTGACTGGATTTCAATTAATGGTACTACAGGAAATATCATGGAAGGGAAAGTGGCTACGATGGAACCAGAATTAACAGGTGAATTTGCCGAGCTAATGAAACTTTCTGAAAAATTCTCTAAAATGAAAGTGCGTACCAATGCAGATTCACCTAAAGATGCCTTGGCAGCACGTAATTTTGGTGCACTCGGTATCGGTCTTACCAGAACTGAGCATATGTTCTTTGAGGTAGATAGAATCAAAGCGATGAGAGAAATGATCTTAGCCAGCACCGTAAAAGGTCGCAAACATGCGCTTGATATGTTATTACCTATGCAAAGAGAAGATTTTGAAGGAATCTTTGAAGCAATGGCAGGCCTACCTGTTACCGTAAGGTTACTAGACCCACCACTACACGAGTTTGTTCCTCACCAATTGGCACAACAAAAAGAACTGGCAGAAGAAATGCATATTTCTTTAGAAGCCGTTAAAGCTAAAGTGGCCGAATTGGAGGAATTTAACCCAATGTTAGGGCATCGTGGTTGTAGATTAGGGATAACTTATCCTGAAATTACAGAAATGCAAACAAGAGCAATCATAGAAGCTGCATTGAATCTAAAGAAAAGAGGTATCGTGGCATATCCAGAAATTATGGTTCCTCTTATCGGCACTAAAGCTGAATTTCTTTCTCAGGAAAAATTAATTAGAGATACAGCTGCTGTAGTTTTTCAAGAAAGAAATGATTCAATAGATTTTAAAGTAGGCACAATGATTGAAGTACCTAGAGCTGCGTTAATGGCTGAATCTATTGCAGAAAGTGCAGAATTCTTCTCTTTCGGTACAAATGACCTTACCCAAATGACATTTGGATATTCAAGGGATGATGCTGGAAAATTCTTACCAATTTATATCGAAAAAGGAATATTAAAACATGATCCTTTTGAAGTATTAGATCAAGAAGGAGTTGGACAATTGGTTACTCTCGCAACAAAAAATGGAAGAAAAACGAATACAACTTTAAAAGTTGGGATTTGTGGTGAACACGGAGGTGAACCTCAATCTGTGGCGTTTTGTTATAAAAACGGACTTAACTATGTGAGTTGCTCGCCATACCGTGTGCCTATCGCACGTATCGCATCAGCACAAGCAGAGATTTTAAATTCCTGATTAGTATTAGATTTTTGTTGGTAAAAGGGCTTTTCTTCGGAATTGCCCTTTTTCATTTGGTCAATTTTAAAGATTGACCATTTATCTCAACTATCTTTTGGCTATCTTCGCCTTATGATTACTGTTGTTTTAATTGGCGCAGGAAATGTCGCTGTTCATATGGCTAAGGCAATGTATGCTGCAAATGAAGTTCATTTAATTCAGCGCTATGCCAGAAGTCTGAGAAATCAAGAATTCTTCAATTCTGAAATTCCATTTACAAAAAATTTATCAGAATTAATGCAAGCAGATCTATACTTGATTGCCATTAATGATGATGAGATTTCAAGTTTCTCAAAAAAATTAGAAGTTTCAGGTCTTGTTGCACACACTTCGGGTAGTATGGCCCTAAATGAATTGCAATGCAAATCTGGGAAAGGTGTCTGTTATCCTGTTCAAACCTTCTCGAAAAATGAATTATTGGAATACATCAATATTCCCTTTTGCCTAGAAGCCGAAAATAAAAGAGATCTAGAATTACTCAAGAAGTTTGCCAATTCCATTTCCAAAAATGTCTATGAAATAAATAGCAATCAAAGAGAAAAGCTCCATTTGGCAGCGGTATTTGCCAATAATTTTAGCAATCATATGTTTAAAATAGCCAATGATCTGTCAGAAGAAAATAATTTTTCGTTCGATATTTTAAAACCTTTACTTTTGGAGACTGTAAAAAAACTTAATCATTTGAGCCCTATTCAAGCGCAAACAGGACCAGCCAGACGGAATGATCAAAAAGTAATTGCTAAACATCTCAAACAACTATACCAAACTGAAAAAGAAATATACCAAGTGATTACTAAGTCTATCATAAAAACATATTCATAAAAATAATGGAGAAGAATTATAAAGAAATCATGACCAACATAGATACATTCATTTTTGATGTTGATGGAGTTTTAACCGATGGCTCTGTAACCATTTTCCCTAATGGTGAGCTTGTAAGAACAATGAATACAAAAGATGGTTTTGCCCTTAAAACTGCTGTAGAAATGGGATACAGGGTTTGTGTTATATCGGGTGGTACGAATGAGGGAGTAAAAAGTAGATTGAGAGGTTTGGGTATTACCGACATTTACTTGGGGGCACATCAAAAATTAGAACAATATCGAGAATATATAGAATTATATGATATTAACCCTGACAACGTGCTATTTATGGGAGATGATATTCCTGATTTACCAGTAATGGAGTTGGTAGGACTCGCCGCTTGTCCCAATGATGCTGTACCGGAGATTAAGCATATTTCAAAATACGTTTCACAAAAAAAAGGTGGCAAGGGCTGCGCACGCGATGTGATTGAGCAAGTGTTAAAAGTTCAAGACAAGTGGCATACAAGTTTTGATGCCAAATATTTTTAAAATGTCTTCAAAAGATGGTTTACATAAAATTCCTGTTTTACGCTGGATCATAAATTTTTTAGAACGAATTAGACTACCCGGTTTCGAAGGAATGTCGGTCTATGAAATTTTAGAAATGTACATCACAGGAATTATAAAAGGAACGCTTACTACAAGGGCCGGAAGTATTGCTTTTAGCTTTTTTATAGCTCTTTTCCCATTTGCCCTGTTTATATTAACTTTAATTCCCTTTGTTCCTATTCCTGATTTTCAAGAGGATTTTATGGAACTCATTTTCAATTTCACACCCTCACAAAGCTCTAAAGAAGCAATTGCCTATGTGCTTAATGATATTGCCAATAACAAGTACGCCGAATTGCTTTCTTTTGGTTTCTTCCTATCGATGTTCTTAATGACAAATGGGGTAAACGCCATTTTAAATAGTTTTGAATACACCTATCACAATATCGAAACAAGGACTATTTTGAGACAATATTTTGTTTCATTGATCATCACTTTGATATTAGCTGTTGTTCTTATCATTTCAGTTGCCGGATTGATATTTTTTGAAATATTTTTGAATGATTTAACAGCAAATGGAATAGTTCTAGATACTGTGTTTTGGATGCGAATAATTCGTTTGCTTATTCTTGTAATGATTATCCTGATCAGTTTTTCAATACTTTTTTATTTTGGAACAAGAGAAGGAAGACAACTTGCTTTTTTTTCTCCAGGGACTATTTTAACAACCCTATTGTTTATCCTAAACTTTGAAATATTCGGAATTTATATTGAAAAATTTGCCCAATACAACAAGCTATATGGATCTATCGGTACAGTATTGGTCATCATGCTCTTTATTTACCTCAATTCTATAATTCTGCTTTTGGGTTTTGAATTAAATACAACCATCATCAAATTACACGAAGAAAAAAGTCAATAATTAAATCATAATAGTCTCATTTTCAAAGCCTTTTTTCAATTTTGGACTTTAGAAATAAAATCAATCGTTTAAGTAAATAAAGCCGACAAAAATCTTGTTTCAAGACCTTAAAACCTTGGGCTTTTCGTAAATTTGTGTAAAATTTTTTAAAATCATTACCATGAAATATAGAATAGAAAAGGATACCATAGGAGAGGTAAAAGTACCGGCAGACAAATATTGGGGTGCACAAACAGAGAGATCGAGGAACAATTTTAAAATTGGTCCTAATGCATCAATGCCAAAAGAAATTATAGTTGCTTTTGCTTACTTGAAAAAGGCGGCCGCTATGGCAAATGCTGAATTGGGAGTTTTAGACAATACAAAAAAAGACCTAATCTCGAAAGTTTGTGATGAAATTATAGAAGGAAAATTAGATGATCATTTTCCCTTGGTAATTTGGCAAACAGGTAGTGGTACACAAAGTAATATGAATGCCAACGAAGTTATAGCTCATAGAGCTGAAGAGTTGGCAGGTGAAAAATTAGGTACAGATAAAAAAGTTTTATCACCAAACGATGATGTAAATAAATCTCAATCGTCAAATGATACCTTCCCAACTGGGATGCACATTGCTTGCTATAAAATGATTGTTGAAAAAACCATTCCTAGGGTGAAACAATTAAGAGATACCTTGTATAAAAAATCTATCGAATTTAAAGATGTGGTGAAAATTGGAAGAACCCACCTGATGGATGCCACTCCCCTAACTTTGGGTCAAGAATTTAGCGGATATGTATCTCAACTAGATCACGGACTGAAAGCTTTGAATAATACCTTAGATCATTTAGCAGAATTGGCCTTAGGAGGTACAGCTGTGGGAACCGGATTAAATACTCCAAAAGGCTATGACGTACTCGTAGCTAAAAAAATTGCAGAATTGACCGGCTTACCTTTTAGAACAGCTGAAAACAAATTTGAAGCTTTGGCCTCTCATGATGCAATTGTTGAAAGTCATGGAGCTCTAAAACAATTAGCTGTATCCTTAAATAAAATTGCAAACGATATCAGAATGTTAGCTTCAGGGCCTAGAAGTGGTATCGGTGAAATTATCATCCCTGCAAATGAACCGGGGTCTTCAATTATGCCGGGAAAGGTTAATCCCACGCAATCTGAAGCCATGACCATGGTTTGTGCTCAAGTAATGGGTAACGACGTGGCTATTACCATAGCCGGAACTCAGGGTCATTATGAATTGAATGTTTTTAAACCCGTAATGGCCTATAATTTCTTACAAAGTGCAGAATTGTTAGGTGATGCTTGTGTTTCTTTTGATGAACACTGTGCTCAAGGGATCGAACCTAATCACAAAAGAATTAAAGAATTACTCGATAATTCTTTGATGCTTGTAACCGCATTAAATACGAAAATTGGTTACTACAAAGCAGCTGAAATTGCGAACACAGCTCATACTAATGGAACTACTCTAAAAGAAGAAGCTATAAATCTCGGATACGTTACGCCCGAAGAATTTGATGCCTGGGTAAGACCGGAGGATATGGTTGGAAGCCTAAAATAATTTAATCGAGTGTCCGATATTCTCGGACACTCTTTTTCTCTTTCTCTATGTGCAATTCATTTAACAAAAAATTTTTGGATGAAGCTTCAAAAAAGTTTCAGCAAAATGATCTTCCTGTCGATGAACATGAAAAATTTATGTCGATGGCTATCAATTTAGCCAAAGAGGGAATGGAAAATGAAGAAGGTGGTCCGTTTGGTTGTATCGTAGTAAAAGAAGGTCAGGTGATTGGTAGAGGCAATAATAAAGTAAGGAGTAACAATGATCCTACTGCACATGCAGAAGTTGTTGCCATTAGAGATGCCTGTTCTCATCTTAACGATTTTCAATTAACCGAATGCATTATTTATACTACTTGCGAACCTTGCCCTATGTGTTTAGGTGCCATTTATTGGGCTAGACCCCAAAAAGTATTCTATGCATCTCAAAAAGAAGACGCGGCAAAAATCGGATTTGACGATCAGTTTATTTATAAAGAACTTGATATAGATGTAAATAGTAGAAAAATTCCTTTCCAACAAATTTCCAGATTAGAATCCATAAAATTGTTCGAGATTTGGGAAAACAATAATTTTAAAAAACCATATTGATACAATGGTGAATTAAAGGTCTTTTATTTTTTTGAAATACAATTAAATATTGAACATGAAGTTTAATTCCTAGTAAAAGAGAATTTCTTTATAATTATACAAGCATTATCCTATAAATTACACATATCAATTGATTGATCCATATGGAGAAGAAACAATTATATAAAGATTTCCTGATCAAGAGGTTGAGAAAAACTTTGGGTGCTCAAAGTTCGGCACAAATAAGTGATTATTTGATAGCCAAACAGGCATTAAAATTTAGGGTAACCATACTTCATTTTATTCGAGATACGCTTTTTATTTTTCTCGGGGTAATTTGCGCTAGTTTCGGACTTACCGGATTTTTACTCTCAAATGGTTTTATCGACGGCGGTGTAACAGGAATTTCTTTGTTAATCAATGCAACAACTGGAATACCTTTATATTATCTTATAATTATAATCAATGCGCCATTTATCGTTTTGGGTTATTTCCAGATAAGTAGAAGTTTTGCAATCCGAAGCGTCTTTGCAATACTCGGCTTAGCCTTAGCACTGGCAACAATACAATATCCTATTATCACTTCTGATAAACTTTTAGTAGCAATTTTTGGAGGTTTTTTCTTAGGTGCAGGAATTGGATTAGCTGTAAGAGGTGGAAGCGTACTAGATGGCACCGAGGTTTTGGCAGTTTATCTTAATAGAAAAATAGGCCTAACCATAGGCGATTTAATATTAGTTTTTAACATTTTCATTTTCTTAACTGCAGCATATTTACTCTCTATTGAAACTGCGCTTTATTCAATTCTAACATATTTGGCTGCTTCAAAAACTGTAGATTTCATTATTGAAGGTGTGGAAGAATACATTGGCGTTACAATTATTTCTACCCATAGCGATGAGATTAGAGAAATGCTTACAGTTGATATGCGAAAAGGAGTAACTATTTTTAAAGGTAAAAGAGGATTTGGTAAACGCGGTGAAAATTTAAATGAAATTGATATAATTTATACGGTCACAACTCGTTTGGAAATAGCAAAATTGCAAACCGAAGTCCAGAAAATTGATATGAACGCCTTTATTGTGATGGACAGTGTAAAAGATCTTAAAGGAGGAATGATTAAGAGAAGACCGCTAAATGAACACGAATAATGTATAGCTTTTTTTACTATCTTGTTTTAAACAAAACTTAATTCAATGATCGATGTGTTTTCAAAAAAGGATGTGCATTCTACCATAGAGCGCATTAATAAATTAAATAAAGATAGTAAGCCAGAATGGGGTAAAATGAATGTTGCACAAATGCTGGCTCACTGCAATGTAGCTTACGATATGATTTATACCGATAAATATCCTAAGCCCAATGCATTAAAAGTTTTTATACTTCGAACGCTTTTAAAACCGTTTATCGTGAATGATAAACCTTATAAACAAGGTAGTCCAACTTCTAAAGAATTTAAAATAGTAGAGCAAGTAAATTTTGAATCAGAAAAAGCTAAATTGATTACGAACATTGAAAAAACAGCAGATCTGGGAAAAGATTTTTTTGAAGGGAAAGAGTCGCATTCTTTCGGTAAACTTACCGCCCAAGAATGGAATAGAATGTTTGGAAAACATTTGGATCATCATTTAAATCAATTTGGAATAGTAAAAGATAAATAAATATGACTATTAATCCTTTTCATTTGGCAATTCCGGTTAAGAATTTGGAATTGATGAGAAAATTTTATCGAGATATTTTGTCTTGTCCAGAAGGCAGAAGCACGGATATATGGGTTGATTTTAATTTTTTTGGACATCAGCTCGTAATTCACAAAGCTGATATTTCTGAAGACATCAAAAAAAGATTAACCAATCCTGTGGATGGCCATCATGTTCCCGTTCCACATTTTGGTGTTGTTTTAGATTGGCAAGATTGGGAAAATCTTGCTTTGGATTTAAGAAAAAAAGAAATCCATTTTGTCATTGAACCTTATGTTCGATTCAAAGGTGAAATTGGAGAACAAGGCACCATGTTTTTTCTAGATCCTGAGGGAAATGCATTAGAATTTAAGGCATTCAAAGACATAAAAAACCTGTTTGAAAAATAAATTCCAAACAGGTTGTTTTGATTTTTTAGAAACCCTGACTGGATAGTTTCATACGGTTTAAATATAACTCGTATTCCAACTCAGCAGATTGCAAGTTCGTCTTGTACTTTTTAGTACTTAATTGCTTACTTTTCTTCTTGCTTTTTTCAGAAGACTCCGGTTTCTCGCGATAAGATTTACCCATTTTCTGCAATTTTTAATTTAAAAAATAACGTTTAATAAACCTGTTTTATTATCGAAACAACAAAAATAAATAAGAAAACTTTACAAATTAAAAATATTTGAAAATAATTATTAATCTATTCTTTTAATGAAATCTTTCGCGTGATTTGCCGCTCTTGCAGTAAAAGCCATATAGGTAAGAGATGGATTTTGACAAGCGGAAGATGTCATAAAGGCGCCATCTGTAACATACACATTAGGGACAGAATGAATCTGGTTATTTTCGTTTAAAATAGAGGTTTTTGGATCTCTTCCCATCCTTGCGGTTCCCATTTCATGAATGCCATTTCCGGGATAAAAAGAATCTTTACTATCATAAGTTTGTACGTTTGTAAAACCTGCAGCTTTTAACATAGCGTAGGCTTCTTTCTGGATGTCTTCACGCATTCTTATTTCGTTTTCTTTAAACTCAACATCTAAATCAAACGTTGGCAATCCCCACTCGTCTAACTTATCGTAATTTAATGACATTTTATTGTCATGGTAGGGTAAACATTCCCCGAAACCACCTAAACCAATTCCCCACTTTCCGGGTTTTAACAATTCATTTTTGAGATCCTTACCGTAATTAAATTCGGCCACAGAGCGCTGCCAATTTGACCTGTTTGCTCCACCCTGATATCCATATCCGCGAATAAAATCTTTTTTTGACTTAGATCCTGGCATATTCACAAATCTCGGAATGTAAAAACCATTTGCCCTTCTACCTTTATAATATTTATTTTCAAAGCCATCAACGGATGCAGATGCTCCTGAACCCAACTGGTGGTCCATAATATTGTGTCCAAGTTCACCAGAATCGTTCCCCAAACCGTTAGGAAACCGTTCTGATTTAGAATGCATTAAAATTCCGGCAGAAGCCAAGGCAGAAGCACAGCAAAAAATAATTTTCCCTTCAAAAAACAACTCTTCTTTAGTTTTTGCATCTCTTATTTTTACACCTGTTGCCCTCTTTAGTTTATCATCATAAACAATTTCATAGGCAACAGAATCTGGTCTTATAGTTAAATTACCTGTTTTTTGCGCAGCAGGAATTGTAGAACTATTACTGCTAAAATAGCCTCCATAGGGACAACCTCGAATGCATCTATTTCTGTTCTGGCAATTCGACCTACCTTCAAGTACATTATCTCCCGTCTTATTAGCTACCCTGCCAATAGTTAATAACCTGTCGTTAAAATTTTCTTTAATTTTCTTTTGGAGCTCAAGTTCTGCACAATTTAATTCCATCGGAGGTGTAAACTTCCCATCTGGTAAATGATCTAAACCCAATTTTTCTCCTGAGACTCCTATAAATTCTTCAACTTTATCATACCAAGGTGCTATATCTGCATATCTAACAGGCCAATCCACACCATGCCCGTCATTTAAATTTGCTTCGAAATCCAAATCACTTAAACGATAAGACTGTCTACCCCACACCAGCGATCTTCCTCCTACTTGATAACCTCTAATCCAATCAAACCTTTTTGGTTCATTGTAAGGATGTTTGAGATCATCTACAAAAAAATGTTTGCTTTCCGGTTTTACAAGTGCACCATTCCAAAACCTTTTTTGCTTTTCCTGATTCTCTGTAGACTTAGTATTTTGCGCTCCGCGGTAATCAAAATCCCAGGGATCCATATTCATAGTTGGATAATCCTCAATATGTTTTACCATTCTTCCGCGCTCCAAAACCAACGTCTTTAATCCGTTTTCACATAATTCTTTTGCTGCCCAACCTCCTGATATACCTGAACCAATGACTATTGCATCGAATTTTGTTTTTTGTAAATCTGCCATTTTTTATGATTTAAAGAGACCAAGCATTACCCACATCACTCAAAGGAATACATCCTTGAAACACGCCGGGAACAGGATCGTAACTCAATATTTCTTCACCCACTTTCTCAGAAGTATAATAGCCAAACAAAGTGTAATACCTTATTTTCATAAGAAAGCTGTACAATAAATAATTTTCTTTGTCCGTCTCAGCAACTTCTGCTACTTTTTTATTTGTTAATGATTTTATTCTTTCTTGCTCTACTTCATTTATTGTAAACAATTCTTTAAAAATCGACTCTATATCAGTTCTGTTTGCATTAGATTTTTTCTTTCCTGCCTTGTTCTCTAATAATTGCCCAAATATCTCTCCACCAGATCTGAATAACTGCTGATTCTCTTTGGTTTCAACCGCATCTAGCATTTTATCAATAAACTGGGGAACATTAACATCTAGAGCTCCTGGCAAATCATCCTTAGGTAAAATAATATCAACCAAATGGCTGACCATACTTTGTTCATCAGGTGTTAAAAAAGAAGCTTTCCATGCAGGGTTTTGTTCTTTACATGAATTCAGGACACTTAACATGCTTGAAGTAGTTGCTACATAACCCAAACCTAGGGTTATGTTTTTTAATGCTGTTCTTCTATCCATTATGATCTATTTTTAACATTTTTATAAATTCCGCGGCGTGATTTGCTGCCCTCGCGGATAAGGCCATATAAGTTAGTGAAGGATTCTGACAACCCGCAGAGGTCATACAAGCTCCATCCGTAACATAGACATTTAAGACCGAATGCAACTGATTGTGTTTATTTAGAACCGAAGTTTTAGGATCATTACCCATACGAGCAGTTCCCATTTCATGGATACCAATTCCTAAATAACAATCATCATTATAACCTTTTACATTTTTAAAGCCTGCAGCTTTCATCATGGCAACTGCTTGTGTCACCATATCTTCTCTCATTCTAAATTCATTCTCCTTTAATTCCGCGTCAAACTGCAAAATGGGCAATCCCCATTCGTCTAGGGTATCATAGTTCAGTGTCACCATATTGTCATGATAGGGCAATACTTCTCCAAAACCACCCATTCCAATACTCCATTTTCCAGGCTTTAGCAATTTTTCTTTTAGTTCTATACCAAAACTCATTTCTGCAACTGCTCTTGTCCAATCTGAACGGCTAGATCCACCTTGGTAACCATAACCTCTTATGAAATCTTTCTTTTCTGACTTTTTATCGAGATTTTGAAACCTAGGAATATAAAACCCGTTTGGTCGTCTTCCCTTGAAATAGGAATCATCAAGATTATCTATTATTGCGCTTGCACCGGCACCTAAATGATGATCCATAATATTATGGCCAAGTTCTCCTGAATCATTACCCATTCCATCAGGAAATCGGTTCGATTTTGATTGCAATAAAATTTGTGTTGTGGGCATTGTAGATGCGCAACAAAAAATGATCTTAGCTTTAAATTCGATCTTTTCTTTTGTCTCAGCATCGATTACTTTTACACCCGTAGCTAATTTTTGTTTGTCGTCATAAACAATTTCATAGACAATAGAATTTGGTCTCAAGGTCATTTTCCCTGTTCTCTGCGCAGCTGGGAGTGTTGAGGCATTACTACTAAAATACCCACCAAACGGGCAACCACGAATGCACCTGTTTCTATACTGGCATTTTGCCCTACCCTCGAATTTTCCATCACCGGTAATATTAGCCGTTCGACCAATGGTAAGAAATCTATTTTCAAAATTTGATTCAATCCCTTCCTTTAAAATCTTTTCTGCACAAGTCAAGTCCATAGGCGGTGTAAACTTGCCATCAGGTAACTGAGGTAATCCTAAATTTTCACCTGAAACACCAATAAATTCTTCTACTTTATCATACCAAGGGGCAATATCCTGGTATCTAATAGGCCAATCTACTCCATAACCATCCAGCTTATTTGCTTCAAAATCAATGTCGCTTAATCTATAACTTTGCCGCCCCCAAGTTATCGACCTCCCTCCAACATGATAGCCTCTAATCCAATCTAATCGCTTTGTTTCTCCATAGGGGTGCTTTAAATCATCAACAAACCAATGTTTACTTTCAGGTTTAGTTACATAACCAGTTCTCGCTTGTTTTTCTTGTCTTTTATTTTCTTCCGGGGTACTTTGCTCTCTTAAATCAAAATCCCAAGGGTCCATATACATTGTAGGATAATCTTTTATATGCTCAATCATTCTACCTCTTTCTAAAACAAGGGTTTTAAGGCCATTTTCACAAAGCTCTTTAGCTGCCCAACCTCCAGATATTCCTGTGCCAATTACGATGGCGTCATATATTTCATTTTCAAGCGTGGTAATATTTTCAATCATAAAAAAATATCGAAATTCAATTACTAATAGTAGGTTCGGTTTAGGTCGTTTAATTTTAACGAAATTGTCACAATATATATATTATTTTTTATAAATTGTTAACCGTTTTTAAAAATAGAGAAAACACACCATTTAGCTTGTTCAATTTATTTCAATGAAATATCCTACACAATCCATACAACCTTATATTGATAATGAAATTGAGTATCATGCTGACACTTGTCTACCCTTAATTGATGCTGTATCAAGAAATAAGGTAAAATTCAATGCACTTGCTAGGTTTACTTATCCTGGCAGAAGATTAACCGAACAAACTTTTGGACTTAATAGCGTAGGCTATTGGGATGCCAATGAACCGCAAGATTGGGGATTAGACTGGCATAGAAATGAGGGTGTAGAAATTCATTTTTTAGAATCTGGCACCATGCCCTATAGTCAAGAGAACAAACATACCATCTTATCTCCTAACCAATTAACAATTACTCGTCCTTGGGAAATACACAAAGTTGGAAATCCTAAAATAAATATGGGTAAATTCTATTGGGTCATTTTAGACGTTGGAATTAGAAGGCCTCATGAAAAATGGAAATGGCCAGATTGGATTATTCTAACTCCAGAAGATCTAGAAAAGTTAACCAAATTATTGCGCCACAATAACAGAAGTGTTTGGGACGGAAATAAAAAAATTCGGAATTGCTTTTTACGGATCGGTCAGACTGTGGATGCCGACAAAAACGGCAGCAATGCTTCAATGGTAAGAATATTAATTAATGAATTATTGCATTTGCTTTTAGATTTAATTGACAGACAAGATATTGATCTAAATGAATCGTTAACAGATAGTTTACATAGTGTTAAACACTTTCTTAACGAATTAGATAGCAATTTATTTGAAGATTGGACGATAGAAAAAATGGCAGATTCTGCTGGTATGGGAACTACCCGTTTCACACACCATTGCAAACAACTAACCAATCTTACACCAATGAGATATTTGATGATGAAGCGATTAGAATTGTCTAAATACTCATTATTGTATCATAAAAAGCAATCAATCACAGATATAGCATATAAATGTGGCTTTTCAACAAGCCAATATTTTTCAACTGTTTTTAAAAAACATGAAAAATGTACCCCTCAGGAGTTCCGAGAAAGAGTGATGGATGAATTAACGATTTAATGTTTAATTTTTTTCAATGAATTAAAATAAACAGAAAAGACAACTACTTTCCGTACATTTCCCTTCAGAATTATTTTTTCAACAACTCAAAATATGAAAAGAAGACAGTTTTTAATAAAATCTGCACAGACTTCGGCCGCAATTTCACTAATATCTCCTTATTCTTTTTTAGATTCAACAGAAAAAAATGATCTTTTCTTTAAAATTTCATTGGCGCAATGGTCTTTGCACAATGCTCTTTTCGCAAAAGAAATGGATAACCTCGATTTTGCAGCAAAGTCTCGACAGTTTGGCTGTGAAGGATTAGAATATGTCAATGCCTTTTTCAAAGATAAAGCAAAGGATAAAGCATATTTAGCCGAAATGAACAATCGGGCAAAAAATGAAGGTCAACAAAATGTTTTGATAATGATCGATGGTGAAGGTAATCTAGCTGATGCTGAGACACAAAAAAGATTAGTCGGTATAGAGAACCATCATAAATGGATCGATGCTGCACATTACTTAGGATGCCATGCAATACGGGTGAATTTAGGAGGTGGAGTTGATAGAGATGAAGCAGTGAAGGCAAGTGTTGATTCCTTAACCAAATTGTCCGACTATGCAAAAGGTTCAAATATTAATATTTTAGTAGAAAACCATGGTGGTTTTTCTTCTGATGGCGCTTGGATGACAAAAGTGTTTTCTCAAGTACATAATAGTAATTGTGGCACACTACCTGATTTTGGAAACTTCTGTATTACACGTAAAAATGATGAATGCACAGAAATGTATGACCGTTATAAGGGAATGGCAGAATTACTACCCTTTGCAAAGGCAGTAAGTGCTAAGTCTAATGACTTTAATGCAGATGGAGATGAAATTCATACAGATTTTTACAAGGTAATGAAGATGGTGAAGGATGTTGGCTATAAAGGATATGTTGGAATTGAATATGAAGGAAAGAAAGAGAGTGAAGAAAAAGGAATAGAGCTAACTAGAGACCTATTGATCAAAGTAGGAAAAAAGTTATCATAATTTAAATATTTATTAAACTCTAACTATATGACAAATAAAAAGAAAGGTTTTACGCTGTCTCGCAGAGATTTTGTGAGTAAAACCCTTGCAGCTTCTGCAGGAATTAGTATTGTTCCCTCATATGCCATTAGTGGCCTAGGACATGTTGCTCCAAGCGACAAACTCAACATTGCAGGAATTGGTATTGGTGGTATGGGATTTGCCAATCTTAAAAACATGGAAACCGAGAATATTGTTGGTTTATGTGATGTAGACTGGAAATATTCAGACCGTGTTTTTAAACATTATCCAAAAGCAAAAAAATACAAAGATTTCAGAAAGATGTACGATGAAATGGGTAAGGATATTGATGCTGTTATGGTAAGTACTGCTGATCACACCCATGCTATTGTTGCTGCCCAAGCTATAGCCATGGGCAAACATGCATATGTGCAAAAACCTTTAACCCACACTGTATATGAATCTCGATTATTAACCAAATTAGCCGATAAACATCAGGTAGCTACACAAATGGGTAACCAAGGAGCTTCCGAAGAAGGAGTAAGTTTAGTGGCAGAATGGTTAGCAAACGGTGAAATTGGCGAGGTTACAAAAGTAGAAGCTTTTACAGATCGTCCTATTTGGCCACAAGGTTTAGAAAGACCTGAAGCTATGACGGCACCAAGTACTTTAGATTGGGATTTGTTTATAGGACCTGCCAAGATGAGACCATACAATGAAATTTACACACCTTGGAACTGGAGAGGTTGGTGGGATTTTGGAACTGGGGCTTTAGGTGATATGGCTTGTCATATCTTACATCCTGTATTTGTTGGATTAAATTTGGGGTACCCAACCAAAGTAAATGGTAGCTCTACCCTATTACTTGCAGATTCTGCTCCAAATGCAGAGAAAGTAAGTATTATTTTCCCTGAAAGGAAACCTACCTCAAATATGAAAATTAAACTCCCAGAAGTAGAAGTTACATGGTATGACGGTGGTTTGCAGCCCGATAAACCAGCTGGTTGGCCTGAGGGAAAAGACATGAATAATCAAGGTGGTGGCGTAATTTTCCATGGAACCAAAGATAAAATAATTTGTGGCTGTTATGGAAGAGATCCATGGTTACTATCAGGTAGAAAACCTAATTCTCCAAAATTCAGAAGAAGAATAGATGTTTCTCACGAGCAAGATTGGATTCGTGCAGCAAAAGAAAGTGCTTCTAATAGAGTACCAACTTCTTCAGATTTTAAAGAAGCAGGTCCTTTTAATGAAATGGTCGTAATGGGCGTTTTAGCTGTGAGGTTACAAACCTTGAACAAAACACTTAACTGGGACGGAGAAAATATGAAATTCACGAATATTAGTCCGAATGATCAAATTAAAATCATTACCAAGGATAAATTTAAAATTCATGATGGTCACCCAACTTTTGATAAGGAATATACCGATCCTGTAAGCGCAAATGATTTTGCCGCTGAATTGATCAAACATAATTACCGCGATGGATGGAAACTTCCTGATATGCCTGTTTAAAAAAAAATTAAAAATATTATAAAAATGAAAAGAATATCAATAGTTATTGTTTTAATACTTCTAGTTTCTGCAGTAGCCTGTAAAAAAGCTGAAAATACTGATACAGAAACTGCGCCTAAAGAAGAAGTAAAAGAAGTCGTTTCTGCCGAAGCTCCGTTAAATGGATTAAGTGCTGAAGAAGAAAAAGATGGTTGGATGCTTTTGTTTAATGGTACCAGTACAGATGGTTGGCGCGGTTATAAAAAGGACCACTTTCCAGCAGGTTGGAAGATTGTAGATGGAACAATTATGTGTGAAGGATCTGGTCGTGGCGAAGCCGGAGCTAAAGATGGTGGAGATATTATTTATGATAAGGTTTTCCAAAACTTTCATTTAAAATTGGATTGGAAGATTTCTAAAGGTGGTAACTCTGGAATTTTTTATTTAGGACAAGAAGAATTAGATTTTATCTGGAAAACTGCGCCCGAAATGCAGGTACTTGATAATGTAAATCACCCCGATGCAAAATTAGGAGTTGACGGAAACAGGCAAGCTGGATCCTTATATGATTTAATCCCTGCAAAACCGCAAAATGCAAATCCTTTTGACGAATGGAATTCAATTGAAATAATTGTTTATAAAGGAACCGTTGTGCATAAGCAAAATGGTGTAAATGTAGTCGAATACCATCTTTGGACTCCTGAATGGAATGAAATGGTAGCAAACAGTAAATTTCCTGCCTTGAACGCAGAGTGGGCTGACGTCGCCAGCAAAGGGCTTATTGGATTACAAGATCATGGAGACGATGTATGGTTTAGAAATATCAAAATCAAGGAACTCGATTAATTGTTTTTTTAAACTTTTACCGAATTATTACAATATGAAACTCCTTGGTCTTTCCAAGGAGTTTTTTTAAAAGTAAAAAATACTGAATATGAGAAAATTGAGAATGGGGATGATTGGCGGTGGTCAAGGTTCATTTATTGGTGAAGTGCACAGAATTGCAGCTCGCTTAGACGGGCACATAGACTTGGTTTGTGGTGCATTTAGCAGCACCCCTGAAAGATCACTAGAATCAGGAAGAGCATTGCATATCCAAGAAAATAGGTGCTATGCCAATTTTGAAGAGATGATAGAAAAAGAAAAAAATCTTCCTTCAACAGAAAGGATGGACTTTGTAGCTATTGTTACACCAAACCATATGCATTTTTCGCCTGCAAAATTAGCCCTACAAAATGGTTTTCATGTTGTATGCGATAAACCCTTAACACTAACCCTCGAAGAAGCTTTTTCACTGGAAAGGATTGTAAATTCAAGTGGTCTTCTTTTTGTACTTACTCACAATTACCCAAGTAGTCCCATGATTCAGCAAGCAAGAGCCATGGTATTGGAAGGTGAATTCGGTCAGATACGTAAGGTAGTCGTTCAGTATTTACAAGGCTGGCTTTCAACTGCTTTAGAAAATACAGGGCAAAAGCAAGCCGCATGGCGTGTAGACCCAAGTAAATCAGGAATTGGAGGAGCTTTGGGAGATATTGGAACACATGCCCACAATTTAGTAGAATTTACCACCGGATTAAAAATAGTAGAGTTAGCAGCAGATTTGGGTAAATTTGGTAAAAACAGGGTTTTAGATGATGATGGAAATGTACTAATTAGACTAGAAAATGGTGCAAAAGGAAGTTTATCCTTTTCTCAAATAGCCCTTGGTGAAGAAAATAATTTAGCAATTAGTGTATATGGAGATAAAGGTAGTTTTACCTGGCGACAAGAGAATCCGAATGAGTTAGTAACTAGATGGTTAGATAAACCTAAGACTATCTATACACCAAATGGTGTATCAACAAGTTCAATAGCTTCCAGCTTTTCCAGGATACCTGCAGGCCATCCTGAAGGATATTTGGAGGCATTTGCAAATATTTACAAGAATTTCGCAATTCATCTCAATGAATATTTAGATGGAAAAATGAATGGTCCTGCTAATTATCCGGGTATCAAGGAAGGTGTTCGCGGGATGCAATTTATTTATGCATGTGTGAATAGTAGCGAAAATAATAGTGATTGGAAAAAAATTTAAAAGATGAAAACAATTAAAGGTCCTGCCGTTTATTTAGCTCAATTTATGGGAACTAACCCTGAGAAAAATCAACTCGACCCCATGTGTAAATATTTTAGCGAACTTGGCTACAAGGGAATACAATTACCAGCATGGGAAAATAGGTTATTCGACTTAAAACTAGCGGCAGAAAGCAAAAACTATTGCGATGAATTAAAAGGAATTGCAGCACAATCCAATTTAGAAATTGTAGAAATGGCTTCTCATTTACAAGGACAATTGGTAGCTGTGCATCCTGCCTACGATCAGCTTTTTGATGGTTTTGCTCCAGTTGATTGTAGAAATAATCCTAAAAAAAGGACTGAATGGGCGATTCAGCAAATGAAGTATTGCGCAGAAGCAAGTAAAAATTTGGGTATAAATGTTCATGGTACTTTTTCAGGGGCTCTTTTGTGGCACACAGCTCATCCGTGGCCCCAAACGCCAAATGGATTGGTAGAACTTGGATTTAAGGAGTTAGCAAAGAGATGGTTACCTATTTTAAATCATTTTGATAAAATGGGTGTTGATGTTTGCTATGAAATACATCCGGGTGAAGACCTCCATGATGGTATTACCTTTGAACGCTTTTTAGAAGCAACAGGAAATCACAAACGTGTTCATATCTTATATGACCCTAGTCATTTCGTGCTACAGCAACTTAACTATTTAGATTATATAGATATCTATAAAGAGCATATTAAAATGTTTCATGTAAAAGATGCTGAGTTCAATCCAACCGGAAAGTCTGGCACTTTTGGTGGCTACCAAAAATGGATAGACAGAGCTGGAAGGTATCGTTCACCTGGAGATGGACAAGTAGATTTTAAGCAAATTTTTTCTAAACTAACCCAGTATAATTGTGATGTCTGGGCAGTGATGGAATGGGAATGTTGTATAAAGAGTCCTGAACAAGGTGCACAAGAAGGGGCTCCATTTATTGAAAAATTGATGATTGAATCAACAGCGAAAAGCTTTGATGATTTTGCAGGAAGCAATCAAAATGATTTAAAAACTTTACTTGGACTATCATGAAAAAAAAGTTCACACTTATTATGTATTTTCTAACATTTTCTGCTGTTTTTAGTCAAGAGAATACAACTTCAAAACCGGAAGACACAGAAGTTTGGAGCCCAAAACCACCCATTGTTATTCCTTCTAATGAATCTAGAGCACCTTCTGATGCCATTGTTTTATTGGATGGGAGTAGTTTATCCAAATGGGAAAGTACCAAAGATGCATCTGGACCAAAATGGATATTAAACTCAGACAGCAGCATGACTATTTTACCGGGAACTGGTAGTATCCAAACGAAAGAAAAATTTGGTGATGTACAACTACATATCGAATGGAAATCTCCCATAGAATTAGAAAAAACAGGGCAAAACAGAGGGAATAGCGGTGTTTTTCTGCAAAAGAGATATGAAGTACAAGTGTTAGATAATAATTCCAATGACACTTATTCAAATGGTCAAGTAGCATCTATTTATAAACAATCGATCCCCCTAGCGATGGCTTCTAATAAAACAGGCGAATGGAATAGTTATGACATAATTTTTCATGCACCAAAATTTGACCCTCAAGGCAATCGAATAAAAAAAGGAACCATAACCGTGTTACATAACGGAATTTTGGTTCAAGATCATTACGAATTGGAAGGTACTACAGAGTATATAGGCCAACCAAAAAAAGTAGCACATGGAGAAGATTCGCTAGAATTACAAGATCATGGCAGCGAAGTAAGTTACAGAAATATTTGGCTTAGAAAGTTAAATGAATAAAATCAAATAGAAAGAATTGTATGAAAATCAATTTAAAAACGATCATTTTATTACTTGTATCATTTTTAGTAGGTTTTTTCGGCTTTAAACAAACATTTGAATATTTTAAAGGTAAAAATCAAAAACAAGAAAAAACTGATTTATTTGTAGTTGAAACCAATCCTGGTTGGACGGCTCTTTTTGACGGAAAATCTTTTCGAGGATGGCATGGTTATGGAATCGATTCAGTTCCTGATTCTTGGAAAATTATTGATGGTGTGATGGTCTTTAAACCCGATTTTGAAAATCGAAGCGGGCTAAATAATCTCGTCACTGATAAAGAATATGAGAGTTTTATCTTGTCGTTAGATTGGAAAATTGAAAAGCAAGGAAATAGTGGTGTTTTTTGGTCAGTTCAAGAAGTAGACAGCTTGGCGGTACCCTATCTCAGTGGTCCGGAAATACAAATTCTAGACGATGAAAATCATTCAGATCGTAATGATTCATTTAAAAGAAGTGGTGCGTTGTTCGGTATCGTTCCGGTCGAAAAATCATTTTCAAAACCGCTGGGAGAATGGAACAACCTTATCCTAAAAATCGATCATAAAAAAAATATTGGTGAAGTGACTTTAAATAACAATATTCTCTATCAATTTCCAGTAAACGGAGAAGCATGGGAAAATCTTATTGCAAAATCTAAATTTAAAGACTGGGCAGCTTTTGGTAAATCTAAAAAAGGAAGGATTTCCTTACAAGACTTTGCGGGAGGCGTTGCTTTTAGAAATATCCAGATCGAAGAGTTATAAATATCTTTCTTGTATTATTTTAATATGATGAATTGAATGACCGCTAATAATAAAACCAACAGCTCTCACAGACATATTGCTACCACTAGCTAAACCAATTTTTGCGAAGTCATTCTCGTTAAAACTAGTAAATAAAGAAATACTGGCATCACGTACAGTTTGAAATTCATTAATCAATGATTCCATATCTCTTTGGTTCGCTCTAGAATTTTCTACATAATCATTTTCTTCAAAACCAGGAAGAGGGGTTTTATCTTCACGTGAAAATCTTAAGGCCCGGTAGGCAAAAACTCGTTCTGCATCGATTAAATGTTGTAATAATTCTAAAACCGTCCACTTCTTTTCTGCGTATTGATATAAATACTTTGCGCGAGGAATCTGCTTAAAAAAATTAAGTGTATTTGTCTTGTTTTCTTTCAATAAATCTAAAAGACTCAATCCACTATTTAATGCATTTTCAATATATCCTGAATAAAATGGAGCGTATTCTTCTTTATTTATCTCATTCATAATTAACTATTTAAGCACTTCATAAGATTGTTGGGCAATTTCCAATTCCTCATCTGTTGGAACAATTAAAATCTTAACTTTCGAAGTTGTTGTGTTAATTTCTCTTATTACTTTTTCACGTTTAGCATTTAATGTTTGGTCTAATTCTAATCCCAAAAAATCCATGTTTTTACATACCAGATTCCTCAATACATCCGAATTCTCTCCAATTCCTGCTGTAAAGACAATAGCATCTAACCCATTTAAAATTGCTGCGTAACTACCAATATATTTTTTTATTCGATAAGCATTCATTTGTAAAGCCATTTGACAGTCTTGATTCCCGTTTTCAGCTTCCGCCTCAATTTCTCTTAAATCACTAAAACCAGTTAGACCAAACATCCCGCTTTCTTTCTGCAAAACTTGATTTACTTCTTTGACGCTGTATCCTAATTCATTGATCATGTAAAAAATTATAGATTGGTCTATATCACCACTCCGGGTACCCATAATCAAACCATTCATCGGACCAAAACCTAGCGTATGATCAATGCTTTTCCCATTTTTAACTGCCGTCATACTACAACCATTTCCTAGATGAATAGTGATTATTTTGGATTGTTCTTTTGCAAGATACGAAATGGCCTTTTCAGTGACATATTTATGACTAGTTCCGTGAAAACCATATAATCGAATTTTATTTTCATCTAAAAACTTATTAGGAATGGCATATCTATAAGCCACCTCAGGGATAGTTTGGTGAAATGCCGTGTCGAAAACCGCTATTTGTTTAGCATTTGGAAAAATACTTTCTGCTACTTCGATGCCAATATAATTTGGAGGATTGTGCAAGGGTGCTAAACCAAATAGTTCTTTAATCTTGCTCTTTATTTGCTCGTCGATAACAACAGTATCTGAAAAGTCATTTCCCCCATGCACTACTCTATGACCAACTGACTTGATTTCATCGGCAGAATGTATCACACCGACTTTATGATCCATTAGCAAAGCTGCAATTTTGTTGAGACCCACTTTATGATCAGGAATATCACAGATTTCTTCGTGCGAATGTTTTTCTGTTTTATAAATGATTTTTCCATTTTCAATTCCAATTCTTTCAACCATTCCTTTACAAATGACCTTTTTTTCGGGCATTTGAAACAATTGATATTTAATGGATGAACTTCCTGAATTGATAACTAATATATTCATACTTTTTTTTATCTAAATTAAAATCCCTGTGCTTGGATAGCCGTAATAATAACTGTGTTAAATACATCATCAACGGTACAACCTCTGCTCAAATCATTAACTGGTTTATTTAAACCCTGTAACATCGGTCCAATAGCTAATGCACCGGTTTCCCTTTGAACAGCTTTGTAGGTATTATTTCCTGTATTCAAATCAGGAAAAATAAGAACACTTGCTTGTCCGGCTACTTCCGAATTTGGCATTTTTGCTTGTCCAACTTGCATATCAACGGCAGCGTCGTATTGAATAGGTCCTTCAATTTTTAAATCAGGTTTTTTTCTTTTTACAATTTCAGTTGCCTCGCGTACCTTATTTACACCCTCACCCTTACCAGAATTACCTGAAGAATAAGAAAGCATCGCAACCTTTGGTTCTATGCCGAAAGCTTTACTAGACTCTGCCGAAGAAAGCGCAATTTCAGCCAATTCTTCTGCCGTTGGATTAGGATTGATCGCACAATCACCGAAAACTGATACACGATCTTCTAAGCACATAAAAAATACCGAAGACACAATGTTTTTTCCTGGTTTTGTTTTAATAAATTGTAATGCTGGTCTTATGGTGTGTTGGGTTGTATGAACCGCTCCGGACACCATGCCATCTGCATGACCTTTGTAAACCATCATCGTACCGAAATAAGAAACATCTGACATCAAATCTTTCGCCATATCTCTATTGGCCACTTTCCCTTTTCTCAACTCATAAAGTGTATCTACGTAATCATCAAATTTGTCAGAATGTACAGGATCAATAATTTTAATTTTTTCTAAATCCAGAAGTAATCCTAAATTATCTGCTTGGGCTACAATTTCCTCTTGATTTCCTAAAAGGGTAATTTCGACAATTTGCATCGAAACCAATCGAATTGCTGCCCTTAAAATTCTTTCATCTGAACCTTCGGGAAGAACAATGTGTTTTTTATTTTTCTTTGCCCTAACTACTAAGTTATATTGGAACATCCTTGGTGTTATTCCTTCCGTATTAAACGTTGAAAATTTTTCTGCAATTTCTTCAACATTTACATGCTTTTCAAATGACTCCAGAGAAGTATAAATCTTATCCTTGTTTTCAGCATAAATATGGGATCTGATCGATCCAATTTTATTGGTAGTTTCAAATGTGCCAGATTGAACAGAAATAATAGGTACAATTTGGCTTAATCCCTCTATCAATTTTAGGATAGGTTCTTCCGGAAGAATACCCCCTGTAAGCACAATACCTGAAATTTTTGGATAATTTCTAGATATATTCGCTTGTAAAGCTCCTAAAATAAGGTCGGCTCTATCTCCTGGTGTAATCACTAAACAGTTGTCGAAAATATTGCGTAAAAAATTTCGAAGCTGCATCGCTCCTACCGCAAAACTCCCACTTTGATTGTTTAAATGACTTTCGCCAAAAAGTACTTTGGCATCCAAAACTTCAACCAATTCTTTCATGGTTGGATGATCTAAAGAAGGTATAAATGGGATGGTATAAACCTGCGTAGAAGCAGGAATAACTTGCTTTAAGCGTTGATCAATTTCTTCCCTACTGTCTTGATCAATTTTATTTGCAACCAAAGCAAGTACGGTAACTTCCTTATCATCAAAAGAATCGTATGATAAATGTGCATTACCAATAATTTCATCAATCGTTTTATTCTTTCCATTTGAAACAATGATGGTTGGAATACCTAAGTTTTTCGCAATTAATACGTTAAAATCCAATTCTATAAATAAGCCTTCACCCGAGAAATCTGTTCCCTCTACAAGAATAAAGTCAAATCGATCTTCAAGATTTTTATATTTAGAAATTATCGTATCGATTAGTTCATCTTCTTGATTATTTGCTTTTTTATTAATCACATCTGCACCTGTCACTGCATAACAGTCTTCATACGTGAGATCTAAATCAAAATGAGTAAGCACCGTATTAATATGGTTATCGATTTTTTTATCTGGCGTATTCTCAATTATTGGTCTGAAATAAGCTACTTTATTGGTTTTTCCCAACAATGTACGCATCAAACCTAGGGTGACTATCGATTTACCACTTTCGGGTTCACTTGTAGCGATATATATGGCTTTACTCATTTTTTAAAATTTTTAGCAAAAGTACTCATTTATGAAACATATTACTTGACAAATATCACCTTAGGCTTTATTTCAAAATGGGATAAACGTATATTTTATATAGCTTTATGGGCTATATGATTTATAAATCATGTAATTTAAGTTACATTTATATCAAAAAAATATTGTTCATGCGCACAATCATAAAAAACATAAAAGAACTTGTTCAAATTAGAGATAACCATATTGATCGTATTATAGGTAAAGATATGAAGGTTTTGCCCACCATTAAAAATGCCTATTTGATTATTAAAAATGACATAATCACGGATTTTGGTTTGATGAAAGATTTAAATCATTTAGATTTTGATAAAGAAATAGATGCAACCGGAAAACTAGTTCTACCGAGTTGGTGCGATTCGCATACCCATATTGTTTATGCAGGTAATAGGGAAAGTGAATTTGTAGATAGAATTAATGGTCTGACCTACGAGGAAATTGCTTTAAAAGGTGGAGGAATCTTAAACTCGGCAAAAAATTTACAAGACACATCAGAAGATGAATTATTTGTACAAGCCTCTGTGCGAATTGAGGAAATTATCCAATCTGGTACAGGTGCTGTTGAAATTAAATCAGGTTATGGCTTAGAGATTGGAGCTGAGATAAAAATGCTTCGGGTGATAAATAGATTAGCGCACAAATTTCCCATTGCCTTTAAATCAACATTTTTGGGTGCCCATGCTTTTCCCGAAAGTTTTAAAAATAAAAAAGAGGAATACGTTAAAAAAATTTGTGAAGAGATGATTCCTCAAATCGTCCAACATGATCTAGCCGAATTCATTGATGTTTTTTGTGAAAAAAATTATTTCACTGTAGAACAGATGGAAACCATATTAGAAACAGGTAAAAAATATGGATTGATTCCTAAAATTCATGTCAATCAATTTAACAGTATAGGCGGAGTGGAGTCTGGAGTAAAACATAATGCACTAAGTGTTGACCATTTAGAAATTATGACAGCCGAGGATATAGCGGTATTAAAAGACTCCAAAACAATGCCTGTAGCCCTACCTGCTTGTTCTTTCTTTTTGGGCATTCCTTATACCCCTGCCAGAAAAATGATTGATCAGGGATTACCCTTGGCTCTAGCCACAGATTTTAATCCTGGCTCCTCTCCTACCGGAAATATGCATTTTGTAGTGGCTTCTGCATGTATCAAAATGAATATGACGCCGGAAGAAGCAATTAATGCAGCTACAATGAACGGTGCTTATGCCATGAATTTGAGCCATTCTCATGGCAGTATCAGTATAGGTAAAAAAGCGAACTTAATCATAACAAAACCAATACCTTCCTATCATTTCATTCCTTATGCTTTTGGAAGTAACTTAATCGATCAAATAATTCTAAATGGAAATGTTTATTGATTAATCATTAGATTTTTGCCATATCTCATTCATTGGGTGAGATAATGATATGTTTTCGTACTTTTGCAGCGAATTTAAAATGTTAATCATTGAAAGCAAGAAAAAGTAATCCATGGCACGCTGTAGAAATTGGCGATGATGCTCCCCACATTGTAAATGGAATTATAGAGATCCCTAGACATACAAGAGCGAAATACGAATTAGATAAAGAAAGTGGGCTTCTAAAATTGGATAGAGTTTTATATTCTTCTGTTTACTATCCTGCTAATTATGGTTTTATTCCAAAAACTTATTGTGATGACCATGACCCCCTAGATATTTTGGTCCTTTCACAAATTACTATTGTTCCTCTTTGTATCGTACCTGCAAAAGTTATTGGTGTGATGCGAATGCTCGATGGCGGCGAACATGACGATAAAATCATCGCCGTAGCCGAAAACGATATGAGTGTAAGTCATTATAACGATATTTCTGAATTACCCGATCATTTTAAGAGAGAGATGCAAAACTTTTTTGAAGATTACAAAAAGTTAGAACACAAAACTGTGCAAGTGAAAGAATTTCAAAATGCAGAATTAGCTAGAGAAATTGTAGCACAGAGCATTGTTGATTACCAGAAGTTAATCGCAGAAGAGGAATAATTAAGCTTCTCTTTTCGTTGTTTTCAAAAGATAATTACCCACTTCGCATTCTAAACATCTCTTTTTATCACAATAAGCATGTTTAAGGTGAATAAGTGCTTGTGATCGCATGGCATTATCCGAGATTAACCCGATTTCTTTGAATGACTTGATAAGCTTATTCTTTTCAGGTTTAATTTGTTCCATAATCCCAAAAAGTAAGTCATTATTATGTTGCCCTATTTGTTTGAAATAAACAAATTTTAATGGAATAAATGTGTTGATTACAAGAAGATCAATAAAACTTTTTGTAAGCGTTTTTGCTATAAAAGGAGTCTCTTTTTGAAAAGTATAATGGTTTAACCAAAACGTTGAAACTTTGACTTTAAATAAATTGTAAAAATCATCCAAATTCTCGAGCCTAATTATATTGCTAAATAATCCTTTAACGGTATGAATTAAAGCTGCAAACTGCGCTATTCTTATGGTAGGAAAATTCGGAGGCCTTAATCTCCCAAATTGCATTAATATCGAATAATCTGGTAATTTATATTTGTATTTTAAAAAGTAATATATTTCTAACAATTCATTTTGGTAAGTACCGTGTTCCGCGTCTTTTAAAAGATTTGTTTGCCCAAAAAACAATGCCTCAATACAGATCAAATCATATCTTTCTCTTTTAATCATTGACCAAGTAATTGTTTTGGCCAGATAAAAAAAAGCTTCTCCGTTGACATTTAAACCAAAGTTTCTTGCCAAAAGCATATATAGTGTTTGTTCCCAATCTCCTTTATTGCTTTTCAAAAGATTTTCGATAAATTCAGATTTATGCTCTAAACGTTCTATAAATAACCTTTCTTGCCAATGATTTAAAAACATTGGATCTACACATTTCAGATGTGTTTCGCAAGAAACGAACAAAGGCTTTCCATAAATTAAATCGCGGTAATTATTTAATATTGAAGTATTTGTTAGACGAGATAGTTCTATACAAGGAATAACAATTTTATGTTTGTCAAGTATCTCAGCATCTTTATGCCAAACTACATGTAAGATCACATTATCATAAAACGGATCTTCCTGATGAAGATGCTTGTACCAGTCGGATGCATTGACATGAATTTCAACATTACCGGCCCATACTTGTTCTCCAATCTTAATTTTTGCATTAAAAAAATCAGGCCCACCAAAACTATTTCTAATTCCTGATTGAAGAATAGTAATTTTTTTACCCAGGTTATCCTTTAAATTGTTAATATCAAAGAGTTTGTATTGCCACAAGTAACTCAAAAAATCTTCATGAATTTGCATCGTTTTTTTATTCTTGATGCAAAATCGAACAGCAGGTTAACTTTCTTTATCCAATTCTTCGATTTGAATTGGTAAAACAGGTCCACTTAACTTTTCTTTCCAGTTCGTCCAATTGTACTTTTTCGAAAACAACACTAAAACCAATGGATATACAACAAAAACCGGAATAAAGGTTTCCATTCCTGCCGAAGGCTCAGAAGTATCAACCCAGAGGGCATCTGTTTGAAAAACCATCCAATCGGATGTAACAAGTACGGCAGCAATGATATTATTTGCGGCATGCATACCAAGCGCTAGTTCAGTCCCTTCATCCATTAATGTACAAATACCAAACATCAATCCGGTACCGATATAGTACACCATTACTATTTGTCCAAGTTTCTCTACTTCAGGATTAAATCCGTGTAATAAACCAAAAATAACCGAAGTAAGAATCAATGGCATTAAAGCATTCTTAAACCAAAGTCCAAAACCTTGCATGGCATAGCCTCTAAAAAGAATTTCTTCAAAACTTGTCTGAAACGGCAATAAAGTAAACGAAAGGATAAGCAATATTAGAAATGGAACTGGCCTAAAATTCCATGTATACAATTCTGGTTCTGCTATATAACCTAAAACAAAAAACAAAATTGATATTCCTCCCCAAAGTAAAAAAGCAAAAATCACCCTGTTAAAATCAATACTTTCTCTGCTGGTAATAACTGTTTTAAACGCCCTTTGGTGTATGTATTTCACTCCTAAAAAAAGAAAATACAATCCCAAAATAAACATCAATAATATTAAAAATAAATACAAATTTGCATTTATTCCCAAACCGGCGAATGCATTCTCTGCTGCTTCCATAAAAGTACCTAAATTTCCAGCCTTTACATAAGCAACCACGGTAATCGGAATAATACCAATTACCTGCCAACCAAAAAGCATTAGAAAAAAAGTGAGTAAATAGCGCCACCAATCGTTCTTGCCCAAATAGGCTTGTTGAATAAAACTCATCCTTTTAATTTTTCTTTATGTTTGTTAACAAATCTTGTGGCCAACGATTATATTTATCATCTGGTAAATATAATAATTGGCCCTTTTCTACAATAAGTGGTGAAGAAATATTATTGGTAAATAATCCTCCTGTACCCAAGCCTTGGGGCAAGGAATTATTTAATGTGCTGGTAAATTGTGCAATGGCATTTAACCCTATATTACTCTCTAAAGCTGAAGTAATCCAAAAAGGAATACCCATATTCTCTGCCATATCAATCCATTCTGCACTTCCTGCTGCACCGCCCACCAAACTAGGCTTTAAAATGATAAAATGAGGCTTTATTTTCTCCAAAACTTCACCCTTTTGTTCCTTCTCAAAAACACCTATCAATTCTTCATCTAGGGCAATGGGAATTGGCGAATTTTTGCAAAGCTCTCGCATCATTTTCCATTGTTTTACTGCGATAGGTTGCTCGATGGAATGGATGTCAAAAACAGCTAATCTATTTAGTTTGTCTAAGGCATTTGTTGGCGAAAAGGCTCCATTGGCATCTACTCTAAGGGTGATCTCTTTTTTTGAGAAATGATTTCTAATAAAATTTAACAGATTCAATTCAGACTGAAAATCTATGGCACCAATTTTTAGTTTAAGGGTAGAAAAACCCTGCTCAATTTTTTCTTTTATTTGTTCTAACATATACTCTTTATCTCCCATCCAGATCAAGCCATTGATTGAAATTCCACCCTTTCCTTGCGTAAAATCCGATGGAAACAGCAAAAACGGATCTTGATTCTTAAGGCTTAATAAGGCTTGTTCCAATCCAAACTGAATAGAAGGAAATTCGCGTAAAGACTCAAGTAATTCGTCTTTTGGCAAATGAATATGTTGACAAAGCCATTTGAGTTTTTCTTCATAATCTGGACGGTCATCTGCACTTAAACCTCTAAAAAGTGCACATTCGCCAATACCAAATCTATCTTCATTTTCCAGCACGAGAAAAAAGGTTTCTTTGGTATGTAAAATTCCGCGAGAAGTTCCTGCTGATCTTTTAAATTTGAGTTGATAAGGCTGATACCAAGCAGTAAATGACATAGTATAAATTTACCGCACTAATTTAAGTGAATTATACGAGACAAAAATTAACAATTTTTTTATCTTCGCTCCATGGCCTCGTAGTTCAACGGATAGAATAGAAGTTTCCTAAACTTTAGATCCAAGTTCGATTCTTGGCGAGGCTACTTTCTAATTGTCTTTCATTTGAGACAACAACTAACCAAACAACTTTGATTTGAGTAAATCATTATGATAAATCTAAACCAATAAATTCAACATTTGAGCTTAACTAAACAGTAAACAAAAGCCACGAAAATCTCATTAATTTATAGTTTTAAAAAACTCGGCCAAACAAAGTCGTTATTTTATAATTGAAATAGTCACACAAAAATTTTAAATACTTCATTCATAATCTTGAGCAATTAAATAAGAAAAACAAAAATGATACATCTTATTGTTGGAAATACAGGTTCAGGAAAAACGACCTTTGCAAATGAATTAAAAAGAAATACAAAGGGAATACTTTTTTCTATTGATACTTGGAATAAAACGCTATTTCTGGCTGATAAAAAACCAGAAGATGGATTGGAATGGTTTTTAGAAAGAATTGAAAGAGCAGAGAAAATGATCGAAGGTTTGGTACATCAACTAGAAAATACAAAGATTGATAGTATTTTAGATTTGGGATTCTCAAAATTTGAACATAGAGAAAAGTTTAGAAAATTTGCTCAAATCTATGGATACCGTATCAAAATTCATTTTTTAGACGTCCCAAAAGAAATAAGATGGGAAAGAGTCATGAAACGAAATAAGGAAAAAGGAGATACATTCGAATTTGAGGTTACGAAAGAAAATTTTGAATTTATGGAGACTTGGTTTGAAAAACCAAGCTTGAAAGAGATTGCGAACGATACCTTTATTCGAGAATAAAAAAATGTGAAAATTGAATTTTCGTAGAGGAAATAGCAACGATTTAGAGCAACTAAAAGAATTAGGTGTAAGATCTTGGATACAATTCAAAGAGGAATTGGCAGATAAACATTGGAATGATTTATATAAGACGCTGAGTAATTGGGAGACTTACGCTGATTTACTTAAAATTTCAGATTGTGTGATCTGTGAAAACAATGAAAAAATCATTGGAATGGCATTTTTGGTTTCAAAAGGAAATCCTACAGAAATTTATGACGAAAAATGGTGCCACCTGAGGTTTGTTTCTGTCGACCCTGAGTATAGAGGCAATAAAATTGGAGAAGCTTTAACCAGTATGTGTATAGAAATTGCCACAGAAAATAATGAACAGACAATGGCGCTCCACACCTCTGAAATAATGCATAGTGCCAAACATATTTACCAAAAATTAGGTTTTAAAATTTACAAGGAAATTGATCAGAGATTAGGCATTAAATATTGGCTTTATACGCTCGAACTAGATGAATTTAAAGCTAAATCTAGAAACCAATTATAATTTTCAGTATTTAATCTTTCTTTTATAAATATCAGTTACTAGTTTTTAGAATGTAGTGCAATTCTATTTCCTTCTGTATCAATAAAAACAGCCATATAGCCTATTTCATCAGAAATCAATGTTTTTTTATGGAGTATTGTACCCCCTGATTTTTCAATTTTACCTAATTCATTATCTACATCCCCCGAAGAAAAATAGATCAAAACCCCATCTTTGCTCGGTTTATAAAAATCTTTATGTTTAACCAGGGAACCTGATGAACCGAAAGAATTTGCATCTTCGGCATTGGGAAACCAACCCATTACAAGACCTCCCATGTCATGGATACTTATTTTAACATTAAATACTGTTTCATAAAACTTCTTGGCTCTATCCATATCTGTGACAGGAATTTCAAACCAGCCAACCATATTATGTTTCATAATATTAAAGATTTAGTCAGATTAAACTTTTATATGTTTAGACCTCCGCCTATTGGCAGTAAAATAAGTTCTTTACCTTTTTTCTCAAAAGTTTGTTTTGCTTTTAGATGATCTATTACAATATATCCAAATGTATCGTAATGATATCCCAATATACGGCTACATTCTACAAAATCTGAAGCTATTACCGCACTTTCTATACCCATGGTAAAGTTATCCCCAATCGGTAATACGGCGAGATCTAATTTTGTTTGCATAGGAATTAATTTCATATCCATGGTCAAAGCTGTGTCTCCTGCGATATAAACATTTCCTTCATCGGTTTTTAAGATAAAACCACCGGGTTGACCGCCATAACTACCATCTGGAAAAGAGCTCGTGTGAATAGCATTTACATAAGTCAGTTTTCCAAAATCAAATTGCCATGAACCTCCATGATTCATAGGATGACCTGAAAAACCCAAGTTTTCATAATACGACACTATTTCAAAGTTTGAGACAATTTTTGCTTTGGTTCTTTTCGCTATTCTTTCGACATCTAAAATATGGTCTTGATGTGCATGCGTGAGTAAAATATAGTCTGCTTCTAATTGGTCTAGATCTATTTCTTTTGCCAATTCGTTGGCAGAGATAAAAGGATCAACGACGATGTTTTTACCACCAACTTCAATCGCTAGAGAAGCATGTCCGAGATAAGTAATTTTCATGGTTAATTATTTTTACCCTAAATTTAATCAACTCGTCTCAAAATTGAATAGATTTTCTTCTATTTTATTGAAAAACATATGAAAGATTGATGAAAAAGTTCCTACCCATTCGCGGAATGTTGTTCCAATCTGTGTAGGTTGAATAATTGACATCAAAAATGTTTTCAACCCCGGTTTTTAAAAAAATAGTGTTTTTTCCTAAATAGAAATTATAAGATCCATTTAAATTGCACACGGCATAAGCCTCTGTTTGATTTTCTCCAAATTCAGGACTGAAGTTTTTCTGCTTACCAGCGCCATTAAGGATAAATTCGGCATCAAACATGTTTTTTTTAAAATGAAAGCCAACTTGGTACGTAACAGGACTAATCAAAGGTAAATTTTCACCATCCATATCTTGTCCTAAGCTGTAACCCACTTTGGCCATTAAATGCCAATTAAGTAAAAAGGAATAATCTGCGTTTACAGAGGTATTCCAGATCGTAGCATAATCCAAGGCAGAATATATTTTCACTCCATCAGCACCAATGGTCATTTCACTTAAAACAGGGTCGACAACACCCAGAATATAATCTTTGATATAAAAAAATGACGTCTCTAAACCTAGTCCGAAATTTTGCTTTTTATAGGCTAATTTGAAATTAATTTCTGTGGATTTTTCATTGCCTAATTCTGGATTTCCGATATAATCAAAATTATCAAAACTATTAAACAAATAAAAACCATAAGCCTCCGAAACACTTGGCGCTCGTTGACCGTGACCCAAACCAGCCATCCAATCAAAATGATTTAAAACTTTAGTGTAAGTTGAATTAAAGCCAAACAAAAATCTTTCTTGACTTCTATCCATATTAGGATAAAATATTTTCAAACTATTAAATCCAAAATCATCTGCAATATTTTCATGTTGTCCTCCAATTCTAAGATGAAATTTTATTTGATCAGCAGAATTTAAAGTCCAAATATCCTCTAAAAACAAACCTGTATAAAAGGTTTGGACATCTGGCCATGTGAGCATAAACATTAAAGACTCCTCAGGATCATTCGGATACATCGTCATTTCGGCTTTCGATCTATTGTAGTACCCATTAAAATTTGTCAAAATTTGATGCTTATTCTTTTTACTTTTTGCCTTTGCATAAAACCCAAAAGTATCACTCCAGCCCGGCATATCCATATGAATTGGCGTATCTGGTCTATTTGTATCATCCATTACATGTTCTATGGTATTAAAATACACCTTCGATTCAAAATCGTAAAATAGCGCGTCTAAATTTTTATATTCATAGCTTAATGAAGCTATTATCGCCTTTGCCAAAGAAACGTCCATCGTTAGTGCAGGATATCCAACGTCATTGGCCTGATCATAAATAAATGTGCCTACCAAAGCACTTTCCTCAGTTAATTTCATGCCTGAAGCCAAAGAAACATTGAATTTCTGGTATTGAGAAAACTGAACTTTTTCTCCCCCTCCTGCATAATAATTATCAGCGTTTCTATACAAAAAATCTGTATTAATAAAGTATTTTTGGCGGGAAACATTATACTCTGCGCTCATTATTTTTGCTCTAGGATTTGATTCATAACCAAGATCCAAACCAAAATTTTGCTTTGGTCCTCCAAAATAACTTTTTTGTAAAACCAAATCAACACCACCGCCAATTGTTGCGCCGTTCTCCAGACCTTGTTGACCAGAGTTGACATGAATTTCTGACAAATTAGAGACATCAACATAAGAAGTGATAGGATCCATTTTATCAGTACAAGCACCGAAAATCTGCATCCCGTCTATGGTAACCGAAAGTCTTTCAGAAAGCATATTGTTCATGGCAGGTTCCCAGGCATAATTCCCTCTTTTGATCATATTGATTCGTGTAGATTTTTCTAAGAACTCATCAACTGTTGAAAGTGGCTTGGCTTGTTTCTGATTAAATATATCTTGTTGACTTACAAGAATAATCTCTTCTAGACTAATTGGTAATATTGAGTCTTGTTCTTTTTCTTGAGCTTTTGCATGACTCACAACAAAAAGAAATACAAGGATAAAGTATCGTCTGTACATCACTGTGTCATTAAAAGAATTGAAAGGCCTTAAACAATCTTTTAATTTGCAAGACCTTTCATGTTTGATTCCTTGTTTAAAACTCTATCTCTAAATACAAACTACTAGCTTCGTTTGTATCTGTTACTTCCTCGCCTTTAATAAGTTCATTATTTGCATTGAGTAACTTGAGGTTAAGTTTCCAATATCCTGTCATGGTAAGTGACAACATTCCGTCATAACATCGCTCGATGCTATTAAAATGTAGGTCTTCATTGTTTGGAGAAGAGTGGTTTCCCATACTAGGCATCCTTGGATCTAATTCGATCTTATAGTTTTCGACCACGGGAAAACTCATCATATTCTCCATTTTATATAGCCCCATACTCAACTCATTAATAGCTACTTCTGGTTCTTCTGGTTTTATATAGGCTAAAACATAACGCACCTCATCACTACCTGTAAAAACAGTAACATTTTTCAAATCAGTTTTTAAAACATTGATGTCATCCGATATTTTGAAGGTTTCTCCATTCACTGTATAATCGATAGTTAAAGACCAACCTTCTGTATCATTCCCTGGCATTTGGAACACGATAAAGCCTTCATATAAAGTATTGAATTCCGATTTTTTTGAAACAATTGAATAAGGGCAAGAATGCATCATACTTGTCATGTGCATTAGAGGTTTCCAAGTAATTTGTGCATTCTCGACGTATTTATTGGATGCTTTATCCAAAATTCTAAGGGTGATGTCATTGTATCCGGTAAAGAGCATTCCGCTAGATGTATAAGCTTCTACTACATGTGAATTATTTGAGAATTCTTTGGCTTTGAACAAACCTTGAAGCTCGTTTTTTGAGTTTTCTTCAGAGTCATTACTACAAGAAATTAGCAAAAGAGATAAGATAATAGGTAAAATATATTTAATAGTTTTCATAATTTTTTAATTTTTTGAACAAACAATAGGCTACACAGCTATCTAAAAATGAAGACAGCGCAATAAATTCAAACTAGTGAATAATAAAAAATGATGTAAAAACTATTAAAGTTTTGGTGGTTTAAACAGGCGGGAAATATGATCTAACGGAGATAATTGCTCATAGAAAATAATTAAGTTTTGGCTTTCACTAATGTAATCTATGAACATGTAAAAGGAGCCAATTACGACAAAAACTGGGAAAAGTGAAACATCCAATTTCGGTGGTATTGTCTTATTATGCTGATGATCTAACAAATCAGTTGCCTTGTTTATCTGCTTTTCTAAATAACACTTTCCATTACAAGTTAAAATAGGCTTGTCTTTGTTTTCACACATCACCTCAGAGATGTATTCATAATGCATGAGATAGTCAAACACAGGTAAAAATGGTCCTAAGAGGGACAATAGATACAAGTTCAAAAAAAGATGAGTGATGACTAAATTTTTCATTTCAAAAAATAATAGTGCAAAGGAGATAATTTAGTCTTTTATTTCAAATGATTTTTATCATACATTATAAAATCTGTCCGATCCCGAATAAGACTGCAAATAAAAAAGTGCTGAGTGCTAACTTTTTTAGTTCAGGATCAAATTTCTTGGGAGATTTATTGTTCCAAACCATTTTGGCATGGAAAAAAATGGGAATAAATGCAATTACAAATAAAAACTGATAATAAGATTTAGGATTTAAGACATTGTAAACCAAAGCAAATAAGAAAGCAGAACCCAATAAATAGATGTGATAATACTTTGCAAATTCAGAACCTATTTTAACCACCAAAGTATTTTTCCCTGAGTTTTTATCTGAATCAATATCTCGCATATTGTTCAAGTTCAGTACACCAGCAGAAAGTAATCCAATAGAAAAGGCGGGTAAAAATATGTCGATTGGAAGTCTTTTTGCGAATAAAAAATAAGCACCACATACGCTCAGTAATCCAAAAAAAAGAAAAACGAATATATCTCCAAAACCTGCATAACCATAAGCGTTTTTGCCGACAGTGTATTTTATTGCCGCCACGATACTTGCAATTCCCAACCCAAAGAACAATAATGCATAGCCGAGGTAAGATTCTCTAAACGAAAAATAGATCAGAGCAATGGCTGTAATTAAGGTGATCACTATGGTAATCCACATCCCCTTTTTCATTTCGGCCGGACTAATAGCTCCCGTTTGAATCATTCTTTTAGGGCCTATTCTTTGTTCGTTATCCGTTCCTTTCAATCCATCTCCGTAATCATTGGCAAAATTGGAAAGAATTTGAAATCCAATTGTTGTTAGTATGGCCAAAAAGAAAATCGTTGGATTGAAGCAATCATTAGATACAGCCAAAAATCCAGCAACAATAATGCCTGAAACAGATAGCGGCAATGTTCTCAAACGAGCGGCATTGATCCATTTATTTTGTGCCATAAAGCTTATAATTATTCGGCTTTAATCCATTTTTCACCACTAAGTTGCAGTGCCTCAGCCATATTGATGGGTTCTCCATAAGATTTAGCAATAATAAAACAATCCTTAAAACCCATTCTTTTTAGGTCATTTCTAAGCTCAAATGCCTCTTTGTAGGTACTAAATTTTCCGAGGGCATATTTATTCATTCCATCCTCCATAAATTCAGACATTTGTGCCATGTCTTCTGAAATTAAGTTACTTCCAAAACTAGTATAAGCACCAATCTGAACACTATATACCAAGGGAAGGTTGTTTATACTAAATGAACTTTCTCTATCAAATTTTGTAGATTTCATTTGTAAATTATGCAATGAATCTGTCTCGATTATACTCAAATTGTTTCGGATCAAATACTCTTCAGAAACCCTTTCTTCTTTAGGTAAAAAAGACCAAATGAATAAAAGCAATAATAAAACGGACAATATGCTCAATAAAACTCTATGACGCTTAATTATAGATACTTTGTGTTCTTCTTCTTGTAAAGCTGTAGCCAAAGCATCAATAGTCTCTTTTGACTTTTCAACTTCGTTGTATAGATTCGTTAAATCGTTTTCGTTAACGTAAGGCATATTCTATATTATCAATTATCTATAAATCTTTTGCATTAGCAATTAATTCTGCAATATCCATGACAGAAACATTTGCTTCCATTTCTTTATTTTTAATTCCATCCGTAAGCATTGTATTGCAAAATGGACATCCAGTCGCTATGGTGTCAGGTTTTAGTGCTAATGCTTCTTCTGTTCTTTCTATATTGATATCTTTATTTCCTTTTTCAGGTTCTTTAAACATTTGTGCTCCTCCGGCTCCACAGCATAAACCATTAGATTTACATCTTTTCATTTCAACCAACTCCGCATCCAACTTTTCTAAAAGTAACCTAGGTGCTTCGTAAACATCATTTGCTCTTCCTAAATAACAAGGGTCGTGAAATGTAATTTTCTTACCTTTAAAAGAAGCTCCCTCAATTTTTAATCTTCCCGAATTCAATAAATCGAGTATTAGTTCTGTATGATGAATTACTTCATAATTACCGCCTAATCCAGGATATTCATTTTTTAGCGTATTGAAACAATGCGGACAGGCAGTTACAATTTTCTTCACTTCATAGCCATCTAAAACCTGAATATTCATCATCGCCTGCATTTGGAACAAAAACTCATTTCCTGCTCTCTTTGCAGGATCTCCAGTACAACTTTCTTCAGTCCCTAAAACCGCAAAATTGACATTGGCTTTTTGTAAAATTTTTACAAAGGCTTTTGTAATCTTTTTAGCACGGTCATCAAAACTTCCAGCGCAACCCACCCAAAATAAAACTTCAGGAGATTTACCTTGGGCCATCATTTCGGCCATAGTTGGAACTGACATATTTATCTTGTTAGATTCCATAAAGTTATTCATTTTTCCAATTCAAACGATCCATCTGACTATATTGCCAAGGTGCTCCGTTGTTTTCAATGTTAGTCATTACTGCATTTAATTCCTGAGGAGCAGCAGATTCTTCCATGACCAAATATCTTCTCATATCCATAATAATGGATAATGGATCTATTTCTACCGGACATTCTTCAACACAAGCATTACAACTCGTACAGGCCCATAATTCTTCATTTGAGATGTGTGAAAAAAGCGATTTTTCATCTTCAACAAATTTTCCATTCACATCAATATTTTTCCCTACCTCTTCTAACCTATCTCTTGTTTTCATCATGATGGCCCTAGGTGAAAGTTCCTTACCGGTTAGATTCGCAGGACAAACCGAAGTGCATCTACCACATTCAGTACAGGTATATGCATTGAGTAATTGGATCCAAGTTAAATCTGATACATCTTTTGCGCCAAATCTTTCAATGGGCTTATTCGGATCTGGGGCCGCATAAGGATCAGCATTGGGATCTAACATAAGTTTTACTTCATCCGTAACCGATTGAAGATTATTGAATTTCCCCTTCGGATTTAAATTGCCAAAATATACATTTGGAAATGCAAGTAGAATATGTAAATGCTTTGAAAAATACAAATAGTTTAAAAAAATGAGAATTCCGATAATATGCAACCACCAAGCTCCTCTTTCGATTAACACTAATGTCCCTGCATCATCAGTCAATAATTTTGAAATATGTTTGCTGATTGGATATGCTCCTGCTTGGTTGTAATGGTAAGAACCAAGTTGTTGCAAACTATAATCTGCCGCATTCATCAAAAGAAATAAGGACATTAAAACCATCTCAAAATACAAGATATTCAAAGCATCATTCTTTGGCCATTTGGTCATTTCTTTGTTCCAAAATCTAGGAACTCTTAAGACCACTCTCCTCATCCAAAAAATAATGACAGAAGCCAATACCAAAAACGCTAATATTTCGAATGAACCGATTAGAAAATCATATACTGGTCCTAAAAAAGAAAAAATTCGATGTGTTCCAAATAAACCGTCAATAATAATCTCAAGTACTTCGATGTTAATGATTAAAAATCCAACATAAACTATAATGTGTAAAAAACCAGAAACGGGTCTAGATACCATCTTAGATTGACCTAAAGCTACTCTCACCATATTCTTCCAACGCAAGGATGATTGGTCTGATCGGTCTAGTTCTTTACCCAAACGTATGTTTCTGATGAGTTTCTTTACATTTTTGACAAAAAAGAAAACCCCACCGAAAAGGATGATTGCAAATAAAATATTTGGAAGAAATTGCATGTAATTTTTTATCTATATAAGCTATTTTAAATCAATTAATTATACTTTAAAAAAATGTTCCAAAACAAAATTTTACAAAGTACTAATTACCCACATAAAACTACTAAAATTCAATTGTAAATCATATATGTGAACGCGAATTTATAAAAACTTATTAACCGCTTAATTCTGTTCTTTAGTTTCTTCGTATGACTTCTCTTTTTTACCAAAAACTGAAAAATGAACATATCTTTTTGGATGTTCTTTCATATCCCTCAACAACTCTTCAAGTTCCTTTGTAGCTGCCTCTAAATTATCGTATAAACTTTCGTCATGCACGAGTTTTCCAATACTTCCTTTTCCTTTATTGATACTATCCATCAAAACATTAAAATTTGAAACAGTCTGATCAAAACTTCTCAAAGTTTCGGAAATATTCGCATTTTGTAAAGAATCACTCAAAACAGAAAAATCTTTCATAGCAGAATTTGCATTGTACAAGATACTATCTATTCTTGCGGAGTTATCACTTAACAAACTTTCAGCTTCTCCGGATAAGCCTTTAAATTTAATTAAGGTATAATTTAAATTATCCAAAGATTTCGATAGTACTTCTCTGTTTTTGTTGTCCAATACCTTATTTACATTGGCCATCACTGTATCAGCATTCACAATAAAACTTTCTACTTTGCTCTGAAGTGGGGCAATTTGCTCATTAATCATCCCAATAATATCTTCTGAAACCTCTCCTCTCAATGTATCACCATTTTCGGCCAAAAACTCATCTTCGACGAGCTTTAAACGGAGGGATTTACCACTTATAAAATCAGGACTATATATTTCAGCTATGGTGTTCTTAGAGAAATTTATGTCATCTGTCATTAAAATATGAACAACCAAAGAACCTTTTTTTATGGGATGAAAGGTTATATTGGAAACCCTTCCTACTTTCAATCCATTAATGGTTACCTGGCCATTTGGACTCAAACCCTGCACATTATCATATACTGCATAAAAAGTTCTATCCTTACTCATTAAAGAACTGTCTTTAAGGTAATTGTAACCCCAAATAAACAATACAATAATTAATACGGCTATGATTCCTGTCTTAATTTCTCTACTAATTTTCAAAAGTGGCAAATTTTAAACAATATTACGAAATAAAACGGCAAATCACTTTATTGAGTATGGCATCAATTTACGATTTCCTTGAGAGGTACATTTTTTCCATCTCTAAAAGCAACTACAAAAGCAGTTTTATAACCTTTCTCCCTAGCTTCTTTTTGCAACACACTTATTTCACTGTAATTATTTGTATTACCATAGTAATACTTATAATGCTTTCCAATTTTTTCCATTTCTACATTACTCAAACCTTTAAAATTATAGGGTTTAAGGTCTAATTTATTGGTGCTTGAGGCGATCTGTACTCTAAAGTCAACTCCTTCATAAATTTTTGGCGCCTCAACTTTTTTCTCTTCTTTTTTTACAGGAACAGTTTCTACAACCGTATTTTTATCCAAATGACTTTTATAAGATAAAATAGCATCTCCAATAATTTTCGCCACTTTTTCCTGACCCTGTTTAGAATTTAAAAAAGCGCCTTCGCTTGAATTGGTAATAAAACCTGTTTCTATTAAAATACTAGGCATATAGGTTTGATGTAAAACAACAAATCCCGCTTGTTTTACCCCCCTACTCACTCGATTCTCTTCTTTAAATTTCTCCTCTACCAAACTTGCCAAGAATAAACTTTGGTCTAAAAATTCTTCCTGCATAACTGTCATGCCAATTACTGCTTCAGGCGAATTCGGATCAAAACCGGCATATGTTTTTTCATAGTTGTCTTCTAAAAAGATTACTGAGTTTTCATGCTTGGCCACTTCAAAATTTTGTTTATTCGCATGTACTCCCAACACATAAGTCTCTGTTCCTGAAGCTTGTGTGTTGTGTGCATTACAATGCACAGAAACAAATAAATTAGCGTCAGCGTCATTGGCTATTTTGCCTCTCTTTTCTAACTCAACAAATACATCTTTGTCTCTTGTGTAAACAACATTAACACCTTTGTCTTTTTTAAGGTACTCACCTGCTTTTAAAACAATATTTAGTGCAATGTCTTTTTCAATATAACTTTTTGCCGGTCTGCCAGGGTCTTTCCCTCCATGTCCGGCATCCAAAACCACCACAAACCCTTTTTGTGCAGATAATTGTATCGAAAAAATTATAAAGAATAAAACTACTAAAGCTTTTCTCAACTTCATTTTTAATCACATTTTTAGATTATTTACGCCCATTTATGACGCCCTCATTTTTTACTTAGTATAAACTTGACTGCCAAAAAATATATGTAAGTTTGTAGCTTTAAAATTTTGGCTTCTTTTTACAAAAATAGTATTTAAAGTATTGCATACAAATTTAAGGTACATAGTTTTTATTTTCCTTACGCTACTCGTTGTAAATGGCACAATGAATGCGCAAATTCGATCTGAAAATGATTCAATTGTTGCACCTAATTTGTCTGCTACAATTAATGAAATAGAGAAGGATACGAGTACTGTAGATTCTCTTGATTTAAAAAAGGAATATCTAGAAAATAATATTAAACATAAGGCAAAAGATTATGTTCAAAATGATTTCATCAATGAAAAAGTCATTCTTTATAATGAAGCTGAACTGCTTTATGGCGACATTGAACTAAGAGCCGGAGAAATCATTATCGATTATAAAACCAATTTAGCCTACGCAAAGGGGATTATTGATACTGCGGGGGTTTACACTCAAAGGCCTAAGTTCAAACAAGGGGCTCAAGAAAGTGAGCAAGATTCTTTAATCTATAATTTTAAATCTGAAAAAGCACTTATTTATAACTCTCGTACCGAGCAACAGGGTGTTTTTATAACAGGTGACCTAACAAAAAAAGAAAACGATTCTGTTTTTTATATCAACAAAGCAAAATTTACTACCTCGCAAAAGGAAAAACCCGATTACTATATTGCAACTTCCAATATCAAAGTTGTTCCTAACAGTAAAATTGTTGGTGGCCTAAGCAATTTGGTCATTGCAGATGTACCTACTCCCCTATTTTTACCCTTCTTTTTTGCTCCTATCACAAAAGGTAGAGCCTCTGGTTTTTTGATACCTACCTGGGGTCAAAACAATAGTCAGGGATATTTTTTACAAAATGGAGGTTATTATTTTGCGATTAATGATTATTTGGATTTGGCTGTCTTGGGTGATATTTATACCAATGGTAGTTGGGGTATGAGGACAGAATCAAACTATGCCAAACGATATAAGTTTACTGGTAATTTTAGTTTTAGGTATGAAAGTTTAATTAACAGCTATTTAGGACTTCCAGATTATAGTAAATCGACTAACTTTTTTATAAGGTGGAGTCACAGTCAATCGGCACAGGTAAATCCGAATCAACGTTTTTCTGCTTCTGTAAATTTTGGAAGCAGTAATTTCTTTAAAAATTCTTATAATGAGTTCAGTTCTCCACAGTATTTGGTGAATACGTTTAACTCTTCGGTAAACTTTTACAAAAAGTTTGTTGGCACTCCCTTTAATATGAATGTGGGTTTAACACATACACAGAATACAAATACGGATCAAGTAGATATGAATTTGCCTTCTTTGCAATTAAGCATGGAAAGAATATACCCGTTTGCGCCTAGAACAGGGGTAAAGAAGAATCCTATTCAAAATATAGGCTTAACCTATAACATGAATGCCCAAAACCGACTTACTACTACTAGCGATGATTTTTTTTCGGCTGAAGCTTTAAAAAATGCAAGATCTGGTGTACAGCATAATGCCAATATTGGAACCAACATGAAAGCATTAAAATATCTCACGATCTCGCCAAATGCAACTTACAGAGATGTTTGGTATTTTAACACGTTGGAGAAAAGTTGGGATACGATCTCACAAAGCGTTGTTACCGATACTATTCAGGGCTTTGATTCTTACAGAGAATATTCTGCCAATGTTTCGGCTTCAACCACTTTATATGGAATGTTCAATTTTAAAAAAGGACGTTTAAGAGCTATTAGACATGTCATTAGACCTACCATTGGCTATGCATACAGACCAGATTTTAGTTTTTATTATGATGAATACCAAGCCAGTTTGGATCCTAATGATATTGACCAATACAATCGGTTTCAAAATGGAATTTTTGGAGGACCATCTCGTGGTGAATCAAACAGTATTTCCTTCGCCTTGAACAATACTTTTGAAGGTAAGGTGATGAAAAAGGATGCGGAAGAAGATGAAGAACCCGAAAAAAAGATGCTTTTAAATAACTTGAACTTTTCTTCAAATTATAATTTTGCAGCGGATTCTTTGAATTTCTCACCAGTCAGGGTAAATGGTGGAACACAATTGTTCAAAAATAAAATGAATGTAAATTTTAATGCTACCCTAGACCCCTATGCCATTAATGCCAATGGTACTAGAATTAATACTTTCAATATTAATAATGGAGGTAGTTTATTTAGATTGACAAATGCCGGATTTACAACCAACTATCAAGTATCAAGTAAAGATTTTGGGAAAGATAAAAAAGGGAAATCTGATGCCGCTAATGATGAAAGTGATAATAATGCAGATTTGGACCCTTTATTAGGAAGAAGTATTAATGACAACAGACAATCTCTTAACGCGAATAAATCTGATGATGTAAAAGTGGCTAATCTTTATAAAAACGCTATGCCCTGGAACGTATCAATGCGCTATTCATTAAATTACACTAATTCGAGAGGTGAAGGATTGATATCAACAAATTCTTTGCAGGTCGATGGTGATATTGAATTTTCACCAAAATGGCGTGTTGGTGTATCTTCAGGATATGATTTTAAAGATAATGGCGTAACTTACACCCAATTGAGATTTGAAAGGGATTTAGATAGTTGGAGATTTAGTTTTAACTGGGTTCCATTTGGAGATAGAGCCACATATTATTTCTTTATCGGTGTAAAATCATCGGCATTAAGCGATTTGAAATACGACAAACGCTCGGTACCAGACAGACGTTTATTCTAAATATAAAATCATGAAAAAAATTATAAAAACTACACATGCTCCGGCTCCTATTGGCCCTTATAACCAAGCTATTTTATCGGAAAATACCTTATATATTTCAGGTCAAATAGCCATAAATCCACTAACAAATGAATTGATTTTATCCGATATTCAATCAGAAACCAAGCAAGTGATGGAAAATTTAAAAGCCATTTTAAAAGAGGCCAAAACAGATTTTTCAGCCGTTGTAAAATCTTCTATTTTCATTTCTGATATGAATAATTTCGCCGCAATTAATGCTGTTTATGGTAGTTATTTTGAAGGATTGATTGCCCCTGCAAGAGAAACTGTTGAAGTTTCTGTTTTGCCTAAAAATGTAAATGTAGAAATATCCATGATCGCGGTTATTTGATGATTAAATTAAAATCCTGTTTTATGGATCGAAATAAGTATTTACTTCTGCTATTTGTTACTGTTTTATTTTTTGCTTGTAGTTCGCAAAAGTCTTCCATCGAGGAGGTTTTTTCAGTTACTGCAAACTATGCCAGCGATGAAGCGTTATTAAAAAAGAATTTGATCCACATTGCTTCTCTGGAATTTAACGGAAGAGAGACGGGAAAACCCGGGCAAAAAAAAGCAAGTCAATACCTAGCGAACTATTATAGAGACCTGGGCATATTATCACCGATGGAAAACGGAAATTATTTTCAAGAAATACCAAAGGAATTCTTTAATAAAAATACCGAAAATGGCAGTGAAAATGTGTTGGCCTATATTGAAGGTACTGACTTTCCGGAGGAGATTCTAGTAATCTCCGCACATTATGACCATTTAGGCAATAAGGATGGCCAAATTTATTTTGGTGCAGACGATGACGCCTCAGGTACGGTGGCAGTCATGGAAATTGCCAGACTTTTCCAAGTGGCCAAAAAAGATGGTAAGGGTCCCAAAAGATCTATTTTATTCCTGCATGTGACGGGTGAGGAAATTGGTCTATTTGGATCAAAGTACTATACCTCACACCCAATATTTCCGCTTAATAAAACAGTGGCAAACCTAAATATTGATATGATTGGCAGGATAGATAAGAAGCATGAAAAAAATCCAAATTATATTTATTTGATTGGTTCTGATAAATTAAGTACCGAATTACATGACCTATCTGAACAGGTCAATCAAACGACAGAAAAATTGGACCTCGATTACACTTTCAATAGCGAGAAAGATCCAAACCGCTTCTATTACCGCAGCGATCATTACAATTTTGCAAAAAACAAAATTCCAGTTATATTCTATTTTAACGGAACGCATGAAGATTATCACAAACCAACTGATACAGCAGACAAAATAAATTATGAATTATTAACCAAAAGAACCAATTTGATCTTTTACACGGCTTGGGAAATAGTTAATAAAGAAGGACGAATTGCTTTAAATACCAATTAATTTTTTGTGTATGCCATTTTAGACATAGAAACTACAGGAGGTAAATACAATGAGGAGGGTTTAACCGAAATTGCCATTTATCGTTTTGACGGTCAGGAAATTAGAGACAAAGTCTCAACACTAATTAATCCCGAAAAACCTATTCAGCCTTTTGTACAACAACTTACAGGGATCAATGAGGGTATGCTTAGAAATGCCCCTAAATTTCATGAAGTTGCTAAACGAATTGTAGAGATTACTAAAGATTGTGTGTTAGTGGCGCATAACGCATCTTTTGATTTTAGAGTCATTCACAATGAATTTAAACAATTGGGATATGATTTTGATAGGCCTACAATTTGTACGGTGGAACTCACCAAAACCTTAATTCCTGATTTAGAATCTTACAGTTTAGGAAAACTTTGTAGAAAATTGGGTATCCCTGTTAGTGATAGACATCGGGCCGAAGGAGATGCGTTGGCCACTCTAAAACTTTTTAAAATCCTTTTACAAAAAGACGAAGAAAAAGCAATTGTAAAAAAAGCAGTCAAATTTGATCGAAGTAGAGATCTTTCTTCAAAGTATTTAAAAATACTTGAAAATCTGCCTAACACTGCTGGCTTATTTTTTGTTTTTAATTACAGGAAAGAGATTATATATATCAACAAAGCTGACAATTTAAAGAAAGAGGTAAATAAGCTTTTTCTCACCAGCACGCAAAAAGCGAATAAAATAAGGAAGGAGATGAAATCACTTTCGTTTGAAGAGACTGGAAGTAATTTGGTCAAGGAAATTAAATTTATGGAATCAGTTTTTTCAAATAGACCCAAATTTAATCCTTTCAAGAAGAAAATTGTAGAGAAATCTGATTTTACAAATCCAAATTTGATTTTAATAGATTCTGGAAGAAATCAAGATGAGAATTCTGTTGTGTTGATAGAGAAAAATGAACTCATTGGTTATGGTTATGTAGAATTAAATTACCAAATAAATAATATTGACGTACTTCGTTCGTTGATATCCAAAAAGAAATTCAACGACGGAACAGAGAAAATTGTTCAGGAGTATTTAAAGAAAGAAAAAGTTAAAAAAATTATTAGATTCGATTAATGAAATTATTAAGATTATGGATTATCCTATTACTTCTTGGGATTTCCTGCAATGCCCAAAATGTAATACCAAAATTTGGAAGTGTTTCAATGGAAGAGATGAACATGCCAAGTTATCCAAATGACACCACCGCTAATGCTTTAGTCTTGTTTGAACAATGCGATGTCAAATTCGTACCTCAAAACAATAGAATTCATCTTGAAACCACCATTTACAAAAAAATTAAAATTTTTAATAAAGAAGGAGTCGATTACGGAAATGTCAGTGTTAAAATTTATGATGATCAGAAGGGTGGAATGGAAATAGTCCAGAAGATCAAAGGTATAACGCATAGTCCTGGCGAACCTGATCATTATCTATCTCCAAAGAATATTTTTCAAAATAAAATAGACGATCATTGGCATGAAGTGGTTTTTACGCTACCCAATATTAAAGAAGGTAGCGTCTTAGAATATTCTTATATCATAGAATCTGAATTCTTTTTCAATCTTAGAGGGTGGTATTTCCAATCAGAAATACCGAAATTATACAGTGAATACCATGCGCTTATTCCAGCCTTTTGGAATTATAATGGTACTTATACCGGATACTATCCTTTGTCTTTAAGAGATGCAAAATTGAAAAAAAATTGTTTTGATCCTGGTAATGGCGTTGATCAACCTTGTGATGAACGAACCTATGTAATGAAAGATATTCCAAGCTTTATAGAAGATGATGTATATTCTACATCTCCCAAAAACTATATTGCCCATATTGAATTTGAACTGGCTGAAGCCTTTAAATTAGATGGAACCTCTACAAAATATACAACTACTTGGAGTGACGCTGATAGAAAGTTAAAAAGCTTATTCGACTTAAATAAATCATCACTTGAAGGTTATTTCAGAAAGAACATACCGGATTCATTATTTTCAAATCCCGATCCGTTAATAAAAGCGAAAAGTATTTATCATTTTGTTCAGAATCATTACACATTAGACCCATCTAAAGATTATATTTTTGATGATCGCTCATTAAAAGATATGTACGATTCGAATTTAGGTGGTGTACCTGATATCAATCTAACCTTATTGCATGCAATGAATGCAGCAGGTTTTGATGCAAAAATCTTTTTATCTGCAACTAGATCATTTGGTAGGCCAACTAAAATACATCCCGTTATTACTGACTTTAATTATTTGTCTGTTTTTGTAAATATCAATGATCGACCCTATTTTCTCGATGCTTCCCAAAAGTTATTACCCTTCGGTTTTCTACCTTTTGAATGCCTAAACCAATATGGACGGGTTATTGACATTGAAGATGGTAGTTTTTGGGCAGATATTATACCTAACAGGATAAATGCAACAAGAAGAACCTTAAAACTAACAGTTAACGAAGATGGAACATTAGAGGGTTCGGCAAATGAAACTTTTACAGGATACGAAGCGTTCATTGAGAGAGAAAAACTCTCTAATAATAATCTGACCAAATCCATTTCGGGGCATAAATTTGAACCAACCAATTTTATAGTCAAGGATTTTCAAGATTTAGAAAAACCAATAGAAGAAAATTATATACTTAGATCAAATTCCGCTGAAATCGTTGGAAATAGTTTATATATAAATCCATTTCTTTTCTCCTTGGAAGAAAATCCTTTAAAACTAAATAGACGTAATTATCCTGTTGATTTTGGATATCAAAAAACTGATATTTATGCTGTTGAAATTGAATTTCCTGAAAGTTTTTCGGTGACCTCGCTTCCTGTACCAATTAATATGTCTATCCCAAAAAATGGTGGTTCATTTACAAGTACAATTTCGCACCATGGGAATAAGATAACTTTATACTACAAGATAAACCTGTTAAAATCAATTTATGAGGTCTCAGAATATGCATATTTGAAAGAATTCTTTAGTCAAATCATCAACTTTCAAAATAGTTTTATAATTTTAGATAAAACTATTTCAAATTGACGCAGAAAAAGAAAAATTGGCAAGAAAGGTTACACGAAATTATTTATGAAGCTGATACCAAAGCTGGAAAGCGATTTGATGTAATTTTACTATGGCTCATTTTATTCAGTATTGCACTTGTCATGCTCGAAAGTGTCAAAGAACTCGATGCTAAATATCATACTTTCTTCAATGTTTCAGAGTGGATTATCACCATCTTATTCACCATAGAGTATATTGCGAGAATTATTTCTGTTAAAGAACCTTCAAAATACATTTTCAGCTTTTATGGCATCATTGATCTGCTATCAACAATTCCAAAATATATTTCTATCATTTTTGGGGGAGCACATGCCTTAGTTGCGCTGCGAGCCTTAAGATTGCTTAGGGTATTTAGAATTCTCAAATTGGTTCGATTTATTGGAGAATCCGAAAAATTAGCCAAAGCACTTAAAGCAAGTCGTCATAAAATTTTAGTTTTTATACTGGCAGTATTTATTATTTGTCTAATAATTGGCACTTTTATGTATTTAATTGAAGGAGATGAAAGTGGCTTTACGAGCATCCCAAAAAGTGTTTATTGGGCTATAGTCACATTGACAACCGTGGGGTACGGTGATATTGCACCTCAAACAGCACTAGGTCAAATGCTAGCCAGTGTAGTAATGATTTTAGGTTACGGAATTATTGCAATCCCTACAGGCATTGTGACCGCAGAATTTACAAAGCAAACTGGACAAAAAATTGATATAAATACACAATCTTGCCCCAACTGCACAATCGGATACCACAAGGACAACGCTAAATATTGCTATTCTTGTGGATCAAGTCTAGAAAAATAAAATACCACCTGTTTTCGAATTCATCAACTTAAATAATTAATTGTTGGTTATTTTTATAGTTTTGTAACATGCAAAAGAATATCAACATACAGAATAAAAAAGCGCGTTTCGAATATGATATTCTAGACACTTATATTGCCGGTATTCAATTGAGTGGAACAGAAATAAAATCAATACGATTAGGGAAAGCTAGAATTACGGAAAGCTTTTGTGAATTTAATGAGAAGGGAGAACTTTTTGTCATTAACATGTATGTTGAAGAATATCAGCAAGGCAGTTTCTACAATCATTTACCTAAAAGTGCAAGAAAACTTTTGCTACAGAAAAAGGAGCTAAAAAAATTAGCAAAAGAGGTACAAAATGTAGGTTTAACAATTGTACCACTTAAACTTTTTATTACAGAAAAAGGCTGGGCCAAACTTCAGATAGCACTGGTAAAAGGTAAAAAATTACACGACAAAAGAGAAACAATTAAAGACAGAGACAACAAAAGAGATCTTGCGAGAATTAAAAAGATTTACCAATAAAATGAAGTATTGGTTGAAATTAGTGCGTATCAAAAACCTCATGATGATGATTTTGATTTTTGTACTGATAAAATTTTCTATTCTCGAACAATTACCCTTTCAAACAAACCTGAATACTGGCAATTATCTTTTATTATCTTTTTCCATCATTTTTATTATGGCCGCTGGTTATGTTCTAAATGATGTATGTGATTTGGAAACAGATAAAATCAATAGAAATAAATCTTTGATTGTGGGAGATAAAATCTCAGTAAAAAAAGCTAAAATATTTTATGTTTTATTGAGTTGCTTTGGTCTTTTATTGGGTTTACTTTTTAGTTATCGGTTAAATAGACCCTTTTATTTTATCTTTTTTTTAATCCCTTTTCTACTTTTAATAACATATTCTAAAGTATTGAAATACAAATTTTTAATAGGTAATTTAATTGTAGGATTTTTGCTTTTTATAAGTATTTATTATTTCAATGTATTTGAACTTTATCCCATACAAAACACTTCTTTTCAATTCGAAAAAATAGAATCTGAAAATCGAATAACTGCACTTGCCATTTTTGCCTTTTTACTTACCTTATTAAGAGAAATAGCAAAAGACGCTGAGGATATTCCGGGAGATATTGTCTCTAAATCTTCTAGTTTACCAATTAAACTTGGCTTGCAAAAAACAAATACTGTTCTTGTCTTCCTTACCAGTATTACTTTGATTTTTGTTATTATTTTTATCTATAAAATATCATCCAATTATCTAAAAGTGTACTTAGTTTTAGGCGTAATATTCCCTTTGCTCTATTTCGCAATTTCAATTAATAAAAATAATAAACCCTCAGATTATACAAAGTCCACCAAACAACTAAAATTAATTATGTTTATCGGTATTCTAAGCATTTTGTTTTTTTAAAATGATAAATTTCCCATATAAAATAATTCTAGCCTCTGCTTCACCTCGAAGACAAGATTTTCTTAAAGCCTTAGAAATTCCTTTTGAAATAAGATTAAAAGAGGTTGAAGAAGTTTTTCCGCCTACCTTAAAAAGAGAAGAAATAACCAATTTTCTGGCTATCCTAAAAGCAGAACCTTTTTTGAAAGAACTAAAAAAAGATGAAATCTTGATAACTTCCGACACCATAGTTTGGCTAGATAATGCTGCACTTGGAAAACCTAAAAACTATCACGAAGCCTTTTCAATGCTCAAGTCATTATCTGGGAGGATGCATGAAGTTATTACATCAATTTGTCTAACTTCAAATAGAAAACAAGTCATCAAACATGATATGACTAAAGTATATTTTAAAGAATTGAAGGAAGAAGAAATCAAATTTTATTTAGAATCATTTAAACCCTATGATAAAGCTGGCAGTTACGGAATCCAAGAATGGATTGGATTAATTGCTGTCACAAAGATTGAGGGAAGCTATTTTAATGTTATGGGCTTACCTACAGAAAAATTGTACACATCTTTAGAAGAATTTACCGCAGAGGGTTAATATTTTTATATTTTTGCAGCCTAAAATAAAATTCTGAGCATAAAGCATAAACCATGAAAAAATTCACATTTACAGAAAAAAAAGATACGAGATCGGGATTTGGTGCCGGTTTAGCCGAACTAGGAAGAACAAACCCCAATGTAGTTGCTCTATGCGCTGATCTAGTAGGCTCTTTAAAAATGGAAAAATTTATTGAAGAGAATCCTGATAGGTTTTTTCAAATTGGAATTGCCGAAGCAAATATGATGGGTATTGCCGCGGGATTGACCATAGGAGGAAAAATTCCTTTTACTGGTACTTTTGCAAATTTCTCAACAGGAAGAGTTTATGATCAAATTCGTCAATCTATCGCATATTCTGGTAAGAATGTGAAAATATGTGCTTCGCATGCAGGATTAACTTTAGGCGAAGATGGTGCGACTCACCAAATTTTAGAAGATATTGGTTTAATGAAAATGTTACCGGGCATGGTAGTCATTAATCCTTGTGACTTTAACCAGACCAAAGCGGCAACAATTGCTATTGCAGATTACGAAGGTCCTGTATATCTCCGATTTGGACGTCCCGCAGTTCCTGTCTTTATGCCTGAAAATGAAAAATTTGAAATAGGAAAAGCCTTACTCTTAAATGAAGGTTCAGATGTAACGATTTTGGCTACCGGACATTTAGTTTGGGAAGCTATTTTAGCTGCGGAGCAATTGGAGAAAGAAGGAATTTCTGTAGAAATTATCAATATACATACGATCAAACCTCTTGATGATGCCGCAATTCTAAAGTCTGTTGCCAAAACAGGATGTGTAGTTACCTGTGAAGAACACAATTATTATGGTGGACTCGGAGAAAGTGTTGCGAGGGTTTTAACTCAGAATAATCCGGTTCCTCAAGAATTTATTGCTGTTCAAGACAGTTTTGGAGAAAGCGCTACACCGGCCCAATTAATGGAAAAATATGGCTTAAATGACAAAGCTATTTTCAAAGCTGTAAAAAAAGTATTAAAAAGAAAATAGTTGTAAATTTGTTTTTCAACAAACAAATCTTTCAACTATGAAAAATCTATTAACACTTATTATCTTTTTTTTATGCTTTCAAATTACTCATGCCCAGTTTATTGAGTATGGACTTAAAGGTGGTTTGAATTATAATTCTAACGGAAGTTTGCAAGACCTTTCGGGTTTTGAGGACGACTTCAAAATTAAATCTAACGAAGAAACAGGTTTTCACGTGGGTGTTTTTTCTGAAATAAATTTACCCCTTTGGCTGTATATTCGCCCGGAATTACTTTACACGCATACTGAAAGCACCTACAAGGAAGCTGGGAAAAAATCTAGACTTGAAATGAACAAGTTCGATGTACCAGTATTATTAGGATTTAAATTTTTAGGTCTGGGAAGATTCCTTATCGGCCCATCTTTCTCTTATGCTTTTGATACTGATTTGTCTGATACTGATATTTTTGATAATGTCAAAAAAATTGATTCAGACGATTTTTCAGTAAACGGTCAAGTTGGATTGGGCTTAGAATTAGGAAATTTGGGAGCAGATGTGAGATGGGAATTAGGACTATCCGGTACAGAAGCCATCTTTAGAGGTGACCCTGCAGGACCAAACGCTTCAGATATAAGTACTGTAAGGGTTGACACAAGTCCACAACAAGTTATATTTAGCGTATACTATAAGTTTTAACAAGATCTCATTTTAAGGAAAAGGCGTGATCTTTCGATCACGCTTTATAAAGTGATAATTTTTTCCAGTCAAAACTCTTTGCCTGTAACCAAATAGGTGGAATATTTCTTTTGCCATAAATGTAGCAATCATGGGGTTGACAACTAGTGTAAATGGATTGTCAGGGTGCTTTTGGATACCTGGGAGAATTCTCAATAAATGATGAGCATTATATTTTCTTAGAAAAGCCGATAGTTTCAACCATTTTTTAGATATTTTATGGATGATAAAGAAACCATCTTCGCCTAAATTTTGATATAAAGGCATAAATATCAAGCCTTTATTTACAGCCCTAATCTCCTTTCCATCGCTGTATGCTAACAATTTATCTTTAGTGATTTCATCAAAATTTACAAAACCATTTATCATCTTAAAATTTTCGTCTTTTTGAATTGAATAACGAAAATCGATTTGAAAAAAATCGTTGTTCTTTGAAGATTTATTTAAGCGTTTATCAAAAACATCAAACCCTATTATTTCTTTCTTTTTTAAACAATGTCCAAAATATAGCGAAAGCCATATAAAAGCCTCGCAATTATCTATAGCTTCTTGACTGTAGTGTTCTCCTGCTTCAAAACCCAATGAGATATAGCCATACTCATTCATAAAAGTTAAAAGTGGCCCATTTAAATATTCTTCTAAGCCTAAAATAACAGGTACCGAAAAACAACTGGAAAATTTTCTATTATTCAAAGAATCACTAATTGTAATAAATGGCTGTGTGGGAGAAGAGGTCGTATGAAGGTCAATAAAGTATTTGGTCCCCCTGTGTTTTGTAATGATATCTTTTACGGCCTTATAAATCTCAAATTGTTCAAACTCTTCAGGGTTATTTTCATCTATGTTGTCTTTGATTTTTTCAATTCTATTCAAACTCCAAATTCTATTCAAATCTTCTTGAAGATATCTAACTTCCTGATCTAAAGCCTTTTTGTTACCGTAAATAAAATAGACATTTCCCTGGACATTGTCTTTTTGTTTTTCCAATTGAGTTAAGACTCGCCTAGCCGCCAAGACTCCGGCCTTTTCATTCCCATGAATACCTGCAAAAAAAATAAAGGTCTGATCATCTAAATTATTCAAAACCTTTCCAATGATTCTTTCCCTATTTTTTTTTATTTCAATTAGCCTCTTTGTTTTAATATCGTTTTTCAAAATCATGTCTTGTAATTATGCCTACCAAATCACTCTTATCGAGTACAGGCAGACAACCTATTTCTTTTTCTTTCATTATTCTTTCAGCTTCCTCCATTGTTTTTTCTGGTGAAATGGTAAACAATTCTTTTTCCATAATCTCATTTGCCATAATAGGCAGTTCTGAATCAAAGGCTGAATAATTTTGTAATCTGTTTCGTGTAATCAGCCCCACTAATTTATTCTCCTTATTTACAACAGGTATATGATTTATTTTTTTCCATTTCATCACTTTCTCAATCAGTTCAACTAAACTATTTTCATTTACAACAAATAACTCTGTAGACATAAACCGTTCGACTTTTTTCCTTAAAAAATCATCATTCCTCAGCTGATGAACTTGCATTTTTGGCCATTCTGTGATAGGTAAATTTAAGCTTTGATTTTTGTACATTTCTTCAGTAAGTGCATAATTTGCAGATTCTCGAGTCATTTTTTTTCTTAATGCTCGGTGATTTTTAATCATCCAACTGCTACCTGTTTCTTTGGCTTTGACCCGCTTCTCAATAATGCCCAAATAATATTTTATATCTTGCTCAGACACTTTTTCTTTTCTTAAACCGTGTCTTGCAATTGGCAATAATTCATCTAATATTAATTCGCAGGCGGTTGTAGTTTTTCCGAACCAATCAAAACATGTTTGCAATCCTGTTCTAGCTGCTCGAACAAAATTACCTCTTGCATCGTCAAAATCCATTTTGGAAGAAATATTACAATACTTATCTGGTAATCCTTTCATCAAACCTACCCAAAAAGCAGTATTGGCCACCTCATCCACCAAAGTTGGTCCTGCCGGAATATAACGGTTTTCAATTCTTAAATGAGGCTTGCCATCTGATACGCCATAACAAAGCCTATTCCATTTGTACAATGTACCGTTGAACAAATTTAATGCTGTTAATTTTGGAATACTTCCTGATTTAAAGAGAGCTTCAGAGTTTTCATATTCTTCAGAAGTTAATATGGGTGAATACCTCGCAATATCATCTCTATATAATTCTAAAATAGATTCTTTAATCCAATTTGTCCCAAAAGCAACCCTCGCCTTTTGCTCTCTTAAAAGATAGGAAGCATTTCTAAGATCTACACTTTGTTGAAATAATGCAATTCTAGTCTCACTCCACAATTCTCTACCCATTAATAATGGAGAATTAGTAACCACAGATAGAACAGGTCCGGCAATTGCTTGAGCCCAGTTGTACTCATCAATCATTTTTGTTGGATCAAGTTGCAAATGCACTTGAAAACTGGTATTGCAAGCTTCAAATAAAATTGACCTATGGGTAACAATAAATTGATGAACACCTTTAATATGAAGCTTAAACTCGTTCCCTCTTATTTTCTTGAGAATTTTGTTAAGTGTGGTATATCTATTCAGGGGCGTAATATGGTCTAAATAGAGATTTTTTTGTTTAATTGTTGGTAAAATTCCAGTTAAAATAACATTTACATTTTCTGCTTTTGCCGATGCATAAGCCCTTGCTAAATGTGTTTTTAACTTTGCTTCCAAATCTGAAAAACATTTATTTCGCAGTTCAACGGGGCGAATATTTAATTCCATATTAAATAATGCCAACTCAGTCGTGAAATAATCACTATCGAGTTTTTCTAAAATTTTCAAAGCTTTTTTGGACGGATGAAAATCCAAATCGGTTAAACACATTTCTTGTTCGGCCCCAATTCTTGTAATGCCTGTTTCTAACAAGTCATTCACAATCATTTGATCAAGTATTTCTATATCTTTCAACAAATGACCTAAACATTCACGCTGTGCTTCTAAACCAATAATTTCTTTAACGGTAAGTGAGCCCATAAAAAAAGCATTCAATCTTTAAATATAAGATTAAATGCTTTTCTAAATTATGACTATGGTCACTTTTATCAATCAACAAAAAGTGGTTTTGAACTCATCAATTCATTTACTGTTTTTCCAACTTTATGAATAACGGCATCATCACTTGGGTTTGTAATAACCTGATCTATAAGCGAAACGATTGTCTCCATATCGGATTCTTTCAGTCCTCTGGTGGTCACGGCCGCAGTTCCCACACGAATTCCCGAAGTAACAAATGGAGATTTATCATCAAAAGGAACCATATTTTTATTCACAGTAATCTCGGCTTTCACCAAAGCATTTTCCGCTTCTTTACCAGAAATATTCTTGTTTCTTAAATCAATTAACATCATATGATTATCTGTTCCGCCGCTAATAATTTGATAATCTCTTGCTACAAATGCCTTTGCCATAGCTGCAGCATTCTTTTTTACTTGAATCTGATAATGCAGAAAAGTATCACTCAATGCTTCGCCAAAAGCAACAGCTTTGGCAGCGATGATATGCTCTAATGGTCCGCCTTGCATTCCTGGAAAAACAGCACTGTTCAACATGGCACTCATCATTTTCACCTCTCCTTTAGGTGTTTTTTCACCCAGTGGATTTTCAAAATCTTCACCCAACATAATCATTCCGCCTCTTGGACCTCTTAACGTTTTGTGGGTTGTTGTGGTTACTATATGACAATGAGGCATAGGATCGTTTAGAATTCCTTTTGCGATAAGTCCGGAAGGATGTGAAATGTCTGCAACCAAGGTCGCACCTACGCTATCTGCAATTTCTCTAAATCTTTCAAAATCTATATCTCTTGAATAGGCAGAAGCACCTGCGATGATCATCTTAGGCTTTACTTTCGTTGCTGTTTCTTGAATTTTATCGTAATTCAACACGCCAGTTTCTTTTTCTACCCCATAAAAATGTGGTTTGTAAAGTTTACCCGAAAAATTAACCGAAGAACCATGCGTTAAATGACCACCATGAGAAAGATCAAAACCTAAAATATTATCACCGGGTTTTAATATAGCTTGATATACAGCTGCATTAGCCTGAGAACCTGAGTGAGGTTGTACATTGACATAAAATGCACCAAAAAGCTCTTTCGCTCTATCTATTGCCAATTGCTCTACCTCATCTACCACCTCACAACCTCCATAATACCTTTTACCCGGATATCCTTCAGCATATTTATTGGTTAATACTGAACCTGCAGCTTCAAGTACCTGCTCGCTCACAAAATTTTCTGAAGCGATTAATTCAAGTCCGTTAGTTTGTCTTTCCTTTTCCTGTCTGATTAAATCAAATATTTGCTGATCACGTTGCATGGTTACTAAAAAAATTAAGTTTTGTTAAAATCGGTCAAAAATAGTAAAATCATTTTGCAAATAAGGATAAACTTATATATTTGAATCTTAAAATATATAAACATGAGCAATTCCCCCATAGTAAAAATATCAGCAAATGATCCTAAGAGAAAATCTTGGATTAAGGTGAATTCATATTCAGACTTTCCTATCCAAAATATTCCTTTCGGCGTATTTATCACAAAACATGATGTGATCACCATTGGAACGAGAATTGGTAAAACGTGTATAGATCTTGCTGCCCTCCATCAACTGGGATATTTTGAAGGAGTCCCACTGACGGAAGATATATTTATGCAAGATAATCTCAATGACTTTATAGATGATGGAAGAAAGACATGGAGAGCTGTAAGAAACAGAATTGCTGAAATTTTTGATGAAAACAACCCTATTTTAAGAGATAACGAAAAACACAGGGAAGAGATTTTATTTGATGAAAAGGATATTGAAATGCTTATGCCAATTTCGGTAAATGATTATACCGATTTTTATTCTAGCAAAGAACACGCGACAAATGTAGGCAGTATTTTTAGAGACCCAGAAAATCCGTTATTACCTAATTACCTTCATATCCCCATTGGATACCATGGAAGAAGTTCTTCTATTGTTATTTCGGGTACAGGTATTCGAAGACCTGCAGGTCAAAGAAAAACAAATGGTAAAAAAGAAATCACTTTTGGTCCTACTAAATCAATGGACTTTGAACTTGAAATGGCGTTTATTACTACAGGTGCAAATAAATTAGGCAACACAATTCCGATTGGTGAAACGGACCAATATATTTTTGGAATGGTTCTATTAAATGATTGGAGCGCAAGAGATATTCAAGCGTGGGAATATGCCCCACTTGGTCCTTTCTTAGGGAAAAGTTTTGCCACTTCTATATCACCGTGGATTGTTACCATGGATGCACTTCAACCTTTTAGAGTTGACGGTCCTGAACAAGATCCTAAACCATTACCCTATTTACGACAAACAGGAAAGAATAATTACGATATCAATTTATCAGCATCGATTAAACCTAAAGGAAAACAAGAAGCTGTTGTCTGCGAAACAAACCTAAAACACATGTATTGGTCTGTTTATCAACAACTAGCACATCAAGCAAGTAATGGTTGTAACATTTGTACTGCGGATATTTATGGCAGTGGAACAATTAGCGGCCCAGAAAAAGGAAGTTTCGGCTCTATGCTCGAAATCACATGGAATGGGAAAGAACCCATCAAAATGAAAGATGGTACAGATCGTAAATTTTTGAAGAACGGAGATACAGTAATTTTAAGAGGTTATTGTAAGAACGATAAAATTCGCCTTGGATTTGGTGAATGCAGGGGTATTATAAAAAAAACCAAAGAAGGCATTTAATCAATGTCTAAATCTAAAATGTCATAATGAGAAGCGTGTCTTAAAAGCTTCTCGTTTTTTATGATTAAAACTTGTGGAGATTGATGTGTGATTTTAAATTTATCGGCAAGTACTTTTGATAATTCCCTATCGGATAACACATTAACTAGAAAAACTAAATCGTTATTACCCTTATCCATTAGTTTCGCTTCAAACCTTCTCAAAACAGCAGAACTTATCCCACAACGTGGACTGTGTTTAAAAATAATAATCTTTTGATTTAAGGCTGTAGTCGCAAGTTTATCTAATTCCTCAACATCTTCTAACTTTTTCCATTTTAAAAGATTATTATGCTTATCCGCTTTATTACTGAAGAAAGTAGGTCTTAAATTCATTGTTACCAATTGAAAAACAAAAATAAATTAATTCACAAATATAACAGCACGTCATTTAGTCAGCTTTTTTACGTTTAAGACGACATTTTGACTTGTTTTTGCAAATTTATATGACTTGGAACACAAATTGACCATATCCATTGAACCTTAAATATAAAAAAATGAACTTCAATAATTTCACTATAAAATCACAAGAGGCTATACAAAAAGCACAGCAAATTGCTTACGGCCTGGGACAACAACAAATAGAAAATGCGCATCTACTTAAGGCAATCTTAGAAGTTGACGAAAACCTTACTCCTTACATCTTAAACAAACTTGGGGTAAACGTAGATCTATTTAAGCAAACGCTGGAGAGTATCATCCAAAGCTACCCTAAGGTTGAGGGAGGCGAAATCATGCTTTCTAAAAGTGCGAACAACACTTTAATGGAAGCTGGCAAGATTGCCAAGGACATGAAGGATGAATATGTTTCGTTAGAACATTTATTGTTGGCAATGTTAAAATCAAAAGATGCTACAGCACAATTAATGAAAGACAATGGCATAAATGAAAAAGACTTAAAACAAAGTATAGAAGGACTTAGAAAGGGACAAAAAGTATCATCGCAAAGTGCTGAAGATACCTACAATGCATTGAATAAGTACGCTAAAAATTTAAATCAATTAGCCAATGAAGGTAAGCTGGATCCGGTTATTGGTAGAGATGAAGAAATCAGAAGGATTCTTCAGATATTGTCAAGAAGAACAAAGAACAATCCTATCCTCATAGGAGAACCAGGTACGGGTAAAACAGCCATCGCCGAAGGACTTGCTCATAGAATTGTAAAAGGCGATGTACCTGAAAACCTTCAGAATAAGGTAATTTACTCCTTAGATATGGGTGCCTTAATAGCTGGAGCAAAATACAAAGGAGAATTTGAAGAGCGACTCAAGTCTGTTGTAAAAGAAGTAATTTCATCCGAAGGAGACATCGTTCTTTTTATAGATGAAATACATACTTTGGTCGGTGCTGGGGGTGGCGAGGGCGCAATGGATGCTGCCAACATACTAAAACCCGCATTGGCCAGAGGTGAGTTAAGAGCCATTGGCGCAACTACTTTGGATGAATATCAAAAACATTTTGAAAAAGATAAAGCTTTAGAGCGAAGATTTCAAAAAGTGCTGGTAGATGAGCCTGATACCGAAAGTGCTATCTCTATTTTGAGGGGGATCAAAGACAAGTACGAGAATCATCACAAAGTTCAGATAAAAGATAGTGCTATTATTTCTGCTGTCGAATTATCTCAAAGGTATATCAGCGATAGATTTTTACCGGATAAAGCCATCGATCTAATGGATGAAGCTGCTGCTAAATTGCGTATGGAAATCAATTCCAAACCAGAAGAATTGGATGTGCTCGACAGAAAGATCATGCAATTAGAAATCGAACTGGAAGCTATTAAACGAGAAAATGACAAAGAAAAAATGTCGAGTTTAAAAGAAGAACTGGCAAATTTGAAAGAAAAGAGAAATGAAATCAACGCAAAATGGACAAGCGAAAAAGAGATCGTAGACAAAATTCAAGAAGCCAAAAAGAATATTGAGCAATATAACCTAGAAGCCGAAAGAGCAGAAAGAGAAGGAAATTATGGACTTGTAGCCGAATTGCGTTATGGTAAAATCAAAAAAGAAGAAGAAACTCTCAATAACTTACAGCGTGAATTTGAAAAGAATCAGGAAACAGCAATGATTAAAGAGGAAGTAACTAGTGAAGATATTGCTGAAGTTGTGGCAAAATGGACTGGAATTCCTGTACAAAAAATGCTTCAAAGTGATCGAGTAAAATTGCTTATGTTAGAAGATGAATTACACAAAAAAGTAATTGGTCAAGATGAAGCAATACAAGCCGTTGCCGATGCCGTGAGAAGATCTCGTGCAGGTTTACAAGACAGTAAAAAGCCAATCGGAACCTTTTTATTCTTAGGAACAACTGGGGTGGGTAAAACAGAATTGGCAAAAGCACTTGCTGATTATCTTTTTGATGATGAATCGGCCATGACAAGAATTGATATGAGTGAATACCAAGAAAGACATGCGGTAAGTAGATTAATAGGTGCCCCTCCAGGCTATATAGGCTATGAAGAAGGCGGACAATTAACTGAAGCCGTGAGGAGAAAGCCTTATTCTGTTATATTGTTGGATGAAATAGAAAAGGCGCATCCAGATACATTTAATATTCTTTTACAAGTTTTGGATGAGGGAAGATTGACTGATAACAAAGGTCGTGTAGCTGATTTTAGGAATGCCATTATCATTATGACATCCAATATGGGTTCAGATATTATCCAAAATAACTTTGAAGATATCGATATGAATAACAGAGACCAGGTCATTGAATTGACAAAAATAGAGGTAGTCAACTTATTGAAAAAAACCATTCGCCCAGAATTTTTGAACAGGATAGATGAAATCATCATGTTTACTCCACTTAACAAAGAGGAAGTGGCTCAAATTGTAACCCTACAGTTAAATCTTCTCAAAAAAATGTTACGGGATAAAAACATAGAATTTAGCGCTACTCCTGAAGCAATAGAAAGTTTAACAGAAAAAGGGTTTGACCCCCAATTTGGTGCCAGACCTATCAAACGTGTGATTCAACGCGAAGTGTTAAATGAATTATCTAAAGAAATTTTGGCCGGAAACATTTCCGCACAAAGTGAAATTTTATTAGATTCGTTCAATGATAAATTTGTATTTAGAAACAAGTAATGTAGATTAGACACCTTTTATTAATTGTTGAAAAAATTTATCACCATAGACCTCGATCATTTTTTGATCGAGGTTCTTTTTTGTCATAATAAATTGATAATCAGTAGACAAATTGTCATCATATAAAGCTTTAATACTGTCATTTTTTCGCTTTTTTTATTTGGCATTTTCTTTGAAGTATAGATTGAAAATAGAATTAATAACTTAAAAATCTATAAATATGTTAGTAAAAAGAAATCCGATATTCTCGACAGTTTTCGATGAATTATTAAACGACCTTGCCATTAAAACAAATGATGATTTTCGTTTTAAAACTCCAGCAGCCAATATTGTAGAAAACGAAACTAATTTTGTACTTAGTTTGGCCGCTCCTGGAATGAATAAAAAGGATTTTACCATTGATCTTGATGGAGAAATATTAACTGTTTCTGCAGAAGTAAAAAGTGAAAATGAAGAAAACAAACCAAGATTCACTCTTAAAGAGTACAATTTTAAAACATTTAAAAGAACTTTTACACTTCCAAAAGACCTTGTACAAGCTGAAAACATCTCGGCTAGCTATAAAGATGGTGAGTTAAATATAACCATTCCGAAAGTAGAATTGGTGGTACAAAAACCCAAGATGATTGAAGTAAAATAATTTCAATCTAAACAAATGAAAGGCTACTAATTTTAGTAGCTTTTTTTTATTTAATCATTATGGGAAATGGCAATTTTTTAAGTATAAATCAAAAATAGATTTGGACATTTCATTTTTTATTAAAATCCTTACTAGTTATTGATTAAACCTTATTTTTGTTTTCTAAAATCAAAAATAAATATGATTACCCAGCCAAAACTAACTCGTTTCAACCAAAATATACTCTCAAAGTTTCAGATCTATAACAGTATTTTTATTACGCTGCCTTTTGATAATATTGGACATACTGGTGTGTTACTTCCTTTATTTAAACAAGTTTGTGAAAACGGCTTAGCCCAGGGTAAAAATCCTAAGGAAATAATTGATTATTTTTTTGCAAAATATGACGAAAACCCATCTGAACAAGACAAAATAGATTTGATGTTCAGATTTATTCAATATATTGAAAGACAGGTAGTTTTATTTGATGCTGTTGAAGATGCTGCATTTCCTATTGTCAACAATATGGACGGTATTGGTACGCTTCGAAATACCAAAGAAATTGCCTTTGAACAAAATAAAAAAGAAGCCTTACAACAATACCTGGAAGATTTTAAGGTACGCGTTGTACTTACCGCTCACCCAACACAGTTTTATCCCGGTTCAGTATTAGGAATTATTACAGACTTAACCACCGCTATTGAGAAAAACGACTTAACTCTCATAAAAAAATTATTAGCACAATTAGGAAAAACACCTTTCCTAAAAGAAAGAAAACCTTCACCTTTAGACGAAGCGATCAATTTAACATGGTATTTAGAGAATGTTTTTTATTACTCTGTAAGTACCATATTCAATTATTTAAAAAGCAATGTGTACGACAATAGATTTATTGATAATGAGGTAATTAATTTAGGTTTTTGGCCTGGAGGAGATAGAGATGGGAATCCCTTTGTAACTACTGATATTACTTTACAGGTTGCTCACAGGCTAAGGAATACAGCCATAAAAAATTATTATAGAGATATTAGAAAACTCAAGAGAAGGTTAACATTCAAAAATGTTGAACCCTTAATATCTAATCTCGAAAACAAACTTTACGAAAGTTTTACAAATCCTGATGAAAAACCGACCATTAGTCTTGAAGAAATCAAATCAGAACTTAAGAAAATTAGAGAAATCGTTATCAGTAATCATCAATCATTGTTTTTACAAGAATTAGAAGATCTAATCGCAAAGGTTAATCTCTTTGGGTACCATTTTGCTTCATTAGATATTCGTCAAGACAGCAGGATTCATAGTAGTGTTTTGAAAAGCATTGTAGAAAAAATGCAAAATTCTGGAGCAAAAGATTTTCCTAAAAACTATCAAGAGCTTAGTGAAGAAGAAAAGATAAAACACCTAGGAAGCCTCGAAAATAATATTCCGGTAGATTATGTAGATGACGAAATTACACAAAACACCCTCGGTTCAATACAGGCAATGAAACAAATTCAAGAATGGAATGGTGAAAAAGGTTCAAATAGATATATCATTAGCAACAACCAAAGTGCCTTGAATATTTTTGAAGTATTTTCATTGTTTAAGCTTTCAGGTTACACAGGAAATCTACCACTTGATATTGTCCCATTGTTTGAAACTGTGAATGATTTAACGAATGCTCCTAAAATTATGGAGCAATTGTACAACAATGAACTGTACAAAAAGCATTTGGCATCACGAGGAAATAAACAGACCGTGATGTTAGGGTTTTCTGACGGCACGAAAGATGGAGGATATTTAAAAGCGAATTGGTCTATCTACGAAGCGAAAGAAAATCTTACTCGAATTTCTAGAAAAAATAACATTAGGGTCATCTTTTTTGATGGTCGTGGAGGGCCACCGGCAAGAGGTGGAGGTAAAACTCATCAGTTTTACGCGTCTTTGGGGCCGGATATTGAAAGTTCTGAGATACAATTAACTATTCAAGGTCAGACGATCAGCTCTAATTTCGGAACGATTGATTCTTCTCAATTCAATTTAGAACAATTAGTGAGTTCGGGCGTTTCAAATCATTTGTTTGAAGGGGCTAAAAACAGGATGTCAGACGAGCAAAAGAAATTAATGAGCGATTTAGCGGATTTGAGCTATCAGTCTTATGTGGATTTTAAAAGTCATCCAAAATTTTTACCCTATTTAGAAAATATAAGTACGCTAAATTATTATGCAAAAACAAATATTGGTAGTAGACCCTCAAAAAGAGGTCAGTCATCTGGGTTAGAATTCAGTAATTTAAGAGCCATCCCATTTGTAGGGTCTTGGAGTCAGTTAAAACAAAATGTACCAGGTTTCTATGGCGTAGGTACAGCTTTGAAAAAATATGAAAATGAAGGCAGGTTTAACGAACTTATTGACTTGTACAACTCGTCTAAATTTTTCAAAAGTCTGATAGAAAACAGCATGATGTCAATGAAAAAATCAAACTTCGAATTGACGCGATACATGGCATCGGATCCAGAATTTGGTTCTTTTTGGCGAATGATTTATGAAGAATTTGAAACCACGAAAAGATTGTGTCTACAATTGGCTAACCAAAAAGAATTAATGGAGAATTACCCGGAAGGAAAAGCATCTATCGATATAAGAGAGTCTATAGTATTACCGCTATTGGTCATTCAGCAATACGCATTAATGCATTTACAAAAATTAAAATTAGAATCTAATCCAGATAAAGAAGAATTGGAAACTTACGAAACTATTGTCACACGATCATTATTTGGAAACATCAATGCAAGTAGAAATTCCGCTTAGTTAAAAAATATCTTAATTCGTTAAGCATCAGTACAATTATTTAGATGAAAGACAATAATTGCTTTTAGAACAGCGTTATACCACATATACCTGTTAAAAAAAGTATTATGAGATTTTTAAAGAACTTTGTGGTGATTTGCTTGATCGTTCCTTTCTTTTCTTGTAGCACCAACGATGAATTAAAAGAAATATCTGGCAGTTATGCCTTTAATCAGGCAGGCAAACATACATTTGTTGTCAATGCAGAAAATATTGTTGCAACAATAAAATTGGTAGGCGCAAACCAGGGAGAAACAGTTTTACTCGACAATGTCGCACTAAATAGAAATGTAGAATACACAGCTATTGTTGGAGATGGAATACACTATGATACAGAAATTTGGAATAATTTAGTTCCGGAATATATCGCAAAGTCAGGAAATAAAGATCTCAACCAAAATGGCTATATCAAAATAGACTGGATTGGTTTTGATTAATTAAAAGCTTGCGCGAAGTTGCACTGTACCAGTATGAATGGCCTTAATTTCTTCTGATTTTCTTCCTAAATATGCAAAGTTCACATCCAAATAAGTAAATATTCTTTTTTGAAAATTTATTGACCAAGTCATATTTTTACCTGATTTTAATCCTTCTAACATCTGATAACCTATCAAAGAATTCGGGTTTCCTTCAAAATCATTGATGATATAATTCAAAGACCCAATCAGGTTAAATTTATCTGCATTTGCCCAATTTCCACTTACACCAAAGTTATGTGCTTGTAAGTTTTCAAAATCAGCTTGTTGGTTTTCCTTTTTTTTAAATTGATAATGAAAATCAAATTTTGTCTGATTATTGAACAAATAGGAAATGGCCGGTCTACATGTAAAATTTTCAATTTCGTAGTTTCGATTAGCAAAAAGTTCAGACGATGAAATGGTCTTACCTATTTCTCCATTTATTTCAAAAAGCCAAAAAGTACCCAAACGATGATTGAACAAAAATTGATGGTTTCGAATTGAAAGATCCCGATCATCTATCAAAAAGTAATTCTTTTTCCTTCCTTCTGAGAAAATATAACCAGTGCTAAATTTTTGTAGGCCTCTATTAAAGAAAAAACTATTTCGAATTTGATTATCAAGAGAAAGTAAATCTTCTTCATTGTTAGCATAGGGGTTAAAATTAACACTCCCCTCACCTCTCTTTTGATTTGATTTTATCAAATAATAAAATTGATTGCTAAAATGAGAGATTACCTTTTTTATTCCCTCTTGGTTTTGCCATGATCTGGCTTGAATGTTTAAAGCTTGACTTAAACTATTCTCATGTGATCTGATATAGTTTAGATTGGGCAACAAAACACGAATATAAATGGCTTCGTCTGGAAAGCTAGCAATAACAAATTCGTCTAATTCTTGTATTTGATTTCCGTTAAAATCTATCCACGTATAAAATCCTTTACCCGGCTCTACTTCTACATAAGAAAAATCTTGTTGAGGAAGAACTCCAGATTTAGTCTGATAGGAGAAGTTGAAGTGCACAAAATCTTTCCACAAAAATTGATTGTAAGTCAGACGTCCATTTAATGTTTCTTCTTTTTTCATTTCAACCGGCAAAACCTGTCTGTATCCAATATTAGCATTGAACTCACCTCTTTTAAAGGGACTCCATCTGCCCTCTATTGAAAAATAATGCGCATGGTTAACCTTCTCTAAATTATTTGCTCTTACGCTATCTACTTTTTGATATAAATAACCCAATTGTACAAATGTTTTAGCACTATCACCTACACCAATATTCCCATGAATATCAAACAATTTATGACTTGAAGGGTCTAAAATGTTATTAAATTCCTTTATCTCATTAGATTCTACTACGGATCTTAGGCCTGCCCAGTAATTTCCAAATTCTTGTTGTAGGTTAAAGTAGGATCTGAAAAAAGTACTTTCTTCCAAATCAGATTCTCCGGTTAAAAAACTTCCTTCCCAATTTATATGGGTTTGTTCAAAATTGTAATAGGTTTTTACTATATTTCTATTTCCTTTGAAGGATTCTCCTAGTTTCAAGTTTTGAAACTGATAGGTAATTTGCCCCCTATTCTCATTTAAAAATCTAAATCCACCTGTAAAGAATGATTGATTTTCCTTACTTAATCCTGGCTGATTCTGTAAATTCCAATCGCGTAAAAACTCTATATTTCGGTATCGTTCAACAGTTCTGAAATTTTTCGTGATAAATTCATAATTTACACTTGAAAAAAGATCCCATTTTCGATCGATTATCTTTTGATCCCATAAAAATTTTGTTGCTAAACCTTGATTGTCACTATCATCCTGAGAAGAAAAAAGATTTAAATCTTGATTACTTGCGGCTAACTCTGTTATAACATTTGTCTTTTTATTCGGATGATAATTGATGTTCAAATCAATTAATTGCAAAGAAACTGGTGCCGCCAAAAGGAAGATCGGTTCATAACTACCTTGTTTCACACCATTTATCGGACTTATATAAGCAAAAACTCTACCAGCCGCTATACTTCTCTCCAGCACGTAATCTCCTCGATTGTTGCCCAAAAATGAAAATTTCACTTCAAATAGTTCATCTTCTGGATTATTACTGTAAACATAAATTTCACCATTTAATGTATTCACTTTGCGGTATAAAACCTTGTTGGGGGAATATTCTGAAATTACTGCAGACAGACTCGCCATTTTTAAAGGGTTATCACCGGCATTTGATAAAATTTCTTTTTGATTATCTGTGAGGTCCTGAAGGGCTGGTCTATTTTTTGAATCAGTTTCATTGTAATAATCAAAATGCACAGACAACTTTTCTGAAAAATATTTATAACCATCATTTGTAATAAATCTAGTATAATTATTTTCAGCCAATTGATAATCTAGTGTGAAACGCATATTTGCATTTACGGTAAACAGAGAAGTAAAAGTAATTTCTCCAGTAGCGTAATTGATGATATATTGCTCATTTTCACCTCTTTTTAAAGGTATTCCATTTAAATACAAAGTCTCACTTCCCGATAATATAAACACATATTGTTCTCTATTCGGACCTAAAATTCTATATGGCCCCTGATTCCCTTCCACACCCGTAAACTGAAAGGTTGAAAACTTACCCCTCACCAAACCAGCTGAAGCATAGAAAGAATGACTCCCTCTATCTCCTTCAATTTCTCCTCCAAAACTAACTCCCGTTATTTTTTTATTAAAATTCATAAAAGATGAATTGATCTTAGTTAAGTTGAGATCACCACCTTTCACATTCCAATGGTCTCCTAAAATTTCCAAATAGATCCTATCGAAATCTCTTAATCTTTGGGTATAAACTCCTTCTTGCAAGGGAATATTATTATCGGTAATTGAGGATCTTAAAGACACTTTTTCATTTAGTTTGCCCTCTATTTGCAAATTGAAATTAGAATTCACAACCGCATCTTGGTTATTGCCAATTGTAATGGAACGAGATAAACTACCTGAACTCTTTAAACCCTCAAACAATTCATTGGGAGCATTTCTAGTTTTATCAGATATACTATACATTTCGGTAAGATCGGTTGTCTTTTCTTGAATGATTGACGGATCTATTCCTGAATAAGTTTTGGTTAAAAAGTCCGGATATCTTTTATATTTCACATGAATCCTTTCTGGCAAATCGGAATCTTGATAGAGCAAAGTCAATACAGCCGTTGAAAAATCAATATGATATTCTGAAGGTTCTATAAGCTCATCATCGGTAGTTCTCACCTCAAATGAAGTAGTCATTATACTAACGCTATCAACTTGTAAGACAGGCGAAGTAACTTCGAGCCATTTTAAAATAAAACCATCTTTACTTTGCGCGAAAGAATTTGAAAAGCATAATATAAAGGCGACAAGCAAAACTTTTCTCATGAAAAAATGATTCGGCAAGCTCAAAAATAGGCCAAATTAAAAAAGTGATTGTTGCTTTTCACATTTTTCATGTTCTAGTAACCATTTTTTTCGCCAAAGTCCCCCGGCATATCCTGTAAGTGATCCGTTGCTCCCAACTACTCGGTGACATGGAACAACAATCCAAAGTGGATTTTTCCCATTGGCAGTAGCAATGGCACGAATTGCCTTCAGATCCCCCATTCTTTTAGATTGTTCTGCATAAGAAATTGTTTTTCCATATGGAATTTTGGAAAGTTCACTCCAAACTTTTCTTTGAAATTCAGTTCCTTGAGGAGCTATTGGGAAATCAAAAACCTTTCTCTCTCCTTCAAAATATTCATTTAGTTGATTTATCGCAATAATTATATAATCAGGAATTACATCCCTTTCAATAAATTTCTCATCCAAAACTTCTAAAGAAACAACTGATGTTCCATCTCCAGTTATTCTAGCTGTTCCTATCGGAGTTTGGAAATATGCTTGATGGCGATTTTTCAATATTAAACTTTAAAAATTTGTCGTGAATTTTCTGTGGTGATTTTTGCCAATTCCTCGATGTCTAAACCGTAAATCTCACTTAGCTTTTCTGCTACTTTGAGTAAATAAATACTTTCGTTTCTTTTTCCTCTGTATGGGGCTGGTGCCAAGTAAGGAGAGTCTGTTTCTAAAACAATATGATCAAGTGGAATGTGTTTAATGAATTGGTCAATTTTTCCGTTTTTAAAAGTTACTACACCTCCTATTCCAAGTTTCATATTTAAGCGAATAGCTCTTTCGGCCTGTTCCTTATTACCTGTAAAACAATGAAAAATACCAAATAATTTTTTATCTTGTTCTTCCTCTAAAATTTCAAAAATAGGTTCAAAGGCCTCTCTACAATGAATGGCAATTGGCAGATTTAATTCTTTTGCCCATTGTATTTGCTTTCTAAATGCATCCTGTTGCTGCACTAGGTAAGACTTATCCCAATAAAGATCAATCCCAATCTCGCCGATGCCACAGAAGGAACCAGTTTCAATATTTTTCCTCACTACTTCTAATTCTTCTAAATAATCTTCTTTAACATGAGTAGGGTGAAGTCCTGACATTAAAAAAATATGATCAGGGAAATCTCTTTTCAAATCAAACATTGATTTGTAATAACTTTTATCTATAGCCGGAATAAAGAACCGCTCAATTCCAGCATCGATAGCCTTTTGTATTACGGTTCTTCTATCTTCATCAAATTGTTCAGAATATAGATGGGTATGTGTATCTGTAAGAATCAAGATTTTTTGTTTACAAATATAGCCCTTCTCTACTAGTCCAAAAACAAAAATGCCTTATGAAATGACTAAAAAAATACAAACGAATAATCTATATTTGTGCTGAAAAAATATTTTATATGATAAAATTTTACCATAATCCAAGGTGTAGCAAGAGCAGACAGGGCTTAGAAATTCTTAAAAATGCTTCACTAGATTTTGAAACAATAGAGTACCTTAAAAACCCACTTTCTAAAAAGGAGATTAAAGAAATTATAGATTATTTAAACATCGATGCCATCGATTTAATTAGAACCAGTGAATCTGATTGGAAAGAACATTTCAAGGGTAAAAATCTTAGAGAAGATGAGATTATATCTGCAATGGTTGAATTTCCAAAACTTATAGAAAGACCCATCGTTATTTCAAATCAAAAAGGAGTTATTGGAAGACCACCTGAAAACATCGCATTATTCCTCAAAAACATATAAAAATAGTGGTTTTTAGGTAGATTAAAATTTACCAAATTTCACTATCCATTCGCTGGAAATTTTTATCTAATTTACGCGTTTGATAATGACGAATGAAATTTATTCCTCTGATCATATTGTTATTTTTTGTTTCGTTCTATACGGTAGCCCAGAATACTAGTATCGCAACAATTACAGGCCGCATAAAGGATTCTGAAAACCATCAACCCCTACCCTATGCCACTGTAACATTTTACAACCTTGAAAACAGTGAGTTCAAAGGAATAGTAACCGATACCAAAGGAAACTTCACTATCGAAATCCCAAGCGGTAATTATAAAGTTACTTTTCAATTCTTATCCTATAAACCATTTATAATCAATCGTATAAATATTGATCAAGATTTAGATTTAGGAGTCATCGAAATTGAAGAAGTCCTTGAAAATCTGGATGAAATTGAAATTATTGGCAATAATAACTTAATGGATTATAAATTCGATAAAAAGATTTATAATGCTTCAAAAGATATAGGAAATTTAGGAGGCAGTGCTATAACTGTTCTCGAAAACACGCCCTCATTAAGGGTTGATGAACAAGGTAGAGTGATCATTAGAGGAAGTGAAGCGATGATCTTGGTAGATGGAAAACCCTTTGCCACTGCTGGAAATTACGCAGATTTGCTTCAGTCGATACCCTCTAACTCCATCAGTAAAGTTGAAATTATTAGCCAATCTGCAAAATACGATGCAAATTCTGGAGGAGGTATTGTAAATATCATCCTTAAAAAAGGTGGGAACGAAGGATTTAATGGAACATTAGAATTTCACGGTGGAATTCCTACAGAAGCGGGTGGCTCAACCTTTGTTAATTATAACTCAGACAAAGTTAATGTTTATTCTACAGCAAGTTATAATCACAATAACCAAATTAAGTATTCAGAAATAGAACAATATTACAACGTTATTAATCCGCAAAACGGACCTTATTTATTTGAAACCAGAGATGATCTTAGACAAAGAAATAGTTTTCTATTCAACGTTGGAAGCGAATTTAAATTAGACGATAAAAATACATTAAACTCATCTCTTTTGTATAGCATGGCTAACAAAAACTTTAAATCCGAATTGGATTTGACTGATTACACCTCAAATGATATCATTGACAATAACCTTTATAGAGATGTTTGGGATAATACTGATGAAAATTATATTGAGTTTTTGGTCAGTTATAAGACTATTTTTAATCGAGAAGAACATCATCTTTCTTTCGATATAAAATACGATAGATCAGAATCAGACAACCAAATGGATATTTTAAATACCAACCTGTTTCCTAATTTGTCTGTAGACCAACAAAAAACATTAAAAATTCAGGATTTTTATACACTTATGGGACAAGTGGATTACAGTTTACCTTTTAATGATAATTGGCTTTTGGAAAGTGGATTTAAAGCAAACTACAGAGATTATAAAAATGACTTTAATATTTTTAATTTCGCCCCTATTCCCAAAGTATTTGAGCCTATAGAGGGCTACGAAAACAATATAAGTTATAAAGAAACTGTATTGGCCGGATATCTCAATTTGAGTAAAAATACAGAGAAATGGAACTTTTCTGTTGGCTTAAGGTCTGAGTTTAGTGATGTTTTAACAAGTGATCTTACCAACAATATTGAAACACCAAATCAATACACCGATTTTTTTCCTAGTGCCTTGGTAGCCTATACTTTTATGGACGAAAGCATGATCACTTTTAATTATTCGCGTTCAATTTACAGGCCATCCATATCGCAGCTAAATCCTTTTGTTTCATTTGCGGATGAGCGTTTTATTATTACCGGAAACCCATTTTTACAACCTTATTATTCTGACTATTTCGTAGCAGAATATTATAAACAATTCAAAAAAGGGTCTTTAAACACAGCTTTATTTGCATCATTAGATCACAATCAGGTTCTCTCCATATTAGAAAATACTGGTGAGCAAACCAATGAAGGATTTGATATATTTTTAAGAAAACCTATTAATAATGGCGATTTAAACCAATACGGAATTGAATTTGATTTTATATATCCCATTACAGATAATCTAAGATTTAGAACATTGCTAAGCCCGTACTATTTCGAGCTTACTAAAACTGAAAATGGATTGTATGATGCAGAAGATTTTGTATTTTATGGTAATGCCATTCTAGATTTTCGTTTCGGTAATTCGTGGAAAATACAACCTAGTTTTACTTATCAAAGTGAAAAAATTACAGGACTCACTGAACTCAAAGCAATTCAATATATCAACTTAGCATTGAGCAAAGATTTTTTCAACAACAAAGCGACGTTAGCCTTTACAGCACACGATATATTCAAAACAAGAAATATAATTTACGAATCTGTGGAGGCTAATGCCATTACAAATAGAAACTCGATTTTTGACCCAAACTTTTTACTATCTTTTTCTTACAGATTTAATAAAGCACCAAAAAGAAATTCGAAGAACAGAGCGAATGAAATGAAGAAAAGTATTTTTGAAATAGATGAAGATGAGAAAAACTAAAAAAGAGGGTTTAAATACTAAACCCTCTTTTTTATGCTTTTTGCTTTTTAGCTGCCCTTTTTAATTTTCGATCTTCTAACAAATTTCCAATCAACCAATAAGGAACTACAAACGCAGCTAAAAATATCATTAACCAAAATCCCATCGTAAAGATGATCATGAATACTATATAACCTATAAAATGTGAAAATTCCATTAATTTTTTTTTAGAGTTACAAAATTAAACTTTTTTCCAGAAATCCTTCAATTTACTAGAAAAAAAATCAAAGGTATTTTTAACATACTATTAACAGAGCTCCAATTAAACTAAATCTAATTTCGCCTGTCAAAAATCAAAACAATCATACGCACAATGGCGAAGCACAATTTAGTTTTACTACTTTCCATCATATTTTTCATTTCTGCAGCAACTGCCCAACGTCCACCAAATTCTGGAAACCGACCAAATCAAGCCAATTTCGAAATTAAAGGCATCGTAATCGATAAAACCACAGCACAACCCTTAGAATATGCCACGATCGTAATCAAGTCCATTGCAAACGATCGTATTTTTGGAGGGATAACAGATAATAAAGGGCAATTTTTTGTAGAGGTACCTGAGGGAAAATATGTTGCTACAGTCGAATTTATCTCATTCAAAACCAATAACCTTGGAGAATTAGTGGTTGATAAAAATCTGGATTTGGGTAAAGTTATTTTGGAAGAAGACTCAGAGAATTTAGACGAAGTACAAGTGATTGCAGAAAAAAGTACGGTCGAAATTAAATTAGACAAAAAGATCTATAATGTTGGGAAAGACATGACCGTTAAGGGAGGTAATGCTATTGACGTATTAAATAATGTTCCATCAGTAACAGTGGATGTTGATGGAGCCGTGAGTTTAAGAGGAAATGAAAACGTACGCATACTTATAAATGGAAGACCAAACAATTTGGTAGGTGGATCTGACAATGAGGCACTGAGACAATTTTCTGCAGAAATGATTGAAAAAGTAGAGGTAATTACCAGTCCTTCTGCACGTTATGATGCAGAGGGAACAGCCGGTATTGTAAATATTATTTTGAGGAAAGGTTCTAATGACGGTTTTAATGCAAATGCAACCATCTTTGGAGGATACCCCGAAAATGCCGGAGGATCTGTTAACTTAAACTTTCGAAAAAATAAGTTCAATTTTTTTAATAATACCGGATATAGCTACTCTGATGCTCCCGGAAATGCCAAGTATTATTCTGAATTCTTTAACAACCCAACTTCACCTTTTGTAAAGGAGAAAAGGGAGTACAACAGAATCAATAACAATATCAATACTAACTTTGGAGTAGAATATTTCATTACTGAAAAAAGTTCTATCATAGCCAGTTTCATTTACAGAAACTCGAAAGGCGACGATGAAACTGTAAACGAAACGACAAGATTTGATTCTAATTTAGAAGAAACTGATTTTATTGTCAGAACTAGTAATGATACTGAAGACAGAAATGACTGGCAATACAATTTAAACTACATGAACAATTTCAACGAAAATGGACATAAGTTGACAGTTGATTTCCAATTTGAGGACAATTATGAAAAGGAATTTTCCGACATCAATGAAAAAGAATTTTTCCCGATAGAGCAAGATCAGTTGGGAGAGCAAAATAGTACTGAACGTCCGGAAAAACAGTACTTATTCCAGTCAGATTATGTGCTTCCTATGAAAAATGACCATCAGTTCGAGGCCGGTGTTAGAAGCAATATTTTAGATCAGACAACAGATTTTAGAGTTTATTTCGAAGATGATGATGGTGATTTTAATCTCGATACAAACCTTTCCAATATTTTTAATTACGATGAAAAAATTCATGCCGCTTATACCCAATATGGGGCAAAATTTAACAAGTTTAGCGGCCTTTTAGGACTTCGAATGGAAATTACCGATATCGATATTGAAATAGTAGATCGCGAAGATCTTGCTGCAGAAAGAAATTACACAAATTGGTTTCCTACAGTAAATTTGGGTTATGAATTGGCAGACGAAGAGAACATTACTATTGGGTATAACAGAAGAATTAGACGTCCAAGATCAAGAATGATCAATCCATTTCCATCTCGTTCAAGTGAAACAAATATTTTTCAAGGAAACCCTTATTTGAATCCTTCTATATCTGATGCATTTGAACTGGGATATTTCAAAAAATGGCCAAAAGTCACTCTAAACACATCCATTTATTACAATCACGCCACTGATGTGTTTCAATTTATTACAGAAGATACCGGTGAAACCACAGAAGGGGGAATACCTATTATCAAAAGGTTTCCCATCAATTTAAGTACAGAAGATCGATATGGATTTGAACTAGCTACAAATTATACACCAAAAAAGAATTGGCGTTTTAATGCCAGCTTTAACCTCTTCCAAAATACAGTGGATGGCTTTTATGAGGGTGTTGACTTTGGCGCAGAAAACTTAAGTTGGTTTACACGTTTAAGTGGAAAAGTAGTTTTACCATATAGTATTGATTGGCAAACAAACATGATGTATATGGGGCCAATGCAGAATGCGCAAAACAAATATAAAGGGATGTTCACAGCAGATATGGCATTTAGCAAGGATATTATGGATGGTGATGGAACACTTTCATTCAACATTAGTGATTTGCTAAACTCACGAAAAAGAATGATGGAAACTACCACGGAAAGTTTCTATTCTGAAAGTGAATTTCAGTGGAGGGAAAGACAATTCAGACTAACATTTACATATCGTTTTAAACAGAAAAAGAAAAGAGATTTCAATCGCGATTATGACGGTGGAGGAGATTTTGAAATGATGGGAAGTTAAATAAAAAAGGAGGGTTAGCCCTCCTTTTTTATTTAAACATATTCAACTTTATTGAAAGACAACAGAACCCGGTATAACACCCGTTTCTATTGTTTCTAACACTGTACTAGTAATCGCATTAAATATTTTTAACTCACCTTCACTTTGAAAATCTTTGGCGTCGGTGGCGTACAATTCACCATTTAAAGAATTCATACTATAAAAGTACCCCTCAATTCCTTGAACAATGTCGATGGGATCAGACATTGTAGCGGTGTTCATTTTTAGTACTTGTCCATCTAAATTAAAATATAAACTTCCATTCGTGAAGGTTAACAGATCAGGGTGTTGTGAATCTGTAAAGTCTATTTGATCTAAACTTAGATCTGTTGGATTAATCTTAAATAAACTTCCATGCGTTTCATCTCCGGTCCAGGATGGTTTTCCTCCACATAAAACCCATACTTGATCTTTATCATCTCGTAGAATTGAATTAGGAACATCCGAAACTTCCAACATTCCCAAATTTTCAAGACTATTCAAGTTAACAACCATAACATATTTATTTTGACTATAACCTCCTTCAAGATTTACGAAAAGTTTGCCGTTACTTATTACCATATTTTCAGGCCCCTCTCCTACAGGAATAGTTTCAATCACGTTGTCATTATTTAAATCAATAACCGAAATAAAATCATCTGAATTATTAACCGGATCACCCCAGTTACTTAAATATCCGCGATTATTATGAGACACCATATGTCTCGGGGAATTGACCCCTTCTCCTTGAATAGTACCTATTTTTTCCATGGTATATCTATCTACAACAACTATCTTGTTGGAATTATTTACAACGATGTAGGCCTTATCTTCATGAAAACTCATAGATTGAACAATATTTCCTAGCACCTCATTATTCACCTTCTGATAAACTTTTTGCGTGATCAAACCTTCTTCCGAGACATGGGTGATACTTCCAGACCCATTGTTAAAAGGCCCCTCGTTTGTGATAAAAAAGCCATTGGCAAATTCACCTTTTTCCTCAATTTCCTTGTCATCGTCACTACAACCGAAAATTATTAAACTAAATACAAAAAGGATCACTAAATTTTTTAGATACATCATAATGCTAAAATTGATAATTGATATTTAAATTAAAATTTGTTCCGGGCATTGGTCTATATGCCACTGCCTCGTAATATTGATTAAAAATGTTTTCGATATAAAGACCCGCACTTAATTGGTTTTTCATGATATCATATCGCAAATGCACATTTGATAACCAAAAGGCAGCGACAGTTTCTGTATTCGACGTTGTTGTATAAACTTTATCAGTATATTGTAGATAATATTTTACCAAGAGTTTTTTACGACTGGCACTAAATATATTGTTGAGTTTATGGTTTGGCACATAGATCAATTCTTTATTGAGATCAAGATCTTTGGCATTGACAAAGGTATATTGGCTTTCGATATTGAAATAAAATGAGTGAATATTAAAATTATATCTAGCGATAAATTCAGTACCCAATTGCCTACTTTCCTTTACGTTTTTTGGTGTCCAAAAAAAATTGTCAATAGGAACCCACTGAATCAAATTTTCGCTTCTAATATAAAATCCGGAGAGATCGAAATTAAGTCCATATTTACTATAAGTGATACCAAGTTCTGAAGTAAAACTGTTTTCCGACTTCAAATCCGGATTACCACCAGGATTCCAAAATAAATCGTTAAAAGTGGGTAACCTATAATTTGTTCCTGCATTAAATCTGATGTTCATGGTTCTGGATGCTTTCCACCTTCCATCGACCGAATAAATAAAAGGAATATCAAATAAATCTGACCAACCTTTTCTCACACTTATATTATAGGTAAATCTATTCTTAATTTGTTGTCCAAAGAGTGCATAAAATTCACCCTTATTTAATCTCTCATTTTCCAAATCATCTCCCTCAGCCTTTGAAAATTGAGCATCAAAACCAACTCCAAAAAAAATGTTATTGGCAAAGGCATAAGAAAAATCTGAACTGGCGATTACATTTTCACCTATATTTTTTGTGTATTCATCAAGTCGATAATCATTGTAATAGAGGTAATCTTCATTCAAATAGGCGAGATTCGTAGACAATGAATAGTGATCTGATTTTCTTTTCCAATTCAATAAAAGCCGGTTGTTCTTGTTTTCTAATTTCGCGATACTCTTCGCCGTTAGGGTCCCAGAAAGATTTCTATCATTTAACACGTAAGACTGAAATAAAGAAATTTCATTCTTCTCATTTAGCTTATATCCCATCGTTAAATTCAGATCAAAGTTTTTATAAGCTCCGTTTTCATTTTTTTGATCTAATCCTGGAATAGGATAATCATTTTCACTCTGGTTAAAGCCTGTCGAAATTTTTAAAAATACCTTTTCAAAGTTTTTTATAATTTTTAGATTAGTCATATAAGTTTCAAACTGACCTATTCCGGCAGACATACTAATTTCATCTTCGGCATCAAATCGCACATTATCTTTAATATTGATGGCACCTCCAATGGCACCGCTACCTAACAAGACACTTCCTCCTCCTTTTCTAATTTCTAAAGAAGAATACCCATTTGTACCCAATGTATTAAAGTCTGATTGTCCGTTAAGTGAAGAGTTGATAGGAACACCATTCCAATAAACGGCCGTTTGAGAGGCTGTGGTCCCTCTTAAGGCAATTGAAGAAACCATACCTCTACCATTTTCTTTGAAGTAAAAATTAGCTTGATTTCTTAGCACATCTTCAAGTGTTCCAAATTGATTTTGATGCAAACTATCTGAAAATTGAATAAGGCTATAGCCAGTATCTAACTGAGGAGAAAATCTACCAAATACAAATACCTCATTCAGATCATCCGTCAGATCGTCCTGAGCAAATGCCGAAAAAGTTAAAATCAGAAACCAGGTAAAAATGTATCTATCTATCATAAAAATATTTTTCCTCCGAAAATATTTGTTATCGATTTTCCTGGCAGGTTTCCTGGCTTGCGTCTTATTGAATGCCTTCCCTTGTATTTTACAAAGTGACTTTAAGATTTCCAATAAGCACCTTTCGGCTAAGCTTACAGTTGCGGAGACAGCTCTCGATTTTAACGAGATTCCCTCTTAACACTACATCTATAATTTCGATATAGGTCACCAAAAATTTCAGCACAAATGTACAGAAATAAGATTGATTTGAACGGTTTTATTCTTTAATTTGCCAACTAAATTACTAGTCGACCTTAATCATCACAGATGAAATATATTTATGTCATTTTACTCTTCGGTACACTTCTGGCTTGTAAAGAAGACAAGCCGGTAGCATCTGTAAATCAGGAGATCAATAGCTCAATTCGTTTTGCCAAAGGTTTTGATATTGAGATATTTATAAATTTGAGCAAAATAATTATTAAAAGACCCTTTCCTAATGCACAAACGCAGGAAGTCTTTTACCTCATTCCAAAAAGTGTAGAAATTCCAGATTCGCTTCAAAATAAAAATATAATTCGTACGCCTGTAGAAAGCATCGTACCTACCTCCACAACCCATATACCCGTGATTGAGTTGTTCGATATGGAAAACAAAATAGTTGGTTTCCCGCAAATGAATTATATATCCTCAGCCAGAACAACAGAATTAGTCAACAATGGGAAAATAGCAGAATTGGGAAATATTCAAAATCTCAATTTTGAAATACTCATTTCCTTGAATCCTGAATTAGTGATAGGTTTTAGCATGGGCGAAAATGATGCCTCATTTAGCCGTTTAGAACAAACAACTATTCCTGTTCTTTTTAATGGAGATTGGTTAGAAGAAGATCCTTTGGGGAGAGCGGAATGGCTCAAGCTTTTTGGAGCTTTATTTGAAAAAAGTGAAAAGGCAGATTCTATTTTTAATCTAATTGAAAAGGAATATATAGAGGCGAAGAAGATCGCACTTCAATCTAAAGACAGACCAACTGTGCTCTCTGGTATTTTATTTGAGGACAAGTGGAGCCTACCAGCCGGTGAAAGCTTTATGGCAAACCTTTTTAAAGATGCCAATACAAATTATCTTTGGAGAGAAACAAGGGGTACTGGTTCCCTCGTCCTGTCTTTAGAATCTGTGATAGAAACCGGAAAATCAGCTGAACTTTGGATTGGTTCGGGTATTTTTACGAATTATCAAGCCATGCTGGAGAGTAATAATCACTACAACACCTTTAAGGCATTTCAAGAGAAAAAGATCTTTAACTTTGCCAAGAGAAGAGGTGAACAAGGTGGTATTTTATTTTTTGAATTAGCGCCAATTCAGCCTCATATTGTTCTGAAAGATCTAATTAAAGCATCTCACCCTGACTTGTTACCCAATTATATTCCTTATTTTTTAGAACCCTTAGATTAAACTAAATATTATCATTTCAAAAAAACATACAGGCTACTTTTTATTGTTGGGATTGGGACTCTTTGCAGCTTTGATGATCAATTTGAGTTTAGGTTCTGTCTCTATACCCATTAGTGAAATCTTGAGTAGTCTTATGGGTCATTCTACTGAGAAAAATGAATGGCATTATATCGTAACTCAATTTCGTTTACCCAAATCACTTACAGCCGTTTTAGTTGGATCTGGATTAAGTGTATGCGGCCTATTGATGCAAACATTATTCAGAAATCCTTTGGCCGGACCTTTTGTACTTGGCATAAGCTCTGGCGCGAGTCTAGGTGTTGCCTTGCTTATATTGGGTGCTTCCGCTTTTGGAGGGATTTTTTTAAGCTTGTCCGGTAATCAAATGGCAATAGCAATTGCCGGAAGTTTAGGTGCTTTATTGGTTCTATTTGCCATTCTACTTATATCCAATCAGATCAAAAATACGATGGCTATACTTATTATTGGACTCATGTTTGGAAGTTTTAGTGGAGCGGTTATTAGCGTTCTTTCTTATTTTAGCTCGGCAGAAAATTTACAACAATATATGTTCTGGAGCTTCGGTAGTTTGGGAAATACCAATTGGAAATCTCTCGGCATATTTTTTATGCTATACCTATTAGGTATGATCTTGGTGGTACCCACAATTAAATCACTAAATACACTTTTATTGGGAGAAAATTACGCTAAAAGTCTTGGTCTATCCATTAAAAAAACAAGAAATCAGATCCTCATTCTAACAAGTATTATTACAGGAGTAATTACGGCTTTTGCGGGTCCTATAGCCTTTATCGGTTTGGCAGTTCCACATATTGCAAAATTGAGTTTACAAACTTCAAATCATAAAATATTAATCCCCGCAGTATTTTTTTTGGGCGCAATTGTGATGCTGCTCTGCGATACCATTGCTCAATTACCGAATTCAGCTTATGTATTACCCATCAATGCTGTTACTTCTTTATTTGGTGCACCATTGGTTATTTGGTTATTATTTAGAAAAAAACGATTAATCTAAGGACTAATTGAATAAAACAAACAACATATTATCAACGGAAGATCTTACCATAGGTTATAAAAGAAATAAGGGTAATCATGTGGTGGGCAAGTCTATTTCATTGGCCTTGAAAAAAGGAGAAGTTGTTTGTTTAATGGGGAAAAACGGTATTGGTAAATCTACGCTCCTCAGAAGTATAACAGGAGTTCAGGAAAATTTAGGTGGTGAGGTTTTTCTTAAGGAGAAATCATTGCGCAAATTTTCTTTATCTCAGATCGCTCAAACAATTAGCTTGGTGCTAACCGATAAAATTGAACCGACAAACCTCACCGTTTTTGAACTAGTGGCCCTTGGCAGACATCCTTATACAAATTGGCTAGGCACATTATCTCAAAAAGACGAAGAAACGATAGTTTTTGCTTTATCTAAAACAGATTTATTGTCTTTAAAAAACACTAAAGTAAATGAATTAAGCGATGGGCAAATGCAGCGCGTAATGATTTGCCGGGCTTTGGCACAAGATACACCAATCATTATTTTAGATGAACCTACGGCTCATTTAGATATTCAACATAAAATAGAAACCTTTCAATTATTACATTCCTTTGCACATGAACTGAATAAAGCCATTTTGATTTCAACACATGAAATTCAGCTCAGTTTACAAATAGCGGATCAACTTTGGTTAATGGACAATCAAGGTATTACCACTGGAAATGTTGATGAACTGGTAAAAAATGGAGAAATTAATAGAATATTTGACAATCCGTCTATTCAATTTGATCATCAAACTAGGTTATTTAAATTTATCAACTTAAAAAAATAACCATATGTGTTTTTATTCTAAATTAAGCAAAAAGGCAGAAGAAATAGAGAGTAAATTAAAGGCAAAATTTAAAGACAAAACAAGCTATGTACCTCAACAAGAGATCAAAGCATTTGATTTTCCTCAAATACCAATCATTACTTCAGAAAATGAACAACTGATTGACTTTTTTCAATGGGGTTTGATTCCCGAGTTTTCAAATAATGATGATATCAAACAATTTACACTCAATGCTAAAATTGAAACTTTACATTCAAAACCTTCATTTCAATTATATACTTCAAATAGATGTTTGATTCCGGCAGATGGATTTTACGAATGGCAGTGGCTCGATCAGAAAGGCAAAAAAAAGGAAAAATACTTGATCTCATTACCTCATGATGAACTGTTTTGCTTTGCAGGAATTTGGAGTTCTTGGCAAAACCCCATCGATCATAGCCAATTGAATACCTTTACGATCATTACAACCCAAGCCAATGAATTAATGAGTGAAATTCATAATTCAAAAAAAAGAATGCCAATCATTTTAACACAGAGAAATCAAAAAAATTGGCTTTTTGGAGAAAATTTAGAAAACTTTAAAAACCCTAAAGTTGATTTAGTTGCCACCAAACTCAATAAAGAAAACCAACAGTACACCCTGTTTTAATTATTTCAAGGCTGAAACCCGTTGTAATGCAATTTCATAAATACGTTCGTACTGAGGAAGCACCTTATCTATGCTGAATCTTTTTGCATTTTCAAAGGCATTTTGTTTGAATTGTTCTAACCTTTGGTCATCTTCTAAAATATAAACTGCATTTTTAGCCATATCCTCGCAATCGCCTACATCGCTTAAGAAACCCGTTACACCCTGCACATTCACTTCGGGTAAACCACCCGTGTTTGATGATATTACAGGCGTTTTAACAGCCATTGCTTCCAAAGCTGCCAAACCAAAACTTTCTGTCGCAGAGGGTAATAAAAACAGATCAGCATAGCACAATACCTTCTTGATCTCAGTTGTATTACCCATAAAGATAATCTTATCTTTTATTCCTAATTCTTTGGCATATCGCATGGCAGATTCCTTTTCAGGCCCCTCTCCTATCATGATCAATTTAGAGGGTATTTTTTCTTGAACTTTATTAAAAATAGTGATGATGTCTTGAATTCTTTTTACAGGTCTAAAATTACTGATATGCAGCAATATTCTTTCTTCCGGCTTTGCGATGTTAGACCTCATACAATCTGAATCCTCATGATCTTTTACATGCTCAAAATCAATAAAATTATAAATTACTTCAATATTGTTCTCAATATTAAATAACCTCAAGGTATCCTGCTTGAGATTTTCTGATACCGCTGTAACTACATCCGAATTGTTAATGCTAAATTCAACAGCCGTTTTATAAACTGGGTGACTCCCCACCAAAGTAATATCCGTGCCATGTAAAGTAGTAACAACAGGAATTTCTACACCTTTTTCTTTAAGCATTTGCTTGGTCATGTATGCCGCATAAGCATGAGGGATGGCGTAATGAACATGTAATATATCCAGTTTATATTTTATAACTACTTCAACCAGTTTACTAGACAAAGCAAGTTCATAAGGCTGGTAATGAAATAAGGGATATTCTTCAACAAACACCTCATGAAAAAACAAGTTGGCGTTTAAAAAATCTAACCTAACGGGCTGGTGTGTGGTTATAAAATGAACTTCATGACCGTCTTTGGCCAAACCCATCCCTAATTCTGTGGCCAAAACACCACTTCCACCATACGTAGGGTAACAAACAATTCCAATTTTCATGAAAATATATTTTGTGATTCTTCAATAGTATGTCGTATTTCTTTACAATACTTTCAAATTACTTGAAGATTTGATTAATTTTGATTTACTGTAAAATTACACTTTTTTATTATGGACTTCGGCCATTTTTTACATTTGGTACCTGAATTGATCCGCGCTCCACTAGGTGGACTCGAATCTCAATTGAAAATGGTGCCGAAAGAGAGACCTATTTTTGCAGAAAAAGAACTTTTAAAAAGGTCTCCTAAAGAAGCATCTGTATTGGCACTATTTTATCCTAATTCTTTTGGGAAAACTAGTTTTTTACTAACTTTAAGAGCTTCATACAAAGGGGTACATGCAGCACAGATAAGTTTTCCTGGAGGGAAAAGAGATGCCAAAGATAGAAATTCTGAAGAAACAGCGCTTAGAGAAACCAATGAAGAAATAGGTGTTAACATAAATGATATCAAGTTGTTAAGAAAAATAAGTAATACATATATACCGCCAAGTAATTTTTTAGTACACTCTTATGTTGGAATGTTAGACTATCGACCTGAATTTAAATTAAATCACGAGGTAGAGGAAGTGATAGAAGTAAATTTAACAGATCTCATGGATAACGAAAAAGTGAGAATAAAAAAATTAACAACAAGCTATATGAAGGAAGTTGATGTTCCTTATTTTGATTTAAATAATCATACCGTTTGGGGAGCGACAGCAATGATTTTAAGTGAAATTAAAGACCTCATCGAGGTGGTAAATTCATAATTTTAGTTATGTTTGCCAAGCAAATTATAAAGCATGACCTTGTTTAAAAAAGATATTTTTGGAAAAAGTCTTTTCCTTAAAAAAACTTTGATTCGAACCCTCGGACTTGTATCTCATAGAAGATACAGAGGTTTTAATGAATTACATATTGAGGGCTCAGAAATTATAAGGGATCTACCTCCCACGAATGTGCTATTCATCTCCAATCATCAAACTTATTTTGCAGATGTAGCTGCCATGTTTCATGTATTTAATGCTTCTCTCAATGGTAGAGTTGATAACATAAAAGACATCGGTTACCTTTACAATCCGAAATTAAATATTTATTTCGTGGCGGCTAAAGAAACCATGCGTGCTGGTTTGCTACCAAAGATTATGGAATATGCCGGATCTATTTCAATAGAACGGACATGGCGTGAAAAGGGTAAGGATGTGAATAAGCAGGTGAAAATGAGTGATATTTCGAATATCACCCGGGCTTTGAACGATGGTTGGGTGATTACCTTTCCTCAAGGTACTACTACTCCGTTTAAACCGATTCGAAGAGGAACCGCCCATATTATTCTTAAAAACAAACCCATCGTCATCCCTATTGTGATAGACGGATTTAGAAGATCATTTGATAAAAAAGGATTATTGATTAAAAAGAGAGGTATTTTGCAATCGATGGTGATCAAACCACCTTTAGAAATTGACTATGAAAATGATACCGTTGACGATGTGGTAACAAAAATTGAATATGCCATAGAGCAACACCCATCGTTTTTAAAAGTAGTACCAGTGCCTGTAGAAGATTATCAAAAATCTGAAGACGAACTCAATAAAAAAAGGGAATTCTGGACGAATTATTAACGGTTAAATTGTTTAATAATTCTAAGTTTTAAAAGCCTTTGATAATCCTCTTCCAACCATTTTAAATAATTGGCAGAACTTTTCATGATACAATAAGAGTATTGTTTAATCCTGTAAGCTATATCCTCTTTTAACAAGTTTGAAAGCATGTAGGCATCTAAAATACTTTCTGCATTTTCAACACACATCTTGGCGTGCTGTTTTATAGATTTTTCCAAGGCCAATTTAGATTTCTCCCCATTATCAAGCGCCTCTTCATAAGCTGCCTTTATATCGAATTCTAAATTTTCTGTTTTAGAAAACTTCTTTTTAATTTCATCTGGCAATTGGTAAGAAAACTTTTTCTCAATTTCGTCATCGCTCCGTAAGTTTTCTAAGAAGATATTTGGATTTTTAAAGATATATTTCCAATCAATGGGATCTGTCCATAATCCAAATCTCGCAACATTGTTTCCTAAATCGAGAATCTTAAACTTATCTTTTTTTCCTATGACCCTCGATCCACGACCGATCATCTGAAAATAGAGCGCCAAAGATCTTGTTGCCCGGTTAATTATAATCGTTTCAATTGAGGGTTCGTCGAAACCCGTGGTGAGAATACTCACAGAAGTAAGCACAGCATCAGGTGTTTCCTTGAACCATTTAAGTATACTTCTCCTCTCTTCTTTTGTATTTGTATTATCAATATATTTCACCTTGTAACCTGCCGCCAAAAAGGTTTCATACACAAACCGGGAGGTCATAATTCCATTATTGAAAATCAATGTTTTAGTCCCCTTTGCTTCCAATTCATAAGCCTTCAAAAGCTTCTGTTGCATAGTGGTCTGTACATATAGCTCTTCTGAAGATTTTACTGTATAATCTCCATTGATACCAATTTTTAAGGAAGTTAGACTTACATTAAAATTAAATGTAGCTGCTTCGGCCAAAAACCCTTTTTCTATTAAAGAACTGATGTTTTCACCAACAATAAGATCTTTGTAGATCTCATTCATCGGTAAATTAATATTTGAGCTCAAAGGAGTTGCAGTAACACCAAGAATAAAACAAAAATCAAAATACTTAAATAATTTCCTAAAGGAGTTATAATGTGCCTCATCAACAATCACCATTCCGATATCATTGATCTTAACTTTCCCCTCTTTTAATCTATTGTTAAGCGTTTCGACCATAGCAACAAAACAATGATAGTTACTATCATTTTTTACTTCTTTTACATTGCTGTCTATGATTTTATTTGGAACCCGAAATTCCTTTAACATATGAGAAGTTTGCTTACTCAGTTCAATTCTATGGGTGAGAATCAATACTTTTTTTCCGGTAGTAGCAATATATTTTCTGGCAATTTCAGAAAAAATAACCGTTTTTCCTCCACCTGTTGGAAGTTGATAAAGAAGGTTGTAATTACTCGGATAATTTTGAATACAATCAAAAATTCTCTCGATGGCTCCTTGTTGATAGCCATACAATTTCTTCCCAATGATTCTTTCTTCTTTTTCGAGCGAGGTAAGCGACATGCATCTTAAAATAAGTTACAAAAATACAGTTTTACTAAGGTTACAGAAGCATTTTTTAAAAACTTTTGAAAAGAATTTTCGATGTTTATATATCCTATTGAATATCAATCCCTCACAAAAAAATCCGTACAAATGAATTTGTACGGATTCCTATTTTCAAAAAATCTATTATTAAATTTTTGAAGCCAGCCAGTCGCCAACTTCGCTCGTTTTATAAGACTTAGCTCCTTCTGACAAATCCTCTGTCACATACCCTTCTTCTAAAGATCTGTTCACAACTGCTCTTATCGCTTCCGCTTCTTCTTTTAAACCGAAAGCATCTTCGAACATCATCGCTGCAGATAAAATAGTGGCAAGTGGATTGGCAATGTCCTTGCCAGCTGCTTGAGGATAGGATCCGTGGATGGGTTCAAATAATGAAGTTTTTTCGCCCAATGAAGCGGATGGCATCAATCCCATAGAACCTGAAATTACTGATGCTTCGTCGGTAAGTATATCTCCAAACAAATTCTCTGTAATCAATACATCGTAACTATTTGGCCATTGCACCAAACGCATGGCAACTGCATCCACAAATTCATAAGAAACTGTTACCTCAGGATAATCTTTTTCCATGGCTTGTACTGTTTCTCTCCACAATCTCGAAGTCTCCAACACATTGGCCTTATCTACACAACATAATTTTTTTGATCTGGACATCGCCATTTCAAACCCCTTTTTCGCTAAACGGGTAACTTCTTCTCTGGAATAAACGCAATTGTCATAAGCGACCTCGCCATTTTCTCTTCTTCCTTTCTCGCCAAAGTAAATTCCTCCGGTCAATTCTCTTAAGAAAACTAGATCTGTTCCTTCAATTCTTTCCCTTTTGAGTGGAGATTTATTGATTAAAGATGGAAATGTAAACGTAGGACGAACATTGGCAAATAGTCCTAGCTTTTTTCTCATTTTTAATAAACCCTGCTCCGGACGCACCTTCGCCGATGGATCATTGTCATATTTTGGATGACCAATCGCACCAAATAAAACAGCATCTGCATTTTCACAAATCGCATGTGTTTCATCCGGATAAGGCTCTCCAACAGCGTCTATCGCAGCAGCTCCTGTTAAAGCGGGAGTCCAACTAATTTCATGTCCGAATTTTTTTGCAACAGCATTAGACACTTTAACGGCTTGATCTATCACTTCCGGCCCAATACCATCTCCTGCCAATAAGGCTATATTTAATTTCATTTAATTCTTTATTATGTTTAACATTTTTTGTGTGGCAATAATAGCCGAAACTGTCTGATCTGAATCTAACCCTCTGGTTTTAAAGGTTTTTTCGCCAAATTTCCAGGTAATTACAGTTTCACATAGTGCATCTGAATTAGATCCCGGCGGAATTCGAACAGCATAATCCGTTAATTTTGGCAATTCTAATTTTTTCTTTGCATAAATCTTATGTAATGTTTTCATGAAAGCGTCAAACTGACCGTCGCCCTGAGCACTTTCTTCAATCGTTTCTTGATCTATTGTCAATGAAACAGTTGTTGTTGGTCTCAACCCTTTTGCATGGTTGAGTACATAAGAATTTACTTTAATTTTCTCTTCATAGGACTGATTGTGCAAAACATCAGAAATGATATAAGGTAAATCTTCTTTGGTTACCACTTCCTTCTTATCTCCTAATTCTATAATTCTATTAGTGACTTTTAAAATATCTTCGTCGCTTAAATGTAATCCGAGTTCAAGTAAATTTTTTTGAATATTGGCTTTACCCGAAGTTTTTCCCAATGCATATGTTCTTTTCCTCCCAAACCTTTCTGGTAACAATTCATTGAAATACAAATTGTGCTTGGAGTCACCATCGGCATGTATACCGGCCGTTTGGGTAAATACATTATCTCCTAAAATTGGTTTATTCTCAGGAATTCTAAAACCAGAAAATGTTTCTACCAATTTACTAACCTTATAAAGGGAGCTTTCTTTCACATCTATAGAAACCTGTGGAAAGAAGTCGTTAATGACCGCAACAACACTTGCCAGCGGAGCATTCCCAGCTCTTTCACCCATACCATTAATTGTCAAATGAATTCCGTTTACGCCTGCCTCTATGGATTCCATCACATTAGCCACACCGAGATCATAGTCGTTATGACCATGAAAATCGAGATGCATTTTTGGATATTTCTCTCGAATTTGACTTAAAAATTTAAAGGTTTCCCTTGGTGTTAAGACCCCTAGAGTATCGGGTAAAAGAACTCTTTTTATCGGTTGTGTTTCTAAAAAATCTAAAAATTGATACACATAATCGGGAGAATTTTTCATCCCATTACTCCAATCTTCTAAATACACATTGGTTTGTATTCCTTTATTTTGCGCCAATTGAATCACTTGGGCAATCGCCTCAAAATGCTCTTTCGGTGTTTTTTTTAATTGATGTTTAAGGTGATTCAAAGAACCTTTGGTGAGCAAGTTTTGCACTTTCGCACCAGACTCTTCCATCCAAGCAATAGAAAGACCTCCATCAACAAAAGAAAGCACCTCAACTTTATTGATGAGACCCTTATTTTTGGCCCAGGATGTAATTCCCTTAACTGCATCAAATTCACCCTCAGAAACTCTAGTAGAAGCGATTTCAATTCTATCTACATGCAATTCTTCTAGCAATAGCTGAGCAATCGTCAATTTTTCTGAAGCAGTAAAAGATACTCCGCTGGTTTGTTCTCCATCCCTAAGCGTCGTATCCATGATCTCAATCTTCCTTTTTTTCATCTAAGGGTTGTATGAGTTTAATTAAAAAGGTCTTGATTCAGCAAAAGCTTTTATCTCTGGTTTGATATTCTCTAAATAATCAATATCATCAAAACCATTGAGCATGTTTTCTTTTTTGTATGAATTTATTTCAAAAGATTCTGATCTACCTGTAGTCAATAAAGTCACTTTTTGATTTGGTAGGTCAACTTCTATCGCAGTTTTAGGATCTTTATAGATTTCTTCAAAAATTTCCTGCAAAAAAGACTCACTTACCTGCACCGGTAAGACACCAATATTTAAACAGTTATTTCTAAAAATATCTGCAAAAAAACTAGAAATCACTACTCTAAAACCAAAATCATAGATGGCCCAAGCTGCGTGCTCTCTCGATGAACCCGAACCAAAATTCTTTCCTCCTACAAGTATTTTACCACTGTATTTTAGGTCGTTAAGCACAAAATCAGCTTTTGGACTATTGTCGTTATTATATCTCCAATCTCTAAACAAATTGTCACCAAAGCCTTCCCTTTTTGTCGCTTTTAAAAAGCGTGCAGGAATAATTTGATCAGTATCGACGTTTTCTATAGGTAACGGAAATGCGCTACTTTTTATAATATTAAATTTATCGTAAGCCATAAGGCAATTATTTTATTGATTAAACGAGTTGCAAAAGTTCTCTTGGATCTGTGACTTTACCTGTTACTGCAGCTGCCGCTGCTACCAACGGACTTGCCAATAAAGTTCTTGAACCTGGCCCTTGCCTTCCCTCAAAATTTCTGTTAGAAGTACTTACCGCATATTTTCCGGCTGGCACTTTATCGTCATTCATCGCCAAACATGCTGAGCATCCCGGTTGTCTGAGTGTAAAACCTGCTTCATTCAAAATATCAAGAATTCCTTCTTCTTTGATCTGATCTTCAACTTTGTGTGATCCTGGAACCAACCAAACAGTTACATCTTCAGCTTTCTTTTTGCCTTTTACAATAGAAGCAAAAGCCCTAAAGTCTTCTATACGGCCATTGGTACAGCTACCAACAAAAACATAATCGATCTTTTTTCCGATCATACCTTCACCCTGTCCAAAGCCCATATAATCTAATGATTTGATATAGCTGGCTTTTCCTCCATCAATGGCATCGACTAAAGGAATGGATTTTGAAATACCAAGTCCCATCCCAGGATTTGTACCATAGGTTATCATAGGTTCTATATCTGCTGCGTCAAATTCAAAAACTTTGTCAAAGGTAGCTTCTTCATCTGTTTTAAGTGTCTGCCAGTAAGCCATCGCTTTGTCCCAATCAGCACCTTTTGGTGCAAAGGTTCTTCCTTTGATATACTCAAATGTCTTATGATCTGGAGCGATCATTCCTCCTCTTGCGCCCATTTCAATACTCAAATTACAAACGGTCATTCTCCCTTCCATACTCATTTCTTCAAACACATCTCCGGCATATTCCACAAAATAACCTGTTGCTCCTGAAGTAGATAGTTGAGAAATGATATACAAAGCCACATCTTTAGGTGTTACCCCAAATTGAAGTTTACCATTTACTTTGATCACCATTTTTTTTGGTTTAGGCTGCATAATGCATTGTGACGCCAAAACCATTTCCACCTCTGAGGTACCAATACCAAAAGCAATAGCTCCAAAGGCTCCGTGTGTAGAAGTGTGAGAATCACCACAAACGATGGTCGCACCGGGAAGTGTAATTCCATTTTCAGGCCCTACGACATGGACAATCCCATTATTTTCATGACCAAGCCCCCAGTGCCTAATGCCATTTTCATTGGCATTTTGCTCCAAGGCTTTTAATTGATTGGCTGAAAGTGGATCCTCAACAGGTAAATGTTGGTTGATGGTTGGTGTGTTGTGATCAGCAGTAGCAAAGGTTTTTTCAGGAAATAATACTTTAATCCCTCTTGCTTTTAATCCTAAGAAGGCTACCGGACTAGTAACTTCATGGATCAAATGTCTGTCAATAAACAGCACATCTGGTCCATCTTCAATGTGTTTTACCACGTGTGAATCCCAAACTTTATCAAAAAGTGTTTTGCTCATAATGTTAAAAATTAACTTTGCTTATTTTTTCAAAGGCTCGCAAATGTAAATATATAAAGGGAAGGACTGCTATAAAACACGAAATTTTTTACAATGTTCAAACAATTGTAAAAATGCAAAAATCAAGTTTAAACCGTTAAATATCAAACAAAAAGGTGATTTTAATTTTATATTATCTAACAGTAGTCATATTTTTAATTTTCTAAACTCATCTCTTTACATTTTATAGGCTATAACCTCAAACCTAACACATACCTAGGCGTATTATTAAACAATCTTAAAAAAGAGATCTCTGTTCATCATTATTTTGTAATATTAGCCCTCAAATACAATTACCATGTTCTATATTTTATCAAAGAAGTATTTTTTATTGTTCGCTCTAATCACAGGTGCCGCATTCGCTCAGGGACCAAAACCTGTATCAAACCTTTATCAAATGGCAAAGGAAATTCACGATGAAGTAATTACCATCGATACACATTGCGATATCAACATCAAGAATTTTACAGATACAAAAAATTACACACAAGATCTTTCCTCTCAAGTAAATTTACCCAAAATGGAAAAAGGAGGTTTAGATGTGGCTTGGTTCATTGTGTATACCGGACAGGGGGATTTAGATGAAAAAGGCTATCAAGCCGCTTATCAAAATGCCATCAGTAAATTTGATGCTATTCATAATTTAACAGAAAAATATGCTCCGGAGAGAATTGAAATTGCATATACTTCTGCTGATGTTTTTAGAATTATTAAGTCGGGGAAAAAAGTGGCCATGATCGGCATAGAAAATGCCTATCCTTTAGGGACTGACTTAAAAAACATAAAAAAATTTCAAAAACTAGGAGGCCGATATATGTCTTTAGCACATCAAGGACACAGTCAATTCTCAGATAGCAATACCGGAGAAAAAGATAATATTTGGCTTTATAACAACGGATTAAGTGAACTCGGAAAAAAGGCAGTTGTAGAAATGAATAAAGCAGGTGTCATGGTAGATGTGTCTCACCCTTCCAAAGGGGCATTCAACGATATCATTGCTAGAAGTAAAGCGCCCATTATCGCATCACATTCTTCTGCAAGAGCCCTTTGTAATCATTCAAGAAATCTCGATGATGAACAATTATTAGCAATAAAAAGCAATGGCGGCGTTGTTCAAACTGTGGCATTTTCGAGTTATGTAAATACGGCAAAAGATACAGCCTATAAAAATGGCCAAAAAAATGCTTTAGATAAAGTGGCAACAATGAATCAATTCGAGATCTTGGATTGGGAAAGCAAGCAATTACTATCAGAAGATGAATTAATCGCTTACAATAACAAATTTGAAGAAATCAAAAGATTAGCAGCAAAGGAGTTGACAAAAGCAGCAAAAGAATTTCCTCCTGTGAATGTGTCTGATTTTGTAGATCATATTGATTATATGGTCAAATTGATCGGTATAGACCATGTGGGTATAAGTTCTGATTTTGATGGAGGAGGCGGAATTGAAGGCTGGAGTGATGCTTCAGAAACCTTTAATGTAACGCTAGAACTAGTCAAAAGAGGTTATACAAAAGAGCAGATCGCCAAGCTTTGGGGGTTAAATTTATTGCGCGTGTTAGATGAAGTGCAAAAAATTGCTGCTAATTAAGCTGAAGAAAATAAAAAAAGCCTGTTCAATGAACAGGCTTTTTCATTATGCGGCTTTTTGATTCGTGTTGACGAGATTTTTAAAAGTGTTGATCTTTTTAACCCATGCTTCAGCCCTATTCAACTCATATTCCTCTTTGTAAAAAATATCAGTATCAAATAAATGCAGAATCGTCTCACCAGAAGGGTATAAACTCACTGCTAAGTCTAACTTCTCGAGTGAAGAACTATTCTTATTTTCTTTATCGATTACAACTTTTTTATCTATTCTAACGTTCTTCACTTTGGTAAGATCAATGAGCGTACATTCACTTTTATCATCAATTACGCGAACAAATAACATTTTTTTCGCGTCTTGATCAATCCCTATAAAATTATGCGACCAAGTTTCCTTTTCGGAAAAATGTAATCCTGTTTGGGAAATTTCGTTTTCTATTAATTTGTTGACTTTATTTTTAATATTGCTTCCATTCTTTAAAAAAAGGTAATAGGGTACAAAAACAATAAACAACATAAACGAAGCTATTAATATTGATTCCATATATTTTAATAATTATATTACTTGTTGTACATCGCGACGAAATTTTGTCACTTCTCAAATCAAATTTTGCTCATTCTGACGCGAAAAATAATTTTGATTTTAAATGTCCAACGGTTAAAATTGAATTTTTTATAAATCGGAGTATGGCTATACTTTAAAAAAAGAAGTGTTTAGGAAATAGTAAATTGAATAGGATTTCCTTAAAAATAAAGCTTGAAAACCTAAAAGGCAATTGGGAGTAATCAACGACAGGAAATTCAATGTGTCCCTCAAGCTGACAACCCTTAGCAGATAAATCAAAAAAGTCTACATCGCGAACAGGCAGTAAAACTTCATGAAAAACAAGCTCTAAAATAAGTGAATTTTGATGCTCTGTTTGCTTTGACTTTTGAGCAATTACTTCAAGGTCGTTTGTGATTCTTGCTGAAATAAATTCTGACCCAAATACTTGAAATCCAATAAACAGAAATAAGGCAATAAGATACCTTTTCATTCACCCAAAATTTTAAGTAAATGTATATTTTATTCTTATATCAAAATGTTAAATATTTCGCAGGAAGGAGCAGTCTACTTTTGACGTTAACAACTTGTAAACAAATGAATTATAAAAAATCAACCTACAAACCCTTCTACTTTGTGTTTGCCATCACAATAGGGTTTGTTCGAAGAATGTCCGCAACGACAAAAGGCAGTTTTATTTTCTTTGATTTCTTCTTTCCCATCGGCATTTATAACTTTTATTGTTCCGCTACAGATTAAGGGGCCATTGGCCATGACTTCAATTTTGTTTAGATCTGACATTTTTTCTTGTTTTAGGTTAGTGATATAACTCAATGCTCCTGACGGACATTGATCTATTTGTTCGATTAACTGTTCCGATGACGCATTTTCAATTTTTATCCAAGGTTTCGCTTTTGGATTGTAAACTTTAGGTAACATTTTTACGCAGGTTCCTGCATGAATACAAATTCCCGGTTTCCATACAATCGTAATTTCACTATTGCTGTAATGTTTTATGACCACTTTGTTTTCCATAGATAAAAATTAATCTTGTGGGCTAATCATAATATGAGCATTGTACTTACCCGGAAACATCAACCATGGATGTCCTTCTTTATTGGGTTGCAATCCTAAACCAGTGGTTTCTGCTGTAGCAAATGGCGTATAGACCACATACCGATATCTGCAGTTCCTCACTTCATTGTCATCAATATCATAATAGCCATTTTTACCAAAATAAATATGTAAGGCTGCGGGAACCTCTGGCATTTGCAACACATTTGTAATGGCTTCTTCCTCTCTAATCTTTTCTTTTTCCTCTCTATTCTTCCCTTCTTTTGTAAGCTCTCGCCCTCTCGCCATAAAAGGATCTAAACTTTTATGATAAGCCACAACTTCAAATCCATCTCTATTGGGATCATCAGCCACGCAAATCATGCTATTTGAACCCTGTCTCAATAAAACAAACTCTCCCTGTTCATCATAGCCATACACGGTAGCCAAGTCTCGCATAACCATCGGTGCTGCTTTAACCGCAGATAGAATTTGTTGCTCATTTGTAAGTTTTTGGTTTTTTACGATTTCTACTTTCTTTTCTTCAACCTCTTCTAACTCTACCTCATCTACTTCTATAACTTCTTTTACTTCCTTTTTACATCCTGTAACAGCAAGTAAAATGAATAAAACAATTAAAACATAATATTTCATATACCTAATTTTCTTTCGAATTTACGATAATATTTTTAAAAATAAAGAAAGCCATGAACTGAGCTAATTCGCATTTCCTCTATATTTCTCATGGTATCTGGGTATTTTTCAAAAAAATGCATTTTAGGCGCAATTAAACTTTAATATGTCCGTTTTTAAATATGAAAATTGCTATGAAAAAGAATAAAAAAATTGCTAACGAAATTCTCTCAAATCTCACCTAAACTGAGATTTCAAAATAAAGGTTTTTAGTTAATAATTGATTGATTCGGCCATGACAGAATATGCCTTGAGGGGGGCGAACAAAAAATTTAAAGTTGAATAATTTTACATTTTGTCATGGCCTTAATTTTAAACCTCAGCCATACCTTCCACTATCCAAATAATGTAAATTTCTACTTAAAAAGACATTGTCTTTTTTACTCGATTATTATAGTAATTTACATTAAAGTGATAAGTCTTTAAATCAGCTGTCAATTGTACCACTTCATTTTCATATTCCCATGTAATATCTATTTCATCTACCGCAGAATCGCCAAAACTTACTGCTCCTAAAAATGCCTTGGACTGATTTCTCAATTGAATCAATTTTAATTGATTTTTAACTATTCTACTTTTTAGACCGTCTTCAACATCTCGTAAAGTTATATTTGTTCTGTTTATTTCCTTATGACCTGCGTTACCCCCTCGATCAGCAGCTTTGTAATCATTGGAACCGGCAAAAATATCGAGATACCAAACTTGTGGTATACCCGGCATAAATAATTGAATAGCTCTTGCTAACAATAATTTTTGCTCATCTTCACCCAAAGCGCTAAAAAATGTTGCATTGACCTGATAATAGGAGATCTTTTTACCCTTTGAGTCGTAAAGATTTTTAACCCTTCCTCCCCGTTCTATGATCTTGTTCATTACAAAATCTATTTCCTCATCAGACAACAATCCAGGATGAAAAGTACCCTCAATTTCTTTGCCTTTTAAATCTAACACTGGAATTCCATCATGACAGCCCAACATATTTACAGTCTTAAATTCTTTGGTGACCACTTCCCTTGCCCAATTTACCAACGCGCGATTTGAACCAGTTTCTAAAGTGTGGATTACAAGACCCGGAAAAAAGAAGTCATAGGTTTGAAAACCCCGATTAGCGACTTCATCGTGTAAATGACACCCATACTCAGCATGAATTTCGGGTAGAAGAATTAAATCATTTTTGATGGCTATTTGCTTGATCCTATCCAAATAATCCCAAGTACCGGGTTTATTAAAAAAATTTGATTGTCCAATCTCCTTATGCAAATAGGCAAAAGCATCCAAGCGCACTATTTTGCAACCGTAACCGGCTAATTTTTGCAAAGTTTCTTCATAAAATTTCCAAACTAATGGTGAGTTGGCATTCAAATCCATCTGTCCCAAATAAGTCCGCTTCTGTTTGATGATTAGAATAAGCTCCTCTTTTAAAAAATTATATTCTTCAAGATCCAATAAAGAGACATCGTGATTTTCTGCCAATGTGAGATTGACCGTATTACAAATAAATTCCTTACCATTTTGTGGTATCTCTCCTAAATTTTGAAGATCCTCAATGGTGAGCTTTTGATAGGTAATTTGTTGATAAAAAGTATTCCAAAAAGGTTCCTCGGTACCCTCGGGGAAAAAAACTTTTAAAATAGGAAGTCCCGCTTTACGCATAAATAGTTTATCGAGAAACTCTTGTTTTGGATGGATAATGCCATCTTCACCCATTGTTCCGTTTCCTTCCCAAAAGGTATTCCAGTTTATAAAGAAATCTTTAAACTCAGATTTATTGCCGTACTTCAATAAATCCTTGAATTGAGGAGAAGCTACAGATAAATGATTTAAAACGATATCGCATTTTAAAGCTATTCCCATTTCTTCCAAGGCCTTCAGATCATCGGCCGACACCAATTCTTTATTGAGATTATAATCGATAACAGAAAACCCTCTATCTAAATCGCTATTAAAAAAAGTTGGTAATACATAAAAAAAAGAAAAGGCATCTTTAAAATCGGGATATTTCAACATAGAAATAAGGTCGCTCAAATTATTCCCAATGCTATCGGGGTACGCATTTAACATAACCCCATTCATTACCTTCTTGTCCGACTTTTCTTTTTTCGCGCTCATCTCTAGAATTACAATATTTCAGATAAAACAGTAATGTTGTCAGGTAACCTCCCTACGTTCTGAAGTTTTAATGCAGCCAAATGAAGTGCTATTTCCAGACATTTTTCTAACGGTCTATTCTTGCCGTAGGCCCATAAAAATCCTGACCAAAACGCATCTCCTGCGCCGGTTGCATCTAATACTTTGTCAACTTTTACAGCCGGTAACTGGACTACCCCCTTCGTTCTATGAGAACACTTCACCCCATTTCTACCAAGTGTTAAACAGACCAGATCGACTCCCATAGAATGAAAAAAAGTAAATATCTCTTCATGAGGAAGTTTTCGCTCAAAAAGTCTACACATATCATCCTCACTAATCTTGACCAATGGATTAAACCTGCAATACGCTTTGATCACATGCAATGCCTTTTCCTGTGCATCCCATATTTTTTTTGCGTAATTAATATCTATACTCAGCTGACAACCCAATTGGAACGCTTCTTCAGCTTTTTTTAAAATGGTTTTTTGTGCCGGGTTTTTGCTAAGTGCAAAACAGGTTGTATGAAATATATGGGTATTTCTGAGCAATTCTTTTGGGATTTGGTTTTGATAAATCCTCAAATCAGCATCTCTGCAGGGTATAAACTCAGGCGTGTGCACAGTTTTAGATACAAAAATAACACTGGTATTGTTTTGATTTAATTTAGCCACATGATCGACCCTCACACCCCCTTCTTTGAGGCTTTCTAAAATATATTTACCAAAACCATCTGCCCCGACCGATGCGACCATCATTGTTTTCAATCCCAGTTTCGCCATATTCATGGCAACGTTCGCGGGAGAACCACCCATGTAACGATGGTAATCAGAAGTATCGCGAATTTCCTTTTCCAATTGATGCCCAATAAAATCAATGAGAACTTCTCCAACACATAAAATATCTATATTTCTTCTATCCTGCTCCAAAACTATTTTTTCTTGTATGAAACGTAACTATTTAAATTGCTCAAATTTTTTCTGACTAATGTGCCCCTGTATTGATTATGGAGGTATTTTCTTCCTCCTCAAGAGAGGCCGGTTGTTTAAGTCGAAGAGCCAAAAGACCGGCAATCATAAAAAAAACTCCTCCAAAAAGAATCGCGTTAACAGCGCTATTTTGCAACAAATTTTTTACAATTGGTCCGAATGTTAAGGTTTGGATTCCCATTGGAATTACAATCATCATATTTAAGATCCCCATATAAACTCCGCGCCTTTCTTGTGGAACTATTTTAGACACCATTGAATAGGGTATACCCATCATCGCTGCCCAACCAATTCCAAATAGAATCATCGGGAAAATTACAATCATAGGGTCGTGAATATAGGGTATGCTAAGCATGGCAATTCCTGTTAAGAAAAGACTTAAAACATACACTTTTTTTCCGCCGTATTTTAGCGCCAATGGTACCAATGCCAAGGCAAAAATAATTGTAGATACGTTGTAAGCTGTATTCATTTTGGCCGCCTGACTAAGTGCCTGAGATTTATCAAAGCCCATACTTTCTTCAAACATAGGGGCTATGAACTGCCAATACACAAACAAAGCATACCATTGAAATAAATAGACAAGAGATAATTTCCACATAAACTTTGGCATCTCCTTAATGGCATCAACTATCTCTAAAAATGGTGTTTTGATGCGCTCTGACAATGGAAGCGCATTGTGTTTTTTTATTTCATCGAATTCCTCTTCAGAAGGCGGTATTTCGGGTGTTTTAAACACTGACCACAATATGGTAGAAACCGATAGAATTGCACCTATAAAGAATGAATAATATAACCATTTTGGGATTGTATTGACACTTTCACTTAAGGACTCAGTACCGCCAAACCAGTCTTGAAAAAGAAAAATAGATGCATTCGCCAAAACAATACCGGCGCCTACAAACAAACTTTGCATTTGGTATCCAAAACTTAACTGTTTGTTGGGTAATTTATCACCTACAAAAGCGCGATAGGGTTCCATAGCCATGTTATTGCCCACATCAAGAATCCATAATAACCCAACTGCAAACCAAAGAGCAGGGCTAAAAGGAAAGGCAAATAAACATAAACTGCCTATCAAGGCCCCTATCAAAAAGAATGGCTTTCTCCTCCCCCATTTTGGCGACCAGGTTTTATCTGAAATAGCCCCTACAATAGGTTGAATGATCAGACCCGTTACAGGTCCTGCGAGATTGAGCAGTGGTAAGTCTTCATGATGCGCTCCAAGAAAAGAAAATATAGGATTCACAGCCGTTTGCTGTAGACCAAAACTAAATTGAATTCCCAAGAATCCCACATTCATATTAAAGATCTGCCAGAAACTTAAATTTGTTTTTTTTACCATTTGAAAGGTTTTATCTTATGCAATTTACATTTGCAAAAAACTACTGTACGCTTTTTTTGAAAAAATTCATTTTTTAACAAACGAAATCGTTTTCGAATGGCGATGTAAACACCTGTAGAGCAAAAGATAAATTTAATTCACTATGTCCTACTACTTTTCAAATTCCTATATTTACAATGTGAAACATTTAATTAACCAAATTTTAAACCTATGAAAAAATTAACTTTACTCATTGCCTTTTTATTTGTTGCCATGTCTTATGCGCAAATGCCAACAAAAGATGAAATGTCTATGATCCAAGATATCTTTGGATCAGAAAAAAAAGAGATCATTGCCGAAAATATTGACCTTAGCGGTGTAGACGCTGCTAAATTCTGGGAATTGTACGATGAATATGAAGTAGCCAGAAAAGTAAACGGACAAGAAAGAATCAAATTATTGAGCACCTATGCCTCTACCACAAGTGCTGTATCGAACCAAATGGCAGAGGATATGTTACAAAAAGCTATTGTCATAAGGTCTGCCAGTGAGAACACATTGATGAAATACACAAAGAAAATTAAAAAAGCCACTAACCCCGTTGTTGCGGCCCAATTCTATCAAATAGAACAATACATTGCCGACGGCATCCGATTCTCTATTTTAGATAATATGGATTTTATCCAAAATAAATAATCAACCACAGATTTAATAGAAAGGCCTTTGGGCCTTTTTTTATTTACTTTTTTCTAAATGAATAATTCAGATTTTTTTAACAATTAGAAATAATAATTAATTTGGGTTAACCTAAAAATTCACATATAACTATCAAATATTAAAATCGGCTTGCTCCTAAATTTGTATATTTGTTATCTTTCAATCAAAGTATTAACCAAATTTTATTTTACATGAAAAATTTTAAACATCTAATGCTGGGTTTATCCCTGTTGATGGTTCTTTCTGTATTTGCCCAAAAAAAACCAAATATTTTGGTGATCTGGGGTGATGACATTGGAACCTGGAATATCAGCCACAACAACCGTGGGATGATGGGATATGAAACCCCAAACATAGACCGCATTGCCAAAGAAGGTCTTGCTTTTACAGATTATTACGGACAACAGAGTTGTACCGCCGGGCGTGCTGCCTTTTTAGGAGGTAATGTACCGGTGAGAACAGGTATGACCAAAGTAGGAATGCCCGGTGCCAAAGAAGGTTGGCAAAAATCTGATATCACCATTGCTACCGTACTCAAAGCCCAGGGATATGCAACAGGACAATTTGGTAAAAACCATCAGGGAGACCGTGATGAACACCTACCAACCATGCATGGCTTTGATGAATTCTTTGGAAATCTCTATCATCTAAATGCTGAAGAAGAGCCTGAAAATGAGGATTATCCTACCGATATGAAATTAAAAAATGGTAAAATGTTTGGCGAAGTGTATGGCCCAAGAGGGGTATTACACACTTATGCCGACGGCAAAGGAGGACAGCGTATAGAAGATACTGGCGCCCTTACCAAAAAGAGAATGGAAACTGTTGATGATGAAACCTTAGCTGCAGCAAAAGTTTTTATGAAAAAACAAGTGGATGCCGGCAAACCTTTCTTCACTTGGTGGAATGGAACGAGAATGCACTTCAGAACGCATGTAAAAGAAGATCGCAGACATAAAGGTAATGATGAATATACGGATGGTATGATAGAACACGACATGCATGTTGGGATGCTCTTAGATTACCTGGATGAACTAGGGATTGCAGACAACACCATCGTATTGTACTCAACAGATAACGGTCCGCATTACAACACTTGGCCGGATGCAGGTACAACACCTTTCCACGGAGAAAAGAACAGTAGCTGGGAAGGAGCTTACAGGGTTCCTGCTTTTATCAAATGGCCGGGTAAATTCGAAGCCAACAAAACGTTGAATGGTATTGTTGCACACGAAGATTGGTTACCAACATTTGCCGCAGTTGCCGGAAATACGAATATTACAGATCAATTGAGAAAAGGCACTACCGTAAACGGAAGATCCTATAAGAATTACATCGATGGTGTTAACCAACTAGATTATCTTATGGGTAAAACAAAAGATTCTCCCAGAGAAGGATTTATTTATGTAAATGATGCAGGTGAAATTGCCGCGTTGCGTTACCAAGACTGGAAAGCCATGTTTATGGAAAACAGAGCTGATAAATTGCAAATTTGGTTAGAGCCTTTTGTAGAATTAAGAGCGCCCTATTTAATGAACCTAAGACGTGACCCATTCGAAAAGGCCTTACATGGATCAAATACCTATTATGACTGGTATATAGACAGAGCTTATATTTTAATGGCGATGCAAGGTTATGCTTTTAATTTCTTGAGCACCTTTAAAGATTATGTGCCAAGTCAGACCGCAGGCGACTGGAGTTTGAGCAAAACCCAAAAACAAATTGAGGAAATGATCCCAAAAGGACATTAATAAAAAGTGGCCTGATCATTCAGCCTGATTATTAGTTTAAAATTACCGAATGACCTTCTACCCCAAGTTGAAGGTCATTTGTTTTCTATGTCAACAAGTTTTATCTTTAAACTTTTAATCTTTTCAATTTCAGTAATTTTATAACCTATCAACTAAATCAAAATTTAACATGAAAATGAGCGCTCACTTTTACACATTGTCACTATTCGTCACATTGTTATTTGTTTCTTGCAAACAAGAAAAGCAGATTTCGCCCGTCACCCAGGAGGAAATAGCCCAAAGTAATATAGACATAGATCATTTACCCTCATGGAATGATACGGAGGCAAAAAAGAATATCATCGCCTTTGTTGAGGAAGTGACCGATAGAAACAGTGTAAACTATGTGGAGGTGCAGGATCGGATCGCTACTTTCGACAACGATGGTACTTTATGGACAGAACAACCCGCTTATTTCCAGTTATTATTTGCTTTAGACAGAATCAAAACCATGGCTGCGGATCATCCGGAATGGAAAAATAAACAACCTTTTAAAGCTGTGTTGGAGGATGACATGAAAACCATCATGGCATCAGGCCACAAAGGTTTGGCAGAATTGGTGATGGTGTCTCATACCGGAATAACAACCGAAGAGTTTGAAAAAATAGTACAAGATTGGATCAAAACATCAAAGCATCCAACCAAAAATGTGCCCTATGATCAATTGGTGTATCAACCCATGTTGGAGTTATTAGAATATTTACGCGCCAATAATTTTAAGACATTTATTGTTTCTGGAGGTGGGGTAGAATTTATGAGAGCCATAGTACAAGAAGTTTACAAAATACCGTCTGAACAAATTATTGGCAGTTCAATTAAAACTGAATTTGATTATAACGAAGGTAACCCCGTTATAAGAAGATTACCAGAGATAGATTTTATTGATGATAAAGAGGGAAAACCTGTAGGCATCAATAAGTACATTGGCAAAAAACCAATTTTTTCTGCAGGTAATTCTGACGGCGATCTACAAATGTTACAATGGTCTGCCTCAAACAGTAAGAAAAATTTTGAACTGTACATTCACCATACAGACGAGGTAAGAGAATGGGCTTATGATAAAGGTTCTCCTATTGGTGGCCTCGAAAAAGGTTTAGAAGAGGCCTCAAAAAACGGTTGGACCGTGGTAGACATGAAAAACGACTGGAAGGTAATCTATCCTTTTGAATTGAAATAAATTTCACTATGTTTTCCACTCTATTTTATTGATCAAATCATTAAATTTCTGCCAAATTAACTGAATCCGGATAGCATCGAAAATAAGCAATACATAGACCTGAATTCTATTTTGAACAATCAACTGGTAGAGTTTTTGCCGGGTATTTTTTATGTGTATGAGTTTAACGGAGAAATTTTTGAATTGATCCACTGGAACAAAAATCACGAAACGACAACAGGTTATTCTGCAAAGGAATTAAAGCATAAAAATGTGTTCGATTTTTTTTATGCCGAAGATTATTCTACCATTGAGGACGGTTTGGGTGAAATTATACAAACGGGTGCAGTGAAGCAGGTATTCGCCAATCTAAAATTAAAGGATGGCAATACCCTGCCCTTCTTATTTGAAGGACATGCATTTTATTCTGGTGAAACTTTATTCTTTATGGGAGTTGGCATTGATATGACAGAATATTTTAATGCGAAAAAGAAGCTGGCCCAAACCAAAATAAAAATAAACTCCATAAAAATCAATTTGCAAAAGAAAGAAAGGGAATTACTCGCTTTTGCATTGGATAAAACGAGAGAAACTAAAATTGAATCAGAGCTGAAAAACCGAATCAAAAAACTTGCATTAAAAAAGCCGACAGAGATAAGCAAAGCACTGATTGAGTTCGAAAAAGAACTGAATAGCCAACCCAAAGAAAATCAGTCATGGGAGGTTTTTAAAAATAGATTTATAGAGGTTCATAATAATTTTTTCAAGCAATTACAAAAGGCACATCCAAATCTCACCAATGCCGAATTAAGAATATGTGCATATCTCAAAATGAAAATGTCTACAGATCATATATCCAGCATTTTGAATATCACAAAGGATGGAGTTAAAAAAAGTAGATACAGACTTAGAAAAAAATTGAATTTATTGAGGAATGAATCCTTAAATGACTATGTCAATAGATTTTGATGTCTACTATTTGTCTACTTATATAGCTCAAGTAGAATTTTCAAATATTGTATCTTAAGGGTCGGAAAATTATACAATCCGAAATAGTTGTTTCTAACCAAATCTTATTCTTATGAAAAAAAATTATTTTTGGCTATCGCTTTTAACGATAGCATTAACTACTCAACTTTATGCCCAGCAGAAACCCAATATTATTGTAATTTGGGGTGATGACCTTGGTGTAGATAACGTGAGTGCCTATCACCGAGGTATGGTAAAACCAATGACACCGAACATAGACAGAATTGCCAATGAGGGAGCATTGATGACGGATGCCTATGCACAACAAAGCTGTACTGCCGGACGAGCAGCATTTATTATGGGACAACATCCTTTTAGAACAGGAATGTTAACCATTGGAATGCCGGGGGCTAAAGAAGGTATTAGAGCTACCGACATGACCATTGCGGATATGCTTAAGAATTATGGCTATGCCACTGCGCAGATTGGCAAAAATCATTTAGGCGACAGAAATGAGTTCTTACCCACAGTACATGGTTTTGACCGTTTTTATGGTAATTTATACCACTTGAATTCTGAGGAAGAACCAGAAGATCCTGAATATCCAAAGGATCCAGAATTTGATGCAAAATACGGTCCAAGAGGGGTGTTAGAATCTTATGCAACCTCTAAAACAGATGCAACCGAAGATCCTAGATGGGGTAAAGTTGGCAATCAAACAGTTAAAGACCATGGCCCCTTAACTAAAAAGAAAATGGAAACGGTTGAAATGGAATTACTTGACCGCTCTTTAAAGTTTATCGATGAACAAGCGAAAAGTAATAAGCCTTTCTTTTTATGGCATAATAGTACCAGAATGCACGTTTGGACTCATCTTGCTGAAAAATGGGTGAATAGCTCAAATGGAGGTGGACTTTATGGTGATGGAATGATGGAACTTGATTATGTTGTTGGTAAGCTTCTCGATAAACTGGATGAGTTAGGCATTGCAGACAATACGATTGTTGTATTTAGTACTGATAATGGTGCCGAAATGATGAGTTGGCCAGATGGAGGAACTTCTCCATTTAAAGGAGAGAAAGGAACAACTTGGGAAGGAGGATTTAGAGTTCCCCAATTAGTTAGATGGCCGGGCAAAATTCCTGCTGGATCTGTAGTTAATGGAATATTTAGCCATGAAGATTGGATGCCAACCTTGGCCGCTGCAGTAGGCGAACCCAATTTAACTGAAAAAGTTAAATCTGGTTATAAAGCAAATGGTAAAACCTTTAAAAATCATTTAGATGGCTATAACCAACTGGATATGTTAATGGGAAAAGATAAGGTAGGAAAAAGAAGAGAAATTTTCTACTTTGATGCTGGAGGAAATCTGAACGCACTTAGATATGATGATTGGAAAGTGCACTTTTCAATCATTGAAGGAGACCTAACAACTGCCTATAGAAAATCACCTAGCTGGCCGATCATTGTCAATATGCGTCAAGACCCTTATGAAAGAGCTCCAGATGAAAGCCGCATGTATTTGCGTTGGCAAGGTGAGAAAATGTGGACGATGGTTCCTGCTCAAAGTATAGTGGCAGAATTTATAGAATCATTTAAAGCTTTTCCACCTGCAAAAAGTGGTAGTTTAAGTGTTGACAAAGTCTTGCAACAATTAACCACAGCGCCCTCAAATTAATAGAAAAATAGTTTTAGTTAAAAGCCACAATTTTTGTGGCTTTTTTTTTTTACCCTTGATAATAATTTTTTATATTTTTAACTAACAATTAAATGTATAAACTAATTAAAACCTTTATTTATGACTAAAAAAACATTCTATTTTTTATTAGCTATGGTGATGACCATAGGCATGTATGCACAAAAAAAACCTAATATCGTTATTATTTGGGGTGATGATATTGGCTGGTTCAATATCAGTGCATATAACTTAGGAATGATGGGGTATAAAACCCCGAACATTGACCGCATTGCCAAAGAAGGCGCATTATTTACAGATTGGTATGGACAACAAAGTTGTACTGCCGGTCGTGCTGCATTTTTAACAGGACAAAGCCCAATCCGTTCAGGTTTGTTAAAAGTGGGTCTTCCAGGAGCCAAAGAAGGTATTTCAATTAAGGATCCAACCGTCGCCGGTTTACTCAAAGCTCAAGGATATATGACTGCCCAGTACGGTAAAAATCACTTGGGTGACCTGGACGAACATCTGCCCACCAATCACGGTTTCGATGAATTTATGGGAAATCTTTATCACTTAAATGCCGAAGAAGAACCAGAAAATGTAGATTATCCGCAAAATCCTGAATTTAAAAAGAAATTCGGACCCCGTGGCGTCATCAAATCTACGGCAGGTGGAAAAATTGAAGACACGGGACCACTTACTAAAAAGAGAATGGAAACCATCGATTATGAGGTAACTGATGGTGCACTAGATTTTATTGATCGCGCCAATAAATCAGGTAAGCCTTTCTTTTTATGGTGGAACTCAACCAGAATGCATGTAAATACCCATTTGCGACCAGAAGCAGAAGGCAAAACAGGTTTAGGTATTTACGCTGATGGTATGGTTGAACATGACAATCACGTAGGCCAAATTTTAGATAAGTTAGATCAGTTGGGAATTGCTGACAATACCATTGTGATGTATTCTACTGATAATGGTGCTGAAATATTTTTATGGCCTGATGGAGGAATGACTCCTTTTAGAGGTGAAAAGAACACCCAATGGGAAGGTGGTTACCGTGTTCCTGCCGCAATCAGGTGGCCTGGTGTTGTAAAACCCGGCACAATAATTAATGATGTAGCCTCACATGAAGATTTATTACCAACTTTATTGGCCGCTGCCGGTGATGCCAATATCAAGGATAAACTTTTAAAAGGTGGGGTATCTGCCATAGGTCGAACTTACAAAGTTCATTTAGACGGTTATAACTTAATGCCTGCATTGAAAGGTGAAGCAAAATGGCCAAGAGCAGAGTTTTTATATTGGACAGACGGTGGAGATTTGGCAGCTTTGAGATATGATCAATGGAAGATTCATTTTATGGAGCAAAGAGCCCATGGTTTCGAAGTTTGGAGCGAACCGTTTGTTTCATTGCGTGTTCCTGCACTTTACACATTAAGGGGCGATCCTTTCGAAAGAGCCAGCCACGATGCTGACCTATATTCTAAATGGAGATTTGACAGAGCATATGTGTTAGTACCAGCGCAAGCCTACGTATCAAAATGGCTAGAAAGCTTTAAAGATTTCCCACCAAGAATGAAACCCGCGAGTTTTAGCTTGGATCAGGTGATGGATAATTTAAGTCAACCAAAAGATTAATTTACTTTTAGAACATTGCAGATCAATTGAGTAAAACACTCAGTTAAAAATAAAAGAGTCCTTCATTTATGAAAGACTCTTTTTTATTTTATATAAGATCACTTGTTTTATAAAACCTCATTCAAGCCTATTTCTTTTGGATAATTTTGATCTTCAATATGATCAGTTCTTAAAAAACTCTGATAAAAAAGTATGCTCATGATAAATCCATAGATAAAATTAGAAATTCCCACCTCAAAGCCATGGGCTATTCGCACAAATTGTGGCATAGCATCATTTGGAACGATGAGGGGTGCAATACCGCCGATGATCGAAAATACCAATCCTACTAAAATCGCCTTTTTATATTTTGGTAAGTTAACCGTGCGATCGATCAATATAGCGACAGCAATAAAAACAAAGCCTCTCAAAAACAATTGGGTCTTGATGATAAGATCCATCGGAGGGATTTTATCGCCATAAAATTCATTCAACTTTGGATATGACAAATACAAAACTGCACCGGCTAACAAATAAAAGACCAGATACATGAAATTACCTGTTACAATCCTCCAAATCCAACCCATTAGTTTCCTTTTATTGAACCCTGCCTGATGGGTGCCTGACTTCTTTATGATATACTTTACAAACACAAAAGAAAATAGTGCCATTTCGATGGCATTGACTCCTATTTGGCGAATTGTTTCACTTCGGTCTGTTACATTAAAAATAAAGGCCTCCACCAATATATTAAAGCTTCCAATGGCAAAAAATATACTAAAAATAATAGCGATTAATTTTTCGGACTCATAACGATTATTCCTAGCGATCATAGCCAATAATAAAACGACCAATACATCTGAGAAAAATAACCATGGTGCCTTTTCAATCCCAAAAGCACTTCCTGTTAGAACTCCAATCATCCATTGTATTGACAATAAAATGATTGAACCTAAAGCTGTTTGATAAATCAAATTTGTTTTCATAATATTTTATTTTTGGATAAGATGCAGTACATTTTTACTCCAAGACAAGGTTGCATTCAAAGATCGAATCCCATGATCTATGGCCAATCTTCCATGAAGCGGAGTTTGATCTTCAGTTTGCTGTAAAAATTCTTGTAAATTCTGAATATGTGAAATGAGATGGATGTTAAGCGACTCCAAGAAGTGCATCACATCCTTCTCGTCTAACAAACCATCCATAAAAGCAAACCGAAGCAAGAGTTCGTCGAGATTCTTTTGAACGTCAGACAATTCTATAGGTCTGAGCATCCAATCTTTAAGAGCGGCAAGCCCATTTTCGGTAATAGAAAATTGCGATTTTCGGGTATCTTCATTTAATTTTTGCTCTACTAAGGAAAGTTTTTGTAATCTTTTTAGCGAAGGATAAATGGACCCAGGGCTACTGCTGTAATTGCCCATCGCAGTTTCTTCAAATACTTTTCTAATTTGATAACCGCTTAAATTTTCTTTTTTTACCAATCCTAAAATGGCAAAGTCTAAAAGTGTAGGATTATTTGATTTCATAATTTAGTACGATTCGTACTGCTAATATAATACGAATCGTACTATTTATCAAATTAAAATTCATTTTTTTTCGATCAATCAAATTTTAGTAAAAATTAACAACGATTTTGAAGACTTCGATTATATCCATAAAAAAAGGAGACTTAAAGTCTCCTTTTTCTATTGTCTTTTGATATATGTTATTTGAAAGCCTCAATATGAACCAGGCTCAATTTCCATTGATTATTATCCAGGCGTTTCCATACCAAAGAAAGATTTCCAGAATCTTGTGTTGTTTCCCCGTTATTTTGTGTGAGATCAAGTGTGTATTTACCCGATAAATAAGCTACATCACCACTTGTCCCCGAAACGTAGGGAGCTACTTCTATATTATTGACAAATCCGACGGCCAATCTCAACCAACCGCGATTGATATCAACCAATCCTTTGTAATGCTTACCTCCATTTACCACTACTCCATCCGGGCTAAACTGTTCACTAACTGTATCGATATCACCCTTATTCCATGCATTTAAATAATCATTTAACAATTGTTCGATATCTGCCTTTTCAGATTTAGCAGCCGAAGATTTTTGGTCATTTTGTTGACAGGATAGTACTGAAAAAATAAATAACAGAATTAAAAGTTTTCTCATGTTAAAAAGTTTTAAGTTAAACATCCGAAAGTATTCATTCTCAGATTTGAAAAATATGATATTTGATAGTTTATAGAGATAATATTAATCAAATTTCATCATTTTCTAATACTTTTCAAACCAGTTAAAATAATCTTTGATGATTTGCTCCTTTTCCTCTTTTACATAATCCAGAAAAGCCTGAGCAATACGTGTCATTTTTTTATTCTTTAACCAAATTAAGTACCAATTTGATTCAATAGGAAAACCTTCTACAGGAATAATTTGTAGTTCACCATTTAATAGTTCATTTTTAATTCCTATCAGTGGCATGATAGAGTAACCCAAACCAGCAATAACAGCTTGTTTCACCGCCTCATTCGAGGTAAGTTCCATTTTTTTTCGAACGGGTAGCTTATTTTGATTGATATAGCGCTCCATTACCAAACGCGTGCCCGACCCTTGCTCTCTATAAATTAAGGGAATTGATTCAAAAATATCCTTTTCATATAAGCCTTTTTCAAATTTTTTCTCATTATTCCCAATGACATATAATTTGTTTTTCATCAATTGGATCGATTCCAGAGATAAACTTTCTGGCAGTACACTCACCATAGAATAATCTACCTCGTTATTCTCTAAACTTTCAATCACTTTACTCTTATTGGTTACATCCAGTAAAAGTTCAATTCCTTCGTGTTCCTTGATAAAATCCGAAAGAAAAAAGGGAATGATATATTTAGCCGTTGATACAACCGACATTTTCAATTTTCCGGCCAATTTGCCCTGGTAAGCCAATGTCTTATATTCGATGGTATATACTTCCTGAAGAATTTTTTCCGCGGCCTCAGCAATTTCTTTACCAAAATCAGTTATAAATACCCTTTTATTGATGACCTCAAAAAGAGGTAGATCAAATTGATTCTGAAAATTTTTTAATTGTATGGAGACAGCAGGTTGTGTTAAATGCAGCTCTATGGCTGCCTTGGTAATGCTTTCATATTGAGAAACTTTCAAAAATATCCTCAGCTGATTGAGCGTATAGTTCATAAATTATTTTTATGATAAGTATAGCAAATTTAAATAAAAATTTATGAATTATGTTTTGCAATTTTGCCATACAAATTTAAACCATTTACTAAATGACAAAAATAACTATTGCAAAAGGAGACGGAATCGGTCCTGAAATTATGGATGCCACACTTTCTATTTTAACCGCAGCTGGTGCGAAATTAGAAATAGATGAAATCGAAGTGGGTGAAAAAGTGTATTTAGCTGGAAATACTGCAGGAATCTCTAAAGAATCTTGGGAAGTAATCCGCAAAAACAAAGTCTTTTTAAAAGCACCGATTACAACTCCACAAGGAGGTGGTTACAAGAGTTTGAATGTAACAACAAGGAAATTCTTGGGGCTTTATTCAAATATACGTCCCTGCACAAGTTTTCATCCTTTTGTTAAAACAAAGCATCCGGTAATGGACATTGTGATTGTCAGGGAAAATGAAGAAGATCTTTATGCGGGAATTGAACACCAACAAACTGATGAAGTAGTACAATGCCTGAAATTAATCAGTCGCCCGGGATGTGAGAAAATTGTGCGCTACGCCTTTGAATTTGCAAAAAAATATAATAGAAAAAAGGTGACTTGTTTTACGAAAGACAACATCATGAAACAGACCGATGGATTGTTTCACAAAGTCTTTGATGAGATTGCTGTTGAATATCCAGAAATTGAGAACGAACACTGGATTATAGATATTGGTGCTGCAAAATTAGCCGATACACCAGAAGCTTTTGATGTGATTGTGATGCCAAACCTCTATGGAGATGTTATGTCGGATGTGGCCGCTCAGATTGCCGGTTCTGTTGGATTAGCAGGTTCTGCCAATATCGGTGAAGAATGTGCCATGTTTGAAGCCATTCATGGATCTGCACCGAGAAGAGCAGGACAAAATTTAGCAAATCCTTCGGGCTTGTTACAAGGAGCCGTTTTGATGCTCAATCACATCGGGCAAACCAAAGTTGCCGAAAAAGTTCAAAATGCCTGGTTAAAAACCATAGAAGACGGAATTCACACCTATGACATTTATAATGAAGAAATTAGCACTAAAAAAGTAGGAACAAAAGAATTTGCAGAAGCTGTCATTGCCAATTTAGGCCAAAGACCAAGTAAACTAAAATCCGTTGAATACAAAGATGGCGAACCGCTAAACTTGCCAAAATTTGTAAGAAAACCCAAAAAAAATAAAGAATTAGTAGGTGTGGATGTTTTTGTGCACTGGTCAGGCGATAATCCGGGCGAATTGGCATCAAAACTTCAAGCATTAAACTCTGATGAAGTTGAATTAATTATGATCACAAATCGAGGAATCAAAGTTTGGCCGGAAGGATTCAAAGAAACCTTTTGTACAGACCACTGGAGATGTAGATTCCAGCACAAAGAAGGAAAAGCAATTAACAAGTCAGAAATCGTATCACTTTTAAGCAAGGCAATCGACCTAAATATAGATACCATTAAAACTGAGAACCTCTATGCTTTTGAAGGAAAAGCAGCTTACTCATTAGGACAAGGACAATAATTTAAAACGCTAAGATCATGCAGTTTCAACTCATTAAAGGAAATTTTTCAAAAAACGATGCAATCGAGATCCTAACACACATGTTCGAGATTAAGATAAAATATCATGAAAATAAAATTGATAAAACCATGTCTGAAGAAGATATTCAAATGCGAGAAAGAAAAATCACTCAATTGCAAAATGATCTTCATGAAGTAAAAAAATTCATCGATCAAGGTGGAGCAGTATCAAGTCTTCAAGCGATTATTGATATTAATTAATTATTTTTTTAAAACCTCAATCATGGAAAACAAAAAAGACATAACGCAATTCACTTTAATAGATGGAAAATTTACCCCAAAAGAAGCAAAAGAAATTTTGTTATATCTGGTGTTTAGTAAAATAAATTTTCATGCGAGAAAAAATCTTGGTGCTGTTGAACGTTTAGGTGAGCCGGATTCTCTTTCAGAAAAGAGAATGGAACAATTATTTAAAACAGAAAAAGATATCAAAGCTTTTTTGGATGATCATTTGGGTAATGATAAAAAACTGGTGATTAAATCTTCAATCGACATTAGTTTCGAATAGTTATTTAAAAAACGCCTTTCTTTTCAGAAAGGCGTTTTATTTATTCAGGAAAGTACTGCTAAGACTTCTTGACAAATTTATTCAGAATAACGATTTGTTGACCGTTAATTTTCCCTTCAATTTGTTCTGCATTATCTGAAACTAATCGAATGTTTTTTACTACAGTTCCACGCTTCGCATTAAAGTTGGCTCCTTTTACATCGAGATCCTTAATTAAAACCACCTGATCTCCATTCTCTAGGACAGCTTTATTGCTGTCTAAATGCACTATTTGATCTTTGTTCACCTTTTCTAGAGCTTTTGCCCATGTTAAAGTCTCATCATCGAGATACAGCATTTCCAACAAACCCTGAGGCCATCCTTCATTTTTTAATTTTCTGAGCATTCTCCATACTAACACCTTTACAGATTCGTGTTCTGACCACATACTATTGTTTAAACAACGCCAGTGAGCTGGATCTATTTTAGCCTCATCATGTAATTGTTCTGCGCAAACAGTACAAACGAGTACCGAATTCTCTAAATTATTCTCTTCTTTGGGAGGAACCAAAAACGTTTGCAAACCTTGGTCTGCCCCGCATAGTTCACAAGCATTGTGGCTTCTTTCAAGCAAAGCATCTAAGGTATTCATATAAATAGATTAAATATTGTACATTTTTTTATAATAATCTGTTGCCATTCTTCTGCTTGTAAATTCGGGAATCACATCAGAAATACCCTGCATCACAATTTTTTGCCATGTTGCGGGCTTTTTATAATAAGTAGGAATTACATCCTTTTCTAAAGAATCATATAGATTTAAAGCATCAAACTCGTCTTGTTCCCAAACGGGTTTTTGAAAATCTCCTTCCGGTAAAACAAAACAATTCTTTTTATTCTTTTCAAATTCAGGAATCCAACCATCATTGACAGAGACATTCACAGATGCATTCATCGCAGCAGTCATTCCACTGGTTCCAGAGGCTTCTCTTGTAATTCTTGGCGTATTCAACCAAACATCAGAGCCTAATTTTAGCATTCTCGACAATTCAATCTCATATCCAATCAGTACTGCTAAATTCTTATGATCTTTTGAAAAACGAACCAGATGATTAAAGATATCAATCGCATAATAATCCATCGGATAAGGTTTCCCTGCCCAAATCACCTGAACTGGTTTTTCTGTATCATTTATCATTTTGATAAATCGCTCTTGATCAAACAAAAGTAGGTCTGCTCTTTTATAACCAGCAAATCTTCTAGCCCAAACAATAGTTAAGGCATCCGGATCCATTTTTTTCCCTGTTTGTTTCTCAACTTCAGCAAAAAGTTTCCTTTTTAATTCTTTCTTTCTACTTGAAATTTTATCAACATCTTTTGTTTCCCATGCCTTTTTGATTTTATCATCTTGCCAAAATTTTTGATTTTGGGCGTTGGTAATGGCAATAATTTTACTAATGCCGTGATACCCTTTCCACATGTCATTGGCTACTACCCCATGCAACTTTGAAACAGCATTGGAAATCTTCGCTAACCTAAGTGCAGAAATCGTATAATTAATCATCCCTCCATGGATCATTTCCTTTTGCAACTCTTCATTAGACAAGACTCTGCCAAAAAAACCGCAACGGTTTAGATGACGCCCATCTCTTTCTTCATTTCCGGCCTTTTCTGGCGTATGCGTTGTGAAAACCATTTGCTCTTTTGTAACTCCCTGATCTCTCAAATGATAAAACGCGGGTAATCCGTGGCCTTCATTTAAATGATAAATATCGGCTCCACCCAGTGCTTCAACTACTTTAGCGCCGCCAATTCCTAAAACAATACTTTGTGAAATTCTTGTAAGTTCATTAGCATCGTATAAATGGTTGGTAATTGTTCTCGATAAATGATCATTACCTTCGACGTCAGTACTCAAAAAATACATGGGTACAGTACCAAATGTTTCTGGTTTTAATTTGTATGCACGAACTTTTACATGTGGATTATCGTGTAATTGCACCTCAACTTCAATACCCGTATCTTCAAGAAAATCATATTGACGTTCAACAAAATTAGTACTTAAGGTCTGGTCTTCATTACGCTGTTGGTCGTAATAACCAAATTTCCAGAGCATACCAATACCAATTAAATTTTGTTTTAATTCATACGCTGAACGCATGTGAGAACCTGCCAAAAAACCAAGTCCGCCGGAATAGATATGCAAATCTTGATGGATAGCAAATTCCATGCTGAAATAAGCTACTCTCTTTTTAAATTCTTTCGCTGGTTTGTAAGGCATCTCCCACTTATCTTTCTTTAAACTCATTCTATCAATTTTTTATGTTTTGCGCAAATTTAAACTTTCCATTGATTTACTAAGCTGTGATATGTCATAATTGAACTTCTTTCAATAAAATATTCACGAAAACGTTATCGAAAATTTAAATTTCCAAAGCTTTAGGATTACTCAGTTCACTAATCCTTTCTTAGCATAAAATTTACTTTAGTATTGATTAAAGTTAAATGATCAATGCGATTTTAAACTTAGTTGTATGTATAACAATCAAAAAAAATCGATCAAATACGCAGGCAATTCAAACGATTTTATTATGGGATTGAAAATTTAAAATAACCTTTTATGAACAGCAAAAAAGCCAAATGTAAATACAGAAGAGCAGCGCAACGAACTCAAAGATGAGGTGCAAATTTAGAAATAGGAGTTCATCATTTTTTTGTAAATTTAGCACAACTAAAACCAACCCATATGAGGAATATTTACCTATTTTTTATACTGTTTGTCCTGGTCTCTTGCGGCACTTCTCAAAGTACAACTTATGTTGATCCACATGCAGAAAAGCATCTTACGCCTCATGAAAATTTTGCAATTGAACAACAGAAAGCTATTTCTGACAAAGAAATGGCCTTAAAAATTCAAGGAATCTACGAAGGTTTGGTACCCTGTGCGGATTGTAAAGGTATTCAAACAAAAATTCAGTTGTATCCGGATATGATGTACAGAACTGAGATGACCTATACAGGAAAATCAGCAACACCGATTATAGAAAGTGGAAAATACAGTATAAATAATCAAGGAATTCTTTTGCTAGGTGACAGCCCAAATGGGTATAACCAAATTATTTTTCAGGATGGCTACCTGGTCATCTTGGATAAAAACGGTAATCATATAACAGGTAACCTTGCAGAAAGGTATTATTTATACCCTCCTAATCAACAACCAAAAATGGAAAATAAAGAAATGGATGCTAATTTTTTAATTGAAAAACACCAAAGAGGAATTGATTTTTACGCTCAAGGAAATGAACCATCTTGGAATTTAGAAATGGATTTAGATAAAGTGATGACCTTTAAAAATATGGATGGATTAGTTTTTACAGCACCTTCAGTAGAACCTTCACTGGCTATGGATGCCAATGTTAAAAGGTATAGAGCAATTACAGAATCCGGTGAAATAATTATTCAACTTCATAAGGTAAAATGTTCAGATACCATGTCAGATAAAGAGTTTGGTTACAAGGTAAATATAGACTTTAAGAGTTCTAACGAGAATAATTATGTAAGCTATACCGGTTGTGGAGATTATGTGCCAAATACGCGATTACATAATATTTGGGCAATTAAGAGTGTAAATGGCAAGACTCTGAATAAAGACGATTTTAAACAAAAATATCCAACTTTGGAAATAAACACTTCAAACGGAAAAGTTTTTGGAAATGATGGTTGTAATAATTTCAATGGAAGTCTTAGTTTTGAGCCTGGAAAACTCGAGTTCGGACCTATGGCAAGCACGATGATGGCGTGCTTTGAAAATCAAGAAATAAGCAATGCCATTGGTAAGACTTTGAGTGGTATGTTGGATTATTCGTTCGAAGATAACGAATTGATATTGTCTAAAAATGGAAAAACAGTTATGACGCTTAAAAACGTTGACTGAGTAATCTTAAATAAATTACACCTATTTTTAGGTTTTCATCGCGATTTTTTAAAAGGTAGAGTTGATTCCTGATTTATTCATATATAATTTAAAAATCTAAAACTGATTGTGACTCCAAAAATCATTTCCCAAGGAATCCTTAGAGCTATTGGTATACTCGTTGCCATTGCACTTGGATTATTGTTTATTTACAAAATTCAATCTGTTATTGTTTATGTTGCGATATCGATCGTGCTTGCATTGATTGCCGGCCCAATATTAAAGTTTTTTGAAAATAAACTGAAACTATCAAGAACCTTTTCTGTTGTGTTAATGATGGCGATCTATTTATTTATCATTATGGGCGTAATATCTATGTTTATTCCATTGGTTCTCAAACAAGGACAGCATATTTCTTTATTGAATACAAATGAATTGGTTAGCGACGTAAAATCTCTGTCTTCAAAACTCAATAATTACCCCTTACTCAGAAAAATGAACATAGAACAGGCCATAGAAAATTATGATTACACCAAACTTGTCGGTTCACTTTCGGGATTATTAAACATTTTAATAGGTACTCTTGGTAGTTTTAGTATTGGTTTATTTTCAGTACTGTTTATCACTTTCTTTTTAATGAAAGACAATATGATTTTGTACAATGCTTTTCTCGCTATTACACCGGATGAAAAAGAAGAAAGAATTCTAAAATCAATTTATAAAATTAAAAACTTATTATCGAGATATTTTATGGGATTAATTATTCAAGTGAGTATTCTTTTTGTGATTTACTCCATTATTTTACTCATTTTTGATGTTGAAAGTGCTATAGTTATTGCTTTTCTATGTGCTTTACTCAATCTCATTCCTTATGTCGGACCTTTAATTGGTGGGGCCTTAATGTTGACCTTGACCATGACCAGTAATTTAGAGCAAGATCTGCATACAAGACTAATCCCAACAACCATTTATGTGTTTATCGGATATGTGATTGCCCAATTAATAGATAACTTTTTTAGTCAACCTATCATCTTTTCAAAAAGTGTTAAATCCCATCCTTTAGAAATATTTTTAGTTATTATTATTGGAGGGCTTTTATTTGGAATAACCGGAATGATTTTAGCCGTTCCTATTTTTACAGCCCTAAAAGTAATTTTAAAAGAATGGATCGATAATAATGAAGTGGTTAACAAGCTTACCCAAGATCTTGAAGATTGAACAATCAACTTTTAAATAAAGAAGTTCAGCAGTTTATTATTGAAAACTTAGATAAAGATCTCAATAAAATCATATTATCAGGTTCTCCATTTCCCAATATTTCTGTTCAAGAATTGGCGGAACAGATCATTGGCAGAAAGCAAATAGAATATAAACTTCCTACTTTTTTTAAAACCGATGAAATTTTATTTCCGAAAAAATTAAATCTTGAACAAAGTTCTTCAGAAATAACAGGAAGATTTAAAAGTCAAATTATTGATGGGCAAAGCATTGTAGACTTAACCGGAGGTTTTGGCATCGATAGCTATTATTTTGCAAAAACTTTCGATCATGTGATCTATTGCGAACAAAATAAAACTTTATGCGATATTTCAAGACATAATTTTGAGGTTCTTGGAATTAAAAACATTATTTGTCAATGCGCTGACAGCATAGAATGGTTATCTTCTCACTCAGAAAAATTCGATTGGATTTATTTAGACCCTGCCAGGCGCGATTTGGAACAAAGAAAAGTTTTTTTACTCGAAGATTGTACTCCCGATATTTTGAAAAATCTTGATTTACTCTTTTCTAGAACAGATCATATTTTATTAAAACTATCTCCAATGATCGATATTAGTTCTGTAGTCTACAAAATTCCATTTGTAAAACATTTATTTGTTGTGGCAATTAAAAATGAGGTAAAAGAATTACTGGTTATCATAGAAAAATATTTTGATAGAGAAATTGAGCTAAGTACTATTAATTTTTCAAAAGAAACAGAAATATTTAAAAGTAAATATCCAGATATTCCTCAAACCACCGTAACGCCTACTAAAAAATATCTATATGAACCCAATAGTGCCATTTTAAAATCCGGATTATTCAATTCGCTAAGCAATAAATTGAATTTAAGTAAGTTGCACACAAATACACATTTATACACTTCAGATGAAATCATCAATTTCCCAGGTAGATGCTTTGAAATCATTTCACAATCTAAAGTGAATAAAAAAGAAATAAAAAAGCAAATTCCTCTATTGAAGGCAAATGTGGCAATTCGTAATTTTCCAGGTACTGTTTTTGATTTAAGAAAAAAATTTAAGCTAAGAGATGGCGGAACAGATTATTTATTTTTTACAACAAACTTAAATGAAGAACACATTGTGCTTTATTGTAAAAAAATCAGTCCAAATCAAGACTGAGACCATCATATGCCAAAAAAACATTTTGAGGTAAAATCTTACTCACCTCTTCATGAAATCCTAATTTGTGGCTGATATGAGTAAAAAAACATCGTTTAGGTTTTATCTTCTCAACTAATTTCAATGCCTCTTCTAAATTTAAGTGTGTGGGATGCCAATCTATTCTCAATGCATTGATCACCAATACATCTAGGTTTTTTAATTTTTCTAATTGCTCCTCCTCTATTGTTTTTACATCTGTTAAATACGCGAAGTTTTGTGTTCTAAAGCCTAGTATTTTCAATTTTCCGTGCATCACTTCAATGGGAAGAAAATCAATTTGTTCTACAGTAAACTTTTGATTTAAAACTTCATACATATCTATACTAGGCGCGCCTTCATAACGATTTTCTTTAGCAAAAATATATGCAAATCTCTCTTGCAAATTTTGAAGCACATCTTGTTTGGCATAGACCTTCATACTTCCTTGTCGCAACGTAAAAGACCGAATATCATCAATTCCTGCTGTATGATCAGCATGAATATGCGTAAACAAAATTGCATTCAAATGGTCAATATTTACATTGAGCATTTGTTGCCTAAAATCAGGGCCACAGTCTATAACAACATTCGTATCCCGATCCTGAATTAGGATAGATGATCTTAATCTTTTATCACGTGGGTCATCCGATAAACATACTTCATGCTTAGAACCTATAACCGGAATTCCCTGAGAAGTACCCGTACCTAAAAATGTAATTTTCAAAAGAATTTTGTTTGTTCAATCAAAAACGAATATACAAAGATATTCAACAATGTCTCCTTCAATTCTTAAAGTAAAATTCTTAAATATTGAAACTTGAATGAATGTTAATTTTTGTCACAATTTTATGAAATTGATCAAAACAAGTTAAATAATATGACATTTATCAAATATTATGAATGATTTAATCAATACCTTTATCAATATCGAAAAAGAAAAAATTGTCAGTCTCCAATTTATATCCAACAAAATCGTTTTTAAATAATATATCCGTAAGCCGGATTTAATTTATTATAATCTGTGATGAAAATAGGTATTTTAAAAGATCATAAAAAAGGAGAAAGGCGGGTAGCAATTTCTCCTAAAATTTCAAAGCAATTAATCAGTAAAGGTTTTGAGGTTCTTGTTGAAAAAGATGCAGGTCTCAATGCTTCTTTCAAAAATAGTGATTACGAAGAAAATGGTGTTACCGTTGAAAGTAGAGCGGTAGTATTTAAGGATGCAGACATCCTCATCAAAATAAATCCTTTTGATGAAGAAGATCTTAAACTTATAGACAACCACCATATTTTGATTAGTCAGTTGTACCACAAATCAAATACCAAGCTTATTCACGATATTGCTGAAAAAGGTGCAACAGCCTTTTCTTTAGACGCAATGCCACGTATTTCGAGGGCACAAGAAATGGATGTGTTAAGTTCTCAAAGCAATTTAGCAGGTTACAAAGCGGTAATTTTGGGCGCCTATGAAATGACGAAAATATTCCCACTTATGATGACCGCCGCTGGCACGATTACCCCATCCAGAGTTTTAATTTTTGGAGTTGGTGTTGCTGGATTACAGGCCATTGCCACTGCTAAAAGATTGGGTGCAATTGTTGAGGCTACAGATATTCGATTAGAAACCAAAGAACAAGCAGAATCTTTAGGAGCAAAGTTTATTACAGTAGATGGAGACACAGGAGATGCTTCTGAAGATGGTTACGCTAAAGTTGCTTCTGAAGAATATAAACAGAAACAAAAAGAAGCTGTAAACAAATCTTTGTTTGAAGCCGATCTTGTTATTACTACAGCTATGGTTCCAGGAAGAAAATCTCCGGTTTTGATTACAGAAGATCAAGTCAAACAAATGAAAAATGGAGCCGTTATTGTTGATCTAGCCGCTGCGCAAGGAGGAAACTGTTCATTGAGTAAACTCAATAAAACAGTTATAGAAAACGGTGTAAAAATAATTGGTACTACCATCGCTCCTGAAAGTGTATCTACCAATGCTAGCGATCTTTTTGCAAAGAATATTTACAATTTTATTTCTCATCTTACAGAAGAAGCCCAATTTAAATGGGATTTTGAAGATGAAATAACTTTTGGTACTTGTATTGTTAAAGAGGGCATTATCAAACAAAACGGAATAGAAAATGGATAATATATTAAGTTTTTTTAGTGAAAACCTTCAAATGGTTTATATCGTTATCCTCATGATTTTTGTGGGGGTCGAAGTAATTGGTCATGTACCTTCTGTATTGCACACTCCTTTAATGTCTGGGGCCAATGCCATCCATGGTGTAATCATCGTAGGGGCTATTCTTGTTATGCTAAACGCGGATCCAAACAATTATTTTGCGCTGGGTCTAGGATTTGTAGCTGTTCTTTTGGGTACCTTAAATGTAGTTGGTGGGTTCGTTGTGACAGACAGGATGCTCGAAATGTTTAAAAAGAAAAAGTAATGGAATATATTTTCAGTCTTGAGGTAATTTACCTCATTGCCTCAGTTACGTTTATTCTCGGTTTAAAATTATTGGGCAAACCTCAAACCGCGAGAAAAGGAAATTTAATCGCTGCCTTCGGCATGTCTTTAGCCATATTCGGAACCATATTTCTATATAAATCCGAAGTGAATAACATGGTATATATACTCATTGCTATTGCTATTTTAATAGGAACAATTTTAGGTTGGCTTATAGCGAAAAGAGTAGCTATGACAAAAATGCCCGAACTGGTTTCACTATTTAACGGTATGGGAGGAGCAAGTGCAGCATTAATCGGAATTATAGAGTTCCCACATTTTAACCAGGAACCTCTTCTGCTGATGACGATTGTTTTAGGTATGATTATAGGTAGTATTTCATTTTCTGGTAGTATTATCGCATACGCTAAATTGAACGGGTCGCTAAAAAAGCCAATCAGAATATCCGGATATAACTTCATAAACAATATCTTTCTTTTGATATTGTTGGTTTATGCTTTTTCCCTTGGCTTTGGTTGGCTCCAAGCCGGATGGCATGTTTATCTTTTGTTTTTTATGGCTATTTTATATGGGGTCTTATTTGTTATTCCTATTGGGGGTGCAGATATGCCGGTAGTGATTTCATTATTAAATTCATTTACAGGTTTAGCGGCAGCTTTCGCAGGATTTTTATACAATAACATGGCCCTCTTAACAGGTGGTATTTTAGTAGGATCTGCCGGAACCATACTAACCTTTGCAATGTGTAAGGCAATGAACAGACCTCTGGCCAATGTTATTTTTGGTGCCTTTGGTGATGTGAAAACAAAGGCCATCTCTAGTTCTAACACACAAAAAAGTGTTAAAGAAGTATCTCCAAGTGATGTAGCCATTTTAATGAACTACGCCCAAAAGGTAGTCATAGTTCCTGGTTATGGTCTGGCCGTAGCCCAAGCACAACATGAAATCCACGAACTAGAGCAAATATTAGAAAGTAAGGGTGTAATTGTAAAATATGCCATACACCCTGTTGCAGGTAGAATGCCTGGCCATATGAATGTTCTTTTGGCAGAGACCAATGTGGAATACGAAAAATTGGTAGAAATGGAGGAGATCAATCCAGAGTTTAGCAATACAGATGTTGTATTCGTAGTAGGTGCAAACGATGTTGTAAACCCAGCGGCTCATAATGATAAATCGAGTCCCATTTATGGTATGCCTATTTTGGAGGTTGTCAATGCAAAAAATATCATTATTAATAAAAGAAGTATGAATCCTGGTTATGCCGGTATAGACAATGAATTATTTTACTATCCAAAAGCTTCCATGCTTTTTGGTAATGCAAAGCCTGTTTTAAATAAATTAATACAGGAAATAAAGGCACTTTAACCTAAATACTCAAAAATAAAGGGTCCAATATTGTTTTTTAGAATAGCTAAAACTTAGTTATCTTTGCACAAAGACAATTAGTAATGGCTGCACTTAAAGGTGATACTGAATTAGAACATGCGTTAACATTAAAACAAAAAGCGCTGCAAATTAACTTAAATGAGCATATTTATGGAACATTTGCAGAAATTGGCGCAGGACAAGAAACAGTCAGGCATTTTTTCCGTGCAGGTGGCGCTTCAGGTACAATCGCAAAAGCCATGTCGGCTTACGATAAAGAGTTTTCAGATGCTATTTACGGTGTTGAACCAGATCGACGTTATGTAACAGAATCTCGATTGAGAAAAATGTTAACACACGAAATGGATCTGATTGAACATAGGATTGATCGTGAAAAGCATCCTCATAAATTGTTCTTCACTTACGCTAATACTGTTACTACCATCGATTTCGCTAAGCAATTTAAAGGACATGGTTGGGTTGGGATCAAGTTTCAAATGGATCCGTTAGAGGACTATAATGAAATTGTAATTCATTGTCGATTTAAAGAAACAGATTCACGCTTGCAACAAGAAACTTTAGGAATGTTAGGTGTGAACCTTATTTATGGTGCGTTTTATATCAATGACAAACCTAAAGAAATGATAGAGTCTTTTTATGATAACATCCATAAAGATTCTGTTGAAATTGATATGGTAGACTTTTCTGGCCCTCGTTTTATGTATGTTGACAACCGCTTGATGAGTCTCTATCTGGTAAAAAATGGAATGACCAATGCGGTCATGTTTAATCCTAATGGCAATAATTTATTACCTGCTCAAGTGCTTTACAAAAAGAATATTTTGGCATTTAGAGGAAGTTTTAGACCTGTAACTAAGGTTAATCTCGATATCTTTGAAAAGAGTAAGCAATTATTTTTTGCCGAGAAGAGGGTTGATGAAAAAAATACCCAGACTATTTTTGAAATGACATTGGCCAATTTAATTTCAGAAGGTGGAAAGATAAATGAACGAGATTTCTTAGATAGGGCTGAATTACTTTGCTCTTTAGGTCAAACAGTAATGATCACAAACTTCCAGGAATACTATAAACTTGTTGAATATTTTTCAGAATTCACAAAAGCCCGAATGGGATTGGCGATGGGGGTGTATAATTTGATTCAAATTTTTGACGAAAAATACTATAGACATCTAAGTGGTGGAATACTAGAAGCGTTTGGTAAATTATTTTACAAAGATTTAAAGATTTATTTGTATCCTCTTATGGATATTGAAACAGGCGAAATTATTACGAGTGAATCATTAAAGGTTCACCCTAGAATGAAGGAACTCTACAAATACTTTAAATTTAATGGTCGAATTGTAGATGTAGATAATTATAATCCGGAAATTTTAGATGTTTATTCCAGAACTGCCTTTAAAATGATTGCACAAGGGAAAAAAGGATGGGAAGACATGCTTCCTCCAGGTGTTCCCGAAATCATCAAATCAAAAAGATTGTTTGGTTACAATCCTAGAAGAGTAGAAAAAGCCGCAAAATAAAATAATAAGGATACTAGAGTATTTGCTCCGCGTGGTTTTTAGTTTTGACTTTTGTAATTATATTTTCAATTTTTCCTTTTTCATCAATAACGAATGTAGTGCGATGGATTCCGTCGTACTCTCTTCCCATAAATTTTTTAGGTCCCCAAACACCAAATGCCTCAATAATTTTTTTATCCTCATCAGCAATTAACGAATAGGGTAGATTATTTTTGTCGGAAAAACTCTTTTGCCTTTTGACAGAATCTGCACTTACACCAATCACTTCATAATTTTTATTTAAAAAATGTTCGTAATTATCTCTTAAATCACATGCTTCGGCAGTACATCCTGGTGTACTCGCCTTAGGATAAAAGAATATAACTACTTTTTTACCTAATAAATCTATTGATTTTATAGTTTCATTATTTTGATTAACTCCTTCAAATACAGGTGATTTATCTCCAATTTTAAGTTCTAACATAATTTGTAATTTTACACCTAAAAGTACGAAAAATGACCAAAAGAGAAAAAGTTCAATTTGTGATTGACACCCTTGAAAATTTATATCCAAAAACACCTATTCCTTTAAACCATCAAGATCCATATACTTTACTCATTGCTGTATTGCTTTCTGCTCAAAGCACAGATGCACGTGTAAATACAATAACACCTAAACTTTTTGCAAAAGCAGATAGCCCACAAGACATGGTCAAATTAACTGTAGAAGAAATAGAATCAATAATTAAACCTGTTGGGCTGTCACCCATGAAATCGAAAAGCATACATCGACTTTCAGAAATTCTTCTAGAAAAACACGATGGAACAGTCCCAAATAATTTTGAAGATCTCGAAGAACTGCCCGGGGTAGGTCATAAAACAGCTTCTGTGGTTATGAGTCAGGCACTTGGCGTACCGGCTTTTCCGGTAGACACACATATCCACAGACTGATGTATCGCTGGAATTTAAGCAATGGAAAAAATGTAGTCCAAACAGAAAAAGATGCCAAGAGATTATTCCCCAAGGAACTATGGAATAAATTACATTTACAAATTATTTTTTATGGAAGAGAGTATTCACCAGCTCGCGGTTGGCGAATTGAAAATGACATCATTACGAGAACAATTGGCAGAAAATCGCTTTCGACTTAAACCTAATAAAAAAGCCTTAAATGTAAGATTTAAGGCTTTTTCTTCGATTAATTCAAATGAAACATTAAGCTTTCTTTTTCCACCTCCACTACTTTAATCGACTTAGAGTAGTTTAATAAAAAGGAGATTGTTTCGTTTTTCGGTTCTAATTTTTCTTTAAAGAATTTTTGTGTGTAAAGTTTTGCCATATACTTACTTTGTTAAGGGATTTTATATAATAACGGGCAAAACTCAACATTATTGTATCAGATTAAAAAAAAATTAAAATTTTATTGATTTGTCAATATTATCTTATTCTGATCTATCAATTTTCTCAAGTTGATGAGCGCATAGCGCATTCTACCTAAGGCTGTATTGATACTTACACTGGTTTGCTCCGAGATTTCTTTAAAACTCATTTCTCCAAATATACGCATTTTCAAAACTTCTTTTTGATCTTCAGGCAATTGTTCAACCAATTTTCTCACATCACTGTGAATTTGGTCTTTAATCATGTGACTTTCCACATTTCCTGTAGGATCTCCTAAAACAGAGAAAATATCGAATTCATCTGTGTTTTGGAAAGTAGGCATTCTGTTGCCTTTTCTGAAGTAATCAATAATTAAATTGTGCGCAATTCTCATCGACCACGGTAAAAATTTACCTTCTTCGTTGTATTTACCCAATTTTAAAGTGTTGATAATTTTCACAAAAGTATCCTGAAAGATATCTTCTGCAACATCTCTATCTTGCACTTTTGAATAAATAAAACTAAAAACTCTTTGTTTGTGTCGAAGGATAAGAATTTCGAGCGATCGCTCATTTCCTTCAATGTAACTCTTTACGAGCACACTGTCGTCTAATTTTTGTGTTTGCATAATTCCCCTTTTTTTTATTGAAGTTAATTTTAATCTAAACTTCGATTAGCTATTGTTATGAAAGTAGAACTATACTATAAGCACAAATTTTTTAGGTTAATAAATACAGGGGAGACTAGTTCTGTTCTCTTAGTCTCTGGACAAATATAAATACATATTTAGTTAATAAACAAATTTTTTGTAAAAATATTTTATAGAAATTAACATTTTTTCAGTTTTTATTAACAAATCTATCTCACTATCTTTGTCATTTCCTAATCTCAAATCCGCTAGAAACGTTGAAAAATAAAGACTTCAGAGATCATATCTTTATAAAAGGAGCATCAATACACAACCTAAAAAAAATTGATGTAAAAATTCCAAGAAATAAGCTCGTTGTTATCACCGGACTCTCCGGATCGGGTAAATCTAGCCTCGCTTTTGATACTTTATACGCAGAAGGTCAACGAAAATATGTAGAAAGTTTGAGTGCATATGCTCGACAATTTTTGGGAAAACTAGACAAACCGAAGGTAGAATTTATCAAAGGAATTTCTCCTGCCATCGTTATTGAACAAAAAGTAAACAGCACAAATCCGAGATCGACTGTAGGTACAACAACAGAAATTTACGATTATTTAAAGTTACTTTTTGCAAGAATCGGGCGCACTTATTCGCCAATTTCGGGAGAAGAAGTGAAAAAAAACACGGTCACTGATGTTATAGAATACACAAAAGCATTACCTGAAAATACAAAGTTACTGCTACTCTCTCCTATTGTTTTAGATAAGAATAAATCTTTAGATAAAATGTTGGCTGTTTATCAGCAACAAGGTTTTTCCAGGATTCAAATAAAAGGTGAAATAGTTCGTATAGAAGGTTTTAAAGATTTTAAGGAGAAAAATGTCTCTTTGGTAGTTGACAGATTAGTAACACAGGATGATGAGCATTTTTATGCGCGAATGGCAGATTCCGTGCAAACTGCATTTTATGAGGGAAAAGGTAATTGTATCATTCAAAATTTATCAGATCAATCCTCTAAATCATTTTCAAGTTTATTTCAACTAGATGGATTAGATTTTTTAGAACCAAACGTACACCTATTTAGTTTTAATAATCCCTATGGAGCTTGTCCTAAATGTGAGGGTTACGGAAATGTGATTGGTATTGATGAAGACTTGGTGATCCCTAATTCTGCTCTATCTATATACGAAGATGCCATCATGCCCTGGAAAAGTGATTCATTCATAAATTATAAAGAAGATCTAATCTTAAATGCCTATAAATTTGATTTTCCAATTCACAAACCATACTTCGAATTAACAGATGAACAAAAGCAAGTACTTTGGGAAGGAAATAAATATTTTAAAGGATTGAATAGATTCTTCAAATTTATAGAAGAAAAAAGTTACAAAATTCAGTACAGAGTAATGCTCTCTCGCTACAGAGGAAAAACGAAATGCAGTACATGTAAGGGACTTAGACTTAGGCCGGAAGCCAATTATGTCAAAATTGACCAACATACAATTTCAGAATTGGTAGAATTACCCGTTGATGAATTGACTATCCTTTTCGATAATTTATATTTAACTGATAAAGAAAAAAAAATAGCCAACAGATTGTTGATCGAAATTCAATCTAGGTTACACTTTTTATGTGATGTGGGATTAACATATCTCACATTAAACCGTAACTCCAATTCACTTTCTGGCGGAGAAAGTCAGCGTATAAACCTTGCCACATCTTTAGGAAGCAGTTTAGTTGGATCGTTGTATATTTTAGATGAACCAAGTATTGGGTTACATTCTAGAGACACCGAAAATCTTATCAGAGTTTTACAAAAATTAAGAGATTTAGGAAATACAGTGGTGGTGGTTGAACATGATGAAGATATTATGAAAGCCGCTGATCATATTATCGATATTGGTCCGGAAGCCGGAACCCATGGAGGAGAACTCGTTGCTGAAGGAGATTTTAAACAAATACTGAATTGCACATCCTTAACTGCAAAATACCTCGGTGGGAATATGGGTATTGAGGTTCCCAAACAAAGAAGAAAAACTGATAAGTTTATAAAAATTAAGGGAGCTCGAGAGCATAATCTCAAGAATATAGATGTACAAATTCCTTTAAATATTTTAACCGTTATAACGGGTGTTTCCGGTAGTGGTAAAAGTACTTTAGTGCGCAATATTCTTTATCCTGCCATGCAAAAGAAACTTATGCAATATGGAGAAAAAGTAGGGCATTTTTCTGGATTGGAAGGAAATTTTAATCATTTAAAAATGATTGAATTCATCGATCAGAACCCTATTGGAAGATCGAGTCGTTCAAATCCAGTAACCTATATAAAAGCATTTGATGATATTAGGTCACTTTTTGCAAGTCAAAAACTATCTAAAATGAGGGGTTATAAAACCAATCATTTTTCATTTAATGTTGAGGGTGGCAGATGTGAAACCTGTAAAGGCGATGGTGAAGTTACCATAGAAATGCAGTTTATGGCCGATGTACATCTTGAATGTGAGACCTGTAAAGGAAAAAGATTTAAAAAAGAAATCTTGGAAGTGAATTTTGAAGGTAAAAATATTTACGATATTCTTTCATCTACAGTAGATGAAGCCATTGAATTTTTTACAAATAAAAACCAACCTAAAATTGTACAAAAATTAAAACCGCTATTTGACGTGGGCTTGGGTTATGTTCAACTTGGCCAAGCTTCCTCAACACTTTCCGGCGGAGAAGCCCAAAGAATTAAACTAGCCTCTTTCCTGGTTAAAGGCAATTCTGCGAAAAAAACATTATTTATTTTTGATGAACCGACCACAGGATTGCATTTTCACGATATTCATAAATTATTAAAATCATTTAATGCGCTTATTGATAAGGGCCATTCTGTAGTAGTGATTGAACACAACATGGATTTGATCAAATGCGCAGACCACATCATAGATTTAGGTCTGGAAGGTGGAAAAAATGGCGGTTATATAGTAGCAGAGGGAACACCTGAATTAATTATCGAAAATAAAAAATCGTACACCGCAAGATATCTTAGAGACAAGATTTCACTTGTTAAAAATTGAAATATTTTAACGGTATTTATAGGTATAATCTTATGTTTTATTAGCACCTTTACGTCTTATTAGAACGAACATAGATTATGATAAATAAAACACACACCTTCCATATTCCTGTCATGGGTATAGGCTTCACGCTTGATTCTCCATTAAAAGTAGCTCATCTCGGCATTGATTCTGTCATTTCATTGGTAGATGATATCCTGATTGAAAAAATGAGAAAATTTTACTCAGAAAAATATTTAATTCCATATAAAGAAATTAGTGATAAAATTGAAGATTTTAGAGCAAAACGCATTACTTCCTATCTTAATTTACTAAATGATCTAGTTGAAAGTAAATTTGATGAATTAAAAAATATCACTCACCAAAAGAGTATCGAATTACAACAATACTTTAATCTTCTTCCAGGAGGTTCTTCCCTAAAAAAGGACTTTGATGAACTTTTTAGTAAGAATTTTCCAAAAAAAGATATTCAAAAGTGGTTAGACAAACATCTAAAAATTGGAAGTATTGATGTGAATATCATGACCAAAATTGATAAAGAGAATTATTTTAATGGAGAAAAATTACCCGCCGAATTTAACGATGCTCATGCAGCTCTTCGAGGTTTTGCTGAAAGTAAATTGAGTTCTTCAGTAATTCTATCAGCAGGTATGAATCCCAGGCTTTATAGTTATTTAGAGCAGTTTAGCGATTTTTATCCAGATCAAAATGGCTATATCAAAAAGAAAGTAGTTCTTAAAGTGAGCGATTACAGATCTGCTTTAATACAAGGGAAATTTTTGGCTAAAAAAGGAATATGGGTTTCAGAATACAGAATTGAATCTGGCCTAAATTGCGGAGGTCATGCTTTTGCTACTCAAGGGTTTCTCTTGGGACCAATTTTACAAGAGTTCAAAGATAATAGAATTGAATTGAAACAGTCTGTACAAGAAATTTTATTTCAAACACTAAGTTCTAAAAACAAAGTCGTGCCAGAAGTTAATCTTGAGTTGAAAATATCTGCGCAAGGCGGTGTTGGAACCCACGAAGAACAAGCGTTTTTAACTAAACACTATCAAGTTGACTCTGTTGGATGGGGGTCACCTTTTCTTTTAGTACCTGAAGCTACTACTGTAGATGAAGAAACTCTTCAAAGGTTAGAAAAAGCAACAGAATCAGATCTTTACTTAAGCAATATTTCGCCATTGGGTGTCCCTTTTAACAATTTAAGAGGAAATACGAAGGATGCCGAAAAAAATGCCAAAATTGAAGCAAACCGACCCGGAAGTACTTGTCCTAAGCAATATGTTGCTCTAAACAAAGAACTTACTAAAGATCCAATTTGTACAGCTTCAAGACAATATCAAAGGTTGAAAATAAAAGAATTAGAAAAACAAAATTTGAACGAAACCGATTTTTCTGAACAGTTCAATCGCATAGTGGAAAAATCTTGTATTTGTGTTGGATTAGGAACTTCTGCTCTAATGACTTATGATATAGATCATAAAACGGAAGGAACAGGTGTTTCTGTTTGTCCCGGGCCCAATATGGCATATTTTTCTAAAAAGATGAGCTTAAGTGAGATAACTGATCATATTTATGGAAGAGCTCAACTAATTAAAAATAATTACAGACCTAACTTCCTATTGAAAGAATTGAATTTATATGTTGATTATTTCAATAATATGGTCAAAGAATCAATTCAAAATATTTCGGAAAAACAGACTAAAGTATTAAATACCTTTGGAGAAAATCTAAATTCTGGAATTTCGTATTATCAAAAAATGTTTGGAGAAATGAGTGAATATTTCTCAGATTCAAATCAGAAAATTCAAAAAGAATTAGAGAAGAGTAAGACCGAGCTCGACCAAATCTATCAAGACCTCGAGTTCATGATATCTAACCTTCAATTAAAGAAAGATCAACAAACTATTACCCTTCCATCTTAAATAAAGATGAAAGAGAAAAAGGGATAAATTACTGTTTTTCAGCACTTAAATTTGCAATAGCCTCTTTTGCTAAAACAAAATCAGGTTGAATCGTAATTGCTTTTTCAAAACTTGTTTTTGCAACGGGGTTTTGTTTTAACTCGGCAGCATTTAATCCTTTTAAATATTGTATCGCTGCTATTAATTCAACCTCCTGGTTATGATTCTGGTTAATCGCATAACTTACCGTATAATTTCCGGTGTCATTTAATTTCTCAACCTTTTGAATGGTAGCAAAAGATTCTGGATACCTTTTTAGAACATACTGTAAATTGGCCAAGCTAAACCCGTGATAATTATCATTTGATTGAGCAAATAGTTTAGCGAACGATTCAGCAGCTTTATCATATGCACCTATTGCTTCCAGCGAAAATGATTGAAGTTCTAATGTTTTAATATCATTAGGCTTGTTTTTAAGGATTTCCTGGGTAATCACAAAACAAGAACCATATTTTCTTTCCGCATAATATAATAAAGCCAAACTATCTTTGTACTGACTTTTATCTCCTTCTAGGACGATCAGTTTTAACATGCTGTTTTTTACAGAGGCCGGATCACTATAATCCTTTGCCTTTTCAAGTATTTTCTTTTCTAATTGTATGGCTTCTGCATTGTTTTGCGCATAGGCACTTACAAAAAGAAGCATTACTATTCCGCTGAAGATTTTTTTCATTATTTTAACCTTTATTTAATTAAAAAATAAACGCCCAATGCAAAATTGGGCGTTTTAATTTGGGTGGAAGACCGGTCTCGAACCGGCGACCTCTAGAACCACAATCTAGCGCTCTAACCAACTGAGCTACAACCACCATGGTTTTTGTTACTTGGCTTTTTGCAAAGTGAGTGCAAATGTAATTAATTTCTCATTTCGTGCAAACAAAAAATTATATTAATTTATCCAAAGATGAAACAGCCACAAATCGCTCTGTAGTGAAGCCTTCTGCGTATTCTGTATTGATCAATCTGCCCAGGTCTCTGGCTCTGTAGGTTATACTTTCAGCAAAGTTTTTAGTGGCAATTGGAGAGATGGGTTCTTTGCTAACCGGATTGTAAAATTGACTGGTATATGCCATAACTGCTTGTACTTTTTTGGCAATAAAATCATTTACCTCTACTACAAAATCCGGTTGAATGTTTTTCCACTGAATATAGTGATAAACGAATTTAGGTCTCCAAGCTTCTTGAATATTTCCGTCTAATTCAGTTACAATTTTTCTCAAACCCGATAAAAAACAAGCATCACTCACTAGTTTGCTACCTTTCGGATGGTCTATATGTCGATCATCAATAGAATTACATAAAACGATTTCCGGTTTATATTTTCTGATCATTTTTATAATTTCAATTTGATTTGCTCTATCATTTTGAAAAAATCCATCAGCAAAACCCAGGTTTTCTCGTACCTCTACACCTAAAATATCAGCAGCATCTTTAGCTTCCTGATCTCGAATCTCTGCAGAACCCCGAGTGCCCAATTCTCCTCTCGTTAAATCGACAATACCAACCTTTTTACCAAAAGAAATTTCTTTAGCTAATGTAGCCCCACAACCTAATTCCACATCGTCCGGATGTGCTCCAAATGCCAATATATCTAGTTTCATAATTTTCAAAAAAGTAAAAGTAAAGCAATTCTGATGGAGTTCCAAGCTTGAAAGACATAAGTTTAAGCGGATATTTTTTCGATGTTTTTCATACTTTTTGAATGTAAAATCAATGGAATTAAACTAAAAGTTAGTCAAAGTATAAAATATATTATCCCAACCACCCTTCTCTATCTAAACTTCTATATTGAATGGCCTCTCCGATATGATGGGTTTTGATGTCGATAGATGCTTCTAAATCTGAAATCGTGCGCGCTACTTTTAAAATTCTGTCATATGCTCTAGCCGAAAGATTCAGCCTTTCCATAGCGTCTTTCAACATTTGCATGGAGTCTGTATTTAAAGTGCAAATCTCACGAATCATTTTTGCTGTCATTTGTGCATTGTAATGCACTTTGTCATTATCCATGAATCTTTTGGTTTGAATTTCTCTGGCCTTTATCACGCGTTCTCTAATGACCTCACTATTTTCACCTTTTCTTTCGTCTGTCAGTTTTTCAAAGGGCACGGGTTGCACTTCAATATGAATGTCGATACGATCCAACAATGGACCGGAAATTTTATTCAAGTATCGTTGCATTTCTACAGGACTATTCATTCCCGGTTTATCCGGATCCAAAAAATATCCATTTGGGCTAGGATTCATACTTGCAACCAACATAAAGCTACTTGGATATGTGACTGTAAATTTTGCTCTTGAAATGGTTACCTCTCTATCTTCCAATGGTTGGCGCATAACCTCTAAAACAGTTCTTTTAAATTCAGGTAATTCATCCAAAAACAAAACACCATTATGTGATAAAGAGATTTCTCCCGGCTGGGGATATGAACCGCCACCGACCAAAGCGACATCTGAAATTGTATGATGAGGCGATCTAAATGGCCTTTGATACATTAAACCTACTTCTCCTGTAATTTTACCTACAACAGAATGAATTTTTGTTGTTTCTAGTGCTTCTTGGAGTGTCATAGGAGGTAAGATCGAGGGTAATCTTTTTGCCAACATGGTTTTTCCGGAACCCGGTGGGCCAATTAAAATAATATTATGGCCGCCTGCAGCCGCAATTTCCATACATCGTTTTATACTTTCTTGTCCTTTGACATCAGAAAAATCAAACTCTGGATTTTGAATATGATCATAAAACGCCTTTCTAGTATCTATTTTTGTTGGAACTAGAACCCCTTTACCTTCAAAAAATTCTATGACTTCTTTGATATTTTCAACACCATAAACATCTAAGTTATTAACAATAGCGGCTTCGTTCACATTTTGAATTGGTAAAATAAATCCTTTAAAACCTTCTTGCCTTGCCTTTATGGCGATAGGTAAAACGCCCTTGATAGGCTGTAAACCACCATCGAGAGAAAGTTCTCCCATAATAACATAATCTTCTAGTATTTTGGTTTGAATTTGACCCGAAGCAGCTAAAATTCCCATAGCTATAGTAAGATCATAGGCTGAGCCTTCTTTACGCAGATCAGCAGGAGCCATATTGATGGTAATTTTTTTGCCCGGTAATTGATAACCATTATTTTTAAGTGCAGCTGAAATTCTATAGCTGCTCTCTTTGATAGCATTATCTGGCAAACCCACTAAATGGTAGGCATATCCCTTATCTATATTTACTTCAATGGTAATTGTGGTGGCCTCCACACCAAACACGGCACTGCCAAATACTTTTACGAGCATCGTTTATTATATCAATGCACGAAAAGTTATTTAGTTAACATGAAAAATTACAATGTTCCTCGTCTGGCCTGTTCTGCTTCGATAGATTCAAATAGTGCTTTAAAATTGCCTTTCCCAAAAGATTGAGCTCCTTTTCTTTGGATGATCTCGAAAAACAAAGTAGGCCTGTCTGTTAATGGTTTTGTAAAGATTTGCAACAAATAGCCTTCGTCATCACGGTCTACCATGATTCCATGTTCCTTTAAAAGAGTCAATTTTTCATCGATCTCTCCTACCCTTTCGCCAACTGTATCATAATACGTTCCCGGCACATAGAGAAACTCCACACCACGTTTTTTCATTTCACTTACTGTAAATACAATATCGTCTGTAGCAACAGCAATATGCTGACAACCAGGTCCTTGATAAAAATCTATATACTCTTCTATTTGAGATTTCTTCTTTCCGGCAGCAGGTTCATTGATTGGAAATTTAATCCTTCCATTTCCATTTGTCATCACTTTACTCATTAAAGCTGTATAATCAGTCGAAATATCCTTATCATCAAAAGTGATCAAATTGGCAAAACCCATGACTTCATTGTAAAATGTTGCCCAAACATTCATTTCTCCCCAACCTACATTTCCAACCATATGGTCGATGTATTTTAAACCGCATGGACTAGGATTGTAATCTGATTTCCATTCTACAAAACCGGGCAAAAAGGCACCTCTAAAATTCTTCCTTTCAACAAAAATATGAACAGTATCTCCATAAGTATGAATACCTGATCTTACAACTTTTCCATTTTCATCTTCTTCGGTTTTGGGTGAAAAATAAGATTTAGCACCTCTTTTAGTCGTTTCTTCCCATGCTTTTACAGCATCATCAACCCATAGGGCAATTACTTTTACGCCATCCCCATGTTTTTCCAGATGTTCAAAAATCTCTCTATTCTTGCCCGGCATAGGCGTGGTTAGTACCAATCTGATTTTATCTTGAACTAGCACATAACTTGTTCTATCTTTCAAACCTGTTTCCAATCCGGCATAAGCCAAAGATTGAAATCCCAAAGCTGTTTTATAAAAATGAGCTGCTTGCTTTGCATTGCCTACATACATTTCTACGTAATCTGTACCCAATAGTGGCAAAAAATCTTCTGCTTCTTCAAATATCTTTGTCAGACCGAAATCTATATTTTGCTTATTTTTCAAACTTTTCATAATTATTAAGGTTTAAATAATCCAAGATTTATAGTAATCTCCCACTTCCATTTCCATGGCTGCTTTTGTAATTTTTAGAGGATGAAAAGGATCTATCATAACGGCGAGTTCATCGGTCTTTGTTTTTCCTATACTTCGCTCTACAGCTCCGGGGTGAGGACCATGTGGAATTCCACCGGGATGCAAAGTTATCTGTCCTTTTTCAATATGATTTCTACTCATAAAATCGCCATCAACGTAATACAATATTTCTTCAGAATCAATGTTGCTGTGATGGTAAGGTGCTGGAATTGACAGCGGGTGATAATCGTATAAACGCGGCACAAAAGAACAAACAACAAATCCATTCCCTTCCCATTGCTGATGTACCGGAGGCGGTTGATGAATTCTACCTGTAATCGGTTCAAAGTCGTGAATGGAAAACGCATAAGGATAATTAAAACCATCCCATCCTACTACATCAAATGGATGATAGGTAAGTGTATATTCCCATAACATTCCTTGTTTTTTGGCTAAAACTTTAAAATTTCCTTTCTGATCTATCGTCTCTAAATTTTCAGGCAACCTAAAATCTCGTTCACAATATGGCGAATGTTCCAATAACTGACCAAAATTATTGCGATATCTTTTTGGTGTTACTATAGGACTAAATGATTCAATAAATAACAGACGATTTTCTTCCATATCAAATTCAATTTGATAGGTTGTTCCTCTTGGAATGATCAAATAATCTCCGTAACCAAATTTAATCTGACCATACATTGTCTTTAACAACCCCGAACCTAGATGAATAAAAAGCATTTCGTCGGCGTCACTATTGCGATAAAAAAATTCTTTAGAAAAAGTTTTGGGCGCTGCTAAACCTATATGCAAATCATTATTAACAAACAATGCTTTTCTGCTCTCAATATAATCCTCAGAAGATTGTAAAGAAAACCCCTTAAAACTAAGGGCTCGCATATTTTTTTCAATCGCGATAACAGGTGTGAGATCCCTTAACTGTTTCACTTCTGTTACCACTGTAGGAGGATGCAAATGATAAATTAGGGAAGACATTCCGACAAATCCGGCGGTACCAAAAAGTTCTTCTTGATACAGACCTCCATCAGGATTTTTGAATTGGGTGTGCCTTTTCGGAGGGATTTTACCTAATCGATGATATCGTGGCATAATACGAAGGGTTAAATTGATGCTAGATGAATAATTTGGCTATAATTACGTTATTCACAAATATAGCGAATAATCATTTAGCTTCCTAAATCAAACCCTCCGTTAAAATGAGAATTATTTAATTTCTTCTACTCTAGAAATTTGCGGAACATGCTTTTTTATGGTTGCTTCAACCCCATTTTTAAGTGTAAGTTGATTTACATTACAACCAGAACAAGCTCCTTCTAACTGAACTTTTACTACATCATCTACTACATCAATCAGGGTTATATTCCCTCCATCAGCAATCAGGTAAGGCCTGATTTCATCTAAAGCTTTTTCGATGTTCTTAATTAATTCTTCTTTCATCAATTCCTTTTTCAATTGCTCGTTTATTTTGTGCTACATCCAGACATCGTGGTTATTCTAACCACTTCTGTAGGCGGTAAAGTTTCATTTCTTTTAACCAATTCACTCAACATTTTCTTGGTTACCTCAGCAAATGCCTCTTCTAATTTTGAATTTGTCTGAAGCGCTACCGGGCGACCTACATCACCTGCCTCTCTAATACTTTGCACCAAAGGAATTTCTCCTAAAAATGCCGTATCTAAATCTTCTGCCAAATGTTTAGCTCCACTTTGACCAAAAATATAATATTTATTTTCTGGTAATTCTTCAGGTGTAAAGTAACTCATATTCTCCACAATTCCCAGAACAGGTACACTTATATTTTCTTGTTTGAACATCGCTACCCCTTTTTTAGCATCTGCTAAAGCAACAGCCTGTGGTGTACTCACAATTACTGCTCCAGTGACAGGGACAGATTGTACAATCGATAAATGAATATCACCAGTTCCTGGAGGAAGATCGATTAACATAAAGTCGAGTTCACACCAATGCGCATCAAATATCATTTGATTTAAAGCCTTTGACGCCATAGCACCACGCCAAATTACAGCTTGGTTTGCCTCTGTAAAAAAACCTAAACTCAATATTTTTACACCGTAATTTTCTATGGGCTTCATTTTTGATTTCCCATTAATATTGACTGCAAGTGGTCGCTCACTCATTACGTCAAACATAATAGGCATGGAAGGTCCATAAACGTCAGCATCTAAAATACCCACTGAAAAACCCATTTTGGCCAAACTTACCGCCAAATTAGCCGTTACTGTTGATTTTCCTACACCACCTTTACCTGACGCTACAGCAATAATATTCTTTATTCCCGGAATTTTTTTCTCCGGTACAATGCGAGGAGTTTTTGCATTCTCAACAATCACATTAACCTTTACATCTATTTTTTGATCTACTTGATCATGAATAACTTTCATGATCTCTACTTCAGTTTTTTTCTTTGCTTGCAAAGAGGGGTTTGATATGGCTACATCTACTATCACTTCTTTATCAAAAATTACAATATTTTTGATCGCGTCACTTTCTACCAAACTTTTTCCTTCGCCGGGGGCGCTAATGGTGTTTAGTGCATCTAATATATCTTGTTTCTTAAAACTCATTTTCTATTTTTTTATCAATCTTTTCAAATATACTTTAAAATCAGGGTTGGAACATTTATTTAATTTTACTCTTGATGTAAAAATTTCTTTTTAGCGAGTAACTGCTCCTCAGTTTCTACATGATCATCGTCAGGAACACAGCAATCTACAGGACAAACGGCCGCACATTGAGGCTCATTATGAAACCCCTTGCATTCTGTGCATTTATCTGTCACAATAAAATAAAACTCATCGCTTACCGGTTCTTGAGAAACATCGGAATTAACTTCTTTACCATCAGGAAAAATTACAGTTCCTTTTAAGTTTGTTCCTTGACTATATTTCCAATCATCCGAGGCTTCATAAATTGCATTATTCGGACATTCAGGTTCACAAGCACCACAATTGATGCACTCATCAGTTATCTTTATTGCCATCTATTTTTTAATTATTTTTGCAGCACAAAGATAACATTCATAAATTATATTTCATGCGACTAGAAAAGAGAATTGAGGCATTTAGTGAATTAGGCAGTTTTCTGGCACAATTTTCTGAGGATAAAGTTGAAATGAATAACTTGGTTAAAGGAAATGATTCTTTTTTTGATGATTTTTCAGATCAAATTAAAAATGCGCAGCATTACAATGGTTGGTTCACAGAAGAAAACATGCGCTTTTCTTTTGAAAATTGGGGAAAACTTTTGACCAAAGAAAATCTTGAGAATTGGTTATCGTCTTATCAATTTGATCAAAATAAGGAAAAGAATGTAGCCGTTATAACAGCCGGTAACATACCACTAGTTGGCTTTCACGATTTTTTATCTGTACTTATATCTGGTCATAAAATCACAATAAAACAATCTTCTAACGACTCACAATTACTTCCCTTAATTGCAAAATATTTGGAATTTGTTGCTCCAGAATTTAAAGGAAAAATTAATTTTACTCAAGACAGAATCAAAAGTTTTGATGCAGTGATTGCCACAGGAAGCAACAATACTGCACGCTATTTTGATTATTATTTTGGCAAATACCCAAATATTATCAGAAAAAACAGAAATTCTATTGCTATTTTGCGTGGGGATGAAACGAAAGAAGATCTAAAAGGTCTCGGTGAGGATATTTTTAGGTACTTTGGTTTGGGATGTCGAAGTGTTTCAAAACTATTCGTCCCAAAAAATTATAATTTCGATCCGCTTTTTAGAGAGATCTTACCCTATTCTTACTTAATGGAGTATAAAAAATATGAGAACAATTATACTTACAACAAAGCGGTGTATTTAATGAGCAAATTTCAATTGCTTGAGAATGGTTTTCTGATGTTGAAAGAAGATGCAGGTTATTCATCTCCTATTGCGTCTCTTTTTTACGAAAATTACGAAGATTTAAATGACCTTCAGCAAAGGCTTGACGCAGAAAAAGATAAAATTCAATGTGTGGTTGGGAAAGGTCAAATTGGTGAAATTCCCTTTGGTAAAACACAAACCCCATCTTTAAATGATTACGCCGATGGCTTAGACACTCTTTTGTTTTTATCGAATCTTTAAGCAGTAAGTATATATTTAATTCGATTTTGACTTATTTTTTCTGAAGAAACGCCAAAAAAAAATTACACCAGTTTTTTTGTTATTAAAAAATTTGCCTTTAAGAAAATTTCAACTGATCTAGACTTTCCTTTTTTTGAGATTAATTATTTTAGATCTCACTGATACTTTTTACAAACCAAAGAAAAACATAACGCTAAACAAAAAAACTATCTTCGGATAGTTTTTTTTGTTTTTATTCAAATGCTGTATCTAAATTGATGTAATCCAAAAATTCCCTTCTGAGAACTTCATTTGCTTTAAACTGCCCACCATATTCTGCAGTAACAGTGCTACTTGCAATGTCTTGAATCCCTCTTGAATTCACACATAAATGCTTTGCATCAATTACGCAAGCTACATCCTCTGTTCCCAAGGCTTTTTGCAAGGCTTGCACAATCTGCATATTTAATCTTTCCTGAACTTGTGGTCTTTTTGCAAAATATTCCACTACCCGATTCATTTTTGATAAACCTATCACCCTACCACTTGAAATATAAGCTATATGAGCTCGTCCGATAATTGGCAGCAAATGATGTTCACATGTAGAATATAGTGTAATATTCTTCTCTACCAACATTTCGCCATATTTGTAATTATTATCGAAAGTTGATAGTTTGGGCATTGTTTCCGGACTTAAGCCCGCAAATATTTCTTTCACATACATTTTTGCTACACGCAGGGGGGTTCCCTTTAAACTGTCATCCGATAAATCCATGCCCAATGTGTAGAGAATTTCTGCAACATTCTTTTCTATGGATTTTATTTTTTCAGCACTACTGAGTTCAAACGCATCTTCTCTTAGGGGAGTTTTTGCAGAGGTAGAAATGTGATCATCTCCTATTTCGTCTATCATTTTAATCATGTTATAAGATTGGGAAATTTTACTTTAGCCTACAAAAATACAACTTAAACTGTAATTTTTATTTATTTCCTAACATCAAAGCCAAATCATTCAAATCACAATTTGTTTGATCACCTCGAATCATATTTTTTAGGGTGTAAATTCCTTTTTCAATTTCTTCAACCCCAGCCATTACCACGTATTCAATTTCTCTTTTGTTAGCGTAATTCAACTGCTTTTTAAGTTTGTCTGCATTTGGAAATAACTCTGAGGATATACCCAGAAATCTTAGTCTTTTGATGGCTTTTAAACTATATAAAGCTTCGTCTTCTCCAAAATTAATAAACAACGCTTTAGGTTTTGGTATCTTTACTTTTTCAAATAAATTAAGTTCCTCTAAAACCAAATAAATCCTGTCTAAACCAAATGAAATACCAACACCGCTAATTCCTTTCAAGCCAAAAATACCAGTTAAATCATCATACCTTCCTCCTCCTCCCACGGAGCCCATTTCCACATTTTTTGCCTGAACTTCAAAAATTGCACCTGTATAATAGTTCAACCCTCTCGCCAAGGTTATATCGAGTAATAACTCTGAACTCTCTAGACCTAATTTTTCTAAATTCCGCAATACAAAGGTTAGTTCTTCAACACCTTTCTTTCCAATGTGAGAATCTTTTAACAAAGCATCAATTTGTTCTAATTTTTCAAAATTATCTCCTTGAAGTGTTAAAAGAGGTCTTACTTTTTCGATGGCATCGTCAGAAATTCCTTTGATTTTCATTTCTTCTGTCACCTTTTCAATACCAATTTTATCCAGTTTATCCAAAGCGACCGTAAAATCAATAAGCTTGTCAGATTCACCTATTAACTCCGCAATACCCGCTAAGATTTTTCTGTTGTTGAGTTTAATGATGACGGGCAATTTTAGTTCAGTAAAAACAGCATCGTACAGCTGAACAAATTCTACTTCTTGCCATAAACTATCACTACCAACAACATCTGCATCACATTGATAAAACTCTCTAAACCTACCTTTTTGAGGTCGGTCGGCTCTCCAAACAGGTTGTATTTGATAACGTTTAAATGGAAACGTAATTTCATTTTGGTGCTGTGCAACATATCGCGCAAATGGTACAGTTAGATCGTAGCGAAGAGCTTTTTCTGAAATTTCATTAGAAATATTCTTAGAAAACCGTTTACGATATTCAGACAGTTCATCAATAATCTTTCCATAAACCTCCTCTATGAAAGGGAAAAGTTTTTGCATTTCATTATTTTCTAACCTTTCCGAGGTATTTTCCGTTATTCCAATGTATTTATTAAAAAATTCAAATATTTTATCCTTAAAAAGCTCACTAATGCTACCTTCTAGAAATAATCGTTCAATTGATTTATGAGAATCAATATAACCAATGATTAAAGAAATATTCTGATTAACTCTGTATTGGTATTTTTCTTCAATGAAACTTTTTAATTCATTTTTATTTCGCTCTAATTCATAAAAATTTGGCTTTCTGCCTACTTCAATTTCAAATTTATCCAAATCATTTAAGACATCCTTAAAAATACGAGACACTGTTAAAGATAAAAGTTGGACTTCTCTAACAATATTTGATAATTCTTTGGTTTTAAAATCTCCCGAATTTAAAATTTTGAAAATCAATCGATCTCCTTCTTCACCATATTTTCCCATCAAGGTTGATGAATTCTCGAAACTAGGGGTTTCTATAGGTTGAAATCCAAATTTTAAAAACTCCTTTGAAATGGTCTGAAATAAATAGTTTCTTTTGGCAAGTTCTTCAGGACCAAAATCTCTAGTTCCTTTGGGTATATTGGGTTTCATTCAATTAATTTTTCATGATTCAAAACGCTGCAAATATCCAAAAAAAACATTGGAATACGGGAAGAAAATTACGATTTATCTAATTACTCTTTTCGTTTTTGAGTATAGTTTAAACATCAAAAAAAGTACTAAAACGACAAGTATAAATGCAATTAATGGCACAAACACAGCAGACAACGATAGTGCGCTCGAAATACCCGATTCTGTAGCCGAAACTACTGGATTAGCCAAACCGGCTGTAACCGTTGAAGAGGCTAATCTAGAGGTTGATGTTGCAGATTTTACCAAAGCGGCAGTTCCACCTCCAGCCAAAATAGCCAGAGAATAGGTAATCAAGGGATCAAATTCGCCAATTGTAGAAAGCATTATTGCCGAGCCCGCTATACCGGCAATTGGTATAGCGATGGTATCTAATAAATTATCGACAAAAGGAATAAAATAGGCAAATACCTCCACTACAGTTGCTACAGCAAAAGTTATGATAGAGGATATACCGCCAATCCACTCCCAATTTTCATTTAAATCAAAGTAACCAAAATGAGCAGCAATACTCACGACTAAAAACGGAATAAATATTCTAAAACCGACTGCTGATGCCAATGAAACGCCTAAAATCACACTAATTAATTGCTCCATAATAAAAGAGAATAAAAATTGAATTAAATTTAGCAAAATTAAATTGGTCTCAAGTCGGTTGCATATAAATTGTATTAACTTTATAGTAAAATGGTTTGAAAATGAAATTTCGATTTCTCTTTCTTTTATTTGTTTATCAATTTACTCTGGGCTATGCGCAAAAATCTCCCTACAGTTATCTCAAAATAAATAATGAAGTTTCCACCTTGGAAGTTTTACTGCAGAAGTATATTCAAATTCCTTCTGTTAGCGAAAATGAAAAAGAAGCCGGTGAATTTTTAAAAAAAGTTTGCAAGGAAAATGGATTAATTATTACAGATTTCGGAACGGAAAATGGCAATTACAATTTTGCAGCCTCCCTACATCCTTTAGACCTTAAAAAACCCAATATTGTTTTCCTAAATCACATTGATGTTGTCATGGAAAGCGAATCCTCTAAATTTGGACCTTATTCTGGAAAAATTGAAAATGGTAAAGTATACGGTCGGGGTGCTATAGACAATAAGGGAGCAGCAGTAATGCAATTGGGCGCTGTACTTCAGGCTCTTCAGTTAATCAATAAAGCAAATTCAAATTATAATGTAACATTTCTTAGTGTTTCATGTGAAGAAAATCAATGTAAAGGGGGGGCTGACTTTGTTGCTGAGCATTATTTGGATATACTTAAACCAGTTGTTGTTATTGGTGAGGGCCCATCAGAAATTAGCACAATCATTGGGGGTGATTTTAAACATGACATTTTTGGCATTTCAGTAGCACATAAAAGAACACTTTGGTTAAATCTAAAACTAAATATTGAAACGGCAGGACATGCAAGCATTACGCCCCATCATTATGCCAATAAGGACATGGTAAAGTCTCTTGAAAACTTGGTTAGCAAAAAGCCAAAAATCATATTTAATGATGTAAATGTAAATTTTATAAAATCTTTAGGAGAACATAAAAAAGGGATTGAGAAGCTATTCTTATCTCATCCAAAATTATTTAAAGTCTTTTTAGCAAGTCAGATTAGAGCACATCCTGAATTATTGGCAATTTATTCTAATACATTAACCCTAACCAATGTCTATTCAGATAATAACACATATAACAAAATTCCAAATACTATTGAGGCTTATTTAGATTGCAGATTACTTCCTGAAACTGACGAAACTGAATTCCTTAAGGACATAAAAAAAAGACTAAAAAACGATTCAATTTCAGTCAATATTGTTGAACAAACTCCTAGAACTTATCCATCAGGCAAGCAGAATATCTATTATCAAAATTTGAAAAAAGCTATCCAAATGAATTACGCTGGCGCCGAAGTAATTTCGGTTATCATGCCCAATTTAAACGATTTGGGTGTTTTTAGGTCAAAAGGTATTCCTTGTTATGCGACTATCCCAGTATATTTTACCAGAGAAGAGGTAGAAAACATCCATAATGTAGATGAAAATATCGCCATTAAATCGCTTTACCAAGGAACACAAGTCTACTATGACTTTATAGAATTGATGTTGGAATAAAAACTATTTCGCTACGTTTACAACCCTTGTCTCCCTAATCACAGTGATTTTCACCTGACCGGGATACGTCATTTCATTTTGGATTTTCTGAGAAATATTAAAAGAAAGTTCTGCGGCTTTTGTATCATCAACTCTTTCACTTTCTACGATCACCCTTAATTCTCTACCCGCTTGAATGGCGTAAGCCTTTTGTACACCTTGAAAACTAAAAGCTAGATCTTCCAATTCTTTTAAGCGTTGAATGTACGAATCGACAACTTGTCTGCGCGCACCTGGTCTGGCACCAGAAATCGCATCACATATTTGTACGATTGGAGCGTAAAGCGATTTCATTTCTATCTCATCGTGGTGAGCACCAATAGCATTGCAAACATCCGGCTTTTCTCCATATTTTTCTGCCCATTCCATACCCAGAATTGCGTGTGGAAGTTCTGTATCCGTATCCGGCACTTTTCCAATGTCGTGTAAAAGACCAGCCCTTTTGGCAATTTTTGGATTTAATCCTAATTCAGCTGCCATCACAGAACAAAGATTGGCTACTTCTCTCGAGTGTTGTAATAAATTCTGACCATAACTCGAACGGTACTTCATTCTACCCACTGTTTTGATCAATTCTGGGTGTAATCCATTAATGCCCAAATCAATTACTGTTCTTTTACCAATCTCAATAATTTCTTGCTCAACTTCTTTAGCAGTTTTTGCAACTACTTCTTCAATTCTAGCAGGGTGAATACGACCATCAGTTACAAGTTTGTGTAGAGCCAATCTCGCAATCTCTCTTCTTACAGGATCAAAACAAGATAAAATGATGGCCTCAGGTGTGTCATCAACTATAATTTCAACCCCAGTAGTAGATTCTAAGGTTCTGATATTTCTACCTTCTCTTCCAATAATCCTACCTTTTACTTCATCACTATCTAGGTTAAAAACAGATACACAATTATCTATTGTCTGCTCAACTCCAATTCTTTGAATTGTATTGAGAATAACTTTTTTAGACTCTTGTTGCGCGGTTAATTTTGCCTCTTCCAAAGTGTCTTGAATAAAAGCCATGGCGTCAGATTTTGCTTCATCCTTTAAAGTTTCCAATAACTCTTTTTTGGCATCTTCAGCTGATAAACCAGATATAGTCTCTAATTGCAAAACCTGGCTTTTGTGTAATTTATCAATTTCAGATTGGCGTTTTTCTATAAATTCTAATCGTTGTTGAAGCGACTTTTCTTTATCTTCTAATGATCTGGTAAATCTTTTGCTTTTATCTAATTCTTGAGAAACCATCGATTCTTTATCACGTATTCTCTTTTCGGCATCATTGATTTTTTTATCACGCCCAAGGATGACTTTTTCATGTTCTGCCTTTAATTCAATAAATTTTTCTTTGGCTTGTAAAATTTTATCCTTCTTTATTCCCTCGGCTTCTATTTTTGCTTCTTTGAGTATGGTAGCTGCCTGTTCTTGTACGTTTTTTAAAGTATTTGATGCTCTATTTTTTTCGATGAGTTTGGCTATTAAAAAGCCCAATCCCAGTGCGATAATCCCAACTATAATTGTTTCCATTTCTTGAATATTAAGTATAAAAAAAGCCCACATTAGCCTGGGGTTCATAAAACTCCATTAAAACAAGTTTAGGGTTAACAAAGTATTCAAGTATCCATAAAATGGCGCGCTTTAGCACTTCTGACTCACCCTTTTTAAATTGATCGTGTTGAGTTTTTCAAACAAATAACTAATGTAGGCAGTATTGTTGTATTTTAAGAACTTATTGTAAATGATTCGCCAAAACCTTATTTAGCTCATTTAACTTATTTTCGACATAAACGGTATCTTGACCTTTATGTATACTTTTTACTTCACTCATTGCAGCAAATTGAAGAGCGCACATAGCTAAAACATCTTGCTTGTCTCTTATTTCATAATTCTGCTCAAATTTCTTTACGAGTTCATTAATTTTTTTAACCGCTTTTCGCACCCCTTCTTCCTCTTCTTCATTTTTTATAGTCAATGGATAAACTCTATCTCCAATTGTAACCTTTATCCTAAGCTTATCGTCCATAACTACTTCATTCACTTAATTGGGCAATACATTTATCTATTTCACGAACCAAGGCGTTTATTTTCAGTTTGGTTACATGCTTATCTTCTTTGCTGCCTACAATTGCATTCGCAATTCTTGATGTATCTAATTTTTCCTCCAACTCAATAATTTCCTTTTCTTGTTGAGAAATTTTCATCAGTAAATCTTCTTTCTCCTTCAATAATTTCTCAAAAGATTGCTGCAAAGCATTGTGCTTTGATAATATTTTGGAAACATTGACTTCCAGTAAATCAACTGATTGTGATAAATTATTCATCAAACCAAAGAATCTAACATATGCAACAAAGTTAATATACCATTTCAAATAATACAACACTTTTATTTATTTAACAAAAAAATTGCGTTACACTGTTGTAAATCAATGTAGTAAATAAATATTTTTTCTTTTAATGGCTAATTACTAATTTAGCCCGAATTATGACTAAACAGCTCTCCCCCGTTTTTTTTATGGTCTTTTTTATTTACCATAGTTTTGGCCAACAAAACTATCCTAAAGACTATTTTATTAATCCTTTAGAGATACCATTAGTACTATCAGGAACTTTTGGTGAACTCAGATCAAACCATTTTCACGGAGGGTTAGATATTAAAACCCAGCAAGTTCAAGGACTGAAAGTTGTTGCTTCGGCCGAAGGATATATTTCCAGAATAAATGTAGCTCATTGGAGTTACGGTAAGGCGCTCTATGTAACTCATCCTAATGGTTATACTACCGTTTATGGTCATTTAAGAGAATTTTCCCCAGCAATTCAAGATTATGTCAAAAAACAACAATATTCCATGGAAAGTTATGAAGTTCAGTTATACCCTCAAGCAAATGAACTTTCTGTAAGCAAAGGAGAATTAATTGCATATAGCGGAAATAGCGGAAGTTCAGGTGGACCCCATCTCCATTATGAAATAAGAAATTCCAAAGCAGAACCACATAACCCATTGCTTTTTGGTATTTCCATTCCTGATCACAAATCACCTATTTTTAAGAATGCCATAGCCTATGCTATCAATGATAGTTCTCATGTTAATCAAATTACCGATCAAATTGAACTGGTACTCAAACCTAATAATTTGGGTAATCTAGACGCCAATACCATTTACGCTTATGGAAAAATTGGGTTAGGCGTTAATGTAACGGATAGACAAGATGGCGCCATTAATAATAATGGTATCTACAATTTAGAAATGGAGGTAAATAATAAAAAAATATTTCAATATACAGTAAATTCATTTTCTTTTTCTGAGTCGAGATATATCAATAATTTTTTTGATTTCGAACGATATGATCAAAAAAAACAAAGAGTGATTAAATGCTTCAAAGAGCCAAATACCCATCTCAGTGTTTATCAAAATTTAGTTAACGATGGATATCTTTTTATCAAAGACAGTACAGAATATAATGTAAAAATATCTGCTTTTGACTTTAAAGGAAACCAAACCGATTTGTTGTTAAAAATAGTTGGTAAAAAAGACTCCATTATTAAAAAGAAAAAAGAAAAAATTACACCTTATTATTTCCAGGCGGCAAAGCAAAACGAGATTAACGATAGTCTGGTGAAAGCTTTCTTTCCAAAAGATATTTTTTATAAAGACCTGTTTTTTGATTACAAATTTGAAGATGGTATAGCGAGTTTCCACAATTCATCCGTTCCAATTCATGGAGATTTCACTATGTCTTTTAATATTAAAAATTATAGTGAAGAAGACCTTAAACAGATGTATATCGCCAGAAAGAATTTCAACAAATTCTATTATCAAAAATCCTACAGAAAAGGAGATTGGCTCACAGCAAAAAACAACGAATTAGGCGACTATAAACTAATGCAAGACACCAATGATCCAATAATTACACCGGTAAATATTAAAGATCAACAAGTTTTGAACAGACAAAGCACGATTGTCTTTAAGATTTCTGATAAAGACTCAGGGATTAAATCATATCGAGGTGAAATTAACGGTAAATTTGCTCTATTTGAATATGACCCTAAAACCGGTAGGCTTGTTTACGACTTAAACGACAGAACCTGGGATGAGGACAACTATAATTTAACCCTTAAAGTAATCGACAATGTGAATAATTCGGCTACCTTTAGTGCCACATTCACAAAAAAGGATTAGGCTTGAAAACACAAATTGCCATTTTATTTTTCTTTACTTTATTCTTTTTTGAAAACTGGGCTCAATCTACGGTCATTAAAGGTTTTGTATCTAATGAAAGTGGAAACCCTGTAGAAAACGTCTCCGTTTTCTACAGGTCTAAAGGGGTGGTTACTAATACGGAAGGTTATTATGAGATTTTGGTCCCGTCGAATAGTCAAATTCTATTAAATTTTAGCCACGTTGGTTATAAAAAATTGCAATATGAATTTAGACTTAGGCCTGGTGAAGAAATTGAGTTTTCTCCCACTCTAGTATATAAATCAGAAGAAATTCAAGAAGTTATAGTCAAAGATAAAAGGGACGAAATTCAAGGTAATGTAACAGTCAAAACGGAAACCATAAAAAATACACCAGGTGCGAATCAAGGTGTTGAAAGTATTTTAAAAACTTTACCTGGCGTTAATTTTAATAATGAACTGAGCACTCAATACAACGTGCGTGGTGGTAGCTTTGATGAAAATCTTATTTATATCAATGGAATTGAAGTTTATAAGCCTTTCTTGATTCGGTCTGGTCAACAAGAGGGTTTGAGTATAGTAAATTCTCAAATGACCCAAAATGTCAAATTTTCCGCAGGAGGTTTTCAGGCTAAATACGGAGATAAATTGTCATCCGTTTTAGACATTACATACCGAAAACCTGAAAAGTTTGGGCTACAATTCGACGCTAGTCTTTTAGGTTTTGGAGCAACCATCGAAGGACTTGCCTTGAATAATAATATGCAAATTATGGTTGGAGCTAGGTATAGAAATAACAGTTTATTTGTAGATCAAAACGACACCCGGTCTAATTTTAACCCAGCTTTTACAGATTTCCAGTCATTTATTACCTATCGCTTTTCAGAGAAATTTTCGATGGAATTTTTGGGAACCGCGAGTTTGAATGATTATAATTTTACGCCTTTTACCAGAAAAACTAATTTCGGTACATTGTTGAATCCTGTGGCAGTTATTGTAGATTATGAAGGCAAAGAAGAAGACAACTATCAAACGCTTTCAGGTGCCTTAAAAGGAACCTATGCCTTCAATGAAACACTTTCTCTCGAGCTAACGACATCCGCTTACTACACTCGTGAGCAAGAATATTACGACATTATTGCAGCATATGGCATTGGAGATGTAAACACAGATCTGGGATCTGATGATTTTGGAAATACTGATTTTATTCAGTCAATTGGCACTCAGCAAGACCATGCAAGAAATGAACTGGAAGCTAACATTTCTAATTTTCAGGCAAAACTGAATTACAGAAAAAACAATCGATTATTAGAACTTGGAATAAAATATCAAAATGAGGATTTTAATGACCGAGTTATTGAATGGCAAATGATTGATTCCGCGGGTTTTGCTGTTAGACCACCAAATCGTTTCCCGGGAAATGACGAGCCCTATACTCCCTATATAAGCCCTATAGTACCTTATCAAAACGTTCGGGCTTTTAACGATGTAAATACCCAGAGGATATTAGGTTTTGTTCAACTCAGTGATCAGTTTTTTATTCAGGATCAACAATTTTGGTACAACATAGGTATTCGGGCTCAACATTGGATTGTATCAGGCCAAGGATTATCTCAGGTAAGTCAGACTGTTTTTAGTCCGAGAGCTCAATTAACTTGGAAACCCAATTGGCAAAGTGATATGCTGTTTAGAGTTGCTGGTGGTGTTTATCAACAACCTCCTTTTTACAGAGAAATGAGAGATTCATTAGGTATCGTTCATCCTGAGGTCAAAGCTCAAAAATCTGTACAAATAATTCTCGGTAATGATTACAGTTTTACAATGTGGAATAGACCGTTTAAATTGACAACAGAGGCCTTTTATAAGAAATTAACAGAGGTTAATCCATTTACCATAGACAATGTAAGAATTAGATATCGTGCAAAAAATAATGCAACAGCTTACGCAACAGGCTTTGAAATGAGATTGAACGGAGAATTTGTTCAAGGCACCGAATCTTGGTTTAGTTTTGGCTATCTCAAAACCGAAGAAAACATAGAAAATAGAGGTTATATATCAAGACCTACAGATCAGAGGTTAAAATTTGCCCTACTTTTTCAGGATTATATTCCAGCAATTCCCAATATTAAAATGTATTTAAATACTGTTTATAATACCGGTGTTCCTGGAGGTTCTCCTAGTTATGCAGACCCATATGATTATCAAAACAGATTAAAGGATTATTTTAGAGCAGATTTAGGAATTTCATATGTTTTCAAAGATATCAATACGCCCTCCAAAGAACAATGGTTAAGAAGTTTTAAATCGTTATCAGCAGGAATAGAAGTGTTTAATATGTTCGATGCCCAGAATACAATTAGCAATACATGGGTCACGGATGTTTCTTCAAATCAATCGTTTGCTATTCCTAATTATTTAAGTCCGCGCATTTTAAATGTTAAAGTGAGTATGTCGCTTTAATCAAATTTCATTTTTTTAACTTTGATGTTTTAAACCTTTTGATCAAATGATTGTCAAAAGATTAAACAGTAGTTTTGGAAGAAGCTTTATTGGTAGAACGGCTCAAAAATAACGAAACGCAGGAGCTGGCATTTAAAGATTTAGTTCAAACGCATAAAAAGCGTTTGTATTGGCATATCCGAAAGATTGTGATTAATCATGACGATGCGGACGATGTACTGCAAAATACTTTTTTAAAAGTATTTAAAAGTATTGCAAATTTTAAAGGAGATAGTAAGATTTATTCTTGGATGTATAGAATTGCTACAAATGAAGCCATTAACTTTTTAAATACCAAGGCGAGGATGTTAAATGCAAGTCCGGAAATGCTGCAGATGAAAAGGGTTGAACAATTAGAGGATGATCCGTACTTTGATGGAGATGAGTTGCAAATAAAGTTGCAAAAAGCCATCGCGCTTTTACCACAAAAACAGCAAATCGTTTTTAATATGCGCTACTTCGACGAAATTAAATACGAAGATATGAGTGAAATATTAGAAACCTCAGTGGGTGCCTTAAAAGCTTCGTACCACCAAGCTCGAAAAAAAATAGAAAAATACTTTGAAGAATGAACAAATCTGGGGCTGACATACTAAAATTCTTGAAAGAAAAAAAGCAAGGCTTCCGAGTTCCAGACAATTATTTTGAGAACTTAGAAGCTTACATTTCTTTAGATAATGGAAAAGACAAAGTATTGTTACCAAAAGAATCTGGATATATTGTACCAGAAAATTATTTTGAATTGACCGAGCTCCAACCTTTAGATCTGATAAAGAAATCTGCTCATAACAATAGTTTTACAGTACCCGAAAATTATTTTGAAAATTTTGAAGTTAAGATCCCTCAACCAAAAGCATATGTTGAACAAATAAAATCGAGGATATTCTATTTTTCGGCGATAGCTGCCTCTCTTTTTTTAATTTTGGCAATCGGAAATTTATTGAGTTCAGAAAATAATGCTGAGTCGCAAGTTGAAATAAGCATGAAAGATTTAGAAAGTTGGTTTGACGATAATGCAGGAGTTTTGACGAGCTCAGAAATTGTAGATACTTATGATGATTTAACACTTAACCTTAATTCATTCAGTTTTAACGGCGAAATTGCCGATTATTTAGCAGAAGAAGATTTAGAAGACATTATAATTCAAGAAGAACCATGAAAATAAGTATTTTAACTTTATTTATTGTTTTGCTTTTACCCCTGACTGTAATAAGTCAAGAAAACAAACACGAAAAATTAAAAGCTTTTAAAACGGCCTATTTAACCGAACAATTGAATTTGACAAAAAGTGAAGCTGAAAAATTTTGGCCTATTTACAATAAATACGAAGACAAAACGCATGCAGTTAAAATTCAAAGTTATAAAACTGTAAAAAAAGCTATCAACGAAAAAGGAGGATTTGATTCTATTACTGAAAAGGAAGCAGAATCCTATTTAAAAAGTTTAATGGATAATGAAGAAAAAATGATTTCATTAAAAATGAATCTTTACAATGATTTAAAACCCGTTCTTTCCTCTAAGAAAATCCTGCAGCTCCATCACGCTGAGCACGAATTTAATAGAAGGTTATTAGATGAATACAAGCGAAAACAAGCCAATGCCGGTTCTTCAAAAATTAAATAGAGAAACTAGATAAATTTGAAATGTTTTTACGTACAATTTCGAACTCATCAATAATTTCTTTGACAATATCAGCAGCAGGTTTTATGTTATGAATGAGTCCTGCTACCTGACCAATTTCCAATTCTCCTTCTACTAAATCACCCTCAAACATACCCTTTTTGGCTCTTGCTCTACCGAGTAAATTTTTTAATTCTTCGACTGAAGCACCTGCTTGATATAGCTTTTGAACATTTTGGTAAAACTCGTTCTTGATTAACCTTACTGGTGTTAATTCTTTTAATGTCAAATCGGTTCCGCCATCCTTAGTTTCCACCACCATATTTTTGAAATTTTGATGTGCCGATGATTCTACAGAGGCCACAAATCGGCTTCCTATTTGAACACCTTCAGCTCCTAAGGCCATTGCAGCCATCATACCACTACCAGTAGCAATTCCACCTGCGGCAATTAAGGGAATATTAATTTTTTCCTTGACCATTGGAATCAAGGTAAAAGTAGTTGATTCTTCTCTCCCATTATGGCCACCTGCTTCAAATCCTTCCGCCACAATCGCATCAACTCCTGCCTCTTCAGATTTTTGAGCAAACTTTACGCTACTTACCACTTGTACAACCGTAATTCCTTCCTCTTTGAATCTCTGCGTATAAAGTTTTGGGTTTCCGGCAGAGGTAAATACAATTTTGATCTTTTCTTGAAAAATAATTTCTATGACCTCTTCCAGATCAGGATAAAAAAGAGGAATATTGACACCAAATGGTCTATTTGTGGCTTTTTTACATTGTTGAAGGTGATATTTTAAAACATCAGGATACATAGATCCTGCTCCAATCAATCCCAAACCACCGGCATTACTCACAGCTGAAGCTAATTTATAACCACTTACCCAGACCATTCCAGCTTGGATAATTGGATATTTTATATTAAATAAAGAAGTAATTCGACTAAACATAACTCAATTGATTACACCGGAACCCACCAATTCATCCTCTAAATACCAGGCCACAAACTGACCTTCCGTAATGGCAGATTGAGGATTTTCAAAAACAACATACAACCCTTTTTCTGCTCTAAACAATTCCGCCTTTTGTAATTTTTGGCGATAACGAATTCTTGCTAAAACCTTTAATGATTCCCCTTCTGTTATTTTGAGATCTTCTCTTACCCAATGTATATCATCGTTTTTAACAAACAAAACATTTCTATATAAACCGCGATGATTTTTACCCTCACCGGTATAAATAATGTTTTTTTCGACATCCGTATCAATTACAAAAAGTGGTTCCACTGTTCCGCCAACTGCCAAACCTTTACGCTGACCTTTGGTGAAATAGTGGGCACCTTGATGTTTTCCAACTACTTTACCATCTTCAAGATTATATTTGTGTTTTGTAGATAAATATGACAATTCATCTTCCTTATTTTTAAAAACTGGAATCGATTTCACATAAAAATGATCTGCATCTGGAATTTGGACGATTATCCCTTCCTTAGGACTTAATTTTTGCTGTAAAAACTCAGGCAATCTTACTTTTCCTATAAAACACAATCCTTGAGAATCTTTTTTGTCTGCCGTAATAAGCTCTTGGTCAGCGGCAATTTTTCGAACTTCATCCTTTTTTAATTCACCAATAGGAAATAAAGATTTAGCTAACTGTTCTTGGGAAAGCTGGCATAAAAAGTAGGATTGGTCTTTATTATCGTCAAGTCCAGACAACAACCTATATATCAATTCACCATCTTTCTCTAAAATATCTTTTCTGCAATAATGTCCGGTAGCAACATAATCTGCTCCCAAATCCAAGGCAATTTTCATAAAAACATCGAACTTGATCTCACGGTTACAAAGTACATCAGGATTTGGCGTTCTACCTTGTTCATATTCATTAAACATGTAGTCAACAATCCTCTCTTTGTACTCTTCACTAAGATCAACGACCTGAAAAGGTATTCCCAGTTTATCTGCTACTAGCATGGCGTCATTACTGTCTTCCAACCACGGACATTCTTTGGAAATTGTGACTGAATCATCGTGCCAATTTTTCATAAAAAGACCAATTACTTCGTAACCTTGCTCCTTTAATAAATAGGCTGCAACACTTGAATCAACTCCTCCAGACAAGCCAACAATCACTCTTTTCATAACATTGATGTTTGAGCGTGCAAAGATAAAACAATCCGTACGTTATAAAAAGCTGACTAGAACATCAATCTTCTTTTTTGGGTTTAATGGCAGGTTGCTCAGTACTTACCAATTCGCCATCAACATAATTTTCCCATGTACCTACCCGCTCATCATCTTTAAACGGACCTTTTTTGATAAGGTCGCCAGTACGTCTAGAATAATAGGTAGCTAAACCGTTTAGTTTGCCATTTTTGTAGTTAAAATCATAAATCAAATGCCCTTTTATGGCGTATTTCTTATAATTGCCGTCTAGCAAACCATTCTTATAATTTGCTATTTCTGTTGGAGATCCGTCTTGAAAAAAAGTTTTATAGCTTCCCTCCAGTTTTCCATTTACGTAATTTTCTTCGCTCATTACTGATTTTCCATCGGTATGGTAAAAAGTCCATTTACCAATTCTATCTTTTCCCTTCATTTTTCCCTCACTTTCCAAAACTCCTGCCTCTGTGTAGAATTTTACGTCTGCGATATCTGAATTCGAATCAAATTCTTTAATAATTACCGGATGTTCTGAAGAGGCCGCAGAATAATATTTAAATGTACCAACTTCTTTGCCATTTTTAAAAGTTCCACGATATCTAAGCCTATTATTATCATAATATTTTTCCCAAACACCTTCACGCTCACCATCCTTGTTTAATTTATTCACCTCGTTCTGGGCTAATAGCGGATAGCAACTGATCAATAAAAAAAACAACGAAAAGACAATTTTAATTTTTTCTTTCATAACAAATTCTCATAATTTCTTGATAGGTGCGCTTTGTTACACCCAATGCGCAGTTAAAAGTAACATTTTTTCCTAATTTTGGAATGAATCTCGAAATGAAATGATAATTATGAGGAGTTCGAATTTTTGGTATTATACGGTAATGATCATCGTTATCCTTCATTTTTTGATAGGATTTGGGTATTTGATCTACAAATTATCTCCCAGAAAAACAGATAAAAAAAGAGAAAACAAAAATGACCAGACTTGAATCAATCCTATCAGGTATTATCAATGCAAAGAGAGTTTATCGAGATAATGCAGCCAATGAAGTCCTTTCCAATCCAGAATTAATAGAAGAATTGATAATGTTAGCCCTAAATTCTTCATCCCTATTTCAAATTAAAGCAGCATGGATATTAGAACTTGTTTTTTTAGCTAAACCCAATATTATTTCTCCTTACCTCGATTATTTTTGCACTGGACTAAAATCCGTTAAAAACGAAAGTGCCCTCAGATCTATTTCAAAAATTTGCCGTGGTATTGTCTCTAAAAAAAATGAGAACCAACCCAATTTTATTTTGACAACAACACAGAAAGAAAGAATCGTAGAAGCTAGTTTCGATTGGTTAATTTCGGATAGAAAAACCGCAACTCAAGCATTTGCCATGGATTCTCTCTATTTTTTATCAAATGAATTTACATGGATAAAAGACAATCTGAGAGAAATTTTACAAAAGGACATCCCATTAAAATCACCAGGATATGTAAGTCATGCTAGAATGATTCTCGCAAAATTAGAAAAAGAGCAAAAACAATAAATCATACAAAGTCAGTTCACGTTGATTCAAGTCATTTAAAAATACTAATTTTGTAGCTTAATTTTTTTGAAAAACAGATGACTTTAAACAGCCTAAATGCCATTTCTCCTATCGATGGAAGATATCGCGACAAAGTAGAAAATTTAGCACCTTTTTTTTCAGAGGAGGCATTGATCAAATATCGTGTAAAAGTAGAGATCGAATATTTCATCGCTTTGTGCCAAATCCCGCTTCCACAGTTGGCCAATTTTGATCCTAAAAACTTTAAAAAGTTAAGAGAAATCTATCTTAATTTTGGGTTTGATGATGCATTGAAAATTAAAGAAATAGAAAAAGTTACGAATCACGATGTCAAAGCTGTTGAATATTTTATCAAAGAAAAGCTTGATGAATTACAACTACAAGCGTTTAAAGAATTTATCCATTTTGGATTAACATCTCAAGATATTAACAACACATCCATTCCCCTTTTGCTAAAAGAGGCTTTTTATGAAGTTTACTTACCAGAATTAGAAAGTTTGGAAATTAAATTAGATGAACTTGCCCATGATTGGAAAGCGGTGCCTATGTTGGCTAAAACACATGGCCAGCCTGCTTCCCCCACCCTTTTAGGCAAAGAAATCTACGTGTTTGTTGAAAGAATTAAACAACAAAGAAAATTATTGTTACAAGTACCTTTTGCGGCAAAATTTGGTGGTGCTACTGGTAATTACAACGCTCATCAAATTGCCTATCCTGAGATAAATTGGCGAGTATTTGGAGAAACTTTTGTTGTAACTGGTCTCGGTTTACACCATTCTTTTCCAACCACACAAATTGAGCATTACGACCATATGGCTGCTTTTTTTGATGGGATGAAACGCATAAATTCTATTTTAATTGATTTGAACCGAGATGTTTGGCAGTATATCTCTATGAATTACTTTAAACAAAAAATAAAAGAAGGTGAAGTCGGATCATCTGCAATGCCACACAAAGTAAATCCTATAGATTTTGAAAATAGTGAAGGAAATTTAGGGTTAGCCAATGCTGTTTTTGAACATCTATCTGCCAAATTACCCATATCGCGTTTACAAAGAGATTTAACCGATTCTACGGTTTTAAGAAATATCGGTGTGCCCTTTGCCCATACCATTATTGGGTTCTTATCTACACAAAAAGGTTTAGGTAAATTATTGCTTAACAAAGAAGCTTTCGCAGCAGATTTAGAAGCAAATTGGGCCGTAGTGGCCGAAGCCATTCAAACAATTTTAAGAAGGGAGGGTTATCCAAATCCTTATGAAGCATTAAAAGGTCTCACAAGAACGAATCAGAAAATAAATCAGGAATCCATTGCCGCTTTTATAGATTCTCTAGATATTTCATTTGAATTAAAAAAAGAACTTAAAAATATTAGTCCGAGTAATTATACCGGCCTGTCCTTTTAAACTATGAGAATTTTTATTGTTTTATTCTGTGCTTTATTTCTGTTTTTTGGGTGTAAGTCTGAAACGACAAACATAGATTCATTCAAAACAGGAAAATACAAAACACTGCTTAAAGACAATGAAATTAGTTCTATTGCTGTGCGTAATGATTCTTTGCAGATAGAATTGACAAATGGCGTTCGTGACACTTTTTATATCAATTGGAAAAATGATTTTGAATACACCCTTCTTAAAAAACATCCCAAAAGTTTATTAGACAGCACGCCATTTCATGTAAAAATTACAGGAATAAAAAATAATGAATATACCTTCAAGGCTTTTTTTAAAGGATCCAATTTTAAGCAAGAAGGTACAGCTATAAAGTTAGAAGAATAATCTTTCAACCAACAAAACATGGAACTATTCTCACATCCCGAAACGTGGGGAGCCCTCATAACTCTTACTTTTCTGGAAATTATATTGGGGATTGATAATATTATTTTTATCTCGATCACCGCAGGTAAATTACCCGAAAATAAAATAAAGAAAGCAACAAACATTGGACTTTTGCTCGCCATGGTCTTTAGGATCTTATTATTGACCGGTGTAACTTACCTTATCGCCATGAAAGATCCTTTATTTTATGTCAACTGGAGCTGGTTAAAAGCAAGTATATCAGGTCAAAGCTTGATTCTTTTTGCCGGAGGAATATTTTTATTATACAAAAGTACACACGAAATTCATGCGAAGGTTGAAGGAAAGGACATTACAACACAAACGAAAAATACTCAAGGAGTTTCAATGCTTTCAGTCATCGTCCAGATTGTTTTAATTGATATTGTTTTTAGTTTTGATTCGGTACTTACAGCTGTAGGAATGACAAATGGAATACATGGCGCTTTAGTGATTATGATTACTGCTGTAATCATTTCGATTATTATTATGATGATTTTTGCCAGACCTATTGGCAAGTTTGTAAATACGCATCCAACCATACAAATGTTAGCACTTTCATTTTTAATCTTAATTGGGTTTATGCTCGTAACTGAGAGTGCACATCTTTCACATGCCATTGTTTTCGGACAAGAAGTGGGTGCTATACCAAAAGGTTATTTATACTTCGCCATAACTTTTTCTCTAGGTGTAGAGGTATTAAACATGAAAATGAGGAGTAAAACCAATAAAATTTAGGGTTAGACCATCATAGCGGTTTTAAATTAGAACTCTGTAATCTAAGTTACGTAGCCTACGTAGATAGCAAGATACTTTTGCAGAGAATTTTAATTTAATAACCAGATGAAATTTAACATTGATAAGTATCTATTCGGATTTTCAATCCTGATAACTTTTTTAAGTCTTCATATTGGATACGGACAAAACACGGAGCCAATTAGTCTTGATCAAGCCAAAGCACTTGCTATTCAGAACAACTATGAACTCAGAATAAATCAAAAGAGTTATGCCGTTGCTAAAGCTGAACAAGAACAGGCCAATGCAGCATTTCTTCCTTCATTGGTTTTATCAAACACAAGTGTTTCTACCAATAACCCACTACAGGCATTTGGTTTTAAGTTGTTGCAAGAATCTGTTACAACTGAAGATTTTAACCCAGATAAATTAAATGATCCCGGAAGTCAGGAAAACTTCAACACAAAAATAGAATTGATACAGCCCATTTTTCATTTGGATGGATGGAAAATGAAAAAGGCTGCCAAAAGTAAAACCGAAGCTCTTGAACTGCAAAATGAAAGATCAAAAGAATACCTGCAGTTAGAAATCGAAAAAGCTTATATGCAATTACAATTGGCGTATGAGCAACAAGAGGTTATTGAAAAGGCTTTGGAAACTGGTGAGGTAAATTTAAAAATTTCAAAGGATCAATTTGATCAGGGTTTGATTCAATTTGCCGATGTCATCAATGTGGAGGTAAGGTTCAATGAAGTTAAAAATGACCTTCTAAAAGCCAAAAGTAATGTTTTAAATTCATCTGAATATTTGGCCTATTTAATTGGAAAAGAACCAAATGATATACTCATTCCTACAGAAAAACTGACGATGAGCGAGTATCCAGAACCAGATTCTGTGAAAATGAGTTCAGACAGAAAAGATCTTTTAGCCATTGAACAAAATATAACCGCTCAAGAACAAATGCTCAAATCATCTCAATATCAATTCGTACCCAAGGCTAGTGCAATGGCACATTATGAGTGGAACGACAATGATTTTATGGGTTTTAATGTAAGTAACTACTTAGTGGGATTACAACTCTCCTGGGATGTTTTCGACGGAGGGAAAACATTGGGCAAAGTGCATAGAGAAAAGGCAATGCTAGAAAAAAATGAATTGTATAAACAGAATTATTTAGCCCAAAGCGAGTTAGAACTAAATAAAGCCCGCAGACAAATGTATGATGCTCGAGATGCTGTAGAGATAGCAGAATTAGCTGTAGAACAATCAAAAGAATCATATAGAATTGTTAGCAATCGCTTTTCTCAGGGATTAGAAAAAACCAGCGATTTATTGTACGCAGAAACTCAATTGCAAAAACAAGAACTCAATCACTCACAGGCTTTGTTCAATTATAACTACGCCTTATCATACCTTAACTTTTTAACGAAATAAAAATGAAAAAAATAATTATTCTACTCATTGCAGTAATTAGTGCTTATAGCTGTGGCGACAGTAAAAATGAAGTTGTTGTTGACAATACCATTGTAAATGTTAGTGTTGCAAAGCCTAACTCAAATGCTTCCGGTCAGTTTTTTACTGCCAGTGGACAAATTGAAGCTGATCAATTTTCAAATTTAAGTACCAAAATAACCGGATACATTGAAAATATTTATGTAAAAATTGGTGATAAAGTAACAAAAGGTCAGTTGTTACTAAAAATAAATAATACAGACATTGAAGCCCAACGTGCCCAAGTAAAAGCGAAGTTACTACAGGCTGAGGCAAACTTTAAAATTGCGGAAAATAACTACAATCGATTTAAAAAATTATACGAGCAAAAAAGTGCCTCTACCAAAGAGTTTGAAGATGTACAGGCCGCCTACGACATTGCAAGTGCACAGGTTGAAGCTGTAAAGGAGATGGAAAACGAAGTATCTGCCATGCTCAACTACAGTTCAATTACAGCTCCATTTTCAGGGGTTATCACAGATGTTTTTGTCAAGGAAGGAAATATGGCTCTACCTGGAAATCCATTGTTGGGTATAGAAAACCCAAATAATTTGGTGGCTACAGCCGAAATTCCTGAAATGTACTTGACGAAAGTGAACAAAGGTGATCAAGTAAAAGTGAGAATTAAAAGCAATCAGACACTTTTAAATGGAAAAGTGAGGGAAATAAGCAGATCATCTCAAAATAGCGGTGGTCAATACCTAGCTAAAGTCGAAATTCCAAATACGGAAGAAGGAATTTTTTCCGGCATGGATGTAACAACTGAATTTCCATTTGAAGGTACCTCGGGTGAAAGAATTACTATTCCTAAGTCAATTTTAATTCACAAAGGTCAATTATCAGGAATCTATACTCTAAGTCAATCAAATACTGCCGTTTTACGATGGTTGAGATTGGGTAAAGAATATGGAGACCAAATAGAGGTATTGTCAGGTCTCTCTGCTGATGAAGCCTATATCATGGAAGCCGATGGTAAATTATACAACGGAGTTAAAATTCAAATAAAATAATCTGATGGAAAAAGGATTTGCAGGAAAAATAGCAGCTTTCTTTCTAGAATCGAAGCTGACAATTTTATTGATGATTATGTTCTTACTTATAGGAATCTACAGTTCTTTTTTGATTCCAAGAGAAGAAGAACCACAAATTGAAGTGCCTATCGCGGATATATTTTTACAATATCCGGGTGCAAGCCCTTCTGAAATAGAAACAAAAGTAATCAAGCCACTCGAAAAAGTGATTGCCAACATTCCGGGAGTAGAATACACCTATTCAACCTCCATGAAAGAACAAGCCATGGTAATTGTTCAATTTTATGTGGGCTCAGATATTGAAAGGTCTTTTGTGCAGTTGTACAATGAGATCATAAAACATATGGATCAAATGCCACAAGGTGTTTCTCTTCCTCTTGTTAAAACTAGAGCAATTGATGATGTACCTGTTTTGGGATTGACATTTTGGAGTGATACTTATGACGACTATGAACTCAAACAAATTGTTGAAGAAGTTAATAACGAGATCAAAAAAGTTGGCGGTGTTGCGAGTACAAAAAGTATAGGTGGTCGAGACAGAGAAATTAGCGTAATTCTCGACAAAGATAAAATGGCTGAAAATAACGTAGATTTTTTATCTGTAGCACAGAAAATTCAAATCAATAATGCGCAGTCAAACTCAGGAAAATTTAACCAAAAGGACGAAGAGTTTTTGGTGCATACTGGCGATTTTTTAAAGAATTTATCTGATGTACAAAATTTAATTGTAGGGGTAAATGGACAAAGTCCGGTTTATCTGAAACAAGTTGCTGAAGTGGCGGAAGGACCTGAAACTCCTGTTGCTTATGTGAACTATGGATATGGATCTGCCAATCCCGACAATCAAACAGCTTTTCCGGCTGAATATCCGGCTATTACCCTTTCTGTAGCCAAACAAAAAGGTGGGGATGCTATGAAAATATCGGAAGTAATCATCGACAAAATCGAGGTACTTAAAAAGGATTTGATTCCGGATGAAGTAAAAGTTTCTATCAGTAGAAATTATGGTGAAACCGCTTCACATAAAGTTTCTGAACTCCTTAGCCATTTGATCATCGCAATTATTTCGGTTTCACTGGTGGTGATGTTGGCCATGGGTTGGAGAGGTGGTTTGGTAGTATTCTTATCAGTACCAGTCACTTTTGCTTTAACCTTGTTTAGCTATTATTTCATGGATTATACGCTAAACAGAATTACTTTATTCGCGCTTGTTTTTGTAACCGGTATTGTTGTAGATGATTCCATCATTATAGCAGAGAATATGCACAGGCATTTCAAAATGAAGCGATTACCATTTAAGCAGGCGGCAATCTATGCCATCAATGAAGTAGGAAACCCTACCATCTTGGCCACATTTACGGTTATCGCTGCTGTACTTCCAATGGCTTTTGTTTCAGGTTTAATGGGGCCTTATATGAGTCCTATGCCCATTGGAGCTTCCATTGCCATGATTGTTTCACTGTTCGTTGCCTTAACCATAACACCCTACTTAGGTTATATTTTCTTAAGAGAAAAAGATAAAAAAGGAGCGAAAACAGAAGAGCACGGACATGATATCTCTCAGTCAAAAATTTATATCTATTACAAAAAGTTTATTGACCCATTATTAGAAAACAAAACCTATCGATTCCTGTTTTTTGGAATCAACATTTTGCTTTTACTCGGCACAATGAGTATGTTTTTGACAAAATCTGTTGCTGTTAAAATGTTGCCTTTCGACAATAAAAATGAATTTCAAGTCATTATTGATATGCCTGAAGGTACAACATTAGAAAGAACCCAGGTTGTAACAAAAGAAATTGCTCAATATCTTAGACAAAGTTCTTACGTAAATGATTACCAAACTTATGTAGGTACAGCCTCGCCGATAACTTTTAATGGATTGGTAAGACATTATGACCTGCGAAGTGGTTCTAGCTCTGCAGACATACAAGTAAATCTTATCGATAAAGGAGATAGAAAAGAGCAAAGTCATTATATCACCAAAGTACTTCGCCCGGAAATTCAAAAAATTGCTCAAAAATATCAGGCAAATGTAAAAGTTGTAGAAGTACCACCAGGACCACCGGTTTTATCAACATTAGTTGCAGAAGTTTACGGTCCGGATTACCAAGAGCAAATAAAAATTGCCGAACAATTAAAAGGTTTATTTCGAGATAATGAGGAGGTAGTAGATGTTGACTGGATGATTGAAGCAGATCAAACGGAATATCGCTTTGAGATCGACAAAGAAAAAGCCATGTTAAACGGGGTAGCTCCTCAACAAATTGTAAGTACTATGCAAATGGCGCTTAGCCATCAGCCCATTAGTAAAATTTACAATGAAGAGGCTAGTAAAGACATCGGAATTGTACTTCAAATGAAAGAAAACGAAAAAACGAATATTGATGATTTGTTAGCTTTAAAGGTTATGTCGGCTAAAAACCAGGCTATTCCGGTAGGTGATTTAGTGCATGTTAGAAAGGACACCATCGAAAAAAGTATCATGCGAAAAAATCAACGAAGAGTGGTTTATGTTACGGGAGAAATGGCTGGTAAATTAGAAAGCCCGGTATATTCCCTTCTCGACTTTTCTGAAAATCTCGATAAAATCAAAATACCCGAAGGTTATGATTTACAAGAAGAATGGAATCAACAACCCGAACATGAAAATGAATACACGGTAAAATGGGATGGAGAATGGCAGATTACTTTCGAGGTATTTAGAGATTTAGGTGCTGCTTTTGCTGTGGTCATCATCATTATTTATATGCTATTGGTCGGCTGGTTTCAAAGCTTTAAATCACCCATCGTGATGCTTGTTGCTTTACCACTTTCATTAGTTGGAATCATTTTAGGCCACTGGGTTTTTGACGCCTATTTTACGGCAACATCAATGATCGGTTTAATTGCTTTGGCAGGAATTATGGTTCGTAACTCTGTACTCTTAGTGGATTTCATCAATTTAAGGTTAGAAGAAGGAATACCGCTTAAACAGGCTGTTATAGAAGCAGGAGCCGTAAGAACTACGCCAATTTTATTGACAGCCGGAACAGTAGTCATTGGAGCTTTTGTAATGTTATTCGACCCAATTTTTCAAGGGCTGGCAATTTCAATGTTAGGTGGAACCATATTCTCAACTGTTTTGACATTATTGATGGTACCCCTTATTTACTACTTTATGGAAAGAAAAAAATATAAATTATAAAATCATGGTCAAACTCATCGCATTAACCGCCGTAAAAGAGTTCGAAAAAAAAACTGTTGAACTTTTTAGAAAAGCCTCCATTCCCGTTTGGAGTGTATTTAACATAGACGGATTCAAAAATAATCCGGAAGATAGTTTAGAATCTAAATGGTTTTCCGGAGCAAGCCAGAATGTGAGATCTATTATGGTCTTCTCATTTGTAGAGGAAGAAAAAATTGATCACCTGATTAATGAATTGGAAAAATTTAATCAAAACATCGAAAGCAGCAACCCTATAAGGTTAGCGGTATTAAGTGTCGAAAAATTTATTTAATTATGGAAAAATATATTAGAGCAATTGCAGGAATGTTTATTATCATCAGTGTTTTACTGGCCTATTTTGTAAATATAAATTGGATTTGGTTTACATTATTCGTAGGTATAAACTTGTTTCAATATAGTTTTACTAACTGGTGTTTGATGGAAAAAATACTCAAAAAATTAGGGGTTTCTTAAATAATCCTAGTTTTTTTCAATGAGGGTGAGATATCACCCTCACTTTTCTTATTTTTGCCATGTGTTGAAGCAGAGCAAAATTCTTATTGTAATTCTGTTTATTGCAGGACTATTATCTCCCATGCTGGGTGGAGTTTTTCACGCTTTTCAAAATCATGAGCACAATTATTGCTTCGCCAAGGATGAATTACATCTGCATAAATCAAAAGACAATTGTTCGAATTTCCATCACATTCAAAATGTAATTCAAGGTTTTGAAAGTTATGAGAACTTTGAACTTATAAATTCTTACTTCAGAACATCATATTTTCTAGTACCTCAGAAAGAAGATTTTCAAAGCTGTGATATCAATACGCTTAGAGGACCTCCTATTCATGTTTTTTAATAAGACCACATTACTCTTTTAAATAACATGAATTTATATAAATATGAAAATCAAATTAATTTTTATTTTTTTTGTGTTTGGCTTAACTATTCAAGGCCAGAACTCATTAAAAGGAATCGTTTTAAACGAAAATCAAGAACCTATTGAGAATGCAGAGGTATATATCGAATTATTGCATATAGGAACAACAACCGAAGAAGATGGTTCTTTTGTGCTTAAAAATATTCCTAAAGGAAACCACAAACTAACTGTAAATTATTTAGGTTACGATACTAAAAATATTAATATTCAAGCTACCGAAAATGACTTAGAAATAAATATTAAATTACTACCTACAATTTTCCATATGGACGAAGTCATTTTATCTACACCGTTCCATCGACTTCAAAGCGAAAATGTGATGAAAATTGAGTCAAAGTCGATTCAATCTCTCCAAAAAAATGGCGCTCCCACCCTCATAGAAAGCTTGACAAGTATTCCAGGAGTAGAGCAGTTTTCTACAGGAACAGGAATTGGTAAACCTGTAATTCGAGGACTAACAGGTAACCGAGTTTTAGTTTACACACAGGGTGTTAGGCTTGAAAATCAACAGTTTGGAGATGAACACGGCCTGGGATTAAACGAATCTGGAATCGAAAGCGTTGAAATCATAAAAGGTCCGGCTTCACTCTTATATGGTTCTGATGCTCTGGGTGGTGTACTGTATTTTAACCCAGAAAAATTTGCTTATCAAAACGACACGAAAATAAATATCAGTCAAGATTTTTTCTCAAATACATTGGGAAGTGCAACCTCGGTAGGTGTAAAAACTTCAAAAGATATTTTTAAATTTTTGGTTCGAGGCACATATAACACTCATTCTGATTATGAAATTCCGAATGGTGATCGGATAACTAACACAAGATTTAATGAAAAGGATCTTAAACTCGGTTTAGGATTGAATTTGAATAATTATGTATCGGAAATCAGATATAATTATAATGATGCTGAGATTGGTATCACGGAAGGAATCAATGATCAATCCACTTCTAAAACTTTAGAATTACCCTATCAAGATATTCAAAATCATATCATTAGCCTTCACAACCATTTCTTCTTAAACAAGGCTAAAATAGATTTAAACCTAGGATATGTTATCAATAATCGAAAGGAATTCGAAGAACATGAAGAGGAAGATCATGGCTTTGAGCCTCATGAAGAGGAAGAACATATGGAAGCTGCATTGGATATGAAATTACAAACGTTTACCTATGATGCGAAATACTATTTCCCAAATTTCAAAAAGTTTGAAACCATTATGGGTGTACAAGGTATGTTCCAATCAAATAAAAACTTCGGAGAAGAAATTTTAATACCAGATGCTACGACAAACGATATCGGTTTTCTGGCAACTTCAATTTACAATATGAATGATAAGAGTTTGGTTCAAGCCGGTCTTAGGTATGACCATAGGAACTTGAGTACAGACAGTTATGAAATCCACCATCACGAACACGACGAAGATGAATCACACGAAGGCGATGAAATTGAAATAGTTGATGCAATAGATAAAACATATGGAAATTTCACTTTTTCTTTGGGCTATAAAACCAAAATCTTTGATAAAATAGTTACTCGATTGAATTTGGCAAGTGGATTTAGAGCTCCTAATTTAGCTGAATTAACGTCATATGGCGTGCACCATGGTACGAACAGATTTGAAATTGGTAATCCAAATTTGGAGAGCGAAAGAAATTTTCAAACAGATCTTTCATTAGAATATGGTAATGAGCATTTTGAAATTTTTGCAAATGGATTTTACAATAGCCTAAATAATTATATTTATGCTTCACCAACAGGCGAATTTGAGGATGATTATGCCGTTTACGAATATATTCAAAATGATGCTGAGCTTTATGGTGGTGAATTTGGAATTCATCTACACCCACACCCACTCGATTGGCTGCATTTAGAAAGTAACTTTGAAATGGTTATTGGAAAACAAAAAAATGGAGATTATTTACCATTGATCCCTGCCAATAAATGGTCTAATACAGTAAGAGGAGAGTTTGCAGGAAATAAAATCTTCGATGATATTTATTTGGCCATGAATCTTGATTCATTCTTTGATCAGAATAAAACGAATGATTTTGAAGCGAATACTGAGGGATATAATTTGCTGAATTTCAGGTCTGGTGGAAATATCAATTTCAATAAAGTTGAAATTCAAATCAATTTTAGCATCAATAATTTACTCGATAAAGAATATATTTCACATTTATCAGCATTAAAAATTGATGAGATTCCTAACCCGGGAAGAAATTTTGTTCTAGGACTTAATTTTACGATTTAAATTGGATAGAAAAATTAAATTAAGTAGAAGTTGATAATTTGCATTTACTAACTTTGATTATCAATTAAATATCATGGAAAAAAGACTAATAGAGTGCGTGCCAAACATAAGCGAGGGTCGTGACCTACATAAAATAAATACAATAGCCAATGTAGTAGAAACTGTTGAAGGTGTTAGATTATTAGAAATTGATCCCGGTAAAGCAACGAATAGAACGGTCATCACTTTTGTAGGTGAACCTGAAAAAGTTGTAGAAGCAGCATTTTTATTGATCAAAAAGGCAGCAGAACTTATTGATATGTCTAAACATAAAGGAGAGCATCCTAGATTTGGTGCTACGGATGTTTGTCCTTTGATCCCTATTTCTGGTATTTCTATGGAAGAAACGGCTCAATATGCCCATCAACTAGGAAAAATGGTGGGGAATAAATTAGGAATTCCAGGCTATTTTTATGAAAATGCAGCCACTTCGGCCAAAAGAAAAAATCTGGCAAGTTGTAGAGCAGGAGAATATGAAGGCCTTAAAGAAAAGCTGGTTGATAAGCTTTGGAAACCTGATTTTGGACCAGCAGCATTTAATGATTCCGTAAAAAAAACGGGGGCAATTGCCATTTCAGCCAGAGATTTCTTGGTGGCCTACAATGTGAACCTCAATTCAACCTCAACCAGAAGAGCAAATGCCATCGCATTTGATATCCGTGAAGCCGGAAGAATCAAAAAAATTGGGGATCCTGTGACAGGAAAAACAATTTTTGATAAAAACGGTGAACCAGAGCGAATTCCGGGGAAACTAAAAGCAGTAAAAGGTATTGGTTGGTTCATTGAAGAATATGGAATTGCGCAAATTTCATATAACCTAACCAACATCAATATTACACCTGTACATATTGCATTTGATGAAACCTGTATATCTGCTGCAGAAAGAGGTTTAAGAGTAACCGGCTCCGAACTGGTAGGTTTGATCCCGCTCAAAGCTATGCTAGATGCTGCCGATTATTTTTTAACTAAACAAAACAGATCTTTGGGTATTTCTGAAAAAGAAAAAATTAAGATCGCCGTTAAGTCTCTAGGATTGGATGATTTAAAGCCTTTTCATCCCGAGGAAAAAATAATAGAGTACCTTTTAAAAGATGAATCTGAAAAAAAATTAATCGATTTAAGTGTCAGAGAATTTGCCGAAGAAACTGCCAGTGAATCTGTAGCCCCTGGTGGTGGTTCAATTTCAGCTTATGTGGGAGCACTAGGGGTTTCTTTAGGCACGATGGTGGCTAATTTATCTGCCCATAAACCAGGTTGGGATGATAGATGGATGGAATTTTCAGAATGGGCAGAAAAAGGGCAAAAATATAAGGAAGATTTACTCTTTTTAGTGGATGAAGATACAAATGCTTTTAACAAAATAATAGAGGCAATAAGACTCCCAAATAGTAATGAACAAGAGAAAGAAGAAAGAAAAATCGCCATAGAAAATGCTACAAAATATGCAATTGATATCCCTTTTAAGGTAATGAAAACTGCGTTTGAATCGCTATCGGTCATGAAAAAAATGGTAGAGATTGGAAATCCAAACTCTTTGTCGGATGCTGCCGTTGGTGCCTTATGCGCAAAAACAGCAATAGCGGGAGCTTTCCTAAACGTGAGAATCAATGCGAAAGATTTAAATGATAAAGATTTTGTTAAAGAGGTTATTGAAAAGGCTGGAAACATTTTCGCCAAAGCCAATCAGATTGAGAATGAAATAATGGAAATAGTAAATGAAATGATTTAACTATGATGATATGGCGTTCAACAATGCAAGTTATTTGTTTAATATGTATTTTTATAAATGATTGAATGTAAATAGCCCTGAAATAATGCGTCCTGCTTATTGCTAATGGATTTTTTTGAAAAATATAAATCAATATTTGACTCTGAGACTACTTTTTCTAGTGCCTCAATAAAAGACCATTTGGCAAAATTGGAAGAAATCGACTCATACCTGCCCCCTTCCCAATCTTTCTTCATTTTTATCAATACAGCGAGTTCGTCATATGAATTTGTAAGTAAAAACTTTGAATATTCATTAGGGTACAACAGAGAAGAAATGCTTAAATATGGCGCCAAATTTTGGATTTCGTGCTTGCATCCTGAAGATTGCGAGAATTGGTTAAAAAGTTCTCAAGATATGATGGACTTTACTTTATCTAAGGTAAATCTTGCTGACAGAAAAAAATTAGTCTATTCTTATAATTTCAGGGTAAAAACAGCCCAAGGATCTTATGTTCAGATTGTGGCTTCGCTTACACCTACACATTTCGATGAAAAAGGGAAACCCATTTTAGGATTGGCACATTACACCATTGTAGAAACAGAAGGGCAATCTTCAAGTTGTGGAGTAAAAATTCTGGATGAGAACAATAGGTACAAAACCTTATTTTACAAAAATTATTTTCATGAGTCACTTTTCTCCAAGTTAAGTCAAAGGCAAGTTGAAATTGTCAAATTATTAGCAGATGGAAAAAAGAGTAAAGAGATTGCCAAAGAAATATTTTTGAGTAATCATACCGTAGATGGTCATAGGCGGAACATCTTAAAAAAACTTGGATTTAGATCTACTGACGAATTGATTCAGCATTTAAAAAGTCATGAATTAAACGAAAAACACTCAATTTGAGTATTTTATTTAATCGGAATGTGTAGTAAGTTTGTTTTTTGAATTAAACTACTTTTCCCCCTTGTTTAATTTTTAAATAGATTTTTTGGATTAATAAAAAAACTCGATTCTTCAATCGAGTTTTTTTATTGTTCTTAGGAGTACATCTCTTTACGCAGTTCTTTAATTTTTGGATCATCCAAATACTCGTCAAAAGTCATATAACGGTCAATTACTCCTTTCGGTGTCAATTCAATTACTCTATTCGCTACCGTTTCTGCAAATTCATGGTCATGTGTAGAAAACATAACAGTTCCTTTGAATTTTGTTAATGAGTTATTAAATGCCTGAATTGACTCTAGATCAAGGTGATTCGTTGGTTCATCTATCAACAAAACATTAGCCCTGGTCATCATCATTCTGGAAAGCATGCAACGCACTTTTTCACCTCCAGAAAGCACATTACTTTTCTTTAGCGCTTCATCACCACTAAAAAGCATCTTTCCTAAAAAGCCTCGCAAAAAAACCTCTTCTCTTTCTTCGTCTGTCTTCGCATATTGCCTTAACCAATCTACCAAACTTAAATCATTCTCAAAAAATCCCGAATTATCTAAAGGTAAATAAGCATATGAAGTTGTTACTCCCCAGTTAAACTTTCCTTTATCTGCTTTTTCTTGATCTGCAATGATCTGATAAAATGCTGTAACTGCGCGTGAATCTTTCGATAATAAAACAACCTTATCCCCTTTTGCAAGATTTATATTTACATCACTAAAAAGTAATTCACCATCCTCAGAGGTTTTAGCTAAGTTTTCAACATGCAAAATTTGATCTCCGGCTTCTCTTTCTTGATCAAAAATAATGGCAGGATACCTTCTGCTCGAAGGCTTAATGTCAGAAATATTTAATTTCTCAATCATCTTCTTTCTACTTGTCGCCTGCTTTGACTTGGCTACGTTGGCAGAAAAACGACGGATAAACTCTTCCAATTCTTTTTTCTTCTCTTCGGCCTTTTTATTTTGCTGAGCCTTCTGTCTGGCTGCCAATTGACTAGATTCATACCAAAATGAATAATTTCCTGAATACTGATTGATCTTGCCAAAATCAATATCCGAAATATGTGTACAAACTGCGTCTAAAAAGTGTCTATCGTGAGAAACAACAATTACTGTATTCTCATAATTTGCCAAGAAATTCTCCAACCAGCCAATGGTTTCAAAATCTAGATCGTTTGTGGGCTCATCCATAATCAATACATCCGGACTACCAAAAAGTGCCTGAGCTAATAAAACTCTTACTTTAGCCTTCCCATCTAAATCCTTCATCATGGTATAATGTTGATCATCTTCTATACCTAGTGAAGAAAGCAGACTCGCTGCCTCACTCTCTGCTGTCCATCCTCCCATTTCCTCAAATACCACACCCAATTCACCAGCTTCAACTCCATCAGCTTCGCTAAAATCAGGTCTTGCGTAAATGGCATCTAATTCATTTTTAAGCTTATACAAAGGAGCATTTCCCATTAAAACTGTTTCCAGAACAGTGTACTCATCATAGGCATAGTGATCCTGGGTTAAGACCGACATTCTTTTTCCCTTTTCGAGAGAAACATGACCTGAAGTTGGATCCATCTTACCGGAAATTATTTTTAGAAAAGTAGATTTACCGGCTCCATTTGCGCCAATGATTCCATAACAATTCCCTTTCGTAAATTTTGTGTTTACTTCATCAAAAAGTATTCTCTTCCCGAATTGTACAGATAAGTTTGATACTGATAACATGCTTTAAAAATTTTTGCAAAAGTAGATAATTATTAAGGATTTCTTAATGTTATCTAAAACTAAATTGAATTTTAACAAAGTCTTGGTAAAATGATAAATAACAAATCAAAAATGCGTTAAAAAGAGTTATTACAAGACTATTTTAACAAGCCATTAACAAGGGGCAACATGGTATATAATTACATTTGTTCATTATGTTAACCTCAATGCATTTGAAAAAGAACTACTTTGACTTATTGAAATTTTCATTCTTACTTATAGCTATATCTTTGGCTTCATGTAGCAATGGGAAGAATGAAGATCGTAAGACGTATTTTGGAGGCAAAATTAAAAATCCTAGGGAACAGTTTGTCTATTTTTTAAAAGACGAAAAAGTACTGGACTCCGCCAAAATTGAAAATTCCAGATTTCTATTTGAATTAAATTCTATTGAAAATGGTCTCTATACTTTTAAACATGGGCCTGAATTTCAATACTTATATCTCGAACCTCAAGACAGTCTGTTACTTTATCTCAATACTTGGAATTTTGACGAAACGATAAATTTTAGCGGAAAGGGATCTAGAAAAAATAATTTTTTAATTAATTTATTTCTTAAACAAGAAGAAATTGAAAAACTAAATCAAGACAATTTTCATTTAGATCAATACGCATTTGCAGCCAAGGTTGATTCTATTACAGCTTCATTGGTTACAGAATATGAAAAACTTATAGAGGCTGAAAATGAGGAGCCGTCAGAATTCTTTCAAAAACTGGCAGAAGTGGCTATTTTTTACCCGGGTTATTCTAAAATGGAATATTTCCCAATGAAACACAAAGATCAAAATGAGCGCTATGATCACCCTGAAGTGAGTGATGATTTTTATACTTACCGCTCAAAAGTTGACCTAAACGATGAAGATTTGATCAGTTATGCTACTTATCGTTATTACATAAAAACATTCTTGTACAATCAAGCTTTTGAAAAAGAAATGAAAGATTCAACTCAGAATAATTTTTCGTTGAATTTTATGGCTGCAGCGAATGAACATATCAAAAGTGAAAAAATTAGAAATATTTTATTGGCGTCAGGATTTTGGATTTCTGTTTCGGCCTTTAATATGGACCCACAACACACCAAAGAAGTTGAAGATTTCTTTTTTGCCCATTGTACCGATGAAAAATATATCGCTGAAGCCAAGCAAGTTATTGATCAAAGAAGAATGCTCAAAAATGGTGATTCTTTACCCTTTTTAAGGACATACAACATTAATAAGGAACATCAAGACATTAAAAAGCTTATAAGAAATAGAGATGCTGTCATATATTTTTGGCCAAAAGAGGAAAGTTCGCAAGAATTATTGGTAGAATCTTTACATGACATGCATAAAAAATATCCGGAAATCATTTTTATTGGTATAGAAAGAGAAAAATCTTATGATGAATGGGCTCATTTCATAAAGACCAGAAAGTTACCAGCAGAATTACAATATAAAATTGATAAAAATTGCACTTCCTATCCTTTGTTCAAAGGTGATATGGCTAGAACACTTATTCTTGATAAAGGTTTGATTATGAACAATTACTTATTGTTTACAGATTCTTATACCTTAGAAAAAAACCTTGCTTTACTTAAAAAGTAAGATAAATCCTATATATCGGAAAATAAGTAGTACTTTTGCAGCCCAAAACATCAAATAACTTATTTTATTATAAATCAGTTATTTATATTCATTTTTTAAACACAATTTATGTCATCATTCAAAGATCTGGGATTAAGTGAAAATCTACTCGGAACACTTTTAGAACTCGGTTACGAACAACCAACTCCAATTCAAGAAATAGCAATACCTCAGATCATTAATTACGAAAATGATTTAAAAGCTTTCGCTCAAACAGGAACGGGTAAAACAGCAGCGTTTAGCTTACCTATTTTAGAGCTAATCGATAATGAATCATACGAATCACAAGCAATTATTCTTTCGCCCACCAGAGAATTGGCGATTCAAATTGCTAAAAATATCACCGACTTTTCAAAAAATATTCCCGGATTGAAGACAGTTGCCGTTTATGGCGGTGCTAGTATCGAAGATCAAATTAGAACCATTAAGAAAGGTGCTCAAATTATTGTGGGAACTCCAGGAAGAACGGTAGATTTAATAAATAGAAGAGTTTTAAAACTCAATAGCATTCAATGGTTGGTATTAGATGAAGCCGATGAAATGTTGAACATGGGTTTCAAAGAAGAGCTCGATAAAATTTTAGCGGTTACACCAGAAACAAAACAAACCCTATTGTTTTCAGCTACTTTTCCAAAAGAAGTAGAGGCTATCGCAAAGCATTACATGAAAAATGCAATGGAAATTTCTGCTGGTACAAAAAATGTTGGTGCAGATAGTGTTAGTCATGAATTCTATTTAGTTTCTGATAGAAATAGATATAGTGCATTAAAGCGAATTGCTGATTTGAATCCGAACATATATTGTATCGTTTTTTGCAGAACTAGAAGAGAAACTAAAGATGTTGCCGACAAACTTATCGCAGACGGCTATAATGCAGATGCTCTTCACGGAGATCTTTCTCAGGCACAGCGGGATATAGTGATGCAGAAATTCCGAAACAAAAATCTTCAGATTTTGGTGGCTACTGATGTGGCAGCAAGAGGTTTAGATGTCAATGATTTAACTCACGTTATCAATTACAAATTACCTGATCAGATTGAATCTTATACGCACAGAAGTGGTAGAACGGGTAGAGCTGGTAAAATTGGTATTTCTATTGCCATTATTACGGCAAAAGAAAAACGAACACTTTCTTCTATTGAAAAAATTATCAATAAAAAGTTTGAGCAAAAACAGGTTCCTAACGGAAGGGAAGTTTGTAAAAATCAGTTATATAGTTTAATTGACAAAGTACATGATATTGAGGTAAATGAAAAAGAAATCAAAGAATATCTGCCCGATATTTACGAAAAGTTGGAAGGTCTTTCAAGAGAAGAATTGATTCAAAGATTTGTTTCATTAGAGTTTAATCAGTTCCTATCTTATTACGAGAATACGCAGGATATAAATGAAGATGGCAGTTCAAAAGGCAGACAACCCGATGCTAATTTTGAAAGATTCTATATCAATTTAGGTAAAAAGGACAAAATCAACGCAACAAAGTTAATTGGCCTGATTAATGAAAATTTAAAGGTTCGAAATGTTGAGATCGGAAAAATCGAAATTTTAAATAATTTTTCATTTTTTGAGATCGATAAGAATTATCTCGACCAAACTTTAGAAGGGTTTAAAAGAACCAGCTATAATGGTAGAAACATTATTGTAGAACAGGCCGGTTCTAAAAAAGGTTCTGGTAAGAGAAAAAAAACTAAACGTTATTAGTCAAATTTAGACATATTGGTGGCCTATATTTTTATTAGAGTTTTTAAAGAATTCACCATTTTGATAAAAACTTTATTAAATTTATAGTTTCAAGCCACCTTATATGAAAATGTTTTCTTTTTTACTTTATTTCATTTTATTTACCATTCCGAACTTTGGTCAGGAGATAATTTCTCCATTTGGCCAAGGCACTACCTCAAACATTGGCAGTTTAAATGCAACTTTAGGAGAAATTGCCATTGCTACAGATCAATCTAGCGAAGGAATAATAACGCAAGGTTTTCATCAGACTAATCTTTCTGTTTTATCTGTGGATGATTTTGATCCACAGTTAAAGGTTTCTTTATACCCCAATCCAAGTCCAGATTTATTTCATATTGAAATGGAAGATTTTACTACTGCAATAGTCAAAGTTTATAATGTGCATGGTCAACTCATGCTAGATCAAATTTTGGACAATAATAATTCTGAAGTACACACAGAACAACTTAAAAAAGGAATGTATTTTCTTACCGTGTTCAAAAACGATAAACCCATTAAAACATATAAAATCTTAAAAAACTAGCCATGAAGAATACTTTTACACTGATTTTTTCGCTTTTATTCATTACAACTATATTTGCACAAAGTCCTGAAGGATTTAATTATCAAGCCGTAATTCGTGATTCTGGAGGAAACATCATCGCTAGTAAAAATATTGGCGTTCAATTTACAATACATCAATCGTCGGCCACAGGAACCACTGTTTATAGTGAAATTCATGCACCAACAACAAATGAATTTGGTTTAATCAATTTACAGATTGGTAGTGGAACTGTTGTTTCTGGACAAATTGAGTCTATTAATTGGGGCGTTGGACCTTTTTTTCTTGAAACATCAGTCGATGTATCAGGCGGAACAAATTATACCTCCATGGGAAGTAACCAGCTAATGAGTGTACCCTATGCTCTATTCGCTAAAAATTCTTCAGGGAATTTTTGGGAATCCAGTTTAGCAGACAATGGAATTTCTTATTCTGATAATGTAGTTATTGGACAAAAATCAGTGAACGATTACGACAGACTATTTGTAGTTTCGAATGAAAATGATCCCAATGCCTCAAGTTTAGTTTTAACGAATAGATCAAAAACAACACAAACCCGATCTGTATATTTTAACGACGAAAACAAAACATTGGTGATGGGATTGAATAGTTCTAATTCTCCGTTTGGATCAAATGAAGGATTCTTATTTTATTTTGATAATTATGATTTTAAAATTGGTGTTGGAGGTGTAGAAAGAATGCGATTTAAAGCAGATGGAAAAATTGGAATCGGTACGATAGATCCCAAATCACAATTACAAGTTACAGGTGGCGATGTTTATATTGAGAATGTAAATAGTGGTGTTATCATGAAATCACCAGATGGTAATTGCTGGCGAATGACCGTTGATAATAGCGGAAATCCTGTTTTTACCAGTATCACATGTCCTTAAAATAAAAAAGCCTCGAAGGAGGATTTTTTTATATCTATGAGTATTCTATCTAGTCGAATAATTTGGCGCTTCTTTTGTAATAGTTACATTGTGTGGATGACTTTCTGTAATTCCGGCTGCAGTAATTCTAACGAATTTTGCTTGTTTATGGGCAGCGATATCCTTACTTCCACAATAACCCATACCCGCTCTCAAACCACCAATAAACTGATGCATAGTTTCATAAACTTCACCTTTATATGGTACTCTACCAACAATCCCCTCTGGTACTAATTTTTTAATATCATCTTCCACATCTTGGAAATATCTATCCTTTGATCCCTTGGTCATCGCCTCTACAGAACCCATTCCACGATAGGATTTAAATTTTCTCCCTTCAAAAATTATTGTTTCTCCCGGCGATTCTTTCGTCCCTGCAAGCAGTGATCCTAACATAACTGAATCTGCTCCGGCCGCGATAGCTTTCGGAATATCACCTGTATAACGAATTCCTCCATCAGCAATTATTGGGACTCCAGTATTTCCTATCGCCTTTGCAACTTCAATGATAGCTGATAATTGCGGAAAACCAACACCCGCAACAATTCTTGTCGTGCAAATTGACCCCGGACCAATTCCTACTTTTACCGCATCGGCACCGGCATCTACCAAATATTTTGCTGCTTCACCTGTGGCAATATTTCCAACCACGATATCTGTATCCGGATATTCGGACTTAATAGATTCTAACACCGAAATAACACCCTTTGAATGTCCATGTGCAGTATCAACTACTAAAGCATCTACACCATGCTTGATTAGAGCCCTCGCACGATCTAATGTGTCTTGTGTAACACCCAAGGCTGCAGCCACTCGTAAACGTCCATAACTATCTTTATTCGCATATGGATTTTCACTAACCTTAATGATATCTCTAAAAGTAATTAATCCTACTAATTTATTCTTATCATTAACTACGGGTAATTTTTCAATTTTATAATTCTGTAAAATTTCTTCTGCTTCTTTGAGAGACGTTCCTTCTTTAGCTGTTACTAAATTTTCAGAGGTCATCACTTCAGAAACTAATCGACTCTCGTTCTTTTCAAAACGTAAATCTCTATTTGTTATAATTCCAATTAATTCTCCTTCATCATTTATCACAGGAATACCACCAATAGAATATTTTTTCATCAAACCTTTTGCATGTGCAACTGTTTTATCTTTTTTCAAAGTAATTGGATCTATAATCATTCCAGATTCCGATCTTTTCACTCTTTTAACTTCAGATGCCTGTTGCTCAATAGGCATATTTTTATGCAACACGCCTATCCCACCCTCTCTAGCCATGGCAATTGCCATATCTGATTCTGTAACGGTATCCATTGCAGCAGATACAATAGGAACATTCAAAGATATATTTCTAGTAAAATGAGATTTAGTACTTACATCTCTTGGCAACACTTCGGAAAAAGCTGGAACAAGCAGAACATCGTCATAAGTAAGACCTTCGAGTAAAATTTTTGAAGTAGGCATATGCAATTGAAATTAATTGCGAGCAAATTTACGATAATATATTGGATTCTAAATGCAATATGTTTTTGTGGACTAAAATTAGTTATCAGATCGCAATACATGGGTAGTATATGCAGAAAAAAGCGTCCCTTTTTTAAAAAAGAACGCTTTTCAATTCAATAAAACAATTTAAAACGAATAGGATACTCCACCATTTACCATAAATGGCGCACCGGGTCTTAAACCGGCTGGTGTTCTTGCCACTTCATATTCACTATCAAAAACATTCATCAAGTTAGTAAAAAATGTAATTCTTGGTGTAAAGAAATAGCGTGCAGCAGCATCAACAATAAAATTACTGCCAATCTTATAATTTTCAGGAATTGTTCCTGTACCGGCCATAGTTCTGAATTCGTCTGTATAGCGACCACTCAAACTTAGATTAAACCTATTACCTTCTAAAGAAGCTGTAATATTAAATTGATTTTCCGGTATATATGGAATCTGATCTCCTTTAGACACTTTTCCATAAATTTCCACTTGACTATCAAAATCAGAATCAAATCTCGTATCTGTTAAGGTATATGAAAAAGTAACGGGAAATCTTAAATTACTAGAAGTATTCCTCAAAAAGTCATAATTCAATATCAATTCAATACCCTTAACTGTTGCAGCTCCGGCATTAAATAAATCCAAACTTCCTGTACCCCCGGTAGCTGCCAAATCACTTCCCAATAAATTAGTGTAATCATTATAATAACCTACTAATTCTCCTGTTATTCCTGCAAAATTAAAACGGCCACCTAATTCATAGTTCGTACTGTTTTCAGGGTCAGAACCGTCTTGGTTTCCAGGAGGAGAAAATCCTCTGTGGACACCACCAAATATTGAAAGGTCATTGCTAAATTTATAGTTTGCACCAATTCCCGGAATTACAACATCAACATCATTTTCTCGGGTAGTTAAATCAACGCCTGTTCTGTCGGAATCATTCTTTCCATAATCCTTTTTCTTAAGCGTCATATTTTCATATCTCAATCCGGGAGTGATTGTTAAATTATTCCAGGTCAATTTGTAAAGAACATAAGTTGCTATAGCCTCTGCACTATTAATCAAGTTTGAATCACTTCCTTTTCTAGCAACAGTTGTACGAATCATTTCTTGATTTTGAATAGCGTATTTATCAACCCATTGAAAACGATCTTCATAATCTTCGTGATAACGCAATCCAACTTCTAAATCATTAAAAGTATTGGTGCCAAAAGTAAAATTCGCTATCGCTTGAATTCCTTTTGACTCATAACTTCTATTATTGGCCTTCACTCCAAATACATCACTTTGTGTATCATTCATACTGGCAATAGCTTCATATTCAAGTGGGTAATCTTCGGGAGTTTCAAGTACATCACCAATACTTACCTTATTATTAACTGTAACATCATTTAATTTATACCAATTTCGATTGAATTCATTTTTATAGGCTGTGGCTCGTATTTTTAAATTCTCTAAAGGTTTAATTAAATAGTCAAATTGAATCTGCTTGTGCTCAGTATCCATTTTATCCTCTGCTGAAGACAAATATCTACGGTAAGGATTTGCATTAAAATCATCTTCGGTTAAACCCAAATACGTCTCATTAGATGCTTCTTCAGAAAATTGCAATTTCATTGTTAAAGATTGAAACACTTTTGCGTCATAATCAGAATTTAAACGGATTTTTCCGAGGTAATCATTTTTGTCAAAACCTGTATTTCCTCCTCCGTCTAAACTTTTAAAACCGTCAGAATTATAGTTAAAAAACTGAGTTACAAACCCAAAGTTCTCTGTTGAATGTCCCAAAGTTGCTTCTGTACTTTTAGAATCATAGTTTCCATAGGTAAATCGTACATCACCAGAAAAATCATTTGGAATCTGCTTTGAAACCATATTTACAGCCCCACCGGTAGTATAAGGACCATATTGAATCTGGCTACTTCCTTTTAAAACCTCAACATCTTCAATTCTTCCGATGGTTGGAAAATAATAGGCTGAAGATGCACTATAAGGTGCAGGAGCTATCAATACGCCGTCTTCCATCAAGGTAATCTTGGCAGATCTTTCAGGAGAAGTTCCACGAATACTAATATTCGGCCTTAAACCGAATCCATCTTCTTCTACAATAGATACACCCGGAACCGCTCTAATCACTTTGTTCATATCTGTATATCCGAATTGTTGTAAATCTTGTGGAGATAAAAAATACGCAGAACCAGTTCTATTTCTAACTTCAAATTTACTTCCCAAAATATTATTGGATAGAATAATTTCATCGAGAACCTCAGGTTCCTTATCAACAATTGTGTCTTTTGTAGTTTCTACTTGGGCAAAAAGACTAAATGAAAACATCCCAAATAAAAGAGTTAAAACAATTCTTGTCATTTTATTTTAATTTAGATTCATTATAAATTAATAAGTTTTGAGAGGCAAATGTAAAAGAAGAAAATCAATAAAAAAAGCTTATTTAGAATTATTTTAAATAACATGATATTTGTCATGTTTTTGGCTTATGGCTTACCCCATTTAGTAGAAAAAAAACATATTTCTCCTCTAAAAAATTTAATGAAATAGAAGTTTATAAATTCTCTTGTAGAAATTATTTTTTATATTTGATTATAACTTTAAATTAACCAATCATGAAAAGATTATTAACTTTATTCATTTTAGCAATTACATTTTCATTTGCCAATGTTGCAAATGCTCAAGAAGATTACAGTGCTTTAAACTTATTTGTAAGCTTTGGAGACCACGCAGCAATTAATGGACACTATGAAATACCAATTGCCAAAAATTTAACCGTATCTCCATCTGCTGTAGTAGCCTTTGACTTTGATTACATTGCTTTAGGTGGTAGATTAGATTATTATTTTGATAGTCTATTTAAACTTAATGAGCCCTGGGATATTTGGGGTGGTGTAGATGCAGGATTCGTTCTTGGTGATGATGATAAAAATGATGACTTCAGTTTGAATCTTCACGCAGGTGTAGAGTACAAATTAAATGATACTTGGGGTATCATTGGTGAAATAGGTGGTGGTACCGCTTCATTCGGAGGTATTGGTGTCGGAATCCATTTCTAAACAACAAAACAAAATCTAAAAAACCTGCTTATGGCAGGTTTTTTTGTTTAAATCTATTAACTTTAGACTCAAATAAGCATACATGATTACATTAGGAATTGATATTGGTGGCACAGGTATTAAAGGAGCTCCAGTTGATTTAGCGACAGGAGAATTAACACAAGAAAGATTTAGAATAGAAACACCTAGACCTGCAACTCCTGAGAAAATCGCAGAAAAGATACATGAAATCGCACAACATTTTAATTGGACCGGGTCTGTGGGCTGTGGCTTCCCTACTCCATTTTATCATGGTAAATGTTTATCCGGCGGAAATTTACACCCTGATTGGACCAATGTTCATGTTGAAAAATTATTTGAAAAAGCAACCGGACTCGATGTTCATGTAATTAACGATGCTGATGCAGCCGGCCTTGCCGAAATGAATTTTGGTGTTGGAGTAGGTAAGAAAGGTTTAGTGGCAGTTATTACTTTAGGTACAGGGATTGGATCTGGATTATTTTTTAATGGAGAATTAATCCCAAATACTGAACTAGGTCATTTGGTATATAAAAATAAACCTTTTGAAAAATATGCGGCAGATTCTATTCGAAAAAAGAAATCCTTGAGCTATAAAAAATGGGGAAATAGACTAAATAAGTATTTTCAAAGGGTAGAGTTAATACTTTCTCCAGACTTGATCATTGTAGGTGGCGGAGCTAGTAAGTATTTTGATAAATATCAACGGAAAATAAAAATAAATGCCCCAATCATTCCGGCTGAAAATAAAAATGAAGCAGGGATCATTGGAGCAGCTTTGGCGAGTAAACTCGCCAAAAATTAGTAGATTTTATTCGTCGTCATCACTATCATCCTCTGTATCAGGATCTAAATATTCTTCTTCTAAACTTTCTTTAACATCATCTTTCAGAACACCGTCATCATCATAATCATCATCATCATAAATAATTTTTTCGGCTGCCGTCTGACTCATCTTTATCAATAAAATCTTCTCGTCGGTTTCAAAAATAAGCGCACTTACATTAATCCCATCTTTGTCATAAAAATTAATCAATTCATGACTAAAACCTTCAGGATACTGCAGTTTTAAAAGATTTTTTATATCGTTACTCAGTTTGTCGTAAGACGTGAATACTCTTGGTTTTTGTGAACTCATAATTACCAATTTAACAAATATGCAAAAATTAATGGTGCAACAATCGTTGCATCGGATTCTACGATATATTTTGGAGTGTTTATATCTAATTTACCCCATGTTATCTTTTCGTTAGGTACGGCACCAGAATAGGATCCATAACTTGTTGTTGAATCACTGATCTGACAGAAATAACTCCAAAATGGAGTGTCTTCTCTTTCCATATCCTGATACAACATAGGCACAACACAGATAGGAAAATCACCAGCGATACCTCCACCTATTTGAAAAAATCCAATCCCCTTATCTTCAGCTTGTTCTGTATACCAGTCAGCTAAAAAGGTCATATATTCAATGCCCGATTTCATCGTACTCGGGTTTAATTCACCTTTTAAACAATAGGAAGCAAAAATATTTCCCATAGTCGAGTCTTCCCAACCTGGAACTACCATTGGTAAATTCTTTTTGGCAGCAGCCAGCATCCAACTGTTTTTCGGATCTATTTCATAATACTCTTCTAAGACACCTGATAAAAGCATTTTATACATAAATTCATGCGGAAAAAATCTTTCTCCATTTTCTTCAGCATCTTTCCATATCTTAAAAATATGCTTCTGAAGTCTTCTAAAAGCCTCCTCTTCAGGGATACAAGTATCTGTTACCCGATTCAATCCTTTTTCTAACAAATCCCATTCGTCCTGAGGTGTTAAATCTCTGTAATTAGGCACTCTTTTGTAATGGCTATGGGATACTAAATTCATGATATCCTCTTCCAAATTAGCCCCGGTACATGAAATAATTTGCACCTTATCTTGTCTGATAATCTCAGCTAATGAAATGCCTAACTCTGCCGTACTCATTGCTCCTGCTAAAGAAATCAACATTTTTTTCCCCTCAGCAAGGTGTTTTTCATATCCTTTTGCTGCATCTACCAATGCCGCAGCATTAAAATGTTTATAATGCTTAAGTATATACTCGCTAACCGGACCTTTATTTTGCATGGTTATAATTTTTAATTTTCATTTGATCAAGCTCCAAAATTACTTGTTATAACCAAGAATTTTGAACATTTCTTCGAACGATTGCTCATTTCTATACACATAATCTATGATATTTCCCTTTTCATCTCGATCTATGATTACGTGTTTTGGTGAAGGTATTAAACAATGCTTAATGCCCCCATAACCGGATATTGCATCTTGATAAGCTCCTGTATGAAAAAATCCGAGATAAAGTGGTTCTTCTTCATCATCATTCATATTGGGTAACAAAACCTCCTGGTTTAAATCTTCTGAATTATAATAATCAGAATGGTCGCAACTTATTCCGCCAATATTGACTCGTTTGTATTCGTTTTCCCATTTATTTACAGGCAATAAAATAAATTTTTCGTGAATAGACCAAGAATCTGGAATAGTATTCATCAAACTGTTATCTATCAAATACCAAATTTCAGCATCGTTCTGATCTTTCTTTTCCAGTACCTTAAAAATAATGGCGCCGCTCTCTCCAACTGTATATTTGCCGAACTCTGTATAAATATCAGGCTCAGGAACATTATCATTTTCGCAAGCCGATTTTATGTTTTTTATGATTTCATTTATAATACCTTCATAATCGTACTCAAATCCCAAATTATTTCGAATTGGGAAGCCTCCGCCTAAATTGAACGAATCTAAAGAATCACATTCCTTTTTAAGATCAATATAAATTTTTAATGCTTTTTTGAATTCTCCCCAATAATACAAACTGTCCTTAATACCGGAATCCACAAAAAAATGCAACATTTTAAACTCGACCATTGGATTATCCTTGATCTTCTCATTAAAAAAATCGATTAACTCATTTGATCTAATACCTAATCGTGAAGTGTAATAAGATGATTGTGGCTCCTCATTTATCGCCATGCGCATCCCAATTTTTATTTTATTGTTTCCTGCAGCGTTCATCAATCTTTCGAGCTCAGTTTTACTATCTAAAACCACGACTATATTGGTAAAGCCCATCTCTTGCAGCGCCACAATTTTCTTGAGGTAATCGATAGTTTTATATCCGTTACATATAACTGTTCGCTTTTTATCTATTTTTTTATCCTTCAACAAGTTGATAATTAAGTCTATATCAAAAGAAGAAGAGGTCTCTAAATGTACATTGTGTTTTAGTGCCTCGCTAACTACATGCGAAAAGTGGTTGCATTTTGTACAATAGCAATAATGATATTTACCCTTATAATTATTCTTTTTAATAGCACGGTTAAAAAGATTTCTAGCTTTTTTAATCTGATCGCCAATTTTTGGCAAATAAATAAACCTAAAGGGTGTTCCGTATTTGTCAATAAGGTGTTTCAAAGAAATCCCGTGAAAAGTAAGATTTCCATTTTTCAAATCAAATCCCTCTTGAGGAAAATAATAGCTTTGATCAATTAAATCAAAATAGGTGTTTTTCATTTAAGAATAGATAAAGGTATTGAGGTAAAAATAAAAGTGCAATATTAATCTTTTTTAAAAAACCATCAAACAATTTTAGACATCGATATTTTTTGTCTTTACTAAAATAATCATTCTATTATTAGGATAGGAAAATAACCTCTAATTTCTGCATGAATTATGATTTTAAATTCCTTTAAATATTTTTAAAGCTTCATTATACGCCGACTCAAATCTCAAAAGATTAAGGCTTATGTCTATTTTTTTTGCGGAAAAATACGTTATCAATTTTTCCGTTGGCATATTTCCTGTCAATTCATCCTTTGCCATTGGGCAGCCTCCAAAGCCCAAAATTGCACCATCAAACCTGTAACACCCTGCGCCAAAAGCAGCGTCAACTTTTGCAAACCAATTTCTTGGATGTGTATGCAAATGTGCTCCAAATTCAATTTCAGGATACAACGGAATCAAATTACAAAAAAGCTCAGAAATTGTGATCTCATCAGCCATGCCAACTGTATCTGACAAGGACAAAATTTTTACACCTAAATCTGATAACCTTTTTACCCAGTTAGAAACAATCTCGACACTCCAAGGATCTCCATAGGGATTACCAAAACCCATCGATAAATAAGCTACTAATTCTTTATTGTGGTTCTTACAGATTGTGAGTAAATCAGTTAAAAGTGAGACAGATTCTTCAATAGTTTTACCTGTATTCCTCATTTGAAAGATTTCAGAGATGGAAAATGGATAGCCTATATAACGAATCTCACTAAATTTACAAGCCTCTTCTGCTCCTCTTAAATTAGCAACAATTGCTAATAGTTTAGTTCTAGAATTTTTTACGTCCAATTCACTCAGGACTTCCGCCGAATCTCTCATTTGGGGGATTGCTTTTGGCGATACGAAGCTTCCAAAGTCTAGTGTATCAAAACCTACTTTGAGCAAAGCATTGATATAGGTAATCTTATCCTCTGTAGGAATAAATCTTTCCGTAATGCCTTGCATGGCATCTCTCGGACACTCTATAATCTTTACTTTTTTCATGAAATTCAAAGATACAAAATAGCAAATCGTTTTAAAGTATTTCTAATTTGACAAAAAAATAATTTCATTCTATTGTACAAAAAAACCCGCAATAAAAATTGCGGGTTTTTAAATTTGGTTTAACTTCTTACAATGTTGCAGCGTGTGCAATCAAATCAAGAATCTTAGTTGAGTAACCGTACTCATTATCATACCAAGAAACTACTTTTACAAACTTATCTGTCAAGGCAATACCCGCACCTGCATCAAAAACAGATGTACAAGATTCACCAACAAAATCCTGAGAGACAACAGATTCTTCTGTATATCCTAAAATTCCTTTTAATTCTCCCTCAGAGGCTGCTTTCATTGTTTTGCAAATATCTTCGTATGTTGCACTTTTTGAAAGATTTACTGTTAAATCAACTACTGACACATCCATCACCGGAACTCTGAATGACATACCTGTTAATTTTCCATTTAATGACGGAATTACTTTTCCGACAGCTTTGGCAGCTCCAGTTGAAGATGGAATGATATTATGTAAAGCTGCACGTCCACCTCTCCAGTCTTTCATAGAAGGTCCATCAACTGTTTTTTGAGTAGCCGTTGTTGCGTGAATTGTTGTCATTAATCCATCAGTAATGCCATAAGCATCATTCAATACTTTGGCAATTGGCGCCAAACAGTTGGTTGTGCACGATGCATTAGAGAAAATTGTATCAGAAGCTTTTAATTCTTTATGATTAACTCCCATTACGAACATTGGAGCATCCGCTGAAGGAGCTGAGATCACCACTTTTTTTGCACCACCTTGTATGTGTAAATCTGCTTTTTCTTTAGTTGTAAACAAACCAGTTGATTCGATAACATATTCTGCCCCAACTTCATTCCATTTTAAATCAGCTGGGTTTCTTTCTGCAGTAATTCTGATTACCTCTCCATTTACGACCAACTTTCCATTTTTAACTTCTACTTCACCATCAAATTGACCATGTACAGAGTCATATTTTAGCATATATGCCAAATAATCTACATCTAATAAATCATTGATGGCAACTACTTGAATATCTTTTCTTTGAGTAGCAATTCTAAATGCTAATCTACCTATTCGACCAAATCCGTTAATACCTACTTTAATCATTTCGTTTAATTTTAGTTGTTATTACACTGACATTATATCAGAAATTCTTAATATTTCTTTGTTTATTGCGTGGTGCTCTTTTACGGCCAATTCGAGATCTACAGCCACCATTTCATTATTCACAGAGCCAACCATTAGATTAGTTTTGCCATCTAATAAAAGTTCTACTGCTTTTACACCCATTCTACTTGCCAAAACTCTATCAAAACAGCTAGGCGAACCACCTCTTTGCATATGGCCCATAATAGATACTCTCACCTCATATTCAGGAAGATTTTTCTCTATAAATTGAGCTATTTCAAATACATTTTTACCCGTTTTATCACCTTCTGCCACTACTACAATACTCGACGATTTTCCAGACCTTCTACTTTTCTGCAGAGAATCTAACAATCGATCCAAACCTAAATCTTCTTCGGGAATAAGTATTTCTTCAGCTCCAGCTCCTATTCCAGCATGAAGTGCAATAAAGCCAGAGTCACGACCCATAACTTCCACAAAAAATAATCGATTGTGCGAACTTGCTGTATCTCTAATTTTATCAATTACATCTACAACTGTATTTAAAGCAGTATCGTAACCAATAGTATAATCTGTGCCGAATATATCGTTGTCTATTGTTCCTGGAATTCCAATGACAGGAAAGTTAAATTCTTTATTAAAAACCATTCCTCCTGTAAACGAGCCATCTCCACCAATGACTACCAAGGCATGAATATCAGAAGCAATTAAATTATTATATGCTTTTTCACGCCCTTCTTTTTCCATAAAATCTTTCGATCTTGCAGATTTTAAGATCGTTCCTCCTTTATTGATTATATTGTGCACACTTCTGGCGTTCATACTTATAAAATCTGCTTCTATAAGCCCCTGATAACCCCTATAAATACCAACACAATCTATTTTGTAGTATGCACAAGATCTTACTACTGATCTTATGGCTGCATTCATACCGGGAGAATCTCCTCCGGATGTCATTACAGCTACTCTTGTGATTCTTTTTCTCATATTTTATTTTAAGCCAAACAAAAATAGAAAAAATAAGTGTAAAAAAGACTCGACATTTTAGTTTTAACCGAAATCGTTTGAGATTACAATTTGGAATATTTTCTTACAAACCCCCTTATAGAATAGGGGTTATGAATTATTCTCTATCAGAAAACAAGGCTTTGAACTGCTCAATACATCCCCTATCTGCCAAAGTAACAAAACATTGATCATTGTTCTCACCACCAAAAGTAATGTTTGTCGGGTTTTTCCCTATTAGCATAATTGTTTTTAGTAATTTGCCTTTTGGAGATAAAATGACAACCTTTCCAGCACCATATCTACAAACATATAAATTTCCATTTGCGTCAGTGCGCATGCCGTCTAATCCAAAATCATCAAAGTTGTAGAACAATTTTTTATTGGAAATTTCACCGGTTAAACTGAGATCATATACCCAAATTTTTCTTTGGATGGATTCATTTACATATAGCTTACTACCGTCAGGACTTACTTCTATGCCATTTGTAGTTCCCATCTCCCTTTCCAATAATACAAAGTTTCCCTGTTCGACCCGCCATAAGTTTCCCGTATTATTTTGCCAATTCGGATCACTGGCAAAAATTTGACTATTTGGGCTAATGGCCAGATCATTTGGTTGATTTGCGGCTGACTCATGGGCAAATACCTCAATATTAGTTGAATTTATTGAAACTTTTAGAATGTTATGCCCGACATAATCCGCGATAAACATGTCTCCCTTTTTATCAAATCTGATTCCATTTCCAATACTTCCTTGAGGTAGTTTTATGAATAATTCAACATTCCCCTTCGGATCGACTTTCCCAATTGTTCCTTCCTCACCAAAATTTACCGCGTAAATATTGCCGTATTTATCAGTGGCCGGCCCTTCAATACCCGACGTAAACATTTCTTCTTCGGTAAAGTCTGATGTTTGAGCTATTAAATTAGCAACAATGTTTAACACAAAAAATAAGCAGAAATAATATTTGAGATAAAGAGGTTTCATGGTTTTATTGTTCTTAAATAATTAGCTAAATCTAATGTTGATTTTTTTAGTGCAAATTCTACATCTAAATTTTGTAATGGATCCTCCTTTTGATTTAATAAAACAGTGAGTTGATCAAATTGATTTTCAGACATTTTCTTATTCTCCAGCGCATCTATCATCAATTTAGAAATTCCTTCAATTCTTGCGGTATAAGGAATAATCCTTTCAATGAGTGGAGCTTGAGTTGCTATACTTTTTAGCTCATCATTCAATTTTCCCCAATTATTAAAATTTGATATCAATTCTTTTCCTGAGGTTTCATTCTCTGTAGATATATACTCTTTTACCAATTTGTTAAATTTTCTTTTTAACAGGGCATCTGCCGTGCAGGCATCAGCAAATAATGTCAACGGAGAAAACATCTTATACTCTGTTCCACCTACGTTTCTAGAATAAACCTTAAAGGGTTCACTGATTTTAGAAAGCTCATCCAATGCCCTAATATCCTGAAAATTAGAAATATTTCTCAAAATCACATCTTTATTTCTTTTATGTTGAATGCCAATTTGTTCAAGGTCATTACTAATTTTCTCATATCTCTCAAACATAAAATCTAAATCGTTTATCTCTTTGGGCGACCATAATCTTTCAGCAATAGCTGCAGTTCTTGGCCATATTCTCGAATCTATTGTCAATGGAGTTACTAATTCTGACCACATGGTTGCTTCACCACCTAGAACTCTGGCCTCTTCCTCTTTTGATAATTGTTCATCAGGCATTGGATCTACAAGGTAATGACTTTCCACAGACAACATTAAATCAATATAATAACCATTCGACAAGATAGTTTCATGGCCATTCTTTACAGCATCTACTAATGATTGCTTAGGTTTTAATCCTTCGTTTTCACCTCTCCAAGCATGAATTACAGCAGATTTAGACATCTTGGGAGTCATGATCTCTTCCCAACCTACCAATTTCTTATTGTATTTTGAAAGTATTTTTTCAAGTCGTAAATTAAAATAGGTCTGCAGATCATGATTGCTTTTTAAGTTATTCTCTTTTTTGAATTGAGTTATTTTTTCGTTTTCATCCCAATGCACACCAGCATTTTCATCTCCACCAATATGAACATAGGAATCCGGAAATAAAGGAGTAATTTCTTTAAATAGTTGATCTAAAAACTGATAAACCCTTTCATTGGTTGGATCTAATGTTGGGTCAAATATTCCTGCATTACGCTCTAAACTGTAGATCGTATCCTTACTTCCCAATTCGGGATAAGCTGTTAAAATTGCGGTGGCATGAGGTGGTACATCAAACTCCGGAACGACTCTAATACCACGCGTTGCTGCATACGCTACGATTTCCTTGATTTGTTCCTGAGTATAATAATCGCCATCAGAACCTTTTTCATGCAATTTTGGTAGGCTTTTCACTTCAACCCTAAATCCTTGATCATCTGATAAATGCCAATGAAATACATTCATTTTCACAAAAGACATGGCATCTAAATTTCGTTTGATTACCTCAACTGGCATAAAATGTCTTGATACATCTATCATTAAACCCCTCCAAACAAACCTAGGTTTATCGTTAATTTTAACACAAGGAAAGACATAAGACCCATTTTGAACGGCAACTAGTTGAAAAAGCGTTTGTAAACCATGAATTGCTCCTAGATCAGTATTGGCATTTAAAACAATTTGATCTTGTCCAACTTCTAAGAAATATGATTCATCCTCTCTCAACTCATTTAACCCAGGTCTGTTGATTCTGATCAAAAGCTTCGGATTCTCAATCTGAATATTTGGTTCAACAAAACCTTGATCAATAAAAACACCCGTTTTATTGGAAATATTTCTAATAAAATTTGTTGCATTTCTGTAAATCCTTTTATCAGGATTACCTTTTACCTGAACCGTAAATGTCTGATCAATCTTGAAATGCCCTTTTACTACCGAAATCTGTTCTGGGTAAGGCATTAGTTGAATGTTTTGACTCAAACCTTTAGCAATTGAGAAAACAAATAAACCAACGAGAAATAAAAATGAATTTTTCATAGAATTATAAAAAGGTGGTTAAGAACCATTTCTCAACCACCTTTTCTTATTTACTATCAATTAAAAATGATACCTTTTAAACGCTTCCAAAGCCTCGTAATCGGCTAGACCAAGCGCATGATACTTTTGTGCAGTGGCTTTATTTCTATCTTCAGCTCGCATCCAAAATTCTCGTGAGTCATCTCCCTGAAACATCACTCCATCTTTCTGAGATTGATGATAAAAGATAGCCTGACGCTTTTTCAAAACTTGATCAGGACTCATTGGAACTGCCATTTCTATTTCATGAATTTCCCATTCATGCCAAGCCCCACGGTATAACCATACCCAACAATCATCCATATACTTTTTTTCTTTTAATTCACCCAACGCACCAAAAAGGGCATCAAGACAAACTTTATGTGTTCCATGTGGATCTGCTAAATCTCCGGCAGCATAAATTTGATGTGGCTTTACTTCTTCGATCAGATTTTTCATAATATCAATATCTACAGAGCTCAGTTTGTTCTTTTTCACTCTTCCAGTTTCGTAAAAAGGCAGATTTAAAAAATGCACTTGATGATCCGGAACAGACAAATATCTGGTTGCCGCCAGACATTCCTTTTGTCGAATAAAACCTTTTAACATTCTTACCTCAATGTTATCAATATCAAATTCCTTTTTGTTATGAATGCCATCCACTATCCTATTAAAGTGCTCACTTTGAGGATTCATGGCAAGTCCAACCTCAGCAAATTTCATTGCCTCTTTATCAGAAACTGCAATATTCCCGGAAGTTTGATAAGCCACATGAACTTCATGCCCCTGCTCCACCAAACGATCAAAAGTACCACCCATCGAGATAACATCGTCATCCGGATGTGGACTAAAAATGATTACTCTCTTTCTAGCCGGACCTTTTCTTTCGGGTCTATTTGTATCATCAGCATTTGGCTTACCTCCTGGCCAACCCGTAATGGTATGTTGCAATTGATTAAACAAGGAAATATTTAAATTGTAAGCCGAGCCGTGTTCAACTAATAAATTAGCCATTCCGTTGTTGTTGTAATCTGAATCTGTCAATTTTAAAATTGACTTTTTAACCAAACCACTTAACCAAACAGCTGCCTTCAAAGTCAATTCATTTGTCCAATCGCATGATTTCACTAGCCAAGGTGTTTTAATTCTGGTTAGTTCTTCTGAAGCACCTTCATCTAAGACAAAAGTTACGTTATCGTGATGTTGCAAATAAGAGGAAGGAATTTCTGATGTCACTTCACCTTCTATGGCTTTCTGTACTACAGCGGCTTTATTAATACCCCAAGCCAAAAGAACTATTCTTTTTGCCCTTCTAATGGTACTTATCCCCATGGTAATTGCTACTTTAGGCACATTATCTATTCCTAAAAAAGCAGGAGCAGCATCAATTCTTGTAATATGATCTAGCGTAATATTTCTGGTGCCCGAATTAAAATGAGAACCAGGTTCATTAAATCCAATATGTCCTGTTCTACCAATACCTAACAATTGAAAATCTAATCCCCCAGCTTCTTTGATTTTCATTTCATAATCAATGCAAAACTGATAAATTTCATTTGATGGAATTTCACCATTAGGAATATTAATATTTTCTGGTAAAATATCTATATGATTAAAAAGGTGCTCATGCATAAAATACCAATAACTTTGCGTATTAGTTTTTTGCATCGGATAATATTCGTCTAGATTGAAAGTTACCACATTTTTAAAGCTTAAGCCCTCTTCTTTATGCATTCTAACTAATTCTTCATAAACCTTTATCGGAGAAGAACCAGTTGCTAAGCCAAGCACACATTTTTCACCAAGTTTTTCCTTTTTTTTAATAAGGTTTGCAATTTCTTGCGCCACAATAACAGAGGCCTTGTTCGAATCTTTAAAAATTACGTTGTGTATCTTTTCAAAACGTGTTTCTTCAAATTTTCCTGCCTGTTCGTGATTAATACTAATTTCCATTTTGTTGTTATTATTGTTGTTTAAAAGAATTTTTACTAACCAGTTTCTACCAATCTTCCAATAAAAATTTCGTTCAATTGGTTAAACTTAATAAGAATTAGAGATTCTGTGTAATAAAATCGACATACAACGCAAAAGGAACAATTAATAGCGTTAAATGTCTGACTTGTTAATCTATTTAAAATGAAAAAAAAGCTGTTTTAAATAAAACAGCTTTTTCATAAAAACAATTACTAATTAACATCCCACCAAATCCGGGTGGTAAGTTGATCTCCTTGCCTGTCTATTGCTTCTTGCAAATTATCAGGATTATTTGCCCGCTCTGTCGCAGGGTAGGTAAATCTTCTTGGTATTCCTCCGTCAGTTTCACTCCAATTAAATTCTTGTGGTACTAATTCAGGATATCCAGATCTCTTCCAATTAGCCCAAGTTTCTAATCCATTTGGAAAAGAAGCAACCCAGTATTGTTCGTTTATCATTTTCAAAGCTTCATTTGCATTGAAAGGATTTTCTTCCAAATATGCATCTATCTGTGCTTGCGTAATGGTAGCCTCTCCAGCCTGAGTTAAAGCTGCAGCTTCATATAGCTTTAGATATGTCATTGCTGAAGTTACACCTTTGTTGTAGTGATCCTCGACATCTCCACCGGCAAGTCCCCAACGATAAGCAGCCTCTGCTAACATTAACTCAACCTCTGCATAAGTTTGGAAAAAGAATGGCGCATCATAGTTACCTTCACTTCTAAACCAAGACCATCCAACCAAACCACCAAATATTTTCATATTAGGTTTTGAATTTGCCGATGTTCTAGATCGATCCTCATTTGGTTGACCAACCTGTAAATCAAAATCTGTTTCACCAGCGGTGGTTGAGCTTAATACAGAAACTCTCGGATCGTTTCTTTCTTTCATAAAATCTATAAAAGTACCAGCCATTTTTACTTGGTTACCGAATCTAGAAGCAAAAGATCTTGAAATTGGGTTTACAGTTGGTCCGAAAACGCCACCATAACCAGCAGTCGATTCAAATCTCATATAAGCAATATCATCATTGCTTTCCATTACTCCAGCATCAATTGCTTTTGAAGCCCATGCTTGTGCGGCAGCAGGATCAACTTTCACCATTCTCATGGCTAAACGTAGCATTAAGGAATTTGCAAATTTTTTCCATTTCATCGTGTCTCCTCCATAAACAACATCACCCTGACCGAAAGAGTTTTCACCACCTTTAGCCAAAATATTAGATGACTCCTCTAAAATTCGAAGCATATCAGCATAAATCGATTCTTGCGTGTCATATTTTGGAAAACGAATTCCTTCGATAAACCCCTTTGCAGCTTCAGAATATGGAATATCTCCATAAGCATCAGTTAATCTACTAAAAACAAGTACTTTCCATACGTTAGCAATAGCAAGATCGGTTTCAGCGAAAGGTCCTTCTGCTTTTTCAAGATTATTTACTAAATCAACTATGCCTTTCACTGAACTCGGGAATTGCTCATCAAAAAATCTAGCATCTTGTGATCTTGTATATTCCCAAGTATAACTTGTACAATTTAATTGTTGCATAATCGGCATAACTACTCCCATGTGATAGAACAAGCTCGCCACATAACTAGTACCGGCCGTATACATTTGTATACCTGTAATTGCTACATTAGGAGGAAGTGCTGTTGGCTTCGTTGGGTCTACGTTCATTTCTTCGAAGCCATTATCACAAGCCGAAAATGATAAGACTATTAAGAATAAATAAATTAGTTTTTTCATTTTTAACATGTTTTAAAATTTAACATTAACTGAGAATCCAAGGCTTCTTGTAGCAGGCATACCAAATCTTTCCATACCTTGTGCATTGGTATTATTGAGCGACGATTCAGGATCGATATTATCTACCTCTCTCATTAGAAAAAATAGGTTTCTTCCGATTAGAGAAAATCTCATATCCTTCACAAAGCCTTCTTTTAAATATTTGGTTGGTAAACTATAACTTAAACTTAATTCTCTAAATTTTATAAAATCTGTATCGTATACAAACTCTTCAGCGATTCCTGTATTTTCTCCAGCTATATAGCTATAGTATGAAGACAAACTTCGAACTGGTACCGTAGTTTCAAAAGCCTCTCCGGTATCTTCATTAATTCCAGAAACAACCAATCCATTCTCTCTACCTTTTAAGGTTTCTTTGTGTTTACCACTTGCATAAGCTTGCTCGTTTGTTCCTGAAAAAACCTGACCACCAAACTTACCATCAATGAGAAAGTTCAAACTTAGATTTTTATAACTGAATGTGTTAGAGAATCCCATTGTTAATGGAGCAACACCAACACCTAAAATTTTACGATCACCGCGTACTGGCCTAGGAATTCCTTGTCCGTCGATTCTATAAAATATATTTCCGTTTTCATCTCTTTTATACGCTTCACCAGAAATAGTACCGTAATTTTCTCCTACTTCGTGAGAGATATTTGCAGTTCCATTTCTACTTAAGGCCATTGTAATCGGATTAGCTTCATCATTGGTACTTACGATTTCACTATCGTTATACGCCATATTAAAGCCTGTATTCCAGAAAAAATTATCATTCCTAATTGGATAACCTTCCAATAACAATTCAAGTCCTTTATTATTTAACTCACCAACATTTAGGAGGGCAGAAGTATATCCGGAAGTACTGGTTGCACTGGCACTTACGATATCATTTTTTGTTGTGTTGTCATAGTATGCAACATCTAAATGCAATCTATTTTCAAAAAATCTTCCATCAAATCCAATTTCAAATTCGTTTTTCTGAAGTGGAACTAAGTTAGGATTTGGAATTCGACCACCATTGATTTCACCAAATGGTTGACCTAAAAATGTTCCTAAAATAGCATAATCGAGGTTCAAAGCGTAAGGAGAAGTATCTCCCGCAACCTGAGCATAACTCGCTCTAATTTTTGCATAGTTCACAGGACCATTATTAGATGCATTGAAAATTTCGTTTAGCAACATCGAACCACTCAACGACCAGTAAAAATCGTTATTTGGTGTTGTTTTTCCTGGGAAAGACAAACTTGAAAACCATTCGTTCCTTCCTGTAAAGGTTAAAAAGAATGAATCGTCATAGTCAAATTCAAAAGAACCATAAATTGAATTGATCTTTTTTTCGTTAAAACTATTAACCGGAATAGGATTAGTTGTATTGTTTAAATCTTCTAAACCAACAATTACAAAATTATCTCCCTGTGCACTTAATTGCTCAAAAGTAGCCTTTCTAGTATTCCCACCAATGATAGAATTGGTTCCAAATTTTGAGGTGATATCCTTATCTATGCCAAGCATTACATCAGCATCAAACAAAGAATATGTAGATTTTGCCTGATACAATCTCCCTCCTTCGCGATAAGCTGTTCCCCATGGAGTTACTCTTTTAACAGAAAAGTCATAAGAATCAATACCGGCTCTACCATTTAAATACAACCAATCAGTAATGTCATATCTCAATGTAGTAGAAGCGATGATTCTGTTTTTTTCATCGTTATTATTGAACTTATCTGTGACCCAATATGGGTTTGTAAACCACACAGAGCCTAAGAAATTGTTCTCTGTTCCATCAAGGTTATAACCAGGCTTCATTACTGTTACATCTGTATTAACAGGTAACATCATGACAGAAAAGTTTGCATTTCCAGGTCCATCACCAATTCCCACACGGTTATGTACTTTTTCCAAAATATATCTCGCATTAACTGTACTTGTTAATTTAGGATTAATTTTCGCTGTAGCACTTAAAGAATAAGATTGACGATCTAAAGTACTATTTGGAAAAACATCGTTGTTGTCTAAAAATGAAGCAGACATGCGGTACGATAAATTTTCATCTCCCTTTACCAATGAAATTGTATTAATAGCTGTAGATCCGGTATTATAAAATCTATCTAGGTTATTCCCTGCATTTGTATAAGGTCTGTATACTCCATCAGAATTAATGATCATGCTTCCATCTAACTTAGATCCCCAAGATTGCAATGCTGATGCTTCTGCAGAAGAAATTAAGTTCTCTGGATCAGTTATCGCTACAACTTCTCCCTCTACATACTCAAAGTTTGGATTCAGTCCAAATCTACCCTGACCGTATTCTTTTTGAAAATCTTGTAAATCTGTGTTTACTTTTTCGAATGTTAAAGATGAAGAAAATTCTACGCCAAAACCTTTGTTTCTCTTTCCTGATTTTGTAGTAATCATAATAACACCGTTCGAAGCTTGAGATCCGTAAAGTGCCGCCGCAGAACTACCTTTTAAGACAGATACAGATTCGATATCATCCGGACTTATAGAAGAGATATCATCTCCTCCATCACCAAACTCCCCATCAAATCTACCCACTGAGGCTTTAGTTGAATTGATAATTGGTATACCATCAACAACATATAGAGGTTGGTTGTTCCCCGTTAAAGAACTCGCTCCTCTAATAATAACGCGACTAGATCCTGAAGCCCCGGTACTACTTGTAGATACATTCACACCTGCAACCCTACCTTGTAATGAATTTACGGCACTTGTTGTTTTTACCTGCGCTAGCTCATCTCCTTCCACTTCAGTTAATGAATAACCTAAGGCTTTAGCCTCACGCTTGATTCCTAAAGCAGTTACTACCACTTCATCTAAACTCTCGGCATCTTCAATCAAAACAATATCGATTGAAGCACCATCTACTACCCTTTCTATGTCGGCAAAACCTACGTAAGAAAAAACCAAAACATCTCCTGAATTTGCATTAACTTTAAAAGTTCCGTCAAAATCAGTTACTGTTCCTGTTGCTGTGCCTTTTACCAAAACATTTACGCCTGGCAGAGGTTCTCCGTAAGAATCTTTAACACTACCACCAACCAAAATTTGCTGAGCACTTAAGGTACACAGGGTTGACAGAGCGACTAAAAAGGTCAAGAATAACTTTTTTCCCATAATTGAATAATTTTATTTAATACTTATTTTAAGTCAGTATTGCGCTAAAGTATATAAAAAAGAACAAAAACATGCTTTTTTATGCGTTTTTTTGCATTTATAAAATATTTTTTTGTTAGAGATTAGCTTATATAATTGTATTTCAACACTTTAAATATAATAATATTTGCGTATATTAAGATTGACATAAAGCCTAGTTACATGGAAATTTAACCATTTTACGATATAAACACCATTTTTTCAATCAATTATATACGTGAATGAATGAAAATAAAGTCTATTTTGAAAAAATACACATATATACACGCAAATTATTTCACAAAAAGTCTTGATTTTTAAAAAATATGATCAAAAGCACGAAAAAAGCTTCAAAAAAAAGAATATATTATATTGTTATATACTTTTTCAGAATTAATATTATAATATTTTATCCCATTTATTGTCAAAAACGCATAAATCTGCAATGTAATTTGAAAATTATTAATTCGCTCTCTTCTTATTTTTTTTTTGAAATAAGTATTCCTTCCAAATCCATCTATATTGGTAGCGGGTATTATGAGAGTCAAACCGAATGAAAGTGATATTAATAGTGAAAAGATTCAAAAAAAATATAAGCTGTTATGATTTTAAAAAAAGATACACCTACATTTGTTATAAGACTTGCTTAGGTAACATTATTTTATGATAAAAAGTCACAGAATAAAACTGAAATACCATGTTATTTTTTGGTCTATTTATTTCTTTTTTAATGTAATAAGGTGGGGATCATATTTTAACGATTATCAATATTCTTTAAAATCAAATCTGGTTGAATTTCCATTACACATGATTATCACCTATACAACCATATATTATCTTATACCCAACTATATTGCCACAAAAAAATTTATTCAATTTTTAATCTATTTTGGACTACTACTTGGTGGTATTTATTTTTTAAGAACAGGTTTAAACTACATATTTGTATCAAAAAACCTATGGCCAGAGGCAGATGGTATACATCAAGCCTATACATTTAATCATGTAGTTGCCGTTATAATTGGTGAAGTTTATGTGGTAGCATTGGCATCTGCTATAAAACTTACCTATGACTGGGGAGAGGAAAAAAGAAAAAACAATGAATTATTACAATTGCAAACAAAAACCGAATTAGATTTTTTGAAATCGCAAATTCAACCACATTTTTTCTTTAATACATTAAACAATTTATATGCATTAACAATCATGAAATCTGATAATGCCCCGGAAGTTGTAGTTAAACTTTCTGATATGATGCAATACGTTTTATACGAAGTCAATAATCCATTTGTCGATATTTTAAAAGAAATAAACTATATTCAAGCTTATATCGAACTGGAGGAACTTAGGTTTGGGGATAAAGTAAAGACTGATATAAGTTTGATCGGAGATTTTTCTGGTATTCAAGTACCACCCCTCATCCTCCTTACATTTGTTGAAAATTGTTTTAAACATGGGGCAAGAAACAGTGATAAGCTCAAAATAAGTATCACTTTTGAATCAAAAAAAGATACCATTTATTTTAATGTTGCTAATACAATTGATGGAACCCCAAAAAAGAAAACAAACCATGGTATTGGTCTTGAAAATGTGAAGAGAAGATTGGATCTAATTTACGGTAAAAAGTATAATTTATCGACAAAAATAGAAAATCATAAGTATATTGTAAATCTAGAATTATCTGTCATATGATTATTAAATGTATTTCGATTGATGACGAATACTTGGCAACCAAAGTATTAGAATCGCATCTCAATGAAATTCCGGATTTTAAACTGATTGCTAGTTTTAGCAATCCGTTAGAAGCGATATCAACTATTGAAAATGAAGATATTAATGTCATTTTTATTGATATCAACATGCCTAAAATGAATGGCTTAGATTTTATTAAAAGCATAAATACAAAAGCACACTTTGTAATAACCACTGCACACAGAGAGTTTGCCGCAGAAAGCTATGATTTAAATGTGGTAGATTATTTATTAAAACCGATCGCTTTTAGTCGGTTTTTGAAAGCGACCCAAAAAATAAAGAATCTATTTAAACCTGATTTCCCTCAAGATTATGGGAATTCAGAAAAAACATCCATTTTTATCAAGGTGGATAAAAAACACGTTAAGGTAAAGTTTGATGATATATTTTATGTGGAAAGCTTAAAAGACTATGTGAAAATTTTCACTAAAACAGGTAATTACCTGGTGCACAAATCACTAACAAGTCTCGAGGAAGAATTACCAACCGAAAAATTTTTAAGGATTCATAGATCTTTTCTTATTTCCCTTAATGAAGTTGAATTTATTGAAGGAAATTCTATTCAGATTAATAAGAAAAGAATTCCTATCGGTAGAAAATATGCAGAAACTACAAAGAATATTTTACTCGATATGAATGAATAAGGTTCTCTTCCGTCCTATCAAAAAAAAGTCGCTATTCTAAGAATTAGCGACTTTAATTTGCTATATTTTATTGGAATAAATAAAGTTTTTATCGAGATAAATTCTGTTCTTCTCGCGTATTTCTTACACTACCACCACTGCTTATATCAGTAATTAATCCATCTTTTACATTTACAGAAATATTTCCTCCACTTGAAGCTTTTGCATCACATTTTTCGACCTCGAACCGACTTGCCTGTATATTTCCTCCACTTGAAGCATTTACCATAAAATTATCACATTCTCCTCTTAATAAAACAGATCCACCACTGCTAGCATCTCCATTTACCTCTTTTGCAACTATTACTAAATTTAAATTACCTCCGCTTGAAGCTTTTAATTCAAGTTCTTTTGATCGTATTTCATCTTGTGTTTTAATAGCTGCCCCGCTATGTGCCATCAAGCCATTTACACCGGGCATTGAAACATAAACATTTTTTGCAGATGAACTTCTGATAAAACTTTTTACACTAAGATACAAAACACCATTTTTAACGTGGGTAGTTATAAGCTCTTGCAAGTTTTCATCTGTTTCCACTTTTACAGAAGTTCTATCTTCAATTTTGAGTATAACATTAAGGCCAGCACTGGCATCTATCTTAATAAAATCTTTTGGAATATCTCTTTGGGTGATCACAACATCTCCGTTTCCTTTTGCCCCATTTAAAAAACAGGAAATTGAAAGTTGACTCACAACGAGCAATACAATAATTTTTGATAGGGTCTTCATTAGATTCTAGATTTTAAGGTTTGGTTAAAAGTATTTTGAGATTTTCATTTTGAAAAAATCAATTGCTTGAATTGTCGAATTCTCATGTTGAATGGTAAATCTTTAAATGGAATCCTTCTCACCTTCTATTTTGATTCCATTTTTATCAATTTTGACAGTAGCCTTGCTCTCGGTATCGTCTACTATATCTATATGAACACCTTCATCATCAATTTTCATATTAAAAGATTCTGGCCGAACTGTACCATCACCGTTATCATTACCATCGCTACTCCATTCTAAATCACAATCTGTACATTTCAATCCATCTTGATGCATGACAAAGAAATGCCTCGCCATATCCTTATCATATATGTCGTAGAAATTATCAACATCATAAAGGTAGGACTCTGTTGATTTATCCAAATATATCATTTGATTTTCAGGTAAATACAAGTCTATATACAACTTTTGCTCCTTAAATTTATTCGATAAATCGGTAAGAAAATAACCGTTCAATTCTATTTTTGTTGAGTCAATCATAAATCTATAGTCAATCATTTCTGCGAATTCTCGCGCTGACTCACGGCTATTTCCCTTAGACTTTTTTCTAATCTTCATGTAAGCAGTTTCTCCATCTGCTTGATGAATATCAAACCGAATATTGGTAGAATAAACCCTATCCTCATTGTTGTAATCCGTAACCACATCATAACCCCAACTTCTGCGCAATTCACTATTTCCCAACTTCTCATGGTCGACAAATTTGATGGTCAAAGTATCGGCTGTTGAGACGAACAATTCCTTATTTTCATTCACAACACCGTCAAAAGCAGTTTGCATTACTTGCTTAGTACCAAAGAAGATACTGGTTACCAAAGCTACCAACCAAATCCCAAGTAAAGATAGATTTCCGGTTTTACCCATCGTTTTAGCCTTGCTCGAAAGAATTCTTAACCCCAGTAAAAAAAGCCAAAAAACAGGTATACCTATTAATAAAAATGATAAGATTGAAATCAACCAGATAGGCAAGCCCGAGTTATTAAAAAACAAGGAGTGATCAAAGACCCAGCCATCATGCACAAAATCAATAGAACCTAAGGTAAATACACCTATGACCAATGCCACTAAAAGAGATAATGAAACGATAATTAACAAAATACCTATAAGTTTTCCGATGACCATGAAAATAGTTCCAAAAATATTGCCAATGGCGTCAACTAGTTCTTGGGCACCAGATTTAGCCTTGTTGCCATACTTTTGGTAATCTGCGTTCTTTACTTTTTGACTAGCATCCGAAAAACCAGCTTTTATGCGCTCTCCAGCCTCATTTAATTCTTCTTTAATTTTTTTTTCGATGTTTGATATATTAACCGCTTCACCCATCATTTCAAGCTTTTCGGCAGTTGTATTCGCCTGTGGGAGCAAAATCCATAAAATAGGATATACAATAAAACCAAAACCAAATCCAAAAGCAGCAATTAACCAGGCCAATCTAATCCATATCACATCTATATTGAAATAATGTGCCATCCCAGACGAAACACCTCCAAGAAATTTATCATCTGCATCCCGATATAATTTTTTAGATTTTTTATGTGTATACGTTGTACTGTAATCCATAAAAACATCTTCATCTACAGAGTAATCTTCTGGTTTCCCCATAACTTCGATGATCTCATTTATGTCGTTCTCATTTACAACCTGCCGCACATCTTTTATTTTTTCACTGAGCAATTCACCAATGCGTGACTCTATATCAGCCAAAATTTCATCTCGCCCCTTCGGATCATCGCTTAATGAAGCTTTAACAGATTCTAAGTATTTTTTCAAAGTGAAATAGGCACTCTCGTCTATATGAAAAAAACTTCCTCCTAAATTAATATTTATAGTCTTGTTCATTTTTTGGTCGTTTTAGATTTTTTATTCTTTTTAGTTACTAGTTCAACAGCGGCAACTAAGTCTGCCCATGTTTTGTTTAATTCTTCAAGAAATATTTTCCCGTTTTCAGTCAAACCATAATACTTTCTTGGTGGTCCTGAAGTTGATTCTTCCCATCTATAACTGAGTAAGCCGGCATTTTTCAACCTGGTCAAAAGCGGGTACACTGTACCTTCGACCACTAATAATTTGGCCTCTTTTAACTGATCCAGGATTTCTGAGGTGTATGCATCTTCATCTTGTAAGATGGATAAAATGCAATACTCCAAAACCCCTTTGCGCATTTGCGCTTTTGTATTTTCTATCTTCATTTGTTCATTTTTTAGATGTGAATTAACTCATCATTGATTGAATTTGTTGGGTGATCACGATAATCACTGCAATTAAAATGGTAATCATTTTTTTAAGGTTTTTAGTTGATAAATTTTATTGTTCCGGGGTAATGAAAATCCTCCCCTTTATTTGCACTCATCACACCCAGAATAATTAATATAAACTTCGCGATGGATAAGATGACTAAAAAAACAACTAAACAAATGATGGAGAATAGTAAAAAATGATTCGCTTCATGTGCTGCCATAAAGATGGCCAATGAAATGATCATCAAAACACCGATAGTAAAATATAATGCATAACTTAAATTAAAATTCACTACACTTTTACCCTCTTTGTTCATAGATTCACTTTTCTCCTTTTGTAATTCCCAAACCACCAATGGCACTACGATTCCACCTAATGGAAAAATATAGGCACAAAGACTGCTTAAATGCATCAATAGAGAATTGTTTTTTTCGTTTGTGTTTTTCATTTTTATTTTTGTAAAATACTATCTTATACAAATATATATCTTATCTACACTACTATGCAATACAAAGTACTATAATTAACATTTTTTTAACATTTAACACCAAACATAATTATTTTATAAAATCTTACTATTGCAATAAAGAAGCTATAAAATGGTGTTTACAGTTAGTAAGGTGAATAAATTTATTATGATTAAACTGCCCTCGGCATTTTTATCAGGAGTAAGGTTGAAAGAGATCTCTGATGGGAAAGCAGTGGCATCTGTGAAATTCCAATGGATCAATCAAAATCCATTTAAGTCGATGTATTGGGCAACTCAAGGAATGGCTTCAGAACTTGCTACCGGAATTTTATTGATGAAAGGCGTTGATAATTCTCAGCAAAAATTGTCTACTTTGGTTACAGCTCAAACAGGAGAATTCTATAAGAAAGCAATCGGAAGAATAAATTTTATCTGTGATGACGGTGATAAAATAAATTCAATTATCTCAAAAGCTATTGAAACAAAAGAAGGTCAAAAAGTATTGCTAACTGCTACCGGCTATAATGAAGATCAAGAAGTTGTTTCCTATTTTACTTATACCTGGAGCATTAAACTTAAAACTTAAGTACCTCCTACTCTTCTGCTACTTTAATTTTAATGATGAAATTTTTAAGTTCCTCACCGTATTTTGAGGTTTTAATTTCAGGATTTAATGAATTATAGATACTATCCAACCATACCGTATTGGCATTAACCAAATCGGTTAGAGCAATATAGGGTGACACTTCTTTGTCTTTATGATTGATGGCGTAATTAATTGCGTATAAATATTTTCTTTTTTCTAGTGCCTTTTGTTGATTTTCAATTAAAGTAACAGAATCTGTATTCTGGCTCATTTGTGCCTGCCAATAAGCTTTTTGAAGATCTAGGTTTTGACCGTTGAACTTTTGTATAAAGTCGTAATAATCATCTAATAGATCCTGATTCTCAGATCCATCTATCAAATATTTAAAATTAAATTTTTCTAAACTTGATTTGATATAAACAGTATCTTTTTCACCAAAGAATGGGATTTTTTTATCAGATTTATCCATAGCCAAGTAATACATCTCAGGACTTTCTACAATATCTTTTAAAATAAAATTACTTTCCCCATTTACTTCTACAGAATCTACACTTACAACTAAGGAGTCTATTTGTTTTTGTAAGTAGAACTTACCTTTTCTCAAACCGGTAATATTCCCTTTAACGATCATCAGATTTTCTTCTTCTTTTGCGCAGGAATAAACGATTAATCCCATTAAAACAAGCGCTATTAACTTTTTCATATCTGTTTGTAAATTTGAGCGCAAATATCTAAATTATTTTTAAAAAATATCATCCTTGTATAGAAACTATTCGCATAAGTTCTGCGCATAAAATGGCACCATAGGTTCCTACAACATAACCAAAAACAGCCAAAAGAACTCCAACAGTTGCTAAAGATGGATGAAATGCAGCCGCAACAACAGGTGCCGACGCAGCACCACCAACATTTGCCTGACTTCCTACGGCCAAAAAGAAATAAGGTGCTTTGATGATTTTTGCCACCAAAAAAAGTAAAATCACATGAATAAGCATCCAAACAATCCCTATTAAAATAAGTCCTGGATTGTCTAAAACCATAGTCAAATCCATTTTCATACCAATGGTGGCAACTAGTATATAGATAAAAACGGATCCTATTTTACTAGCCCCTGCCCCTTCATAATTCTTGGCTTTGGTGTAAGACAATACAATTCCCAAAAAAGTAGCAATTGAAATCATCCAGAAAAATTGAGAGCCGAATGAGGAAAAAGCAGAACGACTATCTTTTACTGCTTCAAAATTATTCGTAAGAAAATCAGAAATATAATTTGCCCAAAAATGCGCTAATGCAACAGTAACAAATGCTAATGAGGCAATAATCATATAATCTGTCAGCGTCGGTATTCTTTTTACACTTTCGGAGAATTGCGATACTTTTTTTACCAATTCGTCAATGGCAGAATTATCTGCCTTTAACCATTTATCAATTTTGTCAGACTTACCAATTCCCATCAATAAAGCCGCCATTAGTATATTTGCAACGACAATATCAACCAAGACCATTCCGCCGTATAATTTAGGATTGTATTGGTAAATTTCTAGCATCGCCGCTTGATTTGCGCCACCGCCAATCCAGCTTCCTGCCAGAGTTGCTAGCCCCCGCCATGTAGCATCAAATCCAGCTCCGCCAACTGTTTCTGGTGAAAAAATTGAAATCAATAAAATCGCAATCGGTCCACCAATCACAATTCCAATCGTACCTGTAAAAAACATGATTAAGGCTTTTGGCCCAAGATTAAAGATCGCTTTTAAATCTATACTTAAAGTCATTAAAACCAAAGCAGCTGGCAACAAATATCTACTTGCAACGAAATACAAATTAGAATGAGCATCAGAAATTATTCCTAAAGAATTAAAAATAGCCGGAAGTAAATAGGCCATTAGTAGTGCGGGAACAATTTTGTAAAACTTTTGCCAAAAACCCTCTTTTTTTGAGGAGGTAAAAAAAACAAAGCCCAAACAGAGCATGATTATTCCGAAAACAATGGTATCATCAGTAATTAAAGGTACTTTCTCCATTTCAAAAAAATTTTGGCTAATATATAAATTTATGAATGCTTCGTTTATAAAAGTTAGAAAAGTATTCTTTTAATCTTTGTAAATATTCTTTGGTTTCACCTATTTTTGAATACTATTACAATTTTATGTACAAGTATTTTTTCACAATAATCTTTATTCCTCTGTGGTTACAGGGTCAGAATTTCGATCGACGATTTTCTAAAGATTTTATTGAAGAAATGACCAACACGCTTAATGTAAGATTTGGCCTTGATAATGATATAGAATCATTTGATTTTGATGAGAATGAGCTGAGCTATTCTATTGTACCTAATTTGAATTATAAAATGCGCCTTGCGGTAAATTACAGGTTTCTCTCCTTTAAATTGGGTTATACACCAACATTTTTTGCAAATGCAGACAGCGACAAGAAAGGAAAAACAAAAGTATTTAAAATAGGAGGAGATGTTTTTTTAAACAATTGGTTACAGACATTGGAATACAGTAAAACACAGGGATACTATATTTCTGATATTAAAATCGGGAATGATTATTTGCCGGGTTATGATGACTACATCATCTTACCTAAGCTTAAATCAGTGATAGTAGGATCTATTACCCGCTACAGATTTAATGAAAAGTATTCATTAAAATCACTTATTAACCAAACAGAAATTCAGCGAAAAAGTGCCGGTACTTTTATGCCGAGTTTTATTTTAAAATACAATAAGATCTCAGATTCATCAATTAATGAAACCTTTAATATTTTTGATGCGGCTATTACGGCCGGATACTATTACAATTTTGTCATCAATCAAAGGTGGTTTGTGAATGCAGGTTTTGCTCCTGGTTTGGGTTATGAATATAGCAGAAGAATAAGCGAAGCAGATATGGTAAATAAAACTACCGAAAATTCGGCATTGGTAACTATTTTACTATTAGATTTTGGCATGGGATACAACTCGAAAGATTTTTTTGGTGGATTTAATTTTAACGGGAATTTTTTGAACAGAGATGAAAATCCATTGGTTGATTTCAATACTTCTCGTTCATTCTTTCAAATGTATATCGGATATCGATTTAAAGCCCCAAATTTTTTAAAAAATGCCGTAGATAGCATCGAATATAATACACCATAATAAAAATAGATAGTTAAAAATGAAAAAAATTACTTTACTCTTTATGCTTCTAACCTCTTTGATTTTTGCACAGCAAGGTGGTATGTGGATTCCTTCCTTACTCGAAGGAATGAATGAAAAAGAAATAAATCAATTAGGCGGTAAACTTTCTGCGAAAGATATTTATGATGTGAACAATGCCAGTTTAAAAGATGCAGTTATTCATTTTAATGGAGGCTGTACAGGTGAAATAATTTCACCCCAAGGACTTATTCTCACCAATCACCATTGTGGTTATGGGGCAATTCAATCACATTCTACGGTAGAAAAAGATTTTCTAACTGATGGATTTTGGGCTGAAAAATTATCCGATGAATTACCAAACCCAGGAATGTATGTAACATTTATTAAAAGCATTGAAGATGTTAGCAGTGCTGCCTTACATGGCGTGAGTAATGATATGAATCCATCAGAAAAACAATCTCAAATTGATCAAAATATCAACCAGATTCTAGCTGATGCGAATAAAGAAGAGTGGCAAGAAGCTATGGTCAAACCCATGTATAAAGGCAATCAGTACATGCTTTTTATAACAGAAAAATTCAAAGATATTAGGATGGTGGGGGCTCCACCCTCATCCATCGGCAAATTTGGTTCTGATACAGATAATTGGATGTGGCCCAGACATACAGGAGATTTTTCGCTTTTCCGTATTTATGCAGATAAAAACAATCGTCCGGCAGAATATAGTCAAGAAAATCAACCTTATGTTCCTTTACACTTCTTACCTATTTCATTAGACGGAGTTGAGGAAGGTGATTTTACTATGGTTTTTGGATTTCCAGGAAGCACAGATGAGTATTTACCCTCCTTTGCTATTGATCAACTTGTAAAAACGATCAATCCTGCAAAAATAGAAATCAGAGATAATGCCCTAAAAATTATCGACAAATATATGCGTGCCGATAATAAAATTAAAATTCAATACGCTGCTAAATATGCTAGTACAGCAAATTATTGGAAAAAATGGATTGGCGAAACCCAAGGTCTTACAAAAACCGATGCCGTAGCCAAAAAGCAGAAACTAGAAAGTGAATTTCAAAAAAAAGTAGCCAATAACAGGTCGTATTCAGAGATCATACCGACATTTAACAATTACTATACCGAGTTAGAAGAAATTGCTCTTGCGCAAGCTTATTGGGGCGAGGTTGTAAATAGAAATATAGAATTGTTAAGGCAAACAACCCAACTTTATCAATTTGAAGAAAAAGTAACAAAGAATCCCGAATTATTTGAAATGGAGAGAGAGAAACTTCTGAATAGTTTAAAGGGTTTTTACAAAAACTACAGCGCCCAAGTTGATCAGGAGGTTTTTAAAAAAATAATGGAAATTTATGTATCGAAAAGCCCTAAAAAATATGTAATAGACGAATTAAATACTAACAGTATTGAAGAACTTACAACGCAAATTTATAGTCAATCAAATCTGTTAGATCAAAATAAAGCAACTGAATTGCTAACAGGAAATTTCGATGAAGTTTTAAAAAAATTAAATAATGATGTGGCCTATGCTTTTGGTAAGAAACTTTGTATTGAATACTATCAAAACATTCAACCTCAGTATCAAGCCATTCAACTAAAAATAAATGATTTGCAAAAAGATTATATGAAAGGTTTGATGGAAACCTTTCCTAAGGAACGTTTTTTTCCTGATGCAAATAGTACACTTAGGGTAACCTATGGACAAGTGAAAGGTTATCAGCCCAAAGATGCTGTTTATTACGAACCTGTAACCTATTTAGAAGGAGTGATGGAAAAATATGTGCCAGGAGATTATGAATTTGATCTACCAGAAAAACTGATGTCACTTTATGAGTCTAAAAACTACGGTTCCTATGCTGAAAATGGCAAGTTACCCATTAATTTCATTGGCACAAATCATACGACAGGAGGAAATTCAGGAAGTCCGGCTTTAGATGCCCAGGGAAATCTAATTGGATTAAACTTTGATCGGGTGTGGGAAGGAACAATGAGTGACTATTTTTACGATCCTTCTATTTGTAGAAATATTATGGTTGATGTTCGCTATATTTTATTTATCATAGATAAGTATGCGGGAAACCAGCGATTAATGAAAGAAATGAAATTGGTTCATCCAAAGAGTAAAAAAGGCGGAAATTAATCCGCCTTTTTTTTATTCGGAAAACGGTTCGCATCTTTCAAAACTTTGGACAACATCCACTCAATTTGACCATTGGTAGATCTAAACTCATCAGAAGCCCATTTCTCGATTGCATTTAGAACATTTTCATCAATCCGCAAAGCAAAAGCCTTTTTCTTCATTTTGTCTGTATTACAGCTTATCTTAATGATTTAATGTACCTGCATTCACAATAGGTGTAGCATCTTTATCAGAACACAAAATCACCATTAAATTACTCACCATCGCTGCTTTTCGCTCTTCATCCAGTTCTACAATTTGCTTTTTACTCAATTCGTCCAAGGCCATTTCTACCATGCTCACAGCACCTTCCACAATTTTATGACGAGCAGCGATGATAGCAGTCGCTTGTTGCCTTTTTAGCATAGCATTAGCAATTTCTTGCGCATAAGCCAAATAACCTATTCTAGCTTCTAACACCTCAATTCCTGCCATATCTAATCGTTCTGACAATTCTTTCTCCAAAGCTTCGCTTACCTCATTTACACTTGCCCTTAAAGTAATTTCCTCCTCTGCCCCATCATCCTCAAAATTATCATAAGGGTATAGACTTGCTAATTTCCTAACTGCAGCATCAGACTGAACTCTTACGAAATTTTCATAATTATCTACTTCAAAAGCTGCTTTGTATGTGTTTTTCACACGCCATACCAAAATCGTACTAATCATAATGGGATTACCTAATTTATCATTTACCTTAACTCTTTCACTATCAAAATTGCTCGCTCTTAAAGAGATGTTCTTTTTGGTATAAAAAGGATTTGCCCAAAAGAAACCATTCTCTTTTACAGTACCTATATATTTACCAAATAAAAGTAAGACTTTGGAGGTATTAGGATTTACCAAAAAGAACCCAGGCAACATAAAAAATCCAAAAACAAATAGCAGGGCTGAGAGCATCATTCCTCGAGTTATGCCAAAAACACCAATAGCAATAGCAAAAATAGTTATAGCTAAAAACATATAACCATTCTGAACTTTTATAATTTTTTCGTCTTCCATAATAAGTCTATTTATATTATTTTGATATTATAAATATATCATTTTAATTAAAAAGAAACAAAAAAAATAGCCGCTTAATTGCGGCTACCTCTTATTTATCTTCTATTTCCCTTACCAAGAGTGCTTTGATAATCCCCCGATGCGTAAAACAATTCACTACCTCCCATCTCATTTTTGCATAACTATTAATAAGATCTTCGAAATCCTGTTGCGACTTTACTGCTGTACCGATCTGTTTAATTATTTTATATTCTTTCATTTAATTTAGAATTTAATATTTCGCTAGCTCAAAGATGTGCTAAAAACAAATATAATGATACTTTCGAATGTGCATAATAAATAATTAAATAAGTTCGACTTTATACAAGAGAACATTTCAATATGCATAAAAGATCATTTTAAGGTTAATTACGACTTCTATTTTTTATAAAAAATCAAATTACAAGAAAATACAACTAGTAATTTGATTTTTTTTACTTTCATTTTTTATTCACCCTTCATTTTTAATGGGTTGTTTTTTTTAAAATAATAATAATTACACTCGTACCCCTATTTTTTTTGGGGGTTATATGATTTATTTTACTTTTACCACGACATTTTAAACAATTACTAACAAATATTTAATCTTTATGAAAAAATTATTATTCATTCTCACCGTATTAAGTACTACACTGATTAGTGCCCAAGAAGTAGATTCTACAGAGGTAAGTACAATGGAAAAAATTAAGAAGAATTTTTCTTTTTCGGGAAGTGTAGATGCCTATTTCAGACAGAACCTGAATGCACCCAACGGAGGAGAAAATTCTCAATCCCCCAATACTTCATTTGCCAACCTAAACGGATTTGCATTAGGAATGGTAAATACGATCATTTCTTATGAAGGAGAAAAAGTAGGGGCAGTTGCAGATCTAGTCTTTGGCCCTCGGGGAGCAGATGCCGTATTTTTATCTGAACCAAGTGCGAACATCGTAAATCAGTTATATGTTTATTGGAATGTTAGCGACAAGTTGACTTTTACTTTTGGTAATTTCAACACTTTTTTGGGTTATGAGGTCATCTCTCCAGTACCCAATTTCAATTACAGCACTTCATACATGTTCTCTTACGGACCCTTTTCTCATACAGGTATAAAAGCTGATTATGCTATTTCTGATAAATGGTCTGCCATGGTGGCATTCATGAATGACAATGATTGGACAGAGTACAATCCAACAAATAACTACACTTTTGGAGCTCAATTGGGCTATGACGGAACTTATTTAAATTTCTTGTTTGGACCACAGTTTCAAATTGACTTAACCACAGGTTTCGATCTAACAGACAATTTCTTTTTAGGTTTAAACAGCACTTATTACGATGATGATTTTGGAAGTTTTTATGGTGTTGCTTTGTACCCTCAACTTCAAGCAACAGACAATTTTGCAATCGGTCTAAGAGGTGAATATTTTGCTGAATCTGATGGAGGCGTAGGAGCTATTGGAGGTTACGACGAAGATGGAGATGGATCTGTATTCGCTTTTACACTTACAGGAAGTTATACTGTTGGCGACTTGATCATTAAACCAGAATTTAGATTAGATTCTACAAGTGAAGACACATTTTTAGATAGAGATCTAGATCCAACCAGCTCTTTAAGTTCATTTTTAGTAGCGGCTATTTATAAATTTTAATACAAAACTCTTATGAAAAAAATTGATGCAATTATCCGAAAGTCAAAATATTCGGAAGTGAAAAATGCCTTACATGCAAAAGGAATCACATTCTTTACCTATTGGGATGTAACCGGTGTAGGAAATGAAAAGCAAGGACACGTTTACCGCGGTATCGCATATAGTACATCCGATATCCAAAGGAGATACATCTCTATTGTTGTGAATGATGACTTTGAAGAAGTTACTATTGACACCATTTTAAAAGTAGCCTATACAGGTGAAGTAGGAGATGGAAAAATATTTGTCTCAGATGTTAAGGAAACATACAGAATTAGAACAGGAGAAAAAGGAGGAGCAACTTTAAAATAACAAAAAACATGGAAAATATATTTACAATAAATAATGTCTGGATGATGGTATCAATTTTTTTGGTCTTCGCCATGCATTTAGGCTTTGCAACATTAGAAGCAGGTCTTACGAGATCAAAAAATACTATTAATATCCTATTCAAAAATGTCATGGTTTTGTCTATTGGCTTACTGACCTATACATTTATTGGATTCAATCTAATGTACCCTGGTGAAGATTTTGCCGGAGGGTTTTTCGGATTTGCCGGATTTGGCTTAAGTCTTCCCGAAAACGGGCTTACCGCAGATTATAATCCCGGTTACACCTATTATACAGACTTTTTGTTCCAAGCTATGTTCGCTGCTACTGCCGCAACTATAGTTTCGGGAGCTGTGGCTGAACGTATCAAATTAAACGCATTTTTAATCTTTTCTGTAATCTATGTAGGCTTAGTTTACCCAATCGTTGGGATGTGGAAATGGGGCGGTGGATTTTTAGACGAACTTGGATTTTACGACTTTGCCGGCTCAACACTAGTACACTCCGTTGGAGGCTGGGCAGCCCTTGTCGCTGTTATATTATTAGGCCCTAGAATTGGCAAATACAATGGAGATACAAAAGCCATAGAAGGTCATAATATTCCACTTGTCTTAATTGGTGTTTTCCTTTTATGGTTCGGATGGTTTGGCTTTAACGGAGGATCAGTTCTTAGTGCAGATCCCGGACTAGTGTCACTCGTATTAGTCACAACTTGTATCGCCGCTGCCGCAGGTGCGGTTGGAGCATTCTTTACATCATATGCAATTTTCAAATCTTATGATATCACAATGGTTTTAAACGGTATTTTAGCCGGATTAGTAGGTATCACAGCAGGAGCGGATCTGATGAGTGTAACTGACTCATTAATAATTGGGCTAATAGCAGGTGTAATTATTGTATTAGGAGTAATCCTGCTAGATAAACTTAAACTTGATGATCCGGTTGGAGCGATTGCAGTGCACTTGGTCTGTGGCATTTGGGGAACTTTAGCGGTAGGAATTTTTGGTGATAAAGCAGGAGTGGGTCAATTTTTGGATCAATTAATCGGTGTGGCTGCTGTAGGAGCATTTTGCCTGGTTACTTCATTTATCATTCTTTTCACCATCAAAAAAACAATAGGCCTAAGAGTTTCTGAAAAAGAAGAAATTGAAGGTTTAGATTTACATGAACACGGAATGAGTGCATATCCTGATTTCCGAATGAATGAGCATTAATTTTTAGTACTTGAGTGAAGAGGGAGTCGAAAGGCTCCCTTTTTTTATTATTTTTGATCAAAATTTCTCACAAATGCAAAGATCAATTTTCACATTTTTAGTGATCTTCTTTATTCTCACCACTGTTGTTCTTGGCAAAAATGGAGATTGGGGGCCAACCGGACATAGAACAGTGGGCGAAATTGCACAAAAACATCTAAATAAAAAAGCTGAAAAAAAAGTACGAAAACTGCTAAATGGAAAAAGTTTAGCCTATGTCTCGAATTATATGGATGAGATAAAGTCAGACCGCAAATATGATCAATACAAACCTTGGCATTACGTTAATTATCCTTTTGACCAGAATTATGCTCAATCACAAAAAAGTAAAAATGGAGACATCATTGTAGCCATTGAAACCTCTATAGCAAAATTAAAAAACCCTAAAACTAGTATTGATGAACAGATCATGTATCTTAAATTTTTGATTCATTTAATTGGAGACCTACATCAACCTTTACATATTGGTCTTGAAAGCGACAAAGGTGGAAATGATTTTCAAGTTCGTTGGTTTAATAATGGAAGTAATTTACATCGCGTTTGGGATAGTGATATGATAGAATCTTTCAACATGAGTTATACAGAATTGTCTACAAATATTTTAGATGGAAAAATTTATGATAAAACCCTTGTTTTAGGCACTGCAGCCGAATGGGCGGACTCCACCCATTTATTTACTGCCACACTATATAAAGACATTCAAATTGGGGATAAACTAGGTTATAATTATAGTTATGATCACTTTCATGAAGTTCAAATGCAACTTTATTTATCGGGTATCCGATTAGCTAATATTCTTAACGAAATATACGGATAAAGTTAGTTTTATTTTTTCCCTTCTTTAATCGATTAATTGAATTGCCTCCAGACCAAGGATTATTGTCCGTGAAGTTTTTGATAATTCGTCCATATTTTCTCTTTTTTTATGATTGCTTTTAATCAATAAACAATGATATTATAAATTTAGATGAGTTGATCTTCTCTTTCATCCTAAAGATGAACTATTTATAAGTTTATTGATTTTTTATTAAAACGACCTATTAAGAATAAAATATTTAAGAAAAAACTGCGTTATTAAGTTTACTTTAACAATGCTATATGAAAATTAGGAAGTTTTTTAAATTATTAGTCTTACTTATCTTTATGAGTTTTACGACTAAAACGGAAGTGAAGAGTTTTGGACCTCCTCCATTACATAAAGATTTTGTTTATGTGGAAGATTTAATGCCCAATATCAAGATTGATTTGCGCTATTTTGGATCAAATAATTTTGTAGGCAAACCCATTGCAGGTTACAACCAACCCAGATGTATCCTTTCAAAAGAGGCGGCCGATGCACTATTAAAAGTCCAAGAAGGGCTTGAAAGACTTGGCTTCGGGTTAAAAATTTATGACGCATATCGACCTCAGTCTGCTGTAGATGAATTAGTTGAATGGGCCGATGACGAATCTGATACAGTCATGAAATCTGCTTATTATCCAAATGTAAACAAAAGTGATCTAATTCCTAAAGGATACATCGCTTCGAAATCGGGTCATAGTAGAGGAAGCACCATAGATTGCACAATTGTTTCATTAACAACAGGTAAAGAATTAAATATGGGTAGTTCATACGATCTTTTTGATGAAAAATCTCATATTGAATATCAATATATCACAAAAAATCAAAGGGCCTTAAGACTTTTATTGAGAAGAAGAATGGAGGCACAAGGTTTTAAAGGATACGACAATGAATGGTGGCATTTCACATTGGCAGATGAACCATTTCCAGATACTTATTTTGATTTCCCGATAGAGTAACCAAATTACATTATACATCAAACAAATTAGAAAGTAAAAAGGTCAAGATTAATCTTGACCTTTTTTATTTAAAACCTCTAGTAATAAAGTTTTTTTTGTTTAGCTCATCAATTCAAAGCTTCTTTTAATAAACTGTGTAAGGTCCTTACCCTGAAGCAAGTTTTGTGAAAGTTTCGCAAGATCCAAAGCCTGATTTACATATTCGGTTCGTTTAGATTTTGCACTTAAAATCTTCTTCATCAAATCATTATTGGTATTAACAACAAGATTAAACATTTCAGGGAAATTACTCATTCCCATAAAACCACCTCCACCGGTTTTCTGCATATCTTTCATTCTTCTCAGAAACTCAGGTTGTGTAATTATAAAAGGATTCGATTTTGAATCAAGCGCCTCTAATTGAACAGAATATTTTTCTTTCGGCACAATTCCTTCAATAATTTCTTTTAACTTATTCTGCTCATCCTCAGTTAATTTAGAAATTTGATTTTCTTCCTTCTGAATCAGCTTATCAATAGAATCCGCATCTACGCGACTAAATTTTACCTTTTCATTTTCTCCTTCTAATTTTTGCATTAAATGCGCTACAATCGGAGAATCCATCAACAGAACTTCATAACCTTTGGCCTGAGCCTCTTCAATAAAACTGTGTTGTTCATCTGCATCGCTTGCATAAAGTAAAACTAAATTCCCATCCTTATCTGTTTGTGCAGGTTTTAATTTTTCCTGCAGCTCATCAAACGTAAAATACTTGCCATCTACCGTTGGATAAAGGGCAAAAGACTTAGCCTTATCGAAGAATTTCTCCTCAGAAAGCATTCCGTATTCGATAACAATTTTAATATCGTTCCACTTCTTTTCGAATTCTTCTCTATTATTTTTAAATAGTGATGATAATTTTTCACCAACTTTTTTAGTGATATAAGAAGAAATCTTCTTTACAGCTCCATCGGCTTGCAAGTAACTCCGTGAAACATTCAATGGAATATCAGGTGAATCTATCACTCCTCTTAACATTTGCAAGAAGTCAGGCACAATTCCTTCCACATTATCCGTTACATATACCTGATTTTGATACAATTGAATCTTGTCTTTTTGAATATCAATATTCTGAGTTAATTTAGGGAAAAACAAAATCCCGGTTAAGTTAAAAGGATAATCCACATTTAAATGAATATTAAATAAGGGATCCTCAAATTGCATTGGATACAACTCTCTGTAAAAATCCTGATAGTCTTTTTCTTTTAACTCGCTAGGTTGCTTTGTCCAAGCTGGCGTCGTATTATTAATTATATTATCAACAGTAATCTTTTCAGGTTTAGCATCTTTGTCTGCACCTTCAGGTAACGGAAGCTCTTCCTCTCTTGTGCCGAATTTAATCGGTACAGGCATAAATTTATTGTATTTATGCAACAAATCCCCAATTCTGGCTTTTTCTAAGAACTCTAGAGAATCATCAGCGATATGAAGAATTATTTCTGTACCTCTCTCTTTCTTTTCAACGGGTTCTAATGTGAATTCTGGAGAACCATCACAGGTCCATTTTACCGCCTCATCCTCTTCTCTAAAAGATTTAGTAATAAGTTCAACTTTATCGGCTACCATAAAAGCAGAGTAAAAACCTAAGCCAAAATGACCGATAATACCAGTTTGATTTTTCTCATCCTTATACTTATCAAGGAATTCTTCTGCACCAGAAAAAGCGACATCGTTGATGTATTTTTTAACTTCCTCCTCACTCATTCCAATCCCCTGATCAATGATATGAATTTTCTTTCCTTCCTTATCTATTTTTACCTCTATTTTAACATCGTCGGTATTTCCTTTAAATTCACCCACAGATGCTAGATGCTTTAGTTTTAAAGTAGCATCTGTAGCATTAGAAATCAATTCACGCAAGAAAATCTCGTGATCAGAATACAAGAACTTCTTGATTAGGGGAAATATATTTTCCACCGAAACATTTATTTTTCCTTTTGACATAATCTTAATTTTATAATGGTTCGGGGTGCCTATTGCAAAATGAGTACCAAAAAAAACAGTTCTGTCAAGTTGTCAGAAAATGAAAATTTAAAATCCTTTCGACATTTAAAATAAACCAATTCAATATTTAACGATTTCACTATTTCTAATTGATAAAAAAATTGTTTTGATAAAAATTTCGGTCGCACTTATTTTATTGATGTTAAAATATACAGAAATGCCGCTTTGTTCGTACTTTTGCCCTGAATATCAAACACAAAACAATTCAATTATGTCTATCAAAAAACAATTTCTAAAATCAAAACCCGTTTGCAAAGTTTCTTTCAAATTAACTTCAGAAGAAGCAAAGAAAGCAGATAAAGTTCAAATCTTAGGTGATTTTAACAAATGGAAAACCTCTACGAAAGGGATGAACAAACTAAAATCAGGAGATTTCTCACAGGTAATTGAACTTGAGGCCGGTAAGGAATTTCAATTCAGATATCTAATTGACGGTGAAATTTGGGCTAATGAGCCAGAAGCCGATGGTCTTGCGCCGAATGAATTTAGCTCACATAATAGCATTATTTCTACAAAACAATAATTTAAAAAGGATTTTCGTATGAAAATCCTTTTTTGTATCACTAATCAGGGTGTTTAACAATCACTCAATATTTTGCTATCTTTGATTTATCAATAGACTTCTATTGAAAACAAATTTTTACAGCTAAACCCAAAGAAGTATGTATAACTCAAAGATAACAGGATTAGGCTTTTTTGTGCCCGATAACAAAGTAACAAACCATGATTTGACAAAAATCATGGATACCAGCGATGAATGGATTCAGGAACGCACTGGAATCAAAGAAAGACGGTGGATTGCTGAAGGCAGTGATGAAACTAGTGCAACAATGGGTGCTAAAGCTGCCAAAATCGCAATAGAGAGAGCTGGATTAACAAAAGACGATATTGATTTTATAGTTTTTGCCACACTAAGTCCTGATTATTATTTCCCTGGTTGCGGGGTTCAAATTCAGGATATGCTGGACATGCCAACTGTAGGCGCAATAGATGTTAGAAATCAATGTTCGGGATTTATTTACAGTTTAGCTACTGCTGATCAATTTATCAAAACAGGAATGTATAAAAATATTCTTGTGATCGGTTCAGAATACCACTCAAATGGCCTTGACAAAACAACGCGCGGAAGAGGTGTGTCTGTTATTTTCGGAGATGGTGCCGGGGCTTGCGTATTATCAAGATCTGAAGAGAAGGGTAAAGGAATTTTATCATCTCACTTACACAGCGAAGGGAAACATGCCGAAGAACTAACAGTAATTTCTCCAAGTATCAAACACTGGGTCCCTGAAATTATAGATTCCAAAGGAGAAGATATTAGTTATTTTCCTTACATGAATGGTACTTTTGTTTTTAAAAATGCAGTTGTGAGATTTAGCGAAGTGATTATGGAAGGATTAAAAGCAAACAATCTTCAAACTACAGATATTAATTTATTAATTCCACATCAGGCTAACTTAAGAATTTCTCAGTTTGTACAGCAGAAATTCAAACTTTCCGATGACCAGGTCTATAATAATATTATGCAATACGGGAACACAACAGCAGCGTCAATAATAATTGCACTCACAGAAGCCTGGGAAAAAGGATTGGTAAAAGACAATGATATAATTGTTTTAGCTGCTTTTGGAAGCGGCTTTACTTGGGGTAGTACGATAATTAGGTGGTAATTTAACTCCTTTTATAGGAATCATTCCAGTCAACTATATGTGGGTCCCCTAATTTGTCTTCAGATTTAGCGATCACCATAGAAACAGTTGCATCGCCAGTCACATTTACGACTGTTCTACACATATCTAACGGTCTGTCTACCGCAAAAATCAATGCCAGACCAGCTTCGGGAATTCCTGCTTGCGCGAGTACAATCACTAACATCACCATTCCGGCACCCGGAACTGCTGCAGATCCAATACTAGCTAGCGTTGCTGTAGCCACAATACCTAACTGTGTCCCAAATGAAAGATCCATACCAAAAGCCTGGGCGATAAAGACAGCAGCAACGGCTTGATATAGACTCGTACCATCCATATTGATTGTTGCACCGATGGGTAACACAAAACTTGAAACCTCCTTCTCTACTCCTAAATGCTCTGTTACTCGTTCCATTGTAACGGGCAATGTAGCTGCACTTGAACTAGTAGAAAAAGCAAGGAGTTGTGCAGGAGAAATTCCATTGATAAAAAATTTAGCAGATTTACCAGTAAATATCTTCACTAATACCATGTAGAAGATAATCATTATCACTAAACCTGTCAATACAGTTATAGAATACATACCGAGGGCTTTAAATAAATCTGCACTTGGCGCCTCGGCTACAAGTGAGCAAAGCAATGCAAAAACACCATAGGGAGCAGCCAACATAATTAAATCCACCATCTTTAAAATGACCTCATTAAATCCATCGAAAAAATCTTTTACCGGTTTCGATTTTTCATCTGGTATCAATATTAAACCTACTCCAAAAAAAATTGAAAAAAATATAACCTGAAGCATATTCTTATTGGCACTTGCGGCATCAAATATGTTTTCCGGTACTAGATCAATCAAGGCTTGTAGTGGTCCGGAAGCCTGCTGATTTGCTGCTTCATCTTTATATTGCTGGGTACTATCTGTGTAATTACTAACTAGTTCTGTCCTTGTTTCTTCGGTAATAGTATTCCCGGGCTTAATTATATTTACTAAAAAAAGACCAATGCTTACAGCGACAACGGTAGTAAATAAATACATTAACACTGTCTTGCCTCCCATTTTTGACAATTTGGCAATATCCTGCAAATCACTTACACCTTTAATTAAAGAACCCAGGATCAACGGAACCGCAATTAATTTTAGCGCGTTTATAAATATCGTTCCGAATGGTTTGATCCAGTTCTGAACAATTTCCTTTCCTCCCTCAAAATAAGTGAATATGAAGCCAGCTAAAACCCCTAAGACCATACCCAATAATATCTGCCAATGCAATGCCATTTTCTTCATACCCAAAAATTAATTTAAAACAATTTATCAAAATTAACAGTCCCAATGATTTATTCACAAAAAATTGAACGAAACGAAAATAACAAAATTAAGTCGTATTTTTAGTCAACTAACCATTAATCTAAAATTATGAGTTTATTAAACGAATTATTAAGCGGACCGATTGGCAAAGAACTAATAGAAGGTTCAAGCAAACAATTAGGTCTTAACAAAGCAAGTACTGCAGCCGCTTTTGGTGCAGCACTTCCGATGATCATGGGAGCAATGAAAAATAATGCTACAAAAAGTGAAGGAGCAGCAGGCTTATTAAAAGCACTTGCAAATAGCAATCACAGTTCCGGCGCGTTACTAGAAAATCTTTCCAGCGTTTTGGGAGGAAGCAATATAGATGATAACGTTCTTCAAGACGGAGGAAATATTTTAAATCATGTTTTTGGCGGACAGACAAATAATGCCGCAGAAGTTTTAGGAAAAACAAGTAATATCGACCCTGCTATGGCTAGCCAGATTATGAAAATGGCTGCACCGGTTGTGATGGGATATCTTGGAAAAAATGCCATGTCGAATAAAGTTTCTGATGAAAATAGTTTAAGCGGCTTATTGGGAAGTTTACTAGATGATGATGATGAATACGTTCAAACAGCGGCAAAGATTCAAGATTTTGATCATAATGACGACACAATTGATGATTTAGCAAATAAATTTAAACAAAAAGGAAACAGTCAAGGTATAATAGGGAATCTATTAAATAACCTTTTATCGTAATAAAAAAGTGAAAAATTGTATTGTCCTCAAATAGTGTCCAGCTATTTGAGGACATTTTTTTTAATTGGCAAAGTGATTTTTTTTAATCAGATAGCATTCTTACTTTTGTCAAAAATTTTGATTTGAAAAAATTTAAAGAACGCTGGAATATTCAATCGGACTTTCAGTTAGCCATAATCATTTTAGTTTTTTCCTTAAACGGTTCTCTAGCCGTTTATGTAGCGAAGCCACTATTAAATTTTATTGGACTTAACCAAGAAACAACCCATCCATTAATTTTTTGGCCTCTGCGAGTACTAATCGTTTTTTTTGTTTATCAATTTACTCTGATTATTATCGGTACCTTGTTTGGTCAAAAAGAGTTTTTCTGGAATTTTTCTAAAAAAATGTGGAGTAGATTCAATTTTATCAAATCGTAATCATGTCTTTTTACTTCTTGAAATAAAATTTATACATCCAAACCAAGGTAAAAGAAGGTATAAAATCAAAAGGTAAAATTTCTTCTACAAAAGAAAAGATACCCCCAATTTTACCCAAATTCCCTTTGTGTAATTTTGTCATCAACCAGGCTGAAAGTGGCGCCCAAACTATATCTATGGGTGGAAAAACATAGGAAATCATTCCAATTAAATCAAAAAACAAGCCCATGAAAAGAAGTTGCCGCTTAGAAAATTCTTTATCAAAATAGCCCATTTTTATTTTAATTTTGACTGATATTTTTTGACGAATTTATCCAGTTTTGGATTAATCACTGCTCTGCAATATGGTTGATCCTTATTGTTGTTATAATAATTCTGATGATAATCTTCAGCAGGGTAAAAGACATCGAAAGCGGTGATTTCAGTCACAATTTTATTATCATAAACATCTTCAGATTCTAGCTGTTTAATTATTTTTTCAGCTTCGGCCTTTTGATTTTGACTTTTGTAAAAAATTGCTGATCTATACTGAGTGCCAACATCATTTCCTTGTCTGTTCAGTGTTGTTGGATCATGCGTATAAAAAAACACTTCTAACAGTTCTCTAAAACTAATGATTTTAGGATCAAAAGTAATTTGAATTACCTCTGCGTGGCCTGTATTACCTGTACACACCTCCTTATAACTGGGGTTTTTAATTTTCCCACCAGAATAACCGGGCAGTACAGATTCAACCCCCTTTAATTGCATAAAAATAGCTTCTGTACACCAAAAGCATCCATTTCCAAAAATTGCGACTTCTTTATTATTCATAATGTTTTTATTTGTTTTCTGTGCTGTCAAATTAACTGAAATTACATAACACAGTAAAAGAAAAATTATTTTTTTCATATACATTCGTTTTGTGTCCTTGGTCGTAAACCAGCCAAAACATTACAAACTAGTTCCCCGGAAAAACTACGACACTTTCTGCTCCGTTTTCTGCTACACTTGCCACACCAAATAAATAGTTATCAATCACTAGATTTTTAAATTCATATGAAGATACTTTGCCAACATACTTACTATTCTGCCAAGTAGCATCTGTCGTTTTCCTCCAATAAACCTTATAACCTTTTAAATGTTTATCGCTGCTCATATCCCAATTGAGTTGAGCCGATGACTCTACAGCTCCTTTTATTTTTACATTTTTGGGTTGCTCTGCAGCACTTGCCAATGCAGCAAGAGTTATCGCATTTACACCTGTTAATTTCGCGGCATAATCAAAATTCACACCTTCAATAACATCGCCATAAGAAATACCATTTTCTACTCGAATATCTTGGTGTTGACGATTGTAATTCTCATGAGTTTCCATAATTCTTACCCCCGGAAAACCAATGTCATTAAAAGGTTTGTGATGCCCTCCTCTCCCAAATCTGTCTAATCTATACACCATGATTGGCTCTAGGTTTGTCATATATTTCTGGGTTAAAGAGGCGATGTAACGTGCCAATTGTCTCGAAGGCCCATCTACTTCCCCACCGTAAAATCGCATTGCACTTTTTTGTTGTTCGGTTAAATTCATAGAGATCGCTTCAGAAAAAATTCTGAAACTATTATTTTCAATAACACCATCAACGCCTTCAATATTACTAATCATATCGTTATTAAGAACCCCTATTATATCATACCCTTTCTCCTTAAAAGTTTCTGCCAGAAATTTTCCGCCGTAAAGACCCTGCTCCTCACCTGATAATCCGACAAAAATGACAGAAACAGGAAATTTATACTTAGATAAAACCCTTGCTGCTTCAATAGTTCCGGCCATACCAGAAGCATTGTCATTCGCACCCGGAGAATCGCTTGTGAAATTATTGGGATCACTTACTCTTGAATCAATATCACCCGACATAATAACATACCGATTCGGATAAAGCGTTCCTTTTTGAACAGCAAGGACGTTCACGATCCAGGTGTCTTTGGTGATTCTTCTATTATCTGCTTTTGCCAATTCTTTGTGGTAAGATACATCTAAACAATTCCCGCAATCTTTTGAAATCTGATCAAAACTCGCTTTTATAGATCTTCTCGCTGCACCAATACCACGCGTGTTTGACACGGTATCAGAAAGTGTATGTCTTGTACCAAAACTTACCAATTTCACAATATCTTTTTCAATGTTATCTGCCGAGGGTGAATTTGCGATGTCGTATAAATATTCATCTACGTTGATCTTTTGGCTATCTATTTGTGCTACCATTTCAACAACTATAAAAAATAGCAGAAATGTGAATAGGATTCTTACCGTTTTTTTATTTATCATTTTATTTATTTTAAACCTTAAATTTTTTCAATACCTGTTCCAATTTATCTAACATTTTATCAGTAAAATCTAAATGTGTAACCAACCTTAATTTCCCTTCACCCATACTTATCAGATAAATACTATGTTTATTTAAGAATTCAATAAATTCATTTTCTGAAACTGATTTATCGAGATTAAAGATAAGAATATTGGTCTCTATCTTTTCAATATTTGATACATAACTTAAACCAGATAATATCTCGCCAATTTTTTTAGCTCTTAAATGATCTTCTTTTAATCTCATAATATGGTGATCTAAGGCATAAATTCCGGCAGCGGCTAAATAACCGCATTGCCTCATGGCACCTCCAAAAAGTTTTCTAATTCTGAGCGCCTTTTTGATGTGTTCTTTAGATCCCAAAAGAACTGAACCTACAGGAGCACCCAAACCTTTTGAAAGACAAATAGAAATGGTATCAAATAATTTACCGTAGTCTTTGGGAGTTTCATTTTTTTCAACCATTGCATTAAACAAACGAGCCCCATCTAAATGATAGGCCATATTGTATTCATTACAAACATTTTTGATCTTAATCAATTCATTATAATCCCAACAAGCACCACCACCCTTATTGGTTGTATTTTCAACTGCCACCAAAGTTGTTTCAGGAATATGGATATTTTCAGGATCATGAACAGCATATTTTACTTGTTCTGCCCGAAACATCCCTCTACTCCCATCAATTAAACTACATGAAACACCAGAATTAAAAGCTGCTCCACCACCCTCATAGTTGTACACATGAGCCCATTTATCACATATTAATTGATCTGCGGGTTTGGTATGCAATTTTATGGCAGTTTGGTTGGCCATTGTTCCCGAAGGAAAAAATAAAGCATCTTGCATTCCAAACATCTTTGCCAATTTTTCTTGTAATTTGATCACAGTAGGATCTGCCATAAACACATCGTCTCCAACCTCTGCCTCCATCATAAATGAAAGCATTTCTCTGGTTGGTTTCGTGACAGTATCACTTATTAAATTTATTTCCATAACTATAATATTATTCAAATGAACCTATTGGGGAGCCATCTGGTATTTTAGGAATTTCTGTTTTGATATATTTTGATGGATCTTTTTGATATTGATTGATCATCCGTTGAAACTCTTTATAAACTTCTGCCTGATCTCCTTTAGTTTTAGTATTGCCTAAAATTCTCGAAATTTCGCCAATTTTTTGATTTACAATCGACCGTGCTCCTATGTATAAATCTTCATTTGTTGAAAGACTAAACAATTCCTCCAAGAAAACTGTATTAACAATATTTTGCAATTCATTCTCATATCCAGGATTAAAACGTTTTTTAAAACTTTCATTTATAACCTCATCTATGACATCACCCAAGCCTACTTGGTTCTCATCTAAACTTTTTTGTAAAATTAATCGATTTATACGTTCTGGATGTAATAACAAAGAGAAAGTGAAATGAGCATTCGTTGCCATTGCACCATAGGGGTCAAAGGCCAAACCTACATTACTTTTAAAGGTTTCCCTATTTCTGTTAAATCCCATTGCACGTGGAGGAAATAACTCGAGTAATTTTTTAGGTATACCCATCTCCTCAACATTTATCGTTTTTAAAATTTCTTGCAAAGCCTTTACTTGAGTTGCGGTTGGAAGAAATACTGTTCTTTCCTGCTGATTGTTTTTTACAGCATAACTATAATCCATTCCACCAATCATTTTAGCAACTGCCTCTGTTTGATATCGGTGATAAAAATATACAGGAACAAAAACATCTTCTAACAAAGAATAAGGTTGTCCGTCCCTTATATTATCCAAAGAAAACCTATCAATCGCTATTTTGCGCACTTCCAATACATTTTTCAACTCATAAACCGGGTCGCTTCCATTATCCCACAAATGGGCATATCCATGTGCACTTCCTTGAGGACGGGCATCGCTATCTGAAATGTATCTAAATCCGTTTTCAAATGCATCCTCTAATATTTTTTGTAATTGCCCCTCTTCATTATTCTCAAAAGATTGATAGGCATAAGCAACCGTCACTTTATCCCAATCCCCTATTCCTGAAGCATAGGCCTCGGTAAAATCCAGTTGATTATTTTTTACTTTGATCCAGGGATGAGGATAATCCATCACCGAGGATCTATTATTTGTACTTGCTGCAAAATTGTGTGCAAAACCAAGTGTATGCCCCACTTCATGTGCAGACAATTGACGAATTCTGGCCAATGCCATTTCCATTGCGAAATCATCATTTGTCCCATTTCCAAAAGGTGCTTGCAATCCTTGGGCAATTAGATAATCTTGACGCACCCGCAATGACCCTAAACTTACATGCCCTTTAATAATCTCACCGGTCCGAGGATCAACAATAGAACCTCCATAGCTCCATCCCCGAGTTGAGCGATGGACCCATTGTATTACGTTGTAACGTAAATCTAAAGGATCTACACCTTCAGGTAGAACCTTAACCTGAAAGGCATTTTTATAACCTATTGCTTCAAAAGCTTGATTCCACCAACTTGCTCCCTCTATCAGTGCATTTTTGATTAATTCTGGTGCACCTCTATCAACATAATAAATAATAGGCTCAACAGCCTCTGATATTGTAGAATTTGGATTTTTCTTTTCCAATCTATGTCTAGTTATAAACATTTGATTGATGGGTTCGTTAATTGGAGTTGCATAATCGAAATAAGAAATATCCCAAGAACCACATCTAGGTTCGTATTTTCGAGGTTTATAATTGTTATCCGGTAATTCTACAAAAGAATGGTGTTGAAATACCGTTATTGCTTCGGCATCAGGGCTAACGCTCCGAATTTCGTAAGATTTTGGTTTGCCTTTAAGCGTGATCATCGACTCAAACTCAACGTTTTTGGGAAAAGCTTTTGTTCTCTCTAAATTAATTGCAGACCGGCTCTTGTCTAGACTATAACTCCCTTGTTTATTTGATTCTAATCTATCTGCAACGCCGTGTGCATCTCTGATAATAAATTCCGTCAAATCGATGATCACATCTTCCTCTCTTTCCTCCAAGACCGTTGTGCCAAATAAAACAGATTTGGCAAATGCTTCTTCTACAGAATTTCTTTCCGCTTCATTTTGTGAAATCGCACGATAATTTAAATTTGGTTGCGATAACAAAACTTTATTTCCCTTTCTTATCCATTTAACCAATACGCCTCCACCGAGTTGTCCTCGATCTAAACCAATATCATTAGAACCCAATCCTTGGGCTAATGCACTGACATATAAAAATTCTTTTTCAAATTGATCTTCCTTAATGGTCAATAATACCTGATCATCATTTTCATTGTATTGAAAATCAAAGAAACCCTGAAATTGTTTTTTTTGATCTCCAGAAGATTGAGCTGTTAAGATTCCGATAGACAGAAGATAGTACAAAAATAATTTTATGTTGTGCATGCCTTATAATTTGTATAAAACTAACAAATAAGCCCAAGATTTTAAATTTGAATTCATTTTTTTTAGATTAATTTTGTGCACCTATGATCACACAAGAAAACATAAGAGATATTGCCGAAAGGGTTGATAAACTAAAAGGTTATTTACAAATCGACCAGAAAAAGATCGAAATAAGTAATGATGAAGAAAAAGCAGCCGATCCTGAATTTTGGAATAATCCAAGAGAAGCAGAATCATTTATGCGTGTATTGAGAGGGAAAAAGAAATGGGTGGAAGATTACGAAGAATTGGTTTCGCTCTCTGAAGAACTTAATATTTTTTATGAATTCTTCAAAGAGGGTGAGTCATCTGAGGTAGAAATAGAAAAGGCATACGATAAAACTTTTGATTTATTAGAAGACCTCGAGTTTAGAAATATGCTATCTGATGAAGGTGATAATCTTAGCGCCGTTATTCAGATCACTTCAGGTGCCGGAGGAACTGAAAGTTGCGATTGGGCACAAATGCTAATGAGAATGTATATCATGTGGGCAGAAAAGCACGGTTATAAAATTAAAGAACTCAATTACCAGGAAGGCGATGTGGCAGGAATTAAAACAGTTACCTTAGAAATTGATGGCGAATATGCTTTCGGATATCTCAAAAGTGAAAATGGGGTACATCGATTAGTAAGAATTTCACCTTTTGACAGTAATGCCAAACGACATACAAGTTTTGCTTCTGTCTATGTTTATCCGTTGGCCGATGATTCCATCGAAATTACGATCAACCCCGGAGATATTACTTGGGATTTTGCCCGTTCTAGTGGAGCTGGTGGACAAAATGTAAACAAAGTAGAAACAAAAGCCATCCTTAGACATAAGCCTACAGGAATCATGGTGGTGAATTCAGAAACCCGTTCTCAACTTGAAAATAGAGAAAAAGCCATGCAAATGCTTAAATCTCAATTGTATGAAATTGAATTACAAAAGCAGAGAGAAAAAAGAGATTCTATAGAGGCCAATAAAATGAAAATTGATTTTGGATCACAAATTAGAAATTATGTGATGCATCCCTATAAATTAGTCAAAGATGTGCGCACTTCCTATGAAACTGCCAATGTAGATGCCGTAATGGATGGTGGAATTGACGGATTTATCAAAGCCTTTTTGATGCAAAGTAGTGAACCCGCAGAAGACGAATTATAAAAATTCCGAGATGAGTAATACAACAATCAATACCATTGTTTTTGATTTAGGAGGAGTATTAATAGATTGGAGTCCAAGGTATTTGTATGACAAAGTTTTTAATGGAGACATTGAAAAATCTAAATGGTTTTTAGAGAACATATGTACTCCTGAATGGAATGTGGAACAGGATGCCGGAAAGCCCTTGGATCTCGCTACTTCAGAACTCATTAAAAAACACCCTGATCAAGCAGAATACATTCAAATGTATTACGATCGTTGGCAAGAAATGTTGGGAAAACCAATCAAGGAAATTGTTCATTTACTCGAACGATTTAAGTTCCAAGAAATTTATAAGTTATATGCCTTAACCAATTGGAGTGATGAGACATTTCCTGTAGCGTTAGAAAGATTTGATTTTCTCAATCTTTTTGAAGGGATTGTAGTCTCTGGTCAAGAATTGACAAGAAAACCCTTTCCAAAAATTTATCAAATTTTAATGGATCGATACGAGGTAGTTCCCCATCAATCTGTATTTATTGATGACAATTTAGAAAATGTTCTTGGTGCAAAAGACATGGGATTTCATGCATTTCAGTTTAAAAATCCAGAAAAACTTTTTAGGGATCTAAAACAATTGGGTATTCAATTTTAAGGTTTACCAATTTTGCCTAGCAAAGAATCAACAGCTTTTCTTAACTGAGGATCATCACCTTTTGCTTGACTATCAGGAAAGTCTTCAACAATAATATCCGGAACTGCCGGCGTGTATTCCATATTTCCACCACTTTCTTTTACAAACCAACCCCTAAAAGGAATGCGAACATAAGAACCATCGATCAAAGTTCTTCCTCCTGTACTGATAACAGCTCCAAATGTAGGTACCCCAACTAAATCACCTAAGTCAAGTGATTTGTAGGCATGTGAAAATATTTCGGCATTTGAATAACTAGCTTGATTACAAATGGCGACAGATGGTTTAGTCCATGAACTAAGAGGCAATCTTTCGTGAAATGGATAATGATCTCTGAATTTTTGATGATCTTTCTTTACATTTTCGGCAGCTCCACGGGGGATCGTATAAGCATGCTGTTTTACATTTAACACAGCCATCAAATAATCTGTAGTCCAACCACCACCATTGTAACGCACATCGATCACAATTCCCTCTTTCCCTTCACCTGCCACAGCTAATTCTTGCTCGAATACCTCAAAACTCTCCCAATTCATTCCTTGTATATGGATATAACCTAGTTTCCCATTTGAATAATTATCTGTCAATCGCTTTCTTTCATTTACCCAATCGAGGTATTTTTCATCTCTATCGCTTGATGTCGGCCTGATTACCACCTCTCTTTTACCGTTTTTACCAATTACATCTAAATATATTTTCTGATTATCTAAATGATTAAACAACTCATAAAAATTTTTCCCGCTTACCAATTCTATGCCATTAACGTGGGTGATGATATCACCAACAAAAAGTTTACTTGTGGTTTTATCTGCAGGCATAAGATCAGTAACTTTTTCAACTTTAACTGTACCATTTTCGAGTTGACGAACCGTGATTCCTAGTTTACCTGTAAGGTCTTTCTGAAGATCTGTTCTTTCTTCTTCACGGTACATCCCCATATGACTAGCATTTATCTGTCCAAGCATTCTATTAAAAACCTGCATAAAATCTCTTCTTGTGGAAGCTTTCATTGCTAGAGCCTTATACACTTCCTTAAGACGATTCCAATCTTGACCATGAAAGTCGGGATCATAAAATGAATGATTGATGGCAGACCAAGCTTCTTCAAAAATCTGATCCGTTTCGAGAATGTAATTGATATCCATATAACCCGAAACCGGCAATGATTCTGACTTTTGATCTTTAAGCTTTAAACTATTCAATTTACCTTTTGATGTATAAAAAAGGTAAGTATACTTATCATTTACTTTTACATTTCTCGGTTCCTTATCGCCCGAGGTCAACTCTTTTTTATCCTTTCCATCCCATTTTATTTCAAATAAATCAGAATCAATTTTAATGTTTCCCCTTGTACCATTTTCAGAATTATAATAGAATTTTTTACCATCCTGTGAGATAGCTCTTAAAAATTCGCCACCGGCAAATCCAGTTACCTGCTCTTTCCTTTCATGGATTTTTTCCAAATCAATTTGAAGTGGCATAACTGTTTCCGCTTTATCTTTCGATTCTTTATCATCATCGGCATTATCATCGGTAGATTCCATTTCCTCCCAATCTTCCTTGGTCCTTTCCCAATCTTCTTTTTTAAGCCAAATAAACCAAACGTCAAAATCTCCATTATTTCTATTTGAAGTAAAACCCAACTTAGATCCGTCATTACTCCAAATTGGGAGCATATCATTTTTTGGATGAAATGAGACATTGATAGGTTTAGAATCTGGAGCAATTTTTTGAATAAATATTTCTTCATTAAAATCCAAATTATCAGCAGAATACGCTATCCAATTTGAATCAGGAGACCAGCTCAGGCCACTGGGTTTTGACCACCCATCCAAAAGAACTAATTCATTAGAAATTTGTCCAACAGAAGATATATTTGCCACCACCAGTTTACCATTCCCTCTAATAAATGCAATTCTTTTCTTATCAGGAGAAATAATAGGATCACCTTCTTCTTCCGCGGTATTTGTTAATTGTTTCTTTTTCCTTTTTAATGTTTTAAATAAATTCTTCTCACCTGCATCATCAGAACTCAGCGCATAAATTTCATTATTTCCGCTTACATCAGAAACATAAATGAGCACTTCATCATTTAACCAAAATGGCATTCTGTCTCTGTATGCCGACTGAGTAACATTAATGGCTCTGGACTTGTCTTTATCATTCTCTGTAATAAAAATCTCGCCCCTATGCACAAATGCAGTATAATCTCCATTTGGAGAAACTGCCAATTCTTCGATATCTCCTGATACACTTTTTCGTTCAATAGGATAACTTGTAAAATCTCCTTGAATTTCAGTCTTGACTTGCTGTTTATTCTTTGAAATAGGGTCAATCAACCATACTTCATCCCCTTTAGTTAAAATAATTTTTTTGCCGTTTCCACTTAGATCAAAGGAAAAAATTCCCATATCCTGAAAGTCAGTTATCAGCTCTGAACCACCGACCTTATTACCATTTGCATCGATTTTTAATTTTCTGACATTGTACTTACCACTTTCAGAAGACTGGTAATAGATTGTTGAATTGTCAGCCCATTGAGGGTGAAAATCATTTCCCTGAAAATCAGTTAATTTTTTGTAAGTATTATTTTTAAAATGATAAATCCAAATATCTCTATTTGCCGAACCTCTGTAGGCTTCTCGCTCAATCCTGCAATGACCTTTTACAAAGGCTATCATAGATTTATCAGGGGACAATACCGCGTCGAAACCTAGCGAATTTATTCTATCCACAGGAGTGCCTCCTGCTATCGGTAAGGTTTGAATTTGGGGCTCCCTTTCAACTCGTACATTATTTCTTGAAGAATTGAATATAATCTCATTACCAACAAAATCCGTTATCAAGTCATTCGCAGAATGAAAAGTTAGTCGCTTTGGAACTCCTCCCTCAGAAGAAACAACAAAGATATCCTCATTATCATATCGATCACTTTGGAAGGCAATTAAACTTCCGTCCTCACTCCACAATGGGTTTCCATCATAACTTTCGTGTACCGTTAGTCTTTTCAAATCATTACCAGCAAGATCTGAAACCCAAATATCACCATACAAACCAAATGCAATTTTGGTCCCGTCATAATTTAGAGAAGGATTCTGGATTAAACTATTCTGCGAAAAGACAAAAGAAACAACTGATAAACAAAATAAAATGCTGTAAAAATGCTTCATAATAAAACTGAGTTTGAAGATTATTTTTCTAAAGTACAACATTTGGGAGAAGACCGAAAGAAATAAATTAATTCATTACTTAACGAGAATAAATCAGCAATTTAATAGAAAATCATGTGAAATATTTGTTATAGATAAAATCTATTTAAAATATTTTTATTGCTTATTATCAACATATTAAAATCTTTATCTAAAGTATTAGTTTATAAATAAAAAATAAATATTTTTAAACCTGTCATAAAAGAAATTAATAATGAAAAATAAAAAAACCGTCTCATAAAACATGTTGAGACGGCTTCCTAATATATATCAATACAATATTTTAGAGACCATTGATAAGCAAATCTGCAGTAGCGGGGTTAGTTGCTAAGGGAACATTATATACATCACACAAACGCATTAACATTAAAATATCTGGCTCATGAGGGTGTTTATCCAGTGGATCCCTAAAAAAGAACACCATATCTGTTTTGCCTTCTGCCACTCTTGCCGCAATTTGTGCATCACCACCTAGCGGTCCGGAAAGCAATTTTTTCACTTCAAGCCCTGCCTTTTGAACTTTTGAACCCGTGGTACCAGTAGCGATGATATTAATATTCTTAGATTCCAAAATCGCTTTATGATCCATTAAAAATTGAACCATTTCGGCTTTCTTTCCATCATGTGCGATAATGGCTATTTCCATCTATAAATTTTTTAAATGATACTCTGCCACACTATTTATTGGGTGGCGAACTATTTTACCTAATATCAAATTATACTCTTTGAGCACCTCTTCTACCTCTTCTTTTAAATAATGAGCAATGGAACCAACGAACGAAACAGGGATGACCTTACTTTCATCAAATTGCAAAATTTGATTTTCAACAAAAGTTCGTAATCCGGTTTTTATTACCCTTTGAGCGTATTCACTTTTCTTATTTTCGATAATAAACCTTCCTATATCTGCTAAGTAAGTGTTAGGATTCTCGTATTTATATAGATGTTCTTTTATAATATCAGGACTCAGATCATAGGCATCGGCGAACATTTTAGCTAAATCCTTAGGCATTTTATGAAAATAATAATCTCGAAGTAATTGTCTACCATAATAATTACCACTTGCATCATCCATTACAATATATCCCAGAGAAATTATTTTTTGATGCGTTTCTTTTCCATCGAAAAAACTACAATTAGACCCGGTTCCTAAGATACACACAATGGCAGGATCTTCAGATTGTAATGCCTTTACTGCCGCTAAGGTATCTTCCTTGATATCAATATTTGCATTGGTAAAAATCAATTGAAAGACATCTTCCAAGTATTTTACGGCCGTTTTCGTTCCACAACCCGCTCCGTAAAAAAAGACATTCGTAATCTTATCTTTGTATTCAGAAAGATCTTTATCACTCATTACTCGGTCATGTAAGGTCTGCTTTGGAAATACAGCCGGGTTTAAACCTTTTGTTTCCGATTTAAAAACTTGATTCCCCTTATTATCTAAACAAATCCAACTCGTTTTGGTTGATCCACTATCTGCAACTAGTAACATAAATTCAAAAAATTATTGATAAAAATATAAAATAAAATAGCTATTAAGGGGGAAAACAAAGGTAATTCACGAAATCGTTTACATGAATATCTTCCTAAATTAAGAAAGATTGAATTGCCAAATCGTAGCTTTTTAAGCCAAATCCGGCTATGATGCCTTTTGCATTTGGAGCAATATATGATTGATGCCTAAAACTTTCCCGTGCATGGATATTAGATATATGTACTTCGACTACTGGCGCTGGCACTGCTTTAACGGCATCGCCAATTCCTACAGAAGTATGGGTGTATGCCGCTGCATTGAGCACTATACCGTCAAAGTCAAATCCAACTTCTTGTATTTTACCTATAATCTCACCTTCTATATTCGATTGAAAATACACGAAATCAATTTGTGGATACCTTTTCTGTAACTGCTCAAAAAACTGTTCAAATGTTTCATCACCATAGATAGACGGCTCTCTCTTTCCCAAAAGATTTAAATTGGGACCGTTTAATATCAATATCTTCATAAAAAAATGGATTTTCCCCTTGTAAAGCAGATCAAATGTAACAAATTTTTATGATAACTTTGCTCTAGCAAATGACAACGAATTGGTCTCCATATCTAAAAAATTATACCGATTATCTCAAACTTGAGAGATCGATGTCAGACCATACTATTTCGAGTTATCTACACGATCTCAAAAACCTGATGAAATTCCTGACCTCTAACGAAATTGATGTTAGCCCATTAACTATTTCAGATGAAATTGTACAGCAATTCATCTATGAATCTTCAAAATTTGTAAATCCGAGAACCCAGGCCAGATCAATCTCAGGTTTAAGAAATTTTTTTGAATACTTGATTTTTGACAAAAAAAGAAAAGACAATCCAACTGATTTACTCGAATCTCCAAAAATTGGAAGAAAGCTACCTGATTTTTTAAGTTTACAAGAAATTGACCAAATTATCTCACAAATAGATTTGAGCACAATCGAAGGTGAAAGAAACAAGGTAATGATTGAAACACTTTACAGTTGCGGACTAAGAGTTTCTGAATTAATTACACTACAAATTTCTGATCTTTTTTTTGAGGAAGGATTTGTGAGAGTCATCGGAAAGGGAAATAAGCAACGATTTGTTCCGATCAGTGAAGCTACCATTAGATTGATTAACAATTACCTAAATCACGTGAGGAATAGTTTTGTGATCCAAAAAGGTTATGAAGATACTTTATTTTTAAACCGTCGTGGAAAGGGAATTTCGAGAAATATGATCTTTATGATTACCAAAGACTTAACTCAAAAGGCAGGTATAAAAAAGAATATTAGTCCGCATACTTTCAGACATTCTTTTGCCACCCATTTATTAGAAAACGGTGCTGATTTAAGAGCGATTCAACAAATGCTTGGACACGAAAGCATAACAACCACAGAGATTTACATGCATTTAGATAAAACCTTTCTCAAAGATGTGGTTGAAAAATATCATCCCAGAAAATAGTCTTACATGCTGTGAAATTGCACCAAAGTAGCTTCAAAATATTGCGGACCTAACTTATTCAATAAACCTTTAATTTCTCTTGGATCGCCTTCTACTGCCAAAGCAGAATAACCGTATTTATGCCAATTCCCTAACCTCAAGTCGACAATATTAATATTTTTTGAGGCAAGTGCAGACAATAAAATGAGTAGGACACCGGGTTGATTATTGTGTTTTGTAAGAATAACTTGATCACTTAAAGGTAGATAAAGTTGAACCCCATCCATTTCATACAAATAAACTCCTTCTCTGTAATAATTGGGCAAAGTTGTATTCTCTTGATATGAAATATTTAAGAATATATCCTGATCGGTACCCTTGATGAAATCCATGGCATTGTCAATATGCTCCTTCTCTCCTGTAATTGTTAAAAAAGCGACAGCAGTTCCATCATTATTTGATTTAAGTCTGGCTGTTTCTACATTTATTCCTTCAGAGGCCAATGAATTAAAAATAGAAGACAAAACACCTGGCTGATCTCTATGTTCAGAAAAAAGACCTTTTACTTTTTCGTTTTCGATTTTCGGAATTTGATTGCTTACGGTAATTGATTTTTCATTTTTTCTAATTCTAATGGCATTATAACTGCCCATTCCTGTTGCATTTTTATAAATATCCAGAAAATCAATGAATTTACCACCAAAAGAAAATTCGGGAATTATATTTCTGTTTACAGAATTGAGACGTTGGTTCAATAATTCAATTCCTTTATTAAGGATGGTGTATTTTACTTTTAAATCGTGGTCATCAAATACAGTTCTTTTTTCAGGAATCAATTTTGAGTAGCTCACATATTGCTGATAACCAGCCTCATAAATATATGCCAAACTCTCCTCAAAATTTTCTCCATAATATCTTACATGATGCAAATCTGTTCCCAAACACACCGGAATTTGGAGCTTATGTGCCCTTCTAAGAATAGCTTGTGTTGGATAAACTCCACAACCTTTAACTTTACCCGCCATATTTACGTCTAATGACAAATTTCTATCGGCAATGATTTCTAAAAGAGTTCTAAATTTATTTGCTAAAGGATGATCGCTGGTTTCAAAGTTTTCTAATACTTCCGGAACATCAACATTCAATTTAGGAAGGTCAATATGGCCTATAATTTGGATCATTTCTCCAAAACCCTCGATCATTTCAATCATTTCATCAAAATAACCTTCCCAATAAGCTTCTAGACTTCCTCTTAGCTTAAGGAGTTCTTGCGCCTCTTCCACAGTACCATCATATGGTAAACCTTCGGGTGCAAAATGAACAGAACCAATCACAAAATCTGCCTCTTCTGCCTGAAATATTTTAGAACGACTCCATTCCAAACCCAAACCGGATCCCATCCATTCCAATTCTACACCATATTTTATGTTGATTTTACCCGCATATTTCTCTCTCAAATTGGCAATTCTTTTTGGATAATTTAAATAAGATCGATTTCCTCTTATAAATTTAATATCGGTCTCTCTTTCGGCTGTATACCTGAAGTTTGTCAACCGAGGAGAGTGAATGATGAATGTTATGCTTGGATGATTGTGTTCAATGGCTTTATCTACAACATCCTCCAAACGGTCAATCCCGTGCTTCACATGATCTTGCTCCGTTCCTGCATGGATTCCATGTGTTTCCCAAATAAATTTGTTAAAAGGTCTCATTTATTTCTCAATATTTTTGAGGTGCAAACTTAACAATTGATTTTATGAAAATTTATCAAAAATGATACTTTTTATATCAAAACATAACAATTATTCTATTTTTATAAAAAAGCATTTACAAAACAATAAAAAACTTAACAATGATATTTACTGTTCTAACTTCATACAACTAACCCAATCGTTTTTAGTTGTGAGATATTTCTTCATTAAATCTATTGTCATACATGAATGTATCGGCAAAACATAAATTAAATCGCCCACATTAAAGTCATCAATTATTCTCTCCGGACAATAAACGATTCCGTGCTCTTGGGACAGGCTTTTCACAAACATACCATCTATTTCATCTCCCCATTTTAATCCGGAATTTTTAACTATTTTACCAAAAATCAACTGACTATTCTCTTCAATTCTGTCTTTAGATAAATGAATGCCTCCGCCATAAATTACAATCTCATTTCGATCTTTGTGAATAGCTACAACTGGGCAAGCAAGCGCAACTGCGACATCTTTTGATTCACATGAACCAATTAAACATTGTGTCACATCGTAAAAGACAAAATTACCAGGTCTAATCTCATCAAAAGCGGAAAAATCGTCTAATACACTACAACTGGGTGTATCTCCAAAGGAAAGAATCAAATTTGGAAATCTATTTAAATATCTCTTTTTTAAACCGCTCAATTCGTTTACTGCGACCATATAAATTGACTCTATTTCTTCTTTAGACCGACATGAATAGGTGTGTCCGGTATGAGTCAAAAAACCTTTGAATTGGATTTTGTCTGAAGCTGATATACAATTTAAAAGATCGTCTAAAAGTTCAATCTTTGAAACGGGTATGCCCGTTCTATGATATCCGGTATCAATTTTGACAAAACACCCAACTTTATCAAGTAATTGATTATTCAGAAATTGGACTGTTTCGACAGATTCTACCAATAAAGTTAAATGAATTTTTGTCGCTAAATCATTGATAAGGTCAATCTCCCTTAAATTTACTGGAAAAGCTACAGTAATGTCATCCCACTCTTCCGAAAAATATTGTGCCATACGAAGAGATGAAACCGTAATACAATTTACGCCAACCTCTTTAAACCATTTTCCAATTTCTAAGGATTGGTGTGTTTTAAAATGAGGACGAAAAATAACCTTTGATTCTTTGGCTTTTTTAGCCATTCTTTGAATATTCCTTTTGCAGCGATCTACATCCAATACCAAAGTCGGGCAGCTTACACTTGTTTTCATATCGAAATTTTATTTCGATTGAAAATAGTAAAAACATAATAAATGGTGCGTATTTAAAAAAGAAAAAGAAACCTTAGACTTACTACTTCATTCATCAACTAAAATAACCTTTTCCCCCGAATGATTACTTTAACAACTAAATTGTCTTAGGTTTCTTTTTAAGTGTTCTTTATTCAGAACATATGTGTTGAAAAAATCATGATCTCCTATTTCAACCTTTCCCCCGAATCATAAAACAGGAAATGATCATGATTTTTATTCAAATTAATTACTCTGCAAATTTACAATGTCAACTCTTTAATTATCATGACATTACCTGTCATATTTTAATAAATAAAAGTTAAAACATTTACAAAAAAAAACAAATCATTAATAACAAACAGACACAAGAAATCTTGGAAAATCTTCTTCATTTTCTCTCAAAAATCTAACGTTTCCCCCGATTATTAGATTTACGATATATCCAAGATTTCTTGTGCACAATTTGTGCTTGCTATTCCATTACCTGATTGTGTCTAACCAATACTTGTGCAAGCATTTCCTTTTCCTTTTCACTAAGCACTTCTCCCTTTAAACTCTCAGCAAGATTTTTCAACCTCACGAGATCCTTAACGACTATTAATTCTGAGTTAAAATCAATTTGCTCAAAAATTTTGAGTAAACTTCTAATCGCATCAAGCGCTAACTCATCCTTTATTATCGCAGACTTTATCTTTTCTTCTATCCCCAAAAGTATGTCGATAATCATGGTTGTTTCTTTTTCGAGTACAAAACTACACACAAGCCCAAGGTAATTTCACGACAGTGAATGTCCTACTAAGCCATAAGTTTGTTAATTTTTGTTATTTTTACATAACCCCCAATTAAATCGAATGAAAAAGTACGATCATTTCGGAGAGCTTTTGCTTGATTACCGATCGTTTATGCAAATTTCGCAGGCTGACTTTGCTGCACAGCTTCAAGTAGATCCCCGTACAATTCAACGATGGGAAAGAAATGAAACTTTAATAAAACCAAATAAAGAACCTGACATTGCCGAAGTAACGCTTTTTCCTTATCAGGTAATCCGAAATCTGAATTCTCCTGATCCAATACCTACTTATTACGATCTTCATTTAAGAAAATATGCCTTAAACGAGATTGGGGTAGAAATGCCAGATGCAGATTGGTTTAGAGATCAATTGGACAAAAAAACCGAAAGACTCGTTAAAATCAATTTTGAAAAAGATTTTGATTACTTACTCAGATTTATGGAGATGCACAGAACATTGACAAATACCATGAAAACTGTTATAGAAGAAGGAATCAAAATAGCGCCAGAAATCAACAATATTTTAAACGATGACTCAGGATATTATGCCGCACACAGTATTGTTCTACCTATTACACAAGAGGCTTATTTAAAACTGCGCACTAAACAAATGAAGGATGTCGATTTACAAACTTCAGATTTAGCCAATTATAAATCACAAGAATTGCCTATTTTTTTTGCTTTTGACATTACTGCAGATTGCAATGAAAATTTTTATCATATTATTAACCCAGTCATTCATTTTTTACAATCACTACCTAATCAAGAATACACCTATTGTTCAATTCCTTATCGGCACGATAATTATGAACTGTCCGAAAAAGCAGGATTGAAAATTATTTGGGAAGATGAAAAGAAAAATGTAGAGAAGAAAGGAAATTTTTCGAGACGTTTTATTGAGGGCAATTTCACTGAATTTCTCCTTTCAGGTGATTAATTATGGAACTGGATCATATCCCTTGCCACCCCAAGGATGGCAGCGAGAAATTCTTTTGATTGTTAACCAACCACCTCTTAGTAATCCATGTTTTTTGAGTGCCTCAATGCCATAATGAGAGCAAGTGGGAGAATATCTACAAGTAGAAGGAAAATAGGGAGAAATTGCTGCCTGGTAGAACCTAATTAATAAAATAAAAGGGAAAATCAATATTTTTTTAAAATCGCTCAAAGCTTTAGTTCAACGAAAAAGTTGTGCCATCTTTTCCATCTTTTAGTTGAATACCCACAGCAGCCAAATCATCTCTTACTTTATCTGACAGAGCCCAATCTTTATTGGCTCGAGCCTCTTCTCTTATCTCAATTAACATTTGAACTGTTGCTTTTATTTTGTCAGAAAAATCACCCTGCTGCTCTTTAACCCTAAGGCCCAGAACCTCAATAATAAAGCTATTCATAGTTGTCTTCAGCATTTCAAGGTCTTCCGCAAGTAGCGATAGTTTACCATCTTTTATTCCGTTAATCACTCTTACAGCATCAAAAAGGTGTGCAATTAAAATCGGGCTATTAAAATCATCATTCATAGCCTCAAAACACAAATTTCTCCATTCTGATACATCAAAATCTGAAGAACTACCAGCTCTTAATTTTTCCAATTCAACAACTGCTGACATTAAACGTTGGTATCCCTTTTCGGCAGATAAAATGGCTTCATCAGAGAAATCCAGAATACTTCTATAATGTGCCTGAAGCATAAAAAACCTAACCACATCGGCATGATAAGCCTTGCTTAAAAACGGACTATCACCTGTAAGTAACTGGCTTGGAAGTATATTATTTCCTGTTGATTTTGCCATTTTTTTACCATTTAGGGTTAACATGTTTCCATGCATCCAAAAACGAACTGGCGCAATATGATTACAGGCCTGGGCTTGTGCGATTTCACATTCGTGGTGTGGAAATTTCAGATCCATCCCACCTCCATGAATATCAAACTGCTCTCCTAAATATTTAGTACTCATTACCGTGCATTCTAAATGCCAGCCGGGAAAACCAATACCCCACGGAGAAGGCCAACGCTGAATGTGTTCTGGCTCCGCTTTTTTCCAAAGGGCAAAATCTTGCGGATTCTTTTTGTCTGATTGCCCATCTAAATCTCTGGTATTTTCTATGGTTTCTTCCAATTTTCTTTTTGAAAGAATACCATAATGCTCATTTTCATTATACTTAAGGACATCAAAATATACTGATCCATTAATTTCATAGGCTAAACCTGCATCTAAAATAGTTTTAATGGCCTCTATCTGCTCTACAATATGACCTGTAGCTGTAGGCTCTATACTTGGTGGTAAAAAATTGAATTCTGCCAAGGTCTCATGAAAATCAACCGTATATCGCTGAACTATTTCCATTGGCTCAACTTTTTCTAAACGAGCTTTAGTGGAAATTTTATCCTCGGATTGGTCATCTGTTAAATGACCGGCATCAGTAATATTCCTTACATATCTCACTTTAAAACCCAAAAACTGCAAATAACGAAATACAAGATCAAAAGACATAAATGTTCTCACATTACCCAAATGAACATTGCTATAAACCGTTGGTCCACAAACATACATACCCACATACCCTTTTTGAATGGGTGTAAATAATTCCTTTTTATTGGTGAGTGAATTATAAATATGGAGTTCTTGCATTTTTATCCTATTTTTTACTCTCCAAATATAATAACTTAAAAATAACTGAAGACTTCAATAATCCTTAATTCGTCGATTAAAAAAGGAGATTCGAAAAATTAAAAATGAAAAGCCCACCAAACTTGGTGGGCCTACAAAAAAATTAACCTGTAATTATTTGGAATATTCTTCGATGGCTTTGCGCACACTTTGATGTTTCATCAAGAGTTCTAATGCAAGATCTTCATCTATTTTTAATTCATTTTTAATCATCATCGTACCACGTTTAACCAATTTTTTATTGGTCAATTGCATATCAACCATTTTATTACCTTTTACTCTTCCCAATTTTACCATTAAAGAAGTTGTAATCATATTTAGAATCAATTTTTGTGCTGTTCCAGATTTCATTCTTGTACTGCCGGTAACAAACTCGGGTCCAACAATTGCCTCGATAGGATATTTAGCATTGGCTGCCACTTCAGATCCAGGGTTACATGTTACACAACCAGTAACAATCCCATTCTCATTCGCCTTTTGCAGTCCCCCAATCACATAAGGCGTAGTTCCTGAAGCGGCAATTCCAACTAATACGTCATTTGAATTAATATTAAACTTTAGTAAATCTTTCCATGCCTGTTCTATGTCATCTTCAGCATTTTCAACCGCCTTTCTAAATGCCTTATCTCCACCAGCTATTAACCCTATTACCCAATCATGCGGTACGCCAAAAGTTGGAGGACATTCAGAAGCATCCAGTACACCAAGTCTACCACTTGTACCAGCTCCTATATAAAAAAGTCTCCCACCCATCTCAAATTTTTCAATGATCTGCTCTACTAAAGCTTCAATTTGTGGAATTGTTTCTTCAACTGCAATTGGCACATTTTTATCCTCATGGTTAATATTGACCAATAAGTCGTGAACACTCATTTCTTCTAAGTAATCATAATTTGAGGGTTCTTCAGTTATTTTCTTTACCGACATAGTAAAAACATTTACTTTTTAATTAATAATAATCCTAGCACTGTTAAAAAAGCGTTTACAGCAATATTGATAAAACCAAAATCAAAATTAAACGCAGATGCAGTCCAAATATTTAAAATATACGTTAAAATTGGTGCCACTATACATATTAAGGGTACATATTTATCTTTAATCTGTACATGGGTAAACATACCGAATAAATATAGCCCAAGTAAGGGACCATAAGTGTATCCTGCAACCTTAAAAATTGTGCTTATCACATCTCCCCGACTTCCCGAAAATGCCATAATAATCAAGAACACGACCAAAGAGAAGCCGAAAAGAACACGGTTCTTAAGTTTTCTCCTTTGTACCCCACTTTTACTTTCCATTTCCATAAAATCATAAGTAAAAGAAGTAGTCAAGGCGGTGAGAGCAGAATCAACACTAGAAAAAGAGGCTGCAATAATCCCCAATAGAAAACTAATTCCTGCAATAACTCCAAGGTAATTAATGGCTAAATTTGGAAATAGTGTGTCTGTATCTAAAAATACACCGTTTTCTCCCATTGGTAATGATATATTATTTCTTTCGGCGTATAAATACAGCATTATCCCCAAGCCCAAAAATAAGAACTGAGTTATGGCCAAGATTAAACTAAATGTCAATGTGTTTTTTTGAGCATCCTTCAAGTTTTTGCAAGTAAGTGTTTTTTGCATCATATTCTGGTCTAATCCCATCATTGCAATTGCAATTAAAACACCTGAAATAAACTGTTTAAAAAAATTATTTCCCGATTTAGGATCCCAATTAAAAACATCAAAATACTTGTGTTTAGTGACTTCTTTTACTGACTCAACGAGATTTAAATCTAAAGAACTTATTATAGCATAAATTGTAATAATTGCAGCAAGTATTAGAAAAAAAGTTTGCAATGTGTCTGTCCAAACGATCGTCTTAATTCCGGATTTATTGGTATAAAGCCAAACCAGTGAAAGTATTATAATTACCGTAAGAAAAAAGGGAATATTCAAAGCATCAAAAAAGGCAAACTGTAAAATCTTTGCTGCTAACAATAGTCTTAGGGATGCACCAAAAGACTGAGAAATAATAAAAAATAAAGAACCGGTTTTGTAAGTCTTAAAGCCAAATCTATCTTTTAGATAAGCATAAATCGAAACTAGATTCAATTTGTAATACAGCGGAATTAATACAAAAGTGATAAATAGATATCCCACTACGTTTCCCAGGATAAACTGAAAAAAATAGAAACTGTTATTTCCAACCATACCTGGTACGGAGACAAAGGTCACTCCTGAGAGCGCTGCTCCTACCATACCAAAAGCCACTAAAAACCAAGGTGATTTTCTGTCACCAGTAAAAAAAGTATCATCACTCTGTTTCCTTGAAGTCATGTAGGATATAAACATGATCAAAGAAAAATAGGCAACTATGATGATAAAGATTAAAAGTGTACTCAAAGGTTATTTTTTTGGTGTTTTGAAATTGGCATAGACAGGGAATGGTTTCTCAAGCCATTCCCTTTGTACTACACCATCAAATAAAAACATCTGAAACAAACTATATTTTTAAATATTTCTTAAAGTGAAATAATCTGATTATTCATGTTTATGAGGCGAATATAACTGATAAATTTAAAACATGCAAATTAACGCATATTTTTTTGCGCTTTTATGCATATATAATAAAGGGTGGCAAATTTAGCCACCCTTTTCGATATATTATTACATTAACAAAGAACCTTTACACGCTATAGTACATCAAGCCCTTTTCTCATAAAGGGATAAAGCAGTGGGTCATCCGGAGATAATTCAGTGATAATTTTATGGATTTCATTTAAATCACACACAGGATAACGTTGTGTTGTATTTAATTTATCCGATGTTACTAAAGTAACTGCCATTTGTGAAGAAGCGATCATCACTCTTTTAATAAAAGAAACTTCGTAACCTACTTCTGTAATCCCCTCTTCAACATCCAAACCACTTGTACCCAAAAAGCAAATATCTGCTTTGATTTTTGACAAAACTTTTACCACATTTACTCCAACTGTTACCAATGCATCTTTATTCAATTTTCCGCCAATAATAATCACCTCTGCATTTGGATGTTCAGTTAGTTGCATCGCAATTGTCAAACTATATGTATAGATCGTAATTTTTAGATCATGAGGTATTAAGCGGGCTAGTTCAAGATTTGTAGTACCGCCACTAATAATAATTGTTTGTCCTTCTTTTATTAGGGAAATGGCCTTTTCTGCAATTGCAATTTTATTTTCCCTATTAAATACAGAACTTTCATTGTAGGAATATAGTTTCTGGTGGGTTGAAAGTGCACCACCATGTACTTTTAGAATCAAACCATTATGTGCCAATTGATTTAGATCTCTACGAATTGTATCTTCAGAAACATCTAACTCAATAGCTAATTCGTTTGATTTTACGCGGTTTAACTCCCTTAATTTCTCTAAAATATAGTTCTGTCTTTCTTCTTTAAGCATAATACTAATGATTCCAAAATTTGTAGATTATTACCGTCAACCTTGATAGAGGATTAATCTCCTTACCATTTCTTAATTTTATAGCCTTTTGTTGCGTAAAGCAATATAATCAAATAACTTGGAATCATAATCCAATATGCTTCTCTTGGCGATGATAAATCGGCAATCTTACCCCAAAGTAATGGAATAATTGCACCCCCGGAAATTGCCATGATCAACAATGCAGACCCAGTATTGATAAATTTTCCAAGTCCATGAATGGCCAATGGCCAGATAGCCGGCCAAACCAATGCATTAGCCAAACCTAATATCGCGATAAAAAACACTGAAGTAAATCCATCCGTAAAGATAGCTCCAAATGAAAAAATGATTCCTAAAATAGCAGAAGCTTGCAATGCCTTTCTTTGACTGATATATTTAGGAATGAGTATGATACCCAAAATATATCCAACTAGCATTGCCGTCAAGGTATAGGTTGTAAATACTTTCGCCACATTCAACTCGATGCCTAATGATTCTCCATAACGAATGATTGTATCACCTGCAATTACCTCAACACCAACATAAAAAAACAAGGCTATTACCCCTAAGATCAAATAGGGGAATTGAAAAACACTTGTCTTTACAATCTCTCCGGATTTTTCATTTTTAGTGTCATCATCTTCCGACTTTAGATCAGGTAAATGAATAAATCTAATTGCTAAAGCTAGTAAGAACAATACAGCAGCCATTACCATGTAAGGAACAATCACGCGCTCGGCCATTTCGTCAAGCAGTCTCAATTTCTCATCTAAAGCAATGGTTTCTAAAGTTTTAATCATTTCATCATCTCCCTCACGCACAATAAAATAGGCAAGAATTAAAGGCGCAAGTGCACCTGCAACTTTATTACAAATACCCATGATACTAATTCTCTTTGCGGCAGAATCTATTGGCCCAAGAATGGTAACATATGGATTTACAGCTGTTTGCAGCAAAGCAATCCCTGTTCCCAATATAAACAAACCTGTAAGAAAAAAAGTGTAATCTCTTGTATTGGCAGCCGGTATAAAAACTAAGGCTCCTAAAGACATGATAAACAATCCTAAACTCATTCCACTTTTGAAACCAATCTTCTTTAATATCCAAGAGGAAGGTAAGGCCATGAGTGTGAATGAAATATAAAAAGCAAAGGCTACAAACAATGCTTGGAAATTAGTCAATTCACAGGCCGTCTTTAAATAAGGTATTAAGAGTCCGTTAAGCCAAGTAATAAAACCTAAAATAAAGAAAAGTGCACCTACTATGAGAAGTGGAAAAAAGTTCGAAGATTTATTCATTTTGAAATGTATTTAATTTAAAAGTGCTGTTATTGAAACAAAAAAAAATTATTACCTAAATGTAAGATAACCTCAAGTTTTATTTTTAAAAAATTCGCTAAACAGCAAAAATTGGCATATCAATTACAAAAAAAAGTAATTTTTATGATATTTTTACATTTCATCTTGTTTTTTAGCTTGTTTAATTTCCTTTTTTTCATTTTTCGCAGTTTTTTCACTCACTTTTATGCTGTCTTTTTGCTTTTTTGTGAGTGATTTTTCTGATTCACTCTTTTTTAAACCAATTTTCTCCATAAACTCCGTAGTATTGTCAAAGTCGAATCGATAGGAAATACCAGCTCCTTGAGTATACCCTTCGCTATCTAGGTCGAATTGAATTTCATTCTGACGATTATACACCTTACCCATCAAGGTCTCTGCTTCGTTTAAGGGGACAAGTAATTCCACTTCCCCCACAACACTTGATTGCGTATTTGCCCCTACTGGGACCCCAACTTTGCCATTAACGATTACCTTATTTCCAATTCTACCCGATACCAGTATTCCCAATTGATCATCTGTTACAACATTTTCAACCCTATTTTGAGCACCTACCTCGTAATCTACACCTATTTGGAAAATATCATTTGAAGAACTGAGTACATTCGACAATATTGACGAAGCCTGCTCTGCCACAGTACCGGCAATAACAGCACCGCTGTTAAATTCTCCCTTTCTCTGATCCGTATTAAAAAACGATCCTGTGGCAAGTAATGAAAAGAACTGTGTCAGTTTTTCATCTTTATTGGCTAAAACAAAATTTAACTCAGTTGTGACATCAGAACTTGCAGTTGGTATTTCTATATCAAAATCAAATTGGGGTTGGGATAATGACCCACTTAAAGTGGTTATAAGGTTGACATCAATTTTTCTAGAGCTCGATATATCCTCCAACAATACCGATGGATTCGCTTTGGTTTTATATAATGCCTCAATATTAATGTTTGCATCTAGCGGATCTCCATTCCAAATAATCGTTCCACCATTTTGCACAGCAAAATTCTTACTCACTATGTTTTTGAACAAATACTCTCCGTTATTAATAAGCAATTCTCCATACATTTCAAATCTGCCATTCATATCAATTCCTAATCTTAGATTCCCGTCTCCACTTCCTTTAAGTAAACTTCCTGTTTTTTTGTCTATTACAATTTCTGCCACCGCATCTTTGGTAACATTCAAATTAAAATTTAAGTTTAAACCTTTCATTTTTTCTAAAGCAAATGGAATTGTCTTATCGTTTTCATCGTCCTCTTCATCTGGGTTTACAAAATGAATTAAGTTAGAGTTTCCAACCGTACTTACATCACTTAGTGGAATAACGAATTTGGTTCCAGGATTAGTTGTTGCCTCAACATCTATCAAGAGATCATCAACAGGACCATAAATAGTTGTTTCCCCTTCAATTAAAGCGGTTCCGTAGTATAAAGCTCCTTCCTGGTCTTCCGTATTTAAAGCCAATAAATTTTCGCCGGAAATGAATAAGTCAAGAAACCATTTTTTAAATCCTTCATGTTTAATTTTGCCAGAAAGCGTACCTTCAGTACCCATTTCTGTATCAGTTAAGGTTATCGATTGAAAATCGAAAGTTTGTTTGTTCAACACAATTTTAGATTGATCTGAAAAATTATAATCGACATTCAAATATGGAAAACCCATTCCGGCATTAGATAAATCAATTTCACCAGTAAAATCCGGATTATTGAGATTGCCTGTAATCATCACATTTCCAGTAGCTATTCCACGTATATTTGACAAAACATCTTTACCCAATGGGCTAAATGCTTCTAATTTAATTCTGTCCAAAAGTACTTCCGCTAAAATTACTGGTGGTTTTTGATTAAAATCTATGTTTCCTTTTGAGTTAAAAGAAACGAGGTCGTTATTTAATAACTTAATATCAAAATTATATTCTGTCAAATTTTCATCACCACTTGCAAACAGTGATAGATCTCCATAATACAAATCATTAATACTGAAATAATTAATCATTAGATCTGCCAAAGGAACAAATTTCTTATCCTTTCTTTGCAAACTGATTTGCCCATTTACTTTACCATCAAAATTTAGGCTATCAATATCAGGAGTGATGGCATCTAGGTTTACATATTCCAAGTTCATATCGATACTGGAACCTTCTCCTCCAAAAGCACCAGCTAGTTCAACTTTCTGAGTACCAGAGGCCATTGTAATCTTATCTATGGCAAAAGTTTCAAAATTATTAGAAAAGACAAGTTTATTTAGATCGTTATTATTTTCATTAATGAACCATTGATTATTTTTGAAATTGATCTCCGATTTTTTTATCCCAACAACGGAATTACCTCTTTCATCAATTGTGTGATAAAAACTTAAATCGTAATTCTCAAGTTTATTAGGGCCCCCAATAAAATCTGTGCGAACATAAAGTGTATCGTTGAGGGTTACATTAACCAAATTGAAATTAGAAGCCTCATATATACCTGTAGTGATGTTATCTATACTGAGGATCGTATTGTAGAGCGGACTTTTGCTATTAATCTGCAACTTGACCTGGTCGAATTCATTTTCGGAGATTTTTACTTTTGGTGATTTTAAAAGGAGATCTATTTTATCCTCATTTGAAATTATTTGACCTTTGACAAAAGTGTTGGCTGCCAAATTTACTTTTGGATAAAATACTTCAATTATTTTATTATAAATATTGAAATTAAAATCGAGCGTCTGATTTGGTCGAACATCTATACGCTTGTAATTTGCATACATACTACCTAAAGAATTCTGAGCAATCTTAAGAAGATCTTTATAATTGAAACGACCCTCCATTTGACCTTCTATGATATCTGTAGAATTAATGTCGATAGTTCGAATTGAATCTTTTTCAGAAGCAACGATACTGAAATTCGTAAAAATATACTCATCATTCTCATTGGTATAAGATGCATCTTCAAATTTAATTTCACCTATTAAATTATCAAATGTATTACCAGTAAAAGCGAGATCAATTTTCCCTTTTAAAATAGACTTTTCGTACTTATTATAAAGATTGAGTTGTTTAAAATCAGAATAAACTACATCTGCACTGAAATCAAATTTATTTATTTCTCCAACAAAATCTCCTATTCCCGAGAATTTCATCTGCAAATTTGGATCATTCACATTCAATTCTCCATTGAAAAGCTTATTTTCAAAAATACCGTTGACATCAATATTCTTATAAGTATAATCATTGTATTCATATTTGGAAATATTACCAACAACAGTCGTATTGATCGTATTAATCGTAAAACCGCTACCATTTACCTCTCCTTGCAAAGAAATTTTACCCATTTTAGGATCTTTTGCGAACTCTCCAATCTTAAAATTCTTAAGTTCTACAGTTCCTCTGTATCTCATCTTCTCTTTTTGAGTAAGATTTACCAATGAAATATCTGTATTTAAAATACCAAAATTCGAAGTTGTACTTAAATTCGCATTCAGTTCGTTTTTAGTAAGGTTTAAATCACCTGCAGCTTTTATAGTACCCATTTCACTCAAACTTTCGGGTAAATTTTTACCCAAAAGGTTTGGCAAAAGTCTCTTTAGATTATCATAATTTACCGCAATTTTATCTATATCTCCCTGTAATGCAAAATTTTCAGCGTCCAATACATTTTGAATACTGATGTCTCCAATAAGTTCAGATTTTCTTTCGGTATATAATTCGAGATTGTTCAATTGAAAATCGTTAATCGTACCTGTTGCTCGCGTTTTAAAATGAATAATATCTTTGGTGCCAAATTCATCGTATAATATATTTAGATCTACCAAGGCTAAATTGGCTTCAGTAAAATCTGCTATTATTTTAACTCTATTATTAAAATCAGACATATCTCCTTCACCATATTCAAAAATAATATCTGCTTCAATATTCGAATTTTCCGAATTGAAAGATGTATTCAGACACTCCATTCTTTGATCAGAATACAAAAAGTCAGTTTTAAAAAAAGTTACTGGTATCAAATGGTTTTTTGGAATCTTTACTTTTCGGATTTTCGCCTTCACTTCTGAACCAAAAATTGAGAATTCATTTAATTCTCCCGTAATTCCATAATAAAAAACAATAGGTTCATTATTTTTATTTTCGTCAATCAGAGTATATTCAATATTCTCCAACAAAAGATTTGGCGAACTCAGTTTAAAAGTAGTCTCTGATTCTTCATCAGAATGAAATGAATTAGCGAAATATGTCAGGTTGTTTATTGAATCTCCTTTATATGTTTTCATTCTTAAAAAACCTTCTGAAAGCGAGATCTTCTGCAAGGCAAATTCGCTGTGAAGAACTGCTTTTATATCTTTAAAAGCACTTTTTAAAGAATTTACATAAATCATAGAGTCTTTCCGATGGTCTAATATTAAAACATCCGTCAACTCAAATCTTTTTAGTGATGAAAGGTCTATTTTACCTATATGAATTTCCGTTCCATAACTATCATTAATTTTGGAAGTAATTTTTTTGGCTAGAAAAGTTTGGACCGAAGAAAGTGATAGCAAAAACATTAACAGCCCAATAAAAAGCGCTGCAAACAATATAAATCTTATGAATATTTTTTTGAACCGTACGATAATTAAATTCCTATTTTTGCATGTTAAAAGTACAATAATTGTAAGTACATTTTATTGATATGGATAAAAATACTATAAATATTCTAGCCATAGAATCTTCTTGCGATGACACTTCTGCTGCGGTTTTGCAGAACGATAGAGTATTGGCAAATGTTATAGCAAATCAAAAAGTACATGCCGAATATGGCGGAGTAGTTCCTGAGTTGGCCTCAAGGGCACATCAACAGAATATTGTACCGGTTATTGAAACTGCATTAAAAAGGTCTGGAATAGATAAAAGTAACCTAGATGGCATTGCATTTACAAAAGGTCCTGGCTTATTGGGGTCGTTGTTAGTGGGTACATCTTTTGCAAAATCTTTATCGTTAGGGCTGAAAATACCTCTTATTGGTGTAAATCATATGCAAGCACATGTATTGGCCCATTTTATTGATGATGAAGAGCAGAAGAAACCTCCTTTCCCTTTTATTTGTTTAACCATTAGTGGAGGTCATACGCAAATTTTAAATGTAAAAGGTCATTTCGATTTTGAAATCTTAGGCGAAACCATAGATGATGCAGTTGGCGAAACATTTGATAAAGCTGCTAAAATTATGGGGTTACCCTATCCCGGAGGACCGTTTATAGACAAGTTAGCGGCTGCAGGAAATCCTGATCGTTTTAGTTTTCCTCAACCAAAAACTCAAAATGAACTGGATTTTAGTTTTAGCGGTCTAAAAACTTCAGTTTTGTATTTTTTACAGAAAAATCAAAAAGAAAACCAAAATTTCATAGAAGAGAACAAAGAGGATATCTGTGCTTCTTTACAGAAAACAATTATTGATATCCTAATGGCAAAACTTAAACACGCTTCGAAAGTTACCGGCATCGAGCACATTGCAATCGCCGGTGGTGTTTCTGCTAATTCAGGTATTCGCCAAGCACTTAAAAATGCGGAAAAAGATTTAGGATGGACAACCTATATCCCTAAATTTGAATACACGACAGACAATGCTGCAATGATAGGTATTGTTGGTTACTTTAAATATTTAGATCAGAATTTTTCAGATCAAAAAATAAAAGCTAAAGCTAGGTTATCCGTAGAAAAGGAATAAAAAAACCGTCTGAAGACGGTTTTTTTTAGGTTAATGCTGCAGCAATTTGTTTATAAACTCCTGTTTCTAACTTTTCTCTAATTGATGAAAAAGCTTCGATGGTTTCCCTCACATTGTCTAATGTATGTGCCGCTGTCGGGATTAATCTTAACAAAATCATTCCCTTAGGAATTACAGGATAAACAACAATACTACAGAATATTTTATAATTCTCTCGTAAATCTTGAACCAATGCCATTGCCTCAGGTATTTCTCCTTCTAAAAATACTGGGGTTACACAAGTGTTTGTATTTCCAATATTGAACCCTTTTTCTACAAGACCTTCCTGTAAGGCTCGCACATTTTCCCAAAGTTTTTCGCGTAACTCCGGCATGGTTCTTATCATATCCAATCGCTTTAATGCCCCTTTAACCATTGCCATTGGAAGTGATTTGGCAAACATTTGAGAACGCATGTTGTATTGTAGATACTGAATTATATCTTTATCTGCCGCAAAAAAAGCGCCGAATCCGGCCATAGATTTAGCGAAGGTTGCAAAATACACATCAATTTCATCTTGTACGCCTTGCTCCTCTCCTGCTCCGGCACCAGTTTTTCCAAGTGTTCCAAAACCATGCGCATCATCTACCAAAAGTCTAAAGTTGTACTTTTTCTTAAGCTCAACAATTTCTTTTAGTTTTCCTTGCTCACCACGCATTCCAAACACACCTTCACTAATTACTAAAATACCACCATTTAACTCTGTTGCCATTTTAGTTGCTCTTATCAAGTTTTTTTCAAAACTCTCCATATCGTTATGACGGTAAGTAAATCTTTTACCTTGATGTAAACGCACACCATCAATGATACAAGCATGCGAATCTACGTCATATACAATAACATCATTTTTTGTAACCAGCGCATCGATAGCCGACACCATTCCTTGATATCCAAAATTCACTAAATAAGCAGCTTCCTTATTAACAAATTCTGCACATTCTTTTTCTAGCTGTTCGTGAAAAACAGTATGACCACTCATCATTCTTGCTCCCATAGGGTAAGCCATACCGTGTTCCTGAGCGGCTTCGGCATCAGCTTTTCTTACTTCAGGATGATTGGCTAATCCTAGATAATCATTTATACTCCAGGTGACTACCTCTTTACCGTTAAAATTCATCCTGTTGGCAATAGGTCCCTCCAACTTTGGAAAAACATAATAACCTTCTGCTTGTTTCGCCCATTTCCCTAAAGGACCCTTATCATTATTTATTCTTTCAAATAGATCTTTCATCTAGTTCAAATTAATTAAAACTTTTGCAAAATTACTCAAATTCTTCTTGTACACTAAATTAGTTAGGTTTTTTTAGTTTTAAAATAAAAAGGCCGATTGTTATAACAATCAGCCTAATGATGTATTATTTTATGTTTGTTAAACGTATTCAACTTCTCCTGAAGAAACTTTTTGCGAATCAAAAAATCCTTGTTCTTGCATCCACTCATCACTGTAAATTTTCTCCATATAACGAGATCCATGATCGGGCAAAACCAAAACGACCATACTATCTTTATCAAAATAGCCCTTATCTGCATATTGCATGGTAGCTTGTAAAACTGCCCCACTTGTATAGCCTGTAAATAATCCCTCCGAAACTGCCAATTCTCTCGCTCTATGGGCTGCATCTTCGTCTTTTACTTTTTCAAAAACATCGATTACTTCAAAATTTGTTGCACTAGGAATCAGATTTTTACCTAATCCTTCGATGCGATAAGGATAAAGCTCATTGGTGTCCAATTCCTTTGTTTCATGAAATTTTTTCAATAATGACCCATAGGCATCTACTCCAAGAACTTTGATATTTGGATTCTTTTCTTTCAAATATTTTCCAACACCAGAAATTGTCCCTCCTGTACCACTTGCGACTACCACATGTGTAACTTTTCCTTCAGTCTGTTCCCAAATTTCAGGCCCAGTAGATAAATAATGTGATTCTGAATTTAAGCTATTAAAATATTGATTGATATAAACAGAATCAGCTGTTTCTGCATGTAAACGTTTAGCAACTTCATAATAAGACCTAGGATCATCTGCACTAACATGAGCAGGACAAACATAAACCTTTGCACCCATTGCTTTTAACATACCAATTTTTCCCTCTGAAGCTTTAGAATTAACTGCAAGAATGCAATTGTAACCCTTAATCAAACAAACCATCGCTACACTAAAACCTGTGTTTCCCGATGTAGTTTCGATCACCGTACTTCCCTTTTTCAAAACACCGCGTCTTTCTGCCTCTTCCACAATATGTAACGCAATCCTATCCTTCATTGAATGACCAGGATTATAGCCTTCATATTTTACCAAAAATTGACCTGATAAATGTTGGGTGATTTTGTTTAATCTGATAAGCGGTGTATCTCCAATTAACTCTAGAACATTGTTAACTATCCTTTGATGCTTTTCCATAAACCTAGAACTCTTTTATAAAATTCCGTGGCAAAGTTAATTATTTTTACCTATTTCACTTATTAAAGTAACATTTTTTACACAATTATTATTAACAAAAGTTAATCTTTTAGCGGATAATTATTTGTAATACCCTCTAAATCAAGCATAAAAGCGTAGTCTTTTGCTACATCCTTTAAAGCATCAAATCTACCTGAAGCACCCCCATGTCCTGCCTCCATATCTGTATACATCAATAATAAATTGTCATCTGTTTTCATATCTCGCAATTTTGCCACCCATTTTGCAGGTTCAAAATATTGTACCTGAGAATCATGCAATCCTGTAGTAACAAATAAATTTGGATAATCCTTGGCTTCAATATTATCATAAGGTGAGTAAGAAAGCATGTATTCATAGGAATCTTTATTATTTGGATTCCCCCATTCGTCATATTCTCCTGTCGTAAGTGGGATACTATCATCTAGCATCGTAGTAACTACATCAACAAAGGGTACAGCGGCAATAATTCCATTGAATAACTCCGGACTTTGATTCATTATTGCTCCCATCAATAATCCCCCAGCAGAACCTCCTTCTGCGTATAAATGTTCTGGTGAAGTATAATTCTTAACTATCAAATGCTTGGCACAATCAATGAAATCGTTAAATGTATTTTTCTTATTAAACATTTTACCGTCTTCATACCATTCTCTACCAAGGTATTCACTACCTCGGATATGAGCGGTGGCATATACAAATCCTCTGTCTAATAAAGACAACCTCGTTGTGCTGAATCTGTCTTCTATGGTATGTCCGTAAGAACCATAACCATAGAGCAATAAAGGAGTTTCTGCACTAAGTTTTGTTTTTTTATGATAAACCAATGAAATTGGAATCAATTTACCGTCTCTCGCTTTGGCCCAAATCCGTTCACTTTTGTAATTGTTTTTGTCAAATCTCCCTCCAAGAACTTCTTGCTCCTTTTTTATTTCCTTTTCCTTCGTTTTCATATTAAAATCGATAACAGAATTTGGAGTTGTGAGTGAATTATAGCTGAACCGAATGATATCTGTATCGAATTCAGGATTTGACCATACATTCACAGAGTAAGTTTCTTCCTGAATCGGCAAATAATAGTCTTCGCTTTCATCCCATTTCTTAATTCTTATTTGAGACAAACCGTTTGTTCTTTCTTCTAAGACCAGAAAATCTTTAAAAATGGAAACATCTTCTAGTAAAGTTTCTTTTCTGTGCGGAATTACATCAACCCAATTCTCTTTAGTTGTTTGACCTACAGGAGTTTTCATCAATTTGAAATTTTTAGCCTTGTCCTTATTCGTCAAGATATAGAAGTAATCTCCATAATGATATAAGGTATATTCCAATTCTCTTTCTCTAGGCTGAATAATCTTAAACTCCTCATTTGGTTTATGTGCAGAAACTACACGATACTCGGTAGACAAAGTATTATAACATGCAATAATGATATATTCTTTTGATTTTGATTTATAAACTGATGTACCGAAAGTTTCATCTTTTTCTTCAAAAACTAACACATCTTCAGAAACATCAGTTCCTAAAACGTGCCTAAAAATTTGATTACTTCTTAGCGTTACAGGATCTTTCTTCGTATAAAAAACAGTTTTATTGTCGTTTGCCCAAGCAGAGCCACCCGTTGTATTTGGTATATTTTCGCTCAAAATCTCACCTGAGACCAAATTCTTAAAATGAAGGTTATACTGCCTTCTGCTAATTGTGTCCACACCAAAAGCGACCATCTTATTATCATCACTTACATTTAAACCTACCAATGCATAATAATCATGGCCCATTGCCATTTCATTTACATTAAATATAATTTCATCCGGCGCTTCGAGTCTTTCTTTCCTTCGAGTATGAATAGGGTATTGTTCTCCAATATTGTATTTCGTAATATAAAAATATCCGTTATCCTTGTAAGGAACTGACTCATCATCTTCCTTGATCCTTCCCTTCATTTCTTGAAATAATTCTTCTTGAAATTGCTTGGTATGGACCGTTATCTGATCGTAATATTCATTTTCGGCTTTCAGATAATCTATAACTTTTGGATTATCTCTATCATTTAACCAATAATAGGGATCTATACGCGTATCACCATGAATTTCCAACTTCTTTTCAATTTTCTCAGCTATTGGGGCCAGAACCATTTTTTTTTCTTCCATTAATTCCTTTTTACAAGATGTGGCAAAAATAAGAGGAATTAATAAAGTGGCGACTATATTCTTTTTCATTTGGTTTAATTTTGATCGTTGGATTTTATTTAAATTTGTCCAAAGTTAAAAATAGTTGAGATATGTTTGGAGATATGCAAGGAATGATGGCCAAATTAAAAGAGGCACAGGCGAAAATTGAAGAAACAAAAAAAAGATTAGACACCGTATTGGTAAATAGCGAAAGTGGTAATGGCGCCGTAAAAATGACAATGACAGCCAATAGAACAGTAAAATCGATCGAAATTTCTGATGAAGTTTTAGAGGATACTGAGGTATTGGAAGATTATTTAATTTTGGCGTTCAATAAAGCATTAGAAAAAGCGAACAGCATCAACGAATTTGAAATGGCTAAGGCAGCAAAAGACGGGATGCCAAATATTCCTGGTTTAGACATGTTTAAATAAGTACCAACTCCTCGACTTTGTCTTTCAAATATAAATAAATATAGTATTGTGCGATGACGTAAGTTATCATAATCAAACTTGGAAAAAACTCATTAGGTTGATGAAAATTTTGAAATGCTATTAAACTATCTGATAGGATAAATAGCAAAGCACCTATAAATAAAACCAAACTCAACTTACTTCTTTTTTGCAAATAGGTTAGAAATGCGGTTATGCCAAAAAGGGAGATTACAGAGCCGTAAATCATAACCGGAATTAGAAATTCACCTAAATTTTGTTTTAATATTGTTATCAAGGCAAAATAGTACAGCACAAAAGGCAATACAGCAATTAGCTTTTGTTTTGAATTAGTTTTCGTCAACTCTTTTGACAAAATATATACAAACAGTATTTGCGTGACTAAAAATGCAGCGATTCCTTGTAAAAACATATCATTTTTATCCAATAAAAAAACATCCCCTAAAAAGGAAAAAGACAAGGCTAACAAATACCAATTGTTCGGCTTTTCTGTGCCAAAAAAATAGGCTGCCATCAAACTTAAAATGATCATAGGTTTAAATATGGCTTGCATTAGGGCATTATTCAAAATTACCCCTATAATATCTAAGATTGAAACCAAAAAGAATACTGTTATAAAGAGTTTTGCCGGGAGAATATTTTTCATCATTTCGATTTAAAGGGTAAAATACATCTTTCATCTAAATTTTTCAAAGAATTTTTAAGACCATTTTTAAGTAGACCCTTTATTTGCTCTGTTTCCGGTTGGTGACATTGCAAACAAGCTCCAACAGTTAACAAACTTTTTTGTTCATCAACAGAGAATGGCTTAAAATCTGTTCTTGTAGAAAATGTTTTTGCTGACGGATTTTTCAAAAATGGAATCCAGGCATCTTCGGGTAGACCATCATTTTCATTCAATGCATACGCAGGATCAAAGTGCCAATTTCCTTTGCCATTTGTTACATTATAAGTTAATTTTCCTTTACCATAGCCCAAGGCAACCGGATTGGCATGACAAGAAATACACGATCTAGATTTTGCGCTGGTTGTATGGGGCGAGTTTGGTGCATAAAGTCGGTGAAAAGAATTTATCTTTTCGTCATCAAAACTTTGATGATCAATCGTCATAATCATACCAGGAATAGCCGGTTCAATTTTTCTTTCATCTATCGTTGTTCTCACACCCAAGGCGGGCATGTCGGTTTCAAACTCAAAAACATGCTCAATCCATTGTCCTTTGACAAATTTTTTATCCAATAAATCATATCCTTGAGGATCATTTGGATCAAAGGAATTATGACAGCCTATACACTTCGGTGCCCACTGTGCATGGCAAGTACTGCAACTCATATTTTGATGCGATAGGTCATTGGCACATATGGAAGGTTGTTTGTTTATTGGAAATAGTTTTCCATTTTCTTTTCCTATCAAAAAAGCCTTTTTCTCATCATCTAAAAATGTATTGATCAAAGGCTCGCCTCCTTTTCTTTTCTTAAGCATTTTTTTATCCTTGTGCTGGTATTCTCTGTGCATCCAAACAAAATAAGACTCCGTGTCTAACTCTGCATAAGTGACAGTTTGTGGTTCATCTTTAAAATGACAATCGGCACATTCTATTTTTACTGCATTTTCTTCGTGTAAATAGGTTTTCCCATCTCCCATTACCTCATGTGAGGTATGACAGTCTATACAAAGCATACCTCCCTTGTGATGCACATCCTCTCCTTGAAATGAATATATTCGCCCATCTTGATTTCTCTTGAAATTTTGATTTTCTATTTGTGGTATATTCTCCAATAAAGTCTCATGCCAGCCTTCATAATTTGTTGAAATTCTGCTTGAGCGACTATGGCAACCATAGCAGTGGTTGTTAGACATTTTTACATCGATAGAAGGGTGAATTTTCGGTAAATTTTCACTATTACTTAAATAGTTGTCTAAGGCTTTTTCTGCTTCTTGACTATAATTTAAATGACATGCAACGCAGCCTCCTCCTCTACTCAATTGATCAATTTTACCAAATTCAGATTTTGGAGCACCCAAATGGCAATTGGCGCACAAGTCTCTCAAATGTTTATCAGCTGCAGAAAACTGAAGTTCTTTAATATGGTAAGTTAAATCGGGACTATCTGCTTCACCAAAAATAAATTTATCTACCGCAACGATACCACTATTGGTTGTCATCAAAGATTGATTTACTTTTTCCATTTCCTTTACATGACATTTTCCACAAGTGTTTTCTACATCACTTAAATTTCCGGGTATCAAAACCATATTTTGATGAGCAATATCTTTGTCCGCGCTTTCGATGTTCCCTAAATGACAACTCGCACAACCTATTTTTTTAGGATCATGAAATGGTGAAAACCCCGTCATTACATTATGACAATTCAGACAACTTTCCTTTACTTCTAATTGAGAGTATTCTGAATTGTCAGGATCAACAATCACCGAATTTTGTGTAATAAAATAAATGAAAACTAACCCTACCAAAAATATAAATACGGCAAAAAGCAGTGAAAAATAGGATTTTACAGTTCTTTTCATAAGAAAGAAATTCTTAACAAAGCTAATTTTTTTAACCTGTTAAACAACCTTTAGATAATTAAATAAGATCGCTAAAATTCAAATGGTAACCCAGGTAACATAGGTAATATTTCATGATTTAAATCAGGATTCCATTGAAATGACCAGTCTAACTTTGTCCGTAAATATGTCTAAAATTAAAAATTTCATTTCATAAAAATTCGAAAAATATGCGCAGTTCAAGAAGGTCTTTTATAAAAATATCGGCGTTTACTGCTGGCGGACTCGCTTTATATAATCCTCTTCAAACGATCGGATCATCTTTAACCCAAAATAATGTTTTGGCGAATTCAGCAAAAAAGTTAAATCGCACTGCAACCTATTGTGAAGTTTGTTTTTGGAAGTGTGCCGCTTGGGCTTATACCGATGAAGATAACCAGATTATAAAACTAATCGGGAATTCAGAAGATCCACATTGTTATGGTCGACTATGCCCAAGAGGAACTGGTGGGGTTGGCATGTATGCAGACGAGGACAGACTTAAAACCCCTTTGATTAGAACCAAAATAGAGGGAGAAGATGTTTTCCGTGAAGCGACTTGGGACGAAGCGCTCAACTTGATTGCAGAAAAAATGACTACAATCAAAGAGCAATATGGCCCCGAGAGTTTTGCCCTACTTAAGCACGGATCCCCTGGAAGTCATTTTGAACATTTATTCAGATCCTATGGTTCTGATACAGTTGGCGAACCAGCCTATGCGCAATGTCGCGGACCAAGGGAAACTGGGTTTGGACTCACTTTTGGCTCTTGGGTTGGCTCTCCTGAACCAACTGATATTAGAGATACAAAATGCCTCGTTCTGATTGGATCTCATATTGGTGAAAACATGCATAATTCTCAGGTCCAGGAAATGTCGGATTGTATTGACAATGGTGCTACCATTATTACAGTAGACCCCCGATTTTCGACGGCAGCCAGCAAATCACAACATTGGCTTGCCATAAAACCAGCAACAGACATTGCATTATTGCTCGCTTGGATGAATGTTTTAATCTATGAAAATTTGTACGATACAGCATATGTTGATCTTTATGGAAAAGGGTTTGAAGAACTAAAGGAACATGTCCAATCTTTTACTCCCGAATGGGCCTATGGAATTACAACCATTAAACCCGAGGAAATTAGAAAAACCGCCAGAATTATGGCAGCGGCAGCTCCTTCAGTTATTGTTCACCCAGGCAGGCATGTCACTTGGTATGGTGATGACTCTCAAAGAGCTAGAGCCGTGGCTATTTTAAACGGACTTTTAGGTTCTTGGGGAAGAAGAGGTGGTTTTTATTTCAAAGAATCAATTAAAGTTCCTACTTATCCTCATCCTGAGTTTCCAGAACCAAAATGGAGTTGGAAAGAAATTGGCGAGAAATATCCATTTGCTCAAATGGGTATTACGAATGAATTAATTAGAGCAACCATTCCTTCTGAAGAAAATAAGCATCAAATTAAAGCTTGGCTGGTAGCAGGAACAAATTTAACCTCCACAATTCCTCAAAAAGAATTGCTAGAAAAAGCGATGGAAAGCTTAGACTTCATGGTTGTTGTAGACACAATGCCCATGGAAATAACAGGATTTGCCGATGTTGTTTTACCTGAATGCACCTATTTGGAAAGATATGATGGTATAAGGTCTGCAACAAACAGAGAACCATCAATTGCCTTAAGAGCTCCTGCAGCTCCACCGAAATACGAATCAAAACCTGCTTGGTGGATTGCAAAAGAAATAGGAGAAAGACTTGGGCTGTATGACTATTTTAAATACAACGATTTTGAGGAAGTAATTGCTTGGCAGCTAGAACAAATGGGAACTTCTTTGGATGAAATGAAAAAAATAGGTGTAAAAATGTTCCCAAGAAAATCAGGTTCACTTTATCTAAAAGAAGGTCAATCTTATGAATTTGGCACTCCAAGTGGTAAAATAGAATTCTTTTCAGATGCCTTATTAGCCAAAGGATTTGACCCAATGCCGGTCTACAAAACACATAGTGAACCGAATCAAGGATTTTACCGATTAAATTACGGAAGATCTCCAATGCATACTTTTAGCAGAACCATCAACAATCCAAATTTAAATGATCTAAAAGATGAAAATAAATTGTGGGTTAATCCAAAAGTGGCAAAAATTGAAGGTTTGAGAACCAATCAAGAAGTTTGGCTAGAAAATCAAGATGGAATTATCTCAACTTTCTCAATTAAAGTGAGAGTAACCGAAAGAATTCGTTGGGATTCTGTCTATATGTATCATGGCTTCGGACACAACAATAAGAAACTTTCAAGAGCTTTCGGTAAGGGAATCAGTGATACAGAGTTAATTACAAAAGTTTCGATAGATCCACTTATGGGTGGAACTGGAATGAGAGGAAATTTTGTAAAAATATTAAAAGAAAATCCACGTAAAGAAGCTGTTTTATGAGATATGCAATGGTTATAGACACATTAAAATGTGTTGGTTGTAGTGATTGTGTTGTTGCCTGTCAAACAGAAAACAATGTTCCAATTGGTTATTGTAGAGATTGGATTACTGAAACAGTAAACGGTGCCTATCCTCAAGTAGAACTAGAGTTAAAATCTGAGCGATGTAACCATTGCGAGAACGCACCATGCGTAAGATGTTGCCCAACAGGTGCAAGTCATATGGTAGAGGGAGGAATTGTTTTGGTAACACCCAATGAATGCATTGGTTGCGGCGCATGTATAGAATCTTGCCCTTATGACGCTAGATTCCAACATCCTGATGGATATGTTGATAAATGTACATTCTGCCATCATCGATTAAAGAAAGGAGAACAACCTGCGTGTGTTGAAGTATGCCCAACAAAATGCATGTATTTTGGAGATTTAGATGACCCTACAAGTCATGTGTCTAAACTTTTAGAGACCCGAAAATATAAAGTATTGGCTCCGGAAGCCGGTACAAAACCTCATGTTTATTATCTAATTAAATAAAGTATCCCATGCAAGAAGAAATTTTCATCAGCGGTAGAGATATTCCCAAAATAGATCCAAATTTAGAAATCTGGCATTTTCCAATATCACTCTACTTATTTTTAGGAGGCCTTGCTGCCGGAATCATATTTTTCGCTGCATTATTTACCTTATTAAATAAAGACAAAGAGTATCCGGCTGTAGTAAAATATGCCATGCTTATCCCGCCCGTAGCTTTAACAGTTGGTTTAATTGCACTTTTTTACGATTTAACGCACAAATTATATGTTTGGCAATTGTATACAACAGTTCGAATAGAATCTCCAATGTCATGGGGGGCGTGGGTTTTACTGATCATTACCCCTCTTACTTTTTTATGGGTTTTCAGTTATTTGACGGAGTTCTTTCCCAATTTAAACTGGAAATGGAATTGGGTTGAAAAATTTGATCAATTTGTGAAAAACAATCGACGAAACATTGCGATTGTTCTATTACCTCTATCTATTATTTTAGGTATTTATACCGGAATTTTACTTTCAGCATTTAACGCTAGACCCCTTTGGAATAACGCAATTTTAGGCCCGCTGTTCCTAACTTCCGGATTATCTACAGGAGCCGCAGCAATCTTGTTAATGTCTAAATCACATACAGAAAAAGCACTCTTTAGTAAAATTGATTTGGCTCTTATTACTATAGAAATATTCCTAATCATCCATATGATTATGGGTATGTATGCCGGTTCAGCTGTTCAACTCGAGGCCCTTGAAATTTTGATGAATGGTGAATTTACAGTAATGTTTTTTGTTTTTGTGATATTCCTTGGATTATTAGTGCCAGCCATTTTAGAGACTATCGAAGTACTTGGACATAAAGTACCTGTTGTTGTACCTGCTGTTTTGGTTTTAATCGGTGGTCTAATCTTCAGAATGGTAATGGTTGAAGCTGGTCAATTAACTCGTTATTTATACTAATAAAATGAAAAAAGAAGATCAATTTAAGTCGAGAATTTATTGGAATCCGTATTTCGGAGGTTTCCTATTGGGGCTTCTGATTATATTCACTTTTTATATCACAGGAAGAGGTTTGGGTGCAAGTGGTGCTTTGAAAAGCGTTGTCGTAACGGCAACAGATACTTTTGCACCAGAACATGCACATAGCAATGCTTATTATTCCCAATTTTTGGATGATGAAGATTCTCCAATGAATAACTGGTTAGTTTACGAAGCCCTTGGAATGCTATTGGGCGCATTTATTTCCGGGGCCATAGCAGGCAGATTAAAATTGAAGGTAGAACATTCTCCAAAAATAACTAGCAAAAGACGATTGCTATTTGCGCTTATTGGAGGTACCCTGTTTGGATTAGGTGCACAGATCGCCAGAGGCTGTACAAGTGGAGCGGCTTTAAGTGGCATAAGCGTTTTATCTACAGGTGGTTTTATTACCATGCTTTCCATTTTTGGTACGGGCTTTTTAGCGGCATATTTCTTTAAAAAAAATTGGATATAAAAATTTAAACTATGGGACCATTAATTCCTAACGGACTAATTCCAACAGAATGGAATTTTGTAATCGCAATACTCATCGGATTTGCTTTTGGCTATATATTAGAAGCTTCAGGATTTTCTTCATCTCGAAAATTAGTCGGAGTTTTTTACGGATATGATTTTGCTGTATTAAAAGTGTTTTTTACTGCCGCTGCTGTAGCCGTCATTGGATTGTATTATATGGATTATTTGAATTGGTTAGATGTTTCACAACTATATGTTCAGCCAACCTATGTTTGGGCCGCTATCATCGGTGGAATTATTATGGGTACGGGATTTGTATCTGGAGGCTATTGCCCGGGGACAAGTATCACAGGAGTAGCGATAGGAAAAATTGATGCTATTGTTTTTACCATTGGTCTGATGATCGGAATTTTTGGATTTTCTGAGTTTTATGAAACCTTAGAACCTCTATTCGCACGAACCTATTTAGGCGATCCAACCCTTACGGAATCACTAGGAATATCACCTAATATGATCATACTAGTTTTTTCAATTATTGCTGTTATTGCCTTTTATATCTCAGATAAGGTTCGCGCAAAAGTTAAAAAGGTTATTTATTAAAAAGTTTAAGAAATGTCTACAGATTATAAATTTAAAAAATTCCTAACAAGAAGATATCAACTATTGGCCGGAGTGTTGGTGTTATTAGCAGCGGGACTCGTTCTATTGCCAGAACATCCAAAAAATGAAGGAATATCTCCAGAACTATTTGTAAATAATGTACTTAGTGATGAACGATTTATTTCAAGCGATGAATTGGTAGATCGGATCATCAACAAAGACCCCTCTATGATTCTCGTAGATGTTCGTACAGATAGTGAATTTAAAAAATTCACTTTACCTGGTTCGGTTAACATACCCCTCGAAAGTTTTTTGAATGAAGAATATGCCTCTTATTTTGATCAAAACATTTACGATATTATTCTTTTTTCTAATGATAATTTTATGGCCAACGAAGCTTGGTTGTTAGGTAATAGAATGGGATTTAATAATTTATACGTTTTAAAAGGTGGTCTAAACGATTGGTTTGAAACAATTTTTAATCCAACCATGCCACCTGAAACTGCCAGTAAAGAAGCTTTTGATCTTTATGACTTTAGAAAAGCCGCAGCCTTGTATTTTGGGATTGGTGGATATGAAAAAGAAATAAAACCAGTGGTAAAGAAAATTTCCCAGACACCAAAAAAAGTAAGCCCGGCTCCGAAAAAGAAAAAAGCAGTACCCGAAGGCGGTTGTTAAGCCTCAAGAAAAAATTGTTCCGATAAAAATATTTAAAAATGAAAGAGCTAGAAAAAACAAAGAGAATCTCAATTTCAGCAGTAATTTTTCTTTTAGTTTTAGTTATTGCCCTCCTTACCTATAAAAAGCCAAAATATACCTTCCTAAAAAGTTCTCACGAAACTTTACAAGAAATGGTACAAAAAAATTACCTGTTGGATCAACAAGATTTAGTGAAAGACACGGCTGGATATGCGCTTATAGATACCAGAGACTTATATGAATTCAATAAAAGTCATCTACTAAACGCTGAAAATATTCCTTTAAAAGATGTTTTTGAAGATAGTTCTTTAGATTACTTTGAAATGTTAAATAGACAACAAAAAACAGCTGTCTTATACGGCAGTAATCCTTCTGAAGTTGTTTCAATATGGATGACTTTGTATCAAATGGGTTACGAAAATGTAAGTGTATTATCCATTTCTGCTACTAATGAACGAAACAATCTACTGGTTAAAGATTATACATTAGAAAAAGCTAACGTAGATTACAGAAAAACCTTAGATTCTTTACGCTCGCTAAAAACAAAAATAGAAACAGTAAAACCAAAAACTGAAAAGAAACCTGCACCAAAAAAAGTTGTTCCGGCTCCAAAAAAGAAAAAAGCGGTTCCAGAGGGTGGCTGCTAGATCAAATTGTAATATTATTTTTCTCTGGTGATATTTTTCTACTTTTGGATTTAAAATCCAATCTATGAAAATATCACCTTTCCTATTTCTATTCTTTCTATCTTTTATTTCTTTTTCTCAAAACCAAACGCGTACTAAATATCAAATTTCATTTGAAAATGCCAAACATCATGAAGCGCATATACAAATAGAATTTGACCAAATCACAGATTCTATTTTTGAATTAAGAATGAGCAGAACGTCTCCGGGAAGATATGCTATACATGAATTTGCAAAAAATGTTTATGATGTGTTTGCCTTCAATGAAAATGGCGACACTTTAAAAATTGTAAGACCCAACCCGCATCAATGGAATATTTTAAATCCTTCTAAAAAAATACTTGTTCATTATAAGCTTTTTGCAGATAGAGCCGATGGCACTTTTAGTCAGATAAACGAAGGCCATGCCCATCTTAATATTCCTGCTACTTTTATGTTTGCCCCGAAAAGAATGAGTGAACCCCTAAAGGTCGATATAGTGCCACGAGTTGATCTGAAATGGCAAATTGCCACACAGCTAAAGCCAATTGCTGAAAATTTATTTTTCGCTCCAAATGTGCAGTACTTTATGGATAGCCCTATCGAGCTCAGCAATTTTACTAAAAGAAGTTTTGAAATAGATTCAAACGGCAAAGATTACACAATCAACTTTATCCTACATCACAACGGAACAGAAATTGAAACAGATACATATTTTGAACAGGTCAAAAAAATTGTAGCGCAGGAAATGCTTGTCTTTGGTGAATTACCCAACTTTGATTTTAATGAATATTATTTTTTGGCTTGTTATTTGCCTTACGTCTCTGGTGACGGCATGGAACACAGAAATTCAACTATCTTGACAGATATTGAAAGTCTGAGCGAAGGTGGAATGAAAAATAATATTGGCACTGTAGCTCATGAGTTTTTTCATTCTTGGAATGTAGAAAGAATTAGACCTAGATCATTGGAGCCTTTTGATTTTACCGATGCAAATATGAGCGGCGAATTGTGGTTTGCAGAAGGATTTACTACATACTACACAAATTTGATTTTATGCAGAGCAGGAATTATTACTGACAAACAATATGTTGAGGGATTGGCAAGAACATTTAATTATGTTTGGAATTCTCCCGGTACAGATTTTTTTAATCCAATCGAAATGAGTTATCAAGCATCATTTGTTGACGCTGCTACTTTTTTGGATCCTACTAGTAGGCACAACACCTTTATTTCTTATTATTCTTATGGCAGTGTATTAGGATTAGCCTTAGATCTCTCGCTACGAGAAACATTTAAAGAAAAAAATTTAGATGGATTTATGGCTTTGACCTATCAAAAATATGGTAAAAAAGAAATCCCATATACAATTACTGATTTAGAAGAAACTTTATGTGAATATACAAATGAGGATTTTGGCAAATCATTTTTCAAGCATTTTATTTATGACTCCAAAATGCCAGATTATAAGACCTTATTCCGATCTGTTGGAGTAAATTTAAGTCAAGATAACTCAGAAAAAATATTTTTGGGTGCAGATCTTGAATGGAAAAACGGTAAACTAATTCTATCTTCTTATCCTGTAAAAAACAGCCCATTCTATAATGCCGGGCTTACAAATGGAGATATTTTAATTTCAATAAATAGAAAGGATGTTTTCAAGGATTTTTTTGATAAGTATCAATTCAAACCTCAAGATAAATTAAACATTGTTTTCAAACGTTATGGAGTTCGAAAAGAAACTGAGATTATAACCGCCTCTGATCCAAGTTATACAACGAAATTATCAGATTCAAGCAACGAAAAAATACTAAAAAACAGAAAAGATTGGTTAGGTGCCAAATAAAAAAGTCACGTAAAATTTACGTGACTTTTCAATCAAAGGATATTTATGAAAAACTAAAGTGTTTTAGAATTCAAGATCTACAACTAAATCAAATTCGTCGTAAATTACTTTATCTTTTAAATCATCGAAAAAACTGGCAGATCCATATTTTACATTGTATGCAGATCTATCTATTTTAACGGTGGCATTTGCCTTACTTCCGTAAATTGCCATATCAAAAGTTACAGATTTAGTAATACCTTTTACAGTAAGATCTCCGGTAACCTCATATGAATTTTTTCCAACTGGCTTCACCTTAGTAAACACTAATGTTGCTGTAGGAAATTTTTCTACTCCAAAAAAGTCATCAGATTTTAAGTGTCCTTCTAGCTTACCTTTATATTCTCCTTCTAAGTCTTCACTTGTAATGGATGTTAAATCGGCAACAAACTCACCTCCTACTAAAGCATCGTTGTCAAAAACTAAATTTCCAGATTTAATGTCAACAGATCCATAGTGAGATCCAGTCATTTTATATCCTTTCCAGGTAATCTTACTTTTATCTGTCTTGACAGTTTTTACCTCTTTTTCTATGCCGGTAAAAGATAGCATTCCAACAGCCAAAAAGGCTATCATCACGTTTAAAGCTAATTTTCTCATTTTAATCGTTATTTAAGGGTTATAATATAATTTTTCTTTAATAATTTTTCCTTCTTTCCATTCTTGAACCGCTACATATGTTTCCCTTCTATCTCCGTCAGTTTTGTGTTTAAAATCATATAACCATTCAACCATGGTTATACCTTCACCAATAGAAACTTTGAGAGGTTGGGCCGAACGCCATTCTGATATTCCGTCAAGGAAATGTTCCTTATTTTTTCTGTTTTCTGTTTTACCTTGAATGGCAAAATCTTGAGTGAACTGGATGTGCACTTCATCGTGGTAATATGCATCAAAAGCTTCTAAAACTTTACCCTGAATAATTAAATCATTCAAGTCTCCTATTTTTTCAATTAATGTCGAATACATTTTTTCCATTTCTGATGGTACAAAGATGCAACAGAAGATAGATTTTTAACGATGAAGTAGTTTATAAAAGAATATTAAACTAGTTTAACATTATTGCTCTAGAATAAGCTGACTCTTAATTTTACTAAGAAATTCTTTGGTAATACCTAGGTAGGAAGCAATCATGTATTGTGGAATACGACTGTCAATTTCCGGATAGAGGCTTTTAAAAGCCAAATATCTTTCCTTTGCAGTCAGACTAAAATTTCTAATAATTCTTTTTTGAGCCGCTACAAGGGCTTTCTCTAAAAGAATTCTAAAAAAGACATTTAATTTTGGCACTTCTTGATAAAGAAGTTGAAGATTTTCATAAGTAAATTGTATGACTTCAGTTGGTTCCATACACTGAATATGATAGTCTGCCGGATTTCGCGAAACAAAACTACCTAAGTCTGATGTCCACCAGTTTTCTATTGAAAACATGATGATATGCTCTTGCCCCTCTTCGTCAATAACGAATGTCTTGGTACACCCTGAAATAATAAAATTTGTAGTATTACAAAAGTCACCCTGTTGCACGATATACTGACCTTTCAAGTATTTTCTCAATACAGTGCGCCTATCTATCAGAGATATTTCATCTTCTGTTAAATCAATTGTACTTCGAAAACTTTTTAATAATGGTTCTATATGTAACATCGCCTATTTATGTATCAGCGAAAATAATAAAAACTCAGTCTACTGAACAACGAAACTAGAAGAATTAAGCGGAATTTTTTACCTCTAATCGCAAAGTTTTTTTCTTGTAAAATCAATAAAATGGTAAAATAAACTGCCTTACTTAATCTTTAATTGTGATAAAAAATTACCCCACACTTAAAACCTTGTAAGTCTGTAGGTTATAAATTTTTTACTCTGTTACAAAAGTTACATTTAACTGTTAAAATGGATACTGAATAGAATAAAAACATATTAGACAAACTTGATAAATGTCATAAAAATCAATCTTTTCTGCTTTTACTTTTACGTCAATATTTAATCTCAAATTATTGTTTATTAAACAGTTATAACATGAAAAATCTATTTTTATACACAGTTTTATTCTTTTTACCCCTGGCGATTTTGACATCTAGTTTTACAGGTAAAAACGAAACACCACTCCCACAGGATTTTAGTGATAATTTCGAAACTGAACAACTCATTCAGTATTTAGAATCAAACGGAAACTTTATTAATTCTACAGCTTCTGGAGCAATTATTTCTGCTGATGAGGTTAAAAAGAACTTGAAAAATGAAAAATATCATTTGATTGATATTAGAACAGACACTTGGTTTGCATATGGACATATCAAAGGTGCAAATAATGTTTTGGCACCAGATCTACTGGATTATTTTCAAAATAAAATCAATCCTAGTGATTTTGATAAAGTAATTCTTATTTGTTATTCTGGTCAATCAGCTGCCTTTTACACTTCTTATTTAAGATTGGCAGGATATGGCAATGTTTATTCTATGAAATGGGGTATGAGCTCTTGGAGACAAGATTTTGCCGAGAACTCATGGCTAAAAAATATTTCAGATGACCATGTAAGTGATTTGGAAACTACAGCAAATAATAAACCAGCCAAAGGCTCCTTGCCTATTATTTCAACAGGAAAAAGTAGTCCTGAAGAAATTCTAAAAGAACGTCTTCAAGTTGCTTTTGAAAAACCATATAAAGATTTCGCAGTTACTGCTGCAGATGTATTTGCAAATCCGCAACAGTATTTCATTTTGAACTATAGCTCAGCAAAGAATTACGAATTGGGTCATATCAAAGGTGCAGTCCAATACGAACCTTTCGGCTCTTTATCAACTGCAACAGAATTAACAACCTTACCAACGGATAAAAAAATTGTAGTCTATGATGAGAACGGTCAAACTGCAGCAGCTGTTGCTGCATACCTAAATATCATCGGATACGACGCAGCAAATTTAGCCTATGGCAGCAATGGTTTTATGAACAAAGAAATGAGCAAAAAAGGTTTAGACGCCTTTACTGCTAAAGAAATAAACATGTTCCCAGTGGTAGAATAAAATTTGAATTAGAAAACTTAAAAACTCAGTATTATGAAAAAAGTATTTTATATTGTTTATTTATTGCTCTTCGTCCCAGCACTATTGTTACAGTCTTGTGACAGAGGAGATGATCCGGGGGAAGAAATAGCAACACCTGCATTTAGTTTGATGAAAGATTATATGGTTTCCAATAACTTGGATATTGATAAAATTCTTACTAGTCCTAGTGGGGCCAAATTTGTTGCTCCTCCTCCAGCTGATGCAGACCTAGCTTCCTTTTTAGTTAAATATTATATGATGGACATCAGATCGGCTGCAGATTTTGCTAAGGGTCATATTGAAGGGGCTAAAAATGTTGCTTTTGGCAATATTCTTACAGAAGCAGCTAATTCTAACGGAAAACCCATTTTAATGATTTGTTATACCGGACAAACTGCTTGTTATGGAACTGCCCTACTTAGATTATATGGTTATAGTGAAGCTCAAGCTTTGAAATGGGGAATGTCTGGATGGAATTCTACAACCGCCGGATCTTGGAATAATAACATAGGAAATGAGGCCAACGGCCATGCAAACTGGTCATACAGTGCTGCACCAGCTAATCAAGTTTATAAAGACCCTATCATCAATAGTTTTTCACAAGATGGTGCTGCTATTTTAAAAGCTCGTGTTGAACAAGTTGTAAGTGAAGGATTTAAAACAGTAAAGGGTACTGATGTATTAAATTCACCCAGTAACTATTTTATCAACAATTATTTTAGTGATGCAGATTATAGCGCATTCGGTCATATTGCCGACGCTAATAAAATATTACCGTGGGTTCTCGCGGATAATTCCTATTTAGCCTTTGATCCTGATACGAATGCAAAAATTGCCACCTATTGTTATACCGGTCAAACATCGGCTGTTCTCACTGCTTGTATGAGAGTCCTTGGTTATGATGCATATAGTTTGACTTTCGGAATGAATGGTTTGTACAATAGCAATTCGGCATGGACATCTAATAAGTGGTCAGAATCAGTTCCCAAAAACTTACCATTAGTAAACTAAATAGCTATGAAAAAAATAATTTTAGTAATAATTGTAATGTTTACATTACAAATGGGAGTCTCGTATGCCCAAGGTTGTGATGCCGATATGCCAGGAGCCACAAGTGATTCTACGAATGCTGCCATTAAAATATTTGGATATATTCAACCTGAATACGACTACACTTTTTCAGATCCCTCTGTAAATACTTTCACATTCAGACGTGCTCGAATTGGTGTAAGAGGAAAAGTTCTAAACGATTTTTCATACTACATGATGATTGAAGCAAGTCCGTTTATTGGAGGGGAAGGAAAAGCATATCTTATGGATGCATTTGTAGCATGGGAAAAATATAACTGGGCCAGAATTGCGATGGGCTCTTACAAGCAACCTTTCAGTTTGGAATTATATACTCCTTGTTTTGCCTTGACTACCATTGATCGATCTATCGTTGTCGATCAATTGGTAGCCCCCCAACGTGATTACGGAATCATGCTTTTGGGTGGTAATCAATATAACAGACTCAATTATTGGGTTGCCGTCATGAATGGTAGGGGTTTATTGGTAAAAGATAACAATGCAAAAAAAGATATCATTACAAGAGTTACCTATAAGCCATTTCAATTTATGCAAATTGGAGGTAGCTTTAGATACGGATATCCAAATAATGATGATGACACAAGAACTACCTATGGTGGTGAAGTGCTTTTTAATTTCGGAAACTGGCATATTCAAGGCGAATATATTTATGACGAAGGAGAATACAACCGAGCTGCAGGAGGTGGTTGTGGTTCTGAACCGGTAGAACTAGGAGAAGAAAGAGATGGTGCTTATGGAATGATTTGGTATGATCTTAAAGGAGGTTTTCAACCAGTGTTTAAATATGAATTCTTTGATCCTAGCCATGAAGTAAAGGAAATCGGTTACCAAGAAAGAATGACAATTGGTCTAAACTATTTCTTTAATGATTACATCAGAGTTCAATTGAACTATCAAGCAAATATCGAAACTTACATCAACCAAGACAACGACAGATTCTTAGCACAAATTCAAGTTAAGTTTTAAATCATTTTTCATTTGAATTAGTAGTTAGATTAATTGGAAAAAACTCTCTATGCTTTTTTTAGAGAGTTTTTTTAGTTTTCACTACATTTACCCTAAAATACGAGTAAAATGACTACACAAGAATTGATGATTAGAGAAAAATTAGATGAATATTTTACTGGAATTTTCGAAAAAGAATTAATTGATGAAATTGTTCAGGTAGGCTTTGCTGATAAATTCAAAAGTGGTGATATAATGGTTGATATTGGGGAAAAAATGACTCATATCCCGCTAATTTTATCAGGTGCCGTAAAGATCATCAGGCAAGAGAAAAAAGGAGAGGAATTGGTTGTATACCATCTAGAAAAAGGAGACACCTGTGCCATTTCATTTATTAATTGCATCAATAGGAAGGAAAGTATTTTTAGAGGCGAAGTAGAAATGGATACTGAGGCAATTTTCTTACCTGTTGATAAAATTGATGATTGGTTGGCTAATTATAAGTCATGGAGGAATTATATCATAGACAGCTATCATTTTAGACTTTTGGAATTGGTAGAATCTATAGATGGTCTCGCCTTCATGAATATGACTGAGCGGATTTACAAATACCTTTATGATTTATCCAAAATTAAACGAAATGAGGAGCTCGAAATTACCCATCAAGAACTTGCAAACGACTTAAACACCTCCCGCGTTGTGGTAACAAGAATTATCAAACAATTACACGATAATGGAAAAATTTATTCTACAAGAAATAAAATTCGAGTTTTAGAAGAATCTTAATTCTCTTGTACCATTTTAATATAATCCTGTTCAGAAATTATAGGTACCCCAAGAGAATTGGCTTTTTCAAATTTCGCAGGCCCCATATTGGCTCCAGCAACAACATAATTTGTTTTTTTAGAAATAGAACTTCCAACTTTTCCACCGTTTGCTTCAATAGATTGTTTGAGCTCTTCTCTCGAAAAAATCTCAAACACACCAGAAACAACAAAAATTTTATCCTTTAATTTTTCAGATATCTTTTCCTCTTCTTCAATTTCAAATTGAAGACCGTATTCTATTAATCTACCAACGAGTGAACGATTGTATGTGTTATTAAAAAAATCAATAATACTCGCTGCAATTCTTTCTCCTATTTCGTCTACCCCTATTAAATCTTCGTAGGATGCCGTCATAAGATGATCAATATTTTTAAAGTGCTGAGCCAATTTCTTGGCAACTGTTTCTCCCACATATCTTATTCCCAAAGCAAAGAGAACTTTTTCAAATGGAACATTTTTAGAGGCCTCTATTCCTTTAATCATATTTTCTGCAGATTTCTGAGCCATCCTTTCCAACGGAATAATTTGCGCCACGTTTAAATCATATAAATCCGCATAATTTTCGATTAAACCTTCTCTATATAACAATTCGACTGTTTCGACACCCAATCCATCAATATCCATTGCTTTTCTACTAATAAAGTGAATAATCTTACCCGTAATTTGTGTAGGACATCCAAAATCATTAGGACAATAATGCTTAGCATCCCCCTCATTTCTTACCAGTTCTGTATTGCAATCCGGACAATGGGTAATATAAGTTGTCGCCACAGAATTATTTGGTCTTAAACTCAATTCCACACCAACAATCTTAGGGATTATTTCTCCTCCTTTTTCTACATAAACAGCGTCTCCAACACGTACATCTAATTTTTCTATCTGATCGGCATTGTGTAAAGAAGCTCGTTTTACGGTGGTTCCCGCAAGTTCCACAGGTTCTAAGTTAGCCACGGGTGTAATCGCTCCCGTCCTACCAACTTGATAAGTAATTTTGTTCAAAACAGTTAGGGCCTGCTCTGCTTTAAACTTATAGGCCAATGCCCACCTTGGCGATTTTGAAGTAAACCCTAATTCATCCTGAAACCTCAATTCGTTTACTTTAATCACAATCCCATCGGTTTCATACGGTAAGGTATGTCTGTTTTTATCCCAATAATTGATGAAATCTATAATATCATTTACGTTTTCACAAACTTTTATTGTTTTAGGGATTTTAAAACCAATCTTTGAAGCGAATTGCAGCGCCTCCTGATGCGTAGAAAACGGCATTCTCTCTGACACGACCTGATAGAGCAAACAGTCTAAAGGTCTTGCGGCCACCTCACTGCTATCCTGCAATTTTAGACTACCACTAGCCGTATTCCTAGGATTTCTGTATGGATCCTCTCCGGCACCAATTCTTTCCCTATTCATTTTTTCAAATCCCTCAAGGGGAAGTATAACTTCTCCTCTAATTTCAAATTCGGGTAAATCTTGAGCATCAACAATTAGTGGAATAGATTTGATCGTTTTGATATTCGCTGTGACTTCATCTCCCTGAATTCCATCTCCTCTTGTAGTCGCCGACAACAATTTTCCATTTGCATATAAAAGATTGATTGAAGCGCCATCGTACTTTAATTCACATGTGTAACTGATCTCATCTTCTCCAAGAATTTTATGATTTCTCTTTTCCCAATCTATAATGTCTTCTTTCGAATACGAATTATCCAAAGAATACATCGGAAATTTATGCTTTCTAGCTTCAAAAACTTTCGTAACCTCCCCGCCCACTCTTTTCGAGGGTGAATTAGGGTCATCATACGCTGGATTTTCTTTTTCTAGACGCAAAAGTTCTTGAAGTAATTTGTCAAATTCATAATCACTTATAATAGGCTCATCTAGAACATAGTAGTTATGATTATGTTCCCTAATTAGCTCCCTTAATTCAAGGATTCTTTGTAAAATATTATTCATAAATAAATTCTAAATGTAACTTAAGTTACTGAAAATAGACACTTTACACACAATAACATGATTAATATCACCTTCTATAGATAATCGGTGTCCTAACTTTGTCCATATCTAATAACGCATAAAAATAGTAAATTAATCATGAAAAAATTAGTCATATTAGGAGCGGGAACAGCGGGAACGATGATGCTCAACAAACTATATAAAGTGCTAGACAGGGAAGAATGGGAATTGACCATTGTCGACCAATATAAAACACATTATTATCAACCAGGTTTTTTATTCATTCCATTTGGTATTTATAAAAAGGATGATGTAATTAAACCTAAAAGCAATTTTTTTCCTCCAGGCACCAATGTGATCTTTTCACCCATCGATAGAATTGTTGCTAAAGAAAACAAAGTCTTATTAGAAGGAGGCAAAGTTTTAAACTACGATTATTTAATTGTGGCTACAGGAACCGAAACAAGACCAAGTGAAACCGAAGGGTTAAAAGACAAATTATGGTATAAAGATATTTTTGATTTCTATACGATAGAAGGTGCACTAGAATTACACAAACGATTTAAAGACTGGGAAGGTGGTGATTTAGTGATGTGTATTCCCGAATTACCATATAAATGCCCTGTAGCTCCGTTAGAATTTGTATTTCTTGCAGATGATTACTTTACTAAGAAAGGAATAAGAGACAAAGTAAATATTAAGTATGTCACTTTAATGTCTGGAGCATTTACAAAGCCCGTTGCTTCAAAAATGCTAGGGGAATTATTGGCAGAAAAGAATATTGAAGTAATACCTGATTTTTATTTAAGTAGTGTAGATAACGATGAGAAAAAGATTGTTTCTTATGACGAACGAGAAATCCCGTTTGATATTCTCACCATTGTACCCGTAAACATGGGATCCGATATGATAGAAAGAAGTGGTTTAGGTGATGATATGAATTACATTCCTACAAACAAACACACCCTACAATCAGATGCTTTCGAAAACATTTTTGTAATTGGAGATGCAGCTAATATTCCAACGTCAAAAGCTGGTTCTGTTGCGCATTTTGCCGCAGAAATACTTACTGAAAATCTATTATCTGCCATAGAAGGAAGACCCTTAGATGCGAAATTCGACGGACATGCCAATTGTTATATTGAAACAGGACAGGGAAAAGGTGCATTAATTGATTTCAATTACGAAACAGAGCCCCTTCCTGGAACATTCCCACTTCCGGGGATAGGTCCTTTTGGATTGTTGAAAAACACAAAAATTAATCATTACGGAAAAGTAATGTTTAGATGGATTTATTGGCATATTCTATTAAAAGGTAGAGAATTACCGATTGAAGCAGATATGTCTATGGCAGGAAAATACAGAGTTTAATTTTTAAAAGTGCATATCATGCAAGAAGAAATTCTAAATAAAAGAATAGACGCGCTAGATAGAAAGTTAGACTTGCTTCTCGCCCATGTCCAGGAACAAAAACTAAATACTGAAATGGTAAGTGATTTGGTAAGTGATTTTCAAATTATCGGAAAAGATGCTTATGATTCTACTGTAGCAGAATTAGACAAAAGACAGATCGAGTTACACCCAAATGAAATGACAGATTTGGCTGTTACTTTTCTAAGAAATATCGGCAATATCCGAAAAGTAATGGAAATGTTAGAAATGGGTATGGACTTTGCCAATGACATAGGCCCAATCGCCAATGAGACCATCATTGATTTTACCAAAAAAATGTCAGAATTCGAGCAAAAGGGATATTTCGAGTTTGCCAAAGAAATAATACCTATCGCCGACAATATTGTCAAAGGATTTAAACCGGAAGATGTAAGAGAACTGGCAAACAGTATTGTTTCTATTTTAACTACATTAAAACAAATGACTCAACCGGATGTTTTAAATACCATGAACAATGCCGTAAAAGTTTTCAATAGCATTGAAACAGAGAATGTACCCTCCTATTCATTATGGAAATTTATGAGAGAAATGAATAGTCCGGAAATGAGAAAATCATTGGGAGTTGCTGTAACATTCCTCAAAAATTTATCAAAAACAAGTTAATTATATATCGAACAACTAAAATTTTATATTATGCCAGTAAAAACAATCGCAGGAAAACAAGTAAATGTTTCTGATGATGGATATCTAGAAGATATGAACCAGTGGAACGAAGAAATTGCAAAAGAAATTGCAAAAGAAGTTGGGATAGAATTAAGTCCAAAGCATTTTGAGGTATTAAACTATTTAAGAGAAAAGCAATCTGCCGGAGAAGCTTTGACTATAAGAAAAGTTGGAAAATCAGGTATTGTCGACATCAAAGAGTTATATGTCCTATTTCCAAAAGGTCCATTAAAATTCTCATCCCAAATCGCAGGAATTCCAAAACCAACAAGTTGTGTTTAATTCACAAATTTAAACCAAATAATTATGGAGAAAACAGAGAAAAAACCTTTAGAAAAGGTATGCATAATCTGCGCCAAGGGTAGCTTAGAAGATGTTTATGCCACATTGGTTATGGCAAATGGTGCTGTAATGGAAGGAATCGAAACTAATGTATTCTTTACTTTTTTCGGATTGGACGGAATTACAAAGGAAAGAATGAATCATTTGCACACCGCGACAACTGGAAACCCTGCAATGAGAATGCCCGGAGGAATTCCATTTCCAACTATGTTAGGTGGATTACCCGGAGTTGAAACAGCAGTTTCAAGTATGATGAGAAAACAAATGGAGGAATTAGATATGCCTCCAGTAGATGAGTTTTTAGAAATGATTACTGCAGGTGGGGGTATGATTTACGCGTGTAAATTAGCCGTTGACATGTTCAAGTTAGAAATGAAAGATTTATCTGATGAAGTTTCTGATATCATCACCATTGGTCAATTTTATGAATTGTGCGATGGAGACCGAACACAAATCATTTTCACTTAAAAACATTTAGAAATAAAAAAAGGCTGTTTAACAGCCTTTTTTTATTATTTATTTTTTCTTTCCTCACGTTCTAATTTCCGCTGTAACTTTTTTTCCTCTTTTCTAAGCTGAATTTCTTCTTTGGTTAAGTAAAGGTCAGGAATTTGACCCGTATAAACAGCTTCTTGACTTTCTACAACTGCTGATTCTAAACCCTCTCTTTCCGCCTTTTGAATGGCGTATCTTTCTTTTTCATTTCGAGTGATCCAACCACCACCCAAAACTTTGTACAAATTAATATATGAACGCAATACAAGATTATAGTTTTGTGAATAGCCCAATTTTGCCTCAAATTCTTGTCTTTGAGTTTCAAGTACCTCCAGATAACTGGTAACACCTTTATCATATCTCATTTCAGATAATTCCCTAGCACTTTGGGCAGCCACAACACCTTCTTCTCTAGCTTTCAACTCTTCTTTATAAGTCTGAATGGAAATCAACCCATCCTGAACTTCTCTGAACGCATTGATCACAGAGAATTCATATTGATATAAACTCTGCTTTGCTTTCTCTCTTTCAATATCAACACGCCTTACATTCTTTCCCCATTCAAATAATGGACCCATCAAGGATACTCCCGCTCCCCAACCTAATCCATTGGAAACCACATCAGATAATTCCGTACTTCCTATACCTAATAACCCGGTTAAACTAATCGCCGGTAATCTCATCGCCTGTGCCACACCTATTCTAGCATTTTGGGCTTTATACAATTCTTCATATCCTGCAATATCTGGTCTTCGCCTTAAGAGCTGTGAAGGAATTCCTACAGGTATAGAATCAGGTATCGACTGATTTAATAAATTAGTCTGTATATCTATCACATCAGGGTTCTTTCCAAGTAATACACTTAAATTATGTTCTGATTGTGCAATTAATCGCTTGTATTGTGGTATGGCGGCTTGAGCAATACTTCTTTGAACTTGAGATTGATTGACATCTATTAAAGGTATAATCCCCTTCTCATATCTCAATTCAATAATGGTAAGTGCACTATCTCTTGAAGCAAAAGTTTGTTCTGATATATTTAACCTAGCTCTGTAATCTAGAATGTCAAAATAATTTGAAGCTATTTCGCTGATTAAACTTAGCTCTATTGCCCTTTTGGCATAAAAAGTAGAAAGTAATTCGGCTCTAGCCGCCTCGTTAGCTCTTCTTATCTTACCCCAAAAATCGAGCTCCCAATACAAATTTGTGTTTCCAGAATACAAACTAACTGCTTCTTCTTGCTTTAAACCCTGAAAAAAATTAGTGTTTCCAGCCACACCTTCCACCCCAATTTTGGGTCCAAAATCAGCCTTATTAAAGCCAACATTGGCTCTAGCTTGCTCAATTCTACTAAGCGCAACTAAAACATTTTTATTATTTGATAAACCCTCATGAATCAAAGATTCTAAAACTGGATCATTAAAAATTGTCCACCATACAAGGTTTACTAAAGTATCTTGATTCTCATTTTGATATCTAAATATTTCTGGGTTCTCTACAATTGGTTTTTGATATTTGGGACCAACCGCACAAGAAAGCAAACTTGTTGCGACAATAACAGAAGCTAGGTAGTATAAATATCTTTTCATTCTTCTGATACTTTATTAGGTTCTGATCCGATTGATTGCAATTTATCTCTTTTCTTTTCGTAACCCGCGATTTTACCAATAAACACAAATAACAAAGGATATAGAAAAACGCCTAAAAAAGTGGCCAATGTCATCCCACCAAGCAAAGCCATACCCATCACTTTCCTTGATTCTGCTCCAGAACCTGAGGCAACTACTAATGGGAACACTCCCAAAATAAAGGAAAATGCTGTCATTAAGATAGGTCTGAATCGTGATTGTGCTGCTGTAAGAGCAGCATCAATCAGGCTTTTTCCATTATTAAATTCATCATTGGCAAATTCCACTATTAAAATGGCATTTTTTGCTGCCATACCAATCAACATAACAAAAGATACTTGTGCAAAAATGTTATTCTCGAAAGTAGGACTAAATAACCTTGCTATCCATAATGAAAAAAGGGCACCAAAAATAGCAAATGGAGTACCTAACAAAATACTGAATGGTAAGGACCAACTTTCGTATTGCGCAGAAAGTATCAAAAAAACAAATATTAAAGAAAAACTCAATATTATCATTAAAGATCCTGAGGCCTTATCTTCCTGAAAAGACATGGCATTCCATGAATAGCTCATATCCTGTGGCAATACTTCATTTGCAACTTCAACCAATGCCTTTCTCGCTTCCTCTGAAGTAAAACCGGGGGCCGGGCTACCAGTAACCTCAACAGATCTGTAAAGATTGAATCTATTGGTAAAATCAGGACCTGAAATAGGTCTTATCGTTGCCAATGTAGCCAATGGAACCATTTGATTAGAGCTGTTTTTTAAAAAGAAATTGCTTATCTGCGATTCATCGGCTCTATATTCTGGCTCCGCCTGAATATAGGTTTTATACAATCTTCCAAATCTTGTAAAATCATTGACATATGCCCCGCCCATAAAAGCTCCAACAGTTGTGTACAAATCATTTAGCTTGACACCCATTTTCAATGCTTTTTCCTTATCGATGTCCAAAAATCTTTGTGGAACATTTGCCTGAAATGAAGAAAATGCTCCTTGTATTTCCTCCCTATCATTAACGGCTTTAATAAATTTCATTGTATTGTTGGCTAAATAATTTGCATCGTTACCTCCTTTATCTTGGATCATGATACTAAATCCAGCTCCATTGCCTAAACCTGGAAGGGCTGGTGGACCAAATGCAAAGGCCTGAGCATCTTTAACTTGCCTGATTAATTCAATGTTGACCTTTTGAATAATTTCTTCAGCTGTAAGGTCCCTTTCAGCCCAATCTTTTAAAGAAATAAACAAAAAGCCCGTATTTGAGGTCATGGCACCTGAAAGAATACTATATCCTGTAGCTGTTGTAACATATTCAATCTCTTCAAAACCCAACATAATTTCCTCAATCTGTTTCGTAACCACATCAGATCTTTGAAGAGAAGCTGCATTGGGTAACTGAACATTAACGAAAAAATAACCCATGTCCTCCTCGGGTATAAATCCACCCGGTACAAGTTTACCAAAGAGTGCAGATCCCAAAGCCATAATTAGGATAAAAATGATTCCTCTCTTTAATTTTCTAGTGACAATTCTTGTGAAACTCATGTAACCTGCTGTGCTCTTGTCAATAAAACTATTAAACGTGTCAAAAAATATACCCAAAAAACCACTGTAGGGTTTTGGCTCTTTTAAAAGAAGGGAACACAATGCAGGACTGAGCGAAAGTGCATTTACTGATGATACGATCACCGAAACAACAATAGTTATAGCGAACTGTTGATATAACAATCCAGTAATTCCTGCCATTCTTGCAACTGGAATAAAAACACCAATCAGAACCAATGTTGTTGCTATTACCGGAGCTGTTACCTTTGTCATAGCATCGACAGTGGCTTCTTTAGCATTCATTCCTTTGGCAATATTTACCTGTACTGCCTCTACTACAACAATCGCATCATCCACAACAATCCCTATAGCCAAAACAAGTCCCAGCAGAGATAAAACATTGATTGTAAAACCGAGCATCGGAAAGAAGATAAATGCTCCTATTAAAGAAACAGGTATAGCTAATGTTGGAATTAAAGTCGCTCTCCAGTCTTGGATAAAAATAAAAACCACCAAAACAACCAAGACAAGGGCAATAACCAATGTGACAACTATATCCTTTAAGCCGGCCTTAATTGGTGCAGTAGAGTCTAGTGATACTTCGTACTTCATGCTTTCAGGAAAACTTTTCGACAGTCTATCCATTTCAGCAATCACATTTTCTGCTAATTCAACTGCATTTGATCCCGGTGCCTGATAGAGGGCTACAATTGCCGATGTTTCTCCATTTACTCTGGGAATCATACTATACGTCTCAACGCCAAGATCAATTGTTGAGATATCTTTCAGCTTTATTTGTGAACCATCAGAAAGGGTTCGCACAACAATTTCACCAAATGCTTCCGGAGAATTAAATCGATCTGGTAAACGAACAGTATACGTGAATTCTGTACCTATCGGAGCCGGTTCTGCCCCAAATTTACCTCCAGGGACAATTAAATTTTGTTCATTTATCGCATTATTTATTTCAGGTATGGTTAAACCCATATGAGCTAACTTGTCTGGTTTTATCCAAATTCGCATGGAATAATCCGACGCGCCAAGGACATCTACCCTACCGATCCCTTTAATCCTCGCAAGTTGATCCTTGATATTGATCAAGCCATAATTACCTAAAAAATCCTGGTCATACCGACCATCAGAGGTCAGAGCTACGAGCATTAAGATATTTGGCAAAGATTTTTTTGTAGTTACACCTAGTTTTGTGACTGCTGGAGGTAATTTTGCTGAAGCTGCCGAAACCCTATTTTGCGTTAAAACAGTATTCATGTCCGGATCTGTTCCAACATCAAATGACACCTCAATTACCATTGAACCATCATTGGCATTGGTAGATTTCATATAAATCATATTATCAACACCATTGATCTCTTGTTCCAATGGTGTAGCAACTGATTCTTCTACACTTATTGCATTAGCTCCTGTATAGTTGGCCCTTACTTCAACGACAGGAGGAGTTAAATTTGGATATTGCTCAATGGGCAAGCCGATCATTGAAATTGTTCCTATAATAACAATTACTATCGCTATTACAATTGCTACAATGGGTCGATGAACAAAAAAATTACCTCTATTATCAGCCATTTTCGAAAATTAAAATTTTTTCTGATTTTCAAATTCGACAATAACAGGTTCTATTACCATACCGGCTCCTACTTTTTGCAATCCTTCCAAGATTACTTTTTCATTTTCTTTCAATCCCTTTTTGACGACAAAATAATCGTCATATTTATTCCCTATTTCAATTTGTCTGGCTTCAATCTTATTTTCCTTGTTAACGATAAATACCGAATAATTTCCCTGTAATTCAGACACGCAACGCTGAGGCACAATTAATTCATTCATATCATCACTGCTTTTTATTCTTACACGTGCAAACTGACCTGGTCTTAAAATCATTTCTGTATTAGGAAAAGTAGCCTCCACCAAAATAGTTCCTGTAGCGGGATCTACACCTCTATCAATAAAATTGAGAAGACCCTTGTGGTTATGCTCAGAACCATCAGATAATATTAGAGATAATTCTAATTTTTTATTCGGCTTATTAGATTGATCCGTATCTAAATACTTTTTTGCTGCAGCGAGATACTCCGACTCTGTCAAAAAAAACTGCACCCTAATCGTTTCTATCTGAGAAATCGTAGTTAAAATGACCGGATTAGGACTTCTTCCCACATACTCTCCTTCTCGCGCCATCGTTTTACCAATTATACCTGAAATAGGTGCGTAAATTTTACAATAATCTAAATCAATTTGAGCTATTTTTAAACTTGCTTCTGCGGCACTAACTTCGGCCTCAGATGCTTTCTTTCTTGCAATTGCACCGTCTAGATCGCTTTTACTGACAGCATTCATTTCTGCCAAGGGCTTTATCCTGTCGTATTCACTACTTGCAAATGCCAATCCTGTATTAGCTTCAGAGACTATGCTTCTTTTTAGTGCTAAATTTGCTTCAAATGGCTGAGGATCTATTGAGTATAACAGTGTGCCCTTTTCTATTTGTCTGCCTTCCTTAAAATATACTCCCTGCAAAAATCCATCAACTCGCGCTCTAATGGGGATATCACGAATACCATAAATTTGCCCAACATAATCTGAAAATGTGGGTACATTTTCGGATCTTACTTTAATTACGTTGATTTTTGGAATATTTGTACTATTTTGATTTTTATCTTCCCCACAAGAAAAAACAAAAATTAGGGATAACATGAAGATGTAACAAGTTCTCATTCACTTCTCTATTTATTAGCTAAAATAAAAAAACCAAATGGATTCATTTGGTTTTTTTTAACAATTTAATGCTTATTCATGGGCTGTTTTGTCACTATTCCCTGAGTCGGACATATCCATATGTTCCGTTTTGTTTTAGGATCAAAACATTGATATATTCTTTACTTTGGTAATAGCGCAAGAGCTCTTCCACCTCCTCTTCAGATTGAATTTTTTGATCTTCAATTGCCAAAATCATATCTCCATTTTCAATGCCATATTTAGAATAAAGAGTTTTGTTATTCAGTGAGGTAATCTCCATGCCGTAATCCAAATCAAATTTCTGGGCATTCTTTGAACTCAACGGTTTTAAATCACCTATTAAACTTTTTGAAAAATCATTAGCACCGAAACTTTCCTTGCCAAATTGATTTTTGAGGACTAAGTCTACTTGCTTATTCTGATTATCTCTTAAAACAGTCACTTTGACTTTATCCCCTGGTCTTTTAGATCCTAAAAAACCCTGTAAATCAGCGAATTTATTAATTTTTACATTGTCCATTTTCACGATCACGTCGTTGTCCTTAAGTCCGGCTTCACTTGCTGCACCTTTGTCTGCAACTCTCGTAATAATAACACCTTGGGACGTAGAAACACCATATTTTTCTGCCTTTTCACTATCCAATTCATCATAATTAATACCTAAATAAGCCCTCTGAACATTACCAAATTCTAAAATATCTTCAATTACTTTTTTAGCAATATTTGAAGGTACGGCAAAGCTGTACCCAACATAACTTCCTGTTTGTGAAGATATTGCTGTGTTTATACCGATTAACTCACCTCTAACATTTACAAGTGCACCCCCGCTATTTCCTGGATTAACAGCTGCATCTGTTTGAATAAATGATTCTATTTGACTGTTATTTCCATTCATTCTAATATCTCTAGCTTTGGCACTAACGATTCCGGCTGTAACAGTGGAGGTCAAATTATAGGGATTCCCTACTGCCAAAACCCACTCGCCTACTTTAAGATTATCAGAATCTCCAAAACCCAATGAGGGAAGTTCTCCTGCATTAATTTTCAATAAGGCAATATCTGTTGTTTTGTCAACGCCAACAATTTCAGCGTCATATGTTTTTTTATTGTTTAAAGTAACCTCAACTTTTTTTGCACCATTAATCACATGATTGTTTGTGATGATATATCCATCTGGAGATATAATTACCCCGGAACCTGTACCAACAATCATTTGTCCACCTTGCGCTGAACTACCATAAAAGAATTCCATCAAAGGATTTGTAGGTGCTATTGATACATTTTTTACGTGGACTACAGCATTTACACTTGATTCTGCTATAACCGTGAAATCTGTTTCTTCAGCGGCCTCTGCCCTCGGCAAATTTGAATATACAGCAGGAATTACATCTACATTTTTATTTGAAGAAAGGCCATTATTATCATCCAACATTTCTTTCTGAGGAAAGATTAAAAAATAACAACCTAAAGTGAACATTCCCCCTAAAACTGAGGCGAGTAATAATTGAAATGTGTTTCTCATCATTTTATATTTTAAACAAATTTAATTTTTTAAATTTTACCATATCTGCATTTAACTTTACTTTAACGGCGATTTGAAACGACTTAATAGTTAAATTTGCACCATGGAAATTAATTTTTACAAATACCAAGGAACTGGAAATGATTTCATTCTGATAGACAATCGGGAATTACAATTTCCATCCACTGATTATGACTTAGTTCAAAAGTTATGCCACCGACAATTTGGCATAGGTGCTGATGGATTAATGCTTTTAGAACGTTCAGATAGAGCAGATTTTAAAATGATTTATTATAATGCAGATGGAAAAATTGGTAGTATGTGTGGCAACGGAGGAAGGTGTATTGTTGCTTTTGCCCATCAACTTGGCTTAATTGAGAATAACACCTGTTTTGAAGCGCCGGATGGGCTACACCAAGCACAGATAAAAAATAATTGGGTCACTCTAGAAATGTCTGATGTAGATGAAATTAAGGTCTTTAATGATTACGTTTTTTTGGATACAGGTTCCCCGCATCATGTATGCTTTAAAATGAATTTGGAAGAGACCGATGTATATCAGGAAGGAAAACTAATAAGAAATGGTGCTCCTTATTTTGAAAAAGGGACAAATGTTAATTTTGTAGAAATTATTAGCGAGAATGAATTAAAAGTGCGCACCTATGAGCGAGGTGTCGAAAACGAAACTTTAAGTTGTGGCACGGGAGTTACAGCTTCCGCCATTTCGGCGGCACATCTCAATCATACCAAAAAACTCCCCTTAAAAATTCAAACCTTGGGTGGCAATTTGGAAATCAACTTTTTCCAAGATAAAGAGCAAAGTCTGTATAAAAATATAACCCTTTCCGGACCTGCCACTTTTGTGTTTAAAGGAGTTTATTCTTTATAAAATGATGAAATTAGAAAATGACACTGTTTATTTAAGAGCCTTAGAACCAGAGGATTTGGATTTCTTATTCGAAGTAGAGAATGATATTAGTCTTTGGGAGATAAGCACTACTCAAAAACCGTTTTCAAGAAAAGATTTAAAAGACTATTTGGCGAATTCTGATAGAGATATTTATGAAGTCAAGCAATTAAGACTAGTGATTGAGAGAAAATCTGACAATGCCCCAATAGGCCTCATTGATCTCTTTGACTTTGATCCATTCAACAAAAGAGCCGGTTTAGGAATTTTAATTAAAAAAGAATATCAAAACAAGGGTTTTGGATCGAGTTCAATAAAATTATTGAATGAATATGCCTTCCGGTATTTAGATCTCAATCAGCTTTATGCACATGTACCTTCAAACAATAAAGCGAGCATTTCACTGTTTGATCATTTGGGTTTTCTAAAAACCGGAAACCTCAAACATTGGCTTAAAACAGAAAAGGGTTTTACCGATGTGTTGGTTTATCAAATTTTTAAAAATCAATGAAAAAAACATATATCATAGGGCTTCTAGTTTTAGCATTACTGCTTGGTCTATCTATAACCGGTTATCGATATTACAGCAAAATAAAAAAACCTAATGTGGAGGTTACTTCAGACTTATACATTCCAACGGGAGCTGATTTTGAACATGTTAAAGAATTGATCACTCCTTATCTCAATGACCTAGATGGTTTTATCTGGGTAGCAAATAAAAAGAATTATCCGAATAAAATACGGTCCGGAAAATTTAAGATTGAAGAAGGAATGAGTAATGAAGCACTTGTAAATTATTTGAGAGGTGGAGAACCTGAAACAATTCTATTGACTTTTAACAATCAAGATTCTTACGAAAAATTAGCGGGTAGAATTTCGCTGCAAATTGAAGCTGATTCCATTACCCTAGTAAAGACCATGACTGAAAAGCAATTTTTAGAACTGAATGGTTTAGATGAAAATACAGGTTTATCTATTTATATACCTAATACTTACGAATTTTACTGGAATACTACAGCGGAAGAATTTCGGGAAAGAATGTTAGCTGAGTATAAAAAGTTTTGGACAGCAGAACGCATCGAAAAAGCAAAAAATCAGGGTCTCAACCCAATTCAGGCCACTACATTGGCTTCTATTGTTCAAAAAGAAACCAGTACCATAAATGAAAGGCCAATTGTTGCTGGCCTGTATTTAAATAGATTAAAAGATAACTGGCCACTTCAAGCAGACCCCACGGTTATATATGCCTTACATCAAAAATACGGACAAGATAGTATTATAAAAAGAGTATTGAGCAAAGATCTTCAGATAAATTCTCCCTATAATACCTATAAGATTTTAGGATTACCTCCAGGCCCTATCGGAATGCCAGACATATCTTCATTAGAAGCTGTTTTAAACCCCGCTAAGCACAATTACTACTATATGTGCGCAAGCGTCGATAGAATAGGTGAACATGAGTTTACCCATAGTTTAAGACAGCACAATATAAATGCGCGAAAATACCAACAATGGGTTAACGAACAAGGTATTTTGAGATGATTTCTACTGCGATCAAAAAAAGACTAAACTGCAGTTTTATTCTGTTGTTCTTTTCATGGTTGTTGATCGCCCAACAAAAAAATGATTTTTTTAAGGCGTCAGATACTTTAAATATAAAAAGAAGAAATGCTGTTTATATAACAGAGGGAGCTGGTGCCGGTATAGCACTTCTCGGGTTAAATCAGTTGTGGTATGCTGATTATGAAAGATCTAGTTTTCATTTTTTTAACGATAATAGCGCATGGCTACAAATGGATAAATTCGGTCATACTTTTAGCAGTTATTATATTGGAAAAATGGGTATGGATGCGCTTTCATGGGCCGGTGAAACACAAAAAAATCAACTTTTATATGGCTCGACACTCGGCTTTACCTTTTTAACAGCCGTCGAAATATTGGATGGATTTTCTGAAGAATGGGGCTTTTCTGTGGGTGATATGGCTGCCAATGCCTTAGGTACAGGACTTTTAGTGGGACAAGAATTATTGTGGAATGAACAGCGTTTTCAGATGAAATTTTCCTTTCAAACCACAAATTATCCAGACCTCGATCCTAACCTTGGCACGAATACTTTAGAACAAATACTGAAAGATTATAATGGACAAACCTATTGGTTATCTGCCAATATTTGGTCATTTTTTAAAGATAGCAAGATACCAAAATGGTTAAATATTTCTTTTGGATATGGTGCAGAAGACCTTCCAAAAGAGGTCGAAACTTCGTCCGGAGAAGTGATTTTGCAAAATCCTTATAGGCAATTTTATACTAGTTTAGACATAGATTTAACAAAAATTAACACAAAATCATCTTTTTTAAAGACCACATTTAACGTGCTTAATTTTATTAAAATTCCTTCTCCAACCCTTGAAATTACTAGTAAGGGCGACATCATTTTTCATCCCATATTTTTTTAAAAACCTGCTTTTCAAAGTATTAATTAATTGTTAATTGTTAATGGAAACGATTTTTTGCCTTATCTTTGCCCGGCAAATTAAAAGGTTTAGTATTTCATCAACCAATGAAACCTAAATCAGAAATGAAAAAGATGAAAAGTTACTTTATTACGATTTCCGTATTTGTAACATTTTGCTTTGTGCTTTTTGAGCAAGTGAGATATGAGCAAAAGAACCATTACAGCGATTGGCAGGATTATTTTAATGAAACGGCCATCACCACGGTAAAAAAGGATATTCAACCATTCAAAGTTGTTTACACTCCAACAATTGACAAGTCATTTATCGGTTTTAGAGAAGCTTTAGCTTTTAAAGAATCTCAAGGGAAGTATCAGGTAGTGAATGAATTAGGCTACATGGGAAAATACCAATTCGGAAAATCTACCCTTCAGAGACTAAAAATTAATGACACAAATGAGTTTATGGAGAATCCAGAACTACAAGAAAAGGCATTCATTGCTTTGTGTTCTTTGAATAAGTGGATATTAAAAAGAGATATTGACAGAAGCGTTGGTAAAAAAATCAATGGCGTTGTGATTACTGAATCTGGGATTTTAGCAGCCGCACACCTTGCTGGTGCCGGAAATGTTAAAAAATTCTTGAGGAGTAATGGAACCGATGTTTTTAGTGATGCTAATGGAGTGAATGTTCAATTTTATATGAAAAAGTTCTCCGGATATGATACTTCATTTATAAAACCTGATAAAAGCCCACAAATCGTTTAATTACATTTGGTGAAAAATAAAGATGGCTGGACGTTTGTGCAAATCTATAGGCACAGATTTCCAGTCTTTTACTTTTAGTGTTTTTATAAATTCTGTTCCCAAAGTAATATCAGCAGCAATACACAAATAAGTTTCAGGATGTAAACTTTGTTTTAAATCATCGAATAAACCATTGTTTCTGTATGGTGTTTCGATAAATATCTGACTTTGATTTTTTGCTTTTGACAATCTTTCAAAATCTTTTATTGCAAATTTCTTTTCGGATTTATCAACAGGTAAATAACCGTTAAATGCAAAATTTTGACCGTTCAAACCAGAACTCATCATCGCTAAAATAACAGAGGACGGTCCAACAAGCGGAACTACCTTAATCCCTTTTCTATGCGCTAATAGCACAACATTGGCTCCTGGATCAGCTATGCCGGGTACTCCAGCTTCAGAAATTAATCCGATAGAAGTCCCTTGTTCACAAATATCTAAAAAAGAATTAGATTCTTGTTCAGTTGTACGTTTATCCAAAGTATAGAGAATTAACTCACTTTGAACTTTTTCAGGGCAAATATTTTTAATAAATCTTCTGGCCGTTTTATTATTCTCAACAATAAAATGATCTAATTTTTCAATGATCGACTTTACCGTAACAGGTAAAACGAGATCAGGTTGAATATCGCCAAGTGTGGTTGGAATTAAATATAAAGTGCCGTTATTTTTCATTTAAAAGATTGTTGGCAATTTGATCACATGCCTCATTAAGCAATTGAAATACAAAATCAAAACCTTGTTCACCTCCGTAATACGGATCCGGTACTTCTCTGTATTTGGTACCCTTTACAACATCAAGGATTAAATGAACCTTATCTCGCTGTTCTTTGGTCAAAGCCATCGATTGAACCGCCTTTAAATTCTCTTTATCCATTACATAAATCAGATCAAATGAATCAAAATCGTCCTCAGAAAATTGTCTTGCTCTTTGATAGGTAATATCAATTCCATTCCTTTTTGCAACCTCAATCGATCTTTTATCAGGTAAATGTCCAACATGCCATGCCCCTGTTCCGGCCGAATCCAAAAAAATCTTATCAGAATCTACTTTAGAGCGCAAAATACCTTCGGCCAATGGCGACCTACAAATATTTCCTAGGCAAACCATTAAGACTTTAATCATAAGAATCTATTAAAAAGTAAGTTTCTTTGTAATTTCTTCTACGTATTTTTTAAATTGTTTGTCTGTTTCCAAAAGGTTATCTACTGTTTTACAAGCATGTAGTACTGTTGCATGGTCACGACTTCCAATTTGTGAGCCAATACTCGCCAATGAAGCTTTCGTCATTCTTTTAGAAAAATACATAGCCAATTGCCTTGCCTGAACGATATGACGCTTACGTGTTTTGGACTGAAGAGTGGTCACATCCATTTCAAAATATTTTGAAATCACTTTTTGGATGTAATCAATAGAAACTTCTTTCTTGGTGTTTTTAACAAATTTATCTACAATCTGTTTAGTGAGTTGCAAAGTAAATTCTTTGTGATTAAAAGAAGCTTGGGCGATAAGAGAGATTAAAACCCCTTCTAATTCTCTTACGTTTGTTTTTATATTTTTAGCGATATATTCTACTATTTCATCGGGAATATCTACGCCATCTCTAAACATTTTATTCTTGAGTATCGAAACTCTGGTTTCGAATTCAGGTGATACCAATTCGGCAGAAAGCCCCCATTTAAATCTCGATAAAAGCCTTTGTTCAATGTCTTGCATATCAACCGGTGCTTTATCACTTGTTAAAATAACTTGTTTACCGTTTTGATGAAGGTGATTAAAAATGTGGAAAAATACATCTTGGGTTCCTGCTTTTCCCGATAAAAACTGAACGTCATCCACAATTAAAACATCTATCATTTGATAAAAATGAATAAAATCATTTCGGGTGTTTCCTTTAATAGAATCTATAAATTGTTGCGTAAATTTTTCGGCTGAAATATATAATACAGTTCTTTCTGGATACTTATCTTTTATTCTAACACCAATAGCTTGTGCCAAATGTGTTTTTCCTAAACCAACTCCTCCATAAATTAATAAAGGGTTAAATGAAGTTCCACCGGGCTTATTAGACACAGCTAATCCTGCAGATCTCGCCAATCGATTTGATTCTCCTTCAATAAAATTATCGAAACTGTAATTGGGATTTAACTGAGATTCTATTTTTACTTTTTGGATTCCTGGTATGACGAATGGATTTTTCAATTCGTGTTTATCAATTTCCAAAGGAACAGTAACTCCTTGTGAATTAAACGGTTTTCTGTTTGAACTTGGAAACTTTACGGTATGTGGCTTTTTACTACTGTAAGAATTTTCCATTTTAACATCATAAACAAGTTTGGCATTTTCTCCAAGTTCCTTAACCAAGGCAACCCTTAATAATTTGATATAATGTTCTTCTAACCATTCAAAGAAAAATTTACTTGGAACCTGTATAGTCAACACGTCATTCGTAACCTTCATTGGTTTGATAGGTTCAAACCACGTCTTATATGCCTGTGGTTTTATGTTATCCTTAATAAATAATAGACAATTGCTCCAGACAGATTCTGCTGTTTGTTTCATTAAATTAATTAGATTTCAAAATTTTACTTTAACTCTTTTTCAAAGAATTTTTCCCCCTTAATCTCATGTACAAAAGTGTGAATAAAGTTTATTATAAAAAAACCAAATGGGTATTGATTTTTATTTTTTTTTTCACTACACTCCTCTGCAAATTACAAAAAAATGTTGAACCACAAAACAAAAATTAGAGTGAGATATGGAGAAACCGATCAGATGGGTTATGTCTATTACGGTAACTACGCACAATATCTCGAAGTGGGCAGAGTAGAATGGCTTAGAAACCTTGGAGTTAGCTACAAAAGCCTTGAAGAATCAGGAATTATGCTGCCTGTACTCGAGATGAAAATTCGCTACTTTAATCCGGCAAAATATGATGACCTACTTACCATAGAGACTATCTTAACTAAGATTCCAAGCGCAAAAATTGAATTTGATTTTAACGTTTATAACGAAAATGAACAACTTTTATCTCGGGCAACAGTTCAACTTGTATTTGTCGACATGAAAAAAAATCGGCCAACAAAAGCACCGTCCTTTATTTTGGAAAAAATTAATTCCCTTATTCAATCATCCTAATTTGACCAATTCTCAAGTCCGAAAAATTTTCAATTATTTCTTGGGTAAGACTTTTACGTACTTCAAGTAAAAATACACACGACAGTTGCATGTCTTGTTTAAGAATAGAGAGTTGGTAATCCTTGATCATTTTCATCACTTTATTCAAATCTGCATAATCAAATTTTAATTCAATTATATCATCTATCGTTTTTTCAACTTTTTCAGAAGATTCTAAGGCCATATTCGCCGCCGATCTATAAGCACTAATTAATCCCCCAACACCTAATTTTACTCCCCCAAAATACCTCACCACAACTACGAGAACATTCGTAAGGTTGTGAGACAAAATTTGTCCATAAATAGGCATACCGGCACTATTCGATGGTTCTCCGTCATCATTAACCCGATAAACAAAAGGCTCACCACCTATTTTATAGGCATAACAGTAATGTCTTGCTTTATGATGGATTGCTTTTATTTTTTGAATTTCAACATCAATCTCATCTTCATGCGAAACCGGAATAGCATAGCCATAAAATTTGCTCCCTTTATCTTTAAAAAGAACCTCAACTGTAGGATATGCGATGGTTTGAAAAGTATCGTTCTGTTCTAAAGGACTCAAACTGTTTTATTTTGCGATGTAATTACTCTTATTTTTAAGCACTAAAACATCATCATCCATAATGTTAAAAGATAATACCAAGTCACCTAAAATTTTAGGAGCTTCAGTACCCTTACCAAAAATTGATTTTCCCTTTATCATAATTGCCTCATCCCATAGACTTTTTTGAATAAATCCACCTAAAGTTTGTGCTCCACCTTCTATGATTAAAGATTGAATGCCTTTTTGATATAACTCCTTCAAAACTTGCTCTTCCAAAGGCTCTTTAAAATCTAGCTCTACATATTCAATATTAGTTAAATGCTCATTCTTCTTAAAAAAAGAATCACAAAAAACCAAGGTATTCACTTCACCATTATATATATGAGAATCTTTAGATAGCGATAAATCGCGATCGATTAAAACTCGGAGCGGATTATTCCCAGCGTAGCTTCTCACATCTAGTTTGGGATTATCCAAAATGGCTGTCCTTACGCCAACTAAAATACTTTGCTCCTCAGCCCTTAATTTATGCACAAAACTTCTAGAATATACATTTGAAATCCAATAGGGTTTCCTGTGCTTTATTTTTTCATTATCAACCTCATCAAAGCGATCAGGACTTAAATAGCCATCAAATGATTCAGCCCATTTCAAAACCACAAATGGTCTCCTTTTTAAATGAAAAGTAAAAAACCGTTTGTTTAATTCTTTGCATCTCTCTTCTAATAAACCCACAACAACCTCACAACCGGCCAACTTCAATTTTTCAATGCCACGACCACAAACCTTTTCATTAAAATCAAGAGATCCAACTACCACTTTTTTAATTCCCTTTTCAATAATCAAATCTGCACAAGGTGGCGTTTTACCAAAATGTGAACAAGGCTCAAGATTGACATAAAGGGTAGCGTTTTTTAATAAACTTTGGTCTTTTACCGATTGAATGGCCAATACCTCTGCATGCGCTTCGCCTGATTTTCTGTGCCATCCTTCGCCTATAATTAAATCGTCGTGAACCACCACAGAACCGACCAATGGATTAGGATAGGTTGTTCCTAAACCATTTGCTGCCAATTGCAAACATCTGTTCATATAAAATTCATCCCGGCTCATGCTTTTTAACAAAAGTTTTATCGATTATATTTACTTTTAACCAATTTTTAAGGAACAAAGATATGAATGATACCTTAATAATAAGACGCATTTTACCTACAGACAACACAGAGGTCTCCAGAATCATAAAGTCCGTTCTTGTGGAGCATGATGCCGCAAGAGAAGGTACAGCCTATATGGATAAAGAAACTGATGCCATGTATCAAGCGTATCAAGATAATAATGAGGCCTATTTTGTAGCCATCTTAGATAATAAAATTGTTGGGGGAGCCGGGATTAAACATTTGAGCCAAAGTGAAGATAATATTTGTGAATTGCAAAAGATGTATATTTTACCTGAGGCAAGAAACAGGAAAGTGGGAAAAGAACTGATCTTAAAATGTCTCGAATTTGCAAAATACTGCAACTACGAAAAATGTTATTTGGAAACTTTTCCACAGATGCAAGCAGCCATCAATTTGTATGTGAGAAATGGTTTTACACAGATCAATCAGGCACTGGGTAACACGTCTCACTATGCATGCAATGTATGGATGATTAAGAATTTAGAACAAACTAAATGACCTTTAAACAAAATCAACTTCGCTTTTTAAGAGATTTAGAATCAAAATATACCAAAGAAGAAATTCTTTTCTTTTTTAGAGTTTTATGTGAGGATTTTTTTGATTTGCCCAGACATAAATTAGCCCTTCAATTAGAACAAGAACTTCTAACAGAGCAACAAACTAAACTCAATAATGCCCTTCTAAAATTACAACAAGAGTATCCTCTGCAATATATCATTGGTCATACCGAGTTTTATGGATTGAAATTCGAGGTCAACTCCAGCATATTAATTCCAAGGCCAGAAACGGAAGAATTGGTGAATTGGATCATCTCCTCAACAGACAAAAATAATAGAACAAAAATTTTAGATATAGGCACAGGTTCTGGTTGCATCGCCATTTCATTGGCCAAAAATCTACCAAAATCCAAGGTTTCCGCATTAGACATATCAGTTGAGGCACTGCATACAGCGAAAAAGAATGCCTTAATCAATAATGTTTCGGTAGAATTTATTGAAGGTGACGTTTTAAAGGGTTTGGATATAAATGAAACTTTTGACATCATCGTTTCCAACCCGCCCTATGTTCTTGAATCAGAGAAAGAAAGGATGAAAAAAAACGTACTGGATTTTGAACCTGAAACAGCCTTGTTTGTAAAAGATCATGATGCACTGCTATTTTATCGAAAAATTATATCGCTTTCTGAGACAAAATTGAGTTCTGATGGATTTTTATTTTTTGAAATCAATGAAACAAAAGGAAATCAAACCAAAGAACTTCTTGAGCAGTACGATTATACCCATATTGAAATCAAAAAAGACTACCAACAGAAAGATCGAATGATCAAAGCACAAAAGACCCACAGTTTAAATGAGAAATAAACTTTAATTTTGCGCCATGCGAATCGATATTATTTCTGTTTCTCCTGAATTAATCAAAAGTCCTTTTGAACATTCTATTTTAAAAAGGGCCATTGACAAAAAGATTACTGAAATTCATTTTCACAATTTACGTGATTATGCCCTTAATCGCTATGGTAAAATTGATGATTATCAATTTGGTGGAGGTGCAGGTATGGTATTGATGATTGAACCCATAGATAAATGCCTCTCAGAGCTTTTTGCAGAAAGAGTTTACGACGAGGTAATTTATATGACACCAGATGCGCCCACCTTAAATCAGCAGACAGCAAATCAGCTATCATCTTGTCAAAATATAATTATTATTACGGGTCATTATAAAGGAATAGACCAAAGAATTAGAGATAAATTTGTTACAAAAGAAATATCGATTGGCGATTATGTATTATCAGGAGGTGAACTCGCTGCTGCAGTTCTGTGCGATGCGGTAATCCGATTGATACCAGGAGTTCTAGGCGATGAAACTTCTGCTCTCACCGATTCATTTCAAGATAATTTATTAGCGCCACCGGTTTTTACCCGACCAGCAGAATATAAAGGTATGAAAGTACCCGACATACTTTTGTCTGGTAATTTTCCAAAAATAGATGAATGGAGACATGAGCAGGCTATAGAAAGAACGAAACGAATCCGACCAGACCTTTTAAATAAAGAAAGAAATCGTGAAGGTTAAAGCTTTAATTATCGCACTACTAGTTGTATTCAAACTAAATGCTCAAATAGATTCTACTGCTGTTTATTTGCCAAAAACTGATCAAAAAAATTCTTTTTTAAAAAGTTCGATCATACCCTTTTCCATCATTGGAGTAGGTTTATATGTGAATTATTCCAATGGAAACCTCGGCAAGGTAAACCTTCAAAATGAAATTCAAAATGGATTAAATGATTTTGAAACAAGTTTAGATGATTTTTTGTTCGTGACTCCGTCTTTAGTTATGTATGGAGCTGATCTTCTAAAAATTGAAAGTAAAAATGATGCATTTACTCAAACTAAATTTTTGGGCATTGCACTATTGGCCAATGGAGCGATAACGTATACACTTAAAAAAATAACGAATGAGGTAAGACCAAATGGTGAAGCGGATAGCTTCCCCTCCGGACATACGTCAATGGCTTTTGTGATGGCCACAGTTTTGCATCGTGAATTCAATGATACGAATAAATGGGTGGCATATTCTGGATATTTTTTAGCAACAGGAACAGCTGTCTTGCGCGTTTTGAATAATGAACATTGGGTATCGGATGTATTGGTTGGCGCCGGGATTGGAATGATTGTGGCAGATCTGGTTTATCGAATTGAACCGCTAAAAAATTGGCAACCACTTAAAAAGAAGCAATGGAAAGTAATGCTAAGCCCAACCTTTGAGAATAACACGATGGGAATCTATGCTAACTTACAGTTTTAAAGGCATTTACAAACATAAAAAAGGCAGAATTATTTATTCTTTCTTCTTTTATTTATCAAAAAAATATTTCTAAATTTGCAATCTCAAAATTAACCTCTGACGAAAATCGTGAATGTTGATTGTTGAATAACAATTTATTATTGAAAAATGGAAAATTTAGTAAAGTTTGTTCAAGACGAATTTGTGAACAAAAATGAATTACCTTCATTCTCTACAGGAGATACAATTACTGTTTATTATGAAATTACGGAAGGTAAAAAAACACGTACTCAGTTTTTTAGAGGTGTGGTAATCCAAAAAAGAGGTTCAGGAGCTACTGAAACTTTTACAATCAGAAAAATGTCTGGTACTGTTGGCGTTGAGCGTATCTTCCCAATGAATTTGCCCGCTATCTCAAAAATCGAGGTTAACAAACGAGGTAAAGTAAGAAGAGCAAGAATTTTCTATTATAGAGAATTGACTGGTAAAAAAGCTCAAATTAAAGAAAAAAGAGTTTAGTAAAAATAGAAGTTTTAGCTTTCAAAAGTCCTGTATTTTACAGGACTTTTTTTATCCCCAATTGTTCATATCTCGTGAGGATAAGTTGTGCATAATATAAATTTGATTTTTTTGGCTTAAACTGTTATCTAGAGTATATTTATAAAACAATTTTAGAAGGAAATTTTTAAACACTTGTTTTACTCGGGGATAAAAATTGAGTTTTAAAGTTGTATGAGTTGGTTCTTTTAGAGTTAACTTTAGGTTTAGGAAATTTTGCTGAGTATTTAGCACGAATCATTTGGTAAAAACATTTTCCGAAAACCTCAGTTCACAGAAAACAATAAAGCAATAGTTTTAGAATTTGAAGTGAACTTGACGAAACTGTTATAAATGATTTGAATTTTATTCGAACAATTTGTAAAAGTTTCTGAAAAGGCCATAAAAAGGTTAAAATCTTTTTATGGCTTTTGTTTTTTTATGATTTTATACACAATTGTTTATAAGATTTGTTTACAAACTGTTTGTAAAATAAAATTTCTAAAACAGTTTAACTGATTGACAAAGATTAAATTTGATCGAGTCTTTTCATTAAGAGATGCATTCCCTTGCTATTGTTATGAAATTGGATGTATCGCAATCAATTGACTCAAAATAGTTTTTCAACTTTATTTCAAAGTGTTTAGCGCATAAAGAGAAATGGAAATGAAAAACATCATGGAGTTATCTCCCTAAAAAGTCACACAATTCATTGTGTAAACTTTCTCAATTGAAGCCATACATTTTTGTATGGCTTCTTTGTTTTTAAAGGGAGTTTTTATTATTCCTGTTTTAATTCGTTTTTAATAGTGAAACTTTTAATTGTTTTTTATATTTGCAACATTTTAAACTAAAGTAAACAATAATGACCAAAATTAATGTTGCAAATCCTGTTGTTGAGCTTGATGGCGATGAGATGACAAGAATCATATGGAAATTCATCAAAGAGCAGTTGATTTTACCGTATTTAAATGTAGATATCAAATATTTCGATTTAGGTGTAGAACATCGAGATGAAACCAGCGACCAGGTAACAATAGATGCTGCTGAGGCAATAAAAAAATACAATGTTGGTATTAAATGTGCTACGATTACTCCGGATGAAGACCGAGTAAAAGAATTTAGCTTGAAGAAAATGTGGAGATCTCCAAATGGCACAATCAGAAACATCGTAGGTGGAACTATTTTTAGAGAGCCAATCATCATGAAAAATGTACCTAGGTATGTTCAAGGTTGGACCAAACCAATTTGTATTGGTAGACATGCTTTTGGAGATCAATATAAAGCAACTGATTTTGTAACGAAAGGAAAAGGGAAACTGACATTGACTTTCAAACCTGAAAACGGAGATCCGGAACAGACTTTTGAAGTGTATAATTTTCAAGAGGATGGAGTAGCATTGGCCATGTACAATATAGATTCTTCTATCTATGGGTTTGCAAGATCAAGTTTTAATCAGGCATTGACAAAAGGTTGGCCATTGTATATGAGTACGAAAAACACGATCCTAAAAGCTTATGACGGAAGATTCAAAGATATTTTTGAAGAAGTGTATCAGAATGAATTCAAAGATAAATTTGAGAAAGCCGGTATTACTTATGAGCATAGATTGATTGATGATATGGTGGCTTCTGCAATGAAATGGTCTGGTGGTTTTGTTTGGGCTTGTAAAAATTATGATGGTGATGTTCAGTCAGATACTGTTGCCCAAGGATTTGGTTCTTTAGGATTAATGACCTCAGTTCTTGTTACTCCAGATGGAAAAACAGTTGAAGCAGAGGCGGCGCATGGTACAGTAACACGTCATTATAGACAACATCAATTAGGCAAAAAAACATCTACTAATCCAATTGCATCAATTTTTGCATGGACAAGAGGTTTGGAACACAGAGGGAAATTAGATAACAATCAAGATTTGATCAACTTCTGTCATCAATTGGAAAAAGTTTGTATCGATACAGTGGAAAGCGGTAAAATGACCAAAGACCTTGCTCTTTTAATCCACGGAGATAAATTGACTTCAAAAGATTACCTCAACACTGAGGACTTTTTGGAAATTTTAAAAGTAAATTTAGAAAAGGCCTTAGCTTAATTTTAATTTTCAGTGTAAAACTCCAATATTTTTACCAAGATATTGGAGTTTTTTTATACCCTTACTTTGAAAATGATTATTTTAGTCTAAACCTTTGATCATGTCCAAATCAAGAAAATTGAAATCCAATCCATTATTAATGAAAGGGTTCAAATATTTGGCGGTTGCCTTGCCGCTGTTATTCCTATCCCCTATCATCATTACGATGGGTTTCAAATTAATCAATAAAAACGGTTCGGTATTCCTGCTAATTTTGGGAATAGTATTGGCCATATTTACAATTTTGTTAGTTACTCAGGGCATCAGAGTACTCCTCAAAGCACTTTTTGAACATGGGTCTTAAAACATTTTTTATTAAGACAACCCAATGGGAATATTGGCCCAGCTATTTATATTATCTACCTCTTTTTCCTTTCTTTCTAAAAAAAACAATCGCAGCTAAAAGTTTGGTGTATTTTTCTGCTACAAATCCTGGTATTTTTTATTCGGGCAACGGTACAGAGAGTAAATACCAAACCCTCATGCTACTGCCCAAGGAGTATAGACCGAAAAGTATATTCATAAAAAAAAATGAAAATCTAGACAAAGTTTTAATCGAATGCAAAGCTGAGAACATTAACTTTCCGTGTATTTTAAAACCCGACATTGGTTTTAGAGGTTATATGGTTAAAAAAATAGAAAATGAAAAGATGTTCAAAAATTATCTGTCTACATTTCCATTTGATGTCATACTTCAAGATTTTATTGATTATAAAAATGAAATTGGTGTTTTTTACTATAGAATGCCTACCTCTCAAAAAGGAAAAATCACTTCCATTACCATTAAAAAATATTTAAAAATTTTTGGAGATGGCCAAAGCACGCTTGAAGAACTAATTTTAAAAGATTCGAGAGCATCTTTATATTTAGATTTGCTCAAAAACATCCAACACCAAAATCTTCAAAAAATTTATCCAAAAAACGAAGAGATTCTATTGTCAGAAATCGGAAATCATTCAAAGGGAACACAATTTCTTAATGGAAATCATTTGATTAACGAAAAACTAACGGCCTTAATAGACAAAATCAGCTTTCAAACAGAAGGTTGGTATTATGGCAGATTGGATTTGAAATATGATAATTTTGACGATCTTCTAAATGGCAAAAATTTTAAAATAATTGAAATAAATGGAATTATTTCTGAACCCACTCATATTTATGATGCCACACATCCGGAAGCCAGCTATCTAGAAGCCATTGAAACAATCAAACAACACTGGTTAATTATTGATGAAATTGCGAAGATGAATACCGCCAATAATGAAATTAAATTACCTACTTTAAAGGAATACATAAACAATTTAAAGTTCTTACGTAACTACTCGAAAGAACTCAAGCGTATTAATCAAATTAATTTAAATTTTTAGAATTTACTTCTGCTCTTGGCGTAGTTGGATTATAACCAAAATCAGCATCGGGTAAGGAAATACCCAATTGATGAATGATATAGCCGATACTGGCAAAATGATGTATGGCATGGCTATGGGCCTGAATTAAAATCGCAGCGAGAGTATATTGAGCCTCTAATTTACCTAAACCTAAATCATCATGAACAGAAACCATTACTTCCAATTCTTGATCTGAAAGATCAGACAATTTATCATGGATACGGTTAAAATAACTAATGCAAAGTTCTTTATCCTGTTCTACCAAAACATTGCGTTTTCTATGGGTTAGATCAATATTTCCGGAAGGTAAACCGTCAAAAATACAGTCAAAAACATCTAATACATGTCGCATATGGATGCCGATACTCGAAAAATACGGAGCCACAGAATTATCATTAAATTGTGCATCGTCTACTTCTACCACAAGCTTCTTTCCTCTTTCAAGATTTTGTAAAATGGCATCAATCATTCCAAACTTTTAATATTTTCGTGAATTTAATAATTAATTATTGAATATATTAATCAAAGTAAAAATTGCTAAAAAAAAGAATAATATACTCAACAAGTAATTCAAATTTCTGGCAATATATTTTGCTCTTTTTATTAAGACATCTGAAAGTAATACGAATAAAGTAAATAGGGCAAATGCGCCAAAAAATGCGCCAAAAACAAAGAATAAAATATAATTTCTCTCTAAGATCAATATATCTCTTGATTCTAATAATGTACTATAAACCAAGTAATAGGGAATTGCAAGCATGTTTAATGCAGACATAATCATTCCCATAAAAAAGAAATTGCTACTTTGAATTTTACTTTCCTTCGAATTCTTTTTTCTAGCCAACCAAAAGAAAAAACCACTCAATAAAAACAGTACAATAACACCCAAAAAAGAGATGTTTTCGATGATTTCAGGATGCTTTGCAAAATAATTGGCAAAATATAGCGCAATAAAAGCCTGCGGAATAACAATAAGTGCGGCCCCCAAGGAGAATAAAAAACCTGCCTTCTTATCTACTGCTACGGCGGTTTTCATTGCTGTCATATTTAGCATACCCGGTGGAAGTAAACCTGCAAAAGCCATTATAAAACCAATGACAAAATGTTGAAAAAAATCCAAATTAGGTTCTTTTTAAAAGATGTCTAAACCATTTCTCAAATTCAAGAGACAGTTTAAATTTAAGTATTAAAACACTATAAACTAACACAATAAAAATAGATTTAAATGCAATATTAAAAAAAGGATTTTCAAAAACCTCAACCCTTTCAAATATAAAATATAATATAGCTAAAAAAAGAATGAGTAATACAATCTTAAGGTCAAAAGGCTGCATTTTCATTTTAATCTGAACATAGATCACTCTAAGTAAACTAAAAACAGCCACAACAATTAAAGTAGAAATGGCTGCCCCATTGATTCCCATTTTTTCTATAAGTATTTTATTCAGAAAAATAACACTTACTGCCATGCCAATAGAGAAGTAAAAAAAACTTTTGTAATACTTCGAATTTGTTAAAATTGCACCATTTGTACCAATAGATAGTTTAATCATTTCTGCTATAGAAACAATCAATACAACCAAAATACCCGCACTAAATTGAGGCTTATTTATAATTCGATATAAATCTTCAACATTGCAATTAATGAGTAAAAACAGTAACCCGCCAAAAACCAATAATGTGGATGCGCTTTTCTTATACAAACTACTCACTTCCTGTAGATTATTATTTTGAATTTCCTTTGCTGTTATAGGGTTTATGATTTGCTGCATAGCTCTGGAAGGTATACTAATAACTGAAGCGATATAAACCCCAACCGAATAATATGCAACCTTGGCTATTTGCTCCATTTGAGGAATCATAAACTTATCTATTTCCAATAAAATCGTACCTGCAGAACCGGCTAAAATAATGTAAAAAGAAAAAGAGAGTATTTCTTTTACGTTATAAGGCCACGCCCACTTAAAACTTTTGGGCTTATAAACATGAAAGGCATAAATCATCATAATGATCATTCTAATGAAATAAACAAGAACGACAGCCAAAATAAATTGTTCCTCATCTATGACTTTTAAATACACTAGAAATAATAAAATCATGACGGCCAAGCGCGCAAATATTTCTTTGATAAAATTTCCATAAACCGATTTTAAATGAACCCTACACCAAGAATAGAATACTTCAAAATAACCCATACAGACCGCCACAATAAAAATAAGCACTGTATAATCTCTGATAATCGCATTTTCTTTACTAATCCATTCAGCAATTTTATCATAAAATACAGAAGCGAAAAAACCTAAAGGAAGTATTATAAACAGAGGAAGTACAAGGGTCATTAATAAAAACTGATCTCGGTCTTTCTCCTTATCATAACTATAAAAAAATTTAACAATGGTATTTTGCATACCCAGCACCAATACAGGCATTAACAAGTTTGCAGTAGAAAGTAAAAATGTTACTAAGCCGTAGTAATCATCACTCAAAAAATGGGTAAATAGAAAAAGTACGTTAATCCCACCAATAAAAAACCCCAAGAATATAATGAGCGTATTTTTATATGTTTGATTGAGTACTACACCCATAAATTCTCAAGAATTTTGATGAATTAATTTCTTCGAAAGGTAGTTAAATCGCAAAAATAAAAAAACTGCTGAAGCTGTTAATCCTACCAATAAACCTATCCAGATTCCTTGGGAACCAAAATCCAATTTTTTACCTAATAAATAACTAACTGGTAGTCCGATAACCCAATAGGCAATAAATGTAATGTAAGTCGGAATTTTAACATCTTGCATCCCCCTAAGTGCGCCTAAAACAACAACTTGTATACCATCCGATAATTGAAACAAACCTGCAATAAGTAATAGGGAAGCTGCAGTTTCAATCACTTCCTTATTTTCGATGTAGGCCACAGGCAAAATATTCTTAAGTAGAAAAAACAAGATGGCAAATATAAATTCAATGATAAAAATTTGAAGAAAAATAGAAAAGCTAATTCTTCTCAAATTATTGAAATCTTTAAGTCCCTTTTGATTTCCCACACGAATTGTGGCTGTGACACCCAATCCAACGGCAATCATAAATGTCATGGAAGCTAAATTTAATGCTATCTGATTTGCCGCCTGATCTATTGTACCTAAAGTTCCAGCCAGCCATATGGCCGCTGTAAAAATTCCAACCTCAAATAACATTTGCATGGCCGAAGGAAATCCTAAATTAATAATCTTACTCATAGCGGGTTTGGAGATCTTAATTTTCCTCAAGTTATCAATATAGGGTCGAAACTTTATTTTTGAATGAACAATATACATCATGAAGAACATCATTGCGAACCTTGAAAAAAGAGTTCCCAATGCAGCACCATTTACCTCCATTCTTGGAAAAATCCAAAAACCATAAATCAGCACAAAATTCAACACTACATTCACAACATTCGAAACCAAGGTTGCATTCATACCATGCTTGGTTTGGGACAAGCCATCAGTAAACTGCTTGTATGCTTGAAAGACCATCAATGGGATCATCGAAAAAGCCACAATATACAGATAAGGCACGGCTAATTCTACAACTTCGGGCGGTTGATCCATATACCTGAGCAATGGTGCTGACATAATTAACAATAGAAACATCACGACCCCTAAGATCAAGCACATGATCAAACCATTTTGAAAATAAAGTCGAGCCCTCAAAGTATTTTTTTCACCATCCGCTTCGGCAATCAAGGGGGTTATAGCCAAAGAAAATCCAATTCCAAGGGCAAAGGCAACAAAAACAAAACTGTTACCCAAAGATACTGCGGCCAAAGGTGCAGGACCCAGCCTACCCACCATCACATTATCTGCCAAACCCACTAGAATATGACCTAAATGACCAAGCATAACCGGATAAGCTAATTTTAAATTATATCTGAATTCTGATGTATATGACTTTAGATTCAATTAGTTAGTTGTTATAACGCTTTTTCGACATGAACAAAGTAAGTAATTTAATTACTAATCAATTATGGATAGCCAAATATTTGAAAAAATTCAATCCTATTGACGCTGATTAAAAAAATAAAAATTGTTTATCTTTGGTACGATTCATGTTCTAACCAAAACATATCTTATTACTTTATGAAAATATTTCAAAAATTCTTATTCCCTATCCTACTTTTTTGCTTTGTATCTGTTTCTGGACAGGACGTAACGACTATCGAAGCGGCAAACGCAGATATTAGCGACAATTTAGATTTGGAAGCAGTAGCTTCAATATTTGGTGAGTCAAAAGATATTGAGGATTTTGAGCGACGTTTGAACGATCCTAAAATACAAATTAATAACCTCGACTTAAACAATGATGGAGAGGTAGATTACCTTAGGGTCATGGAAACTGCGAGTGGTAATGTTCATACTTTGTCTATAGAATCTGTGTTGGCAAAAGACCAGTACCAACAAGTAGCAACAATTGATGTGGTAAAAGATAAAAGTAATAAAACCCAAGTTCAGGTTGTGGGAAATGTAGATATGTACGGTCCTAATTATTATATCAACCCTGTTTATCCTGTGGTTCCCGTATTTTTTACTTTTTTTTGGATGGCAACTTATAGGCCGTGGTATTCTCCTTGGTATTGGGGCTACCATCCTCCCTATTGGAATCCATGGAGACCTTATTCTCCCTATGCTTATCGCAGTAATGTGCATGTCCATATCAATATTCACAATACCTACAATTATAATAATGTTCGAATAAATAATTCTAGAAATACGATCAATAACAATAATAATTCTTACTTCAGAAATAATCCGAACCAGAGCTTTGATAAACGTAATCCGGGTGTTTCCAATAGAGCGGCATTAGCAGACAACAGAAAACAAGCCGCCAATAGGGCAGGAATTAATAACAAGTCAGACCTGGAACGAGTAGCGAGGGATAAAGGCGTTACGAGTAGAGATGACTTAAAGACAAGAGATTATCAAAGTACAGGTAGACCTGTTACAAAACCAAATAATCCTTCTTCCCAACCTGCAACGAGACCCTCAACAAGTCAACCGTCTGCTCGTCCAAGTACTGGGAAACCCACAACAAATCAACCTTCGGCTAGACCAGCAACGAGACCTAGTACCAATCAACCAAGTGCAAGGCCTAGTACTCCATCATATCAGAAACCGACAAGCTCAAGACCGAGTTATTCAAGGCCAAAGTCTGCGCAGGCTAGGCCTGCTCCCCGACCTCAAACCACAAGAGCTGCAACACCTAAAGGATCTTATAGAAGAAGATAATATCAAAATAATCATTTACCTATGAATATTGAAAATTTAATGACCGAGTTAAGTCATTTTGTAATAACCTATGGCCCAAAATTAATTGGGGCAATACTTGTTTGGTTTATTGGTTCATTTGTGATTCGTAAAATAACTCGGGCACTTCATACAATAATGGATAAGAGAGATCTTGATGCATCTTTAAAACCATTTTTAAAGAGTTTATCCGGAATCATCTTAAAACTTTTACTCATTATTACGGTATTGAGTATGTTAGGAGTAGAAATGACCTCATTTATTGCTATTCTTGGAGCAGCAGGTTTAGCAGTTGGATTGGCTTTACAGGGATCTCTTCAAAACTTTGCCGGCGGAGTGATCATTTTACTTTTCAAACCATATAAAGTTGGAGATTTTATAGAAACCCAAGGTTATCTTGGAACGGTTAAAGAAATACTGATTTTTCACACAACACTAAAAACAGCAGATAACAAAATTGTCATCATCCCAAACGGTAATCTGTCTAATGGATCTTTAATTAATTATTCGAAAGAGGAAAACAGGAGAGTTGATTTTACATTTGGTATAGCTTATGGTGAAAGTGTAGAACAGGCGAGAAAATTAATCATTGATATTTTTAATCAAGATGATAGAATACTTCATGAGCCGGCAGAACCCTTTGTCGCTCTTTCGACCTTGGCCGACAGCTCTGTAAACTTGACAGCGAGGGTATGGGTAAAAGGAGAAAACTATTGGCCTGTTTTTTTTGAGACCAACGAAAAGGTTTACAAGGCAATGAACGAAGCGGGAATTAGTATTCCATTCCCACAAATGGATGTTCATTTAATTGGAAATAAGAAGTAAAAAAAGACACACAATTTAGGAAAGGTCTTTTCTTTTGATAAAACTCAGAACAATTAGGCTGACAAAAAAGAATAGGGTAATTAGTAAAATAGATACTCTCATTGATTCTGTGATCGCCAGAACCAAACCAAATACAAAAGTTCCCCACACGATAGCCAGTTTTTCTGTCACGTCAAAAAAACTAAAATAGGTGGTATTGTCTTTAGTTTCAGGAAGTAATTTAGAATAGGTAGATCTTGAAAGAGTTTGAATAGCTCCTAAAACCAAACCAATAAAAAAACCTAAACCAAAAAATTTATACGTTACAAAGGGATCTTCAGGCTGGAGTAAATAGGCTCCATAACATGTTGCACACCAAATAAGTATAGTAATTTTTAGTGTAGAAACATTCCCTATTTTTCCTGATAATCTCGAAAATAAATACGCTCCGGCAATCCCTACAATTTGAATCATGATGATGGTGAGTATCAAACTACTGGTACTCAAACCTATTTCTGTTTTACCGTAAATAGTTGCTACCAAAATTACAGTTTGCACACCAATGCTATACAAAAAGAAGGAGGCCAAAAAATTGAGTAAGACAGGTTGATCATACAATTCATTTACAACTTTTCGAAGCTCTCTATACCCTTTAAAAACCAAATTTTTATCATTTCGTTTTGCATTATAATTCCCTTCAGGTAAATTTTTAAACGTGACTTGAGCAAATCCTATCCACCAAAGTCCTACAAGCAAAAAGGAAATTCTTGGGGCTAAAGTGCTACTTGTAATTCCATACCACTCGGGTTTCATGACCATCGACAAATTGAAAATCAATAAGAGTACAGATCCTAAATAACCATAGATAAAGCCCTTTGCACTTACCTTATCTTGCTGATCCTTGTAGGCAATTTCGGGTAAATAAGCGTTGTAAAAAACCAAACTTCCCCAAAAGCCAATACTCGCCAAAATAGAGAACAAAAGTCCCACCCAAAGTGTATCCAAACTATTAAAAAAGTACAACATCATCACAGAAATACTTCCCAAATAGCAAAACCCTTTTAAGTAACTCTTTTTATTGCCAACATAATCAGCAATTCCTGATAACAGCGGTGAAATCAAAGCAACAATCAAAAAGGAAATTGATAAAGAATAGGTATAAAGTGTTGTATTATTAAATTGAGTTCCAAAAAAATTGACCAACCCACTTTCAGTTTGTGTGACACTTTCGTAATAAATTGGAAAGATTGCGGTACTTATAACTAAAGAATAGACAGAATTAGCCCAATCATAAAAAGCCCAACTATTAAGTAGTTTTTTATCTCCTTTTTCTAAATTCACTTTTGTTTTTGCGGTGAAATTACAAATTTCCTAAAGATAATAATAACTTTACCCCTATTTCGAAGAAATACCCTTAAGTAATCAAATAAACATGAATCAAAAAAATGTCGATAAAATAAAAAATCAAGCGTTCAAAATACCTAAACCATTGATTTACATCGGAAAAACCTTAGAGTTGATCTCCCCAAAACTATCTGCCTTTTATTTATCTAAGATTTTTGAAACGCCACCAAAATTTAAAGTTCCTGAGCGCGAATTGATATTTAGGAAAAGTGCCAAAAATGAAATTGTACAAATACCGGGTACAGGGCAAGAAATAATGGTTTATTCCTATGGTTTTTCTAAGACAAAGGTACTCTTGCTTCACGGTTGGGCCGGTAGGGGAAGTCAGCTGCATCATTTAGCAGATAAATTACTCGAAAATCGTATGATGGTGATAAGCCCGGATGCACCCGCACATGGTTTATCTAGCGGTAAAATAACAAATATGCTCGAGTATGTGGATACAATAAATGCATTAGATAAAAAATATGGACCTTTTGATTTTGCGATTGGGCACTCATGGGGTGCCATGGCTTTATTGAATAGCATTTCACGAGGTTTAAAGGTAAAAAAGGCCGTAACCATTGGTGCTGACGATCGGATTATTGATGTACTTACAAGCTTCGTTCAGAAATTTGAAGTGAAAGATGAAATAGCTGAGATTATCTTGAACTATTATGCTAAGAAATTCAACATTGGCATTCACGATTTTGATTCAACTGTAGCTGCGACTGAAATAAAAATTCCTATCCTGGTTATTCATGATACAGCAGATGCTTTTGTACCTGTAAGGAGTGCAATTACATTGCGTCAAAAACTTGAAAAAGGTTCTTTACTTATTACGAATAACTTAGGACATCATAAAATTTTTAAAGATCCTTTTGTGTTAAAACGTATCATACAATTTATTCAAGAAAAATGACAAAAGTATATGTAGTAGGATTATTCATTATCCTTCAAAGTCTAACCCTTTCAGCACAAAATAACATGGAAAACAAACAACGTAAAGTAAACAAAACAGAGGATGAATGGAAAAAAATCCTCACTCCGGAGCAATATTATATTTTAAGGGAGAAAGGGACCGACAGACCAGGAGATTACGGTTACACCAATCATTTTGAAAAAGGAACCTATTTTTGCACGGCCTGCAATGCACAATTGTTCGAGTCTAATTCTAAATTTCAGAGTCATTGTGGTTGGCCTAGTTTTGACGATGCAATAGAAGGAGCTGTGGAATATAAAATCGATAAAAGTCACGGAATGATTAGAACTGAAATTCTTTGTAATTCTTGCGGAGGGCATCTCGGACATATCTTTGACGATGGACCTCAAGACACTACGGGCAAAAGGTATTGTGTTAATAGTACCTCCATTACATTTAAAAAAGGCTCATAGTCTTTCGTTTTTGTAGAAAACATCTTTTTTCGGGGTTTGAAGCTTCCTCATTATTGTTATCTTTGCAGCCTAAATATAATTTACAGGTATGTTTAATAATTTAAGCGACAAACTTGACAAGGCGTTTCATGTTTTAAAAGGACATGGGAGCATTACTGAAATTAATGTAGCAGAAACGCTTAAAGAAGTCCGTAGAGCACTTCTCGATGCCGATGTTAACTACAAAATTGCCAAAGATTTTACTGCGAAAGTAAAGGACGAAGCCATTGGTCAGGATGTATTGACAACCCTTAATCCTGGACAATTAATGGTGAAAATTGTCAAGGATGAATTAGCTCAATTGATGGGCGGTGAGGCTTCAGGTATTAATTTATCTGGCAACCCTTCAATTATTTTGATGTCGGGTTTACAAGGTTCTGGTAAAACGACTTTCTCTGGCAAACTTGCACTCTTCTTAAAGAATAAAAAATCAAAACAACCTTTACTCGTTGCCTGTGATGTATATCGTCCTGCCGCGATCAACCAGTTGAAAGTTGTCGGTGAGCAAATTGGTGTTGAGGTATATACCGAAGAAGACAATAAAAATCCGGTAGAAATTGCTCAAAACGCAATCAAATATGCCAAGGCAAACGGAAAAAATACGGTCATTATAGATACTGCAGGTCGTTTAGCCGTGGATGAAGAAATGATGAATGAAATTTCTAATATCCACAAGGCCATTCAACCTCAAGAAACCCTATTTGTAGTTGACTCGATGACGGGGCAGGATGCCGTTAATACAGCAAAAGCTTTTAATGACATACTAAATTTCGACGGAGTAATTCTCACAAAATTAGACGGTGATACCCGTGGTGGAGCTGCTTTATCTATCAAATCTGTCGTCAATAAACCGATTAAATTTATTGGTACTGGAGAAAAAATGGAAGCCATCGATATCTTCTATCCAGAAAGGATGGCAGAAAGGATCCTAGGGATGGGTGATGTGATTTCTTTGGTTGAAAGAGCGCAAGAACAATACGATGAAGAAGAGGCCAGAAAATTACAAAAGAAAATTGCCAAAGATGAATTTGGTTTTGATGATTTCTTAAAGCAAATTCAGCAGATCAAAAAAATGGGTAATATGAAAGACCTGGTTGGAATGATTCCAGGAGCTGGGAAAATGATGAAAGATGTTGATATTGATGATGATGCCTTTAAAGGAATCGAAGCGATGATCCATTCTATGACACCCCAAGAAAGATCCAATCCGGCTTTGATAAATGGCTCCAGAAAGAAAAGAATTGCCAAAGGTTCCGGAAACCAAGTACAAGAAGTAAATCAATTGCTCAAACAATTTTCTCAAATGAGCAAGATGATGAAAATGATGCAAGGCGGAGGTGCAAAAAAAATGATGCAGATGATGAAAGGAATGAGATAATCGCCATAAAAATTCTATACAATGATATTACTCGACGGGAAAAAGACTTCAGAAGATATTAAAAGTGAAATAGCAGAAGCCGTTGCTCAAAGAAAAACTGATGGAAAAAAAATCCCCCATTTGGCTGCTATTATTGTGGGGAATGACGGGGCAAGTATGACTTATGTAAGTAGTAAAGTAAAAGCTTGTGCCAGAGTTGGGTTTAATTCTACTTTGATCGATTTGCCCGAAGATACGACCGAAGAACAATTGTTAGACGAAATCGCTATTTTAAATAAAGACCAAGATATAGACGGTTTTATAGTTCAATTACCCCTACCAAAACATATAGATGAAGACAAGATATTGTTGGCTGTAGATCCAAATAAAGATGTAGATGGGTTTCATCCTGTAAACGTGGGTAAAATGTGTTTGGAGTTACCTACTTTTTTACCTGCCACACCTTTCGGAATTATGGAATTATTAGAGCGGTATAATATTGAAACATCGGGCAAAAATGTAGTTGTCTTAGGCAGAAGTAATATTGTTGGAAGACCCATGAGTATTTTGTTAAGTCAAAAACGCAAATGTGGTAATGCAACGGTTACACTCGCCCATAGTAGAACTAAAAATCTAAAAGAAATTACCAGTCAGGCTGATATCATTGTTGCGGCCATTGGGATTCCAGAATTTCTCACAGGTGATATGGTCAAAGATGGTGTTTCAGTGATTGATGTGGGTATCACAAGATTACCTGATGCCTCGAAAAAGAATGGATTTAGATTGGCCGGTGATGTTCATTTTGAGTCGGTAAAAGAAAAATCTTCCTTTATCACACCGGTTCCTGGCGGCGTTGGACCAATGACCATTGCCATGTTGCTTAAAAATACTTTATTGGCTTGTTCTAGAAAAGATTGAACTAATTATTGTATTTTGTAATGAGTTTTTGAACTCTGGGACTCGCATAAAAATCAGGAAACAGTTCTTGTAAAATAACCTGATAAGCATAATTGATAGAAAGGGCTCTTTCCAGATAATAAAAAGACCTTTCTTTATTTCCCAATAAAAAATGTAGTCCCGCTATCCTGAAGAGGATTTCTGCATCCGACTTAAAAATTTCTTTTGCCTCTTTTAATACGAGTAAAGCTTCACTCTCCTCTTTTGAGATCAGTAAAACATCAGCAAGTGAGAGATGCACTTCTAATTGTTCAGGATCTAAAGTGATACTCTTTTGAAATGATCCTGCAGCAGCTTCCAACTGATTCAAACGAACATAAATCTCACCGAGTTTATTCCAATAATCTGGCACTTCCTCATCAATCCCTAATGCTTTTTTAATATTCTTTAAGGCTTGGTCTAGTTTACCCTTTTTCATGTAAATATCGGTTAATGCCAACCAGCCTTTATCCAATAAAGGATCTTCATTTACCGTTTTGTTATAATATTCTAACGCCTGATTTAAGTCGCCCAATCCTTCATAACACTTCCCTATGCGGAGAAATGCAAAAGGGGTTTCGGTATCCAACTCCATGGTGAGCCTATAATATTCAATTGCCTCCTCTAACCTATTCAGTTCTTCAAGTGTTTTGGCCTTTTCGAGATGTGCACCTATAAATATATCATCAATTAAAATGGCATATTCAAAAGCCTCCAAGGCCTTTTCATAATTCTCTAAGACGAAATACTGCCTGCCCAATTGATGCCATGCAACTTCGCTATATGGATCTTTGTCTATATAATTTTTGAGATAATCAACTGCTTCTTGATGTTGGTCTGTCATGTCAAAACAATAAATGACATTATATAGGGTAGAGTAATTATCAAATTCTACATCCAAGCATTTTGCAAAGTTCTCTCGGGCAGTTTCAAATTCATCTAAATAGAGGTACTCCATACCGATCATGGAGTAAATCTCACTTGGATCTTCGCTGTATTCTAAGGCAATTTTCAAATAGGCAATCGCCTTCTTATGAACACCTTTTTTTGAATAAATAGTCGCTTTTTGAATGTAGATATCTTCGTTTGCAGGCTCTATTTCTTGAAGTTCATTCAAGATTTTTTCTGCATTCTCCAATTTTTCCTCGAGTACCAATAATTCTGCATGAACCAACTTGAGATCTACCGACAAGGGGTGTTGTCTTAAACCAAGTTGAACTGCTTTATTCGCGAGAGAGAACTTTCCATTATCTATATAGTATAGGATGATTTCTTCAAATTCATTTGCATCAAAAAAATAAACGCTATTGGTTTTCAGCATGAACTCAAATTTCGATAACGGTAATCCCCCAAAGTCGTCGAAAAATTGTTGATTCATATTCACAATTTCTTTCAAACTAAATTACAATTTCATCTTTCCAACTCACATCCATGTGCTTATTTTTCTTAACAATTTAATTAACATAAAATATTTTTCTATTCGCACACAAAAAAATGTAAATTTGCTAAACACTTATGCACTGTGCCCGGTATGACAAAAAAGACCTTACTTAATGCAAAAGAGATAGAAATCATCCTCCACCGTTTGGCTTGTCAACTTATCGAAAACCATTTAGATTTTTCAGAAACCATCTTGGTTGGCTTGCAACCCAGAGGTGTTTTTCTTTGCAATCGATTGGTCAACATTTTGGAAGAAGAGTACAATATCAAAAAGATCTTAAAGGGAAAATTAGACATCACTTTTTATAGAGACGATTTTAGAAGAAGAGATGCTCCCATTGAAGCCAACAGAACAGAAATCGACTTTTTAGTTGAAGATAAAAAGATCGTTTTTATTGATGATGTGCTCTATTCAGGCAGAAGTACCCGCGCTGCTCTCACAGCGATCCAGGCCTTTGGCAGGCCCAAGAAGATTGAATTATTGGTGTTGATCGATAGGCGTTTTAGCAGACATTTGCCTATTCAACCCGATTACCGAGGACGACAAGTAGATGTGATAAACAATGAACAAGTACGGGTAGACTGGAAAGAAAATGGACAAACAGATGCTGTTTATTTGGAAGAAAAATTGTCAATTATTAAATAGAAAAAGTAGAACCCGAAAAAAATGAATAAGCTTAGCGTAGACCATCTTTTGGGAATTAAACACCTCAACAAAAACGACATCGATCTTATCTTTAAAACAGCAGATCATTTCAAATCAGTCATTAACCGTCCCATTAAAAAAGTACCGTCTTTACGCGATATTACCATTGCGAATTTATTTTTCGAGAATAGTACAAGAACGCGTTTGTCATTCGAGTTGGCAGAAAAAAGACTTTCTGCAGACGTCGTGAATTTTTCTGCAGCGCAATCCAGTGTAAAAAAAGGAGAAACATTAATAGATACGGCAAATAATATTCTATCCATGAAAGTGGATATGATCGTAATGCGTCATCCTAATGAAGGGGCTGCCTATTTTTTATCTAAAAACGTCAATGCCAAAATCATCAACGCAGGTGATGGCGCACACGAACACCCTACCCAGGCATTGTTAGATTCTTATTCCATACGTGGAAAATTGGGAGGTGTTGAAGGTAAAAAAGTGGTCATCATTGGCGATATCTTACACTCAAGGGTAGCCCTATCCAATATTTATGCGCTCAAATTACAAGGAGCTGAAGTGATGTTATGTGGTCCAACTACCCTTATTCCAAAACACATTAGCGCCTTGGGCGTTAGCTATGAAAAATCTTTGATCAAAGCTTTGGAGTGGTGCGATGTTGCCAACGTACTCAGGGTACAACACGAAAGAATGGATATAAAATATTTCCCTTCCATTAGAGAGTATGTGCAACTTTTTGGAATCAATAAAAAGATTTTGGATTCATTAAACAAAGAAATTGTCATTATGCACCCCGGTCCCATCAATCGAGGAGTTGAATTGACAAGTGATGTGGCAGACTCAAAACAATCTATTATATTAAATCAGGTAGAAAATGGTGTGGCCATAAGAATGGCCGTAATTTATTTATTGGCAGAACAAATTAAACATGAATAAATGATGGGTTCAGAAATGGTGATAAAAAGAGCAAAAGGTATTTGCACAATTAAACCAAAATCAGCAAAATGGTTGAAAGATTCTAATAACAAATTATCTTTCTTTGAAGATTTTTTTCTAAATTATCCCAAGATTAAGGATGAAAATATCATTTTAGATATTTCAGGACAAGAAAATATTGATGTTCAAGAAATCTTGTTATTTTCGTCGCTGATTAAAGAACACAGAAAAAATAAAAAATCATTTGTGATTGTATCTGATCTAATAGAAACGGAAGACTTGGTGGAAGATATCTTTATTACACCTACTTGGAAGGAAGCGAAAGATGTAATCGAATTTGAAGAAATTGAAAGAGATCTAGGATTTTAAAGCGTATATATGGTAAAAAAACTACTCGTAATTTTCTTTTTAACTTTTCTCTTCTCTCAAACGACCATTGCACAAAGCGATGATATTCGTGATAAGGAAATTTTGGAAGCTGCGGAGACAGTTATTCACGATGTGATGGCTTCTCCCAATCCATTTAGTGTTTCTACCCGAATAAGGTTTTTTGCTGATGAGGAAATTGAACTGGAATTCTTTGTTAAAGATCTTCTGGGAAATACCATATTTGTACAAAAATTGAAATCGAAAAAGGGCGCAAATACCATTACTTTTTATCGGGATGATCTCGCACCCGGAATTTACATCTATTCGATTAAAACCGAAAACAAGATTATTTCCAAAAGAATAGTGATCAAATGAGTATCCAGCTCACCATATTGGGCTGCCATTCTGCTACCCCAAGAAGTGATGCACACCCTACATCTCAATACTTAGAAATAAATAACAGACATTTTTTGATCGATTGCGGCGAGGGAACGCAAATGCAACTCCGCAAAAACAAAATAAAGTTTTCGCGGATCAAACATGTCTTTATATCCCATTTGCACGGTGACCATTTCTTTGGCTTAATTGGGTTGATCTCTACTTTTGGTTTATTGAACCGTCCTCACGAATTACATATTTACGGACCAAAAGATCTTAAAGTAATCATAGAAACACAGTTACGGCTCACCAAATCTTGGGTAGATTTCCCATTACATTTTCATTTACTTTCGAGCGACAAGAGCGAATTGATCTTTGAAGATAAACAGGTATCTGTGTATACCATTCCGCTCAACCACAGAATTTACACCAATGGGTTTTTGTTTAAGGAAAAAAGAAAAGACAGAAAATTGGCCTTGGATAAAATAAAATCCTATCCCGATATTTACATTTGTGATTACCACAAAATAAAGAAAGGATTTGATTTTGTTCGTGAAAATGGAGAGATCATATCCAATGACTTACTGACAGAGAGCCCGCATGAACCTTTGAGTTATGCTTTTTGCAGCGATACATCTTATCACGAATCTATTATACCTATCATAAAGGAGGTTGATTTGCTTTACCACGAAGCTACTTTTTTAGAAGACAACAAAGAATTGGCGGAAAAAACCAAACATAGCACGGCCAAAGAGGCGGCAACCATTGCAAAGAAAGCCATGGTAAAACGACTCATTATCGGTCATTTCTCAAATCGCTATAAAGATGAACAAAGGTTCTTAAAAGAAGCCTCTGAAGTTTTTGCAGAAGTAAAACTAGCAGAAACCGATAAGGTGTTCACGATCATCAACAAGGATTAGTTATCCGTGCACTAGCGCCTGTTTGCCTTGAAGTTTCATGTATTCAGCTTCATAATCCAAAAAGTCAGACCATTTTTTATCCACAATCTCTCTGTCCTCAAATTTCCGTGCAAAACCTAAGAACAAAGTATAATGTCCTGCCTCAGATGCCAAAAGGTCTTTAAAGAAATCAGCGAGTTCTTTGTCTTCTAAGTTTTCCGACAATACTTTAAATCGTTCACAGCTTCTTGCTTCGATCACTGCAGAGATCAACAACCGATTAATTAAATTGGTCTTTCTGTCTTTTCCTTTAGGGAAGAATTTTATCAAATGCTTTGCATATGCACTATTTTGATCTATGCCCAAGACCATTCCGCGAGAAACCATGATCTCATGTACCCGTTGGAAATGCTCCAATTCTTCGATTGCAATTTCTGTCATGGCCTTTACCAATTCAGTCTCTTCAGAAAAATTAATGATCAAAGAAACAGCCGAAGCCGAAGCTTTCTGCTCTGCAAATGCGTGATCTGTTAACAACTGTGGTAAATTCTGTTCAGCAATCTTGGCCCATGAGGCTGGCGTGTCAAATTTTAATCCGAGCATAACATCTAATTTTCGGCAAAGTTCGCAAAATGTAGAACGAATAAAAAATCATTGTCATAGAAAAAACATTTCATGTTGAATTGTCTTGAAAATCAGGCATAAACTGACAGCCTGACATAAGAATATAGAAAAACATGCCAAAACCCCACTAATTTCCGAATGGCACAAAGATTGACTTAAGCAGAGAAAATAATTTTGAACAACTAATAAAAAATATATAATTATGAGTAAAATAATTGGAATAGACTTAGGAACAACCAACTCATGTGTTTCTGTGATGGAAGGAAGTGAACCGGTAGTAATTCCTAACGCTGAAGGAAAAAGAACTACACCCTCTATCGTAGCATTTGTAGAAGGTGGAGAACGCAAGGTTGGTGATCCTGCAAAACGTCAGGCTGTTACCAATCCAAAAAAGACTATATACTCTATCAAAAGATTCATGGGTAATAAATACTCAGAATGTAAAAAAGAAGCTGAAAGAGTACCTTATACTGTTGTAAAAGGAGATAATGATACACCAAGGGTAGATATTGACGGTCGTTTGTACACGCCTCAAGAGATATCTGCCATGATCTTGCAGAAAATGAAAAAGACTGCTGAAGATTATTTGGGCCACGAAGTAAAAGAAGCTGTTGTTACTGTTCCGGCATACTTTAATGATGCACAAAGACAAGCAACAAAAGAAGCCGGAGAAATTGCCGGATTAAAAATTAGCAGGATCATCAATGAGCCTACTGCTGCTGCCTTAGCTTATGGTTTAGACAAATCTGGTCACGACAAGAAAATTGCCGTATACGATTTAGGTGGAGGTACTTTTGATATCTCTATCTTAGAAATTGGCGACGGTGTTTTTGAAGTACTTTCTACAAACGGAGATACACACTTAGGTGGTGATGACTTTGACCAAGTAATTATAGACTGGTTAGCTGAAGAATTCAATAAAGAAGAAGGTATCGACTTGAGAAAAGATCCGATGGCTTTACAAAGATTGAAAGAAGCTGCTGAAAAGGCAAAAATTGAATTGTCTTCTAGTACACAAACAGAAATCAATTTACCTTATGTGACTGCAACCGCTTCAGGTCCTAAGCACTTGGTAAAAACATTGACCAGATCTCATTTCGAAAAACTATCTGATTCTTTGATCAAAAGATCGATGGCTCCGGTAAGCGCCGCATTAAAAGATGCTGATTTGAGTACTTCTGATATAGACGAAGTAATCTTGGTGGGTGGTTCTACACGTATGCCTAGAATCCAGGAAGAAGTAGAAAAATTCTTTGGTAAAAAACCTTCAAAAGGTGTAAACCCGGATGAAGTTGTAGCGATTGGTGCTGCCATTCAAGGAGGTGTATTAACCGGAGATGTAAAAGATGTTCTTTTATTAGACGTTACTCCTCTTTCTTTAGGTATCGAAACCATGGGTAATGTGATGACCAAATTAATTGAGTCTAACACAACCATCCCGACTAAAAAATCACAGGTATTCTCTACGGCTGCCGACAACCAGCCTTCTGTAGAAATTCATGTGTTGCAAGGTGAAAGAGCCATGGCCGCAGATAACAAGACCATTGGTAGATTCCATTTAGACGGTATTCCACCTGCACCGAGAGGCGTACCTCAGATCGAAGTTACTTTTGACATTGACGCGAACGGTATCATCAATGTATCGGCCAAAGATAAAGGAACAGGCAAAGAACACAACATCAGAATTGAAGCTTCATCAGGATTGTCTGAAGATGAGATCAAGAAAATGAAAGCTGATGCTGAGGCAAATGCTGAATCTGATAAGAAAGCCAGAGAAATTGCTGATAAGATCAACGGAGCTGACTCTATGATCTTCCAAACTGAGAGTCAGTTAAAAGAATTCGGCGATAAATTATCTGCAGATAAAAAAGAGCCTATCGAAGCTGCCTTGGCAGAGTTGAAAAAGGCACATGAGTCTAAAGACATCGCGCAGATAGACACAGCCATGGAGAAAATTAATGAGGCTTGGAAAGTAGCTTCTGAAGAAATGTACAAAGCACAACAAGGAGCCGGTGAACCAACAGGTGCACCTCAAGAAGAACCCGCTAATGCAGGTGGCCAAGATGATGTGGAAGATGTAGATTTTGAAGAAGTAAAATAAGCATCAAAATAGATATCATGAAAAACGCTCGGGTTTACCTGAGCGTTTTTTTTTTGTTAATTGTTATCAATTGTCTCTTCAACTATTTTCTCGTATTTTTACCGTAGCAGCTTATACCACAACTTATTGCTTATGAGACTTTTTATACTATGGATTTCAATACTTTTTTTTCTGCACACTGCTGTAGCCCAAACAGAGGAAAAACCGCTAGACTCCGTGGAACTGACCATCATACCTTATGGTAGCTTTAGAGGGCATTTTGCCTTTTATAATAAGGAGGTAGAGTTTCAGGAAAATGCATCGCGCATAGGTTTTCAGATGAGGGTTAACAAAAATGGATATGCATTTTTCACGGGCATAGAATTAGGTATGAATTTGTTTAAGAGCAATTCACAGTTCAATGCGGATGGAAATTCTGCAGGCGGATTTATCATTGCTGAAAGAGATCAGGTCAACCAAGTCTTTTCTTCCAGATTGGGATATTTAGGAGTTGATTTTGGCAAGTGGGGAACGCTTTCTTTCGGAAAACAATGGAGTGTTTATTATGACGTAACTTCGTACACAGATAATTTTAATGTATTTGGAGGGCAGGGTTCGGCTACCTATACGGCCGGGACAGATGGAGGCGGTCTGGGAACAGGACGAGCAGATCAATCTGTGATTTATAGGAATATCATCGGCAATTTTGCCTTTGGAATTCAGGCTCAGGCAAGAACAACCTTGAACAATGAGTGGGTAGATGGTATTGGCTTGAGTGCACAATATGAAATTTTAAAAGGTCTTAAAGTCGGCGCAGCCTTCAATAAGTCGTTTTTTAATGATAGACTTATTGAACAAAGTAATGTATTAGGCCTTGATGACAATCCCACTTTTTATAGCGGAGGTATATCCTATCGGTCAAAGAATTTAGATCTCGGTATTGTCTTTTCTAACCAAAGCAATGGTGATCTGACCGAGGGGTTTATTATTGTTCCTGATGCCGGGGAGGTTTTTCCTACGGTTGTTTTTGATGCCAAGGGATTCGAAATTTTCAGCAAATATAGATGGGAAGAGTTTGCTTTTTTGGCAGGCTATAACTACTACGATCCAGACACAGAAGATATTCGCGGACCCTATGACAAGAAGGTGATCAGTGATAAATTTGGTGTGAAAAATTTTATTCTTGGCATGGAATATAAACCCTTCCATATCGCTTACTTTTATGCCGAGGTAAGACTTGCCGAGGGCTATAATTCTTTGGGTATTAAAAATGACGATGTAGTTACCATGGGTCTCAGAATTCAATTAGATCATCGTTTTAATAAAACAATTCGATTTTAATTATCAAGCAATTTCAAAGATGAAATTGACATACCTATCTCAAATTTTTGACAAAGGTATCTCGAATATTTGACCAAGGTATCTCGATTTACCGACAAAGGTATCTCAATCAACTTTTGTTATTATAATAGGTTGTGCTATATAATAAGTAGCATTGCAACTTACTTCATCAGCGCTCGATATTATTCAATGTTTGGCATCACTCGAGCTGACAAGGACGCTTCTGCCAACAGTCTGTTTGTGAATTTTTTCAATTCGAGTGGATTTTACGCATAACAAATAAGTGAAATTTGTATCGAGAATCAAATATTTTTTAACTTCATGACCTTTTGTTATGTATACATGAATAAGTTAAATCATATATATCCGCCTACGTATATCTTTTTTCGGGTGTTCTCTTAATATTGTTCAATAGGTTAAAAAAAAGTAGATGAACCTGTAATTTCTTAGTATTCTCATGATTGGATCGTTTTTTTTATCGCTGCATTTGTAAAGTACCTTAGAAGTACATAAAAACTTTATCTCTTTTAGGCTTTTAAGAATTTCTCAGACGAATAGAAAGGCAAGCTAAAATTTACGTAATTTCGAAACTTAGAAAAACCTCATGGAAAACAACCTAAACCTTGCTGTCTTAATTGATGGCGATAACATCCCTTCTGATTGTATCAAAGAAATGATGGAAGAAATTGCCAAATACGGTAATCCCACCATCAAAAGAATTTATGGAGACTGGACCAAGCCGCATTTATCTAAATGGAAACAACTTTTGTTAGAAAATGCCATTACTCCCATTCAACAATACGGTTACACCTCCGGAAAGAACGCCACAGACTCTGCCATGATCATTGATGCGATGGACATTCTGTATTCTGAAAAAGTAAACGGCTTTTGTATTGTGTCTAGCGATAGCGATTTTACAAGGCTGGCCACCCGACTGAGAGAAGCCGGAATGCAAGTGATCGGCATAGGAGAAAAGAAAACACCCAACCCTTTTATTGTGGCCTGCGATAAATTTATTTATGTGGAGATCTTGCGAAATCAATCGAAGGTGAGTGAATCGGGAGGTCAAAAAGAATCCGACAAAAACACGGTGGATAAGATCACCCAAAAAGACATCAACTTGATTGCGACTTCTATCAACGACCTGTCGGATGATGACGGCTGGGCTTTTTTAGGCGATGTAGGTAGTTTATTGCAAAAGAAGCAACCCAACTTTGATCCCAGGAATTTTGGTTTTCAAAAGCTTACACCGCTTATCAAATCTATAGATCAATTTGACATAGAGCAAAGAGAAAGTGCCAAAAGCAGGCATAAATTGATTTATGTTCGAAATAAAGAAAAACAAGCAAAGGGCAGAAATACTCAGCCTAGAAAGTAATTTATAAGCCACTATGTTCTATTCTAAACGATAATTCATTACTTTCATTAAGTTAGTAAAACAATGGATTTAATAAGCGAACTAGTAAATTTCTATTTTCACCAAATATGAATCATATTTTTATACACCACATAATTTACAGGGGTTGCCATTAATTATTTAGCATTTATTTGTTTACACCCCCTATTTTTAGTTATTCAATCATAATTTATATATAAAAAACGATATTTTTATACATTATTTCCAAAGATAATAGTTCAAATTATTTAAGCATATGAATGAGAAAAGTAAAAAAATATTAGATCTATATAGGATGGATGTGGGACATTTTGATGAGGTCTTCAAAATGGAACATGAACCATTTTCTCATTATGAAAATGTTTTGGATCGATTTAAGAAATTTAGTCTTGTTGATTTTGAAAGAATTAATAACGAGGTTAAAACTGCATTTTTTAATCAAGGTATCACATTTGCTGTATACAACGAAAACAAAAAAGCTGATGAACGCATTTTCCCTTTTGACCTCTTCCCTAGGATCATACCAAATGAAGAATGGAATAAACTTGAAACAGGAGTGATTCAAAGAAACAAAGCGATCAACCTTTTTTTAGACGATATCTATCACGATAAAAAGATTTTAAAAGATAAAATTGTCCCTGCCGACCTTATTTTTTCATCAAAGAATTATTTGAAAGAAATGGAAGGTTTTAGACCAGAGGGAGGAATATACACACATATTTCTGGCACAGACCTTATTAAACACTCAGATGGCGAGTATTATATTTTAGAGGATAATTTAAGATGCCCATCTGGTGTGAGTTATGTTCTATCTAACAGAATGGCATTAAAAAAATCGTTCTTTGATCTGTTTAACAAGTTAAAAACGAAAACAGTCTATCAATATCCGGAAGAGTTATTGGAAATACTAAAAACCGTAAAACCAAAGAATACAGATAATCCTACGGTAGTAGTTGTTACACCGGGCATGTACAATTCTGCTTATTTCGAACATTCCTTTCTGGCTCAAAAAATGGGCGTTACCCTGGTAGAAGGAAGAGATCTTTTTGTAGAAAAAGACATCGTCTATATGAAAACGATTTATGGTCCTAAAAAAGTAGATGTGATCTACCGTCGTGTTGACGATGAATTTATTGATCCTTTGGTATTCAGAAAAGATTCTATGCTAGGCATTCCTGGTGTCATGAGTGCTTATCGTGCCGGAAATGTAACGTTGGCTAACGCACCGGGTACAGGGGTAGCCGATGACAAAGCTGTGTATCACTATGTACCCGATATCATTAAATATTATCTGGGAGAAGAACCTATTTTGAATAACGTGCAAACCTATCATTGCGAAAAAGACAGTGATTTTAAATATGTACTCGAAAACGTAAATAAACTAGTGGTAAAACCTGTAGATGAATCCGGAGGCTATGGGATTTCTATTGGAACCAGATTGACCAAAGAGGAAATAGAAGAAGTTAAAACCAGAATAAAATCTGATCGACGAAAATATATTGCCCAACCAATCATGAGTCTTTCGGTGCATCCTACATTCGTAGAAGAAACAAAAGAATTTGAACCCCGGCATATAGATTTGAGAACTTTTAGTTTAATGGGGAAAAATAAAAACTACACATTAAAAGGAGGTTTAACAAGGGTCGCACTAAAAAGAGGAAACCTCATTGTCAATTCTTCGCAAGGTGGAGGGTCAAAAGACACTTGGGTATTAGATTAGCAATTTTATTTCAAAAAGAAAACTATGTTATCAAGAGTAGCAAATAATTTATATTGGATGGGGCGCTATATTGAAAGAGCCGAACATATTGCAAGATACAGTCGCGAGATCTATTTTTCCTCATTGGACGCACCCATTCTGGAAACGTATGATAGAAAATTCGTTCTAGATTCTATGCTTTATATGGCCGGTATCTTTGATATGGAATATAAAAAAGAAGAAGATGTCTTATATAAAGTAGGTCTGGATCCCGATAATTCTAACTCGATATTGAGTAATATTACTTTTGCAAGAGAAAATGCAAGGGGGGCAAGAAATGCCATTTCAACAGGATTATGGGAAAATCTCAATAGATTTTACCACCTCGTGAATGATTATCCCGTTGAAAAGTATCTAACTACGGGCTTTTATGAATTCTCGCAGATGGTTTTAGATCAGGCTTCTATTTTACGTGTTAAAATTTATGATTCACTCTTACATGATGAAGAATGGGCTGTAATTCTTTTAGGTATGTACATCGAAAGAGTTTTACAAATTATTAGGATCATCAATGCGAAGTTACATGATATATACAAAATAGAGCAATCTGGCATTGCGGTTACCGAACTCAGTTTTGAATGGACAACCCTACTTCGCTGTACCGAATCATTTGATATGAATAGGAAGTTATATGCCAAAACACCTAATTGTAAACAGGTGCTTGAATTTTTAATTGTCAACCCTAATTGCCCAAGATCCATCGCTTTTTCATTAAACGGAATAAGAAAGTACATCAAAAAGCTCAGCCGAAATGAAAGTGCAAATCCGAATTCTATCAGTTTTAAAATTGGTAAAATTAATGAGCAGTACAACTATCTTACTTACGATGATTATAAAGATGATATTTACGGACTACTCAACGATACACAAGAAAAAATAACCATTATTAGTTCTGAAATTGAAAAGAAATACCTTAGCTACTAATGGAAGTATATAAGCTTGTCTACCAAATTAAAACTACTTATAACGCTCCTGTAAAAAAAGCAAATTTTCAGTTATTAGTGATTCCCTTTTCGAATGCTGAACAAATCGTTGAAGACTTAGAAATAGAATGTTCCATTGATCAAGATGCACATATCTCAAAAAATTCTTTCGGTTTTGATCTGATTCATTACTACGCCAAACAATCTGTTTCTGAATTTTGGTTTCATCTATCTGCTGTTGTAAAAAAAGAAAAAAAGAATCCATTTCCTATTAGCAGTTTGACTTCAGAACAAGAGTTTGAATTATTGAATTCTTTAGATTTTAAAATTGATCATCACAGATTTTTGCTTGCCACAGACCTAACCAAAATGCCAGTCCATTCTCCTATTTCGTTTCCTGTATATTCAAGTGAAAAAATATTACTCGAATATCTTTTGGAACTAAATATGTTTATATTTGAGCTCTTAGAATATTCACCCAATAGCACAGATGTGAATACGGCTATAGAACAGGTACTCTACCTTAAAAAAGGAGTGTGCCAGGATTACGCTCATCTTTTCATTTCAGTTTGTCGTCAAAATAAGATTCCTGCGAGATATGTAAGTGGATATCTGGACCAAGGTGAAGGGTCTATTGACACGAGTCAGTTACATGCCTGGGTAGAAGCATTTATTCCGGAGGCAGGATGGGTAGGGTTTGATGCAACTAATCATTTGCTAGCAGACCATCATTATATAAAAATTGCACATGGTTGTGATTTCCGGGATTGTAGTCCAATCGTTGGAATCTTAGAAACAATCGGAATGCAAAAAAGTATTCATGCAGTGACAATAACGAATCAGTAAATATGACATTTTGTGTAGCTATTAAAAGTAAGGCGGGAGTAGTTGCCTTATCAGATACGCGTATCAGCAGTGGTTTAGGGGTATCGACTTCGAAAAAAATTCAGACCTTCCAGAATGGAAAATATTCCTTTTTTATTATGTCGTCTGGTCTGCGATCGATCAGAGATAAAGTAATCCATTTATTTGAAGACGAACTCGCCTCTCAGAAGGTAGATAAATTATATCAGGTTGCCAATCTCCTCGGAAAAATGGTCAAGCAAGTGAGGGCCGAAGATCTGGAGTCGTTGCAAGAAAGTAAATTTATTTTCGATGCACATTTTATTATTGGCGGTCAATGTATAAAAGATAAGCGTTCCAGCATATTTTTAATTTTTCCAGAAGGGAATTGGGTAGAAGCTTCGGATGAATCTCCGTATACGGTGATTGGAAATACCGGTTTTGGAAAATCTATTTTGAGACGGCTTTTACATGAAGAAATAACCTTTGATTTAGCTATTAAAGTGGCCTTTCTATCATTCGATGCTACCTTTAAAAATGCTAGTGATGTAGATTTTCCTCTAGATTTTGCTTTATACCGCAATGGTACTTTTGAAATCCAGGAGTTTCGAAAAGTAGAAGACGAATTAAAAACGACCTCAGTTCAATGGAACCAAATGTTAATTGATGCTGCGAATGATCTTCCCGACTTTTTACATGTAGAGGAAGAATAAGTGCTATTTTTTCAACTTGTATTTTCTGATATCAAAAGTATGTGGGTATTCAGGATCAGGCTCTATAAACTTTGGAGTTAGGACAACGCGCTCACCTGTATTCACTTCCTTTTCAAGTATATATCGCTTTACCTCCGTGCTCATATCTGCCGGAACATATACACTCTGTGTATGATTCTCACTGTAAAAACGAGACTCTCGCCTACCCTCCGCTTCAAAACTATTGACAGGGAAGGAATCATAAGCTCTTCCGCCCGGATGGAAAACGTGATAGGTACATCCGGCAACAGATTTACCCACCCAAAGGTCAAAAATATCGAACACCAAGGGTGTATCCACTTCCAAATTAGGATGCAATGCAGAAGGTGGCTGCCAGGCTCTATACCTCACTGAAGCAACAAATTCTCCTTTAGTGCCAGTATTCGTCATTGGAATACGCATACCATTGCAAAGAATCACATATCGTTCACTTGTAAGTCCCGTAGCTTTTACTTCTATGCGTTCAACGGATGAATCCACAAATCTGGCCGTACCGGAGCTCGACATCTCTTCTCCTAATACATTCCATGGCTCAATTGCGGTACGTAAACTAAGTTCTACTTCTTTAAATTTCACCCTTCCTACATGTGGAAAACGAAATTCAAAGAAAGGTTCTAACCAATTGATATCAAAAGGATAGCCAGCTTCATTTAACTGATCTACAACGTCTTTGAGATCTTCACGAACAAAATGATGTGTCATAAACTTATCGTGCAGTTCTGTTCCCCATCTCACAAGTTTTCCTTTGTATGGTTTTTCCCAAAACCATGACACAAGCGTCCTGATTAGCAATAACTGAACAAGACACATCTGTTTATTGGGTGGCATATCAAAACCGCGCAATTCCAGTATACCCAATCTTCCCGTTGATGAATCCGGAGAATATAGTTTATCAATACAAAATTCAGCTCTATGAGTATTACCAGTAAGGTCGATAAGTAAATTTCTCAATAATCTATCTACCAGCCAAAAAGGAATCTCTCCTTCTCCTGGTTCTGGAATTTGATCAAAGGCAATTTCGAGTTCGTATAACATTTCCTGTCGACCTTCATCAACCCTTGGACTTTGACTTGTAGGACCAATAAAGGCCGTTGAGAATAAATAACTTAAACCGGGATGATGCTGCCAAAAAGTAATCATACTTCTCAAAAGATCGGGTCTGCGCAACAAAGGTGAATCTGAAGGTGATTCTCCACCTATTGTAATATGATTTCCACCACCAGTTCCTGTATGTTTTCCATCTAACATAAACTTTTCGGAACCCAGTCTACTTTGCAGAGCTGATTCAAATAATTGATTATAATTATACTCGATTTCTTTCCAAGATTTAGCAGGATGGACATTCACTTCTATTACTCCGGGATCTGGTGTGACCATCAATTTTTCTATGCGATTATCTTTGGGCGGAGCATATCCTTCAATCACTATTGACAGTTGTAATTCCTCCGCTGTTAATTCAATAGCAGCCAACATGTCCAAGTAATGTTCAATATAATCTACAGGAGGCAGAAACAAATGAATTTTTCCGTTTCTAATTTCTGAAACAAGTGCTGTTTTTATCGTAAAAGACTCAAATTCAGGCTCAAAATCGTCCTTTTCTTTTTCTTTCTCCTGAAACGGTAAACGTTTTTCTTTTTTTTCCTCTTCTAAGGGTGCTTCAAACACTGTTGGCGACAACATCTCATCAGGAATGGAGTAATCTGTTTTTCCTTGCGACCTACTATTTACCAACTGATGAAAATCTCCTAGAGGAGCTTCTTTCTCAAACAGACTTCGCTCAACAGGTTTTGGTCTTTTCTTTTCTGGGATATAAGGAAGTGACTCTAATGGTAAACGATATCCCATTTGAGAATTCCCCGGAATCAACATTAATTTTTCTCCTCTAAATTCCCATGGATAACTGATCCATCCTTCTTTTTGATAGGCCCATTCTATAGGTAAGACAAAACCTGCAGGATCCTGTAAACCGCGATCTAACTGCTCCATTAAGGTCCTTCGTTCTAGAGAATCATTTAGATTGATGCGCAAAGGATCAATATTTTTAGGCAGCTTTCTTTCTGTCCATAAATAGTAAAAAGCATCTTCGTATCCGGGCATCACATTATTCTCATCCACACCGAGCTTTTTGGTAAGTCGAACCATAAAACGCTGTGCATCTTTATAATTTAATTTGCCCTCCTCACTAAAGTCAGCAAGTAAATCTTTGTTTTTCCAAATAGGCTTACCATCCTTTCTCCAGTACAATGCCATTTGCCATCGCGGTGTAGGTTCTCCCGGATACCATTTTCCCTGTCCGTAATGAAACAATCCACCATCACCAAAACTTTTACTTAAATGATGGATTAGGCGATTAGATAGTTTTTGTTTTTCCTTTCCATCTGCAGCTGTATTCCACTGTTCAGATTCCATATCATCAATCGACACAAAAGTTGGTTCACCACCCATGGTAAGTCTAACATCTCCTTCTTCCAATTTCCTATCAACCAATTCGCCTAAGCCCATGATTTCTGCCCATTGCTGATCACTGTAGGGTTTAGTAACCCTAGGATCCTCATGGATACGAATCACCTCATTCTGATGAAAAAATTCCACCTCACAAGGATCAAGTGTTCCAGAAATTGGTGCAGCACTTGAAGGAGAAGGTGTACAGCAAAGTGGGATGTGTCCTTCACCGGCCAACAATCCCGATGTAGGATCGAGACCTATCCACCCCGCTCCCGGCACATATACTTCACACCAGGCGTGTAAATCAGTAAAATCTTTATCGGTTCCGGAAGGACCGTCGAGTGCCTTTTGGTCGGCTTTTAACTGAACGAGATATCCCGAAACAAACCTCGCTGCCAAACCTAAATGGCGCATCGTCTGTACCAATAGCCAAGAAGAGTCTCTACAAGAACCCAATTGTTTTTTGAGCGATTCTTCGCAAGTAAAAACGCCGGGTTCCATTCTCACGGTATAGTTAACTTCTTTATTCAATTCTCGATTGATGGAAACAAGAAAATCTACAATCGAACTCCCCTTAAACCGTTCCATTTTTTTAACCCATTCCTTTAGCAGAGGACCGTCTTCGACAATTTCCAAATAAGGCGCTAACTCTTTTCTATCTTGGGTTGTATATTGAAAGGGAAATTTCTCTGCATATTCTTCAACAAAAAAATCAAAAGGATTGATTACCGTCATTTCTGCAACAACCTCTACCTCTACCTTAAATTCTTTTACCTTCTCTTGCATAACAACCCTGGCCAAATAGTTTCCAAATGAATCTTGTTGCCAATTGATGAAATGCTCTTTGGGCTCAATATTTAGAGAATAGGAGTGAATCTTGGTTCTGCTATGTGGCGCCGGCTTTAACCTGATCACATGGGAACCCATGTTGATCAAACGATCATAACGATAATAAGTATCGTGTTTAATTGCTACGATAATTGCCATACTATACTTTTAAGGAATCAATCAAAATAAATAGTGGTAATAAGAACACCAAAAGTAAAGGTTTGTCCTCAGACTTGACCAAGCCGGACTCATTTATACGGATAAATCAATAATTGACACGAATTCTTATGAAAATTGATTTTTTACAATCTAATTTATCAGAATTTAACGGAAACAAATGTACCGAACAAACGAAAAAGGTATTATTGAGGGAACAAAGCTATTACATTTAACCTTATTCCCCAATCTGGATTAAAGGAATTGTTACCATAATATACTTTTGGTCCGCCACCTACTTGTAACATCTGTTTACCAACATTAACTACTTTTGCATAATACGCTCCGATAAAACCTCCAAAAATATCATTACTCCAGTTTTGAGAATTTTCTGATGCTATGGTATATGAAGCGCCCTGAGGCGTTGCAAAGGTAACAAAAGGTTGAAAAAAGCTCGTATTGATATTTGTATCACCGCTCCCTGCAAAATCCCACATATGATTTGCCAAACCACCATATGTCCAGGGTCCTGCAATTTTTAAAACAACAGCGTTTGGTCCAACAGCCCATTTATCAGCTCCCAAACGATTCTCAGTAGCCGTTGGCAACAAAAATATAGGTCCAGCCCCCCAAATTAAACCACCTTTGGTTGGAGCTTTTGGAGAAAAGAAAACACTTTGTGCGATATCACCTAATCCTGTCTCACTTGAGCCATCATAAAAAACATCATTTTGAGAAATTATGGGTACAATCGTCCTACTGATCATGTTCCAATTTTCATTTAACGAAATTGGAATTACCGGTTGAATATTGAGGTTATATCGAGATCCATCACCATCGGGTCCCAATCCAAAATCAAAATTATTCTGAAACGGTACACTGATTAATGATGCCACAGGATTTGCCAATGCCATTGCCATTTCTTCTGCAGATCGGGAAGTTCCTTCCTGGGCTCTTAAACCAAAGCCCACTAAAAATAAGATCAAAATTAATTTACTAGTATGCCTCATAATTTATTCTCTAAAAGAGTTTTGCAATGCCCAAACCTAAATTAAAACTATTATAGGCATCGATGTTAAAATCAAAATTAGCAGTGGCAAATGCTTCCCATCCAAACTTTTCTATAATAGGAACATCCACCCCCAAGCGTATGAGCGCAAAGTTTTCTTCACTTGAAAATTCACCTCCAGCTCCAAATAATAAAATCAAATGATGATGAACTTCATACATGCCCATTAATGCCAAAGAAAATGGTTTATTTCTTTCTATCGTTTCAATGGATAGTTCTTCCACATCCTCCAAGCTTCTTGGGGCAGCTATTTCAAAAACTTCCAAGAGTAGTTCAGAATGGATGCCTAAACCCCATTTTTCATTAATAGCATAATTATAATGCAAACCAAAAGAAGGAATAGTAATCCATTCATTATCTTTTCCATCTTTTACCGCGGTACTGATATGGGCATGTCCCATAACAAAAGAAACAGAATGTTTGGATTCTTCTTCCTCTTTATGATACTTTTCAAATTTTGAGTTGTGAAGTTCTTCCTCTTTTAATTGTTCATTTTCCTGTGCCAGCAAATAATTAGTAGAGGAAAACAAGAAAACAAAAAGACAAATAATGCCATAATTTTTCATAATAGATTGGATAGGTTAAGTTGATAAATTTATATTTTACATTGGTTTTTGTTTACTATTCGAAGATAATCAATAATTTAATTAAATCCATCATGAACAAAAAATCAAAATATTTACTCTAAAAATCACATAATATTAGGTATTCATTTTATCCGTAAAAGGAATTCTATTTATCTCTGTTTTTAATTATTAAATATTATTTTTGCGGATGCAACACAAAGTACTTATTTTAGATTTTGGCTCTCAGTATACACAACTGATAGCACGTAGAGTGAGAGAACTCAACATTTTCTGTGAAATTTTTCCTTACAACCATATTCCCGAAGATGTAGCCGATTTTAAAGCGGTTATATTATCTGGAAGTCCTTTTTCTGTGCATCAAGAAGATGCGCCACATCCTGATCTGTCACAAATCAAAGGTAAAATTCCCTTATTGGGCGTCTGCTATGGAGCGCAGTATATGGCACAGAATTTTGGTGGAAAAGTGGAACCCTCAAAAGTGAGAGAATACGGACGTGCCAACTTGTCCTATATTAAAGAAAATGAAACCCTTTTTGAAGATATTCACGAAGGTTCTCAAGTTTGGATGAGTCATGGTGATACCATTACTTCTTTGCCAAATCATTTTCAAAAGATCGCAAGTACACATGATGTACTCAATGCTGCTTATAAAATTGATGGAGAAACAACCTATGCCATACAGTTTCATCCGGAAGTTTATCACAGCAGTGACGGTATGAAATTGCTAAAAAACTTTTTGGTAAGCATCGCTAAAGTTGAACAAGACTGGACACCTGATTCGTTTGTAGAATCGACGGTTGCTGAGTTAAAAGAAAAACTTGGTAATGACAAAGTTGTTTTAGGTTTGAGTGGCGGCGTCGACTCAACCGTTGCAGCCGTTTTGTTAGATAAGGCCATTGGAGATAATCTCTATTGTATTTTTGTAAATAACGGTTTATTGCGCAAGCACGAATTTGAAAATGTTTTAGACCAATACAAGCATATGGGCCTAAATGTAAAAGGTGTGGATGCTGGTGATAGATTTTTAGATAAACTTAAAGGAAAATCAGATCCTGAAGAAAAAAGAAAGGCCATTGGAAATACGTTTATTGATGTTTTTGACGATGAAGCCCATCGGATAGAAAATGTAACATGGTTAGGACAAGGAACCATTTACCCAGATGTGATTGAGTCTGTTTCTGTTAAAGGCCCATCGGCGACAATTAAATCTCATCATAATGTAGGTGGACTGCCGGACTTCATGAAATTAAAAATTGTGGAACCACTTCGTATGCTTTTTAAAGATGAGGTGCGAAGAGTAGGTAGATCCATGGGTATTGATGATGAATTGTTAGGGAGACATCCCTTCCCAGGCCCAGGTTTGGCCATAAGAATCTTAGGCGATATCACTGCTGAAAAAGTTCGAATTTTGCAAGAAGTCGATTTTATTTTTATAGAGGGTTTAAAAAAATGGGGGTTATACAACGATGTATGGCAAGCTGGAGCGATTTTGTTGCCTGTAAATTCGGTAGGTGTGATGGGAGATGAAAGAACTTATGAAAAAGTGGTTGCCTTGCGCGCAGTTAGCTCAACTGATGGTATGACAGCAGACTGGGTAGATTTACCTTATAAATTCTTGCAAGAAACATCAAATAAAATAATTAATCAGGTGAAAGGTGTAAATAGAGTAGTCTATGATATCAGCTCAAAACCACCTGCCACTATTGAATGGGAATAATAAACCAATTTAAATCTTAAAGTCAAATATGAAATTTTTTCGCATCATTCTTCTTTTTACCCTCTTAACGAGTACCCTTTTTGCACAACAGAAAAAGTTTACAACCTATAAGGTAAAGAACGGAGAATCTATTGAAAGTATTTCCAAAACGTTGGGTATAGATAAAGCTGAGATATTAAATCTAAATCCTGATGTAACGGGTAAACTCGTCACAAATCAGGTACTGGTTGTGCCGAATAAGGCCTACAATGCCCAAAAAGATGTGCGGAATTTTGACACAGAGGTAGTTACGCAAAAAGACATTGTAGTTGATGGTTTTGTCTATCATGAGGTTTTACCCAAAGAAACCCTCTACGGTATAAGTAGTCAGTTTAAAATATCGACAAGTTCTTTAAAAAACAACAATCCTTTTCTTATTTCAGAAGGATTGCAAATTGGGCAAATTTTAAAAATTCCTTTAGCAAAAGTAGAGAACCCAGTTGCTGTAGAAAGTTCTAAGCCTTATTTAGTGAGACCAAAAGATACAAAGTTTAGTATCGCCAAACAGAACAATATAAGTATAGAGGAATTAGAAAAACTCAATCCAAATATTGTCGATGGGCTAAAAATAGACGACATCATTTATATACCGTCCAGTTTACAAGGTGATGATATAGATGGTTTTGCAGTTCATGAAGTGAAAAAAGGAGAAACTATTTTCAGCATTTCTAAACTTTATGGTATTCCGCAAGCAACATTATTAAATGAAAATCCAGAGTTGGCTGAGGGCTTAAAAGAAGGCATCCTGATTAAAATTACGCCCATGACCCGTGTGGTCAATAGCAATCAGTTTGTAGAACCTGATTTAAATGGAAAAAAGAAGAAAATTGCCTTTTTATTCCCTTTTATGCATAAAAAAGATAGTCTGAGCTTTGAAACAGACCGATTGATGAATGCCACGACCGATTTTTATTTCGGTGCATTACTTGCCTTAGATTCTCTTAAAAGTAAAGGAATGAACATTGAGGCCTTTGCATTTGATACAGAAAAGAGTGTACCTGTGAGCAAAAAAATTGTAGAGAGAAATAATTTGAAAAGTTTTGACCTATTAATTGGCCCCATGTATCTGAATGTTATGGAGGCCGTTGCCAATGAGATGAATGGTGACAGTGTTTGGTTGGCATCTCCTTTGTCAGAAAAAAGTCATGCACATATAAAAAATTCGCACCTCATTCAAGCCACTCCGCAAATTGAACAGTTTGAAAAGGAAATGATCGATTTTATCAAACAAAAATATTCGGGGCAAAAAGTAGTTTTAATTCATGATGAAACCAATACAGAGCATTTGAATTATGTTGTTAATCAACTTCGCGGTAAAATTCCTCAGGATAAAATAAAGATAATTCAATCTCAAAAAGGATATATTACGAGCCAGAGATTGAAGGAAGGCATAGTTCCAGAAGAAGAAGTTTGGTTTGTCTTAGTAACGCAAAATGAAGTATTAACTGCAGATGTTGTTCAAAACATTGGCGTATTGCCTGAAGAAATCAATCTTACTTTTTTTGCTTTTGATAAAGGGAAAGTATATGAGAAAATAGACAATAAAAAGTTAGCAAGAATTAAATTTCATTACCCATCCTATGCCTATCAAAATTACGATGACGGCTTGTTTAAAATATTTTCTAAAAAATACCTGGAAAAATATAAAGGACTACCGACCGAATTTAGCATTAAAGGTTTTGACATCACATACGACTTATTGGTCAGATTATCTGAAGACTTTTTAGAAATAAAAGACCAAGGATATTCTGAAAGGATTTGGAATAAATTTAATTATGCCAACAATCCAAGTGGTGGTATCGAAAATCATGGCATATTTATACTTGCCTACGATGGTTTAAGTTTGAAAAATGTCTCGAACTAAAACAGAAATGATTATAAATACTTAACTCATAAAAAAAAGCCTGACAAAATTGTCAGGCTTTTTTTATTGAAAATTATACTTCATCACAATAACATTGTAATTGGGTTTTCAATATATCCTTTAAGTGTTTGTAAAAACAATGCGCCCGTTGCCCCATCTACCGTTCTGTGATCACAGGCCAAAGTTAACTTCATCGTATTACCCACTACTATTTTTCCTTCTTTTACTACAGGTTTTTCTACAATAGCACCTACAGAAAGAATTGCCGAATTAGGCTGATTTATGATGGAAGTAAAATCTGTGATACCAAACATACCCAAATTCGAAATTGTGAAAGTACTTCCTTCCATCTCATTCGGAGCGAGCTTCTTATTTCTTGCTCTTCCCGCAAAGTCTTTTACAGAAGATCCTATTTGAGTTAATGATTGTTCATCTGCAAATTTCAAAACAGGCACTAAAAGGCCATCTTCTACGGCTACAGCCACACCAATATGTACGTGGTGATTAATCTTCATTCTATCATCAAACCACTGAGAATTTACTTGCGGATGTTGTTTTAAAGCCATCGCTGTCGCCTTAATTACAATATCATTAAATGAGATTTTGGTATCAGGCAATGAGTTGTACTGATTTCTAAATGAAATGGCATTATCCATATCAAATTCTACATTCAAATAATAATGCGGTGCCGTAAATTTAGATTCTGCTAATCTTCTGGCGATTACCTTACGCATTTGAGAATTGGTAATTTCTTCAAAACTCTCCTGCCCTCTTGGAACAAATGGTTTGTTGGATACCGGAGAACCTGTCTCGACATAATTCTCTACATCTCTTTTAATAATTCGACCACCTTCGCCACTACCTTGTACTCTTTCGAGATTGATATTTTTTTCTAGGGCTAATTTTTTCGCCAAAGGAGAAGCAACAACTCTACCATTAGATTCCTTCTTAACCACAGTTTGCATTTCTACCGGGCTTAGCTGAGTACTTGAAATAACTTTATCCGAAGTTGATTTTGAGTTTTCTTTTTGCGCTTTTGGTTTCACGCTTGTTGCAGCAGGACGTTTAAAAGATTCGATCAATCCACTAATATCCGTACCTTCCTTACCAATAACAGCTAAAACACTATCTACCTTAGCCGATTCACCTTCGGAAATACCAATATACAATAATGAACCTTGATAGAATGATTCAAACTCCATTGTCGCTTTGTCTGATTCGATCTCGGCCAAAATATCTCCTTCAGAAACTTTATCTCCAACTTTCTTTAACCACTTAGCCACGGTGCCTTCAGTCATGGTATCACTCAGCTTTGGCATGGTAATTACCTCAACACCCTCTGGAGTTTCTACTTGAATAGCCTCTTCTTCTATAACCACCTCTACCGGAGCTTCAGCTCTTTCTTCTTCCTTCTTTTCTTCTTCTACTATCTTCTGTTCCAAAAGTGATTTATACTCTTCACCTGATTCCCCAATAATAGCGATAATTGAATCGACCGGAGCAGTTTTTCCTTCCTCTATTCCTATATATAGTAACTCACCATTATGGAAAGATTCAAATTCCATCGTTGCTTTATCCGTTTCTATTTCGGCTAAGATATCTCCTTCACTTACTTTATCACCCACTTTTTTAAGCCATTTTGCAACAACTCCTTCGGTCATTGTATCGCTTAAACGGGGCATGGTTATAATTTCGGCCATAATTGAATTTTCTTAATTATTTTGATCTGCTTAGCTATATTGTTAGAGTCTATGTTTCAAAAAAGGATAATCCTTTTGCTCATAAACCATATCATACATTTGTTGCTTTTCGGGATAGGGAGATTCCTCAGCAAATTTTTCACATTCATTGACTAAATCTCTCACTTCGTCATCAATTGCTTTGATTTCCTTATCTGTCAGGTATTTTTTCTCTTTAATAACATCTAAAACCTGTGTAATTGGATCTATCTTTTTGTATTCTGCAACTTCGTCTTTTGTACGATATTTCTGCGCATCACTCATAGAGTGTCCGCGATAACGATAAGTTTTCATTTCTAAGAAACTTGGGCCATTTCCTTTTCTCGCATGAGAAATAGCTTTATCCATCGCTTCTGCCACTTTTACAGGATTCATACCGTCAACAGGTTCACTTGGCATTTCATAGGCCAAACCTAATTTCCAAATATCAGGGTGGTTAGCAGTTCTGCTTACTGAAGTACCCATGGCATAACCATTGTTTTCTACAACAAATACAACAGGAAGTTTCCAGGCCATTGCCATGTTAAACGTTTCATGTAATGAGCCTTGGCGAGCAGCACCGTCACCAAAATAAGTAATTGTCACTCCATCTCTACCAAAATATTTATCAGCAAAGGCAATTCCCGCACCTAGTGGAATTTGCCCTCCAACTATACCGTGACCACCATAAAACCCTTTTTCTTTTGAGAAAATATGCATAGAACCTCCCATACCATATGAAGTACCTGTTGCTTTACCATACAGCTCAGCCATAATTCTTTTAGGATCTACGCCCATACCGATAGGTTGAACGTGATTTCTATAAGCGGTAATCATTTTATCTTTTGACAAATCCATTACATGCAAGGCTCCGGCCAAAACCGCTTCTTGACCGTTATATAAATGCAAAAACCCTCTTACCTTTTGTTGGATATAAACTGCTGCTAATTTATCTTCAAATTTCCTCCAAAAAAGCATGTCTTTATACCAATTGATATAAGTTTCTTTTGTTATTTTCTTCATCAGATGTAAGTGTTTTAAAAGAGATGCAAAAATACAATTTTCACCCTAATCAAAATATAAAATTTGCCAAAATTTTATAAATGTTAGGTCCAATTATTTTATTTTGTTTAAAGAATTACTCAAAAAAGTTCTAAATTTCTTAAAATCAATCATATCTGTTACGATTAGAACAACCAACAAACAGTTATTCCGCTAAAATTCATAAAAAAAGCGAGTTTCCTCGCTTTTAAAAATCAATATATTTTTGTTAAACTGTTTCCTCCATATAGTCCTCTATAGGATTACAAGTACAGATTAAATTTCTATCGCCATGGGCCTCATTTGCTCTTCTCACTCTTGGCCAATATTTATTTAGAGAAACAAAGTCAAGCGGATAAGCTGCTTCTTTTCTCGAATAACTGTAAGGCCATTCATCTGACGTAATCATTTGAAGCGTATGTGGTGCATTTTTCAAAACAGAATCACCTTCCTCATAGTCATCGATTTCTTTTCTAATCTGAATCATTGAGGCAACAAATTTATCCAGCTCCATTTTATTCTCGCTCTCGGTAGGCTCAATCATCAAAGTACCTGCAACAGGAAAAGAAACAGTTGGGGCATGAAAACCGAAATCCATTAAACGTTTGGCTACATCGGTCACTTCAATTCCCTTTTCTTTGAATTGTCTTAAATCTATAATCATTTCATGTGCGGCAAATCCATTTTCACCCGTGTACAAAATAGGATAATATTTTTCTAACCGAGCTTTTAAATAATTTGCATTTAATATCGCTGTTTCTGTTGCTCTCTGCAAACCATCTCTTCCTAACATTTTGATATATCCGTAAGAGATTAAGTCAACCAGAGCAGAACCAAAAGGTGCAGATGAAATAGCAGTTATCGCATTCTTACCGCCAGTCTTGACAATTGGATTCGAAGGTAAAAATTCTGCCAAATGGGCTGCCACACAAATTGGACCAACGCCAGGACCACCACCTCCGTGAGGTATAGCAAACGTTTTATGTAAATTTAAGTGGCAAACATCCGCCCCAATACGTGCAGGATTAGTTAACCCAACCTGAGCATTCATATTTGCCCCATCCATATAAACCTGTCCGCCATTTTCGTGGATCATTGCCGTAATTTGTCTAATTTCAGATTCAAATACACCATGGGTAGATGGATAGGTCACCATAAGGGCAGCCAAATTATCTTTATACTTTTCTGCTTTTAGCTTGAGATCTTCAAGATCTATATTTCCGTTTTCAGATGTCTTAGTGACAACAACTTCCATACCGGCCATCACCGCAGAAGCAGGATTTGTTCCGTGAGCCGACGCAGGAATTAAACAAATATTTCTATGAGAATCTCCCCTTGATTCATGATAAGCTCTGATCACCATTAAGCCGGCATATTCACCTTGTGCACCACTGTTTGGTTGTAAAGAAGTTGCAGCAAAACCGGTGATTACATTCAATTGTTTTTCTAAAGCCAGTAACATTTCTCTATAGCCATTCGCTTGATCTACAGGTACAAATGGATGAATAGCATTCCAATTGGGCATACTTAAAGGCAACATTTCTGTGGCAGCGTTTAACTTCATAGTACAAGAACCCAATGAAATCATTGAATCTGTCAAGGAAATATCTTTGCGTTCTAACCTTTTGATATAGCGCATCATTTCCGTTTCTGAATGATAGGTATTAAAAACCTCATTCTCCAAAAAAGATGAATTTCTTATTAAATTGTCAGGAAGTGTCACTTTTACAGGACAATCATTTACGGCAAAATCATAAATATTTTCTGCATGTGCCAAGATAGAGATTACCTGATTGATATCTTGTAAATCCGTATTTTCATTAATAGATATACTCAAAGTGTTTTCATCAATATAATTGAAGTTCACACCATTTTCTTCTGCAATTTCTTTTACCTTAACCGTACTACTCACTTTGATACAAAGTGTATCAAAGAAGTACTCATTTTCTTGTTTCAACCCTAATTTAGAAAGCGCTTCATTCAAACTGTTTGTCAAGGAATGAATTTTTTTTGCGATATACTCAATCCCCTTGGGTCCGTGATAAACAGCATACATCCCAGCCATCACAGCCAATAATACCTGCGCTGTACAAATATTTGAAGTAGCTTTTTCTCTTTTGATATGTTGCTCTCTAGTCTGAAGTGCCATTCTCAATGCACGATTCCCATCCATATCAATGGTAACACCAATAATTCGCCCTGGTATATTTCTTTTGAATTCGTCTATGGTAGCGAAGAAACCTGCATGAGGGCCACCGAAGCCTAATGGAATTCCAAAACGTTGACTGGTACCTACAGCGACATCAGCTCCCATTTCGCCTGGAGATTTAAGCATGGTAAGGCTCAATAAATCCGCTGCTACCACTACTTTTATATCCTTCTGGTGAGCATTTTTTATAAACTCAGTGTAATCATAAATCATCCCGTGTTTTGCAGGGTACTGTACAATAGCACCAAAATAAGATGAATCAAATTCTATTTTTTCGTGATTCCCTACAACAAGTTCAATATGTAAAGGGGTAGATCTCGTTTTTAATATATCCAGTGTTTGTGGTAAAATTTCTTCTGACACAAAAAATTTAAGCGCATTGCTCCTTTTTTGTTCACGCGTTCTACCACTATACAGCATCAACATCGCTTCACCCGCAGCGGTCCCCTCGTCTAGTAAAGACGAATTAGCAATAGGCAAACCGGTTAAATCAGAAATAACTGTTTGAAAATTAAGAAGTGCTTCCAGCCTACCCTGAGATATTTCTGCCTGATAAGGGGTATAGGATGTATACCAACTTGGATTTTCAAAGATATTTCTTTGAATAACCGCAGGAAGAGATGTAGGATGGTAACCTAAACCAATATAAGATTTATACAATTTATTTTTATTTCCTAATTCTCTAATATGAGATGAAAACTCATTTTCAGAAATCCCCTCAGGCAAATTCAATGCTTGTGAAAGTCTTATATCAGCAGGAATGGTTTTATTGATTAATTCAGAAAGACTTTCAACACCAATGGTTTCTAGCATTTCTTTTGTCTGCTCCTCATTAGGACCAATGTGGCGTAAAACAAATGAATCTGTTTGCATATGTCGTTTTATTTGAAGTGCAAAAATAAATATTTGTGCGCTCTTTATTCACCTGAATATCATTTAATTTTGACAAATTTAACAGTCTAATCAATCAAAATATTTTTATCTAAACATCATATTTCATTTACTGAAATTCTTCTAATAAACACATTAAAAAGCTTCTATTTAATTCACTTTTTTAACATAAAAATTAATGCAACTGTTTTACATTGTGTGATTAAAAAAAGAATTGAACTTTGCTTAGATCATTAAAATAGCCATTGACTCAGACAAAAAACATACTTGACTTTTATATTCGTTCAAATATTCATGTGGGAATTTCTGCCGGAAGTCTAGCATGGATTACTTTACAAAATTTTGAATTAAGCAATCTAAAACTCATTATTTTCGTCATCGCTAGCACCATATTAGCGTACCATTTTATTCGAATAAAAAGAAAAAGCGAATTAGAAATTACATACCAAAATTGGATGGATCATCATCGGAGGTCCTTATTTTTTGTCAATCTTTTCTGTGCTGTTCTGGTGGTAACTATATCCTTTCATTTAAGACTAAATGCGTTTTTGATTCTAATCCCCTCTGCCATAATCACCTATTTCTATGTGTCAAAAATATCAGGAAAATACGGATTCTCACTTCGGGAGGTTTCAGGAATTAAAATAGTAACAATCGCCTTGATATGGGCTGTAGTGACAGTCATTTTCCCATTAATACAAGAAGGATTTGAGCTCAATTGCATTGTTTGGATCATTTTTTTTCAACGGGTATTATTTGTATTTTCGATAACAATTCCATTCGATATTAGAGATTTACATATTGATAATGAAAAGATTAGAACCATACCCTCTTTTTTTGGCGTTACAACATCAAAAAGAATTGGTCAAATTGCGCTACTTTTTTTTGTTGTGCTTGAATTTTTCAAATCAAATGATTTCAGACAACCCATCTTAATTCTATCAATAGCAATTCTAGCAATCATACTTTTAGAAAAAAGCAGAATTGACAGCAAGCCCTTCTTTATCTCATTCTGGATTGAAGGAATTCCCATTTTATGGTTATTACTAGAAATTGCTTTTTAGAATAATTTATTTTCAAGAATTAAAAGATCTGTGTTTTTCTCTCTCCAATGGTCTGTCATATTTTTGGGTACAGGCGTAAATGTATAGGTAAAAGAGCTTAATATAATATCTAGATCTCCATCTTTATCAATATCTCCTTTGTCTAACAGGAACCACCTGCTATCTATTGATTCTTGGATAATCGCAGGTGAAAAAGTAAATGTATTGCTATCCGTATTTTCCAGGTATACAAAAGAATATTCAGGATATTTTTCGTAATCAGGAAAAGTGGAAATGATTCCAAAATCAAAATCACCGTCTTGATCAAAATCGTCTACAGTGAACCTTGTGGCGCCATTGAGTGGATAAAAATATTTTTCTTCAAAATGATTATTTCCATCATTGAGGTGAATCCTCAATCCGTGATAGGGTTTATGTACAAAAGTTTTATCAGCATTGTCTCCATTCACGGTAACAATATCTAAATCACCATCTTTATCATAATCTATCAGTTCAAACCAACTACTGCCGTAAATCGGACTAAACCGAAGTACCTTTTCAGGAATAAAAGAATGATCCTCTTGTTGATATAGCACCGTAATTGTTTCATCTCCTTGCGAAGTAAGCGCAACAATATCTAGTCTATTATCTCGATTCAAATCAACTACTTCAACCTTAATGGTACCTGGCTGCGGCAATAAGGTTGTTTTTTTAAACTGCTCATCAAAAGGATGCTCTACCAATGACAATTGACCGGTCAGGTTTCCAAACTCACTGATGATGAACTCGGGTTCGTTGTCACCAGTCAGGTCTTTGACATACATATTAACGGGTCTATGAAACAACTCTTTAGCAGGTCTCAAAGAATCATTCTCCAACAAAATGATCTGTCCGGAGGCAATATCTGAGGGATCTAATTTACCAACTGCAGTGATATATGACTTTCCATCATACTGATAAAAATCTACAACAGCAGAATTCGCTTGAAGCCTCGTTTTTGGTTTTATATCGCCATACATAAAAGAAAACAAATTACCCTGCAAATCTCCTATCCACATTGTATCATTTCTACATTCAAAATAAGTGACAAAATTACCAGGGTTTTCATCTAATGAAATGGATACTGCTCTAAACTGCTGCAATGTACTAGCACTATGTGGCTCATTAATTGAAGGTAGAGAATCCGGTGCCATTTCCAAAATATAGGACTTCAACAAACTCCAGTCTTCGCTACTCATAATTGGTGCAGCCGGATATATTCCAGATTTTATAATGGACTCAGCTTCTTTAAAAGGAAGGCCTTTTAGTGGATTATATCCATTGTCTACTATTCCCATCCTTGCCGCCATATCTGGCAACAATTTTTCTTCCCAAATCTGTCTGGGTAAAACATCCGGACTTGGTAAAATATGACAACTGGCGCAATAGGATTCGTATAACCTTACCTGCTTTTCACGTTTAGACTCTGCACATCCTAAAAATAAAAAAATGGATGGTAAACATAATACCATCCATTTTAAATATTGTTTTGTTCTATTTTTTAACCTCACTTTAATCCTTTTGGTATTGAGGGCTCAAATTACAACAAATCTCTATGTTAAGAAATCAAATTATCTATTTTTTGTTTTTCTTCAGCGGCCAATTCTGCATCTATTAAAATTCTTCCGCTATGCTCATCCGTAATGATCTTTTTGCGCGAAGCAATTTCTACCTGACGCTGAGGTGGAATTGTAAAGAAAGATCCTCCTGAAGCACCTCTATCGATAGCTACTACAGCCAAACCATTTCTAACGCTTGACCTGATTTTCTTATAAGCTTTTAATAGACGCTCATCGATTAGTTCGCTAAATTCAATTGATTTTTTAGCCAAAAGTTTTTCTTCTTTCTCTGTTTCAGCCAAAAGACCATCCAATTCTGCCTTTTTATGTTTAAGGTGATTCTCTTTTTCTGCCAATCGCTCTTTAGCAGTAGCAATGATTTCCTTTTTCTGTTCAATTTTAACTTTAGCCTCTCCAATTTTCTTTTCAGCTAACTGAATTTCAAGGCCTTGGTATTCAATTTCTTTTGTTAAAGAGTCATATTCGCGATTATTTCGCACGTTTTTTTGTTGCTCTTCATATTTTTTCATCAACGCCTTTGCATCATCAATAGCATTTTTCTTATTGGCAATACTCGTTTCATGATTTTCGATGTCGGTATTGAGATTTTCTAACCTCGTTTTAAGTCCTTCAACCTCGTCTTCAAGATCTTTCACTTCTAAGGGTAATTCACCGCGCATGTTTGCGATTTCATCAATTCTTGAATCAATTAATTGAAGGTCGTATAAAGTTCTCAATTTAGATTCAACAGTCACTTCTTTATTTGCCATTGCTAATAATAGTTGATTGGATTTGTATTATTTTCTGATAAAATGATTGCAAAATTAGTGATTTTTTTTGATAAGAGCTCAACCAAAAGATTTTTTGTAAACTGTTCACTTTCATAATGCCCAATATCGGCCAATACAATTTTACCTTCTGCCTGAAAAAAGTCGTGGTATTTTAGATCCGCCGTGACATATATATCTGCTCCTGCAGAAATAGCATTCTTGATCGCAAAACTACCTGATCCACCTAAAACAGCAACTTTTTTTATCTTTTTTTGTAGTGAATCAGAATGTCTGACCATCTTTAAATGAAAGGTTTCTTTTAATTGATTTAAAAAATCAGGAACCGTTTTTTCTTCGTCCAACTCACCTATTATTCCCATACCAATCTTTTGATGAACATTGTCTAGGGTTACTACTTCATAAGCTACTTCTTCATATGGATGATTTTCTCTCATGGCTTGAAGAATTTTATTCTCCAAATGGTGTTCAAAAATAACCTGTATGCACATTTCTTCCTCCATATGATCTTGTCCTATTTCTCCTATTGCAGGATTGGATACATCATTACCTCTAAAAGTACCTACTCCCTGCCAATTAAAACTGCAATGATCATAATTTCCTATCTGCCCGGCTCCCACTTCAAAAAGTGCATTTCTCAACTCCTCTCCATACTTTACAGGTACATAGGTTGTAAGTTTTTTGATCTGACCACTTTTGGGTATCAAAATTTTTGTTTTGTTTAAACCTAATTTTTCTGCCATTTTTGCTGAAACTCCCATCGAATGATTATCCAGTGCAGTGTGTATGGCATAGATATGAATATCGTGCTTAATAGCTTTTAGGACGACTTTTTCTACATAACTCTTTCCAACAATCTTAGTTAATCCTTTAAAAATAATGGGATGGAAGCTGACAATTAAATTACAGTTTTTCTCTATGGCCTCATCAACGGTAGTTTCCAATGTGTCTAAGGAAACCAAAACACCTTTCACCTCTGCCTCTGCATTCCCTACAATCAAACCTACATTATCAAAACTTTCTGCATAATGCAATGGGGCAAAGTCTTCAATAATTTTTATAACTTCTTTTACTTTCATTTCTTCAATTCAATTTTTATCTTCCTGCAGTATGGGAATGTATCGTTCAATTTCATCCATTGATTTCACCACAGTTTTAGGTGGTTTAAAGCGATACCCTATAAACAACATAACAGAGGTATAATTATTTCGAATCGTTAGATCATCTCTGTTCGCGGTTCTCGCTCCGTTAGAGGATAGATTTACTCCGCCGTAATACTTCGGACCCGAATACCCTGCAGTTATACCCATTTTCAAATTTACGATGAGGTCTGTACCTTTTTGCTGTTCTTTTATTCCAGAATCAAATTCATTCAATCGGTAAAAGTCAATCCCCGCACCGGGTTGAACAAAACCACTCGCATACCAATATTTTTGATAGACATAAGTATAATAATAACCACCTATAAACCCTGTATAGAAACCTGAGTTATCTTTATATGCATCCCTCTTAATTTCATTTCCTTCCCTATCTATTAATGTATGTGCACCGGTATAACTGTAAAATGTATAGTCGATTCCTGCCATAAAAGTACCGGCACTTTTAATCTGAATCTCTGTTTGTGTTTCAATTGCTCTTAAGGAAAAATTAGGGTTAAATTTATACAATGACTCTCCGGTTAAAAAACTCGATTTGAGATCCGGAAATTGGATATATTTTCCATTAACTGCCCTCGCTAAATCAATATTTTGTGAATTTTCGGCATAGAAACCTTTGAAATAAAAATAATCTATATAATGTGCCCAATTATTGTAAAGGAACTTGAACTTTAAAGTAAAAACATCTGATTCTCCTTTTTTAGCTGCACTATTCTCAGAAACAGAGGGTCTAAAGCCAATTCGAACCGACCCAAATCGGTAGTTTAATCCAATTCCATAACGGTAAGTTAGATTGGGAACGATCTTGGCAAAGGAATCTTCATAAGAAATTTTAAGTTTTTCATTTTGATTTTGCATTTCTAATCGAACATTGAGTTGGTGGTGATAGTTTTCTATATACTCCGACTGAATCAAAGAGTCCTTTTCATTGTTTTGAGCAAAAAGAAAACATGAAAATAGTAACTGCAAGAGTATAAGAGATTTAGATTTACTCCACCACTTTGTTCTTTTCATAAAACTCTATAATTAAAGGTTCAGAAGCGCTTGTCTTATATCCTCTGTACATTCCTGCAGAGTTAAATTCCCAGGCAATTTTTCCTTTTTTATCTATACCAATCATTCCTCCATCTCCGCCCAAACTATCTATCGCCTGATGGATAACCTGATTCATAGCGCTTTCAATATCCAATCCTTTGTACAGCATCAAACTTGACACTTGATTTGCCGCCACGGTTCTAATAAAAAATTCACCCCAACCTGTACAAGAAATCCCGCAAGAGGCATTGTTGGCGTAAGTTCCGGCACCAATAATTGGCACATCGCCAATTCTACCAAATTTTTTATTGGTCATACCGCCAGTTGAAGTTCCTGCTGCCAGGTTGCCGAATTTATCTAGGGCAACTGCTCCAACGGTTCCTTTTTTATGCTCATCAATAAATGTTTCTAGATTGATCATAGCAGACTGCTTTGGCAGAATACCTTTTTCCTCTTCTTGGGCTTTTAGTAAACTATTGTACCTGTTTTCGTCGTAGAAATAATCCTCATTTTCTAAGACAATACCAAAAGGCTTAACAAAATCTTCTGCCCTGTCTCCAGAAAGCATAACATGACCGATACTATCCATTACTAACCGTGCTGCATTGATTGGATTTTTTATATGATGAACTCCTGCAATGGCACCTGCATTTAAAGTCTTTCCGTCCATGATAGAGGCATCCATTTCTTGTTTTCCTTCACTATTAAAAACAGAACCCTTGCCGGCATTAAATAAAGGTGAGTCCTCTAAAATATTAATAGCGGCTTGTATTGCATCTAATGAGGTACCTCCTTTTTCAAGAATACTATATCCAGTCTGAATAGATTCTTGCATTTTTTCTTTATAGGCTTTCTCACGTTCAGGAGTCATGTACTCCTTCTTGATCGTTCCTGCCCCGCCATGAACCACAATGGCAAAAGGGGTCTCCTCTACTACCGTTTCAATCGATTCAACAACATCTTTCTTTTCAACCTTCTGACAAGAGATGAGTAACAGACAAAAAACAAAGCCTAAAACAATTTTCATAATATAAATTTAGGCTAAAAATAAAAAATAAGACTGGTCTAAAGAAATATATGCTTATTTCTTTTGAAGTTGAATTATTTAAAATTCTTTTTAGATGCCTCCCAGTAAACATCCATTTCGGCAAGGCTCATTTCAGAAAGTGATTTTCCTTCTTTTTTTGCTTCTTCTTCGAGAAATTGAAAGCGTTTAATAAACTTTTGATTGGTCCTTTCCAAAGCGCTTTCAGGATCCACATCAATAAATCTGGCATAGTTTACCAATGAAAATAACACATCACCAAACTCTTTTTCAGTATTAATTTTATCACCAGAAAGAACCTCAACTTGTAATTCAAGGATTTCTTCTTTCACTTTTTCAAAAACCTGCTCAGATTTTTCCCAGTCAAAACCGGCAGAAGAAGCCTTATCCTGAATTCGGGAAGATTTGACCAAAGCTGGTAAAGATTGGGGTACTCCTTCTAAAATAGATTTTTTGCCTTCCTTTAGTTTGAGTTTCTCCCAATTTTTCGCTACTTCTTCTTCGCTTTGAACTTTTACATCACCAAATACATGAGGATGTCTATGAATCAGTTTTTCATTGATTCCTTCTAACACATCTGATATATCAAAGGCATTTTGTTCAGAAGCAATTTTAGCATAGAAAACCAAATGAAGCATGAGGTCGCCTAGCTCCTTTTTGATCTCGGTCAGATCATTATTTAAAATAGCGTCACCCAACTCGTAGGTCTCTTCTATGGTTAAATGACGCAAAGACTGTATGGTTTGTTTTTGATCCCAAGGACATTTCTCACGAATTTCATCCATGATATCCAACAATTGCTCAAAAGCCTTTAGTTGTTTTTGTCTCTTGGTCATAAACAACAATTAAGATTCTCCTTCTTCTTTGTTTTCTTCCTCAACTTCTTTTACTGATTCGAAATCAAATCCGGCATCCACCAATAAATTATACCATTGCACAACTTTTTTGATATTTGAAGGATAGACTCTTTCCTCATCAAAATTTGGAAGTACTTCTGAAAAATAAGACGTTAATTCCTCTTTATCAGTAATTTTTACATTGGTTTTTGCTCCATTTTCCTTTTTGTAAATCGAATAGAATACCTCTCTTAAAGGAACTTCTTCTTCATAAGTATAAATGGCAATATCACTTAATGCACTTATATTCTGCAAATTTGTAATTGGTAATCTTTTTTTATCGGCGAGCGACTCAACAATCAGGCTGTTTTTTCCTTGAGAAAGCACTAAAAACAAACCGGGTTTTCCTGCAATAGAAACAATTTTTTCAATTTTCATAAACAAAAGCAATATTTAATCTTTATTTTAACTTTGGGAATTTCATTCTGTAAGAAACATCTACTTGTCCCTTAGAAATATTATCTAATCTTTTTTTGAGTAATCTGCGTTTTAATGTCGAGAGTTTATCTGTAAACAATACGCCCTCAATGTGGTCGTATTCGTGTTGAATAATTCTAGCCGCCAATCCTGAAAATATTTCTTTATGAGGTACAAAATTTTCATCGACATATTCCAGGGTCAATGTCTCATTTCTAACCACATCTTCATTGATATTCGGAATACTCAAGCAACCCTCATTAAATGGCCATTCTTTACCTGTTTCTTCAATGATTTTAGCATTGATAAAAATCTTATTGAAGACCTTTAGGTAGGCCCTTTCTTCTTCATCCAAGTCTTCATCTTCCGCAAAAGGTGAAGCATCTATCACAAATAATCTAATTGCTTTTCCAATTTGTGGTGCAGCCAATCCAACACCATTTGCCCCATGCATGGTTTCGACCATGTTCGTGATCAATTCTTTTAATTTGGGATAATCTTGATCTATTTCTTCGCAAACTTTCCTTAACACGGGATCGCCATAAGCGACAATCGGTAATATCATTTTCTCTTTTTTTCTAAATAATCCTGTAAAATAATCGTGGCACTAATTTGATCAATCAAAGCCTTATCTTGTCTTTTCTTTTTACTCAATCCTCCATCGATCATGGCTTTCACTGCCATTTTAGAGGTAAAACGTTCATCAATTCTTTCTATGGGAATTGAGGGATATTTTTGGTTTAGATGTTTTAAAAATGTTTGAATATAAACCTCACTTTCTGAAGGAGTATTATTCATTTGTCGGGGTTCTCCAACCAAAAACAATTCCACCTTGTTCTCGGTGAGATATTTATCTAAAAAATCAAATATTTGATCTGATTGAACTGTAGTTAGGCCAGAAGCAATCAGTTGCAAATCATCTGTTTCAGCGATTCCAATTCTTTTTGTTCCATAATCAAAAGCCACTACACGCCCCATTCACAGATTTTTTGCAAATGTAATTATTTTATTCTGTTCAATGCAGTTTTACTACTTACATTGATTTCCCATCCATTTTTCTATTTTTACAACCTCAAATAAAAACTATAAAAAAATACGGCATGCAATCATTACAACAAATTATAGAAGAGGCGTGGGAAAATCGCGATTTACTAAAAGAGATAAAAACACAAAAAGCGATTCGCGAAGTAATAGAATTACTTGACAGTGGAATTTTACGGGTCGCTGAACCCACAGAAACGGGGTGGCAGGTAAACGAATGGGTCAAAAAGGGAGTTGTGCTCTATTTCCCGATTCAAAAAATGGAAACTTTAGAAGCGGGCGTATTAGAATTTCATGATAAAATTCCTCTTAAAACAGGATATAAAGAAAAAGGAATCCGCGTTGTACCGCATGCTGTAGCCAGAAAAGGAGCCTACATCTCAAGTGGTACAATTTTAATGCCGAGTTATGTAAACATAGGCGCCTACGTAGATGAAGGAACCATGGTAGATACATGGGCCACAGTTGGTAGTTGCGCGCAAATTGGAAAAAATGTTCATTTGAGCGGTGGTGTTGGTATAGGAGGAGTACTCGAACCTCTTCAAGCGGCGCCTGTTATTATTGAAGATAATGTTTTCGTGGGCTCTAGATGTATTGTGGTGGAAGGAGTTCATGTAGAGAAAGAAGCTGTTTTAGGCGCGAATGTCGTTTTAACAGCCTCAACCAAAATAATTGATGTCACTGGAGAGAGTCCTCTAGAAATGAAAGGAAAAGTACCTGCCAGATCTGTCGTTATCCCAGGAAGTTATACTAAAAAGTTTCCAGCTGGAGAATTTCAAGTCCCTTGTGCTTTAATCATAGGAAAAAGGAAAGAAAGCACAGAGAAAAAGACTTCTTTGAATGATGCTTTAAGAGAATATGATGTAGCCGTATAATGTATTTCTCGTAAAATTTTGGTTTGGATATTCAGTAAAATACTCAATAAGTCATTTTGAGTAAAGCTTTTGAGATGGATAGTAAAGAAAGAATAAGTGCCTTACTGATCACCAAAAATGAAGGTGAAAATTTACCTCCTCTTCTTAAAAACATTGAATTTGCTGATGAAATAATTGTGGTAGATTCTTTTAGTTCGGACCAGACAGTTGAAGTAATCAAACAATTTCCAAAGGTGAAATTTTACCAGAAGGAATTTAAAAATTTTTCTGATCAGAGAAATTTTGCTTTAGGTAAGGCAAATAATAATTGGGTGCTTTTTATTGATGCAGACGAAAGAATTTCGGAAAAATTAAAATTTGAAATCTTAACAACCGATCTCTCAAAGACAGAATTTGTTGCATTTAAGATGAAGCGACAAATGTATTTTGATGAGCAAAAAATAAGGTTCAGCGGGTTTCAAACGGATAAAGTGTATCGCCTATTCAATAAAAACTTTGTTTATTTTGACAAAAAGACCTTGGTACATGAAAAATTGATCGTGAGTGGTAAATATGCTGTGTTAAAAGAAAAACTGGACCACTATTCATACAGAGATAAAGATTCTTATCAAAATAAACTGGACCAGTATGCACAATTGAGGGCGAAAGAATTACTGGCTAAAAACCTGCATCCAAATATATTTCATTTTTACCTCAAACCACTTTACCGTTTTTTGAACCATTATTTTATCCGATTAGGTTTTTTGGACGGAACCATGGGATTAACATTAGCACGTTTACATGCCCAAAGTGTAAAAAAAAGGTATGTTTATTTAAAACAACTGATGAAGTAGAATTCTTTATTTCCCTAAATATTTCTTTTTCAAAGCTTTTTTCCGGTTGTATTTTTCACGAAACTCAGAAGTATACTGCCACATTTTATCGAATACAATTTGATAAGTATTGCCCGATAGCTTTGCGTATTCGTCGCTCATAATCTCTACCATCTCTTTTTTCGGGGTTAACCGATCGAAATTCTTCATCCTCTCTTCAAAAGTCAACTTTCGAAATTCCATTCGGTTTAAGTCTACCAAATAAAACTCATACCTACCAGATTGGTTCACAATTAAAGTATTTCCGGGAGAATGATCTTTAAACAAAACTTCTTTTTCGTGCATTTTAAAAGTAAACCTGGTAAATTCTCTTAAGATCCGCTCATGATCCGGGTAATGAGGTTCATCGATCAAAGTTCTGTAGGTCAGGTTATACGTTAGTTGTTGGCTAAAATAATAACTGTCTTTAAGAAAAAGTCCCTCCTTATTTTCTACATAGGCAACAGGCTTAGGAGTACCTATATCTTTTGAAAGCAAAGTTTCAGCATGTTCAAAAGACCTTTTAGCTTTTGATTTCCTTACCCATCTGTAGGCCAACTGATTGATGAAGTGAGGTACTTTAAATGCCTTTACATTTAGATTGTTTCCCGCAATTTCAATTTCTTTTACTGTATTCCGACTACCATCATAAATTACTTTTCCCTGATTTTCAAAATCAGAAATTAGTTTGGAAAACTGCTTTTGATAAGCTCTAAAAGGTTCAGAAATGAAGTAAGTATAGGCCATTTAATTAATTAGGTCTTGGGCATTTGCCAATTTTTCAATGCCAAATGGTGTCTTAATTACTTTCTGTTCTTTGGTATGTTTCCTTATAGCCAAGTTTCTATCTAAAGATTCTTGATTTTTATAACCTCTGGCATGATCTAAATGCAAGCATATCGCCTTATGCCTAATTTGTACACCTCTAATTCCGTAATTCTCAAGTCGTTCTCCTAATTCTCTATCCGGGCCGCCGTACTGCATTCTTTCATCATAACCGTTAATTGCGATAAGATCAGACTTCCATGCTGATGAATTACAATTATTAAATGTAGCACCAGTAGGGGTAAAATTATCGAGTAAGGTTTCTAAGGTTCCTGTTGAGGTTAACTTTAACTTATTGGATAAACTCAAATTTTCATGTTCAGAAAGCCATTTATAATCAAAACATCGGCCACTTAAAATATCTTCTTTGGTAATTTTTTTGCTCAAATCCATTCCCAATTTACAATAGCCACCAGAAAGAAATTTACCTTTTTTGAGATGCTTTGCATGCACTGCAACAAAATCATTTTTCGGTATACAATCGCCGTCCGTCATAATAACATAGTCACCTTCACATTTTATAATGGCAGTATTAAGAATTTCTTGTCGGCGATAACCCTTGTCTTCATGCCATAAATGCGATAACGGGACGGGATAATCCTTTTTAAACCGATCTATCAATTCTTTTGTAGAATCACGAGATCCATCATCAGCAACAATAACTTCAAAGTTTTTATAGGTTTGCACGCTGTAGCCCCAGAGTACTTTTTCTAACCATTCTTCGGCATTATAGGTACTTACAACAACCGAAATTTTTACATTTTCCATGGGATATAAATTTGAGCGTAACAATTAAAGTATAGCAAAAATAGGATATTTATTTATTTTTGCCGATTCTAAGCAGTCTAAGATTAAACGGATTCATGATGAATTTTGAAGAGAATTTACAAAGTGCACTTGAAGCACTTGCAAAAGGCGGGACAATAGCCTATCCCACTGATACTATCTGGGGATTGGGTTGTGATGCGACAAATGAATCGGCGATCAAACAAATTTACATCCTGAAACAGCGAGAAGAAAGTAAAAGTCTGATCATTATGGTTTCCTCCGTAGAGATGTTAAAAACAATTGTTCCAACTTTCGACGAAAATATTTTATCATTTTTAAAACAACAAGAAAGACCAACAACGGTTATTTATAGTAATCCAAAGGGCTTGGCAAAAAATGTTCTCGCGGTTGATGGGACGGTAGGTATCCGTTGGGTTCATGAACCTTTTTGTCAACAATTGATAGAGCGATTTGGTAAACCCATCGTATCAACTTCTGCAAATATAAGTGGAGAACCTAGTCCGACTTGTTTTGATGATATCGACAAAACTCTTTTGGATAAAGTAGATTATGTAGTAAATTTGCACCTCGATAAAAAAAGTGGACAATCCTCTATTATCGTGAGATGGCAAACAAATGAAGAAATTGAGTACATTAGAAAATAAAATAGACATATTGAAAGAACGAGATGCCATAAAAAATCCCATTTTTGAAATTATTGCTGAAGCTTCCAAAAGTCTTAAAACTGAAAGTTATGTCATTGGGGGTTATGTAAGAGATTTTTTACTCGACCGCAAAAAGTCTAAAGATATTGACGTAGTTACTTTAGATGATGGTATTGAACTTGCCCATAAAGTGGCTGAAATGTTACCCGGCAATCCTCAGGTTCAATTCTTTAAAAATTTTGGCACAGCCATGATTAGATACAAAACCATAGAATTGGAATTTGTTGGCGCCAGAAAGGAATCTTATTCACAAGACAGTAGAAATCCAGAGGTAAGCAAGGGGACCCTTACAGATGACCAAAAAAGAAGAGATTTTACCATTAATGCACTGGCAATAAGTCTGAATGAAAAGAATTATGGCGAATTGATTGATCCGTTTAACGGACAAGAAGATCTGAAAAAGGGTATCATCAAAACACCTCTAGATCCAGATATCACCTATTCCGACGATCCCTTGCGAATGATGCGCGCCATTCGTTTCGCTTCTCAACTTCACTTCAAAATCGAAGAAAAATCTCTAGACTCTATTAAAAAAAATTCAGACCGAATCAAAATCATTTCCAATGAAAGGATCGTAGATGAACTCAACAAAATATTGCTCACAGATAAGCCTTCAATTGGTTTACGGTTGCTTTTTGAAACAGGGTTATTAGCTTATATTTTACCAGAATTAACGGCACTTTCTGGGGTGGAACAAATAAAAGGGCAAAAACATAAAGACAATTTTTACCATACACTCCAAGTTGTGGATAATATTTCTGAACATACTGATAATTTATGGTTGCGATGGGCTGCACTTTTGCATGATATTGGTAAAGCGCCAACAAAGAAATTCGATAAAAAGTTGGGCTGGACATTTCACGGACATGAATTCATGGGCTCGAAGATGGTAAAGAAAATTTTTAAAAGATTGCATATGCCATTAAACGAAAAAATGAAATATGTAGAAAAGATTGTCTTATTGAGTTCTAGACCTGTGATTCTCGCTGAAGACGTAACGGATTCTGCCGTGCGAAGGTTAATTTTTGATGCAGGTGAAGTGATAGACGATTTGATGACACATTGCGAAGCTGATATCACAACACAGAATAAAGCACGCGAAAAGAAGTTCAAACAAAATTTCGCTCTGGTTCGTCAAAAAATAAAAGAAGTAGAAGAGCGTGATCAGGTGCGCAATTTTCAACCACCTGTAACCGGTGAAGTGATTATGGAAACATTTAATTTGAAACCTTGTCGAGAAATTGGCCAAATTAAAGAAGCCATTAAAGAAGCCATTCTCGAAGGAGAAATTGAGAACAATTACGAAGATGCATTTAATTTTATGCTAGTGAAAGCCAAAAGTCTTGGTCTAAAGGTTTCAAAAAACTAAACTACTATTTCAAAATATTCCTCGAAATAACTAACTTTTGAATTTCTGTTGTCCCCTCACCTATCGTGCATAATTTGGCATCTCTATAAAATTTCTCTACAGGAAAATCTTTGGTATATCCATATCCGCCATGGATCTGAACTGCTTCATTGGCTATTTTCACACTAATTTCTGATGCATACATTTTCGCCATTGCACCTATTTTCGTCACTTTTTCTCCTTTGTTCTTGAGATAAGCTGCCTTATGCAATAATAATTCAGCCGCTTCGATCTCTGTTGCCATATCAGCCAGTTTAAAGCCGATAGCTTGAAATTGAGAGATAGGTTTTCCGAATTGCTCTCTTTCTTTTGAATATTTGACAGAAGCTTCAAAAGCTCCTTTTGCAATACCAAGAGCTAGTGCGCCAATAGAAATTCTACCTCCATCTAACACTTTTAAAGCCTGAATGAACCCGTCCCCTTCTTCGCCTAGCATTTGGTCTTTATGTACACGACAATCCTGAAAAATCATTTCTGCTGTTTCAGAAGCCCGCATTCCCAATTTATTCTCCTTTTTACCTGAAGAAAAACCAGGGGTTCCTCTTTCGATCACAAAAGCACTCATACCGTGAGAATCTCCTTTGGCGCCAGTTCTTACCATAACAACTGCTACATCACCAGAAATTCCGTGTGTTGTGAAATTTTTAGCCCCATTTATAACGTAATAATCGCCATCTTTAACCGCAGTTGTACTCATTCCTCCTGCATCAGAACCGGTATTATGCTCTGTTAAACCCCAAGCACCTATCCATTCTCCATGGGCTAATTTTGGTAGCCATTTTTGTTTTTGTTCTTCGTTTCCAAATTCCAAAATATGATTGGTACATAAGGAATTATGTGCAGCAACAGACAATCCTATAGAACCGTCAACTTTTGAAATTTCTTCTATGACCGTAATATATTCGTGGTAACTCATCTCCGCACCACCGTATTTATGAGGCACTAGCACACCCATAAAACCCATTTGCCCTAATTCATGGAAAAGATCGATGGGAAATGTCTGCTTTTCATCCCAATCCATCATATGAGGCAAAATATGTTTTTTGTTAAAATCCTTTATTGAATGGGCAATTATCCTCTGAGTTTCAGAATATTCAAAATTCATCAATGATGTTTTAGAAAAACAAAAAAGCTCAAAATTGAGCCTGTTTTTAATTAGCTTCCAAATATAAGGCTATTCTGTCAAATTTATCCAAAGGAAAAGAGTCAATTTTTTGTAATTCTTCGAGGCTTTCGAAACGTAAAAAACGATCTTTATGCTGAAATATTTTCTTGGTCAATGAATAATCAATATACGGTAAATCCAGTATTTCCTTAAAAGTGGCCTCATTTATATTTAACTTTTTTATTACCGGTTTTGATTTTACGGCATAAACCTTTAAGACTTCATCAGCTATTTCTTTATTCAAATAATACACCTCATATAATTGGTCTTCGAAATAAAACCCATTAAGCAATTGTCTATAAGCTAAAATTCTTTCGGCCAATTTCTCCCCAATCCCATTGAACTTCATCAATTCTGATTTGGTTATATGATTTAAATCACCTTTTTCTTCAATGCTCAGATCTTTAACAATAGTCTGACTTTTAGACTGCCTTTTTACAAAATCAGGAAATTTGAATAAGGGCTCTAAAGCATGTAATAAACTGTCACTGACTTTCGTGATCTTCTGAAATTCTTCTGGGGAGTTAACAAACTTTCCACTTTTTCTAAAAGATAACAGTCGGTCTATTTCTTGTGCAGACATCCCCAACAAATACCCCTTGTAATCTGTAATAAAATTTGGATTAAAGGGTTGGGTAATTTCTGAGTCCTCAGAAACTATTTGTGCCGAGTCTATTTTTAATTGCAATCTTGCAATTTCTTCTTTGTTAGATGGAAGAGATTCATTGTATGAAAAATCAACGTAGAAATAAATTAGCTGTAGACAAAGGATAATAACAGCCAAAAAGAAAATCCCATTTCGTTCCTTTTTATTAAAATCGAAATGGGATTTAAGATTTTTCATTTTAAAAACAATACTTAGATATGGTCTGTAAAGTCTGTTGCTCCGTCTTCAATTGCTACATCCTTTTTATTGATCGCATTCATATATCTTTTTAATTCTTTACCAACAACAGGAGTAAGTAATACCACACCAATGATGTTTGGAACTACCATGGCGAAGATCATCGCATCAGAAAAATCTATGACCGCACCTAAGCTGATAGAAGCACCAATCACCACAAAAATCAAGAATAAAACTTTGTAAACTAAATCTGTGTATTTTCCTTTACCAAAAAGGTACACCCAACCTTGCATGCCGTAATAAGACCAAGAAATCATCGTTGAAAAGGCAAATAAAATAACGGCAATGGTTAATATGACAGAAAAATGTGGAATAACACTATCAAAGGCCACGGCTGTTAACTCAACACCTTGTTTGATCTCTACCCCATACTCCATAAATTGACCATCGAAATTCGTAATTATAATAACCAAGGCGGTCATGGTACAAATCACAACGGTATCCACAAAAGGCTCTAATAGCGCAACAATTCCCTCACTTGCAGGATATCTCGTTACAACCGCCGAGTGGGCAATCGCTGCAGATCCCACACCTGCTTCATTTGAGAAAGCTCCTCGTCTCACACCTTGAATCATTACACCAATTAAACCACCTGCAATTCCTAATCCTGAAAAGGCTCCTTCGAAAATCAACATAAAAGCATCGCCAATATGCCTGTAATTCACCCCCAAAATAATCAAGGCTGCCAAAACATAAATCCCTGCCATAAAAGGAACCACCTTTTCGGTTACTTTTGCTATACGTTTTATTCCTCCAATAATCACGATAGCCACCAACACAGCCATAACCAAACCAAAGTAGAAAGCAGCATTACCCCCTTCCAAATTGAATAATTTCACGAATTGAGCTGCCGCTTGATTGGCCTGAAACATATTGCCTCCTCCAAATGACCCGCCAATGACAAAAATTGCAAATACTACTGCAAGAAACTTACCTAATCCTGCTAATTTCTTTTCACCTAAACCCTTTTTTAGGTAATACATCGGACCACCATATACAGTTCCATCTTCCCCTACATCTCGATATTTCACCCCTAAAGTACATTCAGCAAACTTAGAAGCCATACCTAGCAGACCTGCCAGAATCATCCAAAATGTTGCTCCGGGTCCACCAATAGAAAGTGCTACAGCTACTCCTGCAATGTTACCCAAGCCAACTGTAGCCGATAAGGCAGCCGTTAATGCTTGAAAATGCGACACCTCGCCATCGGCACTATCATCTCTTAAAGTTTCGATTATATTTTCATGTACATTAGGCGTTGCGTCTCCATATAAAGTATCTGCTCCGTGCTTTTCGATATCTTCATATTTCCCCCTTACCACTTGGATTGCTGTCTTGAAACCGGTGATATTGATAAACTTAAAATATATAGTGAAATAAACTGCTCCTCCAACTAGAACAATAAGTACCCATGGAATTTGAAAACTTTCTGAAAATGGTATTTCATAAAAAATAGCATCTACAAACCACCCGGTATATTTCTTAAATTCAGTATCTATTTTTTCCGTTGTACTCTGTTCTTGTGCAAATGTTGCCAAAGAATAGGCAAATAAAATTAAGGTAAGTATTTTGTTCTTCATTCTGGCTTAACTATTTTAAATTAGCATGGCGCAATATCATAAAAAATACTGCTCCACACAAAAATTGATAATTATTTATTTTAATCCGCATCCAAATAAGCTTTTAAATAATGGTTAAGTTTGCACTGTATACTTAAATTTAGTTTAGTTGTAAGTAATCATTAATGAAAAAAACTTTAGTTCTAGGTGCTTCCAAACGTCAAAACAGCTATGCCTATTTGGCTTTACTTCAGTTAGCGAAAAACAATATTGACACTATTGGCATAGGATTGGAAAAGGGTGAAATTGCGAATATCAGCATTCTCACCGGAACTCCTCAACTAAGCGATATTCATACCATTACACTTTACCTGAATCCAAAAAGACAAGTTGCATTGTTAGATTATATGATCTCGTTAAAACCCAAAAGAGTCATTTTTAATCCAGGAACAGAGAATCCTGAAGCCTATGAAAAATTGCGAAAAGCCGGAATAGAGGTCGAAATAGCTTGTACCTTAGTCCTGCTTGCCACAGGTCAATATTAATTTTCGTTAACTTTGTAGGCTCAAAGCCCAGTACATGACAAATAATGACCCAATCATTGCCTTGGCAACTCCTTCAGGTGTTGGTGCAATTGCTGTAATTCGCATTTCAGGTAACGAATCGATTCGCTTGGTTTCTCCTTTTTTTAAATCGAAATCAGGCAAAATTTTATTGGATCAAAAATCACACACACTTCATCTTGGTCATATTTACGACGGTGAAAGGATACTAGATGAAGTATTGATAAGTGTTTTTAAAAATCCATATTCTTACACCGGCGAAGATGTTGTTGAAATTTCTTGCCATGGATCCGTTTATATTCAACAAGAAATCATACAGCTTTTTATCAAAAATGGCATCCGACATGCCTCTCCCGGAGAATTTACCCTACGTGCCTTTTTAAATGGAAAAATGGATTTAAGTCAGGCCGAAGCAGTTGCTGATTTGATTGCATCTGATTCATCTACCTCACATCAAATAGCCATACAACAAATGAGGGGAGGGTTTTCGAATGAAATTGAAGAATTGAGAACCCAACTTTTAAATTTTGCTTCTCTCATTGAATTGGAACTCGATTTTTCGGAGGAAGATGTAGAATTTGCTGATCGAAGAGAATTCAAAGCTCTAATTCAGAAGATCAATTCCGTTTTAAAAAGATTGATCGATTCATTTGCTTTAGGAAATGTTATCAAAAATGGGATTCCCGTCGCCATTGTAGGTGAACCCAATGCCGGAAAATCAACGCTTTTGAACGCTTTGCTCAATGAAGAAAAAGCGATTGTCTCCAATATTGCCGGTACAACAAGAGATGCCATAGAAGATGAAATTGTGATTGGCGGTGTTACTTTTAGGTTTATTGATACGGCTGGGATACGCGAAACAAAAGATGAAATAGAAACCGTAGGGATACAAAAGACATTTCAAAAAATAGAACAGGCACAATTGGTTATCTACCTAATAGACGGCACCACATTAAAGAGTGAATCTCAATTAGAAAAACATCTGAGTGAAATTAAAAGAATAGAGGAGAGATCGACACAAAAGAAAATCTTGGTACTTTTAAACAAAACAGATCAAATAAGTGAGAAGAAGATAAAAGAGATTCTACATTTTTTAAATAAAAATATCACCGAAGAAGTTCTGTCTATTTCAGCAAAAGATAAAACCGGATTAGAAAATCTTACTGCCCATTTACAAAACTTGCTTAACAAAGGTGCTCTTAGCAACAACCAAACGATTGTGAGTAATGCCCGACATTTTGACGCTTTGCACAATGCACTTAAATCGACAAAAGATATCGTTTCTGGCCTTGACAAAGGTATTTCTTCAGATCTGATTGCGATAGATATTAGGCAAGCACTTTTTCATTTAGGTGAGATCACTGGACAGATTACTACCGATGATCTTTTAGGAAACATATTTGCTAATTTCTGTATCGGAAAGTAATGTTAAATAGTCTAATACAAGTAAAACTAAATACACGCTTCAATCGGAATTCCACTACCTTCATGTTAAACATAAGATGTTTAAAACCATTGTAGCTCAAAAATAGATTATTTTTGTAAAACAATGTACCTATCCTTTAGAACTAGGATTTGAAAAGTTTTATTTATGAAAGGAATAATATTATTTAGCCTTTTTTGTTGCTTAACTATTTATCATCTTAAAGCACAAAACAACTTAAATAGCATCGAAATTGAACTTATAAATAAAGGATTAGAAAAGAGTTATGCATTAAAGAAATCAATTTACGAGCTCGAAATTGACAGTATACAAACGAGATCTATTCGGCAAAATTTTATCCCTACTTTAGAACTTGATGCCTTGTACGGATACGGTGCAAGCAAAATAAATATTGATATTCCTACAGTGCAAATGCCAATTACTGGGATTGAATTATTTGAAGGAGAATCTGAATTTGATACCCAAGGGCAAGTGGTAAATACTAATTTAACCGCAAAAGCTTTACTTTTCTCGGGCATGCAAGTAAAATACGGATCTAAAGCATCTGAAGAGAAAATAAGAGCGAAAAACTTTTTATTAATTGCAGAAAGGGCTGAAATTATAAAGGATATCATTGACACTTTTGACAAAATTGAGTTGCTTAAGCATTCAGAAATTGTCATATCAAAAAGTGAAGATCGGTTGGCAAAAGAAAAAGCAAGAGTGATCAATGCCATAGACAACGGATTAGCAATTCCGTATGACAGGGATAAAATAACGGTTGCAGAATTAAATTTATCTTCAGTTAAACTAGAACTATACGGTAACCTGCGCTTGTTATATTTAAAATTGTCGATGTTAACAGGTGTGGACCTCTCGACCTTAGAAAAATACAGTTTCAATTTAACCCCTTGGAAACTTGAAGAGGACAACAATACTTTTAATGATCGGCCAGAATTAAAAGCTTTAGATGCATCAGTAAAAGCTTATGATTACAAATTAAAAATGAATCAAAATTCGTTTTTGCCAAAAATTCAGGCACAGGCCTCTCTTTCCTATTCTAATCTTTTCAATGCCAACTTAGAAACACCCTTCAGTTTACCCGGTGGTGAAAATGTAAATTTGGAATTAAATAAGTTTCAACTATTCCCTACCTATTTTGTTGGTGTGGGTATGCATTGGGATTTATTTGATGGATTAAAGAATTCAAATGAAACACATAAAACTCAAATTGAAAAAAGCATTGCGGAAGAGGAAAAAACTGATGCTGAGGAAAAATTAATGCTTTTTTCTAAAAAAATGCAGGTAAATTATGAGGTGAAAAATCAACAACTCATTATCAAAGAACAAGAAATGTTGGCCGCAGAAAACAGCCTTAATTTAGCCATTAAAAGTTATCGTGAGGGATTAATATCTGTTACAGAACGCTTACAAACAGAAACAGAGTACCAAAATGCTGTTTTAAATTACTACAAATTTGTAGCGCAGCAAAGAATGGCAGCCTTAGATTTACTAATCTCAACAGGAAGTTTAGAAATAGAGAATATTAAAAATTAGAAAGATCCTATGAATAACAAAAAACAAATAATCATTTTGATCATTCCTATACTCATCATTGTTTTTGGAATTTTCTTGTTGTTGCTTCTAAAACCAGACGAAAACGAAAATCGTGTATTTGTTGGCCTTTTCGAAACGACAGAAATACGGGTCGCTTCTGAAATTCCAGGGCGAATTGAAAAAATCTATGTCAAGTTAGGTGATCAAGTAGAAAAAGGTCAATTATTGGCAACCATAGAAAGTGATATTTTAGAAGCAAAAGTCCAGCAAGCTGAAGGCATGTTTGATGCAGCGAAATCATTGAATCAAAAAGCCAATGTAGGAGCAAGAAATCAAGAAATATTAGCTGCAGAAGAAAAATATAAAATGTCTCAAAGCCAATACAGTTTCGCTGAAAAATCATTTATAAGGTTAGAAGCAATGGCGAAAGACAGCTTAATATCCCAACAACAAATGGATGAAATTACATTTAAACGTGACGCAGCCTTTGAACAAATGAATGCTGCTAAATACATGTTTGAAATGGCGAAGGAAGGTGCGAGAATAGAGGATATAAAAGCTTCTGAAGGGCAGATGAATGCCGCAGGAGGCATGGTTAGTGAAGCCAAAGCCTATTATAAAGAATTAGAAATTTATGCTCCTGTTTCTGGTGAGGTTTCGTCAAAACTTGCACAAGAAAGTGAAGTCATGCCAGCAGGCTACCCTTTGTTTACAATTCAGAAACTAGAAGAAATTCATGCTGTCATTCATGTTAGAGAAGATTTTTTAAAGAATTTCCTACCAAACGCCGTGGTATTCGGAAAACTACCTGCCTTTGATAATGCGACTCAAAAATTCAAAGTAACCTACGTTGCACCAATGGCTGATTTCGCAGACTGGATACCGACAGCTGATAAAGGTAGATTGGACATGAAAACTTTTGAAATTCATCTCAGCCCAGTAGAAAAAATTGAAGGATTAAGACCAGGGATGAGCTTAAATGTACAACTGTGAAAACCATCCTTAAAATAGTAGGCAGGGAGTTCCAAAGACTTCAAAAAAGACCAGCTGCTTGGGTACTTTTGTTGGTCATTCCTTTCGGGATTTTCTTTTATTTGGGTGCCATCTATGAGGAAGGAGGCATAGAAAAAGTTTCTATTGGTATTTTAGATCTGGATCATTCTGAATTAAGCAGAAAAATCATAAGTAATGTAGAGGCTTCTCCCAAATTAAACATTGTCAAATTTTTAAATTCTAATGATCCTTTAGATCAAGTCTTTATAAACAATCCCGAGATTAAAGGATTCTATGTGATTCCGAAGAATTTTCAGAAAAATGTTTTTAATGGAAGACAAGAAAAATTGCTCGTCTATACCAATTCATCGAATATTATTTATGGTAATCTTATATTTAAAGAAGCAGCCACGTTTATCAATACACTGTCTGCAGGCATTAGTTTAAATAAATTTAAACTTAGCGGTATTCCTCATGAAAAAGCGATAAAAATGGTCATGCCTGTTAAGGTAATCGCAAAACCCCTTTACAATTCTTATTATAATTATTTGTACTATCTAATTCCTGGACTAACTACTGTATTATTACAAATGATCGTTTTTCTTTTAGCAGCGCGATCTATTAATTCTGAGTATACCAACCATACATATAATAAATTGTTAGACCTAGCCGGAGGAAGTATTATTAAGGTCATTTTCGGTAAATTATTAGCCTATACCATTCTTGGTTTAGTAGTAGCAATTTTTATTTTTTCGATCGTTCATCCACTACTGGGTATTCCATCTAAGGTAAGTACATTGCCATTTTTAGGGGTCGTTTTAATTTTTGTTATGGCAAATGCAATGCTCGGTATTATGATCTCTACTATTTTTAAAAATGAAGCCATTGCCATGGATGTTTCTTTTGTTTACAATTCACCTGCCTTTGTCTTTAGTGGCTTTACTTTTCCTATTATGGCAATGCCTGCTTTTAATGCTTGGTATGCACAATTGATACCCTATACACACTTTTTAAATGCTTTTTTGAAAGGGGTTGAAATGGATACGCCATTTTCTTTTTTAGTTCAACCAACAATCAATTTGTTGTTTTTCTTTTTGGTGAGTTATATCGTTACGATCAGCCTGTTTATCTATCGAAATAAAGAAGTAGCGGTTTGAAAAAGTGGTTCTCTATTTTTAAAAGTGAATTATCTTTAATTCTTGAAGACAAAAGTATACTGCTTACTATTTTGTTAGCACCGTTTCTCTATGCATTTTTTATTGGGTCTATTTATTCTGAAAAAGAAGTATCCGAAATTCCTGTCGCTGTAGTAGATTTAGATCATAGTAATTTATCCAGAAAAGTAACTCAACTCATTCATACTTCGGAAAAAATTTCTGTAGAAGGCCACTATTCTTCATTAAGTGATGCAATGTTTAGCTTTAACGATTTAAAAACTCAGGGTATCGTTATTCTGCCTAAAAATTTTCAAAACAATACAATGAACCTAGAGGGTTCTCATGTAGAATTGATCTTAAATAACACCAAGTTTTTAACCTCAAATGAAATAAATAAATCGATTCAAGAGGTTATCCTAACTGTAGCAGGTGGGGTAAGAATGCAATATTTTATATCTAATAAAATTCCTGTAGAATTGGCAAAGCAACAGGCACAACCTATAATGCCCGTGGTTAAATCAATCTATAATTCAACAAATAATTATGGCGATTATTTATTGCCCGTACTGTTAATCCTAATCCTTCAGCAAACATTAATTATTGGTTTTGGACAAAGTGTAGTGCACGAATTTAATCATGGAGTACTGCTCTCTCTGGATAAGCTAAACTTTTTTGATTTCGTTCAAGTGCTTACGGCAAAAAGCTTTTATTATATCCTACTATATTTGGCCTACTTTTTTGTATTCTACAAGCTCATATTTCCCCACTTTTCATTAAGCTTTAATGGTTCCATATTTTTACACCTTTTTTTGGCCATATTGTTTATTTCTGCCGTAATTTTATATACTTCCTTGTTTGCTTCTTTTTTTAAAACAACGATTGGCTGGACAGAGATTCTAGCCTTTTCTACCTATCCACTATTTTTGGTTTCAGGGTATTCATGGCCAATAGATGCAATGCCAATAGGACTGCAAATTTTTGCAAATATATTACCCTCTACACCCTATTTTAGTATATTTAATTCTCTTGCCAAAGAAGGCGCAGATTTACATCATATTATGAATGGATTTGTACATCTGCTTATATTAAATTTAGTTGGGTACTTTTTTTTGTACATTAGATTTTTGTTCATCAAGAAAAGGGCATTTCCTCTTAAATTAGATCAATCAACTTAGGCTTCCTAAGAAAGGAAAAATATTTTTTTGATCATTTAGGCCTAATTGAGTTTCAGTTCAAATAAATTCTTTTTTTAATAATCATCACATTTTTCTTTATACACCTATTAACTTCTTATGAGTGAAAAAAGAAAGAAAATATTCTTATTTTTAATAATTCTAAATTAGAATTATTATTTACCTTTGTTTTATGATAAACAGATCTTTTTAATTGATTTTGGCTATGGACTTTGACACTGCTGCGCCAAATAACACTTATCTTTTTGATTATAATTTTTCTGAAGAATGTTGGAAAAAAAAGATCAAATGCTGCAAGAGATATAAAAAAAAGGGGCAATTAAATTGCGAAAATTGTCCAAAAAAATAGCTTTTCTTCTATCGAGATCGTTTTAAAATTATATCCTGATCTATTGCTCTATTTTTTCATGCCTTAAAATTTCTTATTTTTATAAAATACTTAAGGATTAAAAAATTATGGCAAACTTTGTTTTAAATGTCAATGGTAAAAAGCATGAGGTTGAGGTAGATCCTTCAACCCCCATTTTATGGGTGCTTCGCGATCATCTTAATTTAGTGGGTACAAAATATGGCTGCGGAATCGCTGCCTGCGGTTCTTGTACAATTCATTTAAATGGAGTTGCTGTTAGATCTTGCCAATTATCTGTATCAACGATTGGAAATCAAGAAATTACAACTATAGAAGGTCTTTCAGAAAAAGGCGATCATCCGGTTCAGCAAGCTTGGTTAGCACATGATGTTCCTCAGTGCGGTTACTGTCAGGCGGGTCAAATTATGACGGCCGCTGCTTTTCTAAAGAACAACCCAAATCCTAGTGATGAAGCGATTGAAGCAGCCATGGATGGTAATATTTGCCGATGCGGAACTTATACTAGAATTAAAGCTGCAATAAAAACCGCATCAAAAGCCTAACAATCTATCCGTCATAATTCTTTCTTTTTCACCCAATAAAAAACATACGAAATGACTTTAGTAAAAACAACCTTTGGCCGACGTTCCTTTTTAAAAAGCACTGTCCTTGCAGGTGGCGGAATGATGCTTGGTTTTAGCTGGCTTGCCTCGTGTAACCCAACCGCGGAACAAATTAAAAAAATGCCAAAAGAATGGTTTAACATCAATGGCTTTTTAAAAATTGGTGAAAATGGCTTAGTGACGATTATGTCTCCTAACCCAGAAATTGGACAAAATGTAAAAACATCTATGCCCATGCTTGTAGCGGAGGAATTAGATATAGATTGGAATGATGTGATAGTTGAGCAAGCGCCACTTAATACCGATATATTTACAAGACAATTAGCAGGAGGAAGTCAGGCGATTAGACACGGTTGGCAAGGTTTGCGTATGGCCGGAGCTACAGCGAGAAGAATGCTTCAAGAAGCTGCAGCCCAGGTATGGAATGTGCCGGCAGATGAAATCATGACGGAAAAAGGAGTGTTAATACATAAAGAAAGTGGTCATTCTGCAGGTTATGGTGAAATGGCCTCTGCCGCGGCAAAAATTCCAGTACCTAAAGAGGTTGAACTAAAAGATATTAAAGATTTTATAATAATTGGTACATCGCGTAAGAACGTAGACGCAAAAAAAATTGTTACCGGACAGCCTCTCTATGGACTAGACTATAAAAAAGATGGGATGTATGTGGCGATGATCACACAGCCCCCGGCCTTTGGTATGAAATTAAAATCTTATAATGATTCAATCGCCAAATCCATGCCCGGTATTAAAGATGTATTTACGATCAACACCTACAGTGAGGATTATGATCAACAGTGGTCTGATACGAGTGCCTTTACAGAATTAGTTGTTGTTGTGGGTAATTCTACTTGGGAAGTCATGAATGCGAAAAAATCGTTGACCTTTGAATGGGAACCCATTTCAGAATCATCTACCGAGATAGATTTTTTTGGAAATAAAATGAATATTCATACTCCATCAGGGCTTGAAAATACAACTACCCATAAAGAATTGATGTCTCAATTCGGAGCTAAAGCTGGGAAAGTATTGCGCAAAGATGGAGATCCTGAAAAAGCTTTTAAAGAGGCAACCACCATCATTGAGAGAACTTATTCAGCTCCCTTTTTGGCACACAATACCATGGAACCCATGAATTTCTTTGCAGATGTAACGGCGGATAAAGCAGAACTTGTCGGTCCGATTCAAACGCCCGAATTCATGGAAAAAACCGTTGCAGCAAGGTTGGGATTGCCCCTTGAAAAAGTAGATATTATGATGACAAGAATGGGTGGTGGATTTGGGAGACGATTGTACGGACATTTTTTGGTTGAAGCGGCAGTGATTTCTCAAAAGATTCAAGCCCCGGTTAAATTGGTTTATACCAGAGAAGACGATATGACCAATGGAGTATATCGCCCGGCTTACCATGCAACTTATCGTGCCGCACTCGATGCAGAAAATAACCTGATCGGATTTCATGTCAGAGCCGGAGGTATTCCAGAAAGCCCGATTGCCGCTAATAGATTTCCGGCCGGAGCTGTAGAAAATTATCTCGCCGAAGAATGGACGATCAACTCAAATATTACCGTAGGTGCTTTTAGAGCGCCCAGATCTAATTTTATTGCCGGAGCAGAGCAATCTTTTTTAGATGAATTAGCAGAAGTTGTAGGTAAAGATCCTATTGATTTTCGCCTTGAACTTTTAGCACTTGCTAAAAAAAATCCCATTGGAGAGAATAACGACTACGATGCGGACAGATACGCTGGAGTATTGGAGTTGGTAAGAGATAAATCTGGCTGGGGTAAAGAACAAACAAGTCAGTCTCGAGGTGTATCTGCCTATTTCTGTCACAATAGCTATGTAGCCCAGGTGCTCGATCTTCAAATGGAAGCAGGAAAACCTGTTATTAACAAAGTTTATTGCGCCATTGATTGTGGTATCGTCGTTAATCCGGATGCGGCTACTAATCTGGCAGAAGGTGGTATTGTAGATGGGATAGGGCATGCATTATTTAGTTCGCAAACTTTTAACAATGGCATACCCGAAAAAAGTAATTTTGATAAATACCGTCTTATTCGTCATAGTGAAGCGCCCAAATCTATAGAAGTGCACTTTGTGAAAAATGAAATTGATCCTACAGGACTTGGAGAACCCCCCTTTCCTCCTATCATGGGAGCCGTGGCAAATGCTTTATACAAAGCCACAGGAAAAAGGTTTTATAACCAACCCTTGATGGAAAATATACAGAGTGTATTAGGTTAACGCATAGAGGCAGATATTTTATTGAAAAAGCAAAAACATATCTTTTATATTAAATTTTATACTGATGTAATTAGTTGTTTATAAGCAACTTAATAAGCAGCAGAAATCAAAGAAAAAATCATCTAGAGGAGTTGAACAAATGATCTAGATGATTTTTAACTACTTAATTAGTAGCTAAAACTAAAGCAGTAACTAACTTTATTCTGTTATAGAAATTATGTAGGATTCAGTGGTAGATTTCGAACAGGTTGGATCTTCTCCAAAAGTAACAGATACCGTTATATTGATTCTAAAACTTCCTGCCTCGGTTGGAATACCTAAAATATCAAGCTTATTGCGATATACCTCCCCATAAAGACCTTTAGGTAAATTACCTTCTATGAAAAAATTGTAAGGATAGTCATCATCTCCGGGCTCATTTTTCACACTCGCTTTAATACTATCTACATAATTAACGTTTACTTTTCCAACCCTTAGTTGCTTCTTCTCAAGAACGGCATCTTTTGGGCCACAATTAATGGCATCGTCGATAATAGCTTCACAAGAAAGAAAGGGCAACAAAAAACCTATGATAAGTGCATATTTTCTCATATACTAGAACAAAGTTAAGTTCAAGATAAAAAAAAATTCAAACTAAACAGACTTTATTTCAATCATTTACGGAAATAATCACTCATACAAACTCTTGTATTTCTGCGATAGCTTTGCAAAAGCTAAATAAACCCAAAACAGTTGTACTTAATAATCTATGTTTTGATTAATCCGATTTAAACCATTTGAATTATAGTATAATTGTATATCTTAAATATTCTCTTCCATCAAGATGTCATCAAAAATCTTTATAATTCCATGTTCCTCGATAAGGTCTGTCTAAAAGCATATTCGCCATATCATCCCCAATAAATTTTTCAGTTTCTGGATTATAATTTAATGGCCTTTGTAATTCATAGGCAATGTTTATGATATTACACACAGCAGATGTTGAATGTCCTATAGCCACATCTGAAACTGGTTTTGAGCGTTTTTTAATCGCATCAATCCAATCTTGGTAATGATTATCACTAAAATAGACTCTTTTGTCTGTTTTTTTGATGTCTTGTTTTGCCAAATCTTTATTTGGAAATGTGCGAAGAAACCTTCTGCTCACCTCAATTCTACCCTCGGTACCTATAAATTGTACGGCGTTATCGTCACCTTTACCACCCCACAACTTATGATTTACAATTACACCATTGCTATATGCCATACTTAATCCATGTGTTTGCGCAGGCATATCTGGTGGAATAAATTTAATTGGTGCAGATTCATCCATATCTAAAGCCCACTGCGCAATATCAAACATATGTGCTCCCCAATCTGTAATTAAACCACCACCAAAGTCGCGATAACCTCTCCACCATGCCCAAGGGTCATCAACACTTGCCGGAGCAAGAATGGCATTAAAACCTCGATATGGAGAAGGACCAACCCACTCGTTCCAATCTAATCCTTCAGGAGTTGGTTCTGTTGGAAGGTCGCATTGCTTAACTGGCTCTCCAACACTAATGTTCACTTCTTTGATATCTCCGATATATCCATTTCTGACTAGCTCTACAGCATGCCTAAAATCTCTCCAAGAACGCTGCATATTTCCGGTTTGAAATACACGATTATATTTTCTTGTGGCATCAACCATGGCTCTTCCCTCAGAAACTGTCAAGGCCAAAGGTTTTTCACAATAGATATCTTTCCCAGATTTGGCCGCATCAACGGCCATTTGCGCGTGCCAATGATCAGGACTTCCTATAACAACAGCGTCTATATCTTTTCTATCTAACAATTCTCTATAAAAATGATATCCATCCACTTTTGCATTGATTTCTTTTTTGGCATTCTCGGCCAATGCTGCCTTAACAAATTGATCTAATTTACTTTTATACACATCAGAAGCAGCCAGAACGACTGTTTCTTTACAAGCACCAATATTTTTGAGTAGGGTGTAAATTTGTTTTCCTGTACCTATATAACCCAATTGAATTTTGTCATTCGCCGCAATAAATCCGTTACCGCCCATAACATGTCTGGGAATGATGGTAAAAGCTACTGCACTTGCCGCTGTTTTTCCAATAAAATTTCTTCTGTTCATGTGTTGATTTTATTTAATTAATTTTAGGATATAATAATTTAATGATCTGCGATCATGCCCAAATTGAATTTATTCAATGAGGAAAAATTAATAATTATTTTTCATAAAATATTTAAAATCAAGAACATTCTGCAAAAAACATATAGTAACGTGCTTGATGCGCTGAAAATTAACCAATTTCATTTCTAACTAAGTTACTCGTCAAAAGATTTTACTAAAAGCTGTTCACAAACCTTTGAACTTAAAACTTCTTTTTGCTTTTCTCCTATTTTTACGGTCATGCTACCATCATAGGGTTCTGTTTTCAAGACTCTAATTTCTATACCTAACTCGATGTTTTTCCCATTCAAATACTTAAGAAAATCTATAGAAGAATTAGTAAGACCCGCAAACCTCAAGATTTCCCCAATACTCGCATCCTTCAATCTTCTTAAAGGGTGATACTCAATTACTCCTTCCTTATCAGGAATTGGAGATCCATGCGGATCTGCCGATGGAAAACCTAATAATTCATCCATTCTATCAAAAAACAAGGGTGATTGGATGTGTTCTACTTGTTCCGCAATTTCATGTACTTCCTCCCAGCTAAACCCCATTTTTTCAACTAAAAACATCTCTGTTAATCGATGTTTTCTTACAACAAGTCCAGCTAATTTTTCACCTTTTTTTGTTAAGGACAATGGCTTATATTTTTCATAATTCAACCAGCCATTTTTCTGAAGATTCTTGACCATACTATTGACGGTTGGCTTGCTGACCTTGAGAAATATGCTAAGATCTGAAATGCTTACTTCACTGTTTTGATCTGCCAATTTAAAAATTGCTTTGAGATAATTTTCCTCGGTGAATGATGCCATAAGAATAGATTTCTATACAATATTAAACAATTTACCTTAGAAATATTGTTAGAGTAGTCTAACTTATTATATTTGCATTTCTAATATATGTTTTGTGTTAATAAAAAAATATCATATAATCTGTTTCTGTATTTTTATTTTAACGATTCCTTTGTTTGGGCAAAAAGGTAGTATCTCTGGAATTGTTTCTTTTCAAAACCAACCTCAACCTTATGCAAATATTTATGTAAACGAAATAAATAAAGGCTCCGTTTCTGATGAAAATGGAGTATTTGAAATACCTAATATACCTTACGGACTTTACACTATTAGTGTTTCAATACTTGGTTTTAAAACAATTAAAAGAGAGATTGAAATTAAAAATGATGAAATTTATCTCGATTTTAAATTAGAAGAAATACCGAGTTCTCTAGATGAAATTGTTCTTTCTGGTACGATGAAACCAGTAACTAAACTAGAAAGTCCGATTCCTGTAGATGTTTACAGTACTTCATTTTTTCTAAAAAACCCAACACCGAGTATTTTTGAGTCTTTACAAAATGTAAACGGTGTAAGACCTCAACTCAACTGTAATGTGTGTAATACAGGCGATATTCACATCAATGGTTTAGAAGGTCCTTACACCATGGTTCTGATTGATGGTATGCCAATAGTAAGTGGATTATCAACCGTTTACGGTTTAACGGGTATTCCTCAATCGCTTATCGAACGGGTTGAAGTCGTCAAGGGACCTGCATCTACTTTGTATGGTTCTGAGGCTGTCGGTGGACTCATAAATATCATCACAAAAAACACCTTGTCTGCACCTTCTGTTTCGGCAGATATTTTTGCATCAGGTTGGGGAGAACTAAATACCGATATAGGACTAAAATACAATTTAGGATCTTCGGCACAAGGATTACTAGGTGTGAATTACTTTAATTACCAAAATCCTATTGACAACAATGAAGACGGATTTACTGATCTAACGCTTCAAAATAGAATTTCAATTTTTAATAAGTTCAACTTTGAGAGAAAAAATAACCGCATATTTTCATTGGCTGCTCGTTACATATATGAAAATCGTTGGGGTGGGCAAATGATTTGGAGCCCGGAGGACAGAGGTAGTGATGAGATTTACGGAGAAAGTATTTATACCAATCGGTGGGAAACTTTTGGGATTTACCAAATTCCGTCGAGCGAGCAAATTCTATTTCAGTTTAGTTTTAACGGACATAAACAGGATTCTTATTATGGAGACACTCCATTTATGGCGGATCAAATCATCGGTTTTGGACAACTCACATGGAGCAAATTAATCCGTAAGCATGATTTATTGCTAGGCACTTCTTACCGATATACATTTTATGATGACAATACTACTGCTACTTTTAACAACCAAGAAAACAAAAATATGCCCTCAATAATTCAACTGCCGGGAGTATTCCTGCAAGACGAAATAAGATTAAACCATCAAAATAAATTAGTTCTAGCAGCAAGGTATGACTATAATTCTATTCATGGAAACATATTTACCCCAAGATTCAATTATAAATGGAATTCTGAAAATCAAAAAAATATTTTAAGAATAAGCATGGGTAACGGATTTAGAATTGCCAATGTTTTTACCGAAGATCATGCTGCCCTAACAGGAGCTAGAGATGTAGTTTTTGAAGAAGATCTCGATCCTGAGACCTCTTACAACGTAAATGTAAACTTTGTGAAAAAAATATTTACTTCTCGCAATGCATTTATTGGATTGGATGCTAGTGCTTTCTATACCTATTTTAACAACAGGATTTTACCCGACTATGAAACCAATCCTAACCAAATTATTTATGCCAATTTAGACGGCTATTCTGTGTCAAAAGGAGTTTCAGGAAATGCTGACATCACCTTTTCAAGTGGATTAAAAATACTCACCGGATTTACCCTTATGGATGTTTCTGTAAATGAAAATGGTGAGAGCTATAAACAACTACTTACAGAATCGTTTCAGGGAGTTTGGAGCGTTTCATATCCAATTCCGAATTGGGGTGTAAATTTAGACTATACAGGAAATCTTTTCGGTCCTATGCGCCTGCCCCTACTCGGGGAATTAGATGATCGGGACGAATACTCCCCTTGGTTCAGTATTCAAAATATTCAAATTACAAAGTTTATTGGGTCATATTGGCAATTATATGGCGGTGTTAAAAATCTTTTAAACTTTGTACCACCAGCCAACAGTATCGCAAGGGCTTTTGATCCTTTTGACAAAGATGTCATTTTTGATGAAAATGGTCAAGTTGTTCCAACTCCTAACAATCCAAATGCGCTCACTTTTGATCCTACATATGTCTATGCATCCAATCAAGGAATCCGTGCTTTTTTTGGAATAAGGTATACCTTAAGATAGTAGTTAACCTATTGATTACTAGATTTTACTCTATAAAAACAACATAAGATCGATTTTATCGTTCTCTTTTTTAGTACCTTTGTGATTCGTGAAACAAATAATCGCCATATCGCTCTCATTGATCATGTTGTCATCCCAATTGGGAATTGCCATGAATACCCACTTTTGTGGAGATATTGCGGTAAAATCTGCCCTGACTTTCGGTGAAAAGCATTTAGACTGTGGCATGGCAAATATGGATTCAGCATGTGAATTGAAGGATATAGATCATGACAACATAACTTCTCAAACCTGTTGTAAGAACCTACATCAACTCCTCAATTCCGATGAAAACTTTAAGAATCAAGTCAGCGAAGCTCAGTTTTCTACAAGTTTTTTTGTTGCGTTTGTACATACCTTCATCAATGGGTTTTCAGTCAACCAAGAAGAAAAAATAAAATTCTACTATGAGCCACCGCCTCCGGTGGCAATCGACATTCAGGTGTTGTACCAAACATTTCTCATTTGATTTTATAGCATGATCACATCAATGACGGTGTGAGGCATTTTGCCTTTGAACAAAACCTTTCGTTCAATCCTTTTTTAATTTGTTATGCTAAATAAAATCATTCGTTTTCTAATTGAAAACAAACTTGTTGCAGTACTTTTACTCTTCATTTTTATTGGTTGGGGAACTGTAAATGCGCCTTTCAATTGGGATACAAGATTTCTCCCCAAACATCCTGTGTCTGTTGATGCCATTCCAGATATCGGTGAAAACCAGCAAATTGTCTTCACTAAATGGGATGGTAGATCTCCACAAGATATTGAAGATCAAATCACTTATCCCTTAACCACCTCTTTATTAGGAATTCCTGGAGTTAAAACTATTCGTAGCTCTTCCATGTTTGGTGTTTCCAGCATTTACATCATTTTTGAAGAAAACATCGAGTTTTACTGGAGCAGAAGCCGCATCCTTGAAAAACTCAATTCTTTGCCAAACAACTTATTACCGGAGGGTATCAATCCTACTTTGGGTCCTGATGCAACTGCCTTAGGTCAAATTTTTTGGTACACCTTGGAAGGTCGCGACGAAAATGGCCATGTAACCGGTAGTTGGGATTTGCAAGAATTGAGAAGTATACAAGATTATTATATAAAATATGCCCTTTCTTCGGTAAGTGGTGTTTCGGAGGTAGCTTCGATTGGAGGACATGTGATGGAGTATCAAGTTGATGTGAATCCTGAACTTTTACGCCAATATAATATTGCCCTGGAAAAAGTTGTAAAAGCGGTAAAAGATAACAATCAAGATATTGGGGCTCAAACCATTGAAATTAATCGTGCAGAATATTTGGTTCGAGCTTTGGGCTATATAAAATCAATTGAAGATATTGAAAATGCAGTTGTAAGCTCAGAAAATTATATACCCATCAGAATTAAAGATGTGGCAAAAGTATCGATGGGACCTGCAACAAGAAGAGGCATACTAGATAAGGAAGGTGCAGAAGTTGTGGGTGGCGTAGTCGTAGCCAGATATGGCTCCAATCCTTTGGAAGTGATCAATGGTGTCAAGGAAAAAATAGTAGAAATTAGTGCAGGTTTGCCTTCAAAAGTATTAGCAGACGGAAGAACATCTCAACTCACCATTGTTCCATTTTATGACAGAACAGAACTTATCCAGGAAACCCTTGGAACATTGAACGAAGCACTTACGTTAGAAGTACTTATCACTATTTTGGTAATAGTTGTTATGGTATTTAATCTTAGAGCCTCTATTCTCATTTCAGGTCTTTTACCCGTAGCCATTTTAATGGTTTTTATCGCGATGAAATTCTTTGGTGTAGATGCAAATATTGTGGCCTTATCCGGAATTGCAATTGCCATTGGAACCATGGTCGATGTCGGCGTAATTCTATCAGAAAATATCATCAGACACATGGGTGAAGACAAAAAAAATCTACCTATCAATACCATTGTATATAACGCTACTGCCGAAGTTTCTGGCGCCATTGTCACAGCTGTCATGACAACCGTAATCAGTTTTATTCCCGTTTTTACTTTAATAGGTCCCGAAGGTAAATTATTTAGGCCCTTGGCTTTTACAAAAACATTTGCCCTCATTGCTGCACTTGTTATTGCCCTGTTTTTAATTCCGCCATTTGCTGCTTCAATCTTCAAAAGAATTAATTTGAGGAAAACAACAATCTATTTATTGAATGGTGGTTTGGCAATTCTTGGGCTTTATACAATGTTTCAAGGGTTTTGGGTTGGACTTATTTTAATTGGTTTTGCCGCTGTAGCCTTTTTAAGGGCCAATCAAAAAATATCGGTGAAAAGAGCAAATATTGTCAATATCTTCATCACAGTATGCACTATTGTTTTTCTGTTGGCAGAACATTGGAGACCTTTGGGTTTTGACAAAAGCATCTTACTCAACCTTATTTTTGTTGGATTGATCTGTTTCGGATTGTTGGGAATATTTTTGTTGTTCCAAAGAAACTATATTTCCATCCTAAAATGGGCTTTAGACCGCAGGTTTTTGTTTTTGATCATACCTACCTCCCTTGTAGTTTTTGGCTTTTTCATTATGAAAAATACCGGTAAAGAGTTTATGCCCTCTTTGAATGAAGGATCCTTTTTATTGATGCCAACCTCGATGCCGCATTCCGGTATAGAAGAAAATAAAGACATTTTACAACGACTCGATATGGCTGTAGCGAGCATTCCTGAAATTGAAACAGTTGTAGGCAAGGCAGGAAGAACGGAATCGGCCTTAGACCCTGCGCCTATTTTTATGTATGAAAATATTATTCAGTATAAACCTGAATATATGAATAATGCAGACGGTGTGCGCCAACGCTATAAAACAAACAAGGATGGTTTATTTATCTTAAAAGATGGTCGCTTGGTTTCCAATCCTAACCATACAGAAGAAGTTCAAGCAGTTTCATTTTCAAGTGACTTTTCCACAATAAAAAATAGTCAGTTGATCGAAGATAAAGACGGTGAGTTCTATAGAAATTGGCGACCAAGTATAAAGTCTCCGGACGACATTTGGAATGAAATTATCAAGGTGACCAAGATTCCAGGCGTAACATCAGCACCAAAACTACAACCTATCGAGACGAGATTAGTCATGCTTCAAACAGGGATGCGAGCACCTATGGGTATCAAAGTAAAAGGTCAAGATCTTTCTCAAATTGAAGCCTTTGGAATTCAATTGGAAAGCATATTACAAAAGGTAGAAGGAGTTAAAAAAGAAGCTGTTTTCGCCGATAGAATTGTGGGTAAGCCATACATGTTAATAGATATTGATAGAGAAAAAATTGCTCGTTATGGTATCTCGATTAACGACGTACAAAATACATTGAAAGTCGCTGTTGGTGGAATGGTGCTAACACAAACTGTTGAAGGAAGGGAGAGGTATGGCATTCGCGTTAGATACCCACGAGAATTGCGTTCTAGCCCTGAAGATTTAAACCAAATCTATATTCCTGTGGAAAAAGGCACACCTGTTCCATTGAGCGAATTGGCTACAATACGATATGAGAAAGGTCCGCAGGTGATTAAAAGTGAAGATACATTTTTAGTAGGCTATGTATTGTTTGATAAACTGGATGGTTTTGCAGAAGTAAATGTAGTAGAAACTGCGCAAGAAATAATTCAAGATAAAATTGATTCAGGCGATTTAATAGTTCCAGAAGGTATAAGTTACAAATTTACAGGCACCTATGAAAATCAACTTAGGGCAGAAAAAACTCTTTCTGTAGTGATTCCTTTGGCACTAATCATTATATTTTTAATTCTTTATTTCCAGTTTCGATCTGTCACTACTTCTCTTATGATCTTTACTGGAATTACCGTCGCATTCGCAGGTGGATTTATCATGATATGGTTGTATGATCAGGATTGGTTTCTAAATTTCAATCTATTCGGTGAAAATCTGAGAGATATTTTTAATGTAAAAACCATAAATTTAAGTGTCGCTGTTTGGGTTGGATTTATAGCATTGTTTGGCATTGCAACAGATGATGGCGTTGTTATGGCTACCTACCTCACTCAAACCTTCTCAAAAGAGAATCCCACCGATAAACAAGCAATTCGCTCAGCTACAATAGAAGCTGCGGGTAAACGCATTAGACCTTGCTTAATGACAACTGTGACAACTGTTTTAGCACTGCTTCCTGTACTGACTTCTACAGGTAGAGGAAGTGATATCATGATACCGATGGCCATCCCCATTTTTGGAGGAATGATCATCGATATCACTTCTTATTTTATTGTTCCGGTCTTATTTAGCTGGAACAAAGAGTTTCAACTTAAAAAAATGAAAAAATGAAAAGATTTTTGATACTTGTCGGACTTTTGATTTTCAATGTTGGCTTTGCTCAAGAAATGGAAACACTGATTGAAATTGCTTTAGAAAATAGCCCTGAAATTGAAAAATTCGAGCTTCAACATGAAATAGTTAAAGAAAAAGTGAATGAGGTTAATAACATTCCCAATACCGAAGTGGGCTTTGGTTATTTTATAAGTGAACCTGAAACGAGAACCGGAGCCCAGCGTTATAAAGTTTCAGTGAAACAAATGTTACCCTGGTTTGGTTCTATTACCGCTCGAGAGAATTATGTTGGTTCCTTGGCAGATGCTCAGTATGAAGACCTCATCATCGCGAAGAGAAAATTGATTGCTTCGGTTTCTCAATCTTATTATAATTTAAATGCCCTCAAAGCACAGAAAGCTGTTTTAATAGAGAATATGGAACTCCTGAACACCTTTGAAAACTTGGCTTTAACATACGTTGAAGTAGGTAAAAGCTCAGCTGTTGATGTCCTAAAATTACAAATGCGTCAAAATGAATTAAAACAATTGCATAGTATTTTAGAATTTAATTATCTGGCTGAACAAACTAATTTGAATAAACTATTAAACCGTGATAAAGATACTCCAATAGAAATTTCGGACAATTTGATTATACCAGAATCTAGTGAGGTTTCATCCCAAAAAAATATAGAATTACATCCCGAAATTTTAAAGTTTGACAAACTTTATCAATCAGTTGTTCAATCCGAATTACTAAATCAAAAGGAAAAAAATCCAATGATAGGTTTCGGTATAGACTATATCAACGTTGAAGAGAGAACAGATATGGATTTTAGTGATAATGGAAAAGATATACTCATGCCCATGGTAGCATTGACTATTCCTATTTTTAATAAAAAATATAAGTCGCAAACCAGGCAGAACGAATTGCAACAACAAGAAATTATTGCACAAAAGCAAGAGCGCACCAATACCCTTGAAGCTGCTTTAGACAAAGCTATCAATGATCGATATTCTGCCATTATAAGTTTTGAAACACAGCAAAAAAATTTGATCCAGGCAAAAAATGCAGAAGAAATTCTAATAAAGAATTATGAAACCGGCACCATTGATTTTAAGGATGTTTTAGATATTCAAGAGTTACAAATCAAATTTCAATTAGCACAGATAGATGCAGTAAAAAGCTATTATGTGCAAAGTTCTATCATTAATTATTTGAGCCTCTAAAATATGCGACAAACTTATCACATTCGCGGAATGACTTGCAATGGTTGTAGAAATCATGTGGAAGAATTGCTTTTAAAAATTAAAGGGATTACAACCGCTCATGTAGATCTAGAAAAGGAAGAAGCCACTATTGAAATGGAAGACCAAATTCCAATTGAAACTATTCAAGAAACTTTTAATGATGACGGTGGACGATATCACATTCATAGACAAGGTGAACATCTCCAAGAATCAGAACTAATAAAAGAACAAATACAAAAAGGGAAAGGTACAGGCTTTTTTTATTGCCCTATGCATTGTGAAGGGCAGAAAACCTATGACAAAGCTGGAGATTGTCCGATCTGTGGGATGGATCTTGTGGAAGAGCAAAATTTATCTACTGGAACCGTATATCAATGGACATGCCCAATGCATCCAGAAATTATAAACAAGGAATCGGGTACATGCCCCATCTGCGGTATGAACTTAGTATCAATGGATACTGAAATATCTTCTGAAAAAAAACATTATCAAGGTTTATTGAAGAAATTTTGGATTGCCGTGGTATTTACAATTCCTATTTTTCTTATAGCGATGTCCGACATGGCAAGCGATAATCCTTTGTATAAAGTTGCAGAACAAAAATATTGGAATTGGATTCAATTTGCATTGTCAATTCCGGTAGTATTCTATTCCGGTTGGATGTTTTTTAAACGTGCTTGGACCTCCATAAAAACAATGAACTTAAATATGTTTACGCTGATTGGAATTGGTTCGGGTATTGCATGGATATTTAGTGTATTCGCCCTATTATTTCCTAAAATATTTCCTGAAAACTTTAAATCTGCTGAGGGTAATGTTTATATTTATTTTGAAGCGACAACTGTTATTCTAACATTAGTCCTTTTAGGTCAGATTTTAGAGGCCAAAGCACACAGCAAAACCAGCGGAGCAATCAAAGAATTACTAAAATTAGTACCTTCCACCGCAACCTTAGTGGAAAATGGGGAAGAAAAAACTATAGCGATCGATCAAATTGAAAAAGGTTTTTTATTGCGCATTAAACCTGGAGAAAAAATACCTGTAGACGGCTATATAGTTGAAGGCAGCAGCAGTGTTGATCAATCTATGATTACTGGCGAACCTATTCCTTTAGATAAAAGCATTAATGATCAAGTAAGTTCTGGAACATTAAACAGTACAGGATCCTTTGTAATGAAAGCCGAAAAAGTGGGATCAGAAACCTTGCTTTCTCAAATCATTGAATTGGTAAATACGGCAAGTCGTTCTAAAGCACCTATTCAAAAATTAGCGGACAGAATCTCTAAATACTTTGTGCCAATTGTGATTGGGGTTTCCATCATCACATTTATGATATGGGCCGCTTTTGGTCCAGAACCTGCCTATGTCTTTGCCTTCGTTAATGCCATAGCCGTTTTAATCATTGCATGTCCTTGCGCACTTGGGCTGGCCACTCCAATGTCTGTGATGGTTGGGATTGGTAGAGGTGCTCAATCGGGGGTAATGATTAAAAATGCGGAGGCATTAGAAAAAATGAATATAGTTGATACACTCATTGTTGATAAAACAGGAACCCTAACAGAAGGTAAACCGTCTGTAGAACAAGTAATTGCCACAAATCCTTCAGATGAAAAAATTTTAATACAATATATTACTTCATTAAATCAGTACAGTGAACATCCTCTAGCCAAAGCAATTGTACACTACGGAATATCAACGAATACTTCTATTATTAAAATCGATGATTTTGAAGCAATAGCAGGTAAAGGAGTGATAGGAACTTTTCAAGGTAAAAAAATTGCATTGGGAAATGACAAACTATTGAAACAGCAATCGATTTTTATTTCAGAAGATTTAAAGACCAAAGTGATTGCCGAACAAGAACATGGCAAAACGGTGTCTTATATAGCCATAGATAAAGAGGCGGTTGGATACGTTTCCATTTTTGACGCAATTAAAAAAACAAGTCAGAAAGCAATTGAAGATTTACAAAGAATTGGTATAGAAGTCATTATGTTAACAGGGGATAATGAAAATACTGCCAAAGCAGTTGCCAAACAATTGAACCTCGACCGCTATAAATCAGAATGTCTACCCGAAGACAAATTAAACGAAATAAAGAAATTACAAGAGAAAGGTAGAGTTGTCGCAATGGCCGGTGACGGTATAAATGATGCACCGGCTTTGGCTCAATCTGATGTGGGTATTGCCATGGGAACAGGAACCGATATAGCCATAGAAAGCGCATCGATAACTCTGGTCAAAGGCGATTTGGCAGGTATTGTGAAAGCTAAAAAATTAAGTCATGGCGTTATTAAAAATATCAAACAAAACCTCTTTTTTGCTTTTTTTTACAATGTATTGGGTGTGCCCCTGGCAGCAGGAATACTTTATCCCTTTTTTGGTATTCTACTCTCACCCATGATTGCGGCTTTAGCCATGAGTTTTAGCTCGGTATCTGTTATAACGAATTCTCTTAGATTAAGAAAAATAAAACTTTAAAAATAATGTTACACAGGCATACAGCATTAAAAATTCGAAAGACACATAGGTATTTAGGCTTATTTATAGGAATCCAATTCTTGTTTTGGACGATCAGTGGTTTATACTTTAGTTGGACGAAAATTGATGAAATTCATGGAGATCAATTTAAGAATCTATCTTTCCAACCAAAGGTTTTTGCTGATCTAATTAGTCCTTCCCAACTCAATGTTCCTGAGGGTATTGGTACAATCGAATTAAGAGATATAAATAACGTGCCCTACTATTGGGTGAACAACAGGCAATTGTACAATGCTTTAAATGGTAAACCTAAAAACTATATCTCAGAAGAGGAAGCCTTGTATGTTGCGAAAAACTATGTAAAAAATGAACTCGAAGTAGCCACTATAGAACAAATCGATGCTGTCGACAAACATCATGAATACAGAGAAAAACTATTACCGGCCTATGTTATTTCATATAAAAATGACCACGCCTTAAAAGCTTATATATCAATAAAAGATGGAAAATTTCAAACGGTTAGGCATCGGGCATGGCGATGGTTTGATTTTTTATGGATGACCCACACCATGGATTATGACGGTAGAGATAACTTCAACACATTTGTGTTGAGAATATTTTCTTTATTAGGTTTAATTACTGTTTTAAGCGGATTTGCATTGTGGTTTACCTCGTCTCTTTCAATTCGAAAAATATCAACACATCTAAAAAAGTAAAAATGAAAAATTACATTATTTATATCGGAATATTATTGGCAGGCCTACTATTAGGATGGCTTATTTTTGGTAATTCATCAAAAAATAATGATGCTCATGAACATAGCGAAATAGTAAATAACGAACAAATGTGGACCTGTGCTATGCATCCACAGATTATGAAAACTGAACCTGGCGATTGCCCAATTTGTGGCATGGATCTTATACCTGCCGAAATTGGCGCAGACGGATTATCGGCAGACCAATTCAAACTGACAGAAAATGCTTTGGTTTTGGCAAATGTTCAAACTACAATAGTAGGAATGGGCTCAGAGGAAAACGGTATCATTAAACTTACAGGAAAAATTATCGAAAATGAATCATTAGAGGAAATTCAAGTAAGTTTTTTTTCAGGTAGGATCGAAAATCTGAACGTAAATTATACTGGAGAAAAAGTAAACAAGGGGCAGTTATTGGCCACTATTTATTCCTCAGAATTGTATGCTGCACAGCAAGAATTAATTACGGCATCAAATTTAAAGGAATCACAAAAACCGCTGTACGCCGCAGTTCGGAATAAATTAAAATTGTGGAAATTATCGGATAAACAGATTGATCAAATTGAAAAAACAGGGAAACCTATAGAAAATTTTCCGGTTTATGCGACCGTTTCCGGAACTGTAACAGAAAAGTTAGTTGCTAAAGGTGACTATGTGGCACAAGGACAAGCCTTATTTAAAATTGCCAATTTAAATTCTGTTTGGGCCAATTTTGATATTTATGAAAACCAAATAGGTCTTTTCAAAAAAGGGCAAATAATCCAAATCACAACAAATGCATATCCCGATAAATCTTTTACTGCCAGAACAGATTTTATAGATCCAATTTTAAACAATCAAACGCGGACAGTAAAACTAAGAGCAGTTTTGCCAAACAATGAAGGGATTTTCAAACCGGGGATGTTTGTCGAGGGTAAAGTGGCAAATTCCCATTCCGATCAGGAGCGTCTGCTTATACCAGCATCGGCCATTTTATGGACGGGTAAAAGATCTGTTATTTACCTCAAACCGATTTCAAATGAGCCAATTTTTGAAATGCGCGAAGTTGTTCTGGGAAATAGAATAAATGATCTATACGAAGTTTTAGAGGGATTAAATGTGGGAGATGAAATTGTCACAAATGGCACTTTTACTCTTGATGCTGCAGCACAACTAAAAGGTAAAAAATCCATGATGAATCAATCGGGCGGGAAAACAAATACTGGTCATGAGGACCATCTTGGAATATCAGGTCCGGAGAAAAGAACTAGCCGGGCGATTATAAATAGTAGAAAAGTAGAATCTCCTGTTTTTCAAGAACGACTGAGTATTGTGTTTAATTCGTATTTCGACTTAAAAGATGCCTTGGTAAATGATGATTCAGCACTCGCACTTCAAAATACTCAAAAAATGGCAACTTCTCTAAAAAGTATTGATCATTCATTAATAAATGAGGACAATCATGAAAATTGGACGAAGACCTCAAAAGAGCTAAGCGAATCGTTACTCAGGTTGTCGAAACAAAAAGATCTGGAAAGCATTCGACAAGAATTTATTATTGTTTCAAATCAAATGATTCTGATGGCTAAGAACTTTGATGCCTCAGATCGTCCTATGTTCATACAACATTGCCCCATGGCAAATACAAGTAAAGGTGCGGACTGGCTAAGTTTAAATGAGGTGATAAAAAACCCTTACTTTGGCTCTTCTATGTTGAGCTGCGGTGAAATAACTGATACAATTAAATAGTCTTTTGTAAAAGTTATAATAATATAAAAATATTTTTGAAAGCATATCACTAGTGAAACTGTGAAAAATACTTCGGATATTTGTACAGTATTTTTTCGCCATGACTCAACAATCCAAACAACGCATTGCACTTAGCGTGTATTTTTTTTTAGTAGGTTTTTGCTTTGCTTCTTGGGCCTCCAGAATTCCATCAATTAAAACCAATTTTGGTTTGAATGAAGCTGAATTGGGAAATCTTCTTTTAGCCATGCCCATCAGTTCACTTATCGGGTTGCCCATATCCGGATGGTTGGTAAGTAAATTCAATAGTAGAAATCCTATGTTCCTTGCTTATATTTTACATATATTTTCGTTGATTCTTATCGGTTTCGCAGACAAAATAGGCTGGCTATTTCTCGCGGTAAGTTTGTTCTCATTTGCGATGCGAATTGTAAATATTTCAATGAATACGCAGTCATTAATGGTTCAGAAAAACTATACCAAAAAGATTAATGGTTCATTTCACGGATTATGGAGTTTGGGCGGATTAGTGGGTGTATTATTTTCTACTTTTTTAGTTAAAAACCATATTCCAATGAAAGAACATTTTATGTATGTTGCTACTGTCGGATTAATTATGGGCATAATCGCCTATCCCTTTTTGATCAGAAACGACAAGGTTAGCACTGGGAATAAATTGATCTTTGGAAAACCGGATAAATTCATTTTATATTTAGGTTTAATGGTTTTTTTCGCTGCACTTTGTGAAGGTGGTATGTTCGATTGGAGTGGCGTTTATTTTAAAGAAGTGGTAGGCGCTGAAGTATTTACATTGGGCTACTTAATTTTTATGACATTTATGGCGCTTTCCAGGTTCTTTTCAGATAAGGTGGTAGATCATATTGGTATGAAAAAAACATATTTGATAGGAGCATCAATTGTCGCCATTGGTGTGCTCATTGTTATAATCTTCCCCTATTTCTGGCCTGTCTTATTTGGATTTTCAATTGTAGGGATCGGCGTTGCCGCTGTTTTTCCAATGACCTTTACTTTGGCCGGAAATTCAAAAAAATATTCTCCGGGAATGGCCCTTTCGATTATCTCTACCTATGGAATTGTAGGAATGCTTATTGGCCCACCTTTGGTTGGATATTTGGCTCATTTATTCAATCTGAAATACGCATTTATTTTGTTTATTTTTTCAGGATTGATGCTCATTCCTTTGTCACAATTGCTTTTTAAAGAACTTGAAAAGCAATAATTCATCAAATTATTGCCCTTTCCCTGTAACATTTTAATCAATTCGATGTCCATGAAATGAATTGATCAACTCCAAAATTGGAGCCAAACCTAAATTATAAATTTAATTATCGATCTTTATAAAAACTTTATCCCATGAATAGAATCAATAAATTTTTGACCTGTATAATGCTTTTTGGAGTTTCTGTTGCATTCGCACAAATTAAAACCATAACCGTTCAGCCTTTTTCAAAAGTCATTGTCAGTCCGCATATAGAAGTTGTTTTTCAAGAAGGAAATAAAGAAGAAGTGGTTGTTCAAAGCCTAAGTGTTTCTGAAGAAAAGTTTAATATCGAATCTTCAGGTAAAACGATGCACCTCTATTTGGAGGGTGCAAAAACGATCACTAAAAATGAAAAAGTAGAAAATGAAGAATGGGAAGGTAAAAAACCTATTTATCAAGGAACTGTAGCTACAGTAGTAGTCACTTATAAAAACTTGGAAGAATTGTCTTTGAGAGGTGAAGAAGAATTTGTTTGCAAAGATCAGTTAAAAGGAACTAAATTTGTGCTTAGCCTCTATGGAGAAACTGAAATTATGCTGAACGACGTAAAATTGGAAGAGATGAAATCTGTACTTTACGGCGAAAATGAATTGACTTTTAAATCTGGTTCTATAGAAGATCATAGAATTATTTCTTACGGTGAAAGCGAAATTGATGCCATGGAAGTAGAAAGTGAAACGGCAAAAATAACCTCGTATGGTGAAGCTGAATTTAGACTTTTTGTCAATAAAGAAATTAAATTAACGGCTTACGGTGAATCCAATTTGGAATACAAAGGGCAACCTTTGATCAAAAAAGGTATTGTGATTGGCGAGACTAGAGTAAGACAAATTAATAACTGATATATGAAGCAAATTAACGCTCTTCTTTTTTTATTTTTACTTTTGTCCATCTCATGTTCAAGTCAAGAGTCTGATCAAAATTTACAAGAACAAAATCAATTGAAGTCCTATTTAGCATTAGGTGATAGTTATACCATTGGTGAAAGTGTGGCAATTTCTGATCGATTTCCTATGATTTTAGTGAATGATTTGAATGAACAAGGCTACAACTTTCAAGAACCAAAAATTGTAGCTAAAACCGGTTGGACAACGGACGAGTTAAAAGCTGCTATTGTAAATGAAGGCTTGGCTAAAAATTATGATTTAGTTACGCTTTTGATTGGTGTAAATAATCAATATAGAGGGAGAGACGTCGAAAATTTTAGAATTGAATTTGCAGATTTACTCAATATAGCCATCGGATTTGCAAATGGCAAGCCTGAAAATGTTATAGTAGTCTCAATTCCGGATTGGGGAGTAAGTCCTTTTGGGTCCAGTCGTGATCAGAAAAAAATAGCTAAAGAAATTGATCTTTACAATAAAGTGAAAAAAGAAGAAACACTTAAGATAAATGTAACTTTTGTTGATATTACGGAAGTCTCGAGATCAGGGCTGGGAAATCCAGAATACTTCGCGAAAGACGGACTTCATTTCTCTGGCAAAATGCATCAATTATGGGTAGATGAAATCATCAGCCAATATTTTGATAAAAATATGAGTAAATGAATCGAGAAGAATTCAGAAAACAGGCTTTGGCCTTCGATAAGAAAGATTCTTTAGCAAAATTCAGAGACCTATTTGTATCTGATGATCACGTGATTTACCTCGATGGAAATTCTTTGGGTAAACTGCCTAAAGCGACCATATCTCATTTGCAACATGTCGTTAAAGAAGAGTGGGGAAATCGTCTTATCAGAAGTTGGAATGAAAAGTGGATAGATCTTTCTAAAAAAAATGCTTCTAAAATTGCAAAAATTGTAGGTGCAAAAGAGGATGAAATTTTTGTAGGGGATTCAACCTCGTTGAACCTTTACAAATTGTCCTATGCAGCTTTAAAATATAATAAAAGCCGAAATGAGATTCTTACAGATCAATTAAACTTTCCAACTGATTTATATATTCTTCAAGGATTAATAAAGGAACATTTTCAAAATCATAAACTTCTCTTTATAGAAAGTAAAGATCAAATCACAACGACTAAAGAAGAAATCATTTCCAAAATTTCAGAAAATACTTCATTGCTCACTTTGAGCCATGTAACTTATAAAAGTTCTTTTTTGTACCCTATGAAAGAAATCAACGAAATTGCCCATAAAAAAGGCAGCTTAGTGCTTTGGGATCTTTCACATGCCGTAGGTGCAGTACCCATTAAATTGAATGATTGGAATGCAGATTTGGCTGTAGGGTGTACCTACAAATATTTGAATGGCGGACCCGGTGCACCGGCTTTTTTGTATGTGAATAAAAAGCTACAAGAGAAAATGGAAAACCCTGTTTGGTCTTGGTTTGGGCATGACCGACCGTTTGATTTCTCGAATGATTTCTTACCTTCTAAAAGTATCCAAAAATTTGGGGTTGGCACGCCTACTATCTTATCACTTTCTGCCATGGAAAAAGGTTTGGAAATAATGGTGGATGCCGGAGTTTCTCAGTTGAGAGAAAAAAGTAAAAGCCTAACGGAGTTTATGATGAGTATGATAGAAACTTGGCTTATTCCTCTAGGGTTTTCGGTTGCTTCTCCTAAAAATGCAGAAAACAGAGGTTCACATATTTCTATTCAACATGAAAACGCTTACGCCATAAATTGTGCGATGATTGAACCCTCAAAAGATCACAAAAGTATTATTCCGGATTTCAGACCGCCAAACAATATTCGTTTGGGTATTGCTCCCTTGTATATTTCGTTTTTGGATTTGTATGAGAGCGTAATCAGAATCGCAGAAATTGTAGAAAATAAGGAATATCTGAAATTCAAGAATGATAAGAATCTGGTTCCCTAATGAAGGATTGAAAAGTTGATTTACTTCTTCAATACATCTTTTTGATCAATTATTTTTCTAAAAATTCCTTGTAATCTTCAAATTCAAACCTTCTCCCGAAATAAAGAATTGATTTCGCTATTATATTTTTTGCGCGTTCTTCAGAACATCCTAGCCCAATGGCATATTTATGAATTAGTTTTGCTTCAGGTTCATCTATTTCATGATCGATATAGATCATTTGAAACAGGTCAAAAATATGTTGTAATCGCTGCTCTTTTGTATGCGTTACGTCACTGGGGAATTTTGAAGGATCGGATATAACTTTTTCAAATTCTTCGGTATGAACATCTAATTTTTTAGCGAATTTTTTCAACAGATTTAATTCAGGCTCATTCATTTCGCCATCTATTACAGCCATTTTTACAATTGCCGCAAAGTGAATCAGGTTGTTTTTTTTGGTACCTGACGCAAATAATTCTGAAAAGGACATATGCTTTTTTTAAGTGTGTGTTTTAATCCTAAATGCTTAGTGAAGATACGAAATAGTTTATTATGTATTTGAAAATTTCTTATCGTCAACAAAAGGCAATAACAATCACTTATGTGATCCTTTAGGTTTTTTTGGTCAATTCACCACTTTCTAAAGCTTTGGTCAAATCGGCTCTTACTGTATTATATGTTTTAAAGAATTTCTTTCCATCTGTTCTTTGTAAAACTACTTCTTGAGAACCATCCTTTTTCTCAACAATTTTTACAACATGAACTTCATTGGCGTAAATATTATCATAATTTACAATCCCTCCTCTTTTAATGATAAAATTATCCTTAGGAAAATAGATATGTTTAAAACTTGGCGTTGAGGGTTTTTGAATAATTAATGCATCACCTACTTGAACATTTGAATTATTCATCTCCTGCGCATTTGTTTGTAAAGCAAACAAAACAAAAGCAAAAATTATAAATATTTTTTTCATAACTATTGATTTATTATACTTTTTTAATTCATCTAATAATGCAAATATACCAATATCTCACATTTTCAGCAAGCCTATATTGACGATTTATTAATTATTTAAGATTTATTTGGTTTTATTGCAATTTACTTGGTTTTTTGAGAATTATATAAAATCTTTGTTCCTACTGCCTTCTATTGGCCAATAAAGGTGGCGGTTCTCCTGTAAAAGGATTCCATCTACTAATACTTTTTGCTCCCATCCCGGAAGCTCTTATTACGGCTCTATCGCCAAATCGCTCCCGCATTTTATCCATAGCATGATATAAGTTCAATATCTTTTCATCATCTTCAAACATATTTATTTGATGTCCGCCACTCACCAAATGACTAAACCTTACACCTACTAACCTTACAAGCAACCTTCTTTGATACAGTGTTTTATACAAATCCATTACAATAGGTAAAATAATATGGTCTGCCGAACTATATGGAATCATTTTTTGCTTGGTATAAGTCTGAAAATCTGAGTACCTGATCTTAAATGTCACACAGGCCGTAAGTTTATTTCCTCTTCTTAGTTGATAGATCAAATTTTCTGTCATTGCTGTAATAATTCCTTTTAACTTATAAACATCGATGGTGTCTTTATCAAAAGTTCGCTCGGTAGAAATAGATTTGCGCTCATGATAAGGAACAATAGGCGAATTATCTACACCATTGGCTTTTTTCCAAAGCGTAATCCCGTGTTTACCAAATACGCGTTCCATCATATTCACGGGCATTTCCTGAACCGTTTTAATTCGCTTAATTCCTAAATCACACAAAGCATTATAGGTTTTCTCACCCACCATCGGGATTTTTCTAACCGAAAGTGGTGCTAAAAACCCTTTTTCTAAGCCTGAATCAACCTTTAGCTGATTATTGGGTTTTGCTTCTCCTGTAGCAATTTTGGAAACTGTTTTATTTACAGACAAACCAAAAGAAATAGGCAAACCTGTTTCTTTCATAATTTTTGTTCTGAGTTCTGTAGCGAGTTGATGACAACCAAAAAAACGATCCATTCCTGTAAGATCTATATAAAATTCATCGATAGAAGATTTTTCATACAGAGGAACTGTCTCTTGAATTACATCTGTGACCTCTTTAGAGAATTTTGTGTAAACACCGGAGTTTCCGCGTAAAACAATGGCTTCCGGACATAATTGTTTTGCCATACGCATAGGCATGGCCGAGTGTACGCCAAATTTTCGCGCTTCATAACTACAGGAGGCTACTACTCCCCTGTCGGAAGTTCCTCCGATCAAGACAGGCATATTGTTTAAACGACTGTCTATTCGTCTTTCGCAGGATACAAAAAATGTATCGAGATCCATATGTACAATTGAGCGTTCTTGTGTCATACTTTTAGCTTTTTTTCTCTTCTGCATACCTAGGATCTTGTACAATGGCTAACTTTTCCATGTCATCAACTTCAATAGTCACACAGTCAAATTCTTCTGTTACTTTTCCTGTTAAACGATAAATTCCCCTTCCTCTAAACAAATTTTTTCGGGCAGCTTGCGGAAAATGAACGGTGTCTATATGGTCTCCTTTTTCATCCACGAAAGTGCCAAAATACATCAAGTCGCCCTTAGAGGTAACCGTCTTTTTTACGGTTACATAATAACCGTATACAGTCACATTTTTACCTACATATTGATAGAGATCTTTGGCAAAAATTTCTGTTTGTACAGGCTCTGCCAAAAGCATAAAAGGATCGCAAAGGGGGAAATCTAAATATTGGATCTCATCAAAAGCATCTTCTAACATAGAACTTGTTAGAACAGGCGTTTTATAATTTACTTTTTCTGATTTGAATAAGGTTTGAATGTGTTCTTCCATCTCAATTTTATGTACTTTCATATACGCTTCCCACAAAAGTTCTCGCTTGTTTGGATTGCAAAACCGAAAAGCATTCACCTTGATCAACAAAATAAGTTGCTCTAAACCTATCGGAACGCGATCGATAAAGTCATCGAGATTTAAAAACAAGCCGTTTCTTTCTCTTTCCCGAATGATCTTTTTTGCATTCTGAGATTCAAAAGCATGCAGCATCATAAAACCCAAATAAATATGCTTTCCTTCAATAAAATTTTGCGCATAAGACTTATTAATATCGGGAGGATGAATAATGCCTCCATGCATACGCGCTTCGTGTAAATAATATTCAGGTCTGTAAAATCCTCCCGAATTATTGATGGTTGCCACCATATACTCCAAAGGATAATAGGCCTTTAAAAACAAACTCTGATAACTCTCTACAGCATATGAAGCCGAGTGCCCCTTGGCAAAAGCATAGCCGGCAAAACTCTCTATTTGTCGCCAGATCTCGGCAGTCAAAGCATCATCTTTTCCGCTGCTCTTACAGTTCTCAAAAAATTGATTTTTTACTTTCAAAAACTCCTCTCTAGATCTAAACTTCCCACTCATACCCCTTCGCAACATATCCGCTTCACCAAGGGTAAGTCCGCCAAAATAATGCGCCACTTTGATCACATCTTCCTGGTACACCATTACCCCATAGGTTTCCGGCATAATATCGAGCATGGTTGGGTGCGCATCTTTTCTTCTAGACGGATTTCGATAACGCAAAATATACTCGCGCATCATTCCCGATTTGGCCACTCCCGGACGAATCACAGAACTCGCAGCAACCAAGCCTATATAATTATCTACCTGTAATTTTTTGAGCAGCATACGCATAGCGGGCGACTCTACATAGAAGCAACCAATGGCTTTTGCATTTCTGAGTAAATGTTTGATCTTTTCATCTTCTTTGAATCGTTTGATATCGTGAATATCAATGTCAGGATGATCAGGATGGTTGTATTTTACTATATCTATCGCTTCTTTTATTTTTCCCAAACCGCGCTGACTCAGTACGTCAAATTTATAGAGTCCTACATCTTCTGCTACATGCATATCAAACATGGTAGTAGAAAACCCTTTGGGAGGTAAAAATGTAGCCGTATAGTATTGAATTGGTTTTTCGGCGATTAAAATTCCTCCTGCATGTATACCCAAATAATTCGGAAAACCTTGTATTAACTTGCTGTAAACCAGAACCAATCGAGACATTTTATCGAGCTTTTCTTGAATGTATTGTCCAGAAGAAAGTTTATCGATCTCTTCTTTAGGCAAACCAAATACTTTTCCGATTTCTCTGACCGATGCGCGAAATTTAAAGGTATTGTACACCGCAATTAAGGCCGTATGCGGAAAGCGTTTAAAAATGAATTGAATGATATCATCCCGATCTCGCCAGGAAAAATCGATATCAAAATCAGGTGGATTTGCCCGATATAAATTGATGAATCGCTCAAAATACAGATCCAATTCTATCGGGTCAACATCTGTAATACGGAGTAAATAAGCTACCAAACTATTTGCTCCACTTCCTCTTCCCACATAAAAATAGCCTTTGCTGCGCGCGTATTTCAACACCTTCCAATTGATCAAAAAATAAGACACAAACTGCTTTTCTTTGATGATTGTCAATTCTTTTTCCAAACGCTCAAATACCCTTTCACCTATTTTTTTATAGCGATAATGCAAGCCCTTATAAGCTAGCTTTCTGAGCAATTTAAAATCGAGTTCCTCACTCTTCGTATAAGTCTTTTGGTTTTTAGGAACATTTCCTGAAAAATCAAAAACGATATGACAGACATCCAACAATCTCTGGGTATTCTCGATCAATTGCGGATAAGCCTTGAAAATTTCTTTGAGTAAAACTTCAGGGAACATTACATCTACGTGATTTCCTTGTTCAGAAGCAGGAAGCTTGCTCAACAACGTATTGTTGTCTATCGCCCTTAGCAAACGATGTGCATTAAACCCTTTTTTATCGCCAAAAGAAACCGTTTTAAGTATGACCAATTTGCTTAGATGATCTTGCCAAGCCGAAAATTTTAACTGATTGAGATCTGAAGGTTTTATACCGATAAATTCATTTTCTTCGAGTATTCTTAAATCCGATTGAAAAGGATAAATCACAAAAGTATCTTTGAGTTCTTTTGCTTTTTTGGGTACGACAAACTTCTCTTGATGCAAAAATTCTGACAAATAGGTATTGATACGATAAAAACCCTCATTATTCTTTGCCAACATGACAAATTGCTGCTGCACACCATTGCGAAAATCAACTCCCAATACAGGTTTTATTTTATATTTTGTAGCTAAACGCACAAATTCAAGACTAGCAGAAGTACTGTTGATATCAGTTAAAGCAAAAGCCGGGATACCTAATTGTTCTGCCTGCTGCAAAAGTGTTTCGGGTGCTACAGTGCCGTAGCGTAAGCTGTAAAAGCTGTGCGTATTCAGATACATTTTTTAGAAATAATTTTACGGAAACTATTTTTTTGCTAAATTAGCTCAAAATATTAGCAGATATTGCTCAAGATTTTAGCATTATGAATTATTTAGCACATAACATCAAACACATAAGGTCTTTAAAAGGGCTTACGCAAGAGCAGTTTGCCGAAGACCTGCATGTATCTCGTTCAAGAATAAGCTCTTACGAAGAAAACAGAGCTATTCCTCCGGTAGATTTTTTGGTAGATTTATCAAACTACTTTAAATTACCTATCGATATTCTCGTCAAAAAAGATTTATCGAAAGCCACGAATAGTTCTTTTATAGAAGTGGGAAATCGAAGGGTTTTATTTCCTATTACCGTAAATGGTGCTGATGAAGACCTGATCGAGGTGATTCCTATAGAAGCTTCGGCTGGTTATTTAAGAGGTTATGATGACCCTGAATACATCGAGCACCTCAACAAAATAAAATTGCCTTTTTTACCCACCGGAAAACACAGGGCTTTTCCTATCAAAGGAGATTCTATGCTCCCGGTAAAAAGTGGCTCTTATATCGTGGCGCGATTTGTGGAGGATATCAGAGATATAAAAAACGGTAAAACCTATATTGTACTTACTTTAAATGATGGTATTGTTTACAAAAGGGTGTATGATAAAATCAAAGAGCACCAAATGTTGCTGCTAGCCTCAGATAATAAAAAATACGATCCATATTATGTACCTGTAGAAGACGTTTTGGAACTATGGGAATTTACCTGCTGTATCAACACGCAAGAATACGAAGAACACGAACTCAAGATCAGCAGTATTGCAGGTATGTTAAATGAGTTGGGGGTAGAGTTAAAATCACTAAAAAAGCTGATGAACTAGTGTATGCCGTTGTCGACATAGAAACCACAGGTTACGGTTCGAAAATAACCGAGATCTCGATTTTTTTACACGATGGGAAAAGGGTGATCGACGAGTTTACCACTTTGGTCAACCCGGAAGCCAACATCCCTCCTTTTATTACCAATCTCACAGGAATTAGCAATGCCATGGTGTACAATGCACCAAAATTCTATGAGATCGCCAAGAAAGTAGAAGAGATTACCAAAGATGCTATTTTTGTGGCGCACAGCGTCAATTTTGATTATAACATCATCCAAAAAGAATTCAAAGATCTTGGATTTGAATTTAAGCGAAAAAAACTTTGTACTGTTCGCTTATCGAGAAAATTAATTCCCGGATTAAAATCTTATAGCCTCGGTACTTTGTGCAGCTCACAAGGTATTTCCATTTCTGACAGGCACCGTGCCAGAGGTGATGCAGAAGCCACTGTCATCCTTTTTGAAAAGCTTCTTAAATTAGACGATCAAAACGTTTTTTTTACCTTTTTACATCCGAGGTCGAAACACGCCACATTACCTCCTCTTTTACCCAAAAGTGCTTTGGATAAATTACCTGAAACCTCGGGAGTTTATTATTTCAAAAATGAAAAAAAAGAAGTGATCTATGTGGGAAAAGCAAAAAATATCAAACAACGTGTGCTCAGTCATTTTTACGACAAGGCTAAAAAAGAAGTGAACATGTGCCTAGAAACGGCAGATGTCTCTTTTACAGAAACTGGCAGCGAGCTTATTGCACTCTTATTGGAATCTGCAGAGATCAAAAAGATCTATCCTAAATTCAATCGGGCACAAAGACGTGCGCAAGAAAGTTTGGCACTATTTAGTTATGAAGACAGAAATGGCATTATACACCTGGCTTACAACAGGTTAAAATTTGTCAACAAACCTTTGGTAAAATTTCACAATACCACAGAAGCTAGATCATTTCTGGAAAAGCTCTGCGAAAAATATGCGCTTTGCCCAAAGTATTGTCATTTACAGAGTAATGTAACCCACTGCTTTCATTATCAAATCAAAAAATGTAATGGAATTTGCAGAAATGAGGAAAGTATAGCGTTATATAATTCTAGGGTAGAACAAGCCATATTGGATCTGCAATTTGACAGCAAAAATTTTGTCATCAAAGAAAAGGGGAGAAAAAAGAAAGAATTTGCTTTTGTTCTTGTTTTAAACGGAATCTATAAAGGCTTTGGTTATGCTTCTCAAAAACAATCTTTTGAAACAGTACAAGATTATTATGATATCATCATCAATCAAAAAGACAACCGCGATACCAAAAGAATTTTAAATGCTTACCTCGAAAAAAACAACGAAAACGTAGAAGTAATTAACAACAATTTTATTTTAAAAAATGAACCTTTATTACTGTTTTAAGTATTTGCCTTCTCTTCTTTTATTTTGTTTATTTCATCCCAACCTGTTACGCCACCTGAAACAATAAATTTCATAACCTCAGCAGGATTCACATCTAGTTTTTTGACTTGATCTCTAGGAACAATAAATAACTCACCCGAAAAATTATAGGAATGCGGAAAGTACACCGCCACTTTATCTAATTCTCCCAGTCTTGATAAATCTTTTGCTGTTAAAAACCCCAATTTTTCCAAATTGGAAACAGGATTTACAAGTACCAATACCGGCTTATTAAATTTCTTTTCCTTTCCTACAAAGGCAGAAAAAAGATCGTTCAAAGAGGTGTAAATCAGCTTCAGTATAGGAGCCCTATCCATAATTTTATTAAAAAACTTCTGAAAGGGTCTGGCAATAATGGTTTGCCCGATGATTCCAACCAAGATCAAAGTAATAAAAATGATCAGAATTCCCAAACCCGGAAAATCAATTCCCCAGATCTCTTTAATTCGATCCTTGAGTAGACCGTCAGCAAAAGAAAAGACCAGATAAATGATATAAATTGTTCCTCCAATGGGGGCCAAGTATAGTAATCCTTGTAAAAAATAATTGATAAGTTTTTTCATCTTTAAAAAACTATTTAACTGTTACTTCGGCTGCTAAAACTTTAGCAGCTCCTAATATTGCACTGCGGTGGTCGGGTTGAGAACCTCCCACAAACAATTTGAATTTCCCTTTTTCCAAAACTTTTTCACCTTTATCATTGACCAATTTGAGCATTTCCGGACTAACGACAAAAGTAACCTCTTTTTTTTCTCCAGACTTTAAATAAACTCTTTGAAAATCTTTTAAACTATGATTAGGGACAACGACGGAGGCATCCAAATCTTTTATATACAATTGTACAACTTCTTCCGCATCCTGATCTCCTTTATTTTGCACCGTAAAACTAACATTAACCGACTCTTCCTTTTTGATTGTTTTTTTATCTAATTGTAAATTTTCATATACAAAAGGAACATAACTCAAACCAAAACCAAAGGGAAACAAAGGTTCTTTTGTGAGATAACGATAGGTTCTATTGGTTAAACTATAATCTTCATAAGGTGGCAAATCCGTTGTTCTCTGAGGCACTGTTACCGGTAATCTTCCCGAAGGAACCACATCGCCAAATAAGACATCTGCTACGGCATTCCCACCCTGTTCACCAGGGTACCAAACATAGACCAAAGCATCAGCTAAATCGTACACCTCAGGCATAGAAATAGCACTTCCTCCAGTAACAACCACAACCAGTTTCTTCGAAGTTTTCCGCATTTTTTTAAGAAACTCTATTTGATTCTGTGGCAAACCAATATCATCTCTATCTCCTTTGAATCTCGAAGCAATAGACTCTCCTTCCTCGCCCTCTATAAGCTGAGAAATCCCTACACAAGCAATCGTGACATCTGTTCCATTGGCCTCGCCAGAAAACCAATCCATCGGATTTCTATTGTCCTCATCTAACAAAGCACCTTGACTATAGGTTACCGAGGTTCCTGAACTCACTTTACCAACAATACCTTCCAAAATTGTTTTTAAATCTTCGCTTACCCCGTAATAATTCGCCAATAAAGCTTGTGCATGTGTAGCCGTTGGTCCAACCACGTAAACCGCATTTATATCTTTTGAAATAGGAAGTACATCCATTTCATTTTTAAGGAGTACTATACTTTTTGCTGCGGCTTCTCTCGCTAAAGCCAAATGATTTGGATGACGGATGACATTACTGCTTATTGTATCAAAAGGATTTTTTCCGACAGGGTCAAACAAACCAAGTTTAAATCGGGTTGGCAACAATTCTTTTAAATTTTTATGAATTTCCTTTTCAGTCGTCAGACCTTGCTCGAGTGATTTAATAAGTTCCGGATAAGTTGATCCGCAATTCAAATTGCAACCGGCATTGAGTGCCATGGCGGCAGCTTCGGCCGCAGTACCCACCACTTTATGACCTGCATAAAAATCTACAATCGCCCAACAATCAGAAACAAAATATCCTTTAAAACCCCATTGTTTGCGCAATACTTCGCCCATTAAATAAGGATGTGCGCTACACGGATAACCGTTCACTCTGTTATACGCCCCCATAATTCCCTCTACATTCCCTTCTTTTACCATTGCTTCAAAGGCCGGCAAATAGGTTTCCCAAAGATCCTTTTGACTTACTTTTGCATCGAACTCATGTCTTAAACCTTCAGGACCGTTATGCACAGCATAATGTTTTGCCATTCCTGCCGCCTTCAGATATGTAGGATGATTTCCTTGTAATCCTTTTACATAAGCAACGCCTATTTTGGCCGTTAGCAAAGGATCTTCGCCATAAGTTTCTTGACCTCTTCCCCAACGTGGATCTCTAAAAATATTTACATTCGGACTCCAAAAAGTTAAGCCTTGATACTGACCACGCATCCCTTTTTTGGAAAACTCATTAAACTTTGCACGCGCTTCTGTAGAAATTGCATCTCCAATCTCTTCAATTAATTTTGTGTCGAAAGTGGCAGCCAAACCTATGGCCTGAGGAAAAACCGTTGCCCTTCCTGCTCTGGCAACTCCGTGTAAACTCTCGTTCCACCAGTTGTATTCCGGAACACCCAATCTTTCGATAGCCGGAGTGTTATAAGACAATTGACCAATTTTTTCTTCTATCGTCATCTGATCAATGAGATCATCAACTCTTTCACTAACAGATAAACTTGGATCTAAAAATTTGAAATTATCATTTTTTTGAGCTTTCATTTGGAAGGATAGTAAACATAAAATTAGGAAGGTGAAAGATTTTTTCATCATGAGAAAGTTAATATTAAGAAAGGGTTAATTTACGAAAGAATGATCATTTTTATTGTTGAGCATGAGAAAAAGATGAAGTAAAATTGCGTCTATAGAAAGTGATCTTTTTTGTCTTAGGAAAATGAAATTTATAGGCAAAAAAAAAGCAGAGCAATAAAATTGCCCTGCTTTTCACATTAACTTCTATAATTATGACTAGTAACCAGGATTTTGTTGAAGTGTACCTACACTTCCATCAATTGCATTTAATGGAATTGGGCACAAATCGTGTTTAGGCTGGTAATCTGCCATTGTAAATGAGGTGATCGCTCTTTTTTCGTTTACCTTATAAGTATTCATTACTTGAGCTGCAACTCCCCATCTTCTCAAGTCAAATAATCTATGACCCTCAGTCGCTAATTCTAAACGACGCTCAAATCTTACCGCTTTGATCGCATAATCTTGACTTGGAAATGATGGATATGGTTCAACCTTGTAGTTCGCAGCTGGAGAATTACCTCCAACTGGAGTCATATTCTTCGCTCTGTTTCTCACTTGGTTCACCCAATCCAATGCTTCTGTTAATTTTCCTGTTTCTGCAGCAGCTTCAGCAGCCATTAACAAGACATCAGAATATCTCATAAAATGGTAATTGATTCCTGAACGTTGCTCACCCCAACCACCTGTACCGCGGTTAGCATCATCACCAACCCAGTAAAAGTTCTTTTTCGTTAAGTATGGTCCTGAAATGTCACCAAATTCTGCACGAATCCAATCTTTACCAGGCATTACTCCCCAACCGTTAAAATCAATTCCTCTTCTACCGATGGTGTAGTCGATCCTAGGATCTAACAATCCAGTTTCTGGCGTAAAAGGCTGTGCAGATGTAATACCGTAGTCATTCTTTATGTCACTTTTGTTATAATCATCTAACAAGGGTAATCCATTTGCATCTACTTTGTACGCATTGGCTAAATCTTGTGTTGGTTGACCAAATCCACAACATGACCCAATAGGACCACCTGAAGGGAAATTCAAAGTCGAACCTCTGTTTCCATTGAACGATAATCCTGCATCAGCCACAAATTGAATAGCAAATACTGATTCTGCACTATTCTCTCCAGAAGCTCTGAAGCTATCTACAAATTCTTCATTTAAACTCCATTTACCAATCAATGTTACCAAAATATCATAGGCCGCTTGGAACTCACTTTGGTATAAATGAGCTTTGGCTAAAAATGCCTGAGCTGTCTTTTTACTTGGCTTACCAACTAAGCTTTGGCTATCTGGCAAATTATCAGCAGCATAGGATAAATCTGCTTCAATTTGATCCCAAATTGGCCCGGAATTAGGCTGATTAAATTCAAATGACGCAAAGTTCTCTTCTGAAATATAAGGTACATTACCCCAAATTTTCTGAAGTTCAAAATTGAACAAACCTCTTAAAAATCTGGCTTCTGCAAGCTGTGCAGAAAAATCACCTTCAGTTACCAAAGAAATTTGGTTGATGACAGCATTCGCTCTGTTTGTAGCTGCATATAAAGATCTCCATTTCTGAGAGATATATGGATTAGCGGTTTGCCAATCGTAGGTTTCTAATAGAAACAAATCTGCCTGGTCACTATTGGTAGATCCTTTGTGCATGTCATCAGCCATCACATCAAACCACCAGTTGTCTCCGGTCTTTTCCCAATCAGCACCGCCTGTATCGGTCATTCCGTCTAATCCTGAATAAGCACCAACAAGTAATAACTCAATTCCCTGCGCATTCTTTAAGGATTCATCACTTAACGAACCAAATGCTGTTTGCTCCGTAAATTCGTCGCTGCAAGACCATATGGTAGCGAGCAACGCCATTAAATATACTATCTTACTTTTCATTTCTAATTAAAATTTAATATTAAATCCTATCGTATAAATTTGTGAGAATGGATAGTTTTGCCAATCCACTCCTAATGTCAAATTACCACCTCGCACTACTTCAGGGTCTATACCAGTATAATCGGTAATCGTAAAAATATTTGTTCCCTGAACATATACCCTAAATGAATCCATTCCCATTTTCTTTACTGCATTATCAGGAATAGTATATCCTACTTGTAAATTCTTTAAACGGAAAAAAGAACCGTCCTCTACAAAGAATGAGTTAGGATTCGTTTCTGAATTCTGGATTGTTGCACTTAATGCAGGAATCTTTGTGTCAGTATTGGTTGGTGTCCAAGAGTTTAACAATCTTGTAGACCTGTTACCGTTCACAAATGTTGGGAAATCAGTATAAATCCTGTTATAGTTATATATTTCATTTCCTTCAGATCCTGTAAAGAATGCAGATACATCAAATCCTGCAAAGCCTACTCTTGCATTGATACCATAAGTAAAATCAGGAAGAGGACTTCCAATATAGGTACGGTCATTGTCATCAATGGTTCCATTTCCATCAACATCTTTGTATACAAATCTACCATTGTCATCTAGACCTTCTACAACTCTACCGTAGAATTCTGATAAAGACCTTCCTTCTTCAGTTCTTGTAATGGCACCACCTCTAAATCCGCCGTCTCCAGAATAAAATGGGGATGCCAGATCAACTACTTCATTTTTATATTTAGAAAGATTAAAATCTAATCCATATGAAAAACCAGAGTCTGTCACATCAGAAAAACCTAATGCAAAATCTATACCAGTATTTTTAAATTCTCCAATATTAACAAATGGTGCCCCTGCATCAGGACCCGTTGATGGAATAATGGTAAAATCTTGTGCAATAAGATCAGAAGTCACAATGGTATACCACTCTATAGAAGCGTATAACTTATCTTGGAAAAAGCCCAATTCCGCTCCTATGTTGGTAGTTTTAGACGTTTCCCATTTCAAATCTGGGTTACCAATAGAGTTGATCTTAGCACCAGTTGAAATAGCAGATCCATTTAAGGCGTAATTTGCAAATTGTTCTGATAACACAGACTCATTGATTGTTGGATTTCCACCAACTTCCTGGTTACCTAATTCACCATAAGAAGCTTTAAATTTTAATCTGCTCATAAAGAAATCAGTTGGCCAAAAATCTTCTGCACTTACCAACCATCCTGCACTAAAGCTCGGAAACCAATCCGTCTTATTATCGCCTCTAAATTTTGAGGAAGTATCTTGTCTTAACGTAGCTGTTAAGAAATATTTACTTGCATAACTATAATTCACAGAACCAAAAACAGAGTATAAAGAACTTTCATATTCGTAAGCATACTCTACGTTTGGTGCACCTGAACCATTTGAAAGATTGTAAAAATCTGGTGTTTCAAATAAATAACCTGTTCTAGTGATTCTTTTACCTGAACCTGTATTTTTTACAGATTCGATACCTAATAATGCATTTACATTGTGATTACCAAATGTTTTCGCATAATTCAAAGTATTTGTCCATGTCCAGTCAAAGCTATATTGATCAGTTACACCCAAAGTATTTGTTGCTAATGGCTCAGAATGCTCAGGATCTAAAGCTTGAAAGTTCCTGGCATCAAACTGATTTGTTGATATACCAAAACTTGTTTTAGCAGTTAAACCATCAATAATTTCATAAGCGGCGTACACATCACCAAATACGCGTAGCGATTTATTGAAATCATGTCTACCTCTGTATAATTGAGCATAACCACTTCTGGTATTCCCTAAACCATCAGCATCACCACCAAAGGTTCCAGCCAAATTTCCGTCATTATCAAAAACCGGTACAACAGGAGACATTCTCAAAGCGTTTTCAAAAGCTTCTGCGTTTCCAGAGGTACCATCAGACCAGGCGATATTTAAGTGCTCTCCAACGGTCAAACGTTCCTTGATTTTAAATTCAGAATTTAAACGAGTGGTATATCTTTCGAAACCAGTATATTTCAAAATACCGTCTCTGTTCAAATAACCCACAGACATAAAGTATTTTCCTGAATCATTTCCACCTTGTAATGAAAGGTTCACATTAGTTGTCGGTGCATTACGTGTTAATTCTTCAGCCCATTTTGTACCTCCTGGTATGACTGAAGCATCAACACCTCTTGTGTTATATACTGTATTGGATAATCTCCAATCAGCTGGCGTATAGACATAATCGTTAGGTCTTTGATCAACGTACTGTGGGTGATATAATCTAGTCCCATCATTGATCAAAGTTTGCAATAGCATGTCTTTGTGTTGCTCGTGATTCATTAAATCAGGCAAATTGGTAGGTGTTGAGAATCCAGAATAAACATCTAGAGATAAAGTAGCTTTTTGTTGCGCATAACTACCACTTTTTGTTGTAACGATAATAACACCGTTTGCAGCTCTTGCACCATAGATAGAAGCTGCACCATCTTTTAATACGTTCATCTGAGCAATATCACCCGGATCGATACTGTTCAAAATATTCGGGTCAGTTGTCTGAACCCCGTCGATAATGTAAAGTGGATCTGTACTGTTATAAGTACCAAAACCACGAATTGTAATTTTTGGCGCTGCACCAGGCGCTCCACTAGTTACTACATTTACACCGGTAACCCTACCCTGCAATGCCTCAGCTGCGTTCGCAACCGGAACTTTCAAAGCTTCATCCAGGTCTACTGAAGATACGGAACCCGTAATGTCTCCTCTCGTTTGACTGGTGTAACCTACTACGACTACTTCTTCCAATTGGTTAGCGTCTTCTGACAAGGTTGCATTGATCACCGATTGACCATTGACATTAATGTCTAAAGTTGCATAACCCACAAAACTAAATTCTAGAACTGCATTTGAATCAACACCTTCTAAGGCATAATTTCCATCAAAATCAGTTACAACCCCATTGGACGTTCCCTTCACGAGCACATTTGCTCCAGGTAACGGGCCATTTGCATCAGATACTTTTCCCGTTACACTTTGCGCTTGTATAAAACCGCAAAGCATAAAAGCTCCAAGAAAAATTAATTTCCTAATTAAATAATTGTTTTTCATAAAATAATTCATAATTAAAAGTTAATTGAGTTAGTTAATAAACTCCAATCTGAAAGGCCTAATTGAATCTGTTCTATAGGTGGTGCAACTAAATAAGAAACGGGTGATTTGGGACTTTTACAGATTGTTTTTTAAAAACGTATTTTAAAATTCCCAAGTAACAACAGTTACCAAGAATTTCTATATTTACAAATCTATTCGACTTGTTAAACAAATGTTAATAGTATATTGTCATTTTCTGATACTTTTTTAGAAACGCCAAAATCTTATGATGCAGAACAAATATCACAGAGAAATAACCCAACTAACCCCCGAGGATTGTTTTATTATTTTTGATCGTGTAAAAGACAAATTTGATTTTCCAATCCATTTTCACCCGGATTATGAACTGAATTTTATTCATAATGGAAAAGGCGTGCGAAGAATAGTGGGCGATCATATTAGTGAAATAGATGATTTCGAACTTGTTTTTTTAGGTAAAAACTTGGTACATTGTTGGGAAATACATAATTGTAAAAACACCGAAATAAGAGAAATATGTATTCACCTGCAAAGCAATTTGTTAGATGATAATTTATTAAACAGAGAAGTCTTTAAACCGATAAAAGACATGTTTAATCGGTCTAAAAATGGCATCCTTTTTTCAAAAGAAACAACCAAAGCTATCATGCCGAGATTAATTAATTTATCCAAATCAAGTGGGATAGATAATTTTTTAAATTTCATTTCGATATTATATGATCTGGCTGTTTCAAGAGAACAAAGAATACTTTCCACCTCCTTGCCGGAGAAAGATGATTATGAAAATAGCTCAAGAATTAAGATTGTTCATGATTATATACAGAACCACTATGATAAAAAAATCTCTTTAGATGAAATCTCCAATCTTGTGAATATGACTCCTGTTTCTTTTAATCGTTTTATAAAAAAAAGAACCGGACGAACATTTATCACCTATGTAAATGATATTAGAATAAGTATGGCGGCGAGACTTCTATTGGAGTCTGAATTTACCATAGGAGAAATTAGCTATAAATGCGGATTTAACAATATTGCCAATTTCAATAGAATCTTTAAGCAGACCAAAAAGATTACGCCCAGTGAATACAGGAACGAATTTAACAAAGTACATCAGGGAAAGAAAATATTATAAATTACACTAAACTAACTAAAAAGTGCAGAGATGAGACTAACCGTGATAAAGCCCACAAGAGATAGAATTGTGGTCATGACAGTCCAGCTTTTAAAAGTTTCTTTTTCATTAAGACCGAGGTATTTACTCACCAACCAAAACCCACTATCATTTACATGGGAAAGAATAGATGCACCACTGGCAATCGCAATAACCAATAACGCCTTATCAATTTCTGTCACATCACTTAGCAATAAAGGAGAGGTAATACCTGCCGAAGTAATCATGGCTACTGTGGCAGATCCTTGCATAATCCTGATCAGTGCAGCTGCAATAAAGGCGAATAATAAGACACTAATACCCGCAGAGGCAAAATAGTTTGCAATCATTTCTCCGGTACCTGTATTTACCAACATTTCTTTAAACACTCCTCCCGCACCCGTTAAGAGAATTATTACGCCCGCCGGGCCCATAGATTTTGTGGTAATATCAAATAACTTCTCTCTGCTAAATCCACGTCGAATACCAAGAAAATACCAAGCCATTAGGTTGGCAATAATGAGTGCTGTAAAGGGATGTCCGATCATCTTAATCCATGTCCTTGCTGTTTCTGATAAAAAATCTCCAGGAATTAAAGGGCTAGAAAGCAAGGTGTTTAATACAATTAAATTAATGGGAATTGCTATAATCGAAAGAACCAAACCTACTCCCGGAAAATTTCCATTCACCAATACATCTTCCTTCACCTCCGGGGCATTTACAAAAATCTTACTTGCAATATATTTTCCAAAAACAGGTCCACTAAGTATCGCTGTTGGCACACCCACAATAAATCCAAATAGAATAACCCAACCTAAATCTGCTTTTAAGATATCTGCAACAGCAACAGGGCCTGGCGTTGGCGGAATAAATGCGTGGGTGATTGCCAAACCGGCTAATAAGGGGATAGCATACAGTAACAAAGATTTACCCGACTTTCTTTGAAGCGAGTAAATAATAGGTATGAGAATAATAAAGGCAACATCAAAAAATACTGGTATGGCAACAAAAAAACCAGTGATCATTAGGGCCCAGGAAGCATTCTTTTCTCCGAATTTATCAAGCATGTATTTTCCTAGTGCTTCTGCACCACCTGAATGCTCTAAAATGGCGCCAAACATAGAGCCAAGACCTACAACCACCGCTACAAAACCCAAGGTATTACCCATCCCTGTTTGTATGGTTTGAATAATTTTCATGGGTTCCATTCCGGCAATCAGACCTACCACTATACTGGCAATCAACAAAGAAATAAAAGCCTGGATGCGCACAAAAAGAATAAGAATCAATAAGAGACCTACTCCAACAAAAACAGCTAACAACAATTGGTAATCAATCATCTACACCCCAATTTGAATGAAAATATTGATTTTCAGGTTGATCAATTCTTTGGAATGTATGAGCGCCAAAATAATCTCTTTGGGCCTGAATCATATTAGCTGTAGATTGTTGGGTTGTCATGGAGATCCAATAATCAAAAGCCGTACTAAATGAATTCAAAGAAATCCTTTTTTCCAAAGCAAAATGTAAAACTTCTTTTGTCGAAGATTCTAAAGAACTCAGTAAATCAATGATTTCTTCAAGATCAAATAAGTTCTTCTCTCTTTTAAAATAATCAACACATTCTTCCATTAATGCTGATTTGATGATACATCCATTTGTCCATATTCTGGATATTTCCGACAAATTTAGTTGCCATTTTTTATCTTCAGAGTATGCTTTTATCAAGGCAAAACCTTGCTGATGATTGATCCATTTTACAAATAAGTATGCGTTTTTTAGTTTGTCGATGTTCGGTAATTCCGTTGTTATAGAAACGGCTATTTTTTGTGATAAGTTCGATCGTTCACTTTTAAAAGATGAGATATATCTTGCAAACAAAGCCGAAGTCATCACTGTTGTAGGTTGACCCAATTCTAGCGCCGCAATACTCGACCAACAACCCGTTCCTTTGTTTCCCGCCTGATCCAAAACTAGATCCAACAAATAGTCTTTACCCTCCTTCTTTTTCAATATTTTAGCACTGATATCTAACAAATAACTAGACAATTCTCCCTTTTGCCAATCTTCAAAAACCTCGGAAATTTCATCATTGGTCATTGTGGTTCTTAACAGACCATAAATCTCTGATAAAAATTGCATCTCAGCATACTCCATACCATTATGAATCATTTTTACAAAATGACCAGATCCATCCGGACCCATATAAGTACAACAAGGGTTATTGGATTTGTCTTTGGCAGATATCGCTTCTAAAACCTCTGCAATTTTAGCATATCCTTCTTTTGAACCTCCGGGCATTATAGAAGGGCCTTTTCTCGCTCCTTCTTCACCGCCTGAAATTCCTGAACCAACAAAGTGAATACCTTTACTCGATAAAAATTGATATCGCTTTAAGGTATCGGAAAAATGAGAATTACCACCATCTATCAAAACATCTCCCTCATTTAAATGTGGTAATAACTGTTCGATTACATCGTCTAAGGCCTTACCCGCCTTAATCATAATTAATATTTTCCTGGGCGTTTCCAAAGAATCTACAAAACCATTTATTTTAGTAAATCCGCTAATTCTTTTGTTTTTATTCTTAACTAAAAACTCTTCTACGATTTTCTCTTCTCCCTCGACAGCACGATTATACACAGAAAGTGAAAAGTTATTGTCTGCGATATTTAGGGCAAGGCTTTGACCCATGACTCCTAAACCGATGATTCCAAAAAAAGATTTCTCGCTTAGATTTAACTTATTCATAATTTTTTTGACGATTGATGCAGGTTCTTCCTTAATGTCTATATGGATACCATAATCAGGGATTTCCAATGTGTCAAATTGACTTTTTAACAGATCGGATTTCATATAATGTCCAGCTCTATTTTCTAACCTGCTCTTGATCAAATCAAAATCACCATTTAAATAAACCCAGTGAATATTCTTGATTGTCTGATTAAAAACTTTTCTGTACATCTCTTTTAGCGCTGAGCAAGCCAATACCGCCCCTTTCTCCTTATCCCAACTTCTCATTTCCTCAGCAATCGATTCTAACCATGGCCGCCTGTCTTCATCCGTCAATGGAATCGCACTTTGCATTTTTTTAATATTCAATTCAGAATGAAAATCATCTGCATCAAAGTAAGGTAAACCTAATTTTGTCGCCAAATTTTTTCCAACGGTGGTTTTACCACAACCACTCACTCCCATTACTACAACAATCATATCTCAATCAATTAATTCGAAAGAAGCTTGTAGCCCTTCTGCTGAATTTTTACCAATCCACAGGTTGAATTTACCATTTTCCGAACGACGTATCCCCTCATTATTCACAAATTCTAAATCCTTTGCTCTAATGTTAAACTTTACTTCTACTTCTTTTCCTTTTGGTAAAAACACACGTTTAAAACCTTTTAACTCTTTTACAGGACGGGTTATGCTGCCGGTAATATCCTGAATGTAAAGTTGAACTACTTCCTCTCCATCTCTCTCACCCATATTCTTGACAGAAACAACTACCTCAATTTCATTTTCTCTTGTCAATTGTTCGCTAGAAACTTTCAGACTATCATAGGTAAAATAAGTATAACCCAAGCCAAATCCAAAAGGAAATCTCGGTGAAAAACCGGCATCTAAGTAATGTGATTGATTACCCAGTGAACTTTGCCAGGCTCCAACGGGAATGCTATCCATTCCAACAAATGATTTAGCATCAGCTGGTCTTCCTGTATTTTTATGGTTATAAAAAAGGGGTAATTGTCCACTAGTTTTTGGCCATGTCACAGGAAGTCTTCCTCCCGGCTCAGCTACTCCAAAAATCATTTTATAAAGGGCTGGACCCCCCATCGTACCGGGGTGCCAAACCATTAAAACTGCATCAACATGACTTATGATTTTTTCAATTGTTATTGGTCTGCCAGCCATGATTACTAAGATCAAGGGTTTTCCTGTTTCTTTCAATTCTTTTATCAATTTCTCCTGAGCCCCAGGCAAATTTATTTCAGCTCGACTGTGTGCTTCCCCCGAAAGTATGGCCTCTTCACCACCAATAAAAAGAATCACATCAGATTTTTTGGCAGCTTCGATTGCCTTTTTAAAGTCTAATTCGGATTTGTCTCGACTAAATTTAAGTGTTTCCTGAAAGTCTACATTAACTTTTTGGGATCTAAATTCCTGCAAAGGTGTTACTGATCTTTCGCCTTCACCATCAAAAGTCCAGGTTCCCAGCTGCTCTCTTCCTTTATTTGATAACGGACCGATTAGGGCAATCTTTGTTTCCTTTTTTAATGGCAACAAACCATTATTCTTTAACAATACGCTACTTTTTATAGCTGCCTTTTCGGCCTCATCAAGATGTTCCGGACTATAAAAGTTATTCCTTTTAGAAATGTTATTATAGGGATCATCAAAAAGTCCTAATCTGAATTTGACCCTTAGGATATTTCTGACCAAATCATCTAGCTGTGATTCTGAAATCTTTTGTTCCTCTAACAAGTTTTTAATATGATCTTCATAGGATGTACTTGTCATTTCCATATCAAGTCCGGCGTTAACACCAAGTTCTGCCGCATGTTTTTGATCTTCTGCATAGCCATGATTGATCATTTCTGTGACAGAGTTCCAATCACTCACCACTAAACCATCAAATTTTAATTGATCGCGTAAAATATTTTTTAAAATAAATTTATTTCCAGAAGCGGGCACACCATTCAATTCGTTAAAAGAAGTCATAACGGTCTGAGCTCCAGCTTTTATCCCAGCTTCAAAAGGAGGAATATAAAGATTTTGCAATGTCGCATTATCTATTATTGCTGTATTGTAATCTCTACCGCCGATGGCGGCACCATAACCGATAAAATGCTTAAGACTTACGGCTAAACTCGATGGATCTGACAGATCAGTTCCTTGAAATCCTTTTACGTAAGCCTCGGCTAGTATACTGGCCAAATAAGGATCTTCTCCCGGTGATTCTGCAATTCTACCCCATCGGGTATCTTGTGCAATATCTAGCATAGGGGCAAACGTCCAACGTATACCAATTGATGAGGCTTCTATGGCTGCAATTCTGGCACTTTGTTCCACTATTTCAGCATCCCAAGAAGCTGCAAGCCCAAGAGGTATCGGAAAAATAGTTTTAAAACCGTGAATGACATCTCGAGAAAACAGCAAGGGGATGTTATGAGGACTTTCTTCTATGGCAATTTTTTGCAATTCATCGATAAACTCAGGTCTCATGACATTTAACATAGCCCCAACTCTGCCTTCTCTGACAGCTTGTTTAAGTGATTCAGGTAGAGCTCCTTTGACTCTGCTGGAAGTACCTCGCAAGGATGTTTGCCCAATTTTCTCTTCAAGGCTTAACTTAGCCAACAATGCTTCTATTTCTCTTTCAAAATTGTTCTGACTATAAACAACGGATAGTTGAAAAAAACCGAATAAAACAAGTAGTAGGTTTAATTTTTTAATGTTCATTTATTGATTTAATGCAAGATTAATTTTTATTCACCTTTTTTAAAAAATGTGCTTTTTACCCCCTTAACACCAGGTTTGGCTACAAATAATGAACCCGCCAATGGAAATTTCTTCTTTTCCGTTTCGGTCATATCTATACTTGCAGAGGTAATATAAAGCATCTCTAAATTCTCTCCGCCAAAAGCACATGAGGTAACATTATGAGCAGGAACTTCTATTCTGTCGATAACCTTGCCAGAAATTGGATCAAAACAAAGTACAGCATTTCCATTCCACATACCCACCCATAAGTGATCATTTTCATCAATTGCCATACCATCCGGAAATCCTAATTTTTCATCAACTTCCACCGCAACTCTTTCGTTGGATATGGTTTGTGCCTCCACATCGAAATCGTAAGCCATTATTTTTTTAGTCGGGGTATCTATGTAGTACATCGTTTTTTTATCGCTCGACCAGACAATGCCATTGGATATTGTTACATTCTCCAACATTGTTGTAGCATTTCCCTGACTGTCTATTTTGTACAGTTTAGCCTTTCCTTTCTCTTGGTTAAGGTGCATAGAGCCAACCCATAAATTACCGGCAGGATCACATTTCCCATCATTAAAACGGTTGTCAGTTAAGGTGGATTCTATATCTGAAAATCTAAAAATATGATTATTAGACAAATCAACCTCGTAAATTCCGTCTTCAAGGGCAACTACAACCTTATTCTTTTCTATGGGTACAACCGTTCCTATTCTGGATGGCATTTCTATAAAATTATCTTTACTTGTTTTAGGATTGAAATAATGCAGCTGTTTCCCTTCAATATCTACCCAAAAAAATATTTGGTTTTGATAATCCCAAAAAGCTCCCTCACCCAGTTGTGCTTGAGTCTGATAAAGTAATTCTGCCTTTTTTACCTCGGTGCTTCGGTTATTTGCTGTTTTCAAATTTATAAATGAGAATAATGCTAGAACAATAATTAAATAAACTATCCGCAAAACATTTGTTTTGAAGTAACTTTTCATATGAATAATCTCCAGTTAGGTTTAGAGGCTTTAAAATTAAAAGTAAATGACAGGACTGTTTGATATAAAATTGTCAAAAAATAATTGAATAAATATTTTCTATTAATACTTTTCAATCAAGACAATTTGCAAATTGAAATATTTACCTCTTAACTATACCTATATAATCTAAGGCAAGTTTTTTATTTCCAAAACTTTTAAAATAGTATTCTGGAAAGAAAACATACTCACCATAATTTAAATCGTAGTTTGGCAATGTAATATGATAAGCATTATTCTTAGGATCTTTTTTGTCTTCATAAACCAATTCAATCGTTAGCAACTCATTTGATCCATTTCCCTTTGTTGTCCATTCGAATTGGTTATTCTTAATTTCTGCTTTAACCACCGCATCATAGGTTCCAATCTCTCCTGTATTGTTATAATAATATTGACCCTCTATGGGGTTTTTTCCAAAATTTGCATAAAGCATTAAAAGGTTTGGTTTTTCTTGTATTTGATTCTCACCAAATATTTTGATGTAATTTACCTCGAAACCGTCCTTTTCTAATTCTGCAATATTATTAGTAAAAAACTTCTCATTATCCAGTATAAAAAAATTCTCAGGTTGCTGTACATCAATTTCTAATGTAAATGAATCTACCCCACTCCCGTTTTTTACCTTTTGAGTCACTGAATAAGTTGTAGCCTCCAAAAATTGAATGGCCTTATACTTATCAACAAAAACAAAATCACCTCCTTCTACTTCATAAGAAATATCGGAAGCCTCTTGGGATTTATTGATTATCTCTACCTCTATCCATTGATGAACAACCTCTGAACCAAATTTAAATGCAGCCTTTGGCTCATTTTGGCTATCGGAAGAACAACTGATGTAGCAAAGAATGACACTAACTAAAAATGCCTTTTTTAAACTTTTGAGCATCTAGGATTTTTTGTAAAAATATAAAAAATGTTGATAAGCTACTGTTTATCAACAAACTTTATCTTTTCGATCTAGGCATATTGTCTGGAACAACTACGTAATAATCTGCCCGTTCCCTTTTTTCGTTCTCATCCATTTTGTCCCAATCACTTTTATTGACCGTTGTAATTGACATGATGTCATAGCCCGGTTTAATCTTATTAATCCACCATATGATGCCCTGATCGTTATCAGAATGGTAAGATCCATTATAGTGTAAAAAAACGTGTTTTTTTTCGTAGCTATTAATTATAAAATGCGCCATTGTCGCATCTTTTGAGGCTTGTGAAATTTGAATGTTCAACATGTTAGGAGGAACATGGCCCCCCATTTGATCTTTCATCTCTGCATATGCTTTCACGGTGGGATCGAAATATTTTTTAAGCTCAGGACCAATCATTCTTTTTGCTTCAGGACTAAGTTGGTCTAACGCCTCGATACCTCCTTTATAGATCATAGAAGCATATCTACGTGGAATATTCGTAGCGATAAAAGGAATTTTATTTTCTTTCGCGAATTGAACTAAGGCCCTATAATCGGTTTCATAATTTGACCATAACTGTGTGACCTCTGGCATCATTTTATCTTCTTCGTAAAAGCCTGATAAGTATTCGTTTAAAACTAATTGATTACCATTTTCGAACATTTCTGCTCCCAATATGAGTTTCCCTTTCGTTTTTTCGAACAAGCCCTGTGTTACCTCTAATTCCAACCAATGTGAAATAGGATTATCGTGGTGTTCTCCAAAAAAGACCATATCCGATTTAGCCAGTTCTTTAAGCATCTCATTGTACTCCGTCTGCTTGCCTTTAAAATCAAAAATTTGATATGCTGGATTTTGTTGTGCCATTAAAGGAATGAATAGGGCCAAATTAAGAAATGTTAAAACAATATTTTTCATCAATAAAATGTATTTTGTGTTATGTGTTTTGCAAATTAAGCAATATTTATTCAGTTAAATAGGACCGGAATTTTACCAAAGTTGCTAAATTTGTTTTTCAACCAACATAAAACCGATGAAAAATATCTATCTAGTTCTAGTTTCTATCATTTTATTTGTCAACTGTTCATCTTATCAATCTATTGAAAGTTTTTACGACAATCATAAAAATGATCCGAACGCTTCATCTTTTCAATTACCTACCTTTTTGAAAAATGCTGTAAAAAATGTTTCTCCAGAACTCAGTGAAATTGTAGGGGATGTGGATGATTTCCGATCTATCTCATTTAAGGATTGCAGTGTAGGTCAGGATCAACAGATTACACAAGAGTTAAACTCGATTACTAAAAACTATAAAGATGTTGTCAGAAAAAATGAGAATGGAAAGAATATATCAGTATCTGTGAAGGAAAAAGGAAATGTAATTAAAGAAGTTATTCTTCACAGCCATAAAGAAAATGATCATTATGTGATGTATTTAAAAGGGAATTTTGACACCGAAAAAATCAATCGCTTAGCTGAAACTGAAGACTTTGAATCTTTAGGTAGATAAATGATTGAACATACAGAATGAAGAAATTAATACTTTCCTTGCTAACAATTTTTAGCGCACCTCTTTTTTCACAAGTTATTGACATAGAACACATGCGATTAGACACAGAAAACCAAGGTTTTGCAGGTTCTATTGGTCTCAATTTGAAAATGACAAAAAACACCAAGAACATTTTTGCATTTGGAAGTACGGCTTATATTCAATTTAGAAAAAACGATCACCTCATTTTTTTTATTAATAATCTCGCTTATCAGAAAGTAGATGATTCTGAAAATATTAATAATGGTACAAACCATTTTAGATACAACTATTACTGGAAACCAAAAATTATTCTTGAAGCGTTTTTTCAATCGCAATACAATTCTATCGCTTTAATTGATCAAAGACAGCTAACAGGGGCTGGACCCAGATTTGTATTGAAAGAGGAAGATAAATTCAAGTCGTATTTAGGTACCATCATCATGTTTGAGCATGAAAAAATAAAAGATGTTCAGCCTATTTATAACGATGATTGGAGATTTAGTTTTTACTTAGCTTTGAGATATTTACCCACAGATAATATTGCTTTGGCCAGCACAACATTTTATCAACCCAGAATTGATGCTTTTTCAGATTATCGAATTTATAGCCATAATTCTGCTACGATAAAAATTTTTGAAAAATTGAATTTTGTAATTACCTATATTCTAGATTATGATATAGCACCTGCAATTGGTATTCCTAATACTCAATATCAATTACTCAATGGGATAAGTTATTCCTTTGATTAAAGTATATGGTCAATTTTTACGTTAAACTCCTATAAATCAATTATCCCCTTTTCAGTTTTCATTTAGTTTAAAAAATGAATGAAAAAAAAACCGTTATTTTCTGTTTTTTCAACAATATAAAAAAGCTATTGTCGTTTTATAATCTCAGAAGTTTTTATTTAATAAAACTTGGGAAAATTGTTATTGTTAAAGAAGAAAAACTCTCCTTTGGGAGAGTTTTTTGATTTAACAATATTTTTATAAATTTTTTACTTCAAGGCTTCTTCTATAACATCGCCCTCGTTTCCATTTGGATAAGAGATTTTCAGTAAATTCGATATAGTGGGCGCGATATCAACAATAGGAATGAACCTCCTGCTTTTTCCTTTTTTAATTCCCTTACCATAAAACAAAATAGGTACGTGCGTATCATACGTAAATCCTGAACCATGCGTCGTACCTTTCCTTGCATGCGAAATTGTTGCAGGTTTAGGAATCAACATGACATCACCCGATAATTTCTGATTACACCCATTCTTTAGAAATTGCATTAATCTGTCTTGGTAAAGATTATTTTGAAGATTTTTTGCATCGACAACTCTTAAAACCCAATTAAATTCAATTACAAAATCAGCTAAAATTTGACTCACTTCATTTTGATCTAATTTCAGTCGCTTCAATTCCTCTTTATTAAGAAATATTTGAAAATTACTAAAATCCTCAATCAAATGATCTGAACCGAACCTTGTCTTACAAAAATCTTCAACCTCTTTTTTAAACTCTGCCGAATTAATATATCCACTCGGGATTTTTAAAGAACTGAGGTAAGCTGGAACTTGTACGGCAGCGTGATCTGCTGTTAAGAATAACGTATAATTATCACCTATTTGCTTATCTAAAAATCTTAAAAAATCTCCTAATTCTTTATCTAACCTGATATATGTATCCTCTACCTCTTTGGAATCTACTCCAAATTGATGGCCAATATAATCAGGACTAGAAAAACTGATCGCTAAAAAGTCGGTTACATTATTTTTTCCCAACTTTTCACTTTCTATCGCAGCCTTTGCAAAATCAATCAAAATAGAATTTCCAAAAGGTGTTGCTTTGATCATATTGTTTCCACCATTAGCCTCTTGCAAAGATCTAAGATCATAGGGAAAAACAGGCTTTTCTTGGCCATTATATGGTTGCTCAAACTCATTATCATCTGCAATGCTTTCAGTGTATTGTTTGATTGGATAAAGTGTTTCCCATTTTCCTTTTAAATATTTTTGCGCAAAATCCTTTTTATTAAAAGATTCAACCCATTTAGGTAACTCACTCATATAATAAGTACTGGTAATGAATTTATTTTCGAACCAATAAGCAGCATTTGCCATATGACCTCCAGGTAGAATAGCCGACCTGTCTTTTAAACTGATTGAAATAACTTTTCCGCCTTTCATTTGCGTCAACTGCAATTCATCTGTTACCGTAGTAGTTAATAATCTGACAGGAGATTTATTACCTCCTGAGTCCCCTCCAACAGTTGTGTAATTTTCATCGTCTACACAATAAATTGATTTTTTAGCCGATTTATCATACCAATTGTTGCCGATAATTCCGTTTACGCTTGGTGTACTCCCTGTATAAATGGCACTATGACCGACGGCTGTATAGGTAGGAATGTAGTTAAAATGTGCATTCTCACAATTAAAACCATCATTCATCAAACGTTTAAATCCATCATCACCAAATTTATCATAATATCTTGTGAGATAGTCATACCGCATTTGGTCAACAACAATCCCTACTACTAATTTTGGTCGTTGGTCTACGAGACTAACTTGACCAAAAGACATTGTAGCACAAAACAAGAGCAAGCCAATAATAACATTCTTCATTTTACATTAAATTTTCTGCAAATATACCTAGACAAATTTTTATTATTTTAAAAAATGAGATACTTCTTTATGCCTGCTCTTTTTTTAATATTTTAGCTGTTTAAATCAGCAATGAATTATCTACACAACATAGGAAAATATTTTATTATGCTTGGCCAGGTTTTTAAGAGACCTCAAAAAGCATCTATTTTTAGAGAAAACCTATTTAGAGAAATTGAAGAGCTTGGATTAAAATCATTAGGAATAGTCGCTTTTATTTCTTTTTTTGTAGGTGGAGTTGTGGCAATACAAACAGGATTAAATGTAGATAACCCCTGGATTCCAAAGTATTTAATTGGCTTTGCCACAAAAAGGTCGATAATTCTTGAATTTGCTCCTACATTTATGTCGATAATTTTGGCCGGAAAAGTAGGCTCTTACATCACCTCAAGCATCGGAACAATGCGCGTAACTGAACAAATTGACGCCTTAGAAGTTATGGGAGTAAATACGCTAAACCATTTAGTTTTACCCAAAATTATTGCGGCTGTTAGTTTTTATCCTTTTTTGGTGGTTTTAGCGATGATACTTGGAATTTTTGGTGGATATGTTTCAGGTTTAGTAACAGGTCTGTTCTCTGTAAGCGATTATGTAGAGGGAATTCGGTTAGATTTTAAGCCTTATTTAATTCGGTATGCGTTAACAAAAACCATGTTTTTTGCCTTTATTATCGCTACAATACCCTCCTATTTTGGCTACTATGTAAAAGGTGGATCTATTGAAGTGGGAAAAGCAAGTACACAGGCAGTAGTTTGGACCAGTGTGGTCATTATTGTTTTTAATTATTTCTTAACTCAAATGTTGCTTGGCTAATGATAGAAGTAAAAAATTTATTCAAATCATTTGATGATAACCATGTTTTAAAAGGCATAAGTGCTACTTTTAATCAAGGTGAAACAAGTCTTATTATTGGTGCAAGTGGCTCGGGAAAAACAGTTTTTTTAAAGTGTTTATTAGGTCTTTTTGAACCGGACCAGGGAGACATCTCTTACGATGGAAGGTCTTATATTGAAATGGATATTAGTAAGAAAAGAGAATTGAGAAAGGAAATGGGGATGGTTTTTCAAAGTGGAGCGTTATTTGACTCTGAAACAATTGAAGACAATATTATGTTTCCTCTAAAAATGTTTACAGATCAAAGCAAAGAGGAGATGTTAGAACGAGTTAATTTCGTGCTAAAAAGAGTGAACCTAGAAAATGTAAATAAAAAATATCCGGCAGAATTATCCGGAGGCATGCAAAAAAGAGTCGCCATTGCCAGAGCTATTGTTATGAATCCAAAATACTTATTTTGCGATGAACCCAATTCAGGCTTAGACCCTAGAACTGCCATTATTATAGACAACTTAATTAAGGAAATTACTGATGAATATCAAATGATTACAGTAATAAATACCCACGACATGAACTCTGTGATGGAAATTGGTGAAAAAATCATCTTCTTGAAAGATGGCTTAAAAGTTTGGGAAGGTTCGGATCAAACTATCTTTAAAACTGATAATAAAGCCGTAACCAATTTTGTTTATTCTTCAAATTTATTTAAAAAAGTACGTGAAGTCTATATGAAGGAGAATTAATCCATTCTTCTAACCTCAACAGATTTCAATCTCAATCTAGATTCCATCCAAGCCTTTATTCTTTGGTCATATTCATCCTTTTGCTTTTTACTGAGCTTATCATCCCAGTTCACATAGAAAATATTAAGGGTATCTGTTTTTTCGAAATTAGTTTTTAATTCTCGGGCAAATCCAATTTCTTCCAAATTTTCGTAATTGATTTTGATTTCAGAAACTACCTGATCAAATAAGATTTCATTATCATAATACTTTCGCAGATCAGCTTCCAACTCCCTAATTCTCCTGTCTTTTTCATATAGACTTTCATCTTTTGTAGACAATATTTTCGTCGTATTGATATACAAATTTTTAATTTCATCTATATCATTTCTAATTCCTTTGTCTTCTTGATTTTGGTAAACCGATAATTTTGTATCAGACAAATTATATTGCTCCAGCATTTTGTTCCAACGTTCTATATCCGACTGCTGATACGTTTTTCCAAAAACATATAGCTTAATTTCTTTATTGGCATAATCAATATTGTCTTTGTCTTCGCCAATAATATTTACACCTTCAATTTTAAGTGTGTTGATAAAACTATTTGCTCTAGAATTGAACTGATTTTGCAAAAAAAGCTGATAAAATAAATAAATACTAAAGGAAAAAATAACAAAAGCCAAGATGGAAGCCATTTGAGAAATTCTCTTTTGCTTCGCTTGATTGATGTATTTAATCATTGGAAAATTCAAGTACTTTACTACAACAAATGTAGCCAATGCAATAAATATCGAATTGATCGTAAACAAAAACATAGCTCCTCCAAAATAATTGAATTGCCTGGTACCGAGACCAAATCCAGCCGTACATAAGGGAGGCATCAGAGCAGTTGCAATAGCAACACCCGCAACCGTATTGAACAATGGTTTAGGTCTAGAAATAGCCACGATCAAGGCTAAACCACCTGCGACTGCAATAAGTACATCGCGAACATCTGGTTTCGTTCTTGCCAAAAGTTCGGGAGTTGCATCTTGAAAAATAGGTATGCTAAAAAACAAAAATGAAGTAATCAAACTCAAACCTACCATGATACCCAAATTGATAAGAGATTTGCGTAACATATTGATATCATTTACCGAAATTGAGAAACCTATTCCAAGAATGGGCCCCATCAACGGAGATATAAGCATCGCACCGATAACAACTGCAGTTGAGCTTACATTTAAACCAATAGAAGCTATGAGGATTGAAAAGATCAAAATCCAGGCGGTATGACCTTTCATTGAAATGCCTTCATTGATTCTCTCATGTGTAGCATCTAAATCAGTGTTGTGCTTTAAATCTAACACATCCAGGAAAAATAATCTTAAATTATTGAATATACCCGTTAAATCAGATTTGATCCTTTCATCCTCCGATTTTACTTTTTTATCATCATCCTGAGCTTCTTGCATAGAGCATTTCTAAATATAAAAATTCAAAGTTATCAAAAAAACAATCACTATTTAGTTTGATTCACCTTAGCTGAAATTTCTTTTATATCCTGTTCATTTTCTTTTGGCAAGATAAGTAAAGTATTTTCAGTATCTACAATGATATAATTGTCTAGTCCTTTAACCACAACCTTTTTTCCTGATGCTGTGCTGATCATATTTTTAGCGGCATTCTCCGCATAAACCCTGGCATTTACAACAGCATTTTCCGATTGATCTTTTTCTAATTTGTCGTAAAGCGCTCCCCATGTACCCAAATCATTCCAGCCAAAATCTACGGGTAAAACAAAAACATTTTTTGCACTTTCCATGATGCCATAATCGATTGAGACATTCTCCGCCAAACCATAATTTTGTTCAATAAAGCTCTCTTCTTTTGAAGAATTATACAAAGAATTCCCTTTTTCAAAAAGTTTATACATTTTAGGTAAACTAACTTCGAACGCAGTCAAAACACTTTCTACACTCCAAACGAAAATCCCGGCATTCCACAAATAATCTCCTTGCTTAATAAATTCCTTCGCAGTTTCCAAATCTGGTTTTTCTGTAAAATTGATCACCTTTTTTATTTCATTTTTCGAATTTTCAAATCGAATATAGCCATAACCAGTATTCGGATTTGAAGGTTCAATTCCCAAAGTCATTAAGATATCATTCTCTTCACAGGCTTTAAAAGCTGTAATTACATTTGAAGCAAAGGTTTCTTCATTCTCTATATGATGATCTGATGGAGCTACAATCATCACTGCATCTTTGTTCAACGATTTAATTTTTAAGGCACTGTACAAAATGCAAGGAGCCGTATTCCTCATGGCTGGCTCAGCTAAGATTTGCCCATCTTTGATCTGAGGCAAATGTTCCTTTACCAAAGCTGTGTACATTTTATTTGTAGCGATCAAAATATTCTCTGCGGGAATAATTTTTGACAAACGATCAAAAGTTTGTTGGAGCAATGATCTACCAGTACCCAACATATCGTGAAATTGCTTTGGATTTTCTTTTGTACTAACAGGCCAAAATCTGGAACCGATTCCACCGGCCATTATTAAAGCATAATAATTTTTATTCATTGTGAAAATATTTTTTAACTCTCTTGAATTTTAACTAAAGCATTATGATGGAACAAATATTTCTTTTTAGATTTTAACTCAACACATTCAAATCTTGTCCTTCTTTTATTTCCTTTTTGATACGCCACATTTCTGTAAAAGAAAGTAGCATTTGTGGGGATTTCATGAATATAACTTCCCTCCTTCTCATCATCATACTTTTTTAGGGATAATGAAAGCTGAATATCGGCATCAGTACTTGCCTTGGGATTTTTTAAATACTTTGCCAAGTGTATTAAAATGTCATGTGGATAAATATCTGGTTGAAGAAAGGGTAACATTAACCTTTGAAAATTGGTCTTCCACTCTATTCCATGCGGCTTGCTTTTAGGTTTTTCTTTAAACGTTAGCAAATGTGCCATTTCATGAATTAAGGTAAGTAAAAAACGATATTTGTTCAAATCATTGTTAATAGTAATCTGGTAATCACCATTTCTTAGCCTTCTAAAATCTCCGTGTTTAGTTTTCCTTTTTGAGACTATTACAAAATGAAAATGGTAAATATCAAAAAGTTCATCCACCATATTTACCGCAGCACTGGGTAAATATTTAGCTAAAATCTCAACTCTTTTTTCCAATCTGACACATTAATAGATCACAAACATACAAAGAATATGAAGATCTAATATCTATTTTCAGGGTGTAGAATTTGAGACTTCAATTACTTTACCGTTAAATAAATGCCCTTGCTCCAAAGAAAAATCTAAAATATATTTAGCCATATCTGACGGTGTAACACTTGCTTTAAAACCTGGAAAAGCATTGGCCAACATTTCTGTTTGAACAGCTCCTAGAGCCAATACATTAAAATTTATTCCTATAGAAGCGTATTCTTCGGCCAACAATTCAAACAAAGTAATTACTGCACCTTTAGATGAGGAGTACGCCGATAAACCCGCAAATTTCCTACTACCTTGAATTCCTCCCATACTGCTTATGGCAACAACATGTCCACCCTTTTTCATCAAGGGCAAGATGATTTTTGTTAACTCTGCAACAGCGAACACATTAACTTTATAAACCTCTATAAAGTCTTCCAATGAAGTTTTAAAGAAAGGTTTGTGTATCAAAGCCCCGGCATTATGAATTACAACATCCACCTTTTTCCACAACGAAAAAAGAAAATCTTTGAACGCCTTTAAATCTTTCTTTTGAGTAATTTCCATTTCTAAAACGGTGATATTTTTATGCGTTTTTTGCAATTTGATCATCGAATCTTTATTTCGAGTTATGGCCAAAACATGATGATCGTGTTCACTCAAAAGTTTCACTAATTCAAAACCTATACCTCTGCTCGCTCCAGTTACTACAATATTCTTAGATTCCATTTTATTAATTTGTTTAGCACTGTAAATTTAGTCTATTTTATTTTTTTATCTTGGCGAATAAATCCACAATTATGCGACTATTTGTAATAACGTTATTTTTCTTTGTTTATTTAATTTCAACCGCACAAAATACTTATTTGCATTGTGGAAAGTTAATCGATGTTGAGCAAAAAAAAGTTCAAACGGAAATGACTGTTGTGATTAGCGAAAATATGATCAAGACTGTGGTAAAGGGATATCAAAATCCATCTTCCAATGCAGACCATGTAATCGATTTGAAAAACAAAACAGTTTTACCAGGACTTATTGATATGCACGTTCATTTAGAGTCCGAACAAAGTGCTTCTACATACTTAAACCGATTTACTATGAACGAAGCCGATATCGCTTTCGAAACTGCAAAAAATGCCAAGACTACTTTATTGGCAGGATTTACAACGGTGCGAGATCTGGGTGGCACTGGTGTTAATACTGCTTTGAGAAACGCTATAGACAAAGGAGTGGCGGAGGGACCAAGAATTTATTCTTGCGGTAAGGCGATAGGTACTACAGGCGGGCATGCAGATCCGTCTAATGGTATAAAAAAAGATCTAGCAGAAAATCCAGGCCCCTTGCAAGGCGTCATTAATGGACCAGACGAAGCAAGAGCAGCGGTGCGCCAACGTTATAAAAATGGAGCAGATGTGATAAAAATTACGGCAACAGGTGGCGTTTTAAGTGTTGCGAAGAATGGTCAGAATCCACAGTTTACATTAGAAGAAATAAAAGCAATTTGCGAAACAGCAAAAGACTACGATATGCACGTTGCCGCCCATGCTCATGGTGATGAAGGAATGCAAAGAGCAATTCTGGGTGGAGTAAAAACCATTGAGCATGGAACATTAATGAGCGAAAAAACGATGGGTTTAATGATAGAATATGATGTTTTCTATGTTCCCACAATTACCGCTGGTAAGGAAGTTAGTGACAAAGCAAAAATTAAAGGGTTTTATCCTGAGATCATCGTTCCTAAAGCGGCAGAAATAGGACCTAAAATTCAAGGAACATTTCAAACAGCCTATAAAAAAGGTGTACCTATTGCTTTTGGAACTGATGCCGGCGTTTTTCCTCATGGATTGAACGGAAAAGAATTTGCCTATATGACAGAGGCTGGTATGCCACCAATAGAAACAATAATTTGTGCTACCTCTACCAATGCAAAACTTTTAAAAAATGACAAAATTGGCGTGTTAAAAGCGGGGAAATTAGCAGATATTATCGCTGTTGAGGACGATCCGACTAAAAACATAAAAACCATGGAAAAAGTTGTTTTTGTAATGAAAGACGGCAAAGTATATAAGAATGAATAAATCTTAAGTCAATTAAGTAGCTAGGCTTCTTAAGAGGTAAAATAGGATAGTAAAAATATTAAATGAATTAAAATCTTGTGTACTATTGGGTGTCTTCAGCATATTGATATGCACCCGCATCCGGACTTACCCTTCTGTCATTGCCCAATAAATCAAAAGGTACTTCTTGTGCCTTCAATTGATCCGCTAGGTCTATGGCTTCTGAATCTTCCCCAATAAGAAAATTATTCTGAGAAATCCCTAGAAAATCTGAATTTCCAGTAAAAATATTATTGAGATAATAAATTGGATTATTAAAATCGTATAAAGGCTCTGATCCACTATTATCTGAGAACTGAATCAAATTATTTTGAAAAAAATAATTAAAATCTGCGCCATCCATTCTTTCTAAAACCATTTCTGCATTTTGATTCCCATCAATAATACAATTGATAAAATTAGCTTGAACTAAATTATTCGCTAAAGCCGTCATCTCCCCATTCGAAGACAAAACAAAATTATTAATATACAATGTTGGAAATTGTCTAATACTTTTATTCCAAAAATTTGCTAAAGTGCTGTGTATAAACTCATATTTTCCTCCAAAAGTGCAAGCCACTGAGGCATTCCCGTTATTTGCCACAACCACATTTTCTGCTTTGATATGTGCATTTCTACCCAAAATTCCAAAGGATGAAGTGTTGTAAATTTGTACATTTTTAAGTGTTAATCCTGCATCGATTTGAGAAATTAAGGAATCCGTTACTATCCCAATATCATTATTTTTTATGATAACATTCTCAAAACGATTGTCAACACTACCTGCTCTTAACCATATTGTAGACCATTGACCGGGATTATCTTTATAAAGTTGTTCTAAACGATCTCCTTGCAAAACAACCTCTTCACCAATCTCTCCTGTCATTTCTAGACTCCCACCCTTTTCAATGATCAATCCCGAGTTTTGATGAAAATAAATTTGTGTCCCTTTCGAAATCTGAAGTGAATTTCCTGATGATACTCCGGCAAAACCATAGATCACATATGGCTTATCATTTGTCCATTGCTGACTTCCTGAAAGGTAAAAACCATCTACAACAATAGAGTTCCCTTCCTCATCTATCCCGATTTCTAAGGTTTCCTTGATTCCTTCACTGTTTTTTTGTGGAAATAAAAAATGTGCATCTTGAACCAAAGTTACCAGCTCAACTTTTTGTGGTTCATTTTCAGATGAAAAAACAATTTGATCAATATATAAAGGGTCCGAAACTTGATTAAAATCGATTGTGACTTCTACAAAAATAAACAAGCTATCCTTTGCCAGAATATCTATATTCTCAACTCTTTTACCAGAAACACCGTCTACGTTAAGCCTGTAAAAAGAAGAATTTCCTCGCTCTAAATAAACAGAAGGAATAGATAAGTTTTGATTGCTTTTATTATAAACTTTAAGTGTTCTTGTACTAGAACTAGTATTTGTAAAAACGGTGTCTAGATATAAGGTGTCTTTCGAAAAAGTTAGCGAACCTTTATTTATGGTTGTATCAAAATCACTGCTTAAACAAGCGGAGAACAATATCGATATTACAATAGAAACAAAGGCATATTTCATTCCTTTATTTTTTGACTAATTTGATTTCAAATACCTTATTCCATTTTTTACCGGTAACAAATAATCGGTCGTTGGCCTCATCGTAAGCAATCCCATTCAGTACATTATCATCCCCTTGTTGACCGGCTTCATTTTGTAAACCTTTTAAGTTAGCAATTCCTTCTATAGCGCCCTTTTCAGGATCTATGATTAGAATAGAATTTTGTTGCCAGATATTGGCGTAAATTTTTCCCTTGACAAATTCAAGTTCATTTAATTTTTCAGCCTTTCTTTGATCTGTATAAGCTTCAATAAAAGATTTCTCACTTAAATCATTGCTATCTAAAAACCAAATGCGTTCTGTTCCGTCTGATTTAATTAATTGATCATTATTATGCGTGAGACCCCAGCCCTCTTTACTTTGGTTGTATTTAAAAGTGTCAATTACTTTTAAAGTGGCCAAATCATACACAAAACCAATTCCCTTTTGCCAGGTTAATTGATAAATTTTATCATTTTTAATAGTCAAGCCTTCCGCAAAATATTGCTTATCGACGATCACCTTTTCCAAAACTTTTCCAGTTTCCAATTCAACTTTTCTCAAACTCGATTGTCCGTACTGACCTGTACTTTCATAAATATAACCATCGTGATATTCAAAACCTTGGGTAAATGCGAGTTGGTCGTGCGGAAATTCTTTTACAATCTCATAGTTATAAATCAATGGAGGGTGAGCCGCCATAAAGTAAACCGTATTGGTTAGTATCTTTTTTTCACCGTCGAAATAAACGGTTGCAGTAAGCGCCTGTTTACCCAATTTCATTTGAGATATATCTGCCGGTAAATCCTTTAATTCCTGTCCATTTAAAAAGTATTGAACAGAATCGATTTTATTCTGATTTTTCTCTACCACTTCAAGAGACAATTTTTTATCTATTTGGATTGTGCTTGGCGACTTAAGTTCGAGCTTATATTTGTTGCTGCAGGAAGAGAAAATTACGAGAATACAAAAAACAAGAAAGGACTTTGTAAAATTCATAGGAAATAAAAATTCAAATAATACAAATAATTGTTTGAGAATTAAAAATTATGCTTAAATTTGCAAGCCAAAAATAGCAATAGCTGTTTTCATTTTTTAATGAAGCGAAAGTATAAAATTAAAATGAAATTACGATGAGAAAAGGAATTCATCCCGAAAATTATAGATTAGTTGCCTTCAAAGATATGTCTAATGAAGAAGTATTTATCACGAAGTCAACTGTAGATGTGAAAGAAACAATTGATATTGACGGAGTAGAATATCCATTGGTGAAATTGGAAATTTCAAGAACTTCTCACCCATATTATACTGGTAAGATGAAATTAGTTGATACCGCTGGTAGAATCGATAAATTTAGATCTAAATACGATAAATTCAAGAAGTAAGCTTGAATGTCAAGATATTATATGTGTTAAAATCCTCCTAAATCATAGGAGGATTTTTTTTAGAACATTTTTTTTTATACTTTTACATATTAACCATTCCCCCCTACAAAATATATCCCCTCATAATGCGTTTTAATTAATATGCCTATTGGCTTAATTAATCTATTTATGTTGACAAACGAGGTGACTATAAAAAGGGAATTTTTTCTTTCTTGCTTATTTATTGAAGATATGATTTCAAACTACATCCAAGAGATGTTTGGCGAAACAATCACAAAAAAAGTAATAGGTAAGGAAAAATTGTTTTCCACTTTCAATGAAAAAATTGAATTCTTAATGGAAGTTGGTAATTTTTCTATCATAGATAATAGTAAATTATCCGTTTTCAAAGAAATTCGGAGAGAATTATTAGTGAGTGATGATGCTGAATCTTTGGAAGACAGTTTTACATCTCCAGATAATAATGATGATTTTCTGTTAATTCTTTATCCACAAGGTGACTACTTACCTAGAAATGAAAAATTAACCGTAGCTTGTTACAAATTACTAGACGACGTATCTCAATTGGTTTCAAGTTTTACTTCTAAAAAAGAGATAAAACTTCATTCAGAAAATAATATAGCAACAAGAGTGAAATCGAGCGCCGGCAGATTCAGCAGAGTGGCCATGTTTTTCTCCTTGTTTTTGTTTAAATAAAACATTTATTTTACAATATTAAAGATCGCAATTGCGATCTTTTTTTTTTATTTTAGATTATGGCAAAAATTTTCCGTCAAGCTGTAATGGCAGTCATTTTAAATGATGAAGGCAAAGTATTGATAGGTTATTCTCCAAGAGATAGAAGTTATAAATTCCCACAAGGAGGATTGGAACCAAAAGAAGATTTAATATGTGGTATTAAACGAGAATTACGTGAAGAATTAGATTATCATCTCGATGAGCAATATATCCTTTCCATCTATGAAGAAAAAATTAATTATCCATTTCCTCCCGATTGTCATCCTGTATGGATGGGGCAAGAATTGTCAATTGTAAAGATAAGGTTTGACCATACTACAAATATAATTCCACAGGATGATGAATTTGATGAACTGCATTGGATTTTACCTCATGAACTTCCTAATTTTGAGACAGAATACAGAGCACAAGCCTATTGGAGGGCTTTAGAAATCGCAGGACTAATCTAGCTCAATAATATAAAACTCCTGTAAAAGTGGATCAAATGTTTCTAGCAATAATTGCACAAAAGCTTGCCCACTTTCTTCGTAAAAAGTAGAAAAATTAGTTATTCTTTCTTGCAAAGAACCTTTCGGGAAAAGTTCGCTTTTAATCAACTCTATTCTATTTACAAGATCTTTATGCTTACGAGCTTCGGCTCTGAGTAGTTTCTTTTCTAAATTAGCTAAGCCATTCAATTGCTTTTTATGTTGGGCTCTCACTGCTCCTGAAAAAGATCTGTCGGTTTTATTAGATAGTTCTTCTAATGTAGAAAACATCTGTTCCAATAATGCCCTTTGTTCAGAAAAATCAATTTCTATGCTAGATTCTTCTTTGATCTTCGTTTGAATCAATTTATGCGTTGGAAAAAAGAGTTCCTCCATAGAAATATCTAATTTCCTTAGTTTTTCACTTTGCTTTTTATTGAGGATTAATGCTGAATTTCTTAATAATAAAATGGGAAATGGAACTTTTTGCGATTCAAAAAAATCTTTTAACTGTAACCAGTAAGCCAACTCACCTCCTCCTCCAATGTAACAAAGATTAGGTAAAATAACCTCTTGGTACAAGGGTCTCACTAAAACGTTTGGACTGAACTTCTGAGGGAAATTTTCGAGCTCTGTTCGAATTTCTTCTTTAGTAAAAACTAAATTCGTTTCATTTACTTTAAAAAGTCCATTTTCTTCTACAATGCGCTCTCTAAGCCCATCTTCGATATAAAAAAGATTAATTTCTCTTGGGTTTACCTGAGTATCGTACTGTTCACTCAACCTCTCGGATGTATCCAAAACCCTTTCCGCACAAATGTTTTCGAACAACTCATTTGCCATATAAGGTTGAAAAAGTCTTTTGAGATTTTTATCGTCGCCATCAACAATCACTAAACCTTCTTCACCAAAGAGCTCATTTGCCAAAAAACGAGTAGCCATAGCTAAATTTTCATGATCTAAATATGCCATTTTGAACATCCCTTTTAACTTTTTGGCATGACTACTTTTACCCAAAAGCTCAGAAAACTCATTCAATACAATATCTAATCCATCATTTTTAAATCGACCCACAGGCCCACCTGCCGCTCTTTTCCATTCAATTTTTTCATTCTTATATCTGAAATAATTTATCTCTTCAAAATCATGATCCTCTGTTGCCATCCAATATACAGGTACAAAATTAAAATCTGTGTATTCCTTTTTCAATTTCTTACACAAGTTAATTGTTGAGGTAATTTTATACAAAAAATATAGAGGTCCTGTGAACAAGTTTAATTGATGTCCGGTAACTACCGTAAACGTATTATCCTCTGACAATAAATTTATATGATGCATGGTCAATTCTGAAACCGGTGTTTCAAGATATTGAGCCTTCACACTTTTTACGAGTACTTCTCTGTTTTGGTTGGGATATGAACTAAGCTTTTCCTCTATTTGACCCTTAAAATCTTCTATGGTTTGGAAACGATTATAAAATGACCTGATATTTTCGTCTTGATTAAGATAATCGCGAATGATTTTAGTTGAATAGCCCGTTTTATGATGAGGTAAAGTTGAAAAAGTCAAATCTATAGTGATAAAAATTTGACGTAAAAATACGGTTTTATCTTCAAAAATTTCTAACCTTATAAACTCTGAGGAACCTTATTTACGTACAGGTATTCCGTAAAGGTCAAAATCACTAGCCTCTGTTATCTCTATATCGATAAATTGACCTATTTGAATATAATGATTCTTGGCATCTACCAATACTTCATTATCTACATCGGGACTATCAAACTCGGTTCGGCCAATAAAAAAATCTCCTTCTTTTCTATCAAATATACATTTAAATACTTTCCCTACTTTTTCCTGATTAAGATCAAAAGAAATTTGACTTTGAATTTCCATCAATTCATTTACTCTTCTTTCTTTTACTTTTTCAGGCACATTATCTTCCAATAAATAGGCCGAAGTATTCTCCTCATGTGAATAAGCAAAACAACCCATTCTATCAAATTTTGAATCGATAACAAACTGTTTAAGTTCATTGAATTGCTCTTCAGTTTCTCCAGGATACCCGACTATCAAAGTCGTTCGCACAGCCATATTGGGCACTTTTTCTCTAAAACTGGTCAATAACTGTTTTGTTTTTTCTGCTGTTGTTCCTCTCTTCATTGATTTCAATATTTCTGTATTGACGTGTTGGAGAGGAATATCTATGTAATTACATACCTTTGGCTCATTTTTCATTACATCCAATACATCTATCGGAAATCCGGTTGGGAAGGCATAATGCAACCTGATCCATTCAATACCATCAACTTTTACCAATGCCAAAAGCAATTCTGCCAAAGCTCTTTTTTTGTAGATATCTAGTCCATAATAGGTTAAATCTTGGGCAATTAAAATCAATTCTTTGATCCCCTTTTGTGCGAGTTTTTCAGCCTCCGTTACTAAATCCTCAATGGGTGTAGATACATGTTTTCCACGCATCAAAGGAATTGCGCAAAAAGAACACGGCCTGTCACAACCTTCTGCTATTTTTAAATAGGCATAATGCTTCGGTGTAGTTGTTAATCGCTCTCCTACTAATTCATGCTTGTAATCTGCCCCAAGCGCTTTTAGTAAATTGGGCAAATCGTGTGTTCCAAAATAACTATCAACATCCGGAATTTCCTTTTCTAAGTCGGGCTTGTACCGTTCACTTAAACAACCTGTAACAAATACCTTATCTATTTCACCCAACTCCTTTTTTTGAGCATAATGCAAAATTGTATTGACAGATTCTTCTTTGGCTTTTCCTATGAATCCACAGGTGTTGATCACAACAATATTCCCTTCATCATTTTCATCTTCATGCACTACTTCTTTGTTATTCGCTTTTAATTGACCCATTAAAACCTCACTGTCGTAAACATTTTTAGAGCAACCTAAAGTAACTACATTGATCTTATTCTTCTTCGTGGATTTTGTCCTCATACTACTATAAATTATGTGATTACTTTGTTTTAAGTCAAAGCTTACTTATTGATTATTTAAAAAATGAATCCACAAATTCTACTTTATCAAACATCTGGAGATCATCAATTCCTTCTCCAACCCCAATATACTTCACAGGTATTTGAAATTGATCTGAAATACCAATGACCACACCACCTTTTGCAGTACCGTCCAATTTAGTGATCGCCAAGGCAGTCACCTCTGTTGCTTTGGTAAATTGTTTGGCTTGTTCAAAAGCGTTTTGACCTGTAGATCCGTCTAAAACCAGGAGCACCTCATTGGGCAAATCAGGTTTAATCTTTTGCATAACTCTCTTGATCTTCGACAATTCATTCATTAAATTGACCTTATTATGCAATCGACCTGCCGTATCTATGATAACTACATCTGCATTTTGCTTTACAGCAGATTGAACAGTATCATAGGCTACCGAAGCAGGGTCACTTCCCATATTTTGTCTTATCAATGTAACACCGACACGATCTGCCCATATTTGTAACTGATCTATTGCAGCTGCTCTAAAAGTATCTCCAGCACCAAGAACAACAGATTTTCCTTCTTTTTTGAATTGGGCCGCAAGTTTACCTATTGTTGTAGTTTTCCCAACACCATTTACCCCAACAACCATGATTACATATGGTTTTGGCAAACTATCAACAGAGTCGATATTTCCACCTTTTTCAGATTCAATTAAAAGTGTTGTTATTTCTTCTCGCAATATTTTGTTGAGTTCGTCAGTGCCAAAATACTTATCTTGCGCTACCCGTTTTTCAATTCTCTCAACTATTTTTAAAGTAGTATCAACACCAACATCAGAAGCGATTAAGATTTCTTCTAGATCATCTAAAACCTCATCATCAACTTTAGATTTGCCAACAATAGCCTTTGATAATTTATTTAAAAAGGAACTACTGCTTTTTTCTAAACCTTTGTCTAAAGTCTCTTTTTTTTCTTTTGAAAAAAACTTTTTAAATAAACTCATTTGGATCGTATTTTGGGGTAAAACGAATAAAAAATGGGGCCATTCCCATAGTCATCTTTTTTATTTCAAAAAGATTACAAATATAAAAAAGAAAAAGCTACTTCCTTGATGGAAAGTAGCTTTGTTATATTTTTAAAGTAAGAGATTATTTCTTATTTAAGAAGTCATTTACTTTGTCAGGATCCATAATGCTCTCTTCGAAAGTGTAAGCTCCTGATTTAGGCGACTTCACCATTTTGACAACTTTTGTCAATCTTTTCGAACCTGTTTGTAACGATGCTACTGCTTTCTTTGCCATGATCTAATTATTTTATCTCTTTGTGAACAGTTACTTTCTTCAAAATTGGATTGAATTTTTTCAATTCCATTCTGTCTGGAGTATTTTTCTTGTTTTTTGTAGTGATATACCTAGAAGTTCCAGGCTGTCCAGAAGTTTTGTGTTCTGTACATTCTAATATCACTTGGATTCTATTTCCTTTGCTCTTCTTTGCCATTTCTTTTTATTTTTTCAAATAACCGTTAGCTTTTGCTTCTTTGAGCACAGCATCAATTCCTTTTTTGTTAATTGTTTTTAAAGCATTGGCAGAAATTTTTAATACAACCCATCTATCTTCTTCAGGAAGATAAAAACGCTTTTTCAGCAAATTAACCTTAAATTTTCTCTTCGTACGATTTAACGCATGCGACACATTGTTTCCAACCATCGCTCTTTTTCCTGTAAGCTCACAAACTCTTGACATCTCTAACTTATTTAATGTAGATTCAAAACGAGGTGCAAAAATAACATTTATTTTGGATGTAGCAAACTATTTTTTAATAGTTTTTTCTTATTTCATTTTTTAAAATTTCCAAGGCTTTATTGGCGGCTTTATTTATGACTTTTTCTCTAGGTTTTCCAAAATTAAATTCTTCGACCAAAACACCATTTTGTGAAGCCAGCGCGATAAACACGGTACCGACAGATTGATCTGTATCATCTTTCCCCGGACCGGCATTTCCCGTTGTGGCCAGGGCAAAATCTGACTGAAAAATTTTTTTGCACTTCAAAGCCATTTCTTTAGCTACCTCAGCACTTACCACAGAAAATTCTTCTATGATATCCGGCTGAACCCCTAAAACTTGCTCCTTTATTTCTTTTGAATAAGCAATAACGGATCCTTTATAAAAATTTGATGCACCAGGAATTGCCGTAATCATTTGAGCAATTTTACCTCCTGTACAACTCTCAGCTGAACTTAAAGTCAATGTATTATCTATACAAAGCTTATGTACAATTTGCTCAATATTTTCAGATTCCTCATAACCGACAAAAATATCTTCAAGTAATTCTTCCAGTTTTGTCATTTGATCATCTATAGATTTTTTGAGCTCTAATTGATCAAACCCTTTCCCACTCAATCGCAAACGCAACTTACCAAATGAAGGCAAATAAGCCATTTTAATGTGCTTTGGCAATGAACCTTCCCAATCTTCAAGTCTTTCGGCCACTCTACTCTCACCCAATCCATAGGTCTGCATTGTCTTGTGGATAATAAATGGGAGTTTTAAAGATGCCTGCAATTTTGGAATTACAGTTTCAGACATCAAACCTTTCATTTCAAATGGAACTCCTGGTAGCGAAACAACTATTTTCCCGTTTTCGTTGAACCACATGCCACTAGCCGTTCCGTATTGATTTTTAAGTACTACCGATTTTGAGGGCAACATTGCTTGATGATCGTCTAAATGTGTAACCCGAATTCTAATTTTTGAAAAAAGTTGCCTGATATGCTCAGCAACATCAGGTCTATAAATCAACTCATCCTGAAAATATTCTGCTAGCGTATTTTTCGTAATATCGTCTTTTGTTGGACCCAACCCCCCCGTTATGATGATTAAATCAACATTTTTCTCTGCTTCTTTTAAGGTTTTTAAAATATGCTCCTTATCGTCTTGAATTGAAGTGATTTGATATACAGAAATACCAATTTCATTTAATCTTTCAGCTATCCATTTAGAGTTAGTATCAGTAATTTGACCGATTAAAATTTCGTCTCCTATTGTAATGATTTCTGCTAACAAGGTCTTGATTTTTAAGTTATCGCAAAGATACACTTGTATTTTCAGAAAAAGAAAACAATCATCATCTGCAAATTATCAACAGAATTCAATTAAAGGTTTTTACTACATTCGCAATATTCTAAAATTAGTATATGAAAATAGTATTTCTAAGTCTTTCACTTTTAATTACCCTACTTTGTTCTTCACAAACCGAAAAAGAACTTGTAGAAAGCACAGTAAATAAGTTTAAAATTGAGGGGCAAATATATTTTTTAGCTTCAGACGAATTAAGAGGTAGAAAAACCGGGACCCCAGAAATTGATATTGCAGCAGCCTATTTGGCAAATGCTTTTAGAAGTTATGGCGTCGAACCGGGTGATAAAGAAAATGGTTATTATCAAAACGTCCCTTTTGAAAAAACAAGTCGTGCAAAAAGTCAGTCTATCAATTTAAATGATGAAATATTAAATGACCTCATCCTATTTGATAAAACAAATATAAACTTTAAAGGTGAGGCCATTTATGTGGGTTTTGGTTTGAGCGATGATTATAAAAATAAAAATGTCAACGGAAAAATAGTTTTGTTGGAGGCCGGATCATCAGAAAAGAATGAAGTGAGATCGGCTTTGAGGTTTAGAAAAGAAAAAACAAAACTAGCCAAAGAGAATGGGGCTTTAGGAATTATTGAACTGATCTCTGCGGAAGATGAAATGTGGTCTAGGTTAGATCATAACTTTAATGATGAACAACTGGTTATGAAAAGCGACCTACCCAATGATGACCTATTGTATATTTGGTTAAGAAAACCTGAAGGAAAAAATGTTTTTTACGATAATCAAAAAGCAAATCCTGTCCATATTAAAATGGATGGAATTAGTAAAGAAATTATTCATTCTAAGAATGTTATTGGAATCGTAAAAGGAACTGATGAAAAATTAAAAAATGAATTTGTTATCTATTCTGCTCATTATGACCATAATGGCGTTGGAAAACCAAACGGTACAAAGGATTCTATTTACAACGGTGCCCGTGACAATGCCGTAGGAACTGTGACAGTGCTGAGTGCAGCAGAAAATATCGCCAAATTTCCCACAAAAAGATCGGCTCTTTTTATCCTTTTTACTGGTGAAGAAATGGGCCTGTTGGGAAGCAAATGGTATGTTGAACACCCTGTCGTTCCGCTCAATCAAAGTGTATTTTGTTTTAATAGTGATAATGGGGGTTATAACGACATTTCAAAGGCAACTATTATTGGATTAAACAGAACATCTTCTGCTAAACATATCGTGGGTGCTGCAAAAACTTTTGGCTTAACAGCTATTGATGATCCAGCGGCTGAACAAGGATTGTTTGACAGGTCTGACAATGTAAGTTTTGCTGCGAAAGGAATTCCAGCACCTACTTATAGTATGGGCTTTACGTCTTTTGATGAAGAAATAAATAAATACTACCATCAGGTTACAGATCATCCTGAAAGTCTAAACTACGATTATCTGGAAAAGTTTTTTAAATCTTATGTTTTGTCCTGTAGATTGATTGCCAACGACCCCGAAACGCCATTTTGGATAAAAGGAGACAAATACTATGAAGCGGGTGTAAAATTATTTGAAAAGAAACTAGCAAATTAAATGCTCTTCCAGTTTTTATAAGGGTTTCTAAGGAGTTCGGAATTGTAATACTTAACTTCTCCTGTCACTTCTTTATCAACCCAATCGGGCTTTTCAAAAGATTCATCTTCACTACTAAGTTCTAGTTCTGCGATGACTAATCCCAGATTTTCATTCAAGAACTCATCTACTTCATACACATGCTCTCCATACTTAACGATATACCTTTTCTTTTCAATTTTACCCGGTTCACAAATATCTAATAGTGCTTTCGCTTCTTCAACGGATATTTCCTTTTCCCATTCGAACCTTGTAACTCCGGTTTCATTTCCTAATCCTTTAACAGTAATAATTCCTTTATTGCCATTAATTCTTATTCGCACATTTCTTTCGGGGACAGATGACAAATATCCTTGTCTGATTTCAACCATCTCCTCTGCGTGATTTTTGTAACTATCATTTTTTACCAAAAATTTTCGCTCAATTTCCTGTCCCATGGATTTAAATATTTTTCAAAACTTTATTCAATTTCTCACCCTTCAAAACATTCATTCTTTTCTTCAATATCTTAATTACCTCTTTTACTTCTTCTCTCGTAGAATTGACAATAGTCGCGATATCAGCTAGTTTATAATTTGAACGAATTAATGAAGCAATCCGTTTTTCAAATTCCGTTAATCCGGAATATTTTTGATCCAATTTCTGGTAAAACTCATCCTCCGTTTCTGTCAAATATTTCTGAAGCAAAGCCCTGTCTTGTTTAGAATCTAGAACCTTATGAATGATTTCATCCATTTTTTCAATTTTTATTTTGCTCTGCTCTGAAAGCATGTCCTTGTCAATATCCAACAAAATTGATTTAAGTTTTTTTAACAAATCATTTTTTTTAACAATATTTAAGGCTAAACTTCGCTGGGCAACATTTTTTCTTTCATTCTCTTTAATAAGATCTTCAGTAACAAGTTCTTTTAATCTAATTTCATTTTCTAAAGTTTTTTGTTGTAAATCGTATTTTTCCATTTGACGAATAAAATTCTCTTCTTTTACTTTATTATTCTGTCTTATCAACCTAATGAATAAATAGACGACTAAAATTATAAGAACCGTAGTGATGATCCAAAATATAGGTTGAGATAAATCTACCTTATCAAAATTTTGCTGAAAAGCAGATAATTCTTTATTCGATAAATTTTCTAACCGAACACCTGAAGTCACTTGGATTTTAAAAACATTGCTCATGACAAACAAGGCAACAAAGGTTAAAAAACCAGCTATTAGAGGGGTAAGAATCCATCCAACAAATATTTTACCAATAACATTTGCCTGAATATTTCTTCCTCCTTTGAGTAAACCAATCCCTATAATGGCGCCCACTATAGCTTGTGAGCTAGAAACCGGAACCAGTGGTATTGGTGGCAGGCCAATATACGTTACGAGTTGCGACAACCAAGGGGAAGAAAAAACAAAAAGGACAAGCGAATGGGCAAGGACAACAATTAAAGCCGTTTCGGAGTTTAACTTCATCAGAGAACTGCCCACCGTTTGCATAACTTTTTTTGAATATGTAATTATTCCTGCAGCAATTGACAAGCCTCCCAATAAAAATAATACTTGAATAGAATTCAAAGTAAAAAAACCAAAGTCAAACGTGAGTTTTGGCAAAGATGGGACAAACACCCCAACAACATTGGCAATATTATTTGCTCCCAAACTAAAAGAACCGAACGCACCTACGATGAATAGACCAAATTTGATAAAAGCATCTAACCGTATAATGTGAATCTTACTTTTTTGCAATACTTTTTTGGTGATCAAATACAATAAGACAGCAAAAATACCACCTAAAATAGGGGCTGTAAACCAAGTACTCACAATCTTTATCAATTCACTCGTCTCTATTGGATTATGCGTATAATAGTTCCAACCAATGATTCCTCCTACGATAGCCTGTGATGTGGAGACAGGTAATTTTGCCTTGGTCATCCAGTAAACGGTCAGTCCTGCACAAAGCGACACTGTAAAAGCTCCACCGATAGCATCAACAGCACCTAGTTTTCCCAAAGTTTCAGCACCTCCAAATCCTTGCAAGACAGAGCCAAGTACAACAAAGATCGACGCAACAATAGCGGCATCTCTAAATTTGATCATTTTTGAACCAACGGCAGAACCAAATACATTTGAGGCATCATTCGCACCCAATGTCCAACCCAAGAAAAGACCGCTTGTTAAAAAAAATAAAAACATAAAAGAGTTCGTTTACATTTTTATTTTTATTACTAATGAAGATAATTGATGTGCCAAGATTTTAGCCTTATCAGACATTGACTCAATATTATTTACAAAATACCTGAGGTGAACTTTTTCGGCCAATTGTAGTGAATTCATTTCCTGAAAGATCTTTTTCTTCGTTTTATTGCCATAGGCAGTACATTCACGGTTATAAAACAATACTTTTTGAACCCTGTCTTTAACCTCGTTGGGTGAAGTAAAGAAAATTCTTGCCGCCGGAATAACATCTTTCACAGAATTTGAAGCCAAATTATTTAATTCTATAAAATCGTTTTGCAGGCTTTGAGGAATATGAGGATTTTCAACATCAAATTGGGTAAGTACATTGTTGGCAATATCAATTAGATCATCTGCATTCTCTAAAAGTAATACAATATCGCCTGCATAATTAGGCATAAGCGCATGCTGATAAAAATCGTTTTCTATTTTTCTCTGAATGGCATCTGCCTCCTTTTCAAGTTGATTCAGTGTCTGTAAGTTTTGACTGAATTGATCCAGATCATTTCTCAAATAGTAGGCAATTCCCGAAGAAAAATTAAGTGAAGCGGTTTCTATTTTATCAAAAAACTCATCAATATTAAATGCCACTTTTTTGGAGCGCTTTAGGATTTTAATCATGACCTTTTTTTGGTTAAGGTATGAAAAAATAAGAAATGGAGGTTTGAAAATTGGTATCCTAAAACAAAATATTGTCTATCTCACTTTAATTGAAAAAAGCATTTTTTGATCTAATTTTCCCTCTAACATATCACCTGTATTTACCTGTGCAACTCCCTCCGGTGTACCTGTAAAAATAATATCTCCTTTTTTTAGGGTAAAGAACTGTGAGACATAGGCTATAATGTCATCTATTTTCCACAGCATATGTTTGGTATTTCCATCTTGAACTATTGCTCCATTTTTATAGAGTTGAAAAGAGAGATCATCAAGATCAAAGTCTTTTTTATCGATAAATTCTCCTAAAACAGCACTTCCATCAAAACCCTTAGCCTTCTCCCACGGTAAGCCTTTTGATTTTAATTCATCTTGAATATCTCTGGCCGTAAAATCAATTCCCAAGGAGATCTCATTGTAATATTTATGTGCAAATTTTGGTTCGATAAATTTACCAACCCGATTAATCTTTACGAGTACCTCTATTTCATGATGTACATTTTGAGAAAATGCAGGTATCACAAAAGGTTGCTTTGGCTGAAGAATAGCCGAATCTGGCTTTAAAAAAATAACAGGATTCGCTGGTTTTTCGTTTTTTAATTCTTCTATGTGTTTAACATAATTTCTTCCGATACAAATGATTTTCATAACTATTATTTTTATTCTCCGGCTTCGGGAAAAACAATCGCCCGATTATCAGCCACTATAATTTGATTTTGTAAATGACATTTTACTGCTTTGGCTAAAACCAACCTTTCTATATCTGCTCCAATTCTTTTTAAAGTAGCTGGAGTACTTTCATGCGTAACTCTTTCAACACCTTGCTCAATAATTGGACCTTCATCTAAATCAGTGGTCGCATAATGCGCAGTAGCACCAATCAATTTAACACCGCGCTCATAAGCTCTCTGGTAAGGATTTGCTCCCTGAAAGGCTGGCAAAAAAGAATGATGAATATTAATGATCCTTTCAGGGTATTTCTCTATGAATTGAGAAGAAAGAATCTGCATATAGCGCGCCATGACAATGAGGTCTATATCATTTTTCTCTATTAGCTCAATCATTTGCTGCTCCTGCTCACCTTTTGTCTTTTTTGATACGGGTAAATAATGATAAGGCAAGCCAAACATATCGGCAATAGGTTTCAATTTTTGATGGTTACTGATGACCAATCTAATATCACAATCCAAATCTCCCTCTTTATTTCTTTCAAGAAGATCGTATAAACAATGACTGGTGTGTGAAACGAGAATTGCCATTCTCTGCTTTCTCTCACCATAATGAACAGACCATGTCATGTGTAAAGGATTTGCCAAATAAGCAAATCTCTCCTCTAATTCTTTTTTGGTGATACCTGTCCCATCTGCATTCAAACGAATACGCATAAAATAAGTATTCTGTACCGAGTTTACATATTGCTGACAACTTAAAATATTGAATTCATTCAGATAAAAGAAATTAGTCACTTTTGCCACTAACCCTTTTGCGTCGGGACATTTGATTAAAAACGTTACTGTTTGCGAAATCATAAAAAATAAATAGCTAGGGAATCCATTTGATATTTTTAAAATTTGGTTTCCGCTTTTCAATAAAAGCATTCCTACCCTCCTTGGCTTCTTCTGTCATGTAAACTAACCTCGTTGCTTCACCGGCAAAAACCTGTTGTCCAACCATACCGTCGTCTGTCAAGTTCATAGCAAATTTGAGCATTTTTATAGAAGTTGGAGATTTTTCTAAAATTTCCTGAGCCCATTCATAAGCCGTATTTTCAAGTTCTGCATGTGGGATCACTGCATTGACCATTCCCATTTCCATCGCTTCCTGTGCGGAATAATTTCTCCCTAAAAAGAATATTTCTCTGGCCTTTTTCTGACCCACCATTTTAGCTAAATAGGCAGATCCATATCCGCCATCGAAACTTGTGACATCTGCATCTGTCTGTTTGAATATGGCATGTTCTTTACTGGCTAAAGTGAGGTCGCAAACCACGTGTAAACTGTGGCCACCACCAACGGCCCAACCCGGGACAACAGCTATAACAACCTTTGGCATAAAACGAATCAAACGTTGAACTTCGAGTATGTTTAATCGATGCATACCATCATCTCCAACATAACCCTGATGTCCTCTTGTTTTTTGATCGCCTCCGCTACAAAAAGAATAGACACCATCTTTTGGAGAGGGACCTTCCGCAGAAAGAAGCACAACTCCAATACTTGTATCTTCCTGAGCATCGTAAAAAGCCTGGTATAATTCTGCTGTTGTTTTTGGCCTAAAAGCATTTCTAACTTCTGGTCGGTTAAATGCAATTCTTGCAACTCCACTTGATTTTTTATAGGTTATATCTTCAAATTCTTTAACTGTTTGCCAATTCACTTTCATAAAAGATTTCTTTGAGATAATAATTCAAACAAATTTTCGTTGAATCATTGAGTTTCTGCGACGAAAATAAACATTTTTACGCAAGAAAGATTTAATTTGTACGGTACAAATCAATTGAAACATGAAGAAAATCGCCTTGTTTTTACTTCTGACATGCTTTTTTGCGAAGGGTCAGGAAAACATTTCTATTAAAAAATTCAATTCTGCTCTACTCAACACAGAGCGATACCTGAAAATTTACATCCCTGATTCCTACGAATCTAATCCAAAGAATACCTATCCCGTTGCTATTGTTTTAGATGCAGAGTATCTTTTTGATATCTATGTAGCCAATTCAAAAGTTTTTGCTGCGGAACAAAATGCCCCTGAGCAGATTGTTGTGGGTATCTTTCAAAATCAAGAAGGTGAAAGAGCCAATGATTGTGATTTTAGTGTTGATACAGGTTTACCCACAGAAGAGAGTACAAAATTTTATGGTTTTATTAGGCAAGAACTTATCAATTTTATCGATGACAATTATCGAACGTCACTTTTTAAAACCATTGTTGGAAATACATTAACAGCCAATTTTGCTAACTATTTTTTCTTAGAACCCAATCATATATTCAATGCATATATCTTAATCAATCCGACTACACATGCAAGTATGCCAGAAAAACTTGAAGCGAAGTCGCAAAGCTTATCGGATCAAGTTTTTTATTATTTATGCAACAGCAATAACAACCGAGCAGATAATAAAAAAGAGATTAACAATATCAACAATCTTTTAAAACTTTCTGAGGTAGAGTCTTTTCACTACAAGTTTGAAAATTTTGAAAACGATTCAAAGCCAGCCGTTATTGGGCAGGCGATTCCGAGTGCCATGGACATGATTTTCGCACTATTTTCTTCCATCTCTAAAGAAGAATTTGATGAGCAGATTGCTGATTTATCGCCGCCAGAAGCCATTGCATATTTAGAGAAAAAATATGTCGAAATAGAATATTTGTTTGGTTCAAATATGAAAATTCGAGAATCTGATATATTTAGGGTAGAACCAGTGGTCATTGACAAAGAAAATGGTGATTATTTAGAAGAATTTGGAAAGATGATTTTGAGGTTGTATCCAGAATCTCCTATTGGTGACTATTACATTGGTTTGTATTATGAAACAGGCTATGATTATAAAAAAGCATTGAAATATTATAAAAACGGATATGCCAAAATTGGTTCAGATAATCCGAATGCCGATGCGTATTATGGAAATATTGAAAGGGTACTTGAAAAGCAAAGAGCTCAAAAACTAGGTTTACCGGTTGACGGTGAAAACAACGACGAACCTATTGATGATGGCAATGAAGAGGATCAAGGTAATTAAAAAAAACTCCGCGGATGCGGAGTTTTTGCTTAAAGGGAGTTAATCCCAAATTCTTTACAAAGTAAATAATAGAATGCAGCTCTTCGTTTCAAAGGATTAGATGAACCGAGTGCATCACAAGCTTTCTTTATGGCAGCATCTAAACTAGCACCATCCTTTAAGCCTAATTTTTTGAACAAAAAACTTTCTTTGATTGTTTTTAATTCAGATTCCTGTTCGCAGGAAACCAAAGAAGCGTCACCACCCATGGCTGCAATACCTAAATGCTTTACTATTCCTTCCATCAGCGCTGCATCTGCGTCTATGTTACACTTTTCTTTTAATTGCTTTGTGCTCAATGCAATATATTCTTCTTTACTCATCTTAAAATATTTATGGTTTGTATTAATTTTCTCAAATTTAAGGAATAAACCATATTTTGCCAAAGATGATAGACTACAATTGTTCAAAATATTTTGTTAATACTTGATCATTATGCTCTGTCGGAGTAAAAACCTCCAATAATTTTGGTTTTGCCGATTGATCAAAAAAAGATGTCAACACCTTATTTAAATCAACTTTGTTTTTCGCTACAAGGTATTCCATACCATGCATTTTACACAATTGCTCTGCTGTAAGTTGATGTGGCGTTTCAAAAAAAGATAGGGCTTTTGTATTTTTGGGCCCGGGTAAAATTCTAAAAATTCCCCCACCTCCATTATTGATTAAGACAATTCTAAAACTATTCGGAACATAATTATTCCACAGTGCATTGCTATCATAAAAAAAGCTTATATCACCAGTTATAAACACAGTTTGACCTTTGTAGACCGTGGCTGCACCGACTGCTGTTGAAGTGCTTCCATCAATACCACTAGTTCCTCTATTGCAATAAACCCGAACCGTTTCATTTAGTTGAAAAAGCTGTGCGTAGCGCACAACCGAACTATTTGCCAATTGTAAATGACTGTTGATCGGCAAACTGTCCAGTAAGGTATCAAAAACAGACAAATCAGAATAAGGAACTAAATCCATATAGTTCTGGTGCTTTTGCAATCTTTTGCTTTTTACATCCAACCATGTCTTTTGATAGGTGGAAGTCTTTTGCTTCGTTAAAAAGAAAAACTGACTAAAAAACAATTGTGGCGTAACCTTGAAATGATGATCTAGACAAAAATAAGTGTTCGGCGCATTCCATTTATCGATATGCCAATGATACTCTGGCTTAAACTCTCTAATGAATTGTTTAATTCTTTTTGAGACAACCATGCCACCAAAAGTGAGTAATATTTCCGGTCTCAATTTTTCGAATTCCATCTCATTTAGCGGCGTAATCAACTGGTCTATAGAACAGATCAATTTTTCGTGATGAAGATTAGAGATAGTTTCTGTCATAATCAACACAGAAGGATCTTTTATTAAATGATCAATCTGTTTTTGAATTAATTCATCGGGAAAGCTTGAACCGATTAACACTAATTTTCTATCTGCTTTATTCCAAATATTTGCAAAAACTTGTAATTCTTCAACTTTCAGAGGAGTTTCACCCTGCAGTGGATCATTTGAAATGGGCAAGGATGATGCTAAATCAAAATCGATTAATTTTTCAGTTAATTTATACAACGGCTCATCAAATGGTATATTAATATGAACCGGACCGGATTGTTGAATTACTAAATCCAGAGCCTTTTTAAGTAATCTTTTATTCTCCTTTTCATAAGTAGTCTCATCTAGGCCTTCAAATTCCTTCAAATTTGCAGAAAAAAGAATATGATTGTGAAATACATTTTCTTGCCTTATAGTTTGTCCGTCACCAATATCAATCATTTTTGCCGGCCGATCTGTTGATAGAATGACCAAAGGAATGTGGCTGTAAAATGCTTCAGCAATGGCAGGATAATAATTTAATAATGCAGACCCCGAAGTGCACAATAAGGCCACGGGTTTTTGTTTTTGCTGTGCTATGCCCAAAGCAAAAAAACCAGCAGACCTTTCATCTACAATTTGATAAGTCTCAAAATCTGGATGATTAACAAATCCTATAATGAGCGGGGCATTTCTTGAACCCGGTGATATAACAACATCAGTAATCTGATTAACTAAACAAGTCTGAAGCACTAGTTGTGCCAACTTTTTTTCCGGATATAGAATCATTAAGAAATTTCTTTAAAAAATTTATGACAATACACTGCGCATGGTCATCGTTTTTGCTACAGTTTCCTCCCATTCCTTTTTGGCACTGCTTTTAGAAGTTATACCTCCACCAACATAAATAGCAACCTGTTCTGGAAAAATCTGCATGCACCGCAAATTTACAAAGAGTTCTGCAGAACACTTCCCTGCTCCCATATTTAGTTCACCTAAAAATCCGGAATAAAATTCTCGATCATATCCTTCATATTTATGAAGAAAATCTAAAGCCAAATCCTTAGGTAAACCGCAAACTGCAGGCGTAGGATGAAGTCGTTCAATCAATAGTTTTAGATCATTCATGTCATCCATTTCCCCTCTAATCATCGAACAAATATGCAGTAAACCTCCTGCTTTCGATGTAAAAGGCTGGCTAACAGATGTCACTAGAGATCCCAAAACATCTACAATATAATCTGTTACTAATTGTTGCTCCTCTCTCTCTTTCTCCTGCCATTTTACCCGCATACTTCCTTTAAACTTTTGGGTTCCTGCTAGGGACATGGTTTCAAATAGATTGTTTTCAGTTTTAATTAACTTTTCCGGACTTGCACCCATCCAACAACCAATTTCCGGATGAAACCACAAATAACAAAATGCCGATGGATATTTAAAAATGAGTTTATTAAAAACAGTGAACACCTCTTCTCTTTTAAAATGAACCATCTGTTTTCTCGACAGCACAATCTTGTTACATGCGCTCTCCTTGATGTAATTAATACAATGCTCAACACGACGCTCATAAACTTGTTTATCCGAAAATAATTGCTCTGAAGATACTTTAGAAATGACATCTGTTTCAATGAACTCAATTTCATTTTTCCAATCAAATTCTAAAAAATTTGAATTCTCTGTTGAAAAAAGAACTTTTTTACCATTCACTTCAAATGGCACAAAAACAAATCCGGCTTCATCAAAATTTTCAATTAAATCGAGCTGATCATTATTTTGCAAAAAACAACTCAACTTTTGCTCTAGAGGTTTTTTATATAAAACAAAAGGCAAATTATTTCGAAAGTGTTGTTTCGGTAGTTCTATGAAATTTTCAAAATTCATATCTAGTTTTCATCTATAAAATTGATTATCTCTTTTTTTATCAAATCAAAATTTGTCCATAGCAGAGCATGGCCGGTATCACTTAAGGTTATTAATTTCACTCTTTCATCTCCTAATTTATCCTTTAAAAAAACAGAATTTTGATAAGGAACAATATCATCCTCTATACCATGAATCAATAAAAATGATGCATTATCCAAACCCCAAATATCCTCAAATAAAGGCAGTTCATCAACATGATGCAGCTTTTCTTCCGCAGCATGTTTAAAGACTACAGGAATAAGATTTCTGGTTGGTTTCCAATTATAAAAACCAAGTATCCAAAACATCGGTTCTAATTCACCTTTTAAAGCTGGAGCTAGCAATATTTTCTTTTTTACAGATCCATTCAAAGCAGCAGTAATCGTACCTCCGTAAGAATAACCCACCAAATTTACTTTTTTTAGTGCTTTTGATTTTATTAAATAATGAATTAAAGAAGTTTCCTTTTTAAGGTCGTTTAGAACATCTTGATCCTGAGATTTTCCATAACCCGGTCGATCATAGGTCACCAAATTAAATCGATGATTCAATTCACTATCAGCAAGGTATTTTTTAAAATCTAACGCAGAACCAGGGGAACCGTGTACAAAAAGTAGTGTTTGTTTGGTCGAATCTAACTCTTCATTCATTTGAAGTATTCTGATCTTATATCCATCATAATTTAGGTAAGAAATAAAAACATTGCTGTTTGAAGAATTAAAATCCTCTATTATTTTTTTATCTGATTTTGGTTTAAGAAACTGAAAAACTAGGAACAATGCCACTATGAACAGAACACCAATAGAAATTATAATTCCCTTAATCCAACGTCTTATTCGACCTTTATTTGGCATCTATTTCCGTTTGGGTAGAACAATATTGGTGAGTTTACAAAGGCTGATTAAATCATCTTGTTCGTCAACAATTCGAATCTCCCATAAATGAGTCGTTTTACCTTTATGAATATTTTTGGCTATGGCACGAATAACTCCCTCTTTTTTACTTTTTAAATGATTAGCCGAAATTTCGATGCCACGAACTTCAAAGTTTTCAGCATCTATGGACAACAGAGATGCAAAACTACCCACACTTTCTGCCAAAGCGACACTGGCGCCTCCATGCAACAAACCCATAGGCTGATGAACCCTTGAATTAACCGGCATCGATGCAACCACCTGATTTTCTGATATTTCTATAAACTCAATATCTAATGTCTCCATCAGAGTATTTCGACATTTTTCGTTTATTCTTTTTAAAAGGTTTTCAGATTCCATAGCTTAAATAAAGTGCCTGTAAAAATAAGACTTTTCAAATTAAATGATAATTTTGCAGCTCAATATTACCGTACAAATGAGTTATAAGATTAGAGTCATTTTAGATGCAGAGGAAAATGTAGTTAGAGATATTATTATTTCTAAATCTTTGCTTTTAGAGGATTTACACAACGCCATTACCAACGCTTTTGGATTTAATGGTGCGGAAATGGCATCATTTTATCTAGCAGATAAGGATTGGAATGAGGGTGAAGAATTTCCTCTTTTTGACATGAGTGAAAAGCCTGGACAGATCACTCAAATGAGCGAAATTTCAATTTCTGATGTCATGACAGAGGTTGGTGACAAATTGATCTATGTTTACGATTACTTGAATATGTGGACATTCTTTGTAGAGGTAATGGAAATTACTCAAGATTTTTTAGCCGAGAACTACGCAAAAGTTGCTTTTTCCTTAGGGCACTTGCCACAAAACGCTCCTGAGAAACAATTTGAAGCAGATGATTTTAGCGAATTTGATATGGATGAGGATGAAGATGAGTTAGATGATGATTTTGACCCGGACGGTTTTTCAATCTATGAATAATTTTTCTACTTGATCAAATAAAGGTTTACACTTTCATAGTTTCTTACCACAAAATCAAAAACCACCTGCAGAATTTCTCCCATTGATTTACACTTTTTAAACTCCTTGTCTTTGGTATATTTTACCAAATCCATTTTCAGGTTTTCTATATTCTCATCGGTAGATATTTTATCATTTTTCATGACCGTCATCAAATCTTCGATACGTTCTTTATAACCAATTAATTTTTTCGCCAAAATAGACCTTTCCTCTTTTTTATATTGATCAATAGATTCAGGGCGTAAATGCTTTTGAACCATTTCTACATAGTCAAAATTGTCTTTAAAGAATTGAGGTCGGTATACTTTTAAATTCCCTTCATAACTCTGTTGGTCAAAATCCATCGAACGAATTCTATATTGTACCTGATCAAAATCATAGGTTGGAGCAATGACATAATTATATGCTCTCATATCACCCAACAAGCGCAAAGTGCAGCGTTCATTAAATTTTACAAACTCTTTTGAAAGTCTTTGCATATCTTCTTTGCTGAGCAACTTTAAGTTCTGCTCTATAAAGACATCTCCCGGAATACCAATCACATGTTCTTCTATTAAAGTATCTTTATGCACCAAAAAATTGATGTGATTTGGCGATAAAATATCTTCCAATTCCAAACCGTAAACCCTTGAAGCATCCGCCTTCTTTACATACAAATAGGTGTAATTATCATTCAAAATATTCCTCACCTTAACTCTAAAAGGTTTTGAATTTCCAAAAGTACAGAAGTCAATTTCATCAATACTTAAATAATCAAAATTATCTTCACTACCATCCGCATGAAGAATGGTGTACATTCTTTTTAAACTGAGGTGAATTTCTTCTTGCTCAAAAGTTGGATAGTAAACCCTGATCCAAAGAGTATCATTGCCTTGTTTATCATACACATTGACAGAACCGGCAAAGCGCAATAGATCATCATAAAACACCGGAATTTTAATAATTCTATTGTACTCTGTCAAGTACTGGTATAACTCTGAGGTAATAGGAAATGAGGGTTTTCGTTTTGAAATTAAATTATCTTTCATGCCGTTCTATCTTGGCTTAAATTTACAAACAAAATTTTAGTCGGTTCTTATTTTGTTTTAAGCTTCGTAACAAATTTGATTTTCACTCGTCATATCTAAAAATTCAGCTTTTGGACACGCTCTTGACCATTGAACATTTACACAAAAAATTTGGAAGTTTACATGCGGTAAACGATGTTTCTTTTACCATAAATAAAGGATCTGTCTATGGCATCCTTGGTCCGAATGGAAGTGGGAAATCTACTACGCTCGGGATTATTTTAAATGTTGTGAATAAAACTTCGGGTAACTTTTTTTGGTTTGATGGAAATATATCTACCCATGAAGCACTTAAAAAAGTAGGGGCCATCATAGAAAGACCAAATTTTTACCCGTACATGACTGCTGTCGATAATCTTAAATTAGTCTGTAAAATAAAAAATATTTCTTACGAGAATATTGAAAAAAGACTAGAGCAAGTAAATCTTTTGGAACGAAAAGATAGTAAATTCTCAACTTTTTCTTTGGGAATGAAACAGCGCTTAGCCATAGCATCTGCCCTATTGAATGATCCTGAAATTTTAATTCTAGATGAACCTACCAATGGATTAGACCCAAAGGGAATTCATGAAATTAGACAAATTATACAGCAAATTTCTAAAACAGGTACAACCATCTTATTGGCTTCACATTTATTAGATGAAGTCGAAAAAGTTTGTGATCATGTAATTGTTTTACAGAAAGGGAAAATGCTCTATTCCGGCCCGGTTGATGAAATGGGAATTCATAGTGATACGATTATCATAGAAACTGCTGAAAAAGATGAAAGAGTTTCTAAATTACTATCACAGATCAACGGAGTTTCTAAATTCGAAAAGGATCAAGAAAAATGGGTGCTTGATGTAGATAAAGACATAGAAACAAAATTCATCAATCAATTTTTTATTGATCATGATATTATTTTATCTCATTTGGAAAAAAGAAAAACCAAATTAGAGGAAAAATTCCTTCACTTAACCGACAAATAATGTTCAGATTACTCGATATAGAATTACACAAACTTAAAAAAAGTAGAGCGAGCAAATGGCTTATCATCATTTACTTTGTGCTGTTACTATCTATTGCATTAATCGCTTCGATAAAGTTTGATATTGGCCCTATTCAATTCCACTTGGCAGAACAAGGAATTTTTAATTTTCCATATATCTGGCACTTTAACACCTTTATTGCGGCTTTTTTTAAAGTTTTTTTATTATTGATTATTGTTTCAATGATCTCTAATGAATACAGCAATAAAACGCTCAAACAAAATCTGATAGATGGTTTGAGTAAAAAAGAATTTATTCTGAGTAAATTCTATACAGTCGTATTTCTTTCGGCAATTTCAACCCTATTCGTGTTTGTAATTTCTCTGGTGCTAGGATTAGTTTATTCGGATTATAACGAATTTTCGATCATTTTTTCAGACCTCGAATTCCTATTGGCATATTTTGTAAAACTACTTGGCTTCTTTTCTTTTGGATTATTTCTAGGAATGCTCATCAAAAGATCAGCCTTTGCTGTAGGAACGATGATTATTTGGTTTTTTGCAGAAATCATTTCTTTCAATACCTTAAAGTGGAATATTTTAGATGGTAAAAGTGAATTGGCAGATCAGATTTATCAGTTTGCGCCTCTCATGTCTATGTGGAATTTGATCAATGAACCATTTAGTCGTTTGAATGCAGTAAGAACTTTAGCCGACCAAGTAGGTGAAAATGTTAAATTCGACTACCACGTTCATATCTACGAAATCCTTATTGTTTTGGGTTGGACGTTTATCTTTATTTACGGATCATATTTGTTGTTAAAAAAACGCGATTTATAATTCTGCATACCTCTAATCATCTCATTTTCTTGCTGTTTTTTTGGTAACTTCGTTACAATGAAAAATACAATATCAGAGCGGATTTTTGATTTTATTAAAAATATCCCCCCCTTTTCCTATTTAAAAACTGAGGATATTTTTACTATTTCTGAGCATATTATTGTTTATTATTTCCCGGAAAACCAAATTATTTTTAAACAGAATGATCCTGTTCACGATGTGTTTTATGTCATTAAGGAAGGTGCAATTCTATTAATTGATGAATTAAATCCTATACCTGTTGACCAATGTGACGAGGGAGATATATTTGGGTTAAGGGCAGTGATCAGAAAGAAAAATTATTTGTTAAAAGCAACTGCGTTTGAAGAAAGTATTGTGTATGGTATTCCTTCGACTTATTACGAAGAATTCATTCAACCCAATAAACTTGCTAACAACTATTTGTTGAGCACTTTTGCAGGTAATTTACCTTCGAACTCTTCAAAAGAAGATCATGAACTTTTAGAAAAAGCTCCTTTACTGCAAAATATCAATCCTTATGTTCATCAATTTATTCCAGTCCAATATTCAAAAAACCCTTTGACCTGTTATGCCAATTTAGCCATACGTGAAGCAGCAAAAAAAATGTCTGATTGCAATGTAGGATCTATGATAATTTCTGATAAAAAAAATAAACCTATCGGCATAGTAACAGACAAAGATTTACGTAAAAAAATCGCAACAGGCCTTGTCGATATTAATGAAAGTGTGAATAAAATCATGTCCTCACCAGTGATTACAGTTTCTCCAAATTTGAACCAATCAGAAGCTCAAATTAAGATGCTCTCAAATAAAATCAAGCATTTATGCGTAACTGAAAGTGGCAGTCAAGACGCCCCAATTGTAGGTGTTATCTCTGAACATGACATTTTACTGAATTTGGCAAACAACCCTTTATCAATTCATAAGAGCATCAAAAGAGCAAAATCTGTTTCTGAATTAAAGGAAATTAGAAAAAAAACAAGTTTTTTATTAGAAAATTACATTCAGCAAAAAGTACCGATTGATTTTATAACCTCCATAATTTCTCTGGTGAATGAGGGCATCACTGCAAAAATTATCGACTTTTCAATTGAGGAAATGAGAGAAAAACCTCCCGTTGCTTTCGCTTGGATTTCATTGGGAAGCCAAGGAAGGAGAGAGCAAATTTTACTATCTGATCAGGACAATGCTATTATTTATGCTAATAGGACATCTGAGGAAAATGCAATCAATAAAAATTACTTTTTGTCTTTGGCGAATAAAATTAATATTGGCTTGCATGAAATCGGCTTTGAATATTGTCCTGCAGAAATGATGGCAAACAATCCCAAATGGTGTTTGACTTTAGAAGAATGGAAGGCTAAATTTCATGATTGGATTACACTTCCCGACCAAGAAAAAATGATGCTTTGTACCATATTTTTTGATTTTCAAACCATATATGGCGATGAGAATTTGACCTCAGAGCTCTCAGAAAGTATTCTTAAATCATTAGACGAATATCCAATTTTTTTGAATCATTTTGCGCTGAACGCATTAAAAAATCCTCCGCCTCTCAGTTTTTTTAGACAATTCTTAGTGGAACAATCCGGTGAACACAAAGATCAATTCGATATAAAACTAAAAGCCATTATGCCTTTGGTAGACGCTGCACGAGTGCTAATTTTCTCGAATAAAATCACTGCAATAAATAACACACTTAAAAGATTTGCCCATTTGATAGAATGTGAACCTCAAAATTCAGAAATATATGATCATTGTATGGAGTCTTATACAACCCTACTTTCTTTTAGAGCAATACAAGGTATGATGTATAACAATACCGGCCGGTATATAGATATCCAACAATTGAATAAAGCCGACCGCCTTAAATTAAAGAACTGTTTCAAGGCGATTAGTGAGGTTCAAAAATTAATGCAAACTCGTTTTCAGCTTGCTCAATTGATGTAAGATGATAAAAAATTGGTTTAAAAAACATACATATCCCGAACAATGGAATGATTATAGTAAGACTTTTACATTCTCTCATTCATCTATCATAGACGAAGTGAGTTTCGTAGTGCTCGATACCGAAACAACGGGTCTTCAAATCGCTAAGGACAGAATTCTCTCTCTTGGTGCGGTTAACTTAAAAAATAATAGAATTATCGTCAAAAATGCGCTTGAAATATATGTAAAACAAGAAAAATTTAATCCAGAAACTGTACCAATTCACGGGCTATTGAAAAGCGGTAAAAAGGAAAAAATCGACGAAACTAGTGCTGTTTTTCAATTTTTAGCATTTGTGAAAAATAGCATTATTGTTGGGCACCATATTGGATTTGATATAGCTATGATTAATCAGGCATTACTTAGAATAGGACTGCCTAAATTGAAAAACAAAACGATAGATACAGCTGATCTCATTGAAAAGATGACAGACTACGAAAATTATGGTAAGCCCAAATCTTTGGACGATTTATGTAATCAATATGGAATAAAAATGGATGACCGACATACTGCTTTGGGAGATGCTTATTTAACCGCTATTTTATTTCTAAAAATCATTCAGAAAATAAAAAAAGTAAATCCTTCGGTTGAATTGAAGGACTTACTTTTTAAAAAACCTCGAAGAGGGCTTATATAAAAACATTTTTTAATCGATTTTATTGTCGATTATTTCTTGTACCACTTCCGGATTTAACAATGTACTTGTATCACCTAAGTTTCCTATTTCATCACATGCTATTTTTCTCAAAATTCGACGCATAATTTTACCTGATCTTGTTTTGGGAAGGCCAACGGTGAATTGGATTTTATCCAATTTCGCAATAGGACCGATATGCTCTGTAATGATTTGATTGATTTCCTTTCTCAGGTTGGTATGATCCCTGTATTCTCCAGTTTCCTTTAAAATCACAAATCCATAAAGTGCATTTCCTTTTACATCATGTGGGAATCCAACAATAGCAGATTCGGCCACTGCAGGATGTTCATTTACAGCATCCTCAATAGGAGCGGTGCCTAAATTATGCCCTGATACGATGATAACATCATCTACTCTGCCCGTTATTCTGTAATATCCAACTTCATCGCGTAAAGCACCATCCCCTGTAAAATACATGTTTTCAAAAGCTGAAAAATAAGTTTCTCGATACCTATCATGGTTACCCCAAATTGTTCTCGCCATAGAAGGCCAGGGAAATTTAATACACAACCTTCCATCAACTTGATTACCTGTAATTTCCTTACCGTTTTCATCTAACAATGTTGGTTGAATTCCTGGCATGGGTAAAGTAGCATAGGTAGGCTTCGTTGGTGTAACAAATGGAATCGGCGAAATCATAATTCCACCTGTTTCGGTTTGCCACCAAGTATCCACAATCGGGCATTTTTTCTTGCCAATATTATCATTGTACCAATGCCACGCTTCTTCATTGATGGGTTCGCCAACAGAACCTAAGGTTTTTAATGACGAGAGGTCATATTTTTCAACAAAGTCTACACTTTCCTTTCCTAAAGCTCTGATGGCTGTTGGGGCAGTATAGAACTGAGAAACTTTATGTTTATCGACGATCTCCCAAAAACGACCAAAATCTGGATAACTTGGCACTCCTTCAAACATCACTGTTGTAGCTCCATTCAACAAAGGTCCATAGACAATATAACTGTGTCCTGTAATCCATCCGATATCTGCCGTACACCAAAAAATATCATTCTCTCTGTACTGAAATACATTCTTAAAGGTAAAAGCTGTGTAAACCATATATCCGCCCGTAGTATGCATCATTCCCTTTGGCATACCAGTTGATCCTGAAGTGTATAAAATAAACAACGGATCTTCTGCGTCCATCACTTCAATTTCGCACTCCTCATCAGCTTTGTCTAACAAAGGTTGTAACCATACATCACGACCTTCTTTCATTTCGATTGTTGATTTGATCCTTTTTGCTACCAAAACAGTTTCAACACAAGGAGTTTTAAGAAGCGCCTCGTCGACAATGCTTTTTAGATTAATAGTCTTATTTCCTCTAAACCCACCGTCTGATGTGATGACCATTTTACAAGATGAATCATTAATTCTCGTCGCTAAAGCGGAAGAAGAAAATCCGGCAAAAACTACAGAGTGAATAGCGCCTATTCGGGCACAAGCCAGCACAGAAATGGCCAATTCCGGGATCATAGGTAAATATATACATACCCGATCACCCTTTTTAATACCTTGGCTTTTTAATACATTCGCAAATTTATTGACTCTTTTGTATAGTTCTTTGTAAGATATGTGTTCAGCAGCTTCCTTAGGATCATTAGGTTCAAATAAAATGGCAGTTTTATCTCCGCGAATACGCAAGTGTCTATCAATACAGTTTTCGGTAATATTGAGCTTACCTCCCTCAAACCATTTGACTTCAGGTTTTTTAAAATCCCAAGACAATACATTATCCCAGCGTTTTCGCCATAAAAAATGCTCTTCGGCTACCTCTTCCCAAAAATTCTCAGGATTTCTAATTGACTTTCTATAGACGTGAAAATATTCTTCAAAATTTTTGATGTGATAGTTACTCATAATATAAATTCATTTTTATTCTTCTGTTCAATTTTAAGAAAAGTTTCCCGAAGTTCAACAAATAGTTTTATTTATTCTATGTTCACTAAATATTTTCTTAGAAAAAAAATAAAAAAGATCTATGAATGATGAGTGGCGTCTCCTGCTCCGCTTGGAATTCTTATGTTTTCTACAATTTCCTGTACACTTGCGGGTGGTTTTGCAGTTAAACGGGAAACAACAATAGAAACAAAAACGTTGAAAAGCATAGCAATCGTACCAAAACCTTCTGGTGATGTGCCTAACCACCATTCAGAAGAAGGCCTGGGTTCCATGACACCAACAAGCCCTGTTTTATAACGAATCATATAAAAGAGCATGAATGTAATCCCCACAATCATACCTGCTATCGCCCCTTCTTTATTCATTCGTTTGTCGAAAATACCTAAAATGATCGCTGGAAAAAATGAGGCTGCTGCTAACCCAAATGCCAGTGCCACCACAGCAGCAACAAATCCTGGCGGATAAATACCAAACAAACCTGCTATAATTATCGCAATTAAAATACTGATTCGTGCAGCTAACAATTCATTTTTTTCAGAGATATTGGGGTTAATCTGTTTTTTGATGAGATCATGTGAAATAGAAGTAGAGATTACGAGTAACAAACCTGCGGCAGTAGACAGCGCGGCAGCTAGACCTCCTGCGGCTACAAGGGCTATCACCCAATTGGGCAATTTTGCTATTTCCGGATTGGCCAAGACCATAATATCGCGGTCAACATAAAGTTCATTTTTGTCTTGACTGGGATTACTAATTTCTCTTTCGCCATATTCACCTCTTGTTTCTTTATACAAGGGTTTGGCTCCCTCTAGAGCATTTCCTGCTACATATTGAATTTTTCCGTCTTTGTTTTTATCTGTCCAGGAAATTAAACCTGTATTTTCCCAGTTTTTAAACCAAGCAGGAATATCCTTATAGGACTGATTGTTGACGGTTTCGATTAAATTTGTTCTTGCAAAAACAGCAATTGCTGGTGCGGTTGTATAGAGTATCGCAATAAAAACCAATGCATAACCCGCAGATTTTCTGGCATCTTTTACTTTCGGAACAGTAAAAAATCTCACGATAACATGTGGTAATCCTGCTGTACCTGCCATGAGTGCTAAGGTAATCGCAAAAACATCCCAAGTCGATTTTGTTCCGTTGGTATATTCATTAAAACCCAATTGTGTATGGAGTTTATCCAGATTATCCAACAAATATGCACCATCTTCAATTCGGCTTCCCATTCCTATTTGAGGTATTGGATTTCCCGTCATTTGAATTGAGATGAAGATGGCTGGAACCATAAAAGCAAATATCAATACGCAGTACTGAGCCACTTGCGTGTAGGTGATTCCTTTCATTCCACCTAAAAAAGCAAAGACAAGCACAACTGCCATGCCTATAATAACACCTAAGGAAATATCGACTTGTAAAAATTGAGAAAAAACAATGCCCACACCGCGCATCTGACCAGCGACATAGGTAAAGGAGACAATTAAAGCACAGATGACTGCCACAGTTCTTGCGGTATTTGAATAGTAGCGATCTCCAATAAAATCGGGAACCGTAAATTTACCGAATTTTCTAAGATAAGGGGCTAATAATAAAGCAAGTAACACATATCCTCCTGTCCAACCCATCAAAAAAACCGAGCCATCATAACCCATAAACGAGATCAATCCTGCCATGGAAATAAAAGAAGCTGCACTCATCCAGTCTGCGGCTGTTGCCATACCATTTGCTAAGGGTGAAACACCTCCTCCGGCAACGTAAAACTCCTTCGTAGAACCAGCCCTAGCCCAAATAGCTATTCCAAAATAAATAGCAAAAGTAATACCCACTAAAATCCAAGTCCACAACTGAACACTCATAGTAATTAATTAATAATGAAATGCTTATTCGTTAAATCCGTATTTTTTATCTAGCTTATTCATCAATCTCACATAAACAAAAATCAAGATGACAAAAACATATATTGATCCTTGCTGAGCAAACCAGAATCCTAATTTAAATCCCCCTAAACGAAATTGATCGAGAAAATCCTTAAAAAATATACCGGCACCATAGGAAACAAGAAACCAAATTGATAGCAATATAATTAAGTACCTCAAGTTCTCTTTCCAATAGGCACTTGCCAGTTTTTGCTTTTCATTCATGAATAAATTTTATAATGCGATTTGTGCTTGTAATGTAACAAAATCATTTGAATTTATCCAATCTTCATGAAGGTATTCTAAAGTGAATTTTAAATTTTTCCCGCTGAGTAATGCATTGATACCGATGCCATATTTGTTCCTGTCTTCAGGTGTAGCATCAACTTTATTGATAGCTAGATGGACATAGGGTTGAAAACGCAATTGATGTTCTTTACCAGGAATGAGATAACCCCAATGGGTATAAAACATACTACCAGTAGCATAGGCCAGATATAGATAGTCTCTTCCGTAATCTTGAAATTGCAGAACTGCGTAAGCTGTAAGGGCAGCACCATTTTGCCCAAGAGGTTTGTCGTAAAATACATCTACCGCATAAATATTGACATCTTCCCCGCTATAAAGTCCAGGTTCATCGGATACAACGGATCCATTGGGATGTAAGTAGAATCCTGCTCCTATGTTAAACACTTCTTTACTACCCAAATATGTACCTGTTTTAAAGGCAAGCATACTATTTTCCATTTCTTTAAAACAGTATTCAAAATATCCTCCATATGAAAAACCAGCTTCTTTAGATCCCAAAATCCTTCTTCCTCCATAAACGGCAGGTCCATTTAGTTCTGGCGTTCGATCATCAAGACCATTTTTTTCTACATCATTGATAGATACACGGTAGGTAAATTTTCCAAAATTTCCCTTTGCATAAATACCTAAATGTCTACCAATTTGATCAGACAAACCCAAAGTAGCCCATGATTGTCTGTTGTTATCTAGCGCAAGAGAACTTGTTGCGCTAAAACTGTTCAACCGGGTAATTCCATTAAAAAAATGAAGTCCAGCCCCTATGGAATGTTCTTTATTCAAATTGTATTGCCCATAAAAATCGTGTAACCTGATCTGAGACCCGTCTCCTTCGCCTAGAGGACTTAAATTTTGAGAATTTAAATTATTTAATCCGATTTGTGTCACGATGAGAAAGTCATCATTTATCTTAAAATAACTGTTAAAGCGTGCACGTCTTAAGTTAAATGTAAATTGATTTACATCTTCCGGCACATCGTTGGTATAAATAGTTTGAAATTGCCCCCAGGTCGAAATTCCCATTACTTTTTTACCCTCATCATCTAATTTAAAGACAAATCCCCCTTTATAATCAGGAGACAATTGTGCATGAATTATGTGGGTCAATATAAATAAACTTAAAAAGAAATAGAATTTATGTCTCATTTAAACTAAATTTTGCAATTAAAATTTGCCAAAAGTATTATTTAAAAAAAAAGTAATGACTGATATTTAACATAAAAAGTAAATTTTTTAAAGTTTTACAACATTTGAAAAAGTTTACCTAACGTTAAAAATGGCAGAAATTTGGTTGCTTGGTTTTTTTACAAAACCGAACAGTCTTTTGAATTAAACCTTTTTCTAACCCCTCTTTCTTCAAATGAATTCAATTTAGGTTATTTTTGTACCATGCAATTTAAAATCGAATCAGACTATAAACCTACAGGTGATCAGCCCCAAGCCATAGAAGAATTATACCAGGGTTTGCTAGATGGAGAGCGATATCAAGTTTTATTGGGAGTAACAGGTTCTGGAAAAACATTTACGGTAGCCAACGTGATTGAAAAAATAGAAAAACCTACCTTAGTTTTAGCCCACAACAAAACCTTGGCTGCACAACTTTATTCAGAATTTAAACAGTTTTTTCCTAAAAATGCGGTTGAGTATTTTGTTTCTTATTACGACTATTATCAGCCTGAAGCCTATATTCCAACAAGCGGATTGTACATTGAAAAGGATCTTTCTATCAATGATGAAATAGAAAGGTTGAGATTAAGTGCTACCTCTTCTTTGCTGTCCGGAAGGAGAGATGTGTTGGTCGTCGCTTCGGTTTCCTGTTTATATGGAATAGGTAATCCGGTCGAGTTCAAAAAAAATGTCATCAGTATAGAGATCGATCAACAAATTCCAAGAACAAAATTCTTGCACCAATTGGTAACCAGCTTATACGCCAGAACAGATGCCGAAGTGAAAAGTGGTACTTTTAAAGTTAAAGGAGATACTGTATCAATTTATCCTTCTTATGGTGAAATTGGTTATCGCGTACATTTTTTTGGTGATGAAATTGAGGAAATTGAGAGTTTTGATTTGATCAGCAATCAAACTTTAGACAGATATGAGCAGCTGAATATTTATCCTGCAAATTTATTTGTTACCTCACCAAATGTACTCCAAAATGCCATCAAAGAAATACAGGATGATCTCGTAAAACAAGTGGATTATTTTAAGGAAATAGGAAAGCATCTGGAGGCCAAGCGCTTATTGGAAAGAACTGAATTTGATCTCGAAATGATACGTGAGCTCGGTTATTGCAGTGGTATCGAGAATTATTCTAGATATTTAGACGGAAGAGCCCCTGGAACGCGTCCATTCTGTCTATTGGATTATTTTCCTTCAGATTATTTGATGGTTGTAGATGAAAGTCATGTGACAATTCCTCAGGTTCATGCGATGTACGGCGGAGATAGATCAAGAAAAGAAAATTTAGTAGAATACGGATTCAGATTGCCTTCTGCCATGGACAACAGACCTTTGAAGTTTGAAGAATTCGAGGTATTACAGAATCAGGTGATTTATGTAAGTGCCACTCCGGCAGATTATGAGTTAAAATTAACCGAAGGTCTTTTTGTCGAACAGGTAATTCGCCCTACAGGTTTGCTAGATCCGGTCATAGAAGTTCGTCCAAGTTTAAATCAAATCGATGATTTGATGGAAGAAATCCATCGAAGAGTTGAAAAAGACGAGCGTGTTTTGGTCACAACTTTGACCAAAAGAATGGCAGAAGAACTTACGAAATATTTAACTCGAGTTCAGATCAGGTGCAGATATATCCATTCTGATGTCGACACCTTGGAGAGAGTAGAAATAATGCAGGATCTACGTAAAGGACTTTTTGATGTACTTATAGGTGTTAATTTATTGCGAGAAGGCCTAGACCTTCCGGAGGTGAGTTTGGTCGCTATATTAGATGCTGATAAAGAAGGTTTTTTGCGGAGTCATAGATCTTTGACCCAAACTGTTGGGCGCGCAGCAAGAAATTTAAACGGAACTGCCATAATGTACGCGGATAAGGTGACGAGAAGTATGCAATTAACCATTGACGAAACGAACAGAAGAAGAGAAAAACAAATCAAATACAATACAGAGAATAACCTCATACCAACACAAATCAATAAGAGTATTGATGGGTCTCTCACCAAAAATCAGATTGCATCTTACCAATATGACCAAGCCAACCAAAAGGCAGCTGAGGTTGATCTGGATTATCTTTCTAAACCCGAAATTGAAAAGCGAATTCGTGAAAAAAGAAAAATGATGGAAGAAGCAGCTAAAGCATTAGATTTTCTTGTTGCTGCAAAATTTAGAGATGAAATCAAAGAATTACAAACACATCTTTAATAATTTTTAAGATTCACATTCAAATCAGGCATATCTACCATAGAAAATGTCGCAGACGCTAATTTAACTTTTGGTTCATTGATTTTAAACTGCTTGTAAATTTCTTTATACAACTGATCTTTGGTTATTCTCCTTTTTTTATAATCTACAACATACCTAAAATTAAATTCTATCCAATTATCGGTAAGTTTTAAAGTCAAAGTAGGTTCTACATTGGCGTTTTCTATCAGGTAGTTTTTAACTAAATGCTTCCATTCCTCTTTTGCAATTTCGGTGTAATCCATCAAATTCTCTTGAGCAGTTTGTCGAATAATTTTATCTACCAACACTAAATCTGAATCATATTGCACCGGTAAATTGATCTCATCCCAGACAAATGGAAAATCTGTGGAATAATTATGAACAGTGCCCTTAAAAACAAAAGCGTTGCTCACCTGTACAATCCTGCCGCTGTAATTATCACTGCTCACCCAAACACCAATTTCCATCAAAGTTGTTCTTGTCATTCCAATATCGATTACATCTCCTTTGATCTGGTTGATCTCAATTCTATCACCTGTTTTGTATATATTGGATGTAAGTATAGCAATCCACCCGGCAAAACTTAAAATTACTTCTTGCAATGCCAAAGCAACACCTGCGCTCATAATACCAATGGCGATAGTAAAGTACTTTATCTCGCCAACAAAGGTGAAAATGGCTAATAAAAAAATCAAAAAATAACTCAGATAACGCGTAATTTTTCTTGAACGATATAGTAAAATTTGATCGGTAGTAGTTCTTTGAATCATTTTCCTCGCAAACCAGCCTAGAAATAAGATAAAAACCGACCAAAGTATAAAACGTATGAGATCAGAAAACCAAGAATCCAGATTTTCACTATCGATAGAACCAAAGAAATCTGTTATACTTTGCATCGATTTTTGACTTTAATGTAACTACTATAAATATACAAAAACTAAAGTCAATTCTCATGAAAAGCCAACCTTGATTTTTAATCAAAAAACTGATTCACAGGTTATTTATCTTGCAATTTACTTTATTTTATCAATAGGTCTTTCATCATTGTGTGCCCATTCGGTCCAGGACCCGTCATAAACGGATTTTTTAACTTTCGCTGCAAGTTCATTTGCTAAGTATAAAATACAAGCTGTCACTCCCGAACCGCATGAAAAAATCATCGGATTATTCTCCGGATTTAACTTTTCAAATAAATGTTGTAATTCTTCTTTAGGCTTAAATTTACCGTCTTTTAAAACTTCTGTATAGGGCAAATTCACAGAACCTGGAATATGCCCGCTAGACAATCCTTCTCTCGGCTCGGGGGCAGTCCCTTTGAACCTGCCTTCAGACCTGGCATCGACAATCAACTCGTCTTTGGATTTGATCTGTGCTAAAATATCCTTTGTGCCTTTTACTTCATCAAAATGTAGATCCGCTTTAAAGTTTCCTCTTTCATAGGTTTTAACAACAAAGGGTTCAACCTCAAAATTCTTTATTAACCATTCTGGCAATCCGCCATCTAGAACAGCTACTTGGCTATGTCCCATCGCTTTAAACATCCACCAAACTCTAGGGCTCGTATAAGCTCCCAGATTATCATAAACAACAATTTTACTTTTATTATTTATGCCCAATGATTGTGCGGCAGATTCAAAAATTGTGACATCCGGAAAGGTATTCGGAAAACTAGAATTCACATCGCTAAATACATTTTTCAGATCAACCCATCGCGCTCCTGGTATTTGGAGTTTGTATAATTCTTCATTTTCCACATTCTTATTTTCTGGCTGACTTGCATTTAAAATAATCAAATCAGGATTTTTCAAATTTTCTTGCAACCAATCTACAGTTACGAGTGGTGTATTTTTCATAATTTAAAATTTTTCGAATGAAACCGATGTTTGTCTTTCTCTGTTGACTAAAAGTTTGGTCACATCTGGTCTAGAATAATGTCCTACCGGATCAAAATTTTGACGCTCTTCCAACACTCTATCAAAAACGAGCGTTTGTGTGATTAAACCTTCTTTTTCAATTATTATAGGAATAATCCATTCTCCATCTGGTCCGGCAATACAAGAACCACCATTAGCAGCTATTGTTGGAAAATTTTTGATGATCTTGTCATAATGAGGAATGTCTTTTGGTATATCTTTTTTAAACATCAAACTTGAAACCGACACAACAAAAGACCTCGATTCTCTTGCGATAAACCGTGTAATATCTTTAGTATTAGCTTCAGAACCGGGCCAAACGGCGATATGTAAATCTTCGCCCAAACCGTACAATGCAGTTCGTGTTAATGGCATCCAGTTTTCCCAACAATTCAATCCTCCGACGGTAAATTGTTTTAAAAGATGAACCTGCAAACCATGACCATCACCGGGCGACCAGGTTAGTCTTTCCTCATAAGTAGGTTGTAATTTTCTGTGAACAGATTGAATAATTCCTTTTTGATCGATATAAACCAAAGAACAATACAAACTATGTCCCCCTCTATTTTTAGCTCTTTCGATGACCCCAATATACAATGCCATGTGACCTTCTTTCGCAGCTTTGCAGAAAACTGTTAAATCTCCCGTTTCAATGTTTACCGCATTTTTGACATAATGCGCATGAATTTCTTTTTGAATTGGATCATCAAAGGAAGCCCCGTTCGTATAAGACAACCAAAAAGGATAACCAGGTAGTAAACCTTCTCCAAAAACTAACAATTCACAAGACTTTTCTTGCGCCTCTTTAACGGTTTGCAACATTTTGTTTATGGTTGCTTCCTTATTGAGCCATACTGGTGAAATTTGAGCAAGTCCAATTTTTAATTTATTTTCCATTAAATCGGTTTAGATCTTAAAATTACTAATTGCTTTTGAATGTTTAACCGAAAAAACAAGTTGGTTTTATGAAATAAACATTTTGAGTATGTCTTTCTTATAATATTCTAAAAATTAGATTAGCCTATCTTGGATTTTTATTATTTGCACAAAAAACCACTTCTTTAAATATATTTATTCGTAACAAGCTTTTATTTTTTCTTTTTTTACATAAATTTGGTTTTTTATCAAAAATTATATTTTATGTCAGAAGTAAAGGTTGGATTTGTTCAAATGTCCTGTACCGAGAATGTTCAAGAAAACATTAAAAAAGCGAAAGAAAAAATAGTTGAATTAGCCAGAGATGGTGCTCAAATTATTTGTTTACAAGAACTCTTTGCATCACTTTACTTTTGTGATATCGAAGATTATAGCAATTTTGACTTGGCAGAAACTGTTCCAGGCAAAAACACTGATGATTTCGGTAAAATTGCAATGGAACTAAATGTGGTTTTAATCTTATCTCTTTTTGAAAAAAGGGCACAAGGTTTATACCACAATACGACTGCTGTGATTGATGCAGATGGAGCTTATTTGGGAAAGTACAGAAAAATGCACATACCGGATGATCCGGGATTTTACGAAAAATTTTACTTTACTCCCGGTGACCTAGGCTATAAAATGTTTAAAACGAAGTATGCCAAGATTGGTGTTTTGATTTGTTGGGATCAATGGTATCCGGAAGGAGCTAGAATCACTGCTTTGATGGGAGCTGAAATTCTATTTATTCCGACTGCGATTGGTTGGCACGAACATCAAGACGAACAAACCAACAAAGACCAATATGACGCTTGGCAAACTATTCAAAAATCGCATGCCGTAGCCAATGGCGTTTCTGTGGTTAGCGTGAACCGAGTGGGTAAAGAAGCTGGTGTGCATTTTTGGGGTGGTTCTTTTGTTACGAATCAATATGGACGAGTGTTGCATCAGGCCTCCCACACAAAAGAAGAAACACATATTGAAACAATCGATTTAAATCTTTCTGATCATTACAGAAAATACTGGCCTTTTTTAAGAGATCGCAGGATTGATTCCTACGCGCCTATTACAAAAAGATTTATTGATACAGAAGAATAAAACTTAATTTAGCTCATGTCTTCAAAAATAAAATCACCTCTTTTCTATGTATTCTTATTCGTCGGGATTTCCATTTTTTCTTGTAAATCTTTAGAACAAAAAGAAACAATCTCCAGTGTTCGATTTCCCGGTGAATTCGAAAAACAGGAATCAATTTGGTTAATATGGCCCACTGAAGACCACATAAAAGGTATGTCGAATGAAGAAGTCTCTGCACAAATCATTCTAGCGCTTCATAAAAGTCAAAAAGTAAATATAGCTGTTGCAGATGAAGAAGTAGAAAAAAATGCAAAAACCTATCTCGCTAACAAATCCATTCAAAGTGAGAATATCAGCTTTAAAATCATACCTTCTATTCAAATGTGGATCAGAGATATGGGACCGAATTTTGTGATCAGCCAGAAAGGAGAAAAAGAAATCGTTGATTTTAATTTTAATTCTTGGGGATATGCTGAGGTAAAGGACCCGGATAATCAAGTGGAAGAAAAATTTGACGAAATGGTTGCCAAAAAGACTAATTTAAAGTTGATATCTAGCGAATTAATCAGTGAAGGAGGCAACAGAGAGTCAAATGGGGAAGGAGTGCTCATGACAACAGAAAGTGTGGAGTTAGGCAGAAATCCGGGGTGGACAAAAAAGCAAATTGAAGCCGAATTTCAAAGAACCCTCGGAATTAATAAAGTGATTTGGCTTAAAGAAGGTGTTAAGGAAGATGACCATACCTTTAAAGGACCAATTGTAACAAAATCAGGTGAAAAGGCCTATACCGTAGTAACGACTAACGGGCACATAGATGAATTTGCAAGATTTGTGAATGACCATACAATTCTTTTAGCAGAAGTAGATTCAGAAGAATTAGATGATCCTATTGCTCTTGAAAACCACAGAAGATTAGAAGAAAATTACAAGATTCTAAAAGAGGCGACGGATCAAGATGGAAAACCATTTGAAATCATAAGAATACCCATGCCAAAAACTATTTTGGGCATCATGAAACCAGGCGATCCTGTTTACGATTATATTGCTACTTTGGATTATCAAGATGGCTCTTCTTTTCCAACTGGTGAACCTATAAAAGTGATTATGGCGGCCAGTTATTTGAATTTTCTTATAGCAAATGAGGTTGTTTTAATGCAAAAATACTACAGTTACGAAGAAGATTTATCATTAAAAGAAACCGATGAAAAAGCAAAAAAAATATTGGAATCTCTGTTTCCAATGAAAAAAGTGATTGCCATAGATGCAAGCGCAATTAATTTCGGTGGAGGAGGAATTCATTGCATCACTATGCAAGAACCTGCTGCGAATTAGGTGAAATTTTATATTACCTTTTCGCCACCCACAAAAACGGCATCAGGTCGAATAGCTTTCCCATGCTGCACAACTTCCTCGAGGGTTTTTCCTGAATAAACAATAAAATCGGCCAAAAATCCCTTTTCAATTTTGCCTTTTTTGAAATTCTTATCGCCATATTCCAAATCATGGGTATAGGCTAAAATACTCTCTCTAAATCCAATTTTTTCATTTTCTCCAATTACCTGATTTCCGGTTGTCTTTCTTCCCATGGCCGAAAAAATATTTATCCAAGGATTAATTTCTTTGACAACAGGAGCATCCGTAGAAAAATAAACCGGAATGTCATTTTGTAAAACTGTCTTAATCGGATAGACTTCCGCCAGTTTATCTGGGCTCAAGGCATTTATAAAATTCGCTCCCAATTCTCGGACAAAAATTGGCTGCATCACAGCTACCGTTCCCAAGTTTTTCATTCTACTTAAATTTTTAGAAGAAATAAAACCCAAATGCTCTATTCTATGATTGAAAGGTTTGCTTTGAATGGCTTCATAAACGTCCAATGTAAGCTCGATTGCTCGATCTCCAATGGCATGTGTGGCAATTCTTAAACCCGCATCGATACTTTCTTTTGCTAAGGCATAAAATTGCTCAAAATTCAAGCGTAAAATTCCGTGGGTATCAGAATCTTTATACGGAAATGAAACAGCTGCCGTTTTTCCACTTAGACCGCCATCTGCAAAAAATTTTACTGTATCAATACATAACTTTTCTGAATTATATTTTTGCGGTAACCCTTGGGCTTTTTTTGCGCCATCCGGTAGTCGAATAGCAATAGCATTTATCCTGATTTTTAATTCTCCCTTTTGCTCCATCTCTCTGTATACTTCTAGTAATTCTGCATGAACAGCAGGATCAGTTGCAGAAGTAATTCCTTCGTAAAGCAACAATTCTTGCGCTGCCAAGATCATTGTCTTGTATTCTTCCTTTGAATATGGAGGTAAATGCCTCTGGACTAACCCCAGTGCGGTTTCACAAAAAACTCCATTCGGATTGCCGTTTTTATCAAACCTCATTTCTCCGCCATCCGGCACAACGGTAGTCTTATCAATATTTGCCAACTTCATAGCTAAAGTACTGGCAATACCAATATGGGCGCAGCTTCTTATAACAAAAATAGGTCTGTTAATACCTAATCCATCGAGGTCTTTTGCTGTTGGCAATTCTTTGTCGTTAAAATTAATCTCATTAAATCCACGTGCCAAAACCCAAGAAGTATTTCGGTTTTTGATAGAAAAATGCTCGATTTTTTTTAACATTTCATCTTTGGAACTCACTCCTCTCAGATCGAGCATCATGGTCGTTAAATTGCCAACTTTCCAAATATGAATATGATGATCGTTGAATCCCGGTAAAATAAGAGATTCGCGCAAATCTAAAATTTGGGCGTGTTTATACTTTATCAAAAAATGGTCGAAACTACCGGTGTCAATGATATATTTTCCCTCGATTACAAAAGAATCAAAAGAATCGTTTATATCCGAAAAAATCCGATTCGAACGAACAATAGTAATGCTCATAGGATAAATAATTCCTTATATATTATATTTAGCGATAGCATTTTCAAGTACATCTAAACCTTCTTTAAGTTGTTCTTCCGTCATAACAATAGGCGGCAACAATCGAATACAATTGCTGTATAAACCAGCTCGAATCATGATCAAACCATTACTTACACAATCCTTAATAATAGATAAAGTTCTGTCTCCATCGGGTAATTTAGTATCGCGATCTTTTACAAATTCCACAATTTGCATGGCACCTAAGCCTCTTACGTCTCCTATGATCTCATATTTTTCTTTCCAAGTGGTCAGGGTAGAAGAAATAATTTCTCCCATTTTCACAGCTTTATGTTTAAATTCGTCCGAATTCAAAATTTTGATCGTTTCAATAGCTGCTGCGCAAGCTACAGGACTTCCTCCATAAGTACCCCCTATTCCACCTAAATGTACAACATCCAGAATTTCTGCTTTACCGGTTACTGCACTAATGGGGAACCCGGAACCAATAGATTTTGCCAAACAAACAAGATCAGGAACAACTTCAGCATGCTCAATAGATAAAAATTTGCCAGTTCTACTTGATCCTGCTTGTATTTCGTCAGCAATAAAAACAATCCCATGTGTATCACAAATACTGCGAAGTTTTTCCAGATATCTTTTAGGTACAGGAATAAACCCTCCCTCGCCAAGAACTGGTTCAATGATAATTGCCGCAACAGCACTTGGATCTACCTGTGCGATAAATGCATGATCTAATTGCTCAATACAATAATCAATAAACGCTTCTTCTGTCATTTGAGCCGGACGACGATATACATTTGGAAATGGCAATCGATAAACATCTGAAACATAAGATCCAAATCCTTTTTTAAACAAACCGTATTTAGATGTGAGGGATAGGGTTAGTGTACTCCGACCGTGATAAGCTCCTTCAAAGCATATAACCGCATTTCTTTTGGTGTAATATTTGGCAATATTTACTGCATTTTCTACAGCCTCTGTTCCGGAGTTAGCTAAAACCGTCTTTTTAGGAAAATTGCCGGGTACAATGCTATTTAACAATTCAGCCAACTCTACATACGGCACAATTGATGTAACAATATTACAAGAATGAATATACTCATCTAACTGTTTTTTAACTGCATTCACGACTTTATCGGGACAGTGACCTAAATTGAGCATACCAATCCCACCGGCAAAATCGAGGAATTGATTGCCATCTACGTCTGTAACCAAAGCGTCTTTTGCAGAAGCTACCACAACATCTGTTGCTCTGGCAAGACCATTTGCTAATGCATCACTTCTTCTTTCCAATATTGCTTGGGCCTTTGGTCCCGGAATAGCTGTTTTAATTTTGATAAATTTTCCCATAATTTTTTATTCGATTACCACTGTTTTCATGTTCATAAATTCTCTAATACCTATACCACCTAACTCTCTGCCGTATCCCGATTTTTTTATACCTCCAAATGGTATTCTGGAATCTGAGCGCACCAGTGAATTAACAAAAACACTACCTGCTTCTATATGTCTTGCGAGCTTAAAAGCTCTTTCTCTATCCTTTGTCCAGATTGAAGATGCTAATCCATATCTGTGTGAATTAGCTAATTCTATGGCGTGGGATTCATTTTTAGCACGAATCAAAGTTGCCAAAGGTCCAAAAGTTTCTTCCCTAAAGGTGATGTTCTCTGGACTTACTCGATCTAGTAGAGTAGGCTGAAAATTACATCCTTCTACTCCTCCGCCAACAATCAATTTTGCACCCTGATCTAATCCCTTTTTTATTTGATTATCTAATTTATTCGCTAAGTCTAATCTAGCCAATGGCCCTATATTAACGCCATCCAACATGGGATTGCCTTGAATCAGTTCTCTTATATTATTACTAAAAATTTCCAAAAACTCATCGGCTATTTTTTCGGTAACAATAAACCGCTTGGCGCTGATGCATACCTGACCAGCATTTAACATGCGAGATTGTGTTGCCACTTTGGCGGCTGCTGCTAGATCAGCATCATCCAAAACAATAAAGGCATCCGATCCCCCTAGCTCCAATACAGATTTTTTTATATGTTTCCCTGCAATTGCTGCCACAGAAGACCCTGCAAATTCGCTTCCTGTAAGGGTAACTCCTTGAACAATATCCGAGGCGATTACCTTTTCTACTTGCGGAATATCAATGGTCAGTTCTTGAAAAACACCTTCCGGAAAACCTGCTTCCAAAAACACTTTTTCTATGGCTTTTGCACAACCAATTGTATTAGGAGCATGTTTGAGCAAGGTCACATTTCCTGCCATGATAGCCGGTGCTGAGTACCTTAACACTTGCCAAAATGGAAAGTTCCATGGCATAATCGCGAAAATAGCACCCACAGGATCATACACCGCAAAACTTTTAAAGGGTGTATCTAGCTGCTCATCCGCCAAATATTTTTTGGCGTATTGTGCATAATGCCTGCAGTTCCCCGCCGATTTTTCTATTTCTGCTCGACTTTCAGCCAGAACCTTTCCCATTTCTGAAGTGATCAATGTGGCTAATTCATCTTTCTTTTCGATTAAAATTGAGGCCACTCTATTCATTTTTTCAGCCCTTTCTTCAAAGGAAGTCTTTCTCCAATTTTTATAAGCACTGGCTGACATGCTTAATTTTTCATCTAACTGCTTATCACTTAAAACTATGTGTTCTAAAAATATATTACCATTAAAAGGATTGATAGATTGAAAGATCATACTATACTTATTTTAATTTTGTTTGAGGATCTATAGGCCTATACATAAGAATTGAGGCATTTCCACTTCTCGGATCATCTAAGTAATCAAATAATGGTTCTACCAAAGTAAAGCCACACTTTACTTGTGCCGTTACAGTCGGATCTGTTAAATCACCTCTAATCAGGGCATCACAATAATCCGCAATTGTCATTTCTTTTCTAAAACGATCATAACCGATAGGCATTCCCGCTGTCAATTGTCCTTTACAACCCAAGTTTTGGGCAATTTCCTGACGAGCGTTATATATAGCTCGCCCAAATCCTTTTCCGCGATAATCTGGATGAACAGAGACATCTAATCCATATAACCAATTTCCACCTGGATCGTGCGTACCCATCCACAAATTATCAGAGATCTCTAAAAAAGTATGATGACCCTCATGATAATTTTGTCGCATGGTGGTTGAAGAAGCGATCACCTTTTCTCCATCCAGAATGATCAACTGACCTTCAGGAAAAATTTCTAAATGCCTTTTGTACTGTTCCGCTGTCATTAATTCTTCTTCAGACAAAGTAGGAAAAACAATTCTCTGTAATTCAGCCTGACTATTAGCGTGTTTTTTTAAAGGTGTTCTTAAGATATAATGATTGGATAGTTCTTGAAAATAATTTATCATGGCTTTTTAAAAAATAAATCCTAAAATGAGAAATAATAAGGCTGAGATACCCCCCGCAATCATCACATAAGGAAATTGAGATTGAGCCTGTGCAGTCATATTACTTTCTGTGGAAGCTGCAATTAAAATCCGTTGATCAGAATAAAAGCAAGAATTCACTCCCCAAACCCCCGCACTGATTAAGGCTCCCATCAACAATAAAGTATTTGCACCGGTTTCTTCTCCCAAAGCAAAAACAATTGGTGTTATGATGGCATAAACCCCCCAAGCAGATCCTGTTGCGATGGAAATGGGCCCAATAAACAGAAACAACATTACTGGTAAATATTCTTTCGGAAACGACCTCACACCGGCTACAACAAAATCTGTTAAACCGAGTTCATCACAACATTGTTTAAACAAATAAGTGATAACCAAAACGGTAAGTACGAAGGTCATGCTTTTAAATCCTGTTTCGAACAATTCAACAATTTTACTGAATGGCAGAATTTTCGCAAGCCAGTAATACAATAACAAAAAGGTCAGTGCCAATGAAATACCCATATAAACATCAAAATCGAAAAATACAGTGGCTAAAACCAATACGAACATGGGTAATATAAAAGCCCAAATAGAAGCATTTTCATCACTCACTTCTTGTTTTACTTCCATAGTCAAAGATTCAGAATCTGGCGCTATTGTTTCATTGGTTTCTACAACTCTTTCATTAGCTTTTCTCATTTGTTTAAAAATGGGGAGCCAACCCAATGCGAAGAACAGCCCTAATACAAGAGCCACCCATGCATAAATATTATAGGGAATTGTTCCGAGAAAAATTTTAAGTGCAGAAGCGTCTTCTGGGTAATTACCGTATTCTTTCATCAAACCACCCACGTAAACTGTCCAGGTAGAAATAGGAACAACAACGGTTAGAGGTACGGATACAGCTCCTATGATATATCCTAAATATTCTCTTGGAATTTTATTTTGATCTGTAATATTTCTCATGGTTGCGCCAACTGATAGAGCACTTAAATAATCATCCACAAAAAATATTATACCTAAAAAATAGGTCGCGAGCAATGAATCTTTCTTAGTTTTTAAAAACCTTGTCGCTTTTTGTCTTAGGGCAAAAACACCCCCAGACGCGATCAATAGTTGGATAAAGGGTCCAAATAAAGCACATACGATCAATACCCAAAGTAAACTGTTAAAATAAGTACCATCTGATCTTTCATTTGTCATTAACACCTTGTAAAGACCATTTATAAAGTTTTCTGGAAATGTCAGAAGTGTTTCTTTGATCCGTGTTGATGTTGGTTCACCTTCCAAATTCTGTATTTCTTCTATGCCAAAACTTATTGCCCCCGTGACCTCATCCACATGCATAAAAGCCAACATGATATATCCAATCACACAACCGGCCAAAAGAGGAATCAAAGAGGATTTAGTTCTGATGGCTAAAATAACAACAATAAGTGGTGGTATCAATGAATAAATTCCCATAACATATTATATTTTAGGCATCAATTCCACCAATACTAATTAATTTAAGCTCTAAATATTCTTTCAATCCTTCTGCTCCAGATTCATGACCCAACCCGCTTTGGTTCCAACCTGAGAAAGGAAGTTCTGTACCATGGGGTGCCCATTCATTAATTCCAACAATTCCAAAACGAATATTTTCTGCAAAAAAATAGGCTCGGTTGAGATTGTTAGTGAAAATATAGGCCGCGAGACCATAAGAAGTTTCATTTGCCCATTGCACCACTTCTTCTTTAGATGAAAATGAAATTACTGGTAAAACAGGTCCAAATATTTCTTCTTTTATAAAATCTTGGGCTTGAGTTGCTTTTATTAAAGTAGGTTCTATAAAAAAGCCTTTTTCACTTACAGTTCCTCCGGAAATAATTTTCGCACCCTGATTTTGTGCCGCTTCAATTATGCCCTTTACATGCACTTGTTGTTTTTTATTAATAAGAGGGCCTAAGCAAAGTTCATCTCCTGTATTTATTCCGGTTTTTATTTCTTTCATGGTTTTTGTGGCCTCTTCTAAAAAGTTATCAATAATCTCTTTATGCACATAATATCTTTGAGGTGCCACACAAACTTGCCCACAATTTCTAAGTTTTGCTATGACAGCCATTTTTGCCATCTCAGCAACATTTATATCCTTATCAATAATAACAGGTGCATTTCCTCCTAATTCCAAAGAAAGTTTTGTATGAGTTTTTGATGCGCCATCCATCAATATCTTACCAACACGTGTACTACCGGTAAAGCTTATTTTTTTTAACTCAGGTGAATCTAACATCGCTTCGCCTATTCTAACAGCATCTCCGTTGATTACGTTGACCACGCCATCGGGAATACCTGATGCTTTCATGGCACTTGCCAAATTAAAACTGGTCAGTGGTGTAAACTCAGAACCTTTTAAAACAACTGTGCAGCCAGCCGCTAGCGCTGCAGCTACTGCCCTTGCCGGATTATAAGCAGGAAAATTCCATGCGGTGATCACGCCTACAACCCCCATGGCTTGGTATATCACTTGTGACCGTTTATCTTTTCGGGTAGATGGAATTACTCTACCGTAATTTCGTTTTCCCTCTTCCGCAAACCATTCAAATAAATTTGCAGCTACTAACCACTCACCCTCTGCTTCATTCCTCGGTTTGCCCGTTTCCAAAATTGTATCCGTCCCGAACTGTTTTACATTTATTCTAATATATTCTGCGGTTTTCTTTAAAAAGTCTGCTCGAAAATAGGGCGTTTCTCTACTCCACTGATCAAAAGCCAGATCTGCAGCCTTTAGCGCAAGTTTAAAATCCTTATCATCACCATATGGTACTTCTTTAACCACTTCTTCCAATGCGGGATTAATGACTTCCCAAACTCCTTTAGATACTGCATCAACCCAATGTCCATTAATTAATTGTTTATGCATTTCCGATAATTTTTGTTATTGAATTCTTTAAAATCGCTAATCCTTTTAAAAGAACTTCATCCTCAATCACCAGCGGACTCAGCACACGAATACAATTGCCATGTGTTCCTGCAGTTATAATAATTAACCCGTTTTCTAGACAATCTAACATGATTCTTTTTGTGATTTCTCCATCAGGATTTCCTGATTTTGGTTGAACAAATTCTATGGCTAACATGGCCCCTAGACCTCTGATATCTTTTATATGATCCGGAAATGTTATTTGGAGTTCTTCAAAAACATTTCTCACCATTCTACCCACATATAATCCTCTTTCATTAATTCTTTCTTCTTGCATGTATTGAATCGTGGCTAAAGAAGCTGCACAAGCAACTGGATTTCCTAAATAAGTACCTCCAATGGTTCCCGGGAGTGCTTTGTCCATTATTTCTGCCTTACCCATTACTGCACCGATTGGCATTCCACCGCCCATTGATTTTGCCCAAGTTGATAAATCAGGAAATACATCGTAGTGATGAAAAGCAGCCCATTTACCCGTTCTGCCAAAACCAGACTGCACTTCATCAATAATCAATAGAATACCGTGGTTATCACAGATTTTTCTAAGATTTTGAATATAGCTTTTAGGGGCAACGGTAAAGCCACCTTCACCCTGCACCAATTCAATTATAATAGCTGCTACCTGTTTTGCAGGCACATAACTGGCAAAAAAATCCTCTAACTTTTTTATATGAACATCAGAAAATTCTTCTTCCGACATTCCTTCTGATTTGTTTTCTGTATAATAAGGAAAATCCAAACGATAGACCTCAGGAGCGTAGGGCCCGCATTGCTGTTTGTACTTCACATTTGACGTCAAAGTCATAGCCATTAAAGTTCTGCCATGAAAAGCACCGGAGTAACAAATAACAGCAGATCTACCTGTGGCTTGTCTGGCAATTTTAATACTATTTTCAACAGATTCTGCTCCAGAACCCGTGAGCATTACCTTTGTATGTTCACCATGTGGAATTAACTCAACTAATTTTTCGGCAAGATCGAGATACTCTTTGTATATTGAAACATTAAATCCTACATGCGTAAACCTACTGGCTTGTGCTTGGATGGCCTTTACAACCGCTTCAGGACTATGCCCTGCATTCATCACCCCGATACCTCCGGCAAAATCAATCAATTCTCTACCATCTGCATCTATAATGATGGCACCTTTCGCCGATCTAACACTTGATGGATTAAAAATCCCAAGGGCATTTGGGACCAATTTCTTTCTTCTTTCGTATAATTCTTCGGTATTTGTCATGTTACTGGTGATGTTTTGCCAAATCGAGATCTAAATGAGTAAACTTGTGTACTTTTAAATAGAAGTTGATAACGGTATGATCTACTCCTTCCAAATTATTTATATAATCGTGCATCATCTGGGTTAAATGATTGGTGTCTTTGCACATTACGTTTACTTCTAAGTCAAATTCACCCGAAACTGAAGCCATAAAACTGATTTCCCTCAGTTCTTTTAACTTTTCAATGACCTCGGTAATTTTATTTTTAGGTCGAACACAAATCGAAATTCTGGCATAAGCATTAAGTCCCACCTTTTCCGGATTTATTCTTCCGTAGATCTTTAAAATATCCTGACTGATAAAATTATTATAACGATTTCTTACCGTACTCACAGCGACATCTAATTCTTTAGCAATGTCTGTAAAAGACACCCTACCGTCTTGTTGAAGTATTTTTAGTATTTTTAAATCGAGTTCATCGTCTAGTACACTCATAATGACATTTTTTACACATGCGAATATAATTTTTTTTATCTATTTTTAATTATAATTGAAAAATATTTATTCCAAAATGATTATTTAGTACTAAAAAATGCATTTTAAAATAGTCTACTTCAATTTCAGTTATTTCGATTTTCACATAAACTTGATGCATTATTTAGAAATTGACCCATCTCATTTTCTTTTATTTTGAGTAATTTTGAACATATTGGTTTATTAATATCAATCCATTTACACAAGATGAAAAACTGCGCCTTACTACTCTTCCTTATTTCAACACTTTTTTATGCTCAAAATCCATCAGAACAAATTCGCATCAATCAAGTTGGTTATTTAGAAAAAGGTGAAAAGATATTTGTGGTATCAGACCTACCAGATAAGATATTCGAGCTATTAGACGAAAGTAAAAAAGTTGTTTTCAAAAGAAATTTAGAAGAAAAAGGAGTTTGGGATAAATCTGGAGAAAAAGTGACATTGGGTAATTTTTCAACGTACAGCAAGCCTGGAAAATATACAATAAAAGTTGGCAACCACGTTTCATATGCATTTGAAATAGGCAACGATATTTATAGAGGAGTTAAGAATGCTGCATTAAAATCCTATTATCTCCAGCGTATTTCGATGCCCATTGAAGAACAATACGCAGGTATATTTAAACGAGAAAAAGGCCATGATGATATAGGTCTTTTATTTCATTCCTCTGCCAATAAAAGTGGATCTTTGGATACTCCAGGAGGTTGGTATGATGCAGGTGATTATGGAAAATATATGATTAATGCTGGAATTGCCACAGGAATTATGCTTTCTCTTGCAGAAAATTACCCCGATGCTTTTCCTGATAACAGTTTAAACATTCCTGAAAGTGGAAACAATATTCCGGACATCCTAGACGAATTAAAATATGAAATAGATTGGATGCTCACGATGCAAGATGAAGATGGCGGAGCTTTTGTAAAAGTTACAACACTAAATTTTTGCGGTATGGTGATGCCCAGTGAAGCTCCCAAGGACAGATTGGTGATTGGCAAATCTACAGCCGCAGCATTACATTTGGCGGCAATTGGAGCTATGGCCTCAAGAATTTACACTCCCTATTTGCCCGAATATGCTAATAAATGTTTGCTGGCCGCAGAAAAAGCTTGGGAATGGGCAAACAAGAATCCTACGAAATATTACGCTCAAAATCCTGAAGATGTAAAAACGGGTCCATATAATGATACCGATTTAAATGAAGAGTTTTTTTGGGCGAACTCAGAATTATACGCCACAACGAAAAAAGGGATTTATTACAATAAAATTAAGTCAAAACTGAGTCATTTTACTTTAAGATTAGAAGAGAATTGGAGAAATTATAACGATAATATTGGTTATTATTCTTTGGTCAACAAAAAAAGTCCTTTACCGGAAAATGATAAAAAAGTAATTGAAAACCGACTTGTTTTTGTAGCAGATTCTTTAGCGTCTGTTCAAAAATCAATTCCTTATCAAATTCCAATAGATCATTTTGTTTGGGGATCAAATAGCGATGTACTTGATGCCGCAATTATTTTTGCTCAAGCCTATGAACTGACGAAGAGGCCAAAGTACCTAAAAGCAGTGAACGAATGTTCGGACTATGTTTTAGGGAAAAATGCAACGGGTTATTCATTTGTCACTGGATTCGGAAGTAAACAGGCCATGCGTATTCATCATCGACCATCTGTAGCTGATGGAATTGACGCACCTTATCCTGGGTTTTTAGTGGGTGGACCCAATTTTCACATGCAAGATAAAGGAAGTCTAGCTGCTTCGGGTTTTAGCTATGCGTCTGAATTACCGGCAAAATCATATATTGATGAAATCCCGAGTTTTGCTTCTAACGAGATTTGTATCAATTGGAATGCTCCTTTGGTTTACGTATCTGGATTTTTAGATCATTATAATGATCAAAACCAATCTCCCTAATCCAAGCCCTTAATTAAAGCTCAATTCAATTCATCGATTAAATTTTAATTGCTTATTTGAGCAGGAATACAAGCGAAGTTTTAATTAAGATCTTTAGTTTTTTGCCATAATTAAATTCCGTTGTAATTTATTTCATACTTTTAAGGTAGATTACAGAATAAATGAGAGTTTTGCTAATTATTTTGCTACTTACCGTTGGGGTGATATTTTCATCTCATGGGCAAAACATCGATGACAAAAAGATTGATAGTGTGACAGAAGTGAACGACACTATTATTAAGAAGCCAAAGAAAAAAACAAATTTACTTCCTATCGCCATCCCAATCACAGAACCTGCAGTAGGTATTGGTATAGTTTTAAGTGGGTTATATTTTGTCCCTAATAAAGATACGACCGAAACTCAAGATCTTGCGGTGCTCGCAGCCGGATATACATCTAACAAAAGTTGGTTGGCCGGTGGGCAATACCAGGGTTATTGGAAGCATGATCATATCAGATATACAGGTACCATTGGATATGGCGTGGCCAATCTAGAATATTATGCATTTGGGGAAAAACCCATTAATTTTCAACAAAGATTTGCCATAATTATGCAACAGTTGCTTTTTAGATTAGGCGACAGTAATTTTTTTCTTGGAGGGAACTTAAAATTTTCAAAAGTGACTATACCAATTGTACTTGGCGATTTTGATTTTGACGATTTCGAATTTTATAATAACGGAATTAGTGCTGTGGTACAATATGATGATCTCGACAACTATTTATCGCCAACGGATGGAAAAAAAATTCATCTGGGCTATACACAGTTCATGGAAGTTTTGGGTACGAAGCGCAATTGGGGCAAAATGTCATTTTACGCGTGGTATTACAAAACAATCTCTGAAAAATGGATACCTGGCTATCGTTTTGAATCCTTCTATGCCACAGGGAAACCACCTTTTTATGCCAAACCATACATCAGGATGAGAGGGATTCCTGCATTGCGTTATCAGGGAAATCTCACAGCCTTATTAGAGACAGAGCAATTGTATCATTTTAAACCAAGATGGGGAGCACTTGTATTTGCAGGGGTTGGAGGGGTTTTTGAAGCAGCGAATGAGGAAATTCAAAATGAATTTGTCTGGGCCTTTGGTTTTGGTGGACGTTATCTCGCCTTAAAATCTATGGGTGTAAAGTTGGGCATTGACATCGCACGCGGTCCGGAAGAATGGGCCTATTATGCAACTGTAGGGAAAGCCTGGTAAAGTAAAGTTTATGAAGAAAATATCTATAATATTTATTTTTAGCCTTGTATTGACAAATGTTTTCGGACAATATGAAAAAGACATGAATAGTATTTTAATAGATTTGGAAATCACATCAGGGAAACAGAGGATCGTTCTTACAGAAAACAGACATTTTGAAGCCCCAAACTGGTCAAGAGACGGAGCGTATTTCATCATTAATTCAAATGGCAAACTTGAAAAAATTAGTTTAAACGGAGACAACTTAGGCCTTATACCAACGGGTTTTGCTGAAAATTGCAACAATGATCATGGACTAACTTTCGATGGAAAAACGCTGATCATTAGCCACAACGACAAAACTGTGAGTGATGGCGCTAATTCAAGAATCTTTATTTTACCAGAAAAAGGAGGTACTCCAACCTTGGTAACAAATAATTTTCCGAGCTATTGGCACGGGGTTAGTCCTGATGGTAAAAAATTGGTCTATTGCGCTGAAAGAAATGGAAACTGGGATGTCTATCAAATAGATAGAGATGGGAAAAATGAAACCCAATTGACAAATTCTGAAGGCTTAGATGACGGTCCCGAATACAGTTATGATGGACAGTGGATTTATTTTAATTCTCATAGAACAGGCAGAATGCATATTTATCGGATGAAACCTGATGGTACCCATCAAGAACAACTCACTTTTGATGATTTTGACAATTGGTTTCCCCATCCTTCACCAGATAACAAAACAGTTGCTTACATATCCTATTTAAAAGATCAAAAAGGCGCGCATCCTTTTGGAAAAGATGTAAAAATTAGGTTATTGGAAATAGAAACCGGAGAAACCAAAGATTTGACCGATGTTTTCTTTGGCGGACAAGGCTCCTTGAATGTGCACAGTTGGTCGCCAGATGGTAAACATCTGGCTTTTGTAAAATATAAATAAGAATAAATGAAAGTTTACTTAACTATTTTGATGGCAATTATGCTCACCACTTGCGACAACAATAAAGAGGAAAAAATAGATTGTACAGATACCATTTGCACGATGGATTTTAGAACGATTGCAGTTTCTTTAAAAGATAACAACGGAAATCCTATTTCTCTTGATAAATTCAAGGTCACTTCACTTGATAATCAGAAAGATATTACAAGAGATCTAGATAATTTCAATTTGGAGGAAGCTAGAAAGTCTGGGGCTTATCCTGTTTTTGGAGATGAGCTTAGGGAAAAGTATCAAAGCAAAGAAGTAGAGGTACTTTTTGAAGGTTATATAGAAAATAAAAAAGTAGCCAATCTAACATTTTTAGTTGGCGCAGATTGTTGTCATGTGTTCCTAATTGAAGGTCAGTTAGAGGTTGTGCTGAATATTTAACTCTCTTAATTATCATAGCCTAATTCTGCTACCTCGTTAATCTCTTCAGCAAATATTATTTTCGAAGGAGGTCTGTTCTGTGCTAATTGCCTCATTTTTTGTGCGATATTCTCAGCAGGATTTGGTCGATATTTTTTTAACGGACCCATAAATATAAAACTCAGTTCTTCAAACAAAGTCTTTGCCCAAGATTCAGCCAATCTTTTTTCATTTCTCTTTCCTAAGATTAAAGAAGGTCTTAAGATATAAGTAAATGGAATGTTGACTTTTAAAACTTCTTGTTCCATTTCTCCTTTGGTCTTATTATAAAATATGTTGCTTTTTGCATTGGCACCCATAGCCGATACAACGGCAAAGAAATTTATATCATTAAGCTTAGCTAGCGATGCCGCGTTTACTGGAATTCCATAGTCGATGGCTTTGTATATGGTTTTATCAGGTGTTTTTTTTGCAGTTGTTCCAATGCAGCAAAAAACTTCATCCGCTTTAAAACTTTGTGAAAATTCTTCTAACTTGAATAAATCACCAATAAATTGCTCTAGTTTAGGATGGTTCTCTTCGAGTCTACTCCTGCCAAAAACTTTTACTTTCGTATAACTCTCGTCTTCTAAAAGAATTTTCAGTAGTTCAGATCCTGTTAGTCCACTAGCTCCTAAAATAATTGCTGTTTTATCCATAAAAAATTATTGATACCAGCGCTTTTTATTTTTTTTAGATGCGGCTGATTTTCGACCTTTTTTATGCGCGCTACCCTTTTTTTTATGGACCTCAGGTTTTGCCTTTGGATGAAGTGGATAAGGATGACTCTCGTCTACCTGAATCTTCTCACCTAACATTTTCTCAATATCTGCGAGATACATCTTTTCATCTGCCGAACAAAAGGAATACGCAACTCCTTGTTTATCAGCCCTTCCGGTTCTACCTATCCTATGCACATAGGTTTCAGGAACATTTGGAATGTCAAAGTTGATGACTGCATCCAATCCGCTAATATCAATCCCTCGTGAAGCAACATCTGTAGCAATTAAAATATTTACTTGTCCGTCTTTAAATTTCTGTAATGCCTCCTGACGAGTATTTTGAGACTTATCTCCATGAATACTATCGACGAGGTAACCATTCTTTTTTAAGGTTTTTTCTAACTTATCTACACCGTATTTAGTACGTCTAAATATGAGAATATTACCCTTGATGGTATTTCTAAGTAAGTGTAAAGCGAGTTCAATTTTCTTTGGTTTTGGCGTAAAATATAAGACTTGCTCTATTGCCTCTGCGGCTTTAGAATGTGGAGTGATCTCAATCCTTTCGGGATGATTCAAAATGTCTTTGGCTAATTCTGTAACTTTTAAGGGCATGGTTGCAGAAAAAAGTAAGTTCTGCTTTTCTCGAGTGCACAATCGTTCAATCTTTCGCACATCATCAATAAATCCCATATCCAACATCAAATCGGCTTCGTCTAAAACCAACACTTCCACATAGTCTAAATTAACCTCATCTTGTTTATGTAAATCAAGTAATCTACCAGGTGTAGCGATTAAAATATCGACACCTTTATTCAGTCTTTCTATTTGAGGCTCTATGGGAATGCCTCCATAAACTACTGTTGTTCTGAGATTTGTATGTTTACCGTATTTTTTAAAATTTTCTTCAATTTGAATGGCCAATTCTCGTGTTGGACTAATCACCAATGCTTTAATTTTTTTACCTTTCTTTGGCGCATCTTGTCTATCAAATAATATTTGTAGAATAGGTAGGGCAAAAGCAGCAGTTTTCCCTGTGCCGGTTTGAGCAGAAACAATGACATCTTTCTTTTCGAGAACCAAAGGAATTGTTCTTAACTGAACAGGCGTAGGGTTTTCATACTTATTTTCTGCCAGTGCTTTTAAAATTGGCTTGTTTAGTTGAAGATCTTTAAAAGACATAAAAATTATTTTTATGCAAAGGTATACTTTAAATGTCTTTCTGTGTAAAATTGAAAAAACACAAATGAATCGCTATTCATTATTAACATATTCCGCTGTGACATTTAACAAATCTTGAGACAAATTTTTCAACCAGACCAATTGGTTATGCATCAAATGAGCCTCTTGTAAATTAATGAGCATTTCTTGTTTCACATCGCGCATCCCTCGTTCAATTTCTTCATCACGAGCCCTTTCCAGTCCTTTATAATGTTTGAGTAATTCTTCTTCCGCCAGATGTGCTTTCTGATTGTAAAATAACTCGTCTTGCAAACCACTCTCCAAAATTTCTTGTGATTTGCGCAGAAGGTCTTCAACATTGTCAATTAAAACATCAAAATCATTGAGCACATAAGATCCCTTTTTGTTTTGGATAAAACTACCTAAAGAAGCAATGGCCGAAAGAATTGTGTTGTTTAATGTTACCATTTCATAGACCCATTCGAACTCCTTCTGTTTAGATTTTGGATCCTGGGTCATACGTTCAAAGCTGGCATTTAAATTACTCATTGCTAAAAAAGCTTCTTTTCTTGGCTTTCTATAACCGAGCTGGCTTATTTTTTTAGAATGATAGAGCTGATGGACGGCTTCTAAATAACCTCTGTTTTTCTTTAGAGTATCACTCAAATATTGCTTCATAGATAGATACTCCCAATTTGGGAGGATAAAATAATTTGCCAGCATAGCAATAAATGCACCAATCATGGTGTCGAGTAATCTGAATTCTATGACATGAAATGCATCCTTTTCTATAATGGCAAATACAAAAATGACATGTATGGTTATAAAGGCTGCTGCAGTGCGATAATTTTTTTTTACCATAGCAAACCCAATGGTTAAGGCACTGATGGCGAAAAATAAATAGACATATGTATTTTGGGTAAAATAAATAATCAACAAAGAAAACAAACCCCCAATAATTGTTCCGATAAATCTATTGATGGATCGTTGTTTTGTCAGGCCATAATTTGGCCGCATAATAACAATGATGGTTAAAATTATCCAATGCATGTGTTGTATACCAAAGAAACTCCCCAATAAAAAACCAATGATCACAGCGATGGTAATTCTAAGAGCATGCCTGAAAATAGGTGATTTTAAGCTGAAATTTTCTAAAACGATAGACCATCTATATTCTTGATGCGTAATAAACTGACTTGCCTCTTCCCTTTTAAGCACTATTCTTGAAGAATTTTTTACATTCGCTAGCGCTCTTCTAATAGATCTGATTTCGTTAACTTGACTCTCTTGATAGGTTAAAATATTTCTCAAAAGAAGGGCTCCATCTCTAGCTTTTGGAAGGCCTACTTCGTGGACATATTTTTCTACAGCAGCATCTGCCTTTGTCAAGGCATTGAGTAATACTGATTTATCTGGAATGGGATCTTTTTCAGCAAAAACCTTGGCCAAAACTTTAAGATGATTCCCGAGAATCTGATTGAGTTCTGCAAAAGGTTCAAGTGTTTTTTGATGTTCCTTGAATAATAGATCTACCTTATTATAATCTAAAGTATTTGCCAAAGAATATTCTAAAATATCAACCAGAGATATAAAAATAAGTAGCCTTTTCTCATCAAAATGTGATCGACCTGAACTTTTTCGAGTTGTCAAAAGGATCTCACGCAATACCTCATGCTTATCACTAATTTGCGTTTGTAATTTTAATTGATCAAGTTGAATTTCCTTTCTGTCTTTTTTTTCAGATAGAAGTCCTGCTCTTAATTTGAGATAATCTCCTGTTAGATTTAATAGCTCGGTCAACAATTCGTCCTCATCCTTTTTGGGTGTCACTACAAACAAAAAAGAAGAAAATATTAAATACCAGACCCCACCCAAACCCAATAAAAGAATATGAGTTAAAGGAGGTATTCCTGCGGAATTATTATATGCCAAGGCTAAAACAATCGCAAAAAGTCCTGAAAAAGCGAGCAATGAGCCCCTAAAACCATACACCGCAAAAAGTGAACACAGAAAAGTAAGAAGGGTAATTGTAAGAGCCAGCGATATAAAATATGGTTTCACTAAAATTACCAAGGTCGATACAATAAGGGTAAGGCCTATTGAAAATAAAATTCCGTAGACCTTCCTTTTCCTACTTCCTTGAATATCATTGGGTGCACTTAACAAAACACCAAAGGCGACTGGCAAAGCATAATAGATATTCCCAGCATAATAGAAGAAAATAATGGGAATTAGTATGGCAGCTGTAAGTATAAATCCCCTGTAAAAATCAGCGCTTTTAAAAAACTTTACAAGAGTCTTTAAATAGTCCAATATCATCTCATCAATTATTTAAAAACAATTTAACTAATAGTACAGCTAAAAAAAAGAGTTGGCACTGTAATGCCAACTCTTCAAAATTTAATATAAAATTGAACTTTTAAATAAATAATTCAATTAATTTCCCTTATTATGATCTGCCAAAAAAGTAGCCAAACCAATATCAGTTAATGGGTGCTTTAACAAACCTTTAATGGCACTTAAAGGACCTGTCATGACATCAGAACCAATTTTTGCACAATCAATAATATGCATGGTATGACGAATAGAAGCAGACAAAATCTGAGTGTCAAAACCATAATTGTCATAAATCAATCGTATTTCTGAGATTAAGTTTAAACCATCAGTTGAAATGTCATCCAGTCTTCCTAAAAATGGAGAAACATAAGTTGCCCCCGCTTTTGCGGCCAAAAGGGCTTGTCCTGCAGAAAAAACAAGCGTGACATTAGTCTTAATACCTTTCTCTGAAAAATACTTACAAGCTTTTACGCCATCCGCAATCATTGGTAATTTTACTACGATCTGTGGGTGAAGAGCTGCCAGCATTTCACCTTCTTTTACCATTCCCTCAAAATCAGTTGCTATTACTTCAGCACTTACATCACCATCAACTATGTCACAAATAGCTTTGTAGTGATTTAAAATATTTTGTTCTCCGGTGATTCCTTCTTTAGCCATTAAAGACGGATTTGTAGTAACACCGTCTAAAATACCCATAGCCTGTGCTTCTTTAATTTGATCTAAGTTTGCTGTGTCGATAAAAAACTTCATAATTGTAAATTTATTTTCGTGCAAATATAATCCAACTTAAGCTTTATCAAATTTATTTATACAATGATTATGAAGATTTAACAATAATTAGGTCCTAAGTAATCTTTTTAACTTTCGTAACTTTGTAGTTGTTATCAATTTTAAGTTTATGAGTTCCCCCAACATAATAAAACTTTACGGACATGAACATGTTCTCTACACTCCCCAAAATTATACCGAAAGGGAAATTGCTGAATTGAGCAAAGCCAATTTTGAGCTTATGGATAAACGAAGGTCAATCAGGTCCTTTTCTGATAAGCCCGTTGATAAAAAAATAATTGAAAATATTATTAAAACAGCTTCAACCGCGCCTTCAGGTGCCCATAAACAGCCTTGGACGTTTTGTGCTATTTCTGACCCTGGAATTAAAACGAAAATAAGGATTGCTGCAGAGGCAGAAGAAAAAGAGTCTTATGAAAGGCGGATGAGCGAAACTTGGCTTAACGATTTAAAACCGATGGGAACCAATATGTACAAACCTTTTTTAGAAATTGCACCATGGTTAATTGTGGTTTTTAAAAGGGTGTATGAACTTGGTAAAGATAGAGATACTAAAAGCAATTACTACGTAAGCGAATCAGTAGGAATTGCATGCGGAATGCTAATTACTGCCATTCACCAAGCTGGCCTGGTTACTTTAACACATACACCTAGCCCTATGCAGTTTCTTCATACCATTTTAGAGAGACCAGAAAATGAAAGACCCTTTTTATTATTGCCAGTAGGTTACCCCGCAAGTCCTTGTTATGTGCCTAATCTCAAAAGAAAAGAGTTAAAAGATGTCGCCGTTTTTTATTGAAGAAATCATCATAAATTAAAATGATTCATCAGCATTTTTTCATACCATTTATCTGGTAGCACACGTTTAAGGATAATCGAGAATTTCTGTAAAAAATCACCTACTTTATAGTGTATTGCGGGATTTTTTTTGCAGATGATCTTTTCAATTGCTTTCGCAAAGATAATTGGATCGTCCCCTTTATCCACGTGAGTATTCATTAAATCCAGACTCTTTTTATAAGAATGTGCATAGGCAGACATTGACTCTACCGGGGTCGTTACTCTACCCGAAGCAATGTTTGTAGCAAAATCCCCGGGGGCTACATTTGTAATCTGAATACCGAAAGACTTTACCTCCATTCTCAATGACTCAGTAACCAATTCTAAGGCTCCTTTGGAAGCCGAGTAAATTCCCCGAAAGGGCAAACCCATATATCCTGCAATAGACGTAACGTTAATAATAAGACCGGATTTTTGTTTTCTCATCTGAGGCAAAACTGCCTTCATTGTCTCAATTGCACCAAAAAAATTAGTTTCAAAAACATCCCGCATACCATTTGTAGACGTTTCTTCAATAGGTCCGGTTATTCCAATCCCGGCGTTATTGATGAGTATGTCGATTGATTTTTCCTTGGAAAGCACAAAGGAGATGGCATTTTCAATAGACTTTTTGTCTCGAACATCCATTTTGACTAGTTCAAAGGACTGATTACTTTTCGGATTCCTACCTGTACCATAAACCTTAAAACCAATACCTTGCAGGTGTTTAGCCGTAGACAGACCCAGTCCCGAAGAAGCTCCGGTAATAAATACAACTTTCTTTTGCATAAATGCAAAGATGTAAAAAACCAATAAATACTTTGAAATAAAATAGAAGAAAAAATGGCAAGCTACCTGCATCACACCGCTACGACCTAATACCTTTGCTGCGTTCCCGCCCTGGAGGATTCAAAGGGAGCTGGTTGTGCAGGACTTGCCGCTGCAAATTTACAACCCTTTTACAATATTGCAACTATTTTTTTGTAACTTTTTTAAACCTTATTTTACTAATCCTTTAACAATTCATTTTAAGTATTATATTTGTTATCATTAAAACCAAAAACCATGGAAAACCAAAGTGCCCAACCCAAAAATGTAATGATTACTTACGGAGTAATTTTAGGTGTTTTATCTGTTATTTTTGCTCTTGTTTATTATGTTTTAGGTAAAACTTACGAACAAGATTCACTTCGATCTATTTTATCTTTTGTACTTTCTGCTGTTGTTATTTTTCTTGGCTTAAAAAAGTTCAAAGAACTGAACAACGGATATTTAACAATTGGACAAGCCATAAAAACCGGATTAGGCATCGCCATGATATCCGGATTGATCTCTGTAATTTACACAATTTTATTCATGACAGTAATAGAGCCTGAGTACGTAAATAATGTAGTTGAAGTATCAAGACAAGCAATTTTAGAAAAGTACCCGGATTTCTCTGATGAACAATTAGAACAGGCCTTGGATATGACAAGAAAATTCTCTTCACCCGGAATGATGGCTGGTATCATCTTACTTTTCTCTGCTATATTTGGCTTTATTATTTCTCTAATTGAAGGATTAATTTTAAAAAACAATCCGGAAACAGTATAAAATTTCTAAATGGATCTATCCATAGTAATACCTTTATTAAACGAGGAAGAGTCTTTACAAGAACTATATGATTGGATTTCAAAAGTGATGGAATCCAATCATTTTAGTTATGAAATAGTTTTTATTGATGACGGTAGCACTGACCGTTCTTGGGATTTAATTGAATCATTGGGATTAAAAGACCCGAGAGTTAAAGGAATTAAATTTCCGAGAAATTATGGAAAATCTCAAGCGCTGAACGCTGGCTTTAAGCAGGTGAATGGTGATGTTGTTATCACAATGGATGCTGACCTTCAAGATAGTCCTGAGGAAATTCCTGAACTTTTTAAGCTTATCAAAGAAGAAAATTTCGACCTGATATCTGGTTGGAAAAAAGTGCGTCACGATTCTAAAATAAAAAAGAACTTACCCTCTAAATTATTTAATGCTGCAGCTAGGAAAACTTCAGGTTTATCATTGCACGATTTTAATTGTGGCCTAAAAGCTTATAAAAACGAGGTTGTGAAAAGTATTGATGTGTATGGAGAAATGCACAGATATATTCCTGTTCTCGCTAAAAATGCAGGCTTTAGTAACATCGATGAAAAAGTTGTAGCCCACCAAGCGCGAAAATATGGAAAAACTAAATTTGGCATGAATAGATTTGTCAATGGTTTTTTGGATCTCCTCACCATCAATTTTTTATCTCGATTTGGGAAAAGACCCATGCATTTATTTGGCTTACTTGGGACATTGATGTTTGCAATAGGTTTTTTTGCATCACTCTACATCGGGATTACCAAACTGATCAAATTATATCACCATGAACCAACCATTTTGGTAACGGACAACCCTTGGTTCTATATTGCTTTGACAGCTATGATGATCGGTTCTCAATTGTTCCTTGCCGGATTTCTCGGAGAGCTTATTACTCGCTCAAAAAATCAGGAAAAACGCTATTCTGTGAGCAAACAAATTAATTTTTAAAAGTATATTTGTCTAACAAACTGAATACCATGAATCAAGACGAAATTCTTCAAAAAGCCAAAACTTGGCTTACTGTTACATTTGATCAATCTACTCAAAAAGAAATTAAAGATTTAATTGACAATAAACCTTCTGAATTAATGGATCGTTTTTACAAAGATCTAGAATTTGGAACAGGTGGAATGCGCGGTACCATGGGTGCCGGAACGAATCGCATCAACAAATATACGCTCGGAAAGAATACACAAGGACTTTCAAATTATTTGCTCGAACACAGTAAAAAAGATCAGCCAAAAGTTGTCATCGCATACGATTGTAGAAACAACAGTGAATTATTTGCTAAAGAAGTGGCCAATGTTTTCTCTGCAAATGGTATTTACACGTATTTATTTGAATCTTTAAGACCCACACCAGAACTATCTTTTGCTGTTAGAGAATTAAATTGCGATGTAGGAATAGTCTTGACTGCTTCGCATAATCCCCCGGAATACAATGGTTATAAAGTTTACTATGACGATGGAGGACAAATTGTACCTCCGCAGGATAAGGCTATTGTAGATGAAATAAATTCATTAAAATTTTCAGATATCAAATTTAACGGAAATGAAGATTTGATTGAAATTATTGGTGAAAAAGTGGATGAAAAATTCATAGAAGCCTCAGTTAAAAACTCCACTTTTGCTTCGACAAAAGGTAGAGAAAATCTAAAAATAGTTTTCACGCCACTACACGGAACTTCCATAACGATTATACCCCAAGCCCTCAAACAAGCAGGTTTTTCTGATGTACACATCGTCGAAGAACAAAGAGAACCAAACGGAAATTTTCCTACCGTAAAATCTCCAAATCCCGAAGAACCGGAAGCCCTAAAAATGGCAACCGAGCTAGCCAATAAAATAGGAGCGGATATTCTGATTGGTACGGATCCTGATTGCGATAGATTAGGGATCGCTGTTCGAAATAATGAAAATGAACTCGTCCTATTAAACGGAAATCAGACTTTCTGCATTTTAGTTTCTTTTTTGATGAAAAAATGGCATGAAGAAGGAAAAATCAATGGAAAACAGTTTATTGGGTCGACCATTGTGACAACAGATCTGGTTAAAAAAATAGCTGATCATTACGGTGTTGAAACCAAAACCGGGTTAACAGGCTTTAAGTGGATTGCAAAAATGATTCGAGATGTAGAAGGTGTTGAAGATTTTATTGGAGGCGGCGAAGAGAGTTTCGGATTTATGGTTGGTGATTTTGTAAGAGATAAAGACGCAGTATCTTCAACCTTATTAGCTTGCGAAATAGCTGCTGAGGCTAAAAGTAAAGGAAGTACCCTTTATGATGAGTTAATGAATTTATATGTTGACCATGGTCTTTATAAAGAACATTTAATTTCGGTGGTAAAAAAAGGAATGGAAGGCGCAAAAGAAATAAATCAAATGATGGTGAATATGCGCCAAAACCCATTACTAGAAATAGATGGAGAAAAAGTAAAAACCTTGAATGATTACCAAAAATCAACTTCAAAAAACTTTATCAAGGGTACGCAAAGCAATATAGACCTGCCAAAATCTGATGTATTGATCTATGAAACAGAAAACGGAACCAGAATTGCAGCTAGACCCAGCGGTACTGAGCCAAAAATTAAATTTTATTTTAGTGTAAATACTGAGGTGAAAAATAGAGAGGAAATTGCCTCAGCTGAAAAACGACTGGACGAAAAAATCAAAAGAATTATTAAAGAACTATCTTTGTAGGCATTTTTGAAAAAATCAATCTTGCCATTTAAAAGACTTAGATGAATTATTTTTTAAAAACACTTCGTTTTGCCAAACCTTATACCAAGTATGCATGGCTCAATGTTTTGTTTAATGCACTTTACGCGGTTTTTAATGTCCTTTCGGTTCTCGCTTTTATTCCTGTTCTAGGTATTCTTTTTGGCAGCGAAGAAAAAGTGACGGAAAAACCTGTTTTCAAAGGTATTTCCGGAATTTATGATTACGTTCAAAACAGTCTGAATTATTTAGTGTCACATACGATAGAAACTAGCGGAGTGGAAAAAGCACTTTTAATTATTTGCTTGATAAGTTTTGCTCTATTCTTCCTAAAGAATCTCTTTCGCTATTTGGCAGAATTTGTTTTGGCCTATTTCAATAGCGGTATTGTAAAAGACCTGCGAGATGCGCTCTACGATAAGATTTTGGAGCTGCCTATCGCCTATTTTTCCGAAAAGAAAAAAGGTGATACCATTGCCAGAATGACAAGTGATGTACAAGAAATCGAAAACTCTTTTCTGAACTCTTTGGAAGCCATTGTAAGAGAGCCGCTTACCATTGTATTTACGTTAATTTCTATGTTTGCCATTAGTGCAAAATTGACTCTTTTTGCTTTTGTTTTACTTCCTGTTTCAGGGTTTTTGATTTCATCAGTAAGCAAAAAATTAAAGGCAAAATCGTTACTCGCCCAGCAAGAAACAGGGAATTTTCTTTCCTTTATTGAAGAAACTTTAAGTGGATTAAAAATCATCAAAGGATTTACTGCAGAAGATAAGATGAAAAGTAAATTTCACAACTCTACAGCCAGATTTAAAAAATTGATGATCAGTGTTTTCCAAAGAAAAAGTTTAGCTTCTCCAATGAGTGAATTTTTAGGATCTGCAACGATTATTGCGATTTTATGGTTTGGTGGACGATTGGTTTTAAGAGGTGAAGACGGCATGAAGCCTCAGGAATTTTTAGGTTATATCGGTTTGTTTTACCTCATTTTAAATCCTGCTAAAGCCATTTCTAAAGCTATTTTTTCTGTACAAAAAGGAAACGCTTCAGCAGAAAGAATTTTGTCAATTTTAGAAACAGAAAATACGATTGCCGACAAACCAGATGCCCTCGTTAAAACTTCTTTTGAGGATACAATAGAACTCAAAAATATCTCTTTTAAATACAAGGATGAATACGTTTTAAAGGATTTTTCTCTCAAAATCCCAAAAGGTACAACCGTGGCATTAGTTGGACAATCCGGAAGCGGAAAATCCACGATTGCAAATTTGGTTCCAAGGTTCTATGATGTTAATATTGGAGAAATTCTCATTGATGGCATCAATATAAAAGACCTCAAAAAGGAATCGCTAAGAGACTTGATCGGCTTGGTAACACAAGAATCAATTTTGTTTCATGACTCCGTTAAAAATAATATTCAACTGGGCGTCAATAAGGCTACAGAGGAAGAAACAATCGAAGCAGCTAAAATTGCCAATGCACACGAGTTTATTGTTGATCTACCCCAAAAATACGATACAAACATAGGTGATAGTGGCAATACCTTATCAGGCGGGCAAAGACAACGACTTTCGATCGCGAGGGCCGTATTAAAGAATCCTCCTATCATGATTTTGGACGAGGCTACTTCAGCTTTAGATACAGAGTCTGAACAACTGGTGCAATCGGCATTGGAAAAAATGATGCAAAACAGAACTTCACTTGTGATTGCACATAGATTATCGACCATCCAAAAGGCAGACCTTATCGTCGTGATGCAAAAAGGAAAAATAGTAGAACAAGGCAGACATGAGGAATTGTTAAGCAAAGAAGCGGCTTATTACAATTTAGTGAACATGCAATCTTTACAATAAATGGTGAAAATGGATATTATTGACAGTTTAGAATGGCGCTATGCGTGCAAAAAATTTGATGAAAAATTAAAGCTTAGCGATGACCAGTTGAATACATTAAAAAAAGCTTTTAACCTAACGGCAACATCTTTTGGTTTACAACCCGTAAAAATGTTGATCATTACTGACAATGAGACCAAGGGAAATATCTTTAAATACAGTTATTTTCAGAAACAGATAACCACCTGTTCTCATCTATTCGTTTTGTGTATTAACACAGTAATGGATGACGAAACAATTGACAGTTATTTTGAATTAGAAAAAGAAATTCGTGGTACTTCAGAAGAAATAATTTCCAAATTCAGAAATCAACTCAAGCAAATTTATAAGGGGAAAAGCCAAAATGAAATTGAGCAATCTGCCATCAATCAAGCCTATATAATTTTAGGAAATTTAATGACCGTCTGTGCCGTTGAAGGAATAGATTCTTGCCCTATGGAAGGTTTTATTCCTGAAAAAGTGGATGAAATATTAGGTCTGGCTGATAAGAATTTAAAATCTATACTGATGCTTCCTGTTGGCTTTAGAGCCGAAGACGATTTTATGAAAAGTTTAAAAAAAGTTAGAAAACCGATCGAAAATCTCATTTTTGAGGATGTATTGATCAAATCATAGCCTTACAGGATTAGAATTATAAGATAACCAGCAAAGAATCAAATTTTTTGTTGGTTTTTTTATTCCCTAACTTTGTTCTTTAAAAAATGTTCAAATGAATATAGAACAATTAGAGCCAAAATCAATCTGGAAAAATTTTTCTTTCATCAATGCCATCCCGAGGGCATCAAAAAAAGAAGACAAAATTGTTCAATTTATGATCGATTTTGGTAAGAAGCTCGGCTTAGAAACACAAACAGATGCTATAGGTAACGTACTTATCAGAAAGCCGGCAACACCGGGAATGGAGAACCGTAAAACAGTGGTACTGCAATCACATCTCGATATGGTTCATCAAAAAAATAATTCGACAGAATTTGACTTTGACAAACAGGGTATCGAAATGTATATTGATGGCGATTGGGTAAAAGCGAATGGGACCACTTTAGGTGCTGATAATGGTTTAGGTGTAGCGGCGATCATGGGGGTTTTGGAAAGCAAAGAGATTGAACATCCTGCATTAGAAGCGCTCTTTACCATTGACGAAGAAACAGGAATGACGGGTGCCAAAGGTCTGAAAGGCGGGTTTTTAAAGGGCGATATTTTACTTAATCTCGATACTGAAGAGGATGATGAAATTGATATTGGTTGTGCCGGAGGAATTGATGTAACAGCAACAAAAACCATCAAAAAAGTGAAAAACAATTCTGATTCTGTTTCTTATGAATTAACCTTAGGCGGATTAATGGGGGGGCATTCAGGGATGGATATTCACAAAGGTTTAGGAAACGCAAATAAACTTATGAATGAAATGCTACTTACTGTTGAAAATTTCATTCAGCTTTCAACATTAAAAGGAGGTAGTTTAAGAAATGCCATTCCAAGAGAAAGTGTTGCTGTGTTTTCATGTAAGCAAAAAGATAAAGAAATTGTCATTTCTACCCTAGAAAAATCATTTGCAAAACTTAAAAATCAATTTAAGAAAATTGATTCAAAATTAAATTATACCTTAAAAACGCTAAGTTCTATTGAAGATGTTCTCACTAAAGAAGACCAAAAACAATTATTTACCTCAATAAAAAATGCGCATAACGGTGTTTTTAAAATGAGTGAGTTTATGGATGACTTAGTAGAAGCATCCAATAACATTGCCAAGGTGACAGTCGATAATGATCAAATGACCATTGAATGTTTAACAAGGTCTTCTGTAGAAGAAAGTAAAATGGAAGTGGCAAACCAATTAAAAAGCACCTTTGAAGATCAAGGTTTCAAAGTCAATTTTTCGGGAGACTATCCGGGATGGAGTCCGAATCCCGATTCGGCTATTTTATCCGTATTAGAAAATTTATATGTTGAAATCTTTGACAGAAAACCAAAAGTAGTAGCTTGTCATGCCGGTTTGGAATGTGGAATTTTAGGTAGCCATTATCCTGAACTAGATATGATTTCATTTGGACCTACTATTCGTGGGGCACACTCACCTGATGAAAAAGCTAGTATTTCATCTTCTCAAAAATTTTGGAAATACCTAATTTCTATTTTGAAGAATATACCGAACAAGTGAAATTTTTAGCTTTTTATAAGGTTTGATCCGATGAAATTTATGAATTCTTTAATAAGAAATTTTTGTTCAAATCTGTCTTTTGCACAATATTTGCTATCGCAGATTTACAGCTTATACCGATGAAGAAAAGTTTATTTTTTTTAATTCTTTTGATTCCAATACTATTCTATGCTCAAATAGACCAGGGCAAATCAATTAAGCTGGAGGGTTTTAACTATTCAAATATACAATCGGACAATGAAACCCCTGCTGTAGAAAATCAATTTGATATCAAAATACCCCAAAACTATAATTTTAGCCCTGATTATAATCCGAATTTTGATCCAAATAAAACTGAATTCGACTTTTTAAAAAGTAATACCAAGAAGTTACCAAATTTTATGGCACAATCTGAAACAGAAAAGGATGTCTTAAAATTAAGATACTTTAATGGTAAAGACATGAGTAATCCTACCATGAGAACGAATCAAGAATTGGGTAAACTCAGTACAACCTCAAAAAAGATCAGAATAGAATGCCGTGACCACAGTTATGTAGATGGAGATCGGGTGCGCGTTTATCTCAACGAAAAGGTTTTGTATAAAAATGTAGGTTTAGAGGGCCGTTATTTCGTTATCAATATTGATTTGGAGGAAGGCTTTAATCGCATAGATATTGAAGCACTAAATCAAGGTTCTTCGGGACCAAATACCGCAGCATTTCTCGTCTTTGACAGAAATGGGTACAAGCTCGCCGATAAAGAATGGAACATGGGAACCGGGCAAATTGCAACGCTTGTTGTGATGAAAAATTAATGTATACGCATTCGTAATATTAATTTCTTGAAATTTGATTTACTTTTTTAGCCTTATAAAGATGTAAGTTTTATCTTCGTATAAAACTTATTTCATGAAGGAGAAATTTTACTTACTATCATTTTTTGTCCTGTTCTCTTTTTTTGCTCAAGCTCAAGATGAGGTGGGGTATGCAGAATCTGAATTTACCGAATCATCTGCGCGAAGAGATTGGCGCTTTAAACTCGCGCCTTACGCTTGGTTGGCAGGGCAGGCGACTGATGTAAATGATGAACGACTCAGACAGTCATTCAATGACTTAACTTCTTTGACAAATTTTGGTATGCAATTAGCGGGAAAGATATACTATAAAAAATGGTTCGTAAGTTCCAATCTTACCTATGCAAAGTTAGGAGATGATGGTCAGGAAAGTTTTGTGCAATACGACCTCGGTATCAATCAAATTATTCTTGATAACAAGATTGGCTATGTCTTAATAGACCATCTCGATTATGATAATAACGATATCATCGATGGATGGGCAATGGAAGTTACATTAGGAGCCATTTATTGGTTGAATGATATTAACTTCAAGTATACCATTCCCATAGGTGATATCCTCCCCCCTATCACAGGAAATTTAAGTGAAACTCAAAAATGGTGGGATCCGGTAGTTGGTACAAGTTTTAGATTAATATTAAGTAAAAGCGTATTAATGAGCTTACAAACAAATATAGGTGGATTTGGTCTGGGTAATGCTTCTGATTTTTACTATGATCTGAGTTATCTCAATACATTCAAAGTTTCGAAATTACTCACCGTTACTGCCGGTTATAAAACGTTCCAGTATAAAAGAATTGAAGGTTCTGGAGAGGAAAGAATCAAAACAAATGTAACAACATTTGGTCCACTGCTAGGTGTAACAATGAATTTTTAATTACCAAGTTATGGGCGTTTTTCCAATCTGAATGAGGTAATCGTTAGCCTTACTAAAATGCTTATTACCAAACCAATAACCCCTATTAGCACTTAATGGGGAGGGATGACCCGAAGTAAGAATTAAATGTTTATTTCTATCTATTTTAGAACCCTTTTGTTTGGCAAAACCACCCCATAGCAGAAAAACGATGTTTTGCTGGTTTTCAGATAAAGAAGCAATTACAGCATCAGTAAATCTTTCCCATCCTTTTTTCTGATGAGATCCTGCTTGACCTGATCTCACTGTTAATGTTGCATTTAGCAATAATACACCTTGTTCTGCCCAAGATGATAGATCTCCGTTATCGGGATAAGATTTTTGGACATCGTTTTCGAGTTCCTTAAAAATATTAATGAGAGAAGGCGGATGTTGTATTCCCTTATGAACAGAGAAGCATAAACCATTGGCTTGGTTTGGTCCATGGTAGGGATCTTGACCGATAATGACAACCTTTACTTTGTCAAATGGGCATGCGTCAAAGGCTTTGAAGATTTCCTTTCCTTTGGGATAACAAGTATTTTCTCTGTACTCATTTTTAACAAATTCAATTAAAGAAATAAAATAATCCTCCTCAAATTCATCTTTTAAAATTTTATACCAACTTCGTTCAATTTTTATATCCATTTGATTCGTTATAATCGATATTTGCTCTGATTAGATTTTTATATTTTTGCACATAAAATAGCCCACTTTGATAAGCAAAATAACGCAAAATACTTTAAACGATCTCGAATTTGAACAGGTTCTGAAAATTATTTCAGGGTTTTGTCTTACTGATTTAGGAAAAGAGCAGGTATTGCATATTAAACCGTTTGCTAATATCAAAAAACTGCTTACGGAATTGGCTATCACCAATGAATACCTCAGTTCATTTCAAAACAATAATAGAATTCCAAATCACTACTTTGAAGAAATAAGCAAGGAATTATTGTATGTAAGGATTGTTGATAGCTATTTGGAAGGCAAAGCTTTGTTAAAATTATCTGCAGTCTCCAAAACAGTCCTCATTCTAAAACAATTCTTTGAAAAGTTCAAGGAGATTTATCCCAATTTACATGAACAATCGCTTGAAGTAGCATACGAGCCTGCAGTCTCAAAACTAATCGAAAAATATATTACCAATTTTGGCGAAGTAAAGGACGATTCAAGCATTGAGTTAAGCGTTATAAGAAGGCGGATCAATCATGCCCGGGGTCAAATTAGTGCTAGTTTTAACAAGTCTTTAGGTCATTATTCTAGTCTTGGCTATTTAGATGACATCAAAGAATCTGTAGTAGAAAATCAAAGAGTTTTGGCAGTTCAGGCCATGAATCGTAAGAAAGTAAAAGGTTCTATTCTGGGTAGCTCAAAAACCGGGAGCATTGTTTATATCGCTCCAGAATCTACTTTGAAATTTACTCGAGAGCTAAATATTCTTGAGTACGAAGAAAAAGAAGAGCTCATTAAGATACTGAGAAAACTAACGGATGAATTACGCCCTTTTGAAGATATTTTAAGAAATCAACAGACTTATTTAACAGCTCTTGATGTTTCTGGGTCCAAAGCAAAGTATGCACATGATATAAATGCCTGTCTTCCAAAAATATCTAAGGAAAAAATTATCGACCTACAAAATGCCTACCATCCGTTATTATGGGCGGAAAATAAAAAAAAGAAGGTTAAAACCATACCACAAAGTATTCGATTAGACGCCGAACAGAGAATCATTGTCATTTCGGGTCCAAATGCGGGTGGTAAAAGTATTACCTTAAAAACGGTTGGTCTTTTACAGGTGATGCTGCAAAGTGCCATTTTGATACCTGTAAATGAAAAAAGTAGGGCTACGTTTTTCGATAAAATTCTGACGGATATTGGAGATAATCAATCCATTGAAAATCATTTGAGCACCTATAGTTATCGTTTAAAAAATATGCGCCAATTCCTCGAAAAATGCAACAAAAATACTTTGTTTTTAATCGATGAATTTGGAACAGGAAGTGACCCCGAGTTAGGTGGTGCATTAGCCGAAGTATTTTTAGAAGAATTCTATGAAAACGGATCATATGGGATAATAACAACGCACTATGCCAATTTAAAAGTATTGGCCGATGAACTCCCAGAAGTCCTAAATGCCAATATGCAGTTCGACCAAAAAACTCTAGAACCTCTATACAAATTAATTACAGGTCAGGCAGGAAGCTCTTTTACTTTTGAGGTGGCACAGAAAAATGGGATTCCCTTTCGCTTAATCAACCGAGCAAAAAAGAAAGTAGAAAGAGAGAAAATTAGATTAGATAAAACGATTGCAAAATTACAAACCGAAAGAAATGTTTTGAGAAAAACTTCGGAAGAACTTGAAAAAGAAAAAGCCTTGGCAGAAGAGAGTTCGCAAATTTTAGCAGAAAAACAGGCAAAGATTCAGGCAAAAGTCAACCAGTTTCAGGAACTCTATGATCAGAATCAAAAAATGTTGATGTATGGGCGACAGTTAAACCAAATTCTTCACAAATTCTTTCAAAGTGAAAATAAAAAAGAATTGAAAGATCAATTGATGAAATGGGTGGGAATGGAGCATGCCAAACACAAAAAACAAATAGAAGAAAAAAAATCAAAAGTAATTGATAAAGTTGATCTCTCTCAGGCAAAACCGATTTCAAAACGAGAGCGAAAAAAAATTAACGAACAGGTACGAAAAGAAGAAAAGATTAAAAAGGATGCCCTTTTAAAAGTAGAACAGGAAATTTTGGAGGAAGTAAAAAAAGTGCGCAAAATAAAAATAGCCAAAGAGAAAAAAATTGCGAGAGAGCAAAGTGATTATGAGTTCAAAGTAAATGATAGGGTGAGAATGATAGAAGGTACAGCCAAAGGCACCATAGAAAAAATTGAAAAGAATGTGGCTACAATTAATTATGGTATGTTTACCGCCAAAACAAATGTAGATCAATTGGAATTGGTTGAGTCGGGAAAAAAGTAGTTCACACCAATTATTGACAAAGATCATCGAAATAAATATGCACATTCCTTATATTTAAGCTATGATATCGAAAAAGACCAAATACGGACTAAAAGCCTTGGCCTACATAGCCAGACAAGAAAACAAAATGGTTCAGATCGCAACTATAGCTGAACAAGAAAACATTCCTCATAAATTTTTGGAGAGTATTCTATTATCCTTGAGGAAGACGGGCTTTTTGGGTTCAAAAAAAGGTAAGGGCGGCGGATATTACTTACTAAAAAAACCTTCCGAAATCCCAATGACCGACGTGATTAGAATCTTAGAAGGACCTATTGCCATGCTACCCTGCGTTAGCTTGAACTACTACGAGCGATGTGAAGATTGTCCTGATGAAAATGCATGTGGCGTTCACAAGCTAATGATTCAAGTAAGAGACAGTACACTTAACATCTTCAAAAACAATACGTTAGAAGATATTAAATAATTTTTTTATTTTTTTTATCGCTTTTTATTTGCTCATCAAAATATTATTTCTTTATATTTGCTTTATTATCCTATTATTCCGATAGACTTATAGTATTTAAGAAATGATTTTAGATAAAGTACTTGATGTAGATCACAGAGAAGCGAGTCAGAATTCTCCTTTGGAGAAAACATCCCGCAGCATAGCCAAATCTATCAGTTGGCGAATTGTAGGCACGCTAGATACCATTGTCATCTCATACCTAATTACCGGAACCTTATCATTGGCCTTGTCTATCGGTGCAGTAGAAACAATTACAAAAATTCTTTTATACTTTTTTCACGAAAGAGCTTGGAACTTTATAAAATGGGGAAAAAATGAAGCCTAATTTTTCATACATAGATTTGTCAATTTTAAACGCAGAATTAAGGGAAAAGGATCCTTTTGAGATTATCAAATGGGCTATTGATTCAGCAAAAAGACCGATACTGACAACCAACTTTGGACCTTATTCGGCTTCATTAATTCATGCAGTTAATTCAATTAAAAAAGACATTGAAGTGGTTTGGGTGGATACAGGTTACAACACACCTCAGACCTACAAATATGCCAATAAATTGATTAATCGATTTAATTTGAATATGCAGATTTTTGTACCCAAAACTACCACTGCATTTAGAGATGTAGTCTATGGAATACCTGAAGTAGGTACAGAGGCTCATAAGCAGTTTACAAAGGAAGTAAAATTAGAACCTTTTAAAAGAGCTCTATCTCAAATTGCACCAGATGTTTGGTTTACAAATATCCGTAAAGGGCAAACTGAACATAGAGATTCATTAGATATTGTTACTATGACAAAAGATGGTATTCTTAAAGTAAGTCCATTTTTTTATTGGAATGATACGGAAATAGAATTGTATTTAAAAGCAAACGAATTACCTAACGAATTAAAATACTTCGATCCGACAAAAGTTTTTTTAAACAGAGAATGTGGGATTCACCTATAGTGCTACAAAGGTTTCCCCCTTCTATAATTTCTAATAAATCCATACATCATGCAAAGTTTCAGAACTGAAATAGAGAATCCTATTGTCCAAAAAGATATCATCGATCTAGAAAAAAAGATTCGATTATTTAAAGAAGGAAAAATTGATGAAGAGCGTTTTAGAAGCCTTCGTCTAGCCAGAGGTGTTTATGGGCAAAGACAAGAAGGCGTTCAAATGATTCGGATTAAATTACCTTTTGGTAAATTAACTGCTGAGCAATTGAAACGTATTTGTGATGTTTCGGAAGAATATTCAACAGGTAGGTTACATATCACTACTCGTCAGGACATACAAATTCATTATGTCAGTTTAGATAGAACTCCCGAGTTATGGGCTGAATTGGAAAAAGATGAAATCACATTGCGTGAAGCCTGTGGAAATACTGTGAGAAATATAACGGCTTCAGAAACGGCAGGTATAAATCCAGAGGAGCCATTTGATGTTTCTCCCTATGCAGATGCCATGTTCCGCTTTTTCTTAAGAAATCCAATTTGTCAGGAAATGGGAAGAAAATTTAAAATTTCTTTCTCGGCTACAGAGGCTGATGACGCGCTAAGCTATATGCATGATTTGGGCTTTATTGCTAAAACTAAGTGGATCGACAATAAAGAAGTTCGGGGTTTTAAAGTATTGATTGGCGGCGGATTGGGATCACAATCACGCCATGGAGATCTCGCACATGAATTTCTACAAGAAGACCAAATAATCCCATTTACGGAAGGTGTTTTACGCATCTTTGATCGCTATGGAGAAAGAGCAAAAAGAGCAAAGGCAAGGCTAAAATTCTTGCTCGAAGAAATCGGAGTGAGAAAGTTCTTGGACTTCGTGAAAGAAGAACAAAAAGCTTTGGCATATCAATCTTACCCTATTGATTTATCTTCATATGATAATACAGTCCGTTTAAAAGATGTACTGGTCCCAAAAATTGACTTGGATAGGTTTCCGGAGTACGAAACTTGGTTAAAAACAAACGCTTTCAAGCAAAAACAAGAGGGTCTTTTTGCCATTGGAATAAAAGTGCAATTGGGTGATTTTTACTTGGATCAAGCGAGAAAATTAGCAGATTTAGTCAAAACTTATGCCGGTAACGAAATACGTTTGTCTCTAAAGCAAAATATTCTAATCAGGCATGTCCGAAAAGAATTTCTACCATTTTTCTATAGTGAACTAAACCAGCTAGGTTTTACAGATCTTGGTTACAACAGTACTTTGGATATTACAGCTTGCCCGGGTACAGATACCTGTAATTTGGGTATTGCCAGTAGCACAGGCATCTCTAGAGTACTCGAAAATGTTATCAAAACTGAGTATCCTCAATACATTTATAACAGCGATATTACTATCAAGATAAGTGGCTGTATGAATTCTTGTGGACAACACAGTATGGCACAAATCGGTTTTCATGGGATGTCTATAAAATCAGGAAATCTTGTTGCGCCAGGATTGCAAGTTCTACTCGGCGGCGGAACTGTTGGGAACGGCCTCGGAAGACTTTCAGAAAAAATAATTAAAATACCGAGCAAAAGAGGTCCGCAGGCTTTGCGAGGACTGCTGAATGATTATGAATTGAACAAATTCTCTTCTGAGTTGTTCAATGACTATTTTGACCGGCAAGGAAAGAATTATTTTTATCAATTGCTTAAACCACTCTCTAATTCTGATGACCTAGTTCAAGATGATTTTATTGATTGGGGACATGAAAATACGTATGTAAAAGCTATAGGTGTAGGTGAATGTGCAGGTGTGGTGATTGATCTTGTTGCTACCCTATTATTTGAAAGTGAGGAAAAATTAGATAATGCTGTGCAAGCCATAGAAAATAAAAAGTATGCCGATGGAATATATCATGCATACGCCTCAATGATTAATACGGCTAAGGCTGTACTTATTGGCGAAAATTTTAAAACAAATACCCATAAGGGAATTATAGATGAGTTCGACACTGCTTTCGTTCAAAGTGGATTAATAAAAATGCACAAATCATTTAAAGAATTAGTGTATCAAATCAACCAAAATCAACCTAATCAAACCTTTGCACAAAATTATTTAAATGAGGCAAAAGATTTTTATCAAAAAATTGACGAACTAAGAGCAATCAGTATAGCAAATGGATAACTTTTCATGCACTTTATCTCTTGTAGGCGCAGGACCCGGAGATCCTGAATTGATTACTTTAAAAGGAATTAAATCTTTACAAAAGGCTGATGTTGTATTATACGATGCCTTAGCCTGTAAAGAGCTATTGACCTATGCGCCGAATGCCTTAAAAATATTTGTAGGTAAAAGAAATGGTTTTAAAGCCTTTTCACAACTTGAGATTCAAGAAATCATTGTTAATCTCTCCAAAAAATACAGGCATATAGTGCGATTAAAAGGTGGTGATCCCTTTGTTTTTGGCAGGGGTCTCGAAGAATTAGACCATGTTGAACCATATGGAATCAATGCGGAAGTGATTCCTGGAATTACCTCAGCCATATCTGTGCCTTCGCGTTTTGGTATTGGGGTGACAAAACGGGGTGTTTCTGAAAGTTTTTGGGTGATTACCGGTACAACTTCTAGCCATCGATTGAGCGCTGACCTTAAACTAGCAGTACAATCCTCGGCAACAGTCGTGATCCTAATGGGAATGTCTAGATTAGAACAAATCGTAGAAATCTTTCAGCAGGAAAATAAAGGAGATAGGCCGATTGCCATCATTCAAAATGGGACAACTTCACAAGAAAAAATTGGCTTCGGGTTAATTGATAATATTCTGGGTATTGCAAATGAACAAGAATTATCTAACCCGGCCGTGATAATCATTGGAGAAGTGGTTCGTGAAAGTTTAAAACTAAAAGAATTTTATAAACACAACTACACCTCTTTCGAATATGCAGTTTAATCAATTACTCAGAATAACGTTCCATTTCGCGGTCATAAAAGATTCCTGCTAATTCTATCAATTCAGAAACCTCATTAGCCAATTCTGTTTCATCTCCTTCCAAATCGTCAAACCACTCCACCTCATCATTTACTAAGTTAATGACAAAACGAGGAAACTCGGTATGGATAACAAAAATATCATCCGGACAATCCGTATTATCTCCTAGCATAAACTTGGGTAAATCCATTTTTTTTCTTTTTTTGACAAAGGTACTGAAGTAAATGAAATATCGCAGGTCTATTCTTTATTGTTAAACAAGACAAAACTCCATTTTTCATCAAATTGATACCAAAAAGTGTATTTTTATCGCCCAAAATAAGAAATGATGAAAACGCGCACCATTTTTAACATGCTCGACAGAGCTGCCAATACTTATGCTCAATCCCCATATCTCAATCAAAAAGAGGACAATGGATGGAAGTCTACAACCTTTTCTGATACCCGGAAAAAAGCTCTACACTTATCTTCGGTTCTATTGGATTTAGGAATAAACTATGAGGATAAAATTACCATTCTATCTGAGGCAAAAGCCGACTGGATCATTTCTGAATTTGCCATTCTATATGCCGGTGCGATCTCAGTTCCACTTTCCATAAAATTATTACCGGAAGAGATTCCTTTTCGAGTGAATCATTCTGATTCTAAAATGATTATTGTATCGGAAAATACATTAGAAAAAGTTATTAGCCAATGGAATAAGTTTGAGTATAAAGACCTGCAACTAGTCATTTTGGATAAGCCCTCAAAAAAGATTACGGAGATTTGCAAACAACTTGATTTTGATGAAAAGCGAATTTTATACATTGAAGATCTTTATGAAATAGGCAGAGCAAAATTCAATGAAAACAGTAAAAAACTCAGTAATTTAAGGGAAAGTATAACAGAAAATGATGTAGTGACCATCTGTTATACCTCAGGTACTACAGGTAATCCCAAAGGAATTATGCTTACACATTTAAACTACTTCTCCAATAGTCACGAGGCGGTGAACACTTTTCAAATCCGGGAAAACATACGAACATTGTTGATCTTACCAACAGATCATTCTTTTGCCCATACAGTAGGTATTTATACTTCGCTTGTAAAAGGCTTGGCGCTTTATTTTGTAGATGCCAGAGGAGGCGGAATGAATGCCCTTAAAAACATTCCCATTAATTTAAAAGAAGCCAATCCAAATTTTTTATTGACGGTGCCAGCCTTAACAGCGAATTTCATCAACAAAATTCAAGAGGGAATATCGGCTAAAGGCGATGTAATCGAAGGTATTTTTGAGAGAGGTTTAAAAGCCGCCATAAAAAGAAATGGCAATGGTTTCAATAAACCAGGTTTATCCACACAACTCTCCACCTGGTTTCATTATAGTTTGGCAAAACTTCTTATTTTTAAAAAACTGAAACATATTTTCGGCAGCAATATCGAGTTTTTTGTGGGAGGAGGTGCGCTCCTCGATATCAAACAACAACAGTTTTACAAGGCCATTGGCATACCAGTATATCAAGGTTATGGACTTACAGAAGCAACACCTATCATTTCAACCAATACGCCCTTTTTTCATAAAATGGGTACCTCCGGAAAACTACTAGATAATATTAAATGCAAGATCGTAGATGAAAATGCCATTGAATTAGCTAAAGGACAAAAAGGCGAGATCATTATTAAGGGTGATAACGTGATGAAAGGCTATTATAAAAATGAGGAAGCTACCTCAAAAGCTCTTAAAAATGAATGGCTTTATACAGGTGACTTAGGTTATTTTGATGAAGACGACTTCCTTGTTGTTGTGGGTCGAGAAAAGGCCTTACTGATTTCAGAAGATGGTGAAAAATACTCTCCTGAGGAGATTGAAGAAGCTATTGTTAATTCTTCCTCATTTATTCATCAATGCATGATTTATAATGACCACAAAAAATTTACCACCGCTTTGGTTACTTTAAACAAACCTGTTGTCTCGGACTGGATCAAAAAAAATAGGGTAACTGATTCACAAGTAATTTTGGATAAAGTAAAGTCGGAAGTACTGGCTTTTAAAAATCAAAAAGAATTCAAAAACAAGTTTCCTGAAAAATGGATTCCTTCTAATTTTCAAATAATAGAAGAAGAGTTTTCTGAAGCTAATAAAATGATCAACTCAACATTAAAAATGGTTCGTTTTGTGATTACAGACACTTATAAAGAGAAATTAAATCAATTGTACTTACCTAATAGTCAGGCAACTGCTCATACAGAAAATAAAAAAACGATTGATAAAATATTCAATCTATAAAAAAAGGGAGCTGAGCTCCCTATTTTTTATTTTACCCCTTGACATAGGCATCGGTATGTACGTTGGCAATGGCCCTACCCGATGGCTCGTTTGAGTTTTTAAAACTTTCATCCCACTCCAAAGCAATTTTCGTGCTGCAGGCAACAGAAGGTTCTTGAGGCACACATAACGCAGCAGTATCCGAAGGGAAATGCTCTTCAAAAATAGAACGGTAGTAAAATTCTTCCTTTGTGGTCGGTGTTTGAATAGGAAATTTAAAATGCGCATTCGCTAACTGTTCATCAGAAATTTTTTCATTGACCATTAACTTTAATGTATCTATCCAGCTATAGCCTACACCATCAGAAAATTGTTCCTTTTGTCTCCAGGCCACACTCTCAGGCAAATAACTTTCGAAAGCTTTTCGAACAACCCACTTTTCCATTCGTTCCCCGTTGATCATTTTATCCTGAGGATTGATTCTCATGGCCACATCCATAAATTCCTTATCTAAAAAAGGCACTCTACCTTCAATCCCCCATGCAGCTAATGATTTATTCGCACGCAAACAATCATACATATGTAGCTTTTCTAATTTTCGCACTGTTTCTTTATGAAATTCTTCTGCATTTGGTGCTTTGTGGAAATACAAATACCCTCCAAATAATTCGTCCGCTCCCTCTCCCGATAATACCATTTTTACTCCCATTGATTTGATTACCCTGGCCATCAGATACATGGGAGTTGATGCTCGAATAGTAGTTATATCATAGGTTTCAAGATTATAAATTACATCACGAATAGCATCTAAACCTTCTTGTATCGTAAATTTTATCTCATGATGAACGGTTCCAATATGATCTGCCACTTTTTGAGCTGCAGCTAAATCCGGTGACCCCTCTAAACCTACAGAAAATGAATGCAGCTGCGGCCACCAGGCAGCTTGAGTATCATCCGATTCTATTCTCTTTTCTGCATATTTTTTCGCAATAGCAGATGTAACAGATGAATCCAATCCTCCGGATAGTAAAACGCCATAAGGGACATCCGACATCAATTGGCGGTGAACAGCAGCCTCAAGTGCTACTCTTAACTCATCTATACTGGTTTGGTTCTCTTTGACGGCCTCATAATCCTTCCATTCTCTGTCATACCACTTTTTTAGCTCGCCATCTTTACTGTGTAAATAATGCCCCGGAGGAAATAGTTCAATCTTAGAACAATATCCTTCTAAGGCTTTCAACTCAGAAGCCACATAAAAAGTTCCGTTTTTATCCCAACCCATGTATAAAGGAATGATACCCATATGATCTCGTGCAATAAAGTACTCGTTTTTATCTGCATCATAAAGTGCAAAACCAAAAATTCCATTCATTTCATCAATGAATGTTGGCCCTTTTTCTTTGTATAAAGCCAAAATCACCTCACAATCAGAAGCAGTTTGAAAATTGTATTTACCTTCAAATTGTTTCCTCAATTCTTTATGGTTATAGATTTCTCCATTTGCGGCAAGAACTAGCTTTCTATCTTCACTGAACAAGGGTTGCTTTCCTGAAGCCGGATCTACAATTGCCAGACGCTCATGGGCCAAAATTGCATTATCATCGGCATAAATACCGCTCCAATCTGGTCCACGATGTCTTATTTTTTTTGACATCTCTAACAGTTTTGGTCTTAAAATTTCCGAATCTTCTTTTAAATCAAATGCACAAACAATTCCACACATATCTTTTATTTTTTACTATTCTTATTTTTCGAATGCAAATATTACTTTTCACTTTCTATAATTAAACACAAATATAGTTTTTAGTTTCATTTATAAACTAATATTTATGTATTTAATTACATATGTAATTTATAAACCCCATATTAATTACAACAACTTATACTTTCCCAAATTATTTTGATGAATGATTACCACGGGCACATGATTATACTCGAATGATTATATTTGAGCCGGAAAAATAATATGGAAATAATCGATCGAAAAACTTTTTATCAAATTCTTATAAAGGCACTGCTTAAATTAGTACTTGCTGGTCTTGTAATTGGATTGCTACATCAATTCGACATCTTAGTTGCGGGAATCCTTTTTGTACACCTGTTAAGAAAAGTCATTCCCATCATTAAAATAGATGGAACAAAAAATTATGTCTTGCTAACAGGAATGATCTTGACTGGAATTTTTGGTGTAATGGCCGAAAAATGGGGCATTTGGAATGGTTATTGGGAATATCACGACCTGTCTAATCATAGGGCATTTCCATATTGGCTGCCTTTTGCATGGATGTTAAGTTTCTATTTTATCTATGACCTTGAACAAAAACTCTTGGAGGTTGTCAAAATAAAAAGACTTTTTAACAAAATTATTCTGGCTTTGGTTATTGCTGCCATTTTTCCGGCATTTGGTGAAATGATCACTATCGCATTAGGAGTTTGGACCTACTCTTGGCCTTGGCAACTTTTTGGCGTGCCCATATATGCCATTATTGCTTTGGTCATTTTACATTTATTTGTTCAAATCTTACTCGTTTTTTATTGTAAAAAATACCAAGTCTCTGATCCTGTCTATTCTATGATCGATTAATTCAATCCAAGTTTATTTTTTAGATGAAAATAGATGGTTTCACCTACATTGTCTCCGTATAAATTCATTTCAAAATTGGACTTAGCCTTTAAAAAATGGTCATAAGCGTCTAACATTTTACCCGCATCAGTTCCCACAATTTTAGCAAAACCATTGTCTACCAATTCTTTCCATTCTGTTTCATCTCTAGCAATTATGCAGTGTTTTTTATTAAAAAAACTCTCCTTTTGTAGGCCTCCACTATCTGTAACTACCATTTTACAATGGGCCAATAACTTGAGCATGTCGAAATAACCAACCGGGTCAATCAGTAATACTTTTGTGGATAACTCAAACTCGGCAATTCTCTTTTTAGTTCTGGGATGCAAGGGCATGACTACTTTTATCTCTTCAGAAATATCATCAAGGCCTTTTAGTATATTCTTTAACTTAATTGGATCATCAGTATTTTCCTGACGATGTATCGTAGCTAGAACGAATTTGTCACTGTCTAGATCAAATTGCTCCAATATGGTTGAGTTGGCTTCTGCTTTTTGATTGTAATAAGACACGGCATCTTTCATGATATCCCCGCTTAAAACAATGTCGATACCAAAATGATCAAAACCCTCGCTCTTTAAATTCTCCAAAGCTTGTTTTGTTGGACAAAACAATTGATTAGAAATGCGATCTGTAATAATCCTATTAACTTCTTCAGGCATCTCCATATTGAACGACCTCAAACCCGCTTCGATATGGGCCACTTGAATATGCATTTTATTAGCTGCCAAAGCACCCGCCAAAGTGGAGTTCGTATCTCCATAAACTACAACTGCATCGGGGTTTTCCAAAACTAGTACCTTTTCTATTTTTTCCAGCATTTTACCGGTCATTGCTCCGTGCATCGATTCATGGATATCCAAGTTATATTTTGGGATTGGTAAATCCATTTCATTAAAAAATATTTCGCTCATATTCTGATCGAAATGTTGACCGGTATGTACTACAATTTCTTCAAACTCATTTTTCTCCACAATAATTCTGCTCAAGACAGCAGCTTTTATAAATTGTGGACGAGCACCAACTATGGTAACAATTTTTTTCATTCAGCATTAATTTTATTCAGTAAAGCATATAAGTTCTTTGCTATTTCCTTCCTATCATATTGATCTATGTTTTCAGAATCAACAAACAAATTCTTTGCCTTATAACTTTTGTAAAATGACAATATTACTTCCTTTAATTTTTCTTTTTCTCTGAAGTCAATTACTACGCCCGATTTAGTTTCATTTATGATCTCTGCCAGATCACCCTCTTTTGGGGCAATCGCCAAAATCGGTCTTTTACTCTGTAAATATTCAAAAACTTTTCCAGTGATAATTCCTTTGGCAAAAGGAACTTGATTTATCGGGAGTAAAAGCACTTGCGCCGAATTCTGATTTTTAACAACCTCATCATAAGGAAGGTAATCTACATAGTTTGTCTGCTTTTCTAGATTATTTTTTTTGATCTGATCTTTGACTTTAGAATCTACCTTGCCTATTAAATTGATCGATAAATCATTGGAAAATTCTTCATCTGCCTTGATTAGATCAGCCAATACATCCCAAAGTATTTCCGGATTCCTGTCAGCATTCATGAGCCCGATGTGAGTCAAACTGAAAGCTGTGTCTAATGATGACATTTTACCCATATTCTTAAAGGCAAACCCATTGCTCAAGACTTCTGAATTGTCATTAAATTGCTTGAAATAATCCTTCATGCTTTTACCCACTACAAGCAGTAAATCCGCCTTTTCTGCGACTTTCTTTTCTAGTTCTGCATGTTTCCTTTTACTTTTTTTTGATAGTGGTAATTGATGAAAATAATCAATATCTAGCCATGGATCTCTAAAATCAGCTACCCATTTTACACCCAATTTTTCTTTAAGCGCGAGTCCAATTAAATGCATGCTATGCGGCGGACCTGAACTTATCACCACATCTACATGGTTATTTCTTAGGTAATCCGTTAAAAAATCTACGGAAGGTTTTACCCAAAACTTCCTCGCATCTGGTATAAAAAAATTCGCTCTGATATATTGCAATTGACGCTCTAAAAATCCGGGGTTAGGATTTAAAAAGCCGGCACTTTCTTGTTTTTTACTCCTGTTGAAATATGTCAAAATCTGGTTTGGTTCAAAAATTTTTGTTCTAATGACTTCCAAGTTATTGGGAACTTCATTTACCAGATTCTGATCTACGATTGCATATTCCGGATTTTCAGGCGTGTAAACCACCACGTCGACACCCATCTCCGTCAAGTATTTCGTAAAATAGAGCCATCGCTGGACTCCACTTCCACCTGCTGGCGGCCAATAATAAGTAATTAAGAGTACTTTCACGATGGTGATTTTATTTTCTGATAATAATCAATCATAGATTTTGACGTTATTTCCCAATGAAAATGATCCTTTACAAAGGCCTTACCGCGCAGACCCATTTTATTTAGTTCTTGTTTATTTTGATACATCCAAATCAACTTCTCCGCAATATCCATTTCATCATCTTCTCTATGCACCAAACCGCAAACCACCTCTTCGACAATATTTTTTTGCGCCAGACAATCACTCACTAGCACAGGTTTTTCCTGACTCATATATTGAAAAATCTTATTGGCATAAGTCGTATCGTGATGCATATTTCTCAATAAAGGAGAAATACATACCGAACTTGCAGCAATATACGACTGAAAAGTCTTTGGCTCTTTCCAACCTTCAAAAACAACAAAATCACCAAGATTTAAATCTTCGACAACCTTTTTTAGATCAGAATCTGAAGAACTCTTACCAACGATAACCAGTTTAAAATTAGGAATAATTTCGACCACATGAGGAATAGATTTAATCACTGAAACCAATCCTCTTCTCAAGCCGGTATCTCCGATATATAGCGCCATAAAATCATTAGAAAACCTTTCCCTAATTTTATTGTCAAATTGAACATTTTCAAAAAAATCTCTAGCCACAGTATTGGGAAGCACGCTGATTTTATTTTCATCTATTTTGCATCGCTCTGAAATTTCTGTTTTGGCTTCTTCAGTAACCACGAAAACGCCATCCGCTAAATGTGCCATTTTACATTCAGCTTTTTTCCATCTTTCTATGGAGATCAAATACTTGCCCAAACCACTATTTACAAAAGAATAGTGCCGCATTATTTCAGGCCTATTCTCGTGAAGATCGAGAACAACTGGAAGCTTAAACGATTTATTCGCATCAAAAACTGCATTTGCAACCGGCAGGTCGTGAATATGAATTACTTCAATCAAGTTATTTTTTAAAAAGTGCCTAATTTTTTTTTGAATAAGGCGATGGTATAGCGGAAAATCATAGGCCAAGGCCGATGATTTATACATTAATTTAGATGTAGGATACCTCCTTACTCTTATACCCCCAACATTTTCCTCGGCAATCGGATTTTTACTTTCTAAACAGAATAGAAAAACTTCATGACCATGTTCAATCAAAGACTTCGCTTCATTTTGCACCCTTGGATCAGGCGGAAATTCTTTGTCTAAAATCATTCCAATTTTCATGGCATCCTTTCAGCATAAACGGCATAATACCTTGGTGTAAATTGGCGTAATACAGGTCGGAATCCAATCTTTTTAACCGGACTTGTCCATTTCGATGATTCTTTGATCTGCCAGCCCGACTTTTCCAAAAGCCAGTCGAATTGCCAGTCTTCAAACTCGTGGTAATGCCTGTCCCACTTATCTGTATTACTTCTATAGGCTTTAGCAAACCATAAATTAAGTGGTACTGTGGTGATGAGTTTATGAGCCTGTACAGCGCTCAAAACATTAAACGGAGCGATTAGATGCTCGAATATTTCAAATGCGGTTACTGCATCAAAATTTTCTTTCACAATAGAAAAGTCAATATCTAAATCTTCTCCTGTAGTATTTATAACCGTATACCCGGCTTCTTCCATCAAAATACTGAGTTCATTGCGAACACCCAAATCTAAAATTTTCGCTGGAGCAGGTAAGACGCGCTGTAAAAATTCAAGCGTATGTGCGAAGCGTTTTTTGGGTGTTACTTTATACTCCATTATGAGCTACTTTCTTTTTTTTAATAAAAAATATCCAGCAATAGTTAAAAAAACAAAAGCCAAATAGGAAATGAGGGAGATGGTTGTACCTGTTCTTATAATTTTCGGTTCGAATTTGAATAAAACAGTGTGATTTCCTGCTGGTATATTCATACCTCTCAAGACATAATTCGCCCTGAAATGAGGTTGAATTACGCCGTCAACATATGCATTCCAACCGTTTTTATAATATACTTCGGAAAAAATAGCCAATTGATCTTTTATTGATGAACTTTTATATTCTAATTTATTGGGTGCATAATCGATTAATGTAATGGTTGCAGAGCTGTCCTTTTGTTTATTTAATTCTCCCATCAAATTTTCATATTCTCGATGAACAACAACCTCTTCCTTTGTTTTTAAACTATCCAAAGATAAAATCTCTTCATTCGCAGAATCTACAAGCTTTACCTTATTTACAAACCAAGCATTTCCATTGGCTTCTTCATTGATTTGTACTTGTGGCGTATTATTCTGATCGGGGTAAATAAAGTATTTTGTATTCAGCATATTCAGTACTTCCATATTGTTCTTGGCAATTTGAAAGTCAAACAACTCCTGATATCTTCTGGGTTTTGCTGCGTGGTAACCACCGATTGAATTGTGATAAAAAGAAGTACTGCCATCATTCATTGGATTTACAGTAAAATTCATCACACGATAATGACCCTTATCCTCTGTGATCAAATCGTTGATTTGTGTTTTAGGAAATGGATTTTCTAAATTCTTACTCGTAACAAAATCCTCATTATTTACGTACCTCCTATCAACCACAACCAAATCCGTTAGGGTGATTACCAATATTCCGATCCAAAAAACATTTTTATTAAGCCTACCTTTAACAAAGAACCAAGCTAATGCAGCTGTTAAAAAAACAAAGATGAAAGAGCGAAAACTGTCATTTCTAAAAATTTCCTTCCGATCTTCTATGATTACATCTGATAATCCAGGTAACATGCTTTCATAAGACGCATCTCTAAAGCTCTCAAAAGAAAAGAATCCGGTTCCAAAAAGTGCAAAAAACAATGCAATTCCACCAGTAATATAGAAGCTTAAACGAACTGCCCTTAGTTTTTGTTCAGAAGAAATATCCTTTTTAAAAAGCGCTTGTAGACCCAATATAGCGAGTAAGGGTATCGCCAATTCTGCGATGACTTGAATAGAGGATACTGCCCGAAACTTATTGTATAACGGCATAAAGTCAATAAAGAGATCTGTAAGCAGACCAAAATTCTTACCCCAACTCAGCAATATCGAAAAGACCGCGCTAATAATTAGCCATTTTTTCCAGGGTTGATTGACTAAAAAAACACCAATCACAAAAAGGAAAATCAATACAGCACCAATATAGGCCGGAGCAGCCACGATGGGTTGATCTCCCCAATACATGGGTGCGTTTTCAGCAAATCCAAGGGCTTGTTTTCGGCCGGCTTTATCCTTTAAAAAATTATAAATATTTGAGTCTGTTCCCAAATTTTCATTATTAGACCCACCTTTAAATCTCGGAATAAACAAATTGAATGTCTCAACAATTCCATAACTGTATTCTGTAATATACTCTTTTGATAATCCACCCGTTGCTTCCTTTTCTGATCCATCCGGATTAATCGTCAATTCACTTTTACTTCTCGTACTTTCTGCAGCATATTCTTTAGTGGCCAACAAGGATGTGGCATTCATACCCAAAGCCAAAAATGAAGCCACAAAAAACACAGTTAATGATTTAAAATAATCCGCCAAGCTTTTCTCCTTAATGCTTTCAAATAGCTTAACCAGTCCGAATATTGCTCCGAAAAATAGTAAGTAATATGTCATTTGTGGGTGACTGGCTGCTATTTCTAAAGAAAGAGCAAGAGAGGCTGTGATAAATCCGAGTACGTATCGTTTATCAAAAATTAAAACGAGACCGGCTAAAACCAAAGGCATGTATCCTATGGCATGAGCCTTGGCATTGTGGCCCACTCCCAAAATAATGATCAAATAAGTAGAAAAACCAAAACCGAGAGCTCCGATAACAGCTGTCTTCCAATTTACTTTTAAGCTGAGAAGAAGAACAAAAAAACTAATAAAATATAAAAACAAATAATCAGCCGGACGTGGTAAAAATCGTATCCAACCATCTAATTTTTTGATATAGTCGTGCGGATAATAAGAACTGAGTTGATAAGTAGGCATTCCACCAAAAGCTCTATTAGTCCAATAAGGTTCTTCTCCTGTTTTTGCTCTGAAGTCTTGAACTTCTTTGGCCATTCCCCTAAACTGGGCAATATCACTTTGAAAAAGCTCTTTCCCATCCAATACAGGCGAAAAATAAGCCAGTGAAGCAATAATAAAAATTGAAATGGCAATAAAAAAAGGAAGTGATTTTTTAAAACTCATGGGTGATTGCTAGTTAAAGCAACAATATTACAAAAAATAAAGGTTGTTAAGAGAATTAATCAACTTCTTCATAATCTACATATTCGCCCACAGACTTGCTCGTCTCCTTCATATCCGGCACTTTGTCAACGATAGTTTCTCCAACTTTTTGATTGGGTTGAGGCTGGTTATTTTGATATTGATTGGCCTGTTTTTCAAAGTTTTTGACCATTTTTTTAAAGAAGACAGGAAATAAAATTCTACCGACCAATTTCATCCCGTAATACAGCAACATGATGATCAAAATTGTTCGAAGAATCCCTTGTAATGAAGCCTCTTGCATATTTTTTTCAATTAAACGTCAAAAATAACAATTTGAGAGCAAGTTAAACGTTAATAAAAAGAAAAACTTACTTTTGACTAAAACCCATTGAAAAGGATGCCTCGCTTTTTAAAACTCTTACCTTTTATTTTATTTGTTCAATTTGGCTTTGCCCAATATACAGAATTGATCAACTCAAAACGGCCGGGATTTTCGGATAGCCCCTATAGTGTTGGAACGAAAGTCTATCAAGTGGAAAGCGGTTTTTTCTACAAAAATGTAGGGAACTATTTATACTATGATGAATTTAACAAGCCTTTTGAATATAGTTCTGATGGATACGGTTTAGATGTTTTTTTACGATCAGGATTATTTTTTGAAAGATTAGAATTAAATCTTGATATGGCTTTAGCCAATGAAGAACGATACTATACTCAACCTCAAGATTCTACTGCATCCGGTTTTGGATTGAGTAGGATGACTATTGGAGCAAAATATTTGGTGTATATGCCCAAGTACAGAGATAAATCTAAGGAAATAAGGAGCTGGGAAGAAAGGCACAAATTTGACAAAAGAAGGTTGATACCAGCAGTGGGTATTTATGTAGGTTTAAATACCAACTTATTGATGGATATGTACAAAAGTAAATTTGGTGTGAGTCCGAGATTTGCAATTTTTACTCAAAATGATTTAACAGACAGATGGATTTTATTAATGAACTTTATATCTGACAAATGGAGTTTTCCTGATGAAGGTGAATATGATTATATATATGAAAATTCAATTATTGTTACATCAACTTATACTTTAACACCAAAAGTTTCTGTCTTTGGTGAAATCCAATTATTTAATCGCGCCGATTTACCTGACGATTTTCAATTTGGAGCAGGAGGCGCTTACCTCATAAATCCAAATTTACAAGTTGATCTGTCTGCAAGGATGATTTATGACCAGTACGAAAAGTCCACATACCTCTTCAATACAGGTGTTTCTTGGCGCTTAGACAGACACAAGGATAAAATCATTCAAGCTGAGGCCAATAATGATGATCTTGCACTGCCACAGGAGAAAAAAGGATTTTTAGGCGGGTTATTTGCCGGCTCCTGGTTTGCCAAAAAATCCAACGACAAAAAAATGAGGGAGGTAAAGGTGAAAGAAGCAAAATCCAGATCCGGACTTCAAGCTCCTGTAAATAAAAAAGCAGAAAAAGCGAGAAAAAAGAGAAATAAACAGCTCATTAAAGACCAAAAGCAAAAAGAAAAGGCACAAAAAAAATACAGCAAACAAGAAAATGGCTAATTTTGGCCAATGATTACGATTGAAGAAATATATGGAAGAAAAGATTTAAAAAGATTCGTAAAGTTTCCATTTCAGCTGTTCAAAAATAGTCCTTATTGGGTGCCACCTATAATTTCTGATGAATTAGACTCTTTTGATAAAGATAAAAATCCGGTTTTCGAACATGCGAGTGCCCGTTTTTTTTTAGCCTTTAAAAACGGAAAAATTGTTGGTCGGATAGCAGCTATTATGAATCAACTGGAAATTGAGGAGCAGAAAATTAAAAAAATGCGCTTTGGTTGGTTCGATGTAATTGATGATATTGAGGTGAGCAGGGCATTATTAAAAAAAGTCTATTCTATAGGTAAAGAAAACGGACTTGAATTTATAGAAGGGCCAGTTGGTTTTTCTAATCTTGACAAAGTAGGTGTATTGGTGGCAGGGTTTGACCAGTTAAGCACTAGTCTTACATGGTACAGTAAACCTTATTACAAAGAACACCTGGAGCAATTAGGATATACTCCAGAAAAGACTTTTAGAGAAAGCTTTTTGTTTTTTGATGATCTGGATATTGATCGTTATCACCGTTTTTCCAAAATTGTTCAAGAAAAATACCAAGTACGAGCCTTAAATTTCAAAAACTCAAAAGAAATCTTTCCTTTCGTAGATGAAATGTTTGAGGTTTTTAACAAGTCTTATGCACGACTTTCCTCTTTTGTACCCATCACAAAAAGTCAGATCAATTTTTTCAAAACGAAGTATCTCAGCTTCATTAATCCGGAGTATATCAAATTCGTCATAGATAAAAATGACAAAATAATAGCTTTCGCTATTACTATGCCTTCCTATGCTAAGGCAATGCAAAAAGCGAAAGGCAAACTCTTTCCATTTGGTTTTTGGCATTTATTAAAAGCTCGAAAATCAAATGATGTTGTTGATTTCTACTTAATAGGTGTCTTACCCGAATATCAAAACAAGGGTATCAATGCTATAATTATGAGTGAATTTTATAAAACCTACAAGAAGAACAATATAAAAATCGCCAACCAAACTCCCGAATTAGAAGACAATACGCAAATACATTCCATGTGGAAAAATTTTGACATCAAAGTCACTAAAAGAAGGTGTACTTATAAACTTCCGATAAGCTAATCAATTAAGTTGTCGATTATGCAATTATTTTTTCAACCCACCATAAACAAAAACAGCTCAGTCCATGTTTTCGATAAAGAAGAAAGCAGACATTTAATTAAGGTTTTGAGAAAAAAAATCGGTGATCAAATTTTTATAACGAACGGAAATGGGCTCTTATTAACAGGGGAAATATCCGAAGCGAACGAAAAACGCTGTTCTGTGGACATTGTCTATGTACAAGAGAAAGAAAAGAATCGGAATTACCATTTACATATTGGAATAGCGCCAACAAAAATGAACGATCGGTTAGAATGGTTTATCGAAAAATCAACCGAAATTGGGATAGACGAAATTACCCCCATAATTTGTGACAGATCCGAAAGAAAAGTAATTAAGCTAGATAGGCTTGAAAAAGTAGCTATATCGGCAATGAAACAGTCCTTACAAACCTTCTTACCCAAAATAAATCCAGCCATTGATCTTCGTGATTTTATAGAGAATTCCAGCGAAGAATGTAGACTCATTGCACATTGTGAAAATCAGAAAAGAATGGAGCTAAAAAATATCCCGGCAGCTTCAAATTATAATATATTGATTGGCCCTGAAGGCGATTTTAGTCTAGCGGAAATTGAACTTGCTTTGCAACATCAATATAAACCTTTATCTTTGGGAATAAACCGTTTGAGAACTGAAACGGCGGGCATCGTAATTTGTCAGGCCATCTCAATGAATAACAGCTAATTAACTAAATGATTCTGATTTGATTTTTGCTCGTTTTCAATTGATAACCTTGCTTTTGGTTATTTTTTCGTCTGTTGGTCTATCAGCCCAACAATTGGCAATTCTCAAATATGAAGGTGGTGGGGATTGGTACGCAAATCCAACTGCAGTTCCTAATTTAATTAAATTCTGCAACGAAAATATCAATACAAAAATAGACTTAAAAATAGCTACAGCCGATCCTAGTAAAACAGATATTTATGCCTACCCTATTTTGTTTATGACGGGCCATGGAAATGTTTTTTTTAATGATGAAGCTGTTAAGAATTTAAGAGCGTATTTGAGCAATGGTGGGTTTTTACATATTTCAGACAATTATGGTATTGATCTCGCTTTGAAACGAGAAATGAAAAAAGTTTTCCCCGACTTGGATTTTATCGAATTGCCCAATAATCACCCTATTTATCACCAGAAATATAACTTCGATCAATTACCCAAAATACATGAACACGACAATAAACCTCCGCAAGGACTCGGATTAATACTTGAGGGAAGATTGGTTTGTTTTTATGATTATGAATCTGATCTGAGCGATGGCTGGGAAAATGAAGAAGTCCATAATGACTCCTTTAAAGTGAGACTGGAAGCACTGAAAATGGGTGCAAATATAGTTTCATATGCCTTTACCAATTAAATTTTGAACGAGTAGCTATGCATATAGACGACATACGTATAAATTTTAATGCCGATAATCTATGGCTGGTTAATTTTGCATTGGCACTAGTCATGTTCGGTGTGGCACTCGATATCAAGGTATCTGATTTCACAAGCCTTTTCAGATCACCAAAACCTGTAATCATCGGAATCGTTACACAATTCATCCTTATACCATTGGTATCTTTTCTTTTTATTCTTGTCATACAGCCCCAAGCAAGTGTGGCGTTAGGCATCATGATGGTAGCAGCTTGCCCCGGTGGAAACGTCTCTAATTTTATGACTAAAATGGCAGGGGGAAACACAGCTTTATCTGTAAGTTTAACAGCTTTCGCAACTTTAGCCGCATTGATTATGACTCCTTTGAATTTTGCACTTTACGGTAATTTATATGCTCCCACAGCAGAAATTTTAAAGAGCGTATCCTTAAATCCTTTAGAAGTAACTAAACTAGTACTCCTCATATTAGGTATTCCACTTTTTTTCGGTGTTTTAATCAATCACTATAAACCAAAACTATCTAAAAAAACCTCGAAAATCCTAAAACCTGTCTCTGTTATTATATTTCTATCCTTTATAATCATAGCCTTTTTAAACAATTTTGAAATTTTTATTAAGCATGTCCATTTGGTTTTGTTCATTGTACTTGGGCACAATGCGATTTTACTCTTAACAGGATATTTATCCGCTCGTTTTGGAGGTCTTGATTATGTTGATCAAAAAACAATCAGTATCGAATCTGGAATTCAAAATTCCGGATTGGGCCTTATGCTGGTTTTTACTTTTTTTGATGGTTTAGGTGGCATGGCTCTTTTGGTTGCATTTTGGGCAATTTGGGATATAGTTTCGGGCTTGTTGGTTGCATTTTTATGGTCTGATAAAAGGGTCAAAACAGCCAAGGCATGAAAAGTATTTGGTATTTATTTTTGCGTACTTATGCCAAATTAGGATTCTTCTTCTTTTACAAAAAGATCATTGTAAAAGGCACCGAAAATATTCCAGCAAACAAACCAATCATGTTTGTATCTAATCATCCAAATGCCTTAATAGATCCTCTACTGGTTGCTACTACGAACCATAGAACCATTTATTTTTTTACACGTGCCGCTGTATTTAAACCCGGACTAGTTGAATGGTTTATGAGATCTGCAAACATGCTACCGGTTTACAGAATAAGAGATGGGATAAGTACAGTAAAGAAGAATGAAGCAGTTTTCGAGTATAGTTTCACTTTACTTAAAGAAAAACTCGCTCTATTGATTTTTGCAGAAGGAAGCCATAGTTTAGAGCGAAGAGTTAGGCCCCTTAGTAAAGGTTTTACTCGGGTAGTATTTGGTGCTTTAGAAGAATATCCCGACTTAGATATAGCCATCGTTCCAATAGGCATTAATTATAATTCGCCAACTCAATATGGGTCTAAAGTTAGTCTGCTATACTCACCTCCTATTTACGTAAATGATTTTCGGTCTGAAGATCCAAATATTCGAGCAATTGAATTGACAAAAGCAACCTCCGATGCTTTGAAAAAGATAGTTTGTCATATAGAAGATCCTGATTTTGATGCATCTTCAATAGATACAGAGGAGTATTTAGACCCAGTAGAATTTAACCAAAAACTATCGTCGGGAAACCTAAAGCGTGTTCCGAATATCAAGAAAAGGCAATTCAATTTTTTTGGAGTACTTTTTAAAATCAATAGTTTTCTGCCCCTTTTATTTTGGAAAAAGAAAGAAAAAGAAATTGAAGAAGCCGAATTTATTGCAACTTATAAATACAGTATCGGGATTACCGCATTTCCAATTGTTTACCTGATACAAGCCCTTATTCTAGGTGCTTTTTTCGGAAAAGAAATTGCATTGCTTTATTTTATTGCTTCATTACTAGTAGCATTAATCTATGTTAAAACCAAACATTAGTCTTATTCTATTATTGCTTCTTGAATCAATCTTTGTACTTCTGGTCTGATGTTATTTGTTGCGAGTTTGGTGTTTTCTCTTGTCGGATAGACTCTATTTGAAAGGAATACGTAGACAATTTGTGTCTCCGGATCTACAAAAGTATAAGTTCCTGTATAACCACTATGACCGAAACTGTGCATAGAAACACAACCACAAGTCGCCTTTTCACGTTCATCTAATTGAGGTTTATCAAACCCTAAACCTCTTCTATTCCCTTTATTCTGAAAATACCTATGGTTAAATTTTTCTAATGTTTCCGTTTTCAAATAACTTTTTCCCCCATAATATCCATTCTGAAGGTACATCTGCATCATCTTTGCCACATCGTTCGAATTGCCAAATAATCCTGCATTTCCACTTACGCCACCTAACATGGCGGCTCCTTCATCATGTACAGTTCCGTGTAACAATTGATAACGGAAAAATTGATCGTCTTCTGTGGGTACTATTTGACTTTTATTAAACTTATTCAAAGGATTGTAAGTCAATGTTTTTGCACCGAGTGAAGCGTAATAATTTTCATCAACCAATACATCCAAAGGCTTCTGATATGTCCTTTCCAGATAATCTTTAAAAAGATGAAAAGGTAAATCACTGTATTTGTAAGATAAAGTTCTGTTTTGAGGCGCCTCAGCTATCTCTTTATAAATTTGATCATAGTAATCGTTGCGCAAATACATATGATCTGCCACTTTTACATTGTACAAACCCCCGGGTTGCGTTTTATAATAAGTGTCAAGCGGTTTATTAGTTTCAGGATCCAAGGTTTCTTTATAAAAAGTAATATAGGGTTTGAGTTTTCCGTAATGCGACAAAACTGCCTTCACACTGACATCCTCTTTATTACTTCCCTTGAGCGAAGGAATTATTTCTCCCAACTTAGTATCTAAGGTAAATTTCCCCTCCTCCTCTGCTTTCATGATCATAGGAAGCGCGGCTAAAATCTTGGTCACAGAGGCCAAATCATAAATGCTTTCATTGGTCACTGGTTGTTCTTTATCGTAGGTATAATAACCAAAACTCTTCCTATACACTACTTTACCATCTTTAGCCACCAATACCTGAAGTCCGGGAGCCATTTCATCCTCAACGACAACTTTTGCGATTGAATCAATTCTTGTTAATTTATCTGAATCTAAACAAACCTCCTCAGGAATAGAATAGCCCAATCTTTGAATTTGCGAAATTTCCATTCCAGTTCCAAAACTAAATTCATCGTTAATTTGAACCGGAAGTTTTCCTTTAAAATCCATAGCTCCAAAAATCATTTGTGCGGATAAATCTTGGAAAATAGGAATATTTTGGTATGAAACGATGATGGCATCGATATTCTCTGTCGACTTCAGTTGTAATAGACTATATGGACTAGCAAATATATCGAGTATAACCTTGTGCTTTCTTGCAATTTCTTGAATCCAATGAAGTTCTGTATCACTAATTTTATAGCTGGAATAAGCACTTGCTCCGTTGCTGTGAAATCCTATTATAACAGTTTGATACGATTCTAATTTATCTAGCACAACATCAATTGTTTTTCCAGAAATCACATCTACCGTAGCATAATCTTTTAATCTTGAAACAAAAGTGTCATTTTGATATTCACCTAATTTTACATAGGCAATTTTATTACTCTCTAAATGAGTTATTGGCAATAATTCATTGTCATTTTTTACTGCGGTAATAGAATTAGCCACCAACTTTCTCATTAACAACTCATCTTGAACGTTAGATAAATCTTTGTTAAGTCCATTTAAATTAATGGGTTGATAGTTATTCAGACCGGCCCAATATTTTGCTTTTAATATTTTTCTGACTGAGTAATCTAATCTATTTTCATCAAATTTCTTTTCTTGAAATGCCTTTTTGATTAATTCATGTCCTTTGCCTACATTCTCTGAAAATAATAGTACATCATTCCCAGCTAAAAAGGCGGCTAAATCAATTTCACCTGGTTTGGCAAAATTTGCTGCGCCTTTCATATTGAGCGCGTCAGTATAGATCAATCCTTGAAAATTCAACTTATTTTTAAGTAAATCAGTAATTGCCTTTTTTGAGATTGAAGTTGGTAATCCATTTGTTGATTCGATTGCAGGAACATTTAAATGCGCAACCATTACTCCGGTTAAACCCTTATCAATAAGATATTTATAGGGATAAAGTTCTACAGAATCCAATCTATCCATATCAAAATCTACAGTTGGTAAAGTTTTGTGTGAGTCTTGTGCGGTATCTCCATGGCCGGGAAAGTGCTTGGCACTCGCTAATATCCCTTCTCCCTGCATGCCTTTTAAAAAACTTTCAGCTTTCAGCGCCACATTATTTTTATCGACACCAAATGATCTATTTCCGATTATCGGATTAGCCGGGTTAGTATTGATATCTACACTAGGAGCAAAATTAATATGCATACCTAAACGCTTGAGCTGGTGCCCCACGCTCCTGCCATATTCCTCAATCAATCGATTATTTTTTATAGCACCAAGGGGCATATTATAGGGAAAGCGCGTGACCTCTGGTAAACGCATATTCAGACCCCATTCCGCATCTACACCAATGAGCATTGGTACTTCTGAGATTGCTTGATATTGATTAATTAATTTTGCATGCCCTTCAGTCGTACCCTGAAAAAAGATCAACCCACCAATTTGGTACTTCCTTACAATGTTTTCTATTTCATTGATATGGGCTTGATCTTTGTTCGAATAAGCTGCCACCATAAATAATTGAGCGATCTTTTGATCGACAGTCATTTTATTCATGATACTATCAACCCATTTTAATTGATTGATACTATCTCTGGTAATAAGTGGATCTTTTTGCGCCCATGAATTAGCGATGATCGACACAAAGAAAAATGTCAATATGTTTTTGAACATTGGAAAATATTTAAAAGTTAAAAGAAAATTGAGAGATAGTTTGTTTCAAATATATTCCAAATATAGAAATTGTTAGTTGAAAAATCGACTATGCCAACTTTTCTCGCCTTCAATTTCCCATGATGATTCTAATTCTTTTTTAGTTCCTATCATGTTATTAAATACGATTGTTTTCGGATTAACCTTTTGCTCTGAGGCAAATTGTTTAAAATCGTTGAGGGTGACAACATTAATATGTTCACCTGATCTGAATGCTGTTTTCATTTTATTCAACAATTCGATTTGATATTTCTGTTCAATTTGTTTGATGAGGTGTGTAGAGGCGTCTATTGAACAACCTGAAACCGGATTGTAAGATTCATCGACAGAAAGAATAATAAAATGATTGTACTTTATTTGAAATGAAGCCTTTAGATCCTCACCATGTCTCTTCCATTGTTGGGTGAATTTTTCCAGCTCTTTACTAATTTCCTCCGCTTCATGCTCAGTAAGCGCCCGATTGGATTGATAAACCCAAACCCTTGCAGTCTCTGATAATTGATCAAATTGCACCAACATACTATATCTTTTTGAATTTATTTTTTAAATCGTCTAGCGTATATTTTTGAGTCTGATTCGCCATTCGCTCTTTAATCCCTTTTAAAACTTTTTTTGTATACAACGGAAAATCAGCATTTTGTATCCAGCTGTAATAACCCGGATCACTTCTAAATATTTCTTCAACGGTTCTTCCTTTATGTTTACCAAAAGTTAAAATCTCCTCATCCTTATCATTGTACATAACAAAGCCAGCAAAATCTGCTCTTTCTCTTTGTGTTGAAAACTCACTTAAAAAATCTATAGAATTTTCAATATCATCATATTTTTCAACTTGAGCTTCTAAGATTTCATAAGTGGCCTGGGTGTCTGCTTTAGCAGAATGCGCATTTTCAAGTTCTTTACCACAATAAAAAGAATAACCTGCAGCGAGGTTTCGCGGCTCTTTTTTGTGGAAAATAACCTGCACATCTACAGCTTTTTTACCATCCATTTCAAAATTGATGCCTGCTCTCAACATTTCTTCTGCCAAAAGAGGAATATCAAAACGAGTTGAATTAAATCCTGCCAGATCTGCTCCTTCTAAAATTTTGCTAATTTCGGGAGCAATTTCCTTAAACTTTGGTTCGTTGGCTACTTTTTCATCCGTAATTCCATGGATATCTATTGACTGTTGGGGAATTTTCATTTCCGGGTTAACCAACCATGTTCTACTCTCTTTATTTCCATTTGGATATAATTTGAGAATAGAAATTTCCACAATTCGATCAGTAGCGATCTGAACACCCGTAGTTTCTAAATCAAAAAATATGAGTGGTCTATCGAGTTTTAAATTCATTTATTCTTTTTTAAAAATCAGCGTTGGTATCCCAAGCCTCTAAATAATCTGCCACTTTTCTGGCAAACATGCTACCCAAAGCACCATTTACTACGCGATGATCATAGGAATGAGAAATAATCATTTTATGACGTATTCCGATAAAATCACCATCTGGAGTTTCTATCACAGAAGGTAATTTTCTGATTGAGCCTAGAGCTAAAATTCCTACCTGAGGTTGATTGATGATGGGCGTACCCATAATACTGCCAAAAGTTCCCACATTGGTTACCGTGTAAGTACCTCCTTGAATGTCATCCGGATTCAATTTTCCATTTCTGGCGCGAACAGCCAAGTCATTAACAACCTTGGTCATCCCAATTAAACTCAATGTATCAGCATTTTTAATCACTGGGACAATCAAATTACCATCAGGTAATGCCGCTGCCATGCCCAGATTGATATTCTTTTTTTGAATAATCTTTTCTCCATCTACGGAAATATTCATCATCGGAAAATCTTTCAAAGCTTTTGCGACCGCTTGCATAAAAATAGGCGTATAGGTAATTTTTTCACCTTCGCGTTTTAAGTAAGCATCCTTTACTTTGTCTCGCCATTTCACAATATTGGTTACATCCACTTCTACAAAACTCTGCACATGGGCAGAAGTTTGTTTAGAATCTACCATATGTTTGGCAATTAATTTACCCATTCTGGTCATTTCTATGACTTGGTCAGATCCAGTATATGAAATTTGCGGAGTTTGAACAGCTGCTTGCTTTGGCGACTCGGTACTTGAGACAATTGCGATCTTTTCTGGTTTAGTACCCTTGTTTCTATTTTCAATATAAGCGAGTATATCTGTTTTAGTGACTCTGTCTTCTTTACCTGTGCCTACTATAGACTCGAGCTCTTCCATTGAAATATTCTCTGCTCTGGCTATATTTTTAACTAATGGCGAGTAAAATTTTCCTGAAGAATTTTTGAACTCAATCTGTTCTTTTACTCCTTCTATGTCCTTTTCTATTTTCTCGGCTATAGGCTCCATCGCTTCCAATTCTGCTTGGTCGTCTTGGTCTACTTTGTCAGGTTTATCAACAGATAGGTTTTCTCCATTGGAATTGATCTCGATAACCGCAATGGTTTCTCCAACTTTTACCACATCATCTACATTAAATAGCCTCTCCAAAAGTACACCTTCAACTTCACTTGGCACTTCAGAATCTACCTTATCAGTGGCAATTTCTACAACAGGTTCATCTAATGAAATCTTTTCTCCTACCTCCTTTAACCAAGATGTAATGGTCGCCTCAGCAACACTTTCGCCCATTTTTGGTAACTTTAATTCGAACTTCGACATATAAAAAAAGATTTGTCCACAAATTTATGAAATTAATTACATTCGATTTCCTAGAGTTTGGATTTTCTGAAATCGATAATTATAGATCTGAGTAAAAATAAGAAATACTAAATGGTCATTGAAAAAATTCTGGTTTCAGGTTTATTTTCTATCAATCTCAAGTCAAAGGCCATACATATATTTCGTACAAACATACGACCTTCTTCTTTGACGAAAACCCCACTATCCGAAAGTTCTAACAATCCATCCTCCACCAAACTTTTCAATCTATTTTTGATCCCATTTTTTGTTTCCTCAGTAAGTGAAGGATGCCAGGAAGTTTCTAAATGACACATGAGATCTAAAATGCTCTTTCTAATCACCAAATCCTCTTCTGTAAGTAAATGTCCTCTAAAAATAGGTAATTTCCCCTCTTCTACCCTTTGGGTATATTCCGAAACACTTTTTTCATTTTGAGCGAAAGCATACCAAGAATCACTGATCGAGGACATTCCCAATCCAACCATTAAGGCTGTTTTACCGGCAGTATAACCCATAAAGTTTCGGTGAAGCTTTTTATTTTCCATCGCTTTATACAAACTATCAGTTGGTAATGCGAAATGATCCATTCCAATTTCTACATAACCATTGTCAAAAAATAATTGCTTACCTAGCTCGTACAAATGCCTTTTTTCTTTGTCTTGTGGTAAATCGCCCTCATCAAAACCTCTTTGTCCTACACCTTTTATCCATGGCACATGGGCATAACTGTAATAGGCTATTCTATCTGGTTTTAACGCTATTGTATTTTTAATTGTATTTCTGATACTGTGTTCATGTTGAAAGGGCAATCCAAAAACCAAATCATGACTTATTGATTGGTATCCTATTTCCCTTGACAATTCGTGTACCTTTTTGACCTGCTCAAAACTTTGAATTCTATTGATGGCTTTTTGAACAACAGGATCATAATCTTGAATTCCAAAACTATTACGTTTAAAACCCAAATCAAACAAGCCTTTTAATTGCTCTTCACTCGTGTGGTTTGGATGTCCTTCATAGCTAAATTCGAAGTCCAGACATTTCTCAGAAGTACGTAAAATTCCCTCGATGAGTTGTGTTAAATGTTCGATAGAAAAAAAAGTTGGGGTTCCACCACCTAAATGAATTTCTTTTATCCTTGGTTTTTCATCAAAAAGTTCACAGTACAACGCCCATTCTTTTAATAGCGTAGCAATATAAGGTGCCTCTACACCGTGTTGCTTTGTGATTTTTTTATGACAAGCACAAAATGTACAAAGACTCTCACAAAATGGTAAATGAATATATAAACTGATGCCCTCTGTTTGATTGCTTTCTTTAAATGCCTTAACAACAGTACTTTTCCAATCTTCCATATCAATTCCGGCTTTGTCCCAAAAAGGCACCGTGGGATAACTGGTATATCTCGGACCTGGAATATTGTATTTTTGAATAAGGGCAGAGTTCATCATGAATATTCTTTTACAGCATCAATAAAAGCTTGGGCATTTTCTAGTGGGACATGTGGCAAAATGCCATGACCTAAATTTACGATATATTTATCTTTACCGAACTCATCTATCATTTGATGTACTAGTCTCTTGATTTCCGCCGGTGGTGATAATAACCTTGAAGGATCAAAATTACCTTGAAGTGTTATCTTATTACCGGTGAATTGCCTTGCTAATTTTGGAGTGATGGTCCAATCTACCCCAAGAGCAGAAGCATTAGATGCTGCCATTGCTTCTAATGCAAACCAACAGCCCTTACCGAAAGCGATGACTGGTGCATGGTCTTTTAAGGCCTCAATGATTTGATTGATATATTGCCATGAAAACGTTTGATAATCTGTAGGAGATAACATTCCCCCCCATGAATCAAATACCTGAACCGCATTTACCCCGGATTTTACTTTTTCTATTAGATATAGAATAGTGAGATCCGTAATTTTTTGCAACATTTCATGTGCTGCTTTTGGTTGTGTAAAACAAAACTCCTTCGCTTTGTCAAAAGATTTAGATCCTCGTCCTTCTACACAATAGCATAAAATTGTCCAGGGAGAACCAGCAAAACCTATCAACGGAATCTCATCGTTTAACATCTCTTTGGTCAACTTAATCGCATCCATTACATAGCCCAAACTCTCATTCACATCGGGTAATTGTATGTTATCTACATCCTTCTGACTGCGAATGGTATTAGGTAAATAAGGACCAAAATCCTTTTTCATTTGCACTTCAATCCCTAAAGCTTGCGGAATTACTAGAATATCTGAAAATAAAATAGCGGCATCCATACCGTACCTTCTAATAGGCTGAACAGTAATTTCAGCGGCTAACTCTGGCGTTTGGCATCTTGTAAAAAAATCATATTTATCACGTAAAGCTCTAAACTCAGGTAAATATCTTCCTGCCTGACGCATCATCCAAACCGGCGGCCTAGGCACAACTTCTTGCTTTAATGCTCTTAGAAATAGGTCGTTTTTTATCTTATTCACTTGTTTAATTTAATGGTTAACGAGTAACTTTTACAGTTTCAGCCACTTTCTTAAGCGCTGTATGAATTCCAGAGGTTACTTTTTTTATTTCATCTTTCGTCATAGAACTACACAAAAACCAAGATTCAAATTGCGATGGCGGAATAAATAATCCTTCTTGTATCATTTCCCAAAAGAAAATTTTAAACATTTCCGTATCGCTTTTTTGCGCTGAAGGAAAGTCAGTGACAGGTTCTTTTGTAAAAAAAGGATTGACCATAGAACCAAAGCGATTTACCTGAACAGGTAAATCAAACTCTTTAGACCCTTTTAAAAATGCTTTTTCGATTTTCGCAGCTATCTTGTTAAACTTTTTATATGGATTTTGCTTTTTTAGTTCTTTCAAAGTAGCAATTCCTGCAGCCATAGCAATAGGATTTCCTGACAAAGTACCGGCTTGATAGACAGGTCCTAATGGAGCGACCATTTCCATGATCTCATTTCTAGCACCATAGGCACCCACCGGAAAACCTCCACCAATTACTTTTCCCAAACAAGTGATATCGGCATTAAGGCCAATTAGGTCTTGAGCTCCGCCAAATTTTGATCGGAAACCGGACATTACCTCATCAGCGATAATTAATATCTTATGCTCTTTAGCTAATTGATTTAGCCCTTTGATAAAATCTTCATTTGGCAAGACAACACCCATATTTCCCGGTATTGGTTCAATAATGATTGCCGCAATATTGTGGTTTTCTTTGATATGGTTTTTTACAGATTCAATTTGATTAAACTCTGCAACTAAAGTATTCTTTACTGCATCTTCAGGTACCCCTTTACTGCCAGGCAAACTCAAAGTTGCTAAGCCTGAACCTGCAGCCACAAGCAATGCATCAGCATGACCGTGATAGCCTCCCGAAAATTTGATGATTTGATCTTTTCCTGTAAATGCTCTTGCCAATCGGATAGCACTAAAAACGGCTTCGGTACCTGAATTCACAAAGCGAATTTTGTCCATTGAACCAAACGCAGAGCAAATCATTTTTGCCAATTTCAATTCTCCTTTACTAGAAGCACCAAAAGAATAGCCGTGCCTTAGCGCCTTTTTTATTTTTTTTTCCACAGCAGGAAAACGATGCCCTAAAATCATAGGGCCATAAGAAAGCACCAAATCGATATACACATTATCATCTACATCGATGATTTTACTTCCCTTTGCACTCGAAATAAACAAAGGTGATCCTCCAACAGATTTAAAAGCTCGAACAGGAGAATTGACGGCTCCTACCAAATGAGCTTGTCCGCGTTCGTACAATTCTTGTGAATTCTTAAATTTTTTTATCGACATTTTCTACTCTTTTTTATTTAACAATTTAGCTGCATCTTTTGCAAAATAGGTAATGATTAGATCAGCACCAGCTCTTTTCATAGAAAGTAAACTTTCCATCATTACGCGTTTTTCATCAATCCAACCTTTTGCAGCTGCTGCTTTTACCATGGCATATTCGCCACTTACATTATAGCAGGCCACTGGTTTGTCGGTTTCATTTTTTAGATCTCTGATCACATCTAAATAGGATAAAGCGGGTTTTACCATTAAAATATCGGCTCCTTCAGCTTCATCAATTTCTGCTTCTCGCAACCCTTCTAGCCTATTTGAAGGATCCATCTGATAAGTGCGGCGGTCTCCAAAGCTTGGCGCCGAATCTGCAGCATCTCTGAACGGACCATAAAAGGCAGAAGCATATTTTATCGCATAAGACATAATAGGCAAATTGTAAAAACCTTCTTGGTCTAAAGCTTTGCGTATGGCTTGAATCATTCCATCCATCATCCCTGAGGGTGCAACCATATCTGCACCAGCTTTTGCATGTGAGACAACTTGTTTTTGTAAATTAATTAATGTAGCATCATTCACCACATCACCATCTTCAATCACTCCACAATGTCCGTGATTGGTGTATTCACAAAAACAAACATCTGTAATGACATATAAATCAGGAAAATTTTTCTTGATATATTGAATGGCTTTTTGAATAATGCCTTGGTCATTCCATGTTTCACTGCCAACCTCATCTTTATGAGTAGGAATCCCGAATAAAATGACCGCAGGTATATTGAGGTTGGTAATTTCTTCTAATTCGTTATGTAATTGATCTAATGAATATCGAAAAACACCGGGCATGGAAACAATTTCAGTACAAACATTCTCTCCTTCCTCAATAAACAAGGGATAAATAAAATTATCTACACTGAGTCTATTCTCGCGCACCAACCTTCTAATGCCTTCTGTTTTCCTTAGTCGTCTAGTTCTATGCATAGCCATACGTTTCGTTTAAGGTATTAATCAAACCATCTACAGATTGCTCTTCTGCAACAAAAACCTCTTCAAAAAAATCAGTCGCAGTAATTGCTGTCGTATTACCCAAGCAAAAAGCAATCGCTTCTGGTTTATTCTTTTGACAGAAACTCCGAACACCAGAGGGACTGAAAAATAAAATACCATCAAACTTTTGAATAAATTTTGGTTTTAACAAATCGGTTTGATAGACCACCTGTTCATCAACCAAAATTTCATTTTCCTTCAACAAAGCCGGCAATTCATTTCTTCTGAGGTTTCCACAAAAAAAAGTGATCTTTTTGGGTTTTTCCAAAATCAAAAAATTGGCCAAATCGAAAGCATTTTCAGCAACAAACTCGGCATTAATATCTAATTGCTTTAGAAATTCAGCCGTTTTTTCTCCAACACAATAGACCTTTACACCCTTTAAAGCACCTATTAATCCGCCTTTTTCTAGTGCTTTAACAGCATTTTTGCTAGAAAAAACAACAAAATCAGATACATGGTCTAATTTGAACTGATCATTTATTGTGATTTGTATCAATTCTTGTTCGATCAAATCGAAATTTGCCAGTTTCATCTTTTGCTCAGAAGAGAGTAACTTTGTGACTAGAATTGATTTCTTTTTCGTCATTATTTAGTGAGACATTTGAGATTTAATCTTCTTCATCAAGTTAGAACCTCCCGAATTTAATAACTTCAAGGCACAATTCTTCCCGAAATTTTCCCAATTTTCTAATTTCTCTTCTTCGTGTATTTCAAAACTTTGACTACCGTCCAAATCAATCAAAATACCATCAAAAGTTATGTTTTCATCCTCAATTTTGGCATGTGCCCCAATTGGCGCAGTGCATCCTCCTTCAAGCGTTTTCATAAACGCCCTTTCTATATAGGTAGCTTTCTCTGTTTTTTCGCAATTCAATTTTGCCATTTCAGATAAAAAATTAATATCTCCATCAAGGGCGACGACCATAACGGCTCCCTGTGCCGGTGCCGGTATCATCCAATCTAAAACTTCAAAATTTTTAGGTAATAAATCTATTCTTGTCAATCCTGCCTCCGCAAAAACAGCACCTTGCCAATTACTCTCATATAACTTCCGCAAACGCGTGTTGACATTCCCTCTTAAATCGACTACTTTGTATTCAGGATACTTTTTTAACCATTGGGCCTTTCTTCTTAAACTACCTGTTGCAATGGTCAAAACTTTTTCTAAATCTGAAGTATCTTTTTTGTTATTAAAAACCAGAATATCTTTAACAGGCCCTCTTTTCATTACTGCCACCTGAACAATTCCTTTCGGAAGATCCGTAGGCACATCTTTCATAGAATGTACGGCAATATCTATTTTACCTTGCAAGAGTGCTTCATCTAAAGATTTGGTAAACAAACCTATTCCTCCAATTTCGTGCAGAGGCTTATCAAGAATTTCATCCCCCTTGGATGACACCTCAACAATTTCTGAGGTAATTTGTATTTTAGAGAGATTTTGCTGAACCAAATGCGCTTGCCATAAAGCTAACTCACTTGATCTTGTTCCTATCCTAACGATTTTTTTCATGGAATATGTGGAGCAAATTATTTGAAAACCTGCTCGATTACCTGAATACTCAAATCAGCCTGTCCATTGTGTTCTCTCATATGTGAGGCGAATTTTGAGATGATCTTATTAATCATGGTTGTAGTTACTTCTTCTATTTCACTAGGACTGAATTGCTCAAATTTTTTCTGATTTACTGCAATAGCATCCTTTTGAATATTTTCGAGAGATATTTTTAACGAATTCAATGCTGGAGAACTCTTTCTGAAAGAAACCCAATTATAAAATTCATCTTTATATTTCTGTATAATCTCTAATACTTTTGGGATCTGAAGTTTTCTGTTTTCAAAGGTAGATTTGGTCTTTGCGGACAATTTATCTACATCAACAACCCGCTTGTTTGAAAACTCTCTCACTTTTTCATCGACATTATTTGGTATCGACAAATCAATAATCAATTGTTTTGTATCAGGGTCAAACATGGAGGATTTAACCGTATGACCTTGAGCGCCTGTTGCAACAATGATTACATCCGATTTTTTTATTTCATTTTCCAAGTCATCCACAGAAACCACATCAACACCTAAACTTTTGCTGAGCACATAAGACTTTTCAATTGTTCTGTTCACTACGGTGAGCGACGCGTATTCCAAATGATTCTTTAAACCTTTTGCAGTATTCTCACCAATCTCACCTAAGCCAAAAAGAAGTATCTTAGGATTCGGATACTTTTTCGAGCGCTCTTTAATATATTGAACGGTCGCATAAGAAACCGTTGTTGTTCCGCTGCTAAGCTGTGTCTTGTTCTTCACTTCTTTACTTGCCTGTAGCGCTGTATTATACAATCGTTCCATGTAGGCACTCATGGTTCCTGCCCCTTTAGCTATGTCATAGGCACTTTTTAATTGGTTGACTATCTCATAGTCACCAAGTATCTGACTATCTAGACCAGTTGCAACAGAAATAAAATGCTCTGCGGCTTCCATATTCTTATAGACAAAAGAGTATTTCGCAAATTCATCAACCGTACCTTCGCTATATTTACAAAGCTGTGAAATAAGTTCATATGGGTGCTTGGCAAAACCAATAATTTCTGTTCTGTTGCAAGTTGAGATGACCATCAAATCATTAAACCCAGCAATTTTAGCCTCTTCCAACAAAGAAGTTTGTTGTTCTTTAGATAAGCTAAATTTACTGCGAATGGTAACATCGGCCTTTTTGTAGCTCAGACCAATTGCATAAAAGTTGTTTCCTTTCAAAAAACTATCCATAAATTCATTTAAAATTCTGCACTTTTTGCTCAAAATTAACTGATTTTCAATGGTTTTGAATGTACCCTAATTATCAATTAATTACAATGCTAAATTACTACATATAATCGCCTATGATGTCGAATTTCAAAAAAAAAATACCGAAAGAAAACATGATAAAAGTCAACAATTACAAGGAATTAAATAAAAAAATAACGATATAAAAATCTATCTTTGTAACCAAAATAACATAAAAAACCGTGAATAAAAAAGGCGTATTATTAGTGAATTTAGGTTCACCGGATTCAACGAGCATAAGAGATGTAAAGAAATATTTAGGAGAATTTTTGATGGATGAACGTGTCATTGACATGCCCTATTTAAAAAGGTTATTTCTGGTCAAAGGAATCATCCTAAATGTTCGGCCTAAAAAAACTTCCGCGGCATATCAAAAAATTTGGTGGAAGGAAGGATCCCCCCTTATTGTCTTGTCCCAACGATTTTTCGATAAATTAAAAAGGAAAGTAGACATTCCCATGGCGTTAGGTATGAGATATGGCTCTATGTCCATCGAAAAAGCTTTACATCATTTAAAAGAAGAAGGAGTAGACGAAATATTATTAATTCCTCTATATCCTCATTACGCCATGTCTTCTTTTGAAACGGTCGTGGTAAAAACAGAAGAATTGATGAAGGAAAAATATCCCAATAAAAAACTTACTGTTTTACCTGCTTTTTACAATGAAAAAAATTACATTAATGCCATGTCTGCATCAATTAAAGATCAGTTAGACGGCCATAATTTTGATCATATTTTATTTTCTTATCACGGAATTCCAGAACGACATATTTACAAGAGTGACACAACTGGAAATCACTGTAAACTAGACGGTACTTGCTGCGAAAAAAAATCAAAAGCACATGAAACTTGCTATAGACATCAATGTTTTGAAACAACTAAAGAGATTGCAAAAAATTTGCAATTAGAGGAAGGGAAATACAGTAACTCTTTTCAATCTAGGTTATTAAGAGATCCTTGGTTAAAACCCTACACAGATTTTGAATTAAAAGCACTTGCCGAAAAAGGTGTAAAAAAATTAGCAGTGATTACGCCATCATTTGTCACAGATTGCCTTGAAACTCTTGAAGAAATTGCAATGGAGGGTAAAAGTGAGTTTTTAGAGGAAGGTGGGACTGAATTTAAGCATATTGAATGTATGAATGACGACGATCGATGGGTTGATGTGGTGAAACACTGGATTTTGGATTGGAAAAAATAGTGAATCATGGAATACCTTTACGTGAAAGCATTGCATATAATCTTTATTACCACATGGTTTGCAGGTCTGTTTTATATCATCAGATTGTTTATTTATTTTAAAGAATCTGATGATAAGCCACAACCCGAACAGCAAATTCTAAAAGATCAATATTTTTTAATGAGCAAAAGACTTTGGTATATCATAACCTGGCCTTCTGCAGTACTTTCAACTATTTTTGCTGTTTGGTTGTTGGTTTTAAATCCCACTTGGCTCACGCAGAATTGGATGTTGGTGAAATTGGGTTTTGTAGCCGCCCTTTATGCCTATCATTATTCTTGTCAAGTTATGCTCAATCAAATGGAAAAAGATGAGCTTAAAATGAGTGGCAACAAATTGAGAATTTGGAATGAAGTGGCTACCATCATTCTTTTTGCTTGTGTCTTTTTAGTCGTACTAAAAAGTGCCGTTAGTTGGATTTACGGAGTAGTGGGCATACTGGGACTATCTTTTATCCTAATGGCGGGAATTAAGTTATACAAAAATATTCGAGCAAAAAATAGTTGGGATAAATCTGATCAGAAGTAAACATCATTTTCTAAATACATGCGTACTATTCGCCTGTGCCAAAGCAGTGATTTCCAGTTCATTGATACAAACATGATCGGGCAAAGTAGCTGTGTAATAAATAGCTGATGCCACATCTACTCCTGTTAATGGTTGATACCCTTCATAAGTTTTTTTCGCTAAATCTTTATCTCCCTTAAAGCGAACCATCGAAAATTCGGTTTCCGCTGCACCTGGAGATACCTGTGTAACTTTTATTCCATGGGGTAATAAATCTATACGCATGGATTTACTCAAAGCATCTACGGCAAATTTTGTAGCACAGTATACATTGCCTTTTTCATAGACCACCTTGGCAGCTGTTGAGGCTATATTAATGATTTGTCCTTTACCCCTCTCAATAAAGTAAGGCACTATTTGCTTGGTTATATACAAGAGCCCTTTAATGTTTGTGTCTATCATCGTGTCCCAATCTTCTGTCTTTCCATCCTGAATTCGATCAAAACCTGCCGCTAAACCTGCGTTGTTGACCAGTACATCCAAACGTCCTAATTTATCTTTGATATTTTCTAAATTCTCTTTTACTTCTGCCAAATTTCTTACATCAAAACTCAACACATCAACTTCATTTTTATATGCTTTCCTCAGATGGTCTTGTAAATCATATAATCTTTTGCCTCTTCTCCCTACAATGATTAAATCCCAACCATTTTGTGCAAATACTTCAGCCGTAGCTTTACCAATTCCTGATGTGGCACCTGTAATAAAAACTGTCTTTGTCATAAAAATTTAATTTAATACCCTCATAATTTGTTCGCATGAGGAAAAATAAAATTACCAACATTTTATCTAAAAAAAAGAACTTTTTTTTGTGAATTTCAATTTTCTTGAACAATTATCTTACATATTGATCGCTAATTTTGGTAGACTGATAAAAATCATATAATTAAACAAATGAGATTGATATTTTTGATCAGATAAATGAAAAGTTTTTTCAATAGGTAATTTCATTTGTTGAGCAACTTTCAAAGAAACACTGACCAAAATAACTTAATTAGTTAGAAATCTCAAAATGAAATCTAATATCCACATCGTTGGTTTATCAAAACATTGTGCAAAAACAATGCTAAGTGTCATAGAAGCCGCGGCGGCCAGCGAAAAAGTGCACACCAACAGATTTGATGTGTATGATGACAATCATGAAATCATTTCTTGTTTAAAAGCAATTAGCGTTCATCATGAAAGTGGTTTACAAGACCCTTCTGCAAGAAATATTGTTGATATATTTATTACTTCGGCTCCTCTTCATTGTGAAAACGCTTTGAATTGCCTCAACGAAAATAGCTGGTTAATTACAGATGCCAATGCTTTTGAAGATATATTGAATCACCCAGAAAAAGTTGATGTTTACAAGAAAATTAAATCCCATGATCGACATATCATGATTACGGCCCAAGAAATAGCCTCTGAGCATGGTGATGAAAGGGTTTGCGGCTTGGTTTTATTAGGTGCAGCATCAAAACTTATCCCAATCTCAGAATCAGGTTTGGTTAAATCCATCTATAAAATTCTTCTTAATAAAAAAGAATCTATCATTCGATCAAACATTGAAGCATTTAGGGAAGGAAAAAAAGCCTCAGAAGAATATCTTTCTTCTGATTTAAGTTAATTGATGAATCATAAGAATCTCCCCTTGCTGATCAGAATCATCGCTACCTAAAACTATATTTTTCCCTTTTAGAACGATTCTTTTTTTCAGGTGAAGCAATTTTTTTTGTTGAAAGAAGTCAATGATCTGATCAAAACCAAAATAATCTTGATCAATTAGAAGGGTATCGTATTCACCCAAATCTTTTTCAATATCAAACGTATAAATCCATTTTTTTGGTGATAAAGTAGATCTTATCTGCTCGGATCTTTCACTTCTGTTACCCAAATAAATAATATTCTCCTTTTTTGTGCTTTTTAGCTTTCCACTTTTTCTATATGTTTTTGAAACAATTAGACTTTTCACTAAGAACTTGTTTAAATGTCTCAAAACCGCATAATTATTGTAATGTTTTTCAAAATAAATCTGAAGAGCGCCGTAAAAATTTTTGTAGTAAACAGCATCTTTTCTGGTACTTTCTCCTTTAAAATGAATCATAGTACCGTATCCGAAATAGTAATTCTTAAAGCCCTCTTTTAACAATCTAAAACACAGGTCTATATCTTCACCATACATGAAAAAGTCCTCACTAAATCCGCCAACATCAACATAAACTGATCTTTTCAAAAGCATACAGGCACCGGGTAAAACATCAACTTCTCCCACATCCTTATTGTTTAAATCATCTGCATAATACGCCTTATTCTTTCCTAAAAGCTTTTTCAATGCAATGAACGGAGTGGGAATATTTCTCTTACTCTCAGGCAAATACAGCCCGCCTCCATCTATCATTTTTAATCCGATTACCCCAAAATTATTTTTTGTTGAGGCAAAGCTGATGAAAGATTCAATACTTTTTTTAGATAAAACTGTATCGGGATTTAATATTAGTACATACTTACCTTTTGCCTTGTCAACTCCTTGGTTGTTAGCCTTTGCAAAACCTAAATTCTCTGTGTTTTGAATCCAGTGTAAATTCTTAAAATGACCAACAATAAAATCCTGGCTTTCATCTTGAGACGCATTATCGACAACAATAATTTCATAAGAGATACTTGCACATGCTTCTTGCAGGCTCGATAAACAAAGCCATAAAAATTCTTTCACTCGGAAATGAACAATGACAATTGAAAGATCCAATAATTACAGTTTATCGATCCGGGTATGGCAAATTTTTGCTAAAGCCATTTCACTTTATGATATACCACTTGATCTGGTGAGACTTTTTGTATCAAATAAATGTTAGAAAACGCTTCATGTTTGCCTAAACCAGAGGCTTTCCATTCTTGTTTAAGTTCATGAATATCCAAGACTCTGAGGTCTTCTATTTCAGAAATAGGATGAATTTCTAATTTATTTTGGTTTCTTTTCAAATAAAAGCGTTCTCCACAAACAAAAAAGGTAATACTGGATTTATTTTCTAGCTTAAAAAAGCTATCCATTTCTGAAGAACTACCATCCTCATTTTTTATGATACATTTTTCATCGTTTTCAGCACCATAATACAGGTACACATTTTCACTACTTTGAGCTGAAACGGTGAAACAGAAAGCTAATAAAAATAAACCGAAAAAAATATTTTTCATAGAAAATCAATGTGTGTTTTTAATACTTTGTTCAAAAGGAACCCGATTGATAATGCTCCTTCCCAGCGTAATTTCATCGGCGTATTCTAATTCTCCCCCTACAGATATTCCTCTTGCTATTGCCGACATTCTTATCGGAAAATCCTTTAATTTCCTATAGATATAAAAATTGGTTGTATCTCCTTCCATGGTAGAACTTAGGGCAAAAATAATTTCTTCCACCTTTCCGGCCTTCACTTTATCAACCAGACTTTCAATGGTAAGTTGATGGGGCCCAATTCCTTCCATCGGTGAAATTTTACCTCCCAGAACATGGTAATGCCCTAGAAATTGGGAGGTGTTTTCAATTGCCATAACATCTCTAATATCTTCGACCACACATATAATTTCAGTTTGTCTCTTGTGATTGGAACAGATTTCACATAGATCAACATCTGAAATATTATGGCAATTTTTACAAAGCTTAATATTCTCTCTAAATTGAGTAATGGCTTTTGCAAATTCTTCCGTCTGATTCTTAGGTCTTTTTAATAAATGTAAAACCAATCTCAAAGCGGTTCTCTTACCAACTCCTGGCAATTGAGCCATTTCATTCACGGCATTTTGCAATAATTTCGAAGAAAATTCCATGCCGCAAAATTACATTTTTAAACCTTAATAAATATCTTCTTTTTATATAAAACATAAGCTATGCCGTAATAGAAAAGAATAACAATTACAGCGTAAATCAACGAACTCAATTTTGGTATTGTAATGACAGAAGATAAAGTATCATATAAAAATCCGTGTATCGATTTTCCATTTGGCAAATGAATCATCCCAAAACATTTGCTTATAAAGCTGGATAAAAAATAAACTGTAATGGCATTTGACCCGAATATGATGGCTGGTTTACCCCAATTCTCATACCCAAGTATATCAGCGAAGTAATAAATAATCCCATAAACGATACAAGCCCAACCTCCTGTTACAAGTACAAAACTACTTGTCCATAGCGCTTTGTTGATTGGAAAAATCGTGCCCCACGCATAGCCGATGACAAGTGCCAAAATACCAATTGAAATGATTTGCTTTAATTTTTGATTTGGTTGAGAATTTTTATTCAACAGAATCATCCCTAAAAACATACCAAAAATACTTGTTGCAATTGCGGGTAATGTGCTCAAAATACCTTCCGGATCATAATTGGTTTTCCATGTGTGGTTAGAAGTTAAAATCTTTAAATCAATAACTGCTGGTAAATTTGAATCTACCGTGAGTAAAGGTGCTACTCCGTTAATAGGAATCTGTGTAAGCAATAACCAATAAATAATTAATATCGACACAAAAATTCCTAATAAAACTTTCCAATTAAACTTGATAAATAAAAGAGATGCAATAAAGAAAACGACACCAATTCTCTGAAGCACTCCCGGAATTCTAACCGTTGATAGATCTTTAAAAAAAGGAAAATGTACCGTAAATGCAGAAAGAAAAAGTCCTAAGAAAATCAACTTTAAAGTGCGGGAAATAATTTTCTTGTACACATCAGATGTGATACCTCCTTCTTTTTTAGAACTATAGGCAAAAGTGATTGACATACCTACAATAAACAAGAAAAAAGGAAAAATTAAATCAGTTGGTGTAAGTCCGTGCCAATCCGCGTGCAATAAAGGTGCGTATACGTGGCTCCAGGTTCCCGGAGTGTTGACTAATATCATTGCAGCGATGGTAATCCCGCGGAAAATATCCACAGAAAGAATTCTTTTATTTGCCCCCATTATAAAAAATTTTATTCAAATATAAGGGATTAATATTTGCAGCAAAAGGTATCTTTGCTTTTTTTAATCACCTACATTTTCCAATCGAATAATGCGTCCTTTACAGCTCATTCTGATCATTTTATCCTACTTCGCTTTAATCATTTTTATTTCATGGTTGACAAGTAAAGACGATAGCAATCTGGCATTTTTTAAAGCTTCTAAGAAATCAAAATGGTACATGGTTGCTTTTGGAATGATAGGCGCTTCTCTCTCTGGTGTTACCTTTATTTCTGTACCTGGATGGGTTCAAAGTACACAGTTTAGTTACATGCAAATTGTTTTCGGTTATTTGTTAGGTTATTTTGTGATTGCCATTGTTTTGATCCCCTTGTATTACAGCTTAAACATCACCTCTATTTACGAATATCTATTACAACGATTTGGACTGATCAGTCAAAAAACAGGTGCCATATTTTTCTTTATTTCGAGAATGCTCATCGCTTCATTTCGACTCTTTTTAGTGGCCTCTGTATTACAGTATTTTATTTTAGACGCATGGAAAGTTCCTTTCGAAATAACCGTAGTTGTTTCCGTTTTTTTGATTTGGCTCTATACCTTTAAAAGTGGAATAAAAACCATTGTTTATACAGATGTTGTGCAAACCATTTTTATGCTTCTTGCTCTTGTTGGATCTATCGTTATTATTCTTGACAAACTAAATCTGTCTTTTTTAGAAATCATAAAAACAGAATCTTATCAATCATACAGTCAATTGTTTTTTTGGAATGACTGGCATGATCGTAAATACTTGCTTAAATCTGTGTTTGGAGGAATGTTTATCGCCATAGCCATGACAGGTTTGGACCAGGATAATATGCAAAAAAATCTGACTTGTAAAAATACGAAAGAGGCACAATGGAATGTTGTTTCTTTAGGCTTTGTTCTTATTTTAATTAATTTTCTTTTCCTTTTTTTAGGCGCCTTGCTTTTTATGTATGCCGAAAAAATGGGTATAGCCATTCCTGAAATGAATGGAAATATCAAAACCGATTTGCTCTATCCTGAAATTGCACTTAATGGCAGTCTTGGGCTTACCATCGCTATACTTTTTATAGTTGGCTTAATTGCTGCAGCCTATTCTAGTGCCGATAGTGCTTTGACCTCTTTAACCACCTCATTTAGCATAGATATAATGCGGTTTGACGAAAAGAAAGCCATTTCAAAAAAAGTAAGAAAGCGAATTCACTTCTTACTATCGATAATGCTTGTCCTAATTATTATAAGTTACAAATACTTACTTAAAGATAACGTTATAAGCAGTTTACTCACTGTTGCTTCATATACCTACGGTCCTTTGTTAGGTTTATTCGCCTTCGGTTTACTCACAAAAAAAATGATCAAAGAAAAATACTTACCTATCATTTGCATACTTTCTATCCTGTTCACTTATTATATCAACAACAATATTGAAGTTTTTTTACCAGGCTATCAATTTGGATATGAAATTTTAATATTCAACGGACTATTTACTTTTTTAAGTTTATTTTTGATTACTGAGCCAAAAAAAGAATAATAAATTGATGGAAAAAGATTTGAGCCATTATCGGATGAACTACAATAAGGATGAATTATTGATAGAAAATATTTCAGAAAATCCCATGGAGCTTTTTCAAAAATGGTATATAGAAGCGGAACAGTTTGATGGGATAAAAGAATCAAATGCGATGCATATTTCAACCTTAGGACTAGATGGTTTTCCGAAAACTCGCGTTGTTTTACTCAAAAGATTCACTTGGGAAGGATTTATTTTTTACACTAACTATACTTCAGAAAAAGGGAAAGCAATAGAAAACAATCCAAAAGTCTGCTTGTCTTTTTTCTGGGAAGGTTTAGAGAGACAGATCATTATTAAAGGTGAAGCCGAAAAAATTGCTCCTAATTTATCAGACGGATATTTTGAAACTCGTCCAACTGGTAGTAAACTGGGCGCCTGGGCCTCAGACCAAAGTAAAGTTGTTGCCTCGCGCGAAGAACTGGATAAAAAATTACTTTTTTACGGAAAGAAATATGAAAACAAAGAAATTCCCAGACCTCCGCATTGGGGAGGTTTCTTGGTAAGGCCAATTTCTATTGAGTTTTGGCAAGGCAGGCCAAACCGGATGCATGACAGAATACGATTTGAACTGCAAGAAGATTACAATTGGAAAATAGAGAGATTAGCACCTTAAATTGAATTTAATGTATGATTTCTTTCTTCAAAAAATCAAAAAAATTATATTTGATAAACCTTATACGTTAAAATGAAAACAATTTATATTGTTCGTCACGCAAAATCTTCGTGGGAATATGAAGGGATTAAAGATATTGATCGACCTTTAAAAAAGCGCGGTATTAATGATGCTTATCTTGTTTCTGAAGCTTTAAGGAAGAAGATTGATACACCTTCTGTATTTGTTTCCAGTTGTGCGAACCGCGCATTGCATACGGCAATGATTTTCAGTTACACTTTTGATTATCCTCTGGCTTACCTTAAAATAAATAAATCTCTCTACAATTTTAGCGATGGTTATTTGATTAAAACCGTTAAAGCTTTGGACGATAGTTTTAACAGTGCCATCATTTTTAGTCACGATCACGGTATAAGTGATTTTGTGAATAAATTTGGCGACAAAGAGTTGGATCATGTACCAACTTGCGGCGTAGTAGGGATCAGTTTCAAAACAGATCATTGGAAAAATATCAAAAAAGGAAAAACTATTCTCACAGAATTTCCTAAATTTTATAAATCCAATTAAATGTTCATCAGGAAATATGGGGCGATCGATATTGGATCAAATGGTGTCCGCTTGCTCATTTCTAACATCATTGAATTCGACGAAAACCAAACTGAATTCAAAAAATCTGCGCTCATCCGCGTACCTATTCGTTTAGGTGAAGATGTCTTTAATACAGGTAAAATATCTGAAAAAAACATCCAAAGAATGTCAGACGCTATGAACTCATTTAGATTGATCATGCGTGTTTATGGCGTAGAAAAATTTAAAGCCTGTGCTACTTCCGCCATGCGAGAAGCAAAAAACAGCAAAAGTGCTGTGAAGAGAATTTTTGAAAACTCACAAATAAAAATTGAAGTAATAGACGGCCAAAAAGAAGCAGAAATTATTTCATATACAGAATTACACACCCTCTTAAAAAGCAATCGGTCTTATCTTTATGTGGACGTAGGAGGTGGTAGTACAGAGTTTACTTTTTTCTCAAAAGGAAAAAAAATAAACGCTAGATCTTTTCCCTTAGGTACAGTCAGGATTTTAGATGGAAAAGTAGATCAAAATACTTGGTCTGAGGCCGAAGATTGGATCAAAGAGAATAGTTCTTCACTTAAAAACTTATCACTTATAGGCTCAGGGGGAAATATCAACAAACTTTATAAAATGTCTGGAAAACTTCCAGGCAAATATTTAGATATCAAATATTTAGAAAATTATTACAATTTTTTATCTAACATGACCTATGAGGAAAGAATCAGTAAATTAGACCTCAATCCTGACAGGGCAGATGTCATCGTACCCGCGGCAAAAATATATCTCAATGCCTTGCAATGGTGCCAGGCTACCAAAATTTACGTGCCTAAATTTGGATTATCTGATGGCATTATCAGAGGATTATATGCCAATAAACTGAGTTGATCATTAACTCAGTGGTTTATTTAATGCTTTCAATACATCAGAATCTCTCTTGTATACATCTCGAATAAAAATCACTTTATTATTTTCATCTACAGAGGCTGTCCAATACAAAATATAAATATCTATTGGTTTATCTAATTTTATTCTCGTTGTCTTGCGTGATTTAATGACTTCGTCAATTTTTTCCTGAGTCCAGCCCTTATCTCCTAACAAGTTCAAAAATAAACCCCACTTATCATCTAATCTAATGCATCCGTGACTAAAGGCTCTATCTTGTTTTTCAAATAAACTCCTGGACGGAGTATCGTGAAGATAAATTGCATATTTGTTCGGAAACATAAATTTCACTTCTCCTAAAGCATTGTGAGCGCCCGGTTGTTGAACCAAAGTAAATGGAAAATTGCCTTTTGAATATTGATTGAGATCCAAGTTAGCCGGATTAACCAAATGACCACCTTTATCATAAATCAAAATGTTTTGGGAAGCTAAATAATTTGGATTATTTTTCATTTTAGGTAGAGTCTCATTCGTAGCAATAGAATACGGTATTGTCCATGTTGGATTGAGATCTACAAACTCCATTTCATCTTTAAAAACAGGGGATTTGTGTTGGTTTTTACCAACGATAACGCGAGAATAAAATACGCTTTTCCCATTGGTAATTCTGCGAAGATAGAAACCAGCAACATTTACAACCAAAAAATCATCGTTTAAGTCATGCAGCACCCAGCGAGATCTTTCTAAATTTACCCTAATTTGATCAATTCTATTTTCAACAGACACATTCATTTCAGCCAGCACACCTTTTCCTACAACACCATCCTGGGTCAAGCTAAATCTTTCTTGAAATTTCTTTACTGCATTTTCCAATTCGTCATCAAAAAGGTCTAAATTTCCTTTTGAATTATTTAAATCACCCGTTGCAGCTAAATAATTCCTCAACTCAAGCACACGTTCACCGCTCATTCCCTTCTTTAAAGTTTCACCTTCTGACATTTTTGGCCATCCTCCTCTCAGGGCTAAATTTTTATATTCTCTTAATGCAGCCTTTAACTCGTGGTATAAATACGTTTGAGGCTTTAAACTTTCCAATAACTTACTTATGTTCTTATTATGCAAAGTAACTGCTATTAAGCTATCAGGACTGTAGGGTAATGGGTTTCTTTCAACATTCCATTCATAATCAAGATCGGATTGATCTACTTTTCCAGAGTTTAAATGTGCTCCCAATTGAATGAACGCATCCGAAAAAATCAAATCTAGCTCTGCCTTTTTCTGCTCCTCGAGTTTGCTGTAATTCAATGCTGCCAACGTTTCAATCTCTTTGAGATGATAGTCCTCTGGATTTAAACCCTCATCGTCTGAAGCTCTGATATTATTCAATAGGCTTTCTCGATTCTCTTCCTCGGTCCACATTAACCGGTATTCCTGACCATTGTAAAAGGTAGGAATAACTCGTTTTGAAATCAAATTGGTTCCATTTGAAAGTACAATTGAACTGCCTTCTTGCTCTAAAATTGCTCTTAATGCAGCGCTTTCTTGAGCCGAGAGACAAATGGAACTCAACAGAAACAAAATTGCAATGTAAAAGCGAAATATATAAAAGTGTTTCATAGGTATGGTTTTTCTCTGTTTGGTCCTAATCAAAAATAGCTAAATCCTTTCTTCATATCTATTTTCAAAAGGGTCTCATAGATTAATTTAATAACATTTTCAACATCGTCTTTGTGTACCATCTCAACTGTCGTATGCATATAGCGCAAAGGCAATGAAATCAGTGCCGAAGGCACTCCACCGTTAGAATAGGCAAATGCGTCTGTATCTGTTCCAGTCCATCTGGATGCTGCCAAACGCTGAAAGGGAATCTTATTCTTCTCTGCCACAGAAAGAATTAATTCTCTTACATTATTCTGTACAGAAGGGGCATAAGAAATGACTGGACCTTTTCCTGATTTAATTTCACCTTCTTTTTTCTTATCAATCATCGGTGTGGTTGTATCATGACAAACATCTGTTACGATGGCCAAATTGGGCTTTATCGTTTCTGTAATCATTTCTGCCCCTTTCAAACCAATTTCTTCCTGCACTGCATTGGTAATATACAAGCCAAAATCGAGTTTCTTTTTGTTCTCATGCAACAATCTCGCAACTTCTGCAATCATAAAACCTCCCATTCTATTGTCTAACGCCCGACAAACAAAATTATGCCCATTCAAAATCATAAATTCATCCGGATAGGTAATAACACAACCCACATGAACTCCTAATTTTTCTACTTCTTCTTTTTTCTGACAACCAACATCAATAAAAATATTATCGATCTTAGGCATTTCTTCTTTGTCTTTCGTACGCGTATGAATCGCAGGCCAACCAAAAATCCCTTTCACGATTCCTTTTTTCGTATGAATATTCACGCGTTTGGATGGCGCGATGATATGATCACTACCTCCATTTCTTATCACATAAATCAATCCATCCTCAGTTATGTAATTCACATACCAAGAAATCTCATCCGCATGGCCTTCTATCACAACTTTATAGGAAGCATCAGGATTTATGACCCCTACACAGTTTCCATAATGATCTGTGATAAACTCATCAACATAAGGTTTTAAATAATTCATCCAAATTTTTTGTCCTTCAGATTCATATCCGGTCGGCGATGCATTATTTAAATATTTCTCTAAAAAATCCATAGATTTTTTCTTGAAGACAGTCGGTTTTGCCATGTGTGATATTTTTTAGCTAAAATAAGAATATTCACATAACTTTAGTAGTTATACTTGTTCATATTCGTAATTTTGTGGCCTGAAACACCTTATGTTTTCATGAAAAAAATTGTTTTGAGTCTTTTTATTTTTTTTCCTGTTCTTCTATTTGCGCAGGAAGGAAGAACAATACTTCCACAGGATTTGTATCGTGTTGAAAATGATTCGGTCACTATTGATCTGGATGAAGTTATCGTGCTGAAAAACAGAAATTTTAATGACACAAAAGAAAAAAAATACTACTACTGGTATTATAAAAAAGTTCAAAAAGCCTATCCATATGCGGTTTTAGCTTCAGATAAAATTAATGAATTGAATGAAGAGATTGCGAAGTTACCCAATAACCGCAAACGAAGAAAGTTTATTCGAAAGAAGCAGGAATTCTTTGAAAACGAGTTCGCCGATGAGCTAAAAACACTTACGAGAACTGAAGGAAGAATTTTGATCAAACTCATTCATAGGCAAACCGGAGTAAGTTTTTACGATTTAATTAAAGATTACCGCAGCGATTGGAAAGCCTTTTGGTACAATTCTTCTGCTAAATTTTTTAAACTCAATTTAAAATCTGAATATCATCCCGAAAGTGACGCGCTGGATTTTATTATTGAAGACATTTTAAATCGTTCATTTTCAAATGGTTCTTTAGAGAGACGCGAAGCTAAAATACCTATAGACTATTTTCAACTCAATGAAAATTGGGCTTCGTTAAATTTTTACGATGAAATCAATGCCTATATAGAAAAGTACAAGTAGATCAATGGTCTGACTCTACATGTACATTTTTATCTTGATCATTCATAAAGTTTTCAAAATCTTTTAATGAATCTTGTATGGCTTTATCGATAACCTTCTTATTTGTGTTGTATTTTAAATCTGCTCCTTTCTTTTCCGGAAATTGTTCGATGATTAATGTTGAAGAAGGAAATGCAAATTCGACCCCCAAGGCTTTTGCCAATCTTACAATGGCCATATGTAATCGATGCTTAGAAGACTGTTCTTCTCCCCAATCCAGTTGTTTAAAATATACATTGACCAATATCAAAAGTGACGAATCGGCGAAGCCCGTAAATTCCACATTGTAAGATTCATCACGGGTATCAGGATGAGCCTTGACAATTTCACGAACACCATTCACAAAACCTTGTATCAACTCAGGTGGTGTATCATAACGTATACCTAATTCTGTCTGATATCTTCTATAAATTCTCAAACCTTTATTATTAATTTCTACTTCCGCAACTTTACTGTTTGGAATCTGAAACACAGAAGTGTCTGCCGCTCTAATGACTGTAGATCTCAAACCCACCTTTTCAACTGTTCCAATCACCGATCCAATCTCGACCCAATCCCCAATATGGAAGGGTTTATCGAGAAAAATGACAAAAGTTCCAATTAAGTTCTTCACCGAATCCTGAGCAGCGAAGGCTACAGCAATACCACCAATCGATGCACCGGCGAGAACCGTGGCCGGATCAACACCAAAAAGCGTAAGTAAATGCAAGAAGCCAACCAGGATTATAAAACTATTCAAGACCTTAATAACAATCGGTGATAATTGTTCCTGAAGGCGGTTATCTGTGATGAAATTTTTACTGTTATAATACCAAACCACAAATTTCAACAAATTGATACTAAAAAATACCCAAAAAACAGTCTCGGCAATATTTAAAAATAGGAACAAGGTATTGTTAATCCTAAGCAATTGTAAAGAAGGCAGAATCCTTTTTAAATATTCTATAATGATTATAAAAATAAGGGGTCGTCTTATCCTTTTTAAATTATCTATCACTTCGGGATTTGCCTGACTTTTAAAGACTAATCTATTCAACAACTTGAATATCAAATTCATAAGAAATCTAAGCAAATAGAAAATAAGAATACATATACCAATTATACCTATTAAAACGATAGGTTTCCATAAGGGAACCCCTTTAAAACTCTTTGAAAATATCTCAGGAAACCCCCTTTCCAAATAGGTAAAATCATACTTGAATATGGTACTGTACAATTTATCGACATTCTCTGTTGTTTCATCAGAATACACCCATTTATTACCGGATTTAACCAGATATACCAAGGGCAATTCCTTTTGATTAGGATAATATTTCTGTTCAATTTTCACAAAACCACTCAAAGGATCTTTTATGGTGTCTTTGAAGTTTGGATCAGTTGGTATTTTTGAGAATTGCAACATGATTCCCTTTCCGTCGTATATCTTTTTTAGTTTAATCGCCAGTTCTATGGCGTCTCCCTTTTCCTTTTTTGCGATAACCAAGGCAGCCTTTTCCGGTTCATAAGTGTCCTGCTGCAGAAAATACATATGCGTATATAAGGCAGAATTCGGATTGCTTAAGTCTGGTTGAAATTTTGTCTGAGCAAAATTAAAAACAGGCACAAACAGAAATAGAAAAATCAACTTTCTCATAAAATATGCTTTGAAAAACAAAAGTAATAATTAGCGCTCGTAAAAGTATGTGATAAATCCCTATCTTCTTTTAGTCGAATGTTTTTTGCCTTGAAAAATACTTTTATAACCTTCTTCTGTCTTATTTTTTGGATTATTTTTTGCTTTGTTCTTTTTTTGAGTGTTTCTCAACACATCCGCAGGTAATAACTTTTCTAACAGATCATTCCTGTTCACCTTTTGCAGGGTGTTTCTAATCCAATCCCGATTTTCCTTTTTGTACCAAAAAAAGAACTGATGTTGCTCTTTCTTATCGCGACTAGTCTTTGGTGTATAGACTTTTTTAAGCGTATATGGATGGTATCCACTGTAGTAAATTACGGTTGCCACTGTCATAGGTGTTGGCGTAAACCCCTGAACCTGTTCTAGTTGAAAACCCATGTCTTTTGTCTCTGCCGCTAAATTGGCCATGTCTTCAAGTTCACAAGCTGGGTGACTTGAAATAAAATAAGGTATCAATTGCAAATTCAACCTCTTTTTTAAATTAATTTGATCAAATCTTTTTTTGAACTTGTGAAAATATTTAAAAGATGGTTTCCTCATTATTTTGAGAACGGCATCGGAAGTATGTTCTGGGGCCACTTTGAGTCTGCCGGAAACATGGTTGGTTATGACCTCTTCTGTATAAGCATCGAGTTCTTTTGGATCTGCATTTTTATTGAATTCGGGCACAAGCATATCGTACCTTATTCCGGAACCTATAAACGATTTTTTCACTTTCGGATGTGCGTCAACAGATTGATATATATCTGTCAAAGGCTGGTGTGAAGTATCCAAATTATGGCAGATCACAGGAGAAATACAAGAGGGCGCCACACATTTATCACAAATACTTTGCACCTTTCCTTTCATTTTATACATATTGGCTGAAGGTCCACCAATATCGGATAAATAACCTTTAAAACCAGGCATTTGTGTAACCTTGTCTACCTCAGAAAGAATAGATTCTTTACTCCTACTGGCTATAAATTTACCTTGATGCGCCGAGATGGTACAAAAACTACAACCTCCAAAACAACCTCTGTGAATATTGATGGAAAATTTGATCATCTCATAGGCAGGTATCGGACCTCTCTTATTGTACTTTGGATGTGGCAATCTGGTATAAGGTAGATCATATGAATGATCGATCTCACTCTCGGTCATCGTTGGAAATGGAGGATTTATCACCAATATATCGTCCTTTACCTGTTGGAGTATTCTCCTCCCGAAAACCTTATTAGATTCTTGCTCTATTACCTTAAAATTGGAGGCGTAAATCAATTTATCTTTTAAACAGTCTTCATGACTACCTATTTCTACATCCTCCCAGTTTTTATTTTTAGGCAAATCTTCTTGTTTGGTTTGTAAAAAAGCCGTTTGTTTGATGGTTTTTAGCGATGAAAAGGGTACGCCTCTTTGCAATAAATTTACCAATTCTTTTAAGGGTTGTTCTCCCATTCCATACACCAATAAATCGGCTCCGGATTCAGTCAAAATATTGGGTTTTAAAGTATCACTCCAATAATCGTAATGCGTTACTCTGCGCAATGAAGCCTCAATCCCTCCTATTAACACAGGTACATTTGGAAATTTATCTTTAAGAATTTTTGTATATACGGTGACGGCGTAATCTGGTCTAAAACCAATATCCCCATTAGGCGTATAAGCATCTTTATCTCGTTTTCTTTTGCTGGCTGTATAGTTACTTACCATAGAATCCATGGCACCAGAGGTAACCGCGAAAAATAAATTTGGTGCTCCTAATTTGGTAAAATCCTGTAGATTATCATTAACATTCGGTTGAGGGATCACAGCAACAGTTAACCCGTAAGATTCTAAAATTCTTCCTAAAACACCACTGCCAAAAGCGGGATGATCAATATAAGCATCTCCACTGATGATGATTACATCCACATTTTCCCAACCACGAATTTGCATTTCCTTCTTTGTAGTTGGTAACCAATCAGATAATTGATACGTTTTTTCCATGCTGCAAAAATAGTCTAAAATAGCTAGATAATAATTGACTTAATTTTTTGACCTTATCATCATCCGTTAAAATATTGCTAAAAAGCAGATCTTATTAAACCTTTTAAAAAACTGATTGTCATAATAGTAAATCCTAAAATTAAAAAATATGAAAAAATTAGTGCTTTTATTAGCTTTGGTCATCACTACTTTTGGCTTTGCCCAAAAACAGAACCAAAGAAAAGGAGATTTTAAAAATTTAACTCCTGAACAACAAGCTACTTTGCAAACCAAACAAATGGCATTAGACCTATCTTTAAATGATTCTCAAATGAATAGTTTGATGACTTTGAACAAAAAACAGGCAGAACAAAGAAATTTACATAGAGGTAAAATGGAAAAACTGAAAGAAAAGGGAGAAGTCAGCGCCGACGATCATTTCAAAATGAAGAACGAAATGCTCGATATGCAATTGGCTTACCAAAATAACTTGAAAAAAATATTGAATGATGAGCAATTTGAAAAATGGACAAAAACGAATCATCACCGAAAAGAAAAAATGAAAAGAAAACAGTACGCAAAGGGACAAAAGCCACCTCAACCCAATCAACAATAAAACCATTTTTTTTAAAGGCATCTCTATCGGGATGCCTTTTTTAGTCCAGGTAGATTTTTTGTCCGATGTTTAAATTATTGGTTGTCAAAGAATTCAAAGCCTTTATTCGCTCTACAGTTGTGCTATTATTCTTTGCAATAGAATACAATGTATCTCCCTTATTTACTATGATATAATTGTTACTTACAACCTCTTCTTCACTTTTTCGTTTACGCTTTTTATCGTTATCCACACCCAAAACAAGATCATCGTACTCATATAATTTATACTCTTCAATAATCTTTATTAACTTATCCGGATACTTTCTATCGGTGGCATAACCTGCATTTTTCAAACCTTTTGCCCATGCCTTATAATCATCTGCATCTAGTTCGAATAAACCCGCATACCTGGATCGAGTGGTTAGAAACATAGAATGATCGTCAAAAGATTCTTCAGGATAGTTGTATTTTCTAAAACACTCATGCTTTTCATCATCATCGTGATGTACTTTTTTCCCTTCCCAACCTTTATGACATTTTATACCAAAATGGTTATTGGCTTTCCGTGTAAGTTCGCTTCTCCCATTTCCGGATTCCAGAACACCTTGTGCTAATGTAATACTCGCAGGAATTTTATATTCCATCATTTTCTTTACCGCAATATTTTTATAATTATCAATATAATTAAGGGTATGAGCATTTAAGGATGAACCCAATTTTGCTTCGAGTTTGTCAAAAACCTCATCACCCATGGCTGTAATTTGTCTAAGTTGATCTTTCTCTTTTGAAGTTGAAATTTCATCTTTTACAATAACTTTGGGTTGAGTATTTTTATAGGAAACTGCCTTTTTGCTACTATTACAACTTGCAAAAATTAAAATTACTGACAATAAAAAACCTATTTTCAATAGCCTATTCATAAATTTTAAGCGGTATTTTTTTTCTTTCAAATTGTTTATTCATTCCTTTTATCCCCTGTAAACCACCAGTATGCACGACAAGTATTTTTGCGCCTTTAAAAAAAAATCCTTTTTTAATCAATTCAAAAATACCGTAAAACATTTTTCCTGTATAAATTGGATCTAATGGAATATTTTTATCAAATCTAAATTTATTGATAAAATTAATCAAATCTTCATTAACTTTTCCATAACCACCAAAATGATAGTCATTTATTAAACTCCAACTCCCCATTCTTATTGTATATTTCTCAATTTCTTCTGTCAAAAAATCTCCTTTTAAAGCAGGAAATCCGAGTACTTTTTGGTGAATTGACGAGGAATTGATAACTCCGGCTATTGTGCCACCAGTGCCCACTGCGACACAGATATAATCGAATATTTCATCTTTTTCTGTCAATATTTCCTCACAACCTTTTATCGCCAATTCATTCGTTCCTCCTTCTGGAATTAAATAGAACTCACCAAATTTTTTACCTAAACTGTTGATGAAAGTTTCATTTTCCTTTTCTCTGTACAATGGCCTGGAAACAAATTCAAAAACCATTCCTTGTTCTGAAGCCAATTTTAAGGTAGGATTTTGGTCAAAAGTATATTGTAAGTTCTGCCCTAATTCATCGCCTCTGATTACACCAATCGTTTTAAAGCCAAATTCATGACCCAAGGAAGCTACCGCACTGATATGATTTGAATAGGCTCCACCAAAAGTAAGCAGTTGCTTAAAACCTTTCTCCTTGGCATCGAAAAAATTGTACTTTAACTTCCTGAATTTGTTACCAGATATGAAAGGATGAATCTTATCCTCTCTTTTAACAAACAAAGAAACATCAAAATTGGGTGTAAAATCAAGCTCAATTTCAGTAGTCTCAATCTTGTGGTCCTTCAAAAATAATTCAGAAAACTCCAAAACTTTCTCTCTAATAAATAATTCAAATTCTGTTCATTTGCATAAGCCTCCTTTTCAAAACTAATAGCTTTGTATGCCTTCAAAAAATTTCTGTATTTCATAAAATGAAACAAAAACTCAAGTAAATACCAAATAAAATAAAACAACCAAAGCATTTCTACTTGCTGTTTTAAATGAATTTTTTCATGGTTCATGATAATTTCATCATCCTTTAATTTTTTGTATTTAAGAATAATAAAAGGCCAAATCGCAAGGGCGTTAAAATGAGGGAGAAATAAATATTTTGAAAATATTAACATGAAAACAGCCTAATAAAAAGGCAATTAAAAATACCTTTACGCATGCAATTTAACAATAATTTAGACACAGAAGACTATTATATCTCTGAACAAGGCTTTAAGGTTTTTACTGAAAAATACCACCTAAAAAGAGGGTTTTGTTGTAAAAACAATTGTCGACATTGTCCCTATGGGTTTGACCCTAAAAAGCCAAATTATTAGAAAAATCTCCTCTTCATGAAAACATTTCAAGACTCCATCATTCAAGGCATTCCGGATATTTTACCAAAAAAGAAAGCCTTCAATCCTAAATTAAACCACGCGCCAAAAAGAAAGGATATCTTATCTGAAGATGAAAAAAAACTAGCTGTAAAAAACGCTTTGCGCTATTTTAAAAAAGATCATCATATTGTTTTGGCTAAGGAATTTCGTGAAGAACTAGACAACTACGGAAGAATCTATATGTATAGATTTATTCCGGATTATGAGATGTATGCTCGACCCATAGACGAATACCCTGGAAAATGTCTTCAAGCGAAAGCCATCATGCATATGATTCAAAATAATTTGGACCATAGAGTGGCTCAGCACCCGCATGAGTTAATAACTTATGGCGGAAATGGAGCCGTATTTCAAAATTGGGCGCAATACGCACTTACCATGAAGTATTTATCTCTGATGGAGGAAGATCAAACCTTGGTGATGTATTCGGGTCATCCATTGGGCCTGTTTCCTTCTCATACTGAGGCGCCGAGAGTTGTAGTAACCAATGGAATGATGATACCTAATTATTCAAAACAAGACGATTGGGAAAAATACAATGCCTTGGGCGTAACACAATACGGACAAATGACCGCTGGAAGTTATATGTACATAGGCCCTCAAGGTATAGTGCACGGCACCACCATCACCGTTTTAAATGCAGGTAGAATGATTGCCAAACACAATGAAGGATTAGCTGGAAAATTATTTGTCACCTCTGGTTTAGGAGGAATGAGTGGTGCTCAGCCCAAGGCTGGCAATATTACGGGGTGTATAACGGTATGTGCAGAAATAAATCCGAAAGTAGTTCAAACAAGATTTGAGCAAAAATGGGTAGATATCGTTTGCACTGATCTAGATGAGCTTACAAAAACGGTGCGAAAAGCCCAAAAGGAAAAATCAGTAAGATCTATTGCTTACCTTGGAAATATTGTAGATGTTTGGGAAAAATTCAATAAAGAAGGTTTAAAAGTAGATTTAGGGAGTGATCAAACCTCGTTGCATAATCCTTGGTCTGGAGGATACTACCCCGTAGGTTTGACGTATGAAGAATCAAATAAACTTATGCGTGATGATCCTGATAAATTCAAACAGGCCGTAAAGAATTCCTTAAAAAGACAAACCTCAGCCATCAATCAGCAAGCCAAAAATGGCATGTATTTCTTCGACTATGGAAATGCATTTTTATTGGAAGCTTCAAGGGCCGGCGCAGATATTTTGAATGAGGCAGGGGATAAATTCAGATATCCTTCATATGTTGAAGATATTATGGGTCCCATGTGCTTTGATTACGGATTTGGCCCGTTTAGATGGGTCTGTACGTCGGGAAACCAAGAAGATTTAGACAAAACAGACCGAATTGCCCTAGAGGTATTAAAAGATATTCAAAAGAACTCTCCAGAGGAAATCAAAGAGCAACTACTAGACAACATACATTGGATAGCCAATGCTAAAGAAAACAACCTGGTCGTAGGTTCAAAAGCGAGAATTTTATACGCCGACGCTGTAGGAAGAATAAGAATAGCTGAAGCTTTTAATCAGGCCATAAAGAATAATGAAATAAAAGCTCCTGTCGTACTTGGTAGAGATCATCATGATGTATCCGGAACAGATTCTCCCTACAGAGAAACAGCAAATATCTACGATGGGTCAAGTTTTACGGCAGATATGGCCATTCAAAATGTAATTGGAGATAGTTTTAGAGGCGCGACATGGGTTTCAATTCATAATGGCGGTGGCGTGGGCTGGGGCGAAGTGATTAATGGCGGATTTGGTATGGTTCTTGATGGTTCAGACAATGCAAGCAAACGATTAAAATCGATGCTCTTTTGGGATGTGAATAATGGTATCGCCAGAAGGGGTTGGGCAAGAAATCAAGGAGCTATCCATACGGCTATAAAAGCGATGGAAATGGAACCGAAACTCACTGTAACGCTGCCCAATGAAGTAGATGATCGATTGCTTTAATTTAAAACCAACGATTCATGAAAATTTTTAGAAGTACGATAATTTTAAGTTTTCTTGCCGCCCTAATGTTTTCTTGTTCATCAGTCTCGATTTCGAGTGATTATGACAAAACGGTTGATTTTAGTCAATACAAAACTTATGCATTTTATAAAAAAGGCATAGATAAATTAGAAATTTCAGACTTAGACAAAAGAAGAATATTACGTGCTGTTGAAAGTGAAATGGCCGCAAAAGGAATCGAAAAATCTGAAGATCCAGATTTACTGGTAAATATCTTTGCGAAGTCTAAAGAGCGAATTGATGTATACAACAATGGCTACATGGGTTGGTACCCTTGGTATTATGGCTGGGGCTGGGGAGGTTTTGGTCCTGGACTCGGTTGGGGTTATGGACCCGGTTACACCAATGTAGTTCAGTCCACCGAAGGAACATTATTTATCGATCTGATTGATATGAAAAGAAAAGAATTAGCTTGGCAAGGAATGGGAACTTCCGTGCTATCCGATTATAAAAATGTAGACAAAAAAGAAGCAAAAATTAATGAGTTTGTCAATAAAATACTTACCCAATATCCTCCTGCACTTGATTAGTTAATTGGCCTTTGTTTTAATGTTTCTTATGGTTTTGGTTTATTTTGATCAGCAGGAAGGCATCTCAAAGAAAATTGTTTAAATTTTCTTTGAGATTTTTTATTCCATTTCCAATTGTATTTTTTCCCATTCCTCCATTAATTCAGAAAGTTTCAGCTTGTATGCTTCGTATTGAAGAAAGAAATTAGAATCTTTAATTGCATCAATTTTTCCTTGGCTCAATTCTTCATCCATCACTTTGATCTCACCCTCTACTTTCCCAATTTCATTTTCTACTTTTTTTAACCTGTTCTGAAGTTGCTTATTCTCTTTTTGATTCCTTTTTTCTGGTTTTTTTGCAGGAGTTACATCTTTAGACTTACCTTTTTGATAGTTTTTTTCAACTTCTCTAAAATTGTCCATTTGATATTCTTCCAAAAAATAATTGATATCACCCAAATATTCTTTGATATGCTCATCTTTAAACTCGTATACTTTTGAAGTGAGTTCTTGTAAAAAATCTCTGTCGTGAGAAACCACAATCAAAGTGCCTTCAAACTTTTGAAGTGCCTGTTTTAATACGTGTTTCGAAGCTATATCTAAATGATTAGTAGGTTCGTCCATCACTAATACATTAAAAGGCTGTAATAACATTTTGCACAATGCCAGACGGTTTTTCTCCCCACCCGAAAGCACTTTTACTTTTTTCTCCACTTCATCTCCCCGAAACAAAAATGCTCCCAGCATATCGCGAACTTTTGAACGATTTGTGTCGTTTGCCGCATCTTCCATGGTTTGTAAAAGTGTGATTTCTCCATCTAAATACTCAGACTGATTTTGTGCGAAATAACCGATTTGGACATTGTGCCCCAGTTTCAGTTTCCCTTTATGGTCTAGCTCGCCAACAATAATTTTAGCCAAAGTGGATTTTCCCTGACCGTTTTGACCAACAAATGCAATTCGGGCACCGCGCTCAATAGACAAATCTATCCCTTCTAATACATGTTTATCGCCATAAGATTTTGATAAATTTTCAGTTTCTACGACAACCTTTCCCGGAGCAATCGACATAGGAAAATGAACTTTCATCACAGAAGTATCTTCAGCATCAACTTCTATTCTTTCAACTCTATTTAACTTTTTGATCAGTGATTGGGCCATGCTTGCTTTATTGGCTTTAGCCCTAAACTTTTCAATTAATTGCTCGGTTTGCTTAATTTCCTTTTCCTGATTTTTTTGTGCTTGTAATTGTTTTTCGCGTATTTCTCCTCTCACAAGCAAATATTCAGAATAAGGTTTTTTGTAGTCGTAAATACTACCCAAGGATATTTCTATGGTTCTATTGGTCACATTATCCAAAAACATTTTGTCGTGAGAAACCAGTAATACCGCCCCGTTAAATCCCTTTAAAAAATTCTCAAACCAAATGATAGACTCGATATCCAAGTGATTTGTTGGTTCATCAAGTAATAAAATATCGTGGTTTTGCAATAGTAATTTAGCCAACTCGATCCTCATTCTCCAGCCCCCGGAAAAGGTTTCTGTCTTTTTGTCAAAATCTCTCGATTTAAACCCTAGTCCTGTTAGGATTTTTTCAGTTTCTCCCTGATAGCTATAGCCTCCAAGAACCTCATATCGATGAGTCAAAACATCAAGTTCATGAATCAGATCATGATAATATTCACTTTCATAATCTGTTCGTTCTGCCAATGCAGTATTTACCTTAAACAGCTTTTCTTCTATTTCTCTAATTTCTACAAAAGCCTCATAAGATTCTTCCAGAACGGTTCTGCCCTCTACAAAATCAATGTCCTGCTTGAGGAAACCGATACTCAGATCTCTCTCCATAGCCAAACTTCCTCGATCATATTCTTGCTCTCCTGAAATAATTTTTAGAAGGGTAGATTTTCCGGCTCCATTCTTACCGACCAAACCAACTCTATCTCCACTATTTAATTTAAATGTGATACTTGAAAATAAGTCTTCTCCGGCAAATGAAATTGTAAGATCGTGAATATTGAGCATGAAGGTAGTTTTGTGGTTTTTAAATTTTAAATTTGCAAAACTAATATAATTCAGGCTTTTGAATGGTTAAAAAAGGCTCAAAACTTTACAGTATTGTCAACAACAAATGTCCGAAATGCCAGGAAGGAGATTTTTTTGTGACTAAAAATCCTTTAAAACTCAATAAAAATCTGGCAATACATGAGAATTGTTCTTCTTGTGGATTAAAATATATGATAGAACCTTCTTTTTTTTATGGGGCCATGTATGTTTCCTATGGAATTACCGTAGCTTTATCTATCATTACTTTTATCATTCTCTATTCACTCGGACTTGAATTATTGCAAATTTTTATCGGAATTATTATTGCACTAATAATATTTACGCCGCTAACCTTAAAACTTTCACGATTGATCTACATCAATATTTTCGTGCATTATAAAAAGGATCCTAAGGATTAAATCTTTTTCTAAATCGCAGGATATCTGCCTCCTTTGGCAAAGGTAAATCGGATTCCAAATGATCGATCAATTGTTTTGATAACAAAGGTGAGATCATCACTCCCCTTGTCCCCAATCCATTAAACACGACCAATTCTGGGTGCATTGGATGCTTACCCAATAGCGGTCTTCTATCTGCTACTGTAGGCCTTATCCCTGCTTTTTGATCAATGATTTCAAATGGAATTTTGATAAAATCCCTAACTTTTTCTACTAGTTCTGTTTTACCAGCATCGCTTACCTCATTTGTTTTATCTTGCCAATTAAACGTTGCTCCAACCTTATATAGATCCTCTCCCAAAGGCATAATAAATACACCTGATTTAACAAGTTGCTGGAGATTTAAATTTGGGGCTTTAATGGTAATAACTTCTCCTTTTAAACCTTGCATGGGCAAATAATTAAAAAAGGGATTTCCCATCAAACCAAAACCCTCACAAAAAATGATTCTTTTCGCACAAATTTGGTCGTACTTAACTTCGCCCTGATCAAAATCTATGCGAGAATAATCAAAAGTAGCTTGAATAATAAGGCCCCTTTTCTCTAGTTCTCTTTTGTAATCCGCCAATAATAATTCAATATTCACTCTACCTGTGTGATTCATTTTGCCAAAACCTAATGGCGCAGAGATATATGGGGAATTATTCGGCAAAATTTTGGTTGTCAGGTAAGGTGCCATAGCAGGATGATCTGCGCTGCTAAACCAGTTGTTCTGTTCTTCAATCGATTTAAAAATTCTTAGAATTTCTAAAGGATAAATATATTTCTGTTTAAAAAACGACTCTAGTGATTCATAAAATGGTAAGGCATAGTCTAATTGCTCCATGGCATTCCAAACCGGTGTAAACCTTTTTAGAATAACTGGGTTGTAAACACCACCTGCCACCCAGGAAGAGGTTTGTGATTCATTCTCGACAACGAGAAAATTTTTATTCTTCCTTTTTAAATGCTCGGCAACTGTCAATCCGGCGATACCTAGACCGACGATGAGATAATCAATTTTCATGATACAAAAATAAAAAACTCCCACCGTGGTGAGAGTTTTTCTTGATTTAAATTACTAGCAACTAGTAATTCCACATATCCAATTCTTTATCTCGAATAGATTCTTTTAACGATTCAGATTCTAATACCTGAAAAAGTGAATTTCCTTTGATATATTCTGCTACATCTCTGTTTCCATAGATATTTTCTTCTCTGTAAATGATGGAATTAAATCTCCTTGCATTCAGTAAATGATCAAATGACAAAGGATAAGCTGAATTTTTTTGATTGAACACTTTCATATCGAAGGTTGTATCACGAGCTCCGGGATACCAAACCCAGAACAATTCAACAACTTCATCTTCAGCTCCGGCATTATCAATAAAATTCACATCGGGTGCTACGGGTGCTACACCTAATAATCTGTATTTTAATTCGCCTTGACGCTTGTCGAAATACCACACTCCTTTGATTCTAAAGCCTTGAATATCAGAAGATGTTATATCTCTTCTGTCTACATATTCGTCGGTTAGCTCTTCTCCGGCGTTCAATCGCTCCATACCTGCATTTGAGGTATCAATACGAGATAAACGGTTTTGAATATCCCTCATGGTCAATTTATCTTCGAAGTAAGAATCATCATATACATCGATAATTTCTCCACTTTTTATGCCTCTTAACAAGGTGTCAAACAAAGATCTCCTTGTTGAACTTATATTACTTGTATCTACCGGATAGTAATAAGGCATATTGATCTTTTCGTTCAAATCTACATACTCCCAAACTACCTTCGACCAAAGTATATCCCGATCATCTATATAGCCATAGGGTAAAGGCCGATCGTTATCTGCTGCCAATTGTTCCGGTGTCTTCATACCAACCTGCTCTGGAATAGTAGCATTCAATAAATTGGCCTGGGCACTAACATAGCCCACCGAGAACAAAGAAATTGCTATTATTAAACTTTTGATTCTCATTGTATTTATTTTAGTTTGTTATTTCTACGTTAACTGGTGACGCATTTTTAAGGTAATAACTTGAATTACCTGAAAGACTTTGTTTTAAATCAAAGATAACAACTACATCACCCGGTCTGGCTCTTTGTAATACTCTGATTGCCGCTGCATCAAATTTATCACCTTTTACAATAACAGTAGGCTGGCCAGGAACTTTTACACTAAATCCGCTGGTATTGATGGTTAAATCAAAAACGAAATCTGGTAATACTGAACTGATCGTTGCTTTTTGTAAAGTACTTTTTGGCATTTTAATCATACCGTACTCTCCTCGAACAGCAGCTACTGGTGCTGGAATATCTTTAATTCTGAATACCTGACTTGAGGAAATTGGTGTTCCGTCTGGTAATTTTCCATTGACAACAATATTCACTTCATTTCCTTTACCTGGACTCATGGAGTATTTCCCGATACCTTGAACTTTCTTTAATCCTGGGGCCGTAGCATTCACAGCATTGTCAGCTACACCTGGAATAGAAACTGTAATTGGGTTTTCAACTCCTCTATAGACCACATTCATCTTATCGGCAGAAATCACAGCTGCATTTGGTTTTGCTACAACGTTATACGACGTTTCAATAGGAATTTCTACAGGCTCTCCATTCTCCATAAAGATAAACTTACCTTTGATTTCATTCTCTCCCACATTACCGGCAGGGAATTCTAAAACAGCACCACCATCTTTGAAATTAGTAATTTCCTTTCCGTTTACCACAACTTTCTCTGGTCTCAAAGAACCGTCATAACGACCTAACACAATGGTACCTTTAAAGTTCTCTCCTTGCAAAGTTGCAGGGGTATTTGGAATAAGGATAGTTTGATAATTGCTCATCGAAACATCACTAGACATTTGCCCTTGGAGCATTGCTGCAAGTACTTCAGATTCTGAAGTTTTGATATCCGCCTGAATCTGTGTCAATTTTGTCAAAGAAGCTACCAATGGAAAACCTTTGTAGTTGTAATCTAGCCAGAAACGTTCTTTTCCTTCTCTATCAGTTACTTTTTCTGTAGAAAATCTATTAGCAATATCTGCACTTACATTTTTAAATTCAGGACCTAAAATAGAACTGATCTGTGTGCCGTAATTTGCCATGTTATTTAAGAAAACCTGACCTTCTTCTTGATATACGCCATCATCTCCTTTAAAGAACCTATCATCTAAGAAAGTACCCTTGTCCATCGTCTCGTAATCGGTTGGATCATCAACAGTAGCTTTCATTTCGTTCTTTAAATTTTCGATATAGTTGTAATAATCATCCGATAATTTTTTGATCTGTTCTGCTTTTGCTTTTTCATCGGCATATTTCTCCGATTGCTCAACAGCTTTTAATTTAAGATCCTCATAGGAAAGATTATTTCTTTTTGTTGCTGCCGCATTAGCAGAAACTAATTTTTCGTCCATTAAACCAAAGGCTTGTAAGACCTCCTTAGACATGTTCATTGCTAACATTGCAATGAAAACCAGGTACATAAGGTTGATCATTTTCTGCCTCGGTGATAATTTGCCTCCTGCCATCTTTTATAATTTAGAGTTAATAATTAGGTTTTGGTCTGTATTATCCTTTATTGGACATCGCAGACAACATTCCTCCATAAACTCCATTCAAAGATGACAAGTTTGTAGCCAAAGACTCCATTTGTTCTTTCAATCGTTTTGCGTTCTCAACAGTTTCGTCATTCAATTCAGTTTGCAATTGTGCGTGCTCAAACTGAACTTTATATAAGCTGTTCAGTGATTCCATATGACTAGCTGCCAAAGACAACTGATCCGCATATTTAGTTGTTGCAGTAATAGAATCGGCAGCAGGTTTAATATTTTCTGCGGCTCCTGCAAAATTTTCTATACTTGAAGCTAAACGAGACATTTTTGCTGAGTCTAAGTTTGCTTCTTTTAAAAGATCATCTAATTTTTGAGAAAGCAATCCTTGTGGTTCAGATTCTACTAACTGACTTCTATTACTTCCTTCTCCTCCTGCTAATTCAGGATAAACTTTTGTCCAATCATACTCATCTTCTACGGGTTCAAAAGCAGACAATGCGAATACTGCAGCTTCCACTATCATACCAATCGTTAGAATGGTTGTACCTCCTGGCCAGTGTGCAATTTTAAAAAGTGCTCCTAAAATTACTACTGACGCCCCTAGCCCGTAGGCCATGTTAAATAATTTCTTTTTGTTTTTTGATTGTGCCATTGTGTTAAATTTTAATTGGTTTTTTTGATTTTTTTAGACTATTTATTTGCTTTCATTTTGGTTCCCATATAATCTTGTACTGTTCTAAATCCGATGTAGCTTCTAGCAGAATCACCGTATTCATAATCTCTGGTTCCTACTTCTAAGAAGTATGCAACGTCTTTCCAAGATCCACCTCTAATTACTTTACGCTTGTTCATTTCATCTTCAACATTTGGATTCATCGTAGAACCTAAATAATAAGAAGATGGGTTGTAAGCGGTGTTTGTCCATTCGGCAACATTACCTGCCATATTGTACAGACCGTAATCATTTGGATTATAAGATTTTGCTTCTACTGTATAAAGTGCGCCATCAGATGCATAATTACCTCTTTCGGGCTTGAAATTTGCTAAGAAGCAACCTCTATCAGTAGTGGTGTAAGGACCTCCCCAAGGGTATTTTGCATATTCCAGACCACCTCTTGCGGCATATTCCCATTCAGCTTCTGTTGGCAATCTAAAGTTTGGTTCTCTACCGGTACTTTTCTTCTTACCTGCTAAATAGTTATTTCTTTTTTCTGTTCTGTAATGACAAAATGCTTTAGCTTGTTTCCAGGTAACACCCACTACAGGGTAGTCGTCGTAAGCCTGGTGCCAGAAATAATCTTGGTGCATTGGATCATTATATGAATAGTTAAAATCTTTAACCCAAACGGTAGTATCCGGATAGATCTCTACAACGTCCTTTTTCAAATAATCTTTTAACGATCCGTTACCTTTGGCAGCTTCTTCATTGTCTAACCAAACATAAGTATATTTTAATTTTCTTGTATCTATTTTCCTTTTTGCACTTGCAGACTCATCAATAGGCAAATACAAACTGTCCATTGCTTCGGCATAATACTCATCAGGAAATTGTGAAGGGTCCCAAACTAGATCCACATCCCAATTCAAATAGCGCCCCTCAGTAGGAGAATTCACATCGCCCAAACTACCATAATTATCCATCATGTATTTGTAGTAGGCGTTGTCGGTACTATCTTGTTGTTTAAAACTGTACTTAGAGATACCACTCATATCTCCTTTCTTTTGCTCGATTGGAGCGCCTCCACCAATATTCGCTTCCTCTGCTAAAATGGCCAATTTTGTTCTAATGATTGAATCTCTCACCCTAAAAACAAATTCTCGATATTCACTATTAGTGATCTCGGTTTCGTCCATATAAAATGGTCGTACTGTAACTGTTCTTGGAGGTGCACTGAAAGAACCGGCAACATCTTCATCTTCTTTTCCCATGGTAAAAGATCCACCAGGGATCAATGCCATTCCGTAAGGTTTTTCAGGGAAAAATTTCTTTTTAGCTTTTGCGCCAGTTAACTGTCCTTGATCATTACCAGATTTACAACTCACCAAAAGCGACATTGTAACGAGTACGAATAATAACGTTAACTTTTTCATAATTTTAATTTTTTCTAACAAGACTTGGATTATGTGTTATTAATTACTTTTAAAAAATTCTAAGGAGTTTTGCTCATTAAAATCTACTCTTCGTTCCTTCAAACGATAAAAAATTCTGTTTAGTGTATTTCAACTTAATTTTCTGAATGTTTTTAACCATCGTTCCGGAAATACCTGATTATTCGCTGTCAAATAATCCTGATATGTACAAGGTATTAACGTGGTTTTCTTTATTTTATTATGGAAGTACATTATTTCCATCCACCAACGCTCACTCCGGTTACTTTTATAAAAAACGATTGTATCCTGCTCTATAGGAACGATGTATTTCTGAAAAGCGTCTTTTTCCGCAAAAGGATCTTCTTCAATCCTATAATTATACCCTTCGATGAAATACCAGATCATTTGAGCGATTAAATGGGACGTTTGCTCATCTCTATCTTTTTTTGAATTGAATTCATAGATCCCAAATGACTTATTCTTATGGCTTATTCCGGCGTACCTAGACAAGGCACATATTTCATCTCCATAGAACCCATTTGGCGTAGCATTCATGTTTCCTGGTGCTTCACTCATTCTTACCGCTCCAATATCTACACTTATCATATCCGCATCTCTAAAAACAGGCTCCAGAATTTTTAAATCGGGAGTAACTTCACCTAAACGATAAGCATCAAAATGTAATTTATCAATCAGTTCAATCTGATCCTGTGCATTAAAATAGGTTTGAAAACCGATATTCGTATAATGAAAAAGATTATTGGGTTGATCCAAAATTATCCGATGCATGAAATTTTGAGCGTGCATTTTATCTTCTACAAGCCCCAAATCAAATCGATGGTCTATGGCTACCATATTTACTCCTTGCGCCACACTTTCATAAGCCGCATATTGCGCATAAGTTAGGTCTTGCCCTCCCCCAATGACAATAGGTGTAATATTTTGCCGCATCAATTCTCTGAGTATGCTTTTGACAGCAAAATAAGTATCTTCTATCTTTTCTCCAGCTTCAATATTTCCTAGGTCTAGGATATCTACAAACCAATTTCCCGGAAAGAGCTGATAGATATGTTTTCTAATCTTTTCCAGTCCATTTCCGGTTCCGGCATTATCGACTGTACCGCGATCCTCCTTAACACCAATAATGGCAATCTGAGCCCTATCCAGCTCGGGTAGACCGTTTTTTTTGGTATGGATCTTAATCTTTTTCCCTAAGCTAAACTCAGATAACAGGGTATTGTGAGCAACGGCAATATCTTCTACCGGCTTTAGCAGTTCTAAAATCATATGTATTAAACATCAAAAATTGTAGTGGTCGATCAATAGAATTGATTTATTTTTTGGTTGATGTTCTTTTTCTAGCAGTTTTTGGTTTCTTATTCTTTTCGAGAATATCCATTACTTCTTGCAAAGTTAAACTTTCTGCATCAATTGTCTTAGGGATTTCTATTTTTGTTTTTCCTTGAATGATATGATGTCTTCCCCAACGCGCTTTTTCTACCCGAATATCCTCTTCCTTCCAATGATGAATTAATTTCTCTTTATCCTTTTTTAGTTTATCTTCAATAAGTTGATTAACATCATCTGCAGATAAATTATCAAAATCATATTTCTTATTGACATTAATAAACATATTGTTCCACTTGATAAATGGACCAAATCTTCCTACTCCTTTTTGTACAGGCAAACCTTTATATTCAGCGATAGGTGCATCTGCCCTTTCCCTTTCCTCGATCAACTCTTTTGCCCGTGCGATATCAACAGCAGCGGGGTTTTCATCTTTCGGAAGAGAAATAAACTTTTTTCCAAATCTGATAAATGGACCAAATCGACCTACTGCCACAACGACTTCCTCGCCTTTGTAAGTTCCTAAATCTTTTGGTAACTTAAACAGGTCTAAAGCCTCTTCAAAGGTAATGGTATCTAGGGTCTGACTGGCCAATAAACTGGCAAATTTTGGCTTTTCTTCATCTGTTGCCTCGCCTATTTGCACCATGGCTCCGAATCTTCCCAACCTTGAATAAATATTTTTTCCAGATTCTGGATCTACCCCTAATAATCTTTCTCCTTTTGCTCTCTCAGCATTTTCTGCTACATCTTCTACATTTTTATGAAAATCGGCGTAAAAATTTTTCATCATTTTTGTCCAATCTTCTTTCCCCTCTGCAATTTCATCAAAATCTTCCTCTACCTTGGCCGTAAACCCGTAATCTAAAATTCGCTCAAAATTCTCAACCAAGAAGTCATTTACGATTTTCCCTATATCAGTTGGCACCAATTTCCCTTTGTCAGAGCCCACTTTTTCTGTCAGTTCAACTTCTTTAATTGCTCCTTTTTTTAGGGTGAGCTGCTTGTAATTTCTTTCGGTCCCATCTACACTGCCTTTTACAACATAATCTCGATTTTGAATCGTTGAAATCGTGGGCGCATAAGTAGAAGGTCTTCCAATACCCAATTCTTCTAATTGCTTTACCAATGAAGCCTCAGTATATCGATAAGGAGGTCTGGAATATCTTTCTGTAGCAATAATATAATTATTTTTGAGCTCCTCACCAACCTTTAAGGCAGGCAATAAAGTTTCATCTCCGACTTCTTCATTATCTGTACCCTCTATATATACCCTCAAAAAACCATCGAATATAATAACTTCACCAACAGCTGTAAAAAGTTTTTCGTTCTTATTATTCTTTATTTTGAGATTGGTTCTTTCCAGTTTGGCATCGCTCATCTGTGAAGCAATTGTTCTTTTCCAAATCAATTCGTACAACCTGCTCTGATCCCTGTCTATCATCAAATTTGAGATAGCCATATCTGTTGGTCTGATAGCCTCATGTGCTTCCTGCGCTCCTTTTGCTTTGGTTTTATAATCGCGCGGTTGCGTGTAATTTAAGCCAAAAGATCTCTCGATCTCATCTTGGCAAGCTGCTTTTGCCTCTTTCGACAAATTCACACTATCTGTTCGCATGTAGGTAATATGTCCTGCCTCGTATAACCTTTGTGCAACCATCATGGTTTTAGAAACCGAAAATGACAACTTTCTAGCAGCTTCTTGCTGCAAAGTGGAAGTTGTGAAAGGTGCGGCCGGTGTTTTCTTTGTCGGTGTTTTACTTACCGCATCTACATGAAAAATAGCTTCAGCACAAGAATTCAAAAATATTTTTGCTTCTTTTTCTGTTTTAAAATTCTGCGGCAAACTAGCTTTAATTTTTGACCCTGAACTAATCTGCTTAAATTCGGCTGTTACTTTAAAAGAAGCCTCACTTTTAAAATTCTCTATCTCTCGCTCTCGTTCTACAATTAACCGAACTGCAACAGATTGTACTCTTCCTGCCGATAATCCTCCTTTGATCTTCTTCCATAACACAGGTGAAAGTTCGTAACCTACCAAACGGTCTAATACTCTTCTCGCCTGCTGAGCATTTACTAAATTGTAATCAATCGTTCTTGGATTATCAATGGCTTTCAGAATGGCATTCTTGGTAATCTCATGAAAAACAATTCTTTTTGTCTTTTCTTCTTTCAAATTTAATTGCTCAAATAAATGCCAGGCAATGGCCTCTCCTTCCCGATCCTCATCACTTGCGAGCCAAACCCATTCAGATTTTTTTGCAAGATCTTTCAACTTAGCAACCACCGCCTTTTTGTCTGAAGAGACTTTATATTTAGGTGTGAAGTCTCCTTCCAGATCAACTCCTATTTCCTTTGAGGGTAAATCGGCTATATGGCCAAAACTAGACTCTACCTGAAAATCTTTACCAAGAAATTTCTCTAGTGTTTTTGCTTTTGCAGGCGACTCAACGATTACTAAATTTTTAGCCATAATAATTTTTTAGATTAGATTTTTCCCGAAACCAAACGCTATTTTTTGTCTAAAATTATCATACAATTCGGGTATGCAAAATTAGAGAGTTTTTTTTAAATCAAAATTTTAATCTGAAAAAAGTCTAAAACTAAGGTATTTCTCCTTAAAAATACTCCTGACAATATGTCATAAAAATAAATTTTAGGTTGTATATTTGCATCCCAAAATATTGAAAATGTCGAGCGAACATATTATAGAAGAAAAAAAACAGGGTCAAGCGTTGATAACAGATCAGATTCAAGGAAATACCAAAAAACTTTTCATAGAAAGTTACGGATGCCAAATGAATTTGAACGATAGTGAAATTGTGGCTTCCATACTTTCTAAAGAGGGTTATAATACAACCCACATGCTGGAGGATGCCGATCTGGTATTGGTAAATACTTGTTCTATCAGGGAAAAAGCAGAACAAACTATTCGAAAAAGATTGCAGCAATACAACCATGTTCGAAAGATAAATCCAAACTTAAAAATTGGTGTAATGGGCTGTATGGCCGAAAGGCTAAAAGCAAAATTTTTGGAAGAAGAAAAAATGATTGACCTGGTAGTAGGCCCGGATGCCTATAGAGATCTTCCTAACCTGGTACAGCAAATTGATGAAGGTAGAGAAGCAGTCAATGTAATCCTTTCTAAAGAAGAGACCTATGGTGACGTATCTCCCATTCGTTTAAACTCAAATGGTGTTTCAGCTTTCATTTCTATTACGAGAGGGTGTGACAATATGTGTACTTTTTGTGTCGTGCCATTTACACGAGGCCGAGAAAGAAGTAGAGATCCAAAAAGTATTGTAGATGAAGCTTTAGATTTAGCCTCAAAAGGGTATAAAGAAATTACACTTTTAGGACAAAATGTTGATTCTTACCTATGGTTTGGCGGCGGATTGAAAAAAGATTTCGACAAAGCATCTGACATCGCCAAAGCAAGTGCGGTAGATTTTGCGAAACTTTTGGAGATTGTTGCATTGGCAGTACCAGAAATGAGAATTCGTTTTGCGACCTCCAATCCTCAAGATATGAAAGTTGAGGTGCTTCATACGATGGCAAAATTTGACAATATCTGTAAATATATCCATCTACCTGTGCAGTCAGGGAGTTCGCGAATTTTAAAGCGAATGAACAGACAGCATACCCGTGAAGAATACATGGAATTAATCGATAATGTTCGAAAAATTATCCCGAACTGTGCAATTTCTCAGGATATGATTACAGGTTTTTGCGGAGAAACTGAAGAAGATCATCAGGATACTTTATCGTTGATGGAATATGTAAAATACGACTTTGGTTTTATGTTTGCTTATTCTGAAAGACCTGGAACTCTCGCCGCTAAGAAACTAGAAGACGATGTTCCGATGGAAACAAAAAAGAGAAGACTTTCTGAGATCATTCATCTTCAACAAAAGCACGGTCTTTATAGAATGGAACAATTTGTAGACCAAACGGTTGAAGTACTCATTGAAGGTAATTCTAAAAAAAGTGAAGCACATTGGATGGGAAGAAATACGCAAAATGCGGTCGTAGTTTTTCCTAAAACCGGTCAAAATATCGGAGATTTTGTTCAAGTAAAAGTAACAGGATGTACATCGGCAACCTTAATTGGAGAAGCTGTTTAATTTAAATATCAAAAACTAAACCTTTGGAATCACTACAAACCATCAAACAAAGATTTGGCATCATAGGAAATAATCCTATGTTAAATGTAGCCCTGCAAAAGGCAATTCGCGTTGCACCCACAGATATTTCTGTACTGGTAACCGGAGAAAGTGGGGTGGGAAAAGAGAGCATTCCGAAAATAATTCATCATTTATCGCATCGAAAACACAATAAATATATTGCCGTAAACTGTGGTGCAATTCCGGAAGGAACCATAGATAGTGAATTGTTCGGTCATGAAAAAGGATCATTTACCGGAGCTACACAAACCCGCAGCGGTTATTTCGAAGAGGCCGATGGTGGAACAATTTTTTTGGACGAAGTAGGCGAATTACCCTTGCCTACACAAGTTAGATTGTTACGTGTTTTAGAGACCGGTGAATATATGAAGGTGGGTTCTTCTAAAGCGGAAAAAACTGACGTGCGAATTGTGGCTGCAACCAATGTGAATATGATGGATGCGATTCATAAGGGTAAATTTAGGGAAGATTTGTATTACAGGCTGAGTACTGTAGAAATTTACTTGCCCCCACTCAGAGAAAGACCAGACGATACGCATTTACTTTTTCGAAAATTTGCCTCAGATTTTGCGCAAAAATATAAAATGCCCACCATAAAATTAGAAGAAGAGGCCTTACCTGTTTTACTGAACTATTCTTGGAACGGAAACATTAGACAGTTAAAAAATATTACAGAGCAAATTTCTGTTATAGAACAAAATCGATCTATAACAAAAGAGGTTTTAAAATCATATTTACCTGATTATCAATCTAACCTTCCGGCGATTATAAAAAAGTCATCACTCGAATCTGATTTTTCAAATGAACGAGAGATTTTGTATAAGGTATTATTTGATATGCGAAATGATATTAATGATCTGAAAAAGCTAACTCAATCCTTAATGAAAGAGGAAGGCAAACAAAAGAATACCGAAAACACCCAATATTTGATCAATAAAATATATGGTAAGGAGTATGAAGATGTGGAAGATGACATGGAAATTATTCGCCCTCCAATCGCAGAACCTTATCCTAAAGCACCCCATATCAATAGCTATGACGATATTGAAACAGTTGATGAGTCTGTTTCATTACAGGAAAAAGAATACGAAATGATCAAAAAGTCATTAGACAGAAATAAAGGTAAAAGAAAGTTAGCGGCTAAGGAATTGGGCATTTCCGAAAGAACCTTATATCGTAAAATAAAGCAATACGACTTGTAATTCTAGTTTGGTTGTTGTTAATTTGTTTCATTGAGAAAAAATAATAGATTGAATAAAATAGCGCCTTTAATTCTGCTTATTGCCCTATTAACTACTCATGCCTGTGGCGTTTACTCATTCACAGGTGGAAGTACCGGGGACGCAAAAACAATTCAAATTGACAACTTTCCTAATAATGCACAATTGGTGGAGCCAGGGTTGAGCCAGGAATTTACTTTAGCGCTTCAAGACCGTTTTTTAAGACAAACCAATTTAAAATTGACAAATGCCGGAGGTGATCTTCACTTCGAAGGTGAAATAACACAATACAGAGTAATCCCGATTGCAGCCACTGCAGAACAAACTGCGGCTCAAAATAGATTGACAATTGCTGTCAGAGTGAGATTTTACAATAGATTGATAGAAGAAGATAATTTTGACAGAACATTTTCTTTCTTTAGCGATTTTGACGCCAATGCACAGTTAGGAGGTGCTGTACTGGAGGCCGCCTATACAGAAATTTTTGAAAGAATTACCCAGGATATTTTTAATGCTTCCGTAGCAAAATGGTAAATTATGGCCATTAACTTAATAGATCTCACCGTCTTCCTCGATAATCCTCATCTTATTGATAAAGAGGCTACGAAAGATTTGGAGGAAATTACACATGAATTTCCCTATTTTCAGGCAGCTCGGGCAATACATTTACATGGTCTACATAAACAAAATAGCTACAAATATAACCTAGCCCTCAAACAGACGGCTGCCCACACCACGGATAGACAAATTCTATTTGATTTAATTACCTCAGACAAATTCCAAGTAGATCAGGTATATCCGGGTAGCAAAGTGATTAAAACGCTCGCCAATTCAGAAGATGATTCTCCAAAGATTCCATCAATCCTCGGCGAAGAGGAGGATAGACAAAACACAGAAAATGAATTAATGGTTGGTAGACCGATTCATTTTAAGTCTGATGATCAGCTATCTTTTTATGAATGGATGCAGTTATCTAATTTAAAACCAATTGAGCGAGAAGATAAAACGATGAAAGACTCTTCAAATCTAAAGAGCGCTTCGAAAAACGAGAATTTCGCACTCATTGAGAAGTTTATTAGCAAGAACCCTAAAATTGGGCAAATAGAGGAATTAGAAAGTCCAATAATACACGATACGAGTACTGTTGAAAATGAACAGCTCATGACAGAAACTTTGGCCCATGTTTATTTAGAGCAAAAAAAATATAAAAAAGCCATAACAGCTTTTCAAATTTTAAGTTTGAAATATCCGGAAAAAAGTAGTTTCTTTGCACACCAAATTGATAAAATAAAAGATTTACAATCATATAACTAGTACATTATGTCTTATACCTTATTTTTAATATTGATCTTCATTGTGGCAATTTTGTTGATCTTGGTAATTATGGTGCAGAATCCAAAAGGCGGAGGTCTGTCTTCCTCATTTGGAGGTGGTCAAAACATGGGTGGCGTTCAAAATACCAACGACTTTTTAGATAAAAGTACTTGGACACTAGCCACTGTTTTATTTGCCTTAATTTTACTTTCTAATTTTGCAATTCCGAGAACGAATTCAGTCGATACAAGATCAGAAACAGAGGGAATTATCAATGAAAGAGATGCTAATCTTGATGCACCTGCAACACTTGATACAAACACAGAATTAGACACTACTCAATAATTCGTGACTAAAAAATCATTGAAAAATGCCAACGCAATGACACGTTGGCATTTTTTTTTACAATTTGTCATAGAATATAGAATGGCAATGTATTTGCTTATTCAGGAGCAGTAAAACAAATCATAAAAAATTTATACATATGAGCAAATTGAATATCACCCCCTTATCAGATAGGGTAATTATCAAGGCACTTGAAGCAGAAACAAAAACAGCTTCTGGTATTATCATTCCCGATTCAGCAAAAGAAAAACCACAACAAGGAATTGTTGTTGCTGTAGGCAAAGGAACCAAAGATGAACCCATCACAGTAAAAGTTGGTGACAAAGTACTTTATGGAAAATATGCCGGTACTGAGTTAAAATTTGATGGAACAGATTATTTAATTATGCGCGAAAATGAAATTTTTGCGATCATTTAATTTTACTAACCCCGAAAAAATTAAAAAACAAATTTAATTATGGCAAAAGATATAATTTTTGATATAGAATCAAGAGAAGGACTTAAACGCGGAGTTGATGCTTTAGCAAATGCGGTAAAAGTTACTTTAGGACCAAAAGGAAGAAACGTTGTAATTGGAAAGGCCTTTGGAGGTCCTCAGATTACAAAGGATGGTGTTTCTGTGGCAAAAGAAATCGAATTAGAAGATGCGCTTGAAAACATGGGAGCACAAATGGTAAAGGAAGTTGCTTCTAAAACCAGTGATTTGGCCGGTGATGGTACAACAACCGCTACTGTACTAGCACAAGCAATTGTAAAAGAAGGTTTGAAAAACGTCGCTGCAGGTGCAAATCCATTAGACCTTAAAAAAGGAATTGATAAAGCAGTCAGCACGATCGTAGAAGATTTAGCTTCACAATCTGAGGTGGTTGGAAGTAAAATGGAAAAAATCAAACAAGTTGCAGCTATTTCTGCCAATAATGATGATTCTATTGGTGAGTTAATCGCCAAAGCATTTGACAAAGTTGGTAAAGAAGGAGTAATTACCGTAGAAGAATCTAAGGGTACTGAAACTTATGTGGATATCGTAGAAGGTATGCAGTTTGACAGAGGTTACTTATCTCCATATTTCATTACAGATGCAGATAAAATGATCGCAGAACTAGATTCTCCATACATCTTATTGTATGAGAAAAAAATCTCTTCTATGAAAGATCTTTTACCAGTTCTCGAGCCTGTTGCACAAAGCGGGAAACCACTTTTGATCATCGCAGAAGATGTGGATGGTGAAGCTTTGGCTACCTTGGTTGTCAATAAATTAAGAGGTTCTCTTAAAATTGCTGCTGTAAAAGCACCTGGTTTCGGTGACAGAAGAAAAGCAATGCTAGAGGATATAGCAGTTTTGACAGGAGGTACTGTGATAGCTGAAGAAAGAGGTTTTACCTTGGAAAACACAACCATGGATATGCTCGGTCAAGCGGATAGAGTTAGCATTGACAAAGACAATACTACTGTTGTTAATGGAAATGGCGCTTCAGCTGATATCAAAGCACGCGTAAACCAAATCAAATCTCAGATCGAAACCACGACTTCTGATTACGACAGAGAAAAATTACAAGAGCGTTTGGCTAAATTAGCCGGAGGAGTAGCTGTATTGTATGTTGGGGCTGCCAGTGAAGTTGAAATGAAAGAGAAAAAGGATCGCGTTGAGGATGCATTACATGCAACCAGAGCCGCGGTGGAAGAAGGAATTGTTGCCGGTGGTGGTGTTGCTTTGATCAGAGCAAAAGCAGCTTTGGCAAAAATTAAAACAGAAAATGCCGATGAAGCAACTGGTGTTCAAATCGTTTCTAGAGCCATTGAAGAACCATTGCGCACCATTGTAGAGAACGCAGGTAGCGAAGGTTCTGTTGTAGCTTCAAAAGTATTAGAAGGCAAGAAAGACTTTGGTTTTAACGCGAAAACTGGAGAATATGTTCATATGATGAAGGCTGGAATTATAGATCCGAAAAAAGTAACTCGTATCGCGATCGAAAATGCAGCATCTGTTGCAGGTATGATCTTGACAACCGAATGTGCTTTGGTGGATATTAAAGAAGAAGGACCAGCTGGAGGCGGTATGCCACCAATGGGTGGTGGAATGCCCGGAATGATGTAAAATCATTTTTCTTAGAAATAAAAAAGTCGCTCTTGAGCGACTTTTTTTATGTCACAACATTTTTAGTTAAAGGTATTTTTTGATCTCATCAAAATCAGAGCGATTTTTGTAATCAGGGTCGAATTGTACATACATAATTTTGCCATCATTCCCAATAAGATAAGTGGCTGGAACCGGCAAAACCATATTATCCATGCCATTGTTTTCTGCCACTTTTTTAGAAACAGCTTCGAAATAATTAGGCACATTCATTTTGTTTACTTCGAAAGCCACATGGTAAGCCTCCATGATTTTATTATCTGTATCGTGCAAAATAGAATAAGTCGCCTCCCACTTGTTACTTGTTTCTTTAGTTTTTTCTACTGTTTCCGGTGTAACCACAATTACTTTCACCTTTTTATTTGATATTTCAACGATATTATCCTGCAGTTTTGCCAAATGTATTTGACAATGAGGACACCAATTTCCTCGGTAAAATATCAGTAAGATTTTTTGATCGGGCAATATCTCAGTTGAATTAATACTTTTTCCGAATTGATCTGTCCCTGAGATGACAGGAGCCATCTCACCTATCTTCAAAGGTTTTAAATCGATCTGACCATAAGTAAACGTAGTAATAAGTAGGAACAAAAAAATTGATGATTTCATAAGTATATTTATAATTGATATTCCATTCAACGAAGAAATAGTTCATTCTTACAAGAGATCTTTCTTTCCATCAAATGAAATTTTTCCGGCCAGAAGTTGAAAAAACATCTTAAAATCAGAGAATAAACTCCACAAAGGATATTTAAAGGTAGCTGGCTTATTCTTTTCAAAGAAAAAATGACCAACCCAGGCAAAACCATAACCTACCGCAGGAACAGCAATCCATAGTTTTGGAATATCTAAATATATGGCTAAAAATGCCAAAACAAAGACTAGGCCGGTACCTATAAAATGAAGTATTCTGCATGTCATATTTTGGTGCTCACTCAAATAAAAAGTGTAAAAAGTGCCATAATTCTTTATTCTTTCTGTCATAATTTATGAATTGTTTTCAAGTGCTTCGGCGAAAAAAGAACGGATTTCCCCCGCAGATGTATAATAGTCTAGCACCAAATTGATCAAATCTGAACGAAGTATAGTTTCCGGGTCTAAATGCGAAAAATAATACCATTGCTTATTCAATAATAAAGGTATTTCTTTAGCTGAATCTGTAAAATCTTTTGGTATCCTCTTGCTCTTTTCACCTCTTAATCCTCCGTACTTTTTCACGAAGTCTTGGTCTTGAATCAATTTGATAAATACATTTTTATGTGCAGCCATATAATTCCTTACTTGCTGAATCTCTTTAGAATTAGGCATATACAAACCTCCGTAAATACCAAAATACTCAGGACCTAACTCAATATACAAACCGGGATAACTCTTGTCCTTTTTACCGTATTTAGAAATCACGGCACTACTCTGCAGTTTGTATGGTGTTTTATCTTTAGAAAACCGTATATCTCTGTTGATTCTAAAAATTGCATCTTTGGGTTCAATCTGAATTTCCTTATCAACCTTATTCAGCGCAAAAATCAAATCCTTTACAAAAACCTGCATAGGAATTTTCACGCTTTTCTCATAGCGTTTTCTATGGATATCAAACCATTCCTTATGATTATTTCCGGCTAAATCCTTAAAAAACGCAAGGTAATCTTTATCAAAATAGACCATGTTGCTCTGGTTTAGTAATTGAGCTTTTAATTTATTAATTAAATTTGACTTAATTATCATAAAGAAAATGCCATGAAGCTAATTTCTACTTTTTTAATCATTTTTCTATTCTCCTATTTTGTTCATGCACAAACTGAAGTATCGGGATATGACCAAAAACTTGCTAACGAACTTAAAGCAGATGACTACGGAATGAAAACATATGTTATGGCTTTCTTAAAATCTGGACCAAATAGAAGTAAAGATTCTATCACACGGGTAAAGCTGCAGAGAGCACATTTAGATAATATAACGAAAATGGCAAAAGAGGGAACACTGGTACTCGCAGGTCCCTTTTTAGATGATGGAGAATTTCGGGGCATCTATATCTTCAATGTGGAAACAGTGGAGGAAGCTAAAAAATTAACCGAAACCGACCCTCTTATTAAATCAGGGGGATTAATCATGGAATTACATCCGTGGTACGGAAGTGCTGCCGTGCAAAAAATTGGTGAAATTCATAAAAAAATACAGAAAAAAGAGATCTAATTTATTTAAATACATAACTCAGACCTGCCAAGAAATTAAATTCAGGCATGGGTACAAGATTTGTTTCTGTATATGCTTCACTGAAAATATTATTAAACGCGGCACTAATTTCAAATCCCCTTATACTCCCTGTAAGTTTAGCGTCAACCACTTTATAATTGGTTCCATCAGGTCTTTCAACAAATCTAAAAGCAATGCTTTGTTGTAACCAATTAATTAATTGAGACTCTAAGGATAAATTAACCTGATGTTTCATCGAATTTAAAGAATACTGAGAAAAATTAAAGTCAGAGTTCTTAATATCATCTTCCAAATAAGCATAGCCAATCCTTATTAATTGAGGATATTTCAAAAGACTAAATCTATAATCTACTGTTGATTCAAGCCCTAATGTTGATACATTCTGTATATTTTGAGATTGCCATGGATCATCTTCATTTTCTTTGACATAGTCAATCAAATTATCAGCACTTCTATAAAATGCAGCGAAATCAATATAAAATCGACCCGAATTCCATTTTAACCCTAATTCCTCAGTCAAAGCACTTTCTGGTTCTAATTCTTCATTTCCAATTGTAGTTGGTGAGGTATAATAAAGGTCTGTATAGGTTGGAATACGGTAAGTAGAACCCATATTTGCATATATTTTAAAGTTTGCCTTTATCTCATATCCAAGATCTATTCCCGGAAATGCATGAAAACCAAAATCAGAAAAATAAGTTGCCGCTATTCCAGGGGTCACATCAAATTTGTCATCAAAAAAATGAAACCTGTGCTCCAAAAATCCTGTCACCATGGTCCGATCATGATCCCCTAAATTATTACTGGCTATAGATACCCTTGCCAAATCTAATCCTATACCTGTTATACCTAAGTTGGATCGGTAAGATGCATCTACGGCTCCTCCTATTTTATTGGTAATGTGTAAATTTCTGTAGATTTCAGGTTTATCACGAATAAATTCATACATATCCTGCCCTCTTGTCCAATACAATTTTGACTTTAAAACTATATTGTGCGTTTCAAAATTAGAGGACAATCCGATAAGAGATGCTTGTGTTTCTTCGTACTGATCTTTGGCCGCCGGACTTGCATAGAAACCATTTGCCCCAAAATTTCTTTCCATAAATGTCGCAATCAAATCAACAGGAATTCCTTGGGTATTCCATTTGCTTTTTAAAAAGACATTCTGGTTTTTAAAATCTGTATTGTAGCGATAACCATCTGAAGAAATATTTGAATAATGAATTTGATGCGCAGAATTGTCAAAATTTACCGCACCGGTCAATTCATATCTCTGCTGTCCAAATGAACCAAATCCAACATCACCTTTTACTGAAGTTTCGACCTGTTTTTTTGTTACGATGTTGATTGCTCCTGTAAACGCATTCTGACCATAAACTCGTGCTGCCGGACCTTTAATTACTTCGATCCTTTCAATATTTTCAATTGGGATCATCATATTCATGGTATGATGACCCGTTTGAGGATTTTCTGTTTTTATTCCATCGATTAGTACCAATGTTTGATCAAAACTTCCTCCCCTGATATAAAGATCGGCTTGCGTCCCTTCTACTCCCCTTCTACGCACATCTATCCCGGCGTATTGCTGTAGTAATTCTGCTACATTACTGGCCGTACTTTTTTGTATATCCTCTTTGGTAATTAACTGAATAGTTCTTGAATTTTCTGAGAAAGGAATTTCTATTCTTTCTGAAGTAAGTAAAACTTCATTTAAATTTTGAACTTCCAAATCTTGACCAGAAACAAACTGAACAACAAAAAAACACAATAGTGCACACCGCAAATATATTCCCATTTTGATTTTTTTAGCAGGCGCAAAAATAGAAAATCCTATTAGAATAATAGATTAAAAATAAAAAAACCGAGCAATCTCGGTTTTTTATGCTTTCCCTGTGGGTCCAAAACTCATAGGAATCGGCGGCACATCGTAATCCTTAATTTCTCCATGTGCATTCTCAAATCGCTGTATATTGTCTGCCAATGCTTTCATAAACCTTTTGGCGTGCTGCGGCGTTAAAATTATTCTCGATTTCACCTTAGCTTTTGGGGCTCCGGGCATGATATTGATAAAATCAATAACAAACTCCGAAACTGAATGGTTGATGATAGCAAGATTGGCATAAGTACCATCAGACATCTGTTCGTCTAACTCAATGTTTATTTGTCCTTTATGTTCCTTTTTTTCCATAACGATAAAAAAAGGCCAAGATGAACTTGGCCTTTAAAATTTATTCTTCTATTGAAACTGTCATATCTTCTTTACTTCCCACAATAATATGGTCGTAATCATGGATACCAGTACCTGCCGGAATTCTCTTACCAACAATTACATTCTCCTTCAAACCTTCAAGATAGTCTTCTTTACCGCTTACCGCAGCTTCGTTTAGCACTTTTGTTGTTTCTTGGAACGATGCAGCAGAAATAAACGATTTTGTTTGTAAAGACGCTCTCGTAATACCCTGTAAGATTGGCTCTGCAGTTGCAGGGAAAGCATCTCTAGCTTCAACCAAATTCTTATCGTTTCTGATCAAGATCGAATTTTCATCTCTTAATTGACGAGCTGAGATAATTTGACCTGGTTTAAGATCAGAGTCTCCCGGATCTTCTACTACCTTCATTCCGTACATCTTATCATTTTGTTCGATAAAATCATCTTTATGAACCAATTGATCTTCCAGGAATAAGGTATCACCTGAATCTACAATTCTCACTTTTCTCATCATCTGGCGAACGATCACCTCAAAGTGCTTGTCATTGATTTTCACACCTTGTAAACGATATACTTCCTGAATTTCATTTACCAAATATTCCTGAACTTTAGAAGGTCCTTGGATATTTAATATATCTGAAGGTGTAATCGCACCGTCTGACAAAGGCATACCTGCTTTTACAAAATCATTTTCTTGTACAAGAATCTGATTAGATAATTTCACCAAATACTTCTTGATATCACCCAATTTCGATTCTACAATAACTTCACGATTTCCTCTCTTAATTTTACCTAAAGAAACAACACCGTCTATCTCAGAAACCACTGCCGGGTTTGATGGATCACGGGCTTCGAATAACTCTGTTACTCTTGGAAGTCCACCGGTAATATCTCCTGCTTTTCCAGATCTTCTAGGTATCTTCACCAAAATCTTACCAGACTTGATTTTTTCTCCATCTTCAACCAATAAGTGAGCCCCTACCGGTAAACTGTAGGATTGAAGTACTTCACCCGACTTATCTTTGATCAATAGGTTCGGTGCAACTTTTTTCTTTTTGAAATCGGCGATTACCTTTTCTCTAAATCCGGTTTGCTCATCAATTTCAACTTTATAGGTAACACCTTCTAAAATATCCTCAAATTCAACTTTTCCTTCAAATTCAGAAACAATCACACCGTTGTATGGATCCCATTTACAAATTGAAGTTCCTCTTTTAACCATATCTCCGTCATTGACAAAAATGAATGATCCATAAGGAATATTATTGGCACTCAAAGTAAGCTCTGTTCTTGGGTCGATAATTTTTGCTTCTGCCGTTCTGGAAATTACTACGTCAAACTCGTTCCCTTCTCCATCAAGACCTTTCACAGTCTTTAAGTCGTCTATTTGAATCTTACCTGAGAAGTTCGCGATCATTTCACTTTCTTCAGAAATATTACCCGCAATACCTCCTACGTGGAAAGTACGCAATGTTAACTGAGTACCTGGTTCACCAATAGATTGAGCTGCTACAACACCAACAGCTTCACCTTTTTGAACCATTTTGTTCGTAGACAAGTTAATACCATAACATTTGGCACAAATACCTTGCTTGGATTCACAGGTCAAGGCTGAACGCACTTCAATCGATTCTAAACCAGTTTCATTAACTTTAGCAACTTCTTCTTCATTAAAATATTCTCCAGATTTGATGATCAATTCATCCGTTTCAGGATCATAAACATCGTGAAGCGAAACTCTACCCAAAATCCTTTCTCCTAGAGATTCTACGATCTCATCATTCTTTTTCAATGGATATACTTGCAAACCTCTTAGCGTTTCACAATCTACTTCATTGATGATCACATCTTGCGCAACATCCACCAAACGACGTGTTAAATAACCCGCATCCGCTGTTTTCAATGCCGTATCCGCTAAACCTTTACGAGCACCGTGTGTAGAGATAAAATACTCCAAAATAGAAAGTCCTTCCTTAAAGTTAGAAAGGATTGGGTTTTCAATAATCTCTCCACCGCTGGCTGTAGATTTCTTAGGTTTTGCCATTAAACCACGCATACCTGTTAACTGACGAATTTGCTCTTTAGAACCCCTTGCACCAGAATCTAACATCATATATACTGAGTTAAATCCTTGTTGATCTTCCCTCAATCGTTTCATAGAAAGCTCTGTCAACCTGTTATTGGTTGAACTCCATACGTCAATTACCTGGTTATATCTTTCCTTATTGGTAAGCATACCCATGTTATAACTAGCCATAATATTATCTACCTGACCATTGGCAGATTCGATCATGCTGTGCTTTTCTTCCGGAATAATAATATCTCCTAAACTAAAAGATAGTCCACCTTTAAAAGCGAAACGATAACCCATATCTTTGATAGAATCCAAGAATTTACCTGTGGTAGGTACGTCTGTCACTTTTAAAATCTTGCCAATAATATCTCTTAAAGATCTTTTGGTCAATACTTCGTTAATATAACCTGCAGCAGGAGGCACTACCTCGTTAAATAAAACTCTTCCTACAGTAGTTTCAATTAGCCTAGGAGCAATTTCTCCTTTCTCATTGATATCGTTCGTCCTTACTTTGATAATGGCATTGAGATCAACCTTCTTCTCATTAAAGGCAATTTCGACCTCTTCAAGAGAGTAAAAAGTAGTTCCTTCTCCTTTTACTTTATGCTCAGGTGTAGATTTTCTTTCTTTGGTCATATAGTACAGACCCAAAACCATATCCTGAGAAGGTACTGTAATTGGAGAACCGTTTGCCGGATTCAAAATATTGTGAGAGGCGAGCATCAATAATTGCGCTTCCAAAATAGCTTCATTACCTAAAGGTAAATGCACCGCCATCTGGTCACCATCAAAGTCGGCGTTAAACGCGGTACACACCAAGGGGTGTAACTGAATCGCTTTACCTTCGATTAATTTTGGCTGAAATGCTTGAATACCCAAACGGTGCAACGTTGGGGCCCTGTTTAATAATACAGGATGTCCTTTTAGCACATTTTCTAAAATATCCCAAACTACTGGCTCTCTCTTATCAATTATTTTTTTTGCCGATTTTACTGTTTTTACAATTCCTCTTTCAATCAGTTTTCTGATGATGAATGGTTTGTACAATTCAGCTGCCATATCTTTTGGCAAACCGCATTCGTATAATTTTAATTCAGGTCCAACAACAATAACCGAACGAGCCGAATAATCTACACGCTTACCTAATAAGTTTTGACGGAATCTACCTTGTTTACCTTTTAATGAGTCTGAAAGAGATTTTAAAGGTCTATTGGATTCTGTTTTTACAGCGGAAGCCTTTCTCGTATTGTCGAATAATGAATCTACAGATTCTTGCAACATACGTTTCTCATTGCGCAAGATTACCTCTGGCGCTTTGATTTCCATCAGTCTTTTCAAACGATTATTTCTGATAATAACCCTTCTATAAAGGTCATTCAAATCAGAAGTAGCAAATCTACCTCCATCCAATGGAACTAAAGGACGCAATTCCGGCGGAATAACAGGAACTACTTTCATAATCATCCATTCCGGTAAATTCTCCTTTCTCTTATTTGCTTCTCTGAGGGCTTCAACAACATTCAAACGCTTGAGCGCTTCCATTTTACGTTGTTTACTTGTCTCAGTATTTGCGCTATGTCTTAATTGATATGATAGTTCATCAAGATCAATTCTATGAAGTAACTCGATCAAACACTCAGCACCCATCTTTGCGATGAACTTGTTTGGATCACTATCGTCCAAATATTGATTGTCTTGTGAAAGTTCTTCTAAAATATCAAGATATTCCTCCTCTGTTAAGAAATCAAGTTTCTGTAGAGGTTCACCATCTGCGTTTTTAGCCAATCCAGGTTGGATAACTACATAACGTTCATAGTAAATGATCATGTCTAATTTTTTGGATGGTAATCCTAAAAGGTATCCAATTTTATTAGGCAATGATCTGAAATACCATATATGTGCTACAGGAACTACCAAATTGATATGACCTACTCTGTCTCTTCTAACTTTTTTCTCAGTTACTTCAACCCCGCAACGGTCGCAAATAATTCCTTTGTAACGAATTCTTTTATATTTACCACAAGCACATTCATAATCCTTTACAGGACCAAAAATACGCTCACAGAACAAACCATCTCGCTCAGGTTTATGGGTTCTGTAATTAATGGTTTCAGGTTTTAAAACTTCTCCTCTAGATTTCTCTAAAATCGTTTCAGGAGATGCCAAACCGATGGTTATTTTATTAAATTTTTTTACCGTGTATTTATCCTTTTGTCTTGCCATGGTGATGGTTAAGATTTTTTTTATGTGAAAAATGAAACACAGTACCCCGCAGGGTACTGTTGTAAAAATATTATTCTTCTAATCGTACGTCTAAACCTAGACCCATTAGTTCGTGCATCAATACATTGAAAGATTCTGGTAAACCAGGTTCTGGCATAGGTTCGCCTTTTACGATTGATTCGTAAGTTTTGGCTCTACCCATCACATCATCCGATTTAACGGTTAAGATTTCTCTCAAGGTTGCCGAAGCACCATAGGCTTCTAGAGCCCAAACCTCCATCTCTCCAAATCTCTGACCTCCAAACTGAGCTTTACCTCCTAATGGTTGCTGTGTAATTAAAGAGTAAGGTCCTATAGATCTGGCATGCATCTTATCTTCAATCATGTGACCCAGTTTGATCATATAAATAACACCCACTGTAGCTGGCTGATCAAATCTTTCTCCTGTACCTCCATCAAATAAATAAGTGTGACCAAATTCTGGGATACCGGCTTTATTAGTTAAGGCCGTGATTTGATCAATATTTGCACCATCAAAAATTGGTGTAGCATATTTCTCTCCCAAATTTTGACCTGCCCAACCGAGCACAGTTTCATAGATCTGACCAATGTTCATACGAGATGGTACACCAAGTGGGTTCAATACAATATCAACCGGCGTTCCGTCTTCCAAAAACGGCATATCTTCTCTACGAACAATTTTAGCAACAATACCTTTGTTTCCGTGACGACCTGCCATTTTATCACCAACTTTTAACTTACGTTTTTTAGCTACGTAAATTTTGGCTAGCTTCAAAATTCCTTTTGGCAACTCATCTCCAATAGTAATTGTAAACTTCTTTCTTCTGAGTGCTCCTTGTAAATCACTCAATTTGATCTTATAGTTGTGGATTAACTGACTGATCAAAGCATTTACATCGCTGTCAGTTGTCCATACACCTTTGGTTAAATGCTCAAAATCCATCACAGAGTTCAACATCTTTAAGGTGTATTTCTTTCCTTTTGCAAAAATTTCCTCTCCAAGATCATTGTGAACACCCTGCGACGTTTTACCGTTGACCAAATGGAATAATTTCTCGATCAATTGCTCTTTAAGATTATCGATTTTCACAGTATATTCTGCTTCTAATCGAGCAATGTCATTGGTTTCTTTTGCTTTTTTAACTTTATCTTTTATCGTTCTCTGGAACAATTTCTTATCGATAACAACACCGTGTAATGAAGGAGAGGCTTTTAAAGAAGCATCCTTTACATCGCCCGCATTATCTCCAAAGATTGCTCTTAGTAATTTTTCTTCCGGAGTTGGATCAGATTCTCCTTTTGGTGTTATCTTACCAATCAAGATATCGCCTGGCTTAATTTCAGCACCAATGCGGATCATTCCATTCTCGTCTAAATCTTTAGTCGCCTCTTCACTCACATTTGGAATGTCTGCAGTCAATTCTTCAGCTCCTAATTTAGTATCCCTTACTTCAAGTGAATACTCGTCGATATGAATTGATGTAAAAATATCTTCGCGTACTACCTTTTCTGAAATCACAATAGCATCCTCGAAATTGTAACCTTTCCAAGGCATAAAAGCAACTTTCAAGTTTCTACCTAAAGCGAGCTCACCATTTTCTGTAGCATAGCCCTCACAAAGCACTTGCCCTTTGGTTACCTTATCCCCTTTTTTAACAATAGGATGTAAGTTGATCGCCGTTCCTTGGTTTGTTTTTCTAAACTTGATTAGGTTATAAGATTTCGAATCATCTTCAAAACTAACCAATCTCTCTTCATCAGTTCTTTCATACTTAATCTCAATTCTATTGGAATCAACATAAGTTACGACACCATCATCTTCAGCGTTCATCAGAATTCTTGAATCAGTAGCTACTCGTCTCTCTAATCCGGTACCAACAATCGGTGCCTCAGGCTTCATTAAAGGAACAGCCTGACGCATCATGTTAGACCCCATCAATGCACGGTTTGCATCATCGTGCTCTAGAAAAGGAATTAAAGAAGCAGAAATTGAAGCGATCTGGTTCGGCGCAACGTCCATGTAATTGATCTCTTGAGGCTCTACCAAAGGAAAATCTCCCTCTTCTCTGGCCACAACTTTTTCTGCAGTGATTTTTCCTTTTGCATCCACATCTAAATTTGACTGTGCAATCTTCTGACCTTCTTCCTCTTCGGCACTCAAATAGATCGGCGCCTTTGTAACATCCAGACCTCCATCATGAATCTCTCTATAAGGAGTTTCGATAAAACCTAGATTATTCACTTTGGCATAGACGGCCAAAGAAGATATCAAACCAATATTTGGACCTTCAGGCGTTTCGATCGGACAAAGTCTTCCGTAATGTGTATAGTGAACGTCTCGTACCTCAAACCCTGCTCTTTCTCTTGAAAGTCCACCTGGGCCTAAAGCTGACAACCTTCTTTTATGTGTAATCTCCGCCAATGGATTCGTTTGATCCATAAACTGAGATAACTGATTCGTACCAAAAAATGAATTGATGACAGACGATAAAGTCTTGGCATTGATCAAATCAATTGGTGTAAATACTTCATTGTCCCGCACATTCATTCGTTCGCGAATGGTTCTTGCCATTCTGGCCAAACCAACACCAAACTGTCCGGACAATTGCTCTCCTACCGTTCTTACACGACGGTTAGACAAGTGGTCAATATCATCTACCTCCGCTTTTGAATTCACTAAGTTGATCAAATTCTTTACGATTGTAATGATATCCAATTGGGTAAGTACTTTTTCCTCAATACCTACTTCCAGACCCAATTTTTTATTCATTCTGTAACGACCAACTTCCCCTAAATTATAACGTTGATCAGAGAAAAACAATTTTTGAATTACTCCTTTCGCCGTTTCATAATCTGGTGGTTCTGCGTTACGCAACTGTCTGTATATGTATTCAACTGCCTCTTTTTCAGAGTTAGTTGGATCCTTTTGAAGGGTATTATGGATAATGGCATAATCCCCTGTTTCATTATCTAATTTATGTAATAAAATGGTCTTAGCTCCAGAATCAACGATCTCATCAATATGCTCTTTTTCAAGCACCGTATCACGATCTAGAACAATTTCATTTCTTTCGATAGAAATTACCTCACCTGTATCTTCATCAACAAAATCCTCAAACCAAGTTTTAAGAACTCTCGCTGCGAGTTTTCTATCTAAGTATTTTTTCAATCCGCTTTTTGACACTTTTACCTCTTCAGCAAGGTCAAAAATTTCAAGGATATCTTTATCTCTTTCAAATCCGATAGATCTGAAAAGAGTAGTTACTGGTAATTTTTTCTTTCTGTCGATGTATGCATACATCACTTGGTTAATATCCGTTGCGAATTCAATCCATGAACCTTTAAACGGAATAACTCTTGCAGAGTACAATTTTGTTCCATTCGCGTGAAAAGACTGACCGAAAAATACGCCAGGAGATCTGTGCAACTGAGAAACTACTACTCTTTCTGCTCCGTTGATCACAAAAGTACCACTTGGAGTCATATAAGGAATAGTCCCCAAATAAACATCTTGTACAATCGTTTCAAAGTCTTCGTGTTCTTCGTCTGTACAATATAATTTTAATCGGGCTTTTAATGGCACACTGTAAGTTAACCCTCTTTCAATACATTCTTGAATGCTATATCTTGGTGGGTCAACGAAATAATCTAAAAACTCTAAAACAAAGTTATTACGGGTATCAGTAATTGGAAAGTTGTCCTGAAAGGTCTGGAACAAACCTTCGTCACTACGTTCATCAGATTTTGTTTCTAACTGGAAAAAATCCTGGAAAGACTTAACTTGTATATCGAGAAAGTCGGGATAATCAGTGAACAATTTGGTTGATGAAAAGTTTACTCTTTGGTTATCTTTTTTCGTTGCCAATGGAGAAAAATTTAAATTAAAATCTAAGAAAGAATATATATGCAAAAATGGTTTAGGCTTTAGGGATTACACCCTAAAGTCCTAAACCTTAGATATTTAAGTAGAATAATTATTTAAGCTCTACTTCAGCTCCTGCTTCTTCTAAAGAAGCTTTTAATCCTTCAGCTTCGTCTTTAGAGATACCTTCTTTAATTGGAGCAGGTGCGCTATCAACGATTTCTTTAGCTTCTTTTAATCCTAAACCGGTTAATTCTTTAACCAATTTTACTACTGCTAATTTAGATCCACCAGCTGCTTTTAAGATTACATCAAATTCTGATTTTTCTTCAGCAGCAGCCTCTCCACCACCAGCCGCAGGACCAGCAACAGCTACAGCAGCAGCTGCAGGCTCAATACCATATTCTTCTTTTAAGATATTTGCCAACTCATTAACTTCTTTTACTGTTAAGTTAACTAATTGTTCTGCGAATTCTTTTAAATCTGCCATTTTCTTTAAATTTAAATTTTTTATTATTTTAGTTTTAGTGTGTACTTATTCTTTTTCTGATAAGGTCTTCAAAATACCGGCTAATTTACCTCCACCAGATTTCAATGCAGAAACTACATTCTTAGCTGGTGATTGTAACAATCCGATTACATCTCCAATTACCTCTTCTTTAGATTTGATGTTCACCAAAGCATCCAATTGGTCATCGCCAACATAGATAGATTCTTCAACAAATGCTCCTTTAAGAACAGGTTTGTCAGACTTCTTTCTAAATTCCTTAATTACTTTTGCAGGAGCATTACTCACCTCTGCAATCATAATAGAAGTATTTCCTTTTAAAATTGTAGGAAGGTCTCCAAAGTCTTTATCAGATTTTTCCATTGCCTTTGAAAGCAATGTGTTTTTAACAACAGCAAGTTTAATATTTGCTTTAAAACATGCTCTTCTTAAGTTCGATGTATCAGTCGCATTGAGGCCTGAAATATCTGCAAGATAGATGACATTATTCTCGGTTAATTTACCGGTTAATTCATCTATTACTAACGCTTTATCTTCTCTTGTCATTATTCGGTCGATTTAACTGATTAAACTGTTTTTGTATCAATCGCTACCGAAGGACTCATGGTACTCGATAGAAAAATACTCTTGATATAAGAACCTTTTACAGTAGAAGGTTTCAATTTAACAAGGGTTTGTACTAATTCATGTGCATTTTCGGCTAACTTTTCAGCTTCAAACGAAACCTTTCCGATAGAAGCATGAACAATACCTGTCTTATCCACCTTAAAGTCGATCTTACCTCCCTTTACATCTTGTACTGCCTTAGCGACATCCATTGTTACTGTACCCGTCTTTGGGTTTGGCATTAAACCTCTAGGACCTAAAATTCTTCCTAAAGGACCTAATTTACCCATCACACTTGGTAAAGTGACAATTACGTCAACATCTGTCCATCCTTCTTTAATTTTTTGAAGGTAATCGTCTAATCCTACATAATCAGCACCTGCCTCCTTTACTTCAGCTTCCTTATCCGGAGTTACCAAAGCCAAAACACGTACTTCTTTACCGGTTCCGTGCGGTAGTGTAACTACCCCTCTTACCATTTGATTTGCTTTTCTTGGATCTACACCTAAACGCACTGCAATATCAACACTTGCGTCAAAATTTACGTTGGTGATTTCTTTAACCAAAGTTGAAGCGTCCATTAAATTATGGGCAACATTTACATCAACTTTAGCTTTCGCCTCTTTTTGTTTTTTTGTCAACTTTGCCATAATTATGCGTTTTTAACTGGAGCATCTCCTTTAATTCTAATTCCCATAGAACGTGCAGTTCCTGCTACCATCAACATCGCAGATTCAATTTCAAATGCATTTAAATCTTGCATTTTATCCTCTGCAATTGCTTTAACTTGGTCCCAGGTTACTGTAGCCACTTTCTTTCTGTTTGGTTCTCCTGAACCACTCTTCAATTTAGCTGCTTCTAATAATTGTGTAGCTGCCGGTGCGGTCTTCACTATAAACTCGAAAGATTTGTCCTTGTAAACGGTAATTACTACCGGACAAATTTTACCAGCCTTATCCTGAGTTCTGGCATTGAATTGCTTACAGAACTCCATAATGTTAACCCCGGCAGAACCCAATGCAGGTCCTACAGGTGGTGAAGGGTTTGCGGCGCCTCCACGTACTTGTAATTTAACTATTTTACTAACTTCTTTTGCCATTTTTAATCATGTTTTAGATTACCCTATGTGGAAGCCAGGGAAACCTCAGTTCGCGTAACAGTTATGATATTTTTTCTACTTGCATGTAATTCAATTCCAATGGCGTTTTTCTGCCAAAGATTTTTACCATTACTTCAAGTTTGCGCTTTTCTTCGTTTATTTTTTCAATAGTACCGTCAAATCCGTTAAATGGACCATCGATTACTTTTACAGTTTCACCTTTAATAAATGGTATGGCCACATTTTCATTCTGTACAGCCAATTCATCTACCGTACCTAACATTCTATTTACCTCAGATTGTCTTAATGGAATAGGATCACCACCTTTGGTTTCACCTAAAAACCCAATCACGCCCGTAACTGATTTAATCACGTGTGGCACCTCACCACTTAAATTAGCCTCAACCATAATATAACCCGGAAAAAACACCTTTTCCTTATTATATTTTTTCCCATTTCGGATCTGAATAACTTTTTCAGTTGGTACTAAAACCTGTTGTACATAGTCTGATAAGCCTAATCGAGCAATTTCATTTTCGATATAGGTTTTGATCTTATTTTCTTGACCGCCGATAGCTCTGACGGCATACCATTTCATTACATTATCAGACATCTTATTCTTTTAGTTAAATAAATCGAAATATTTTTCGAATCCAAATTGAAAAGTCTTATCTACCAAAAACACTGCCACTGCGAAAATCACAGTAAACACAGCCACAACAACAGTTGTTCTTTGCGCTTCTGGCCATGACATCCAAGTCACATGCGTTCTTAGTTCTTCAAAGGACTCTTTGATATAAGTTACTAAATTCATCCTAGTATTTTTATGCACGGGTGGAGAGGCTCGAACTCCCGACACCTGGTTTTGGAGACCAGTGCTCTACCAACTGAGCTACACCCGTATAAAAGTGCGCTAATTAATCATTATCAAAATTGAGATAAGAGCACTTTAATTTGTAAATACACTATGTTAACAAAGGTTTCCGTCGGGCTATACCCAACAGAAACCTTTAATGTATTTATAAGAAATTCATTCCTTAGTCTAAAATCTCAGTTACCTGACCAGCACCTACTGTTCTACCTCCTTCACGGATAGCGAATCTCAAACCAACATTCAACGCGATAGTTTGAAGTAATTCTACTGTAACAGTTAAGTTATCACCTGGCATTACCATTTCAACACCATCAGGTAAACTAATAGTTCCTGTAACGTCTGTTGTTCTTACATAGAACTGAGGACGGTAGTTTTTGTGGAATGGAGTGTGACGACCACCTTCTTCTTTTTTCAAGATATACACCTCAGCTTTGAAATGTTTGTGTGGTTTTACAGAACCTGGCTTACAGATTACCATACCTCTTTTGATATCTTCTTTATCGATACCTCTTAACAAAAGACCTACGTTATCTCCAGCTTCACCTCTATCTAATATTTTACGGAACATTTCAACTCCTGTGATAGTCGAAGTTAATTTTTCAGCACCCATACCGATGATCTCTACTGGATCTCCAGTGTTTGCTACACCAGTTTCAATTCTACCAGTAGCAACAGTACCACGACCAGTAATAGAGAATACATCTTCAACAGGCATCAAGAATGGCTTATCTACATCTCTTTGAGGTAATTCAATCCAAGAATCAACAGCATCCATTAATTCCATTACTGTATTCACCCATTTTTCCTCTCCGTTTAAAGCACCCAAAGCAGAACCTTGAATTACAGGACCGTTATCTCCATCATAATCGTAGAAAGACAATAAGTCTCTTACTTCCATTTCAACCAACTCTAACAATTCAGCATCATCCACCATATCAACTTTGTTCATGAAAACAACGATTCTTGGGATACCTACCTGACGACCTAATAAGATGTGCTCACGAGTTTGTGGCATTGGACCATCAGTAGCAGCAACAACTAAAATCGCACCGTCCATCTGAGCAGCACCCGTAACCATGTTCTTTACATAATCCGCGTGACCTGGACAATCTACGTGTGCATAGTGACGATTTGCAGTTGAATATTCAACGTGCGCTGTGTTAATAGTAATACCTCTTTCCTTCTCTTCTGGAGCATTGTCAATTTGGTCAAATGATTTTACTTCAGAAAGACCTTGATCTGCTAAAACTTTTGTGATAGCAGCAGTTAATGTAGTTTTACCGTGATCTACGTGTCCAATTGTACCAATATTAAGGTGTGGTTTTGAACGATCAAAAGTTGCTTTTGCCATGATTGTTTAATTTTATGTCTTAGTTATTTATTGTGTTAAAATTTATTTTCGTAGTGAAATTTATCGAAGATTTAGTAGAAATGTATGCTCCTAGTCAGTCTCATTTAAACTTTCTCTACAAAATCAAGAGCCAATGACGGGATTTGAACCCGTGACCTCTTCCTTACCAAGGAAACGCTCTACCCCTGAGCTACACCGGCTTATGCTTCATAAGGCACCCGGTATATAACTTAACTTAAGAGTAAAAGGTATACCGCCTTTGCTTTTCCTAATATAGAGCGAGAGACGGGACTCGAACCCGCGACATTCAGCTTGGAAGGCTGAAGCTCTACCAACTGAGCTACTCTCGCATTCAAATTAAAGTGGGGAGAGCAGGATTCGAACCTACGAAGGTTGCCCAACAGAGTTACAGTCTGTCCTCGTTGACCGCTTGAGTATCTCCCCAACATTTTTTTATCTCAAAGAACGAGCCGGTAGAGGGGCTCGAACCCACGACCTGCTGATTACAAATCAGCTGCTCTAGCCAACTGAGCTACACCGGCAATTGCTTTTTTGTCTTTTTATCTCCGTGTAAACACTATCATTACATAAAAAAACAAACCGCTCTTTCAAACGGTTTGCAAATGTATAAAGTTTTATGTTTTCTGCAAAACTTTTTTCAAATATTTTCTAAAATTTTACGCTCTCTGTTTTTCCTTCCTTTTAAGTAGTTGCCTTCTCAATGATTCTACCGCCAAGCTTATGCCCTCTTCAAAGGTTTTACTCTCCTTTTTCACCACGACATCATTACCAGGAATATTGATTTTTACTTCAGATATCTTATTCTCTTTGTCACTAGTATTTTGAACTTTCAAAAATACCTCAGCATCAATAATTTTCTCGTTGAATTTTTCCAGGTTCGACACCTTCTTTTCTATAAAGTCAACCAATGTTTGATCAATATTAAAATTAACTGATTGCACAAATACTTTCATAGTTAATGGTTTTTAACGCTCCTTGGGTGAGCTTGGTTATACATTTTTTTTAATTCACTTAAGCTGTTTTGAGTATACACTTGAGTAGATGCTAAACTGGAATGCCCAAGCAATTCTTTTACCGAATTTAGATCAGCTCCTTCATTTAATAAATGTGTTGCAAAAGAATGCCTCAAAGTATGTGGACTCTTTTTAACCTTGCTAGACACTTGACTAAAATAATCATTTATCAAACGATAAACTAATGTAGGATATATTTTCTCACCTTTTTCTGTCATAAAAAAATAGTCTCCCTTTGGATGATTGGCTTCCCTCAAAAAATTATATTTTTCAATACTTGGCCGCAATGAGTTTAATAACGGAATAAATCTTTCCTTATTTCTTTTGCCTAGCACCTTAATCAAAGAACCTGCTAAATCTATATCAGAAGTTTTTAAATTGATCAACTCCGCTCGCCTCATTCCAGTACTGTAAAGCAATTCCACGATCAGGGCATTTCTGACAGAAATAAAATCCTCCGCTTCTCTCATCATCTGAAGCACCTCCTCAATTTCCCTTTGGTTAAATGGAACACTTACCCGTTTTGCTATTTTTAATGGTTTATGATGTTTCATGGGATTTTCAGAAATCATTTTTGATTTCATCAAGAAAGTGTAGTAAGATCTCAGGGCACTCATTTTTCTATTTACGGACCTATTACTCACCTCGTTATCGACTAGATCAACAATCCAATGCCTGATAATGGTGTAATCTAAATTTTCTAAATCTTCTCTGTGAAAAGTCTTTTTACAATAGAAAGAAAAAGCCTCGAGATCTGTGCCATATGCCAAAACTGTATTGGGAGAATATTTCTTCTCAAAAACCAGATAGTCTAAAAATGCTTTGATGGTCAAAGGGTATATTTTAGGAAGAATAATTGATTCGTTGATTTTTGTTTCTAACAAATTTAACCATTTTTAAACTGATAAAATGTTAAAAATAAAAAAACCGCTTTACTCAAGCGGTTTTTCATGTATTTAACAAAATTTATCCTTTTTCTTCTTCGGTTCTAATACCTTGAATATATTTGGCTTTCAATTTTTGTTGTCTTTTCAATACAGATGGTTTTGTGAATTGCTTACGCTCACGCAAGTTCTTCATTGTCTTAGTGCTGTCAAATTTTCTTTTGAATTTTTTTAAAGCCCTATCTATGTTCTCACCATCCTTTACCGGGATTATTAACATTGCGATGCACCTCCTTTCATCTGTCCGCTTTTAATTGTTTATATACGTTTTTGAGGCCGCAAATGTACAAATTATTATCAATTATGAGTAAAACAAAGTGATATTTTAATTACTTTTAACAATAATAAATCAGAATAATGGAAAATATCATACCAAAGGAGATCAAACCCATGAGTCCCACCGATTGGGCCATTACAGTTTTTATCACCTCTCTTCCCTTAGTTGGACTCATTATGCTTTTGATTTGGGCTTTCGGAGACCAGAGTAATATACATCGACAAAACTATGCCAAAGGTAGTTTGATTGTTATGTTGATCGGCTTAGGACTTGCCATTATATTCCTAACCATTTTTGGAGGTATAGCGCTTATGGCTAATATTTTTGATTGATTCAATTCCTTTTCTTGAACAATTTCTTAAAAAAAGATTCTTTTTTCTTGGTTTCTTTTTGGGCTTTTTTTGCTGCCTTTTCTGAAGTCATCTCCGGATTATTAAAAATTTTATCAAAGAATTTTTCAAAGTCGCTGTCCTCTATATAATCCTCGCAAATAAAACTTTCTAGTGCTTCTTCAGACATAGGAGCAAAATTTGTCAAATACTGACTGGATAACTTTTTATTTCCTTGCAGATTTCTAAACGTATACCCCACTAATGGCAATGCCAACTTACCCCCAGACCCCAATGCACCCGTATTAAAATGTAAGCTGGGAGAATTACAACCCACACGAGAAACCAATACTAGATTTGGAGTAAACCCTGCAAACCAAGCGTCTGCATAATCCTGTGAGGTACCTGTTTTACCCGCTATTTCTTTGGTTACACCAAATTGGGAAGAAATTGCCTTACCCGTTCCTTCACTTACTGCTTTTCTGAGCATAGCTGTCATCATCATACTTGTGCTTTCACTCATGACTTGTTCATCATTTTTGACATCCTTATACTGATAAATAGTTTCTCCTTCTGCAGACTTAATTGAAACTATACCATAGGGTTGAATTTTTTTTCCGCCATTCGCAAAAGCAGCATAGGCTCGTGTGAGCTCATATATACTAGCGATAGATGTGCCTAAGGCCACCGATGGATTGGTCTCCAGATGTTGACTAAAACCCAGATCGTTCCACATGGTGTGAAGTTCTGCAAAGGGCAAAGACAAAAACAGCCTCACTGTGGGTATATTCATCGATTTGGCTAGAGCGGCGGCCACAGAATACTTTCCACCAAATGAGTTATCATAATTTTTAGGCGTCCAGTTGTCAAAATCCGTCAGCACCAAGCTATCGTTGCTAATATAATTACAGGGATTTATTCCGTTCTCCAATGCTGCCGCATATAAAATTGGTTTAAAGGTAGAAGCAATCTGCCTCTGAGCAAAAATCTGGTCATAAGGATATCTTCTAAAGTCTATGCCACCTACCCACACTTTGATCGCTCCTGTATTCGGTTCTAATCCTAACATACCGGCATGCAGTACACTTAAATCGCGTCTGATACTGTCTAAAACAGTAATTGAATCAGACCTAAACCCTTCCCATGAAAAAATTTCTCTTTTCTTTCTCTTACCAACATCTTGAAAATTTCCCTTGTTCAAAATTTCTTCAGACAAAGATGTCAGTATTTTTTTATCCGATCCCTTGCTGTATTGCCGATCCAACAAGGGTTGCATTTTTGAAAGATGCTTTTGATATGCAGTAAGAGCATAGAGTTGCATCTCTAGGTTCAAACTAGTCTGTACGATTAAACCATCGGTGTAGATATTGTAACTCGTGCCCTCTTTTAGATTGATGCTGTCTATAATTTTCTCTAATTCTCGCTTTATATGTACCAAGAAATAATTAGCTTTTCCTTGATTTTTTAAATTGGCATAATCCAGACGAATAGGTAATAATTGAAGAGAATCTTTTTCCCGTTCATCTATAAAATCGTACTTAAACATTTGGTCTAGTACAGTATTTCTTCGTTGCAGGGCATGTTCAGGATATAACCTAGGATTGTAATAGGTATTGGCCTTTAACATACCGACCAATACAGCACTCTCCTCCTGATTTAATTCTTCAACCTGCTTATTGAAATAACGCCGTGCAGCACTTTCAACACCGTAAATATCCTCCCCAAAAGGAACAGTATTGAGGTACAGCTGTAAAATATCCTGCTTATTGTAAAGTTCCTCCAATCTGTTGGCAAGAATAATTTCTTTTGATTTATTTACGGCAGTTGTCAGTGGACCAAAACTTTTTCTGCCGTACATGTTTTTAGCCAATTGTTGCGTTAGCGTACTTCCGCCACCGGCACTTTCCTGTTGAAAAATAATACTCTTTACCAGAACCCTCATTAAACTGCGGGCATCTACACCTTCATGTTCGTAAAACCGCACGTCTTCGGTGGCCAAAAGAGCGTTGATTAAATGTGTCGGGATTTGATGGAATTTGACATTTGTTCTGTTCTGAACAAAATATTTGCCCAGTAATTCTCCATTCTCCGCCAGCACCAGAGAGGCCGACTCATTTTTAAAATCTCGTAGTTCTTCTTTGGTATATAAGTGACCAAAAACACCAAAGTAAACTCCGGCAAAGAAGATGCCTGCGCTACAAACTATGGCAAGAATAAAAAGCAAACTATATTTAACGATCTTTTTCAACCCCTCAAAATTTTGCCAAATGTAAGACCAAAAAAAAGAAGAACCTTTTGAGTTCTTCTTCTTTTAACAAAAATTAAAGATTTACTTTAACTTCCTTTGAATTTTGTCGATGGCATTTTCAATTGACTTTTCAGGTTCTATGATATTGTATTCTCCCCAAAAATCGGGATCAGTAAAACCTGAGGTTTTATCAACCAAAATAACATTAGATCTCAACTTTTCACTATTTTTCAAACTGATTCCTTCTGTATTATTCTTCCAATCTGTAATCGCCATCTCAATGTTTACAGCGTAATTGGAATTAAATAATTTCTTTTTCCAATTCACCTTAAATCCCAATTCTAAGCGACTGTAACTTTGAAACCATCTGCCATTATTTTCTCTGTAATCTATTTGATAATTGGCCACCGTTGGCGTGACCTCAGCATTAGAAGGTTTCTTTTTAACAAAGAATCTGCTGGCCAATGCCTCATTTTCAAGATTTAAACTTATATCTACTTTTGTAATGGCGTAACTTTGAACATCTATATAAAGTTTGCCATAGAACATAGGCTCCTCGATACTAGGTAATTGTCTAAAGCTGATGATGTGGGTTGGGCGGTTATTCAAATTCGTCAGGTTGGCATAGGAAAATGAGTAATTTTTCAAACTTTCCTCATCCAATATCAGACTCTTGTTTTTGGCAATATCAAAGCGCATGGTATTATAAGGTCCTCCTTGCAATTTAAGCACAAGTGTATCGAGCTTCTTATAATCTGTACTTTTTCTAGATTTGAACAAGCGCGCATAATCCTCTACATTTGACGTATAAGGCTGTTTGTAAATTTCGACCACAGCTTCTGAAAGTGAGGCATATTTTTTTCCTTTACTTATTGACTCTCTATAAAAGGCAGTCATAATTAAGGGATCATCTGTATAATTATTCTTGATTCTGGCTACTGCCTCTCTCACTATCTTTTCCGGATCTCTTGTAGTGACATTTACTTCTCTGAGCTGTTCAATAGATTCTGTCAATTCTATTCTGGTTTTTCCCGATCCTAAACTCTCCAGGGAAACTTCTTTATTGTTGTAGCCCAAATAGGCAATCAACAAATTGTTAGTCCTTAAGTCTAAAGGTACTTTTATGGAAAATTCTCCTTCGCTATTACTAACAGTAGAAATATTTGAACCGACTAGTGAAATACTCGCGTATTCCAGTGTTTTCCCTGTTTTACCAGAAACAATCGTACCTGTAAACTCAATAAAATCATCCGTTTGTGCATAGACATTCATCTGAAATGCAAAAATAAAGCCTAAAAAAAGTAAAACTGATGTCCTTTGAACAGGTGCCATTTTTTGGATTTTTATATATTGTATCATGTTCGTGAGCTTTAAATGTATTGATTTACTAAAATACAAAATGATTGAGACTTTCTTTAGAAATTAAGGCCAATAAATGTTAACGAAATGATAATTATTGATTTCTGCTGTACATCAAAGGGCTAAATGCCATCGCTGCGAGGAGAACTGTGTCTCCGATCTTAAAACGAGCACTATCAGCTTCTTCTCCAACAACTTTTACAATTTCTTGTCCGGTTAAAACCGTAAAAATAGTCAGAAAATCCTGTTTTTCTATATTCAACACCTTACCCGTTAATTGAAATTTTCCACTAACGTTACTTTTAAATAAAAGTGATTTTGGATTTCCCATTTCTTTAATCCTACCCTTTTCCAAAACAATCAATACATCAGACATTTTAACAATTTCACCAATGTCGTGACTGATCATAATCGTTGTGAGATCAAATTTTTTGTGGAGCAACAAGATATAATCTTGTAGTTCTTGTCTCATTTCTTGATCTAAAGCTGACAGAGGTTCGTCTAAAATCAAAATTTCCGGTTTCTGTGCCAGTGCTCTCGCAACCGCAACGCGTTGTTTTTGCCCTCCCGATAAAAATTCAGGTTTTCTATGTGCTAATTCACCTAAATCAGACACCTCAATCAACTCCTCAATCATACTTAGATTACCATATCTCGAAGCGTAAACCAAGTTTTCCTTAACGGTCATATTTGGAAAAAGAGCATAATCTTGAAAAACAAATCCTATATTCCTTTTCTGTGGTTCCAGATGTATTTTTTTCTTAGCGTCAAACCAAATTTGATTTTTCACATTAATTTCACCGGAATCAGGTGGCATCAAACCCGCAAGTACTTTTAAAAGCGATGTTTTACCTGCTCCCGATTTTCCGTAAATACTGACAAAATTTCCTTTTTCGATACGAAGTTCAACCTGTAGGTCAAAATGACCATTGGCCGCATGTAATTCTTTATTGATAGACAGTTCAATCATCACCAAATACTTTTAGAAGATTTTCTGTTTACAAAATACACAAATAACAAAATGAAAAAAGTGAGCGCAAACAAAATAAAAGAATAGGTATTTGCCTCAGCATAATGAAGTGCTTCCACTTTATCATAAATGGCAATTGAGGCTACTTTTGTTTTTTCAGGTATGTTTCCTCCGATCATCAGGACTACCCCAAACTCTCCTATGGTATGTGCAAAAGCTAGTACTATACCCGTTAGTAAAGAAGCCTTAATATTAGGTAACATGACTTTTCTTAGGGTAGTAAACTTAGATTTCCCCATTAAGTAGGAAGCCTCTTTCAGATCTACAGGTATATTTGAAAACCCAGCCTGAATAGGGTGTACCATAAAAGGTAAACTGTAAATAATCGATGCCAAAACAAGCCCTTCAAAAGAAAAAACAAAGCGTAATCCTAGATATTCATCCAAAAAACCACCAAAGAAGTTGGCAGGACTAAAAGCGACCAACATATAAAAACCGATCACCGTAGGAGGTAAAACCAAAGGCATACTAACCAAAGCTTCAAAAACGGGCTTCCATTTGGTCTTCGTTTCAGAGAGCCAATATGCCAATGGAATAGAGATGAGCAACAAAAGAAAGGTAGTAATTGCCGCCAGTTTAAAGGTAAGTATTAAAGGAGACCAATCAATCATGATAGAGCATTATTTCATTGGTTTTAACCATCGCACATATTCTTTGCCCTTCTTTTAGATTGAGTTGATTTACGGCGTTCGCTGTAATAATAGAAGTAATTATTCCTACGTTGGTTTCAATTGTTAAGCGACATAGCAATTCATCTTTATCTATAGCATTAATTTTACCTTCCATCCTGTTTTGTAAACTGATAGGAAGGTGCTTTTCTAATGCAATAACGACTTCCGTTTCCTTAAAAACAACTTTTACAGGATTGTTAATTTTTAGATAGGGCGCTGTTTCAGGTGTATCTATAACGATGGCCGAAAAAAGCAATTCTTCTACTTGCACTTTTACCAAAGAAATTGATTTACTTTTTTTGATTTCCTTTATTCTCCCACTGAGTTCATTCATACCTCGTAACCATATTTTTTTAGTATCTCTCTCCCTTCTGCTGAAAAGACAAAATCATAAAATATTTTTGTTTCATCCTGATTTTTACTCTGCTTCAAAATCAAAATACCTTGTGCTATATCTTGGTACTCAGATGAGGAAATTTCTTTCCAAAACCCTTTGCCCTTCAAGCTTTTTTCCAGCACAGAAGATTTTGAAGTAAAACCGACCTCTGCAACTCCGGTATATATAAATTGATTGGTCTGAGAAATACTTTCCCCAAATACAAGTTTTTCCTGCAATACCTCCCACAAGCCCTCTTTTATCAATATTTCCTTCGCTGGAATTCCGTAGGGTGCCAACTCCGGATTGGCCATTGCAATATGCTTGATTTCAGCATCTTTTAATCTCTCTAAGCTTAGATTCTCTTCTGTGATAGACCAGAGCACCAAAATTCCTTTGGCATAAATCTCAGGTGGTTTCAATCCAAATCCTTTGCTGTATAAATAGTTTGGATATTGCATATCTGCCGATAAAAAAAGATCGTAAGGGGCACCCTCAGAGATTTGGGCCGTCAATTTTCCTGAGGATGATACACTTATCGTACAATCAATACCTGTTTTTTTTGTAAAAGCTTCGGTCAACTCGGGCATTACAAATTGCAGATTTGCCGCCGCGGCAATAGTAATTCTCTTTTCCTCTTTTAAATCTCGTCCACAAGAATTACATCCCAAAACTAAAAATGACCAAAAAAAAACAAATGCTAAGTACTTTTTAACCCCATTCAAAGTAAAATATTTTCATGCAATTTAAGCTTTTTTGGATATTTTATCTGTAATAAAATATATTAGTACACCTACGACCAAAGCTATCATCACCGAAATAAATTCGCTTGTATTGGAGTTTGAAAGTAACCACAATGAAATCAACATCACAAAAATGGCAAAGGCAACTCCACCCTTTACTCGAAAAATATGACTATCTCTAAATCCTTTTTGTCTTAATTTGATTAAGGTCAATGAAGTCATAAAAATAATCATCACTTTTGTAATCACACTTAGACCCAAAGCATAGTAAAAGGTATTGCTTATTGATACGAGTAACACAAGAACTGAAAAAATGATAATGGACAGATTTGGTGTAGATGTTTTAGGATTAAGTTTTCCAAACATCTTGGGTAACTGTTTCTTTTTACTCATGGCAAATGGAACCCTGGAACCGATGAGGACAATCGAATGAAGTGTCCCTAGAATTGAAAAAAGAGCACCCAGACTAATCAAGCTACCACCCCAAACACCCGAAAATTCATATGCAGCTTCTGCCAAAGGTTTATTAGAAGATGCCAAATCAGGTAGTGTTCCCATACAAACAAATTGTATCAAAAGATAGAATGTAGCTACAATTATAATACTGACGACCAAGGCAAAAGGAATTGTCTTTTTTGGATTTTTCACTTCTCCTGTATTGACTAAAATGGCTTCAAATCCAGTAAATGCAAAAACCAACACCAAAATAGAGGAGGATAAATTTGATATTGAAGGAATCTCTCTATGTCTTAAAATGAGATCCTTATCGATATAAAATATACCTACCGCGATAAATAAAAATAAAGCTGATAGCTTTGTAATCGTAAGAAGGTTACTCGCCAATTTTGCATTCTTAACACCTCTGTAGTTCAACAAAAACAAGAAGAATGTGACTAGTGCAATGGTAAGAATTCTGACATAGGTCTGTTCAAATACATGAGAAAAAAAAGATAAATAAGTGACCAATAAATTCACCAAAGCCGCATAGGTTGCAATACGAGAAATAAATAATAACCAACCTACAAAAAAGCCAAACAAGGGGCCTAGGGTCTGATAAACATATAAATAAGGACCACCGGTATTTTTAAACTGACTAGAAACTTCGGCAAAAACCAGAACCACACAAAATATAATCGCAGCACACAAAACCATGGCTGCCAAGCTCCAAAATCCTGAAAGAGCATATATTTTAGCCGGCAAGCCAAAGATCCCGGCACCTATGATACCGTTGATGATGAGAAAAACCATGTCCCATTTACCGAATTCTCTTTTTAAGGTTGTCAATGACGTATACGCTTAAAACTGAGGTCCTGAAAATCAAAACTAAAATCGATATTGGGAGAGATTCCTTTCATTTTCATTTCACTTACATTATTTTCTTTATCCGTTTCAAAAATCACAAAAGCATCAGCATTCATATCTTGATATTCCCATTTTACGGCAAAAGTGTTGTCTTGATAAAATTCCAATTGACCATTTAACTTTGGCGAACGATAGGATTTGATAAATATTTTTGACCCTTTCTCATAAACCTCCACTTTTCCAAACCATGGGTCTTCATATAACCCAACATACTTCGACGCTTCAATTTTTACACTTCGATGAGATGCTACAGTCTTCCAAACTTCTTCTGTAACCTGATCTCCGGTTTGTTTTGACTTTTGTAATCTCTCGACATAAAAAGTGAGCCAATCTGTTTTGTCAATAGGTAAATACGCATCCACTATGATGTTGCTAACCGCTGAAAAAAACGCTCCGCCTCCCGGTTCTGTGTTTGTCAAAACTACAACCCCTAAATTTAAATCGGGAATCAACACTGTTTTTGATAGCATTCCCGGTAAACCGCCGGTATGTGACACATGTAAATATCCATTGACATCCTTTAAGAACCATCCCAATCCATAGCCGAAAAAATGCGTATTGTATTGATCTCCTTGAGGTGTCTTAAGAGGCGTATGAATTCTCCACATTTCCTGCTGTGATTGTTCTGAGAATAAAACATGATCCAATTGATCACCATATTTCCCTTCATTTAATTGTACAAGAAGCCATTGACTGAGATCATTGATATTCGAAAAAATTCCTCCGGGTGCCGCGTTGACATTTTTGGTAAAATGTGAGATTTCTCGCAGCTTACCACTGTCAGCATTGTGAGGTGAAGCTAAACTTTTGGGATCCTTTATTCTGGGCCAAAAACTATAGGTCTGCTCCATACCCAAAGGTGCAAAAATCCTTTTTTCAATAAAACTTTCAAAACTCACTCCGCTTACCCTGGCCACAATTTCTCCTGCTACGTAATACAATAAATTATCATAATCAAATTGAGTGCGAAAAGCAGATTGAGGTTCAAAATATTGAAAAACACTTAAAATATCCTTCATTCCAAAGTCAGAACCATCCGGAAAAAACATCAAGTCACCTGCGCCTAAACCTAACCCGCTTCTATGGGTAAGTAAATCCTGAATATTAAAATTCTCGGTGACATAGTCATTATACATCTTGAATTCAGGAATGTATTTGATTACCGGATCGGTCCAATTGATTTGCTTTTCATCTACCAAAATGGCCAACGCAGCTGATGTAAATGCTTTTGAATTGGAGGCGATGGCAAAATTTGTATACTCATCTACCTTTTCTTGGGTCTGAATAGATTTTACACCATAGCCTTTTTTATGCACAACCTGCCCGTCTTTTATCACCAGAACAGCCACTCCGGCCACTTGCATCCTTGCCATGGATGTTTGGACAAGTTCGTCTATTTGATGACTGCTGAGCTGTGCAAAGCCAAGTGTGGAAAAAAAGAAAGCGACAAATCGAAAATAAAACTTCCGGGAGTTTTGCTTCATCTCTTTACTTCTTCGGGAGAATTTTAACCACACCTTTGTGCTCTACTGCGGCATAAATATAACCGTCTGGACCCTGTCTGACATTTCTTACCCTGCCTATATCTTCGAGTAATTTGATCCTTTCCTTTACTTTTTTATCTTGTAGTACCAACATTTCCAAGTACTGAAATTTTAAGGAGCCAACCAATAAGTTCCCTTTCCAGCCCGGATAAAGATTGCTCGTAATAATTTCCATACCGCTGGGTGCAATAGAAGGCACCCAATAATGCAGGGGTTGCTCCATACCGGGCATAGCCGTTTTATCGGTGATTGGCGTTCCATTATAATTAATCCCATAGGTAATTACCGGCCAGCCGTAATTAGCTCCTTTTTTTATTACATTGATCTCGTCTCCTCCTTGTGGTCCGTGCTCATTTACCCATATCTCTTTGGTATGAGCGTTAAAAACCATTCCCTGAGGGTTCCTGTGTCCATATGAAAAAACCGCTTTTTTGGCGTCTGGTTCATTTACAAATGGATTATCTGCAGGAATGGAACCATCGTCGTTGAAACGATAAATTTTGCCCCCATCTCTAGACAAATCCTGAGGATTCACATCATTTTCTCCGCGATCTCCAATACTGAAATATAAAAATCCTTTATCGTCAAACCGGACCCGGGACCCAAAATGCTGTACTTTCTTGGTGTTGGGCATGGCCTTGTATAAAACTTCTATATCTGTTAAGGTTTGGTTTTTTAGCTTTGCCCTGGCAAGACAGGTATTCCCTCCTTCTCCTCCTCCCTCGGTTGAACCATAAGTGAAATAGATCCATCCCGTTTCCGCATAATTGGGATGTACCTCAATATCCATCAAACCACCTTGTCCGTTTCTATAAATTTTGGGCACGTTTTGCACTTCAGTCTTGACGCCATTTTTAAAATGGTATATCTTTCCATTGATCTCCGTCACCAACATGCTGCCATCAGGCAACCAAGTCATCCCCCAGGGAATGTCAACTCCTTCCGCAACTACCTCATAGGTATAATTCTTCGGATCTGTTTTTATCAGTTCTTCATTTAACTTTTTGTGATCCTGAGAGCAAGCTAAGAAGTAAGGCAATAATAAAACCAGATATAACATTTTTTTCTGCATGGCAACTGTTTTTTTATTTGAAAATTATCGCTCCAAATTAAGAAAATCTATCCATTCCGTGAAACGATCTAACATTTTTACTAATTTAGATTTAAAATTTACTCCATGATCAAAAAATTAGGGTACGTGCTATTGGGCATTTTGGTTATCGTTCAATTCTTCAGACCTGAGAAAAATATTTCAAATGATTTGACCAATGACCTTTCTACCAAATACGAGGTGCCAAATGAGGTAAAGAGCATCTTAAAAGTAGCCTGTAATGATTGTCATTCCAACTTGACCGTTTACCCCTGGTATGCGAATATTCAGCCTGTGGCTTGGTGGTTGAACGACCACGTGGTCGACGGAAAAAAGCATTTGAATTTTTCAGATTTCACACAACTGCCCATCGCTGTTCAAAACCATAAATTCGAAGAAGTGGTAGAGGTATTAGAAGAAAATGAAATGCCCTTAGAATCTTACACCTATTTAGGTTTGCACAAGGAAGCCAATTTAAATGCAGAACAAAGAGAAGTCCTTATGAATTGGGCAAAAGGACAAATGGCGTATCTAAAGAATAATTACCCTGCTGATAGCTTGATATTAAAACGACGAAATTAAAATCCCTAACCATACATATTATTTACATCCATATGACACAAGTCTGTCATTACTTTTGCTATCTTTTGGGTCACTGCCTTAAAAAATAACTCACCTTTTTTCGAAGTGGCATTTTCTGGGCTTCCAACACCTGTATCTTCGCTAATTTTTGACCATTTCCGCTCTGTCCATAACCAATTTTCGGAGAATTCAGAGATTTTATGTTTCTTTTCCTTTCCCTCTCCCCACTCTTTTTTTGGCAAAACAAATTCAGGTTTTAAATACAACAACAAACTTGTTTCCATTTCATCAGCATGATCACCTTCTAGTTCAAAAAAATCATGGCGATTCATGGCTTGAAACCAATTGCTTGTGGCCAGAAACATCTGGGGAAACTCGAGACCCAACTCCCGCAACATGGTTTTAAAATCATTTCCTCCATGGCTGTTTAGTATCAAAAGCTTATGAATTTTCTGCCCATTTAATACCGTAATGATATCTCTTAAAATAGCTAATTGTGTGGATGGATTTAAATTGATATCGAGATAAATATCACTCTGACCGGTATTTACCCCAAAAGGAATTGTGGGTAATAGCATAACTTTAGATCCATTTTCCCAGGCAATTTTTGTGGCTTCTGCACCTATTGAATCTGCTTCTATATTATCCGTAGCATAAGGTAAATGCCAATTGTGTGCCTCAGTAGCCCCCCATGGCAATACCGCCAGTTCGATTTTTTCTTTGTGTAAATGTTTCCAATTGGTCTCTGCTAAAATATAAGGTCTTAACATCGTGTGTTCCTTCAGGGGTTATTCATGTTTCTTTTAAAATGGTAAACGTTTTATGACGGCCTCTTTTCTCGCCATTAGTTCCTGGTCTGCCTTTTCTCTTTTTCTATCGCTTTTCGCAAAGAAGTATTTATACCTAGCCTTCGTCAGGTCCATATTATTCCCTTGGTCTGTGCCGATCACATCAATTCCCATCTTGAGTAAAGGAATAGGGGTTTTTAAAACCGAAATATGGAAAGAATAACTTCCGTTAAGTTTTTGCACTCCACCAAGGGCTAAACGATATCGATCTACTTGGAACTCTGACGGAAAGACCTCTAGCACCTGATCTTTATACTGCAAGGCAAAAGACATCTCGTCAATGATATTTTTTTCTTTGTTTTTAAAAAACAGCTTTTTTGCAATTTCTTGAAAAGTTTCACTATCCATAATTACCATATTTTTTCCAAGAATTCTCGCGATCAATTCCAATTTGTTTGCAGACATACCCAAATTAGCATCCATATTCGCTCTTCCTTTCATTCTAAAGTTCACATTTCCGTCAAAGGAACCAGCCATTGGCATGATCGAATCCAAAACAGGAAACATATCTATTAGATTTGCCAAATCTATATCGAGCAGTTTAAAATCCATATTCAGATTTGCCAACTGTTTACTTTTGGCTTCATAGGTGGATGAGGTGTACATCTTTGCTCCATTTGTGATCATACTCAAACTATTCATCTCTATTTTTTGGTCTTTCAAAGTGACTAGTCCATTCAAATTTTTTAAAATGAGTTTACCCATTTTTACTTCCTCCAGCTGGGTATTCCAAATAAACTCAACACCTTTAGGTACAACAAAAACAGAAGTGCTATCGGCAGTTTCCACATCTGCTATGGTGACCATTTTACTATCCGGATCTTTATCTTCTGCTTTTTCATTCTTCTCTCCTTCATTCAGCGTCTTTATCAACTGATTGACATCGGTAAATTTAGAATTTATGTTTAGCTCACCTTTTAGTAGTTCATCTCTAAAAAATCTACCTCCAAAATTAGCTAGTTTTCCACTTGCTGTAAAATCAGACCTACCTAACTGCATATGTGCCTTTTCTAAATTGATTATGCCTTCACTTAATTTCAAGCTTGTTTCGGGCATTTTAAGCTCCAGTGGAAAAGAAGGTGTATAAAGTATCAAGCTCCCAAATGAAATTTCCCCATTCAGTGGCCACAAATTTTTTTCATTTTTTTCTGTCGACACGTTATAACGTCCCTTTTTTATGGCGAAATAATTATTTTTTGACTTGATACCAACTGAATCAATTTCAATGACCATTTTTACTGATGGCTTAACAGGATTTAACTCGGATGGATTGACAAAAAAAACTCCCTTTGAATATCTAATCTCCCCTTTTAAAGTATCGCCAATATTAAATTTTGATTGTTTCAATTCAAATTTTGATTTAATTCTGCGGATTGATGTCGTATCCTTTTTGGGTATCGCTCCATATTCAGCAAAAAGTTTCGCAACAGTAAATTGTAATTTTTCATTTTGTTGTAGTATAAGATCGCTTATATCAATTCGACCTCCTCTTACTTTTGTTCCTGCATCCGATAAAATAGTACTTTCATCTGATTGAATGAATTCCATCTTACTGTACTTTGTTGAAAAAACATTTTGCCTTTGGGTATTTTCTATGAAAAAATTTTCGAACATAAAAAAACCTTTCCCTTTTATATCGCCATAATTTGATCGTTCAATATCGTCTTTGGTAAATGATAATTCAACTTTAGAACTAAAAATGCCGGCTAGTTTTATTCCTTCTTTAAAGGGTATGGTTTTTTGCAATTCTCCAAAATCAACCTTTCCATCTAAATTTGCATTGAACCTTGTATTATCAAGCAGATCAGACACATTTGCATCAATCTTTATAGCGGTATTATTCCCTATAATTTTACAATTCTCAATTTTCACAAATGATATTTCCTCCTTAGTCGGATCGATAAAAAGAGTCATTTCTGCCTCTAATTCATCTATTTTGTTGGGCATTTCTTTGTAAGCAAGCTCACCATTTTTTATGTTTAAAGCTGCGTTTACGGTAGGAAGGCTATTCTTGCCATAGGCTCCCTTGATATTGCCATCAAGGTTTACTTCTCCTTTTGAACTCGGAATGGATTTTTTATTGATGACACTTGGTGGAAGCAAGCCCATTAAATTTTCTATACTGGCGTTTTCAAGACCAAAATTCAAGTCGAGATCAAGTATTTTTTTTTCTTGATTCAAGGCAATATCCCCATTCAATACAAATGCTGCATCATTTAATATGAGCTTCGTCTTTTCAGTATGCAAGGCTTTGGTCACCCTATCCATTTCGAGTTTAGAAACAATTCCCAGACCAAAATCGTGCAAAAGGGTATCTCCTTTTTTAAATAAATTGGAAGAATTTGACTGGCAATCTATATCCAAAAGAATCTTTTTTGGATCGTATTTTGCCTTTAACCGCAATTCAAGTTCCTCCAAACTTGAAAATAAATTGGTAAGCCCATTCTCAAAAAACAAGTATCCATCTCTTATTCGTACATCTTTGATATCAATTTTTGCATCAAACTCAGTTTCTGTAACTGGTGAGTCTGGTTGGGATTCAATGGAATCTGTTGTTTTTAAAATATCCCAATTCACTTCTCCGCTTTCGCTGATAAAAGCATAAATCTGTGGCTTTTCAAATATCAAGTGGTTGATCACAATTTTATTCCTTAAAAAAGCCCACGGATTTACTGTTACCTGACAACGCTCAAAAGATACAACAGTATCCCTTCTTACAGTGACGGCAGATTTAATAGAATCATTTAAATGATTCACGATGGCGCCATCATCTATTTCTAAAGTGAAACTAGGGAAAGTTTTAAAAAAACTGAGTTCGATACTTTCTGCCCTCATTTCAGCCTCTAAATTCTTATTAATCGCACTGACTATTTTAGGAGTAATTTTTTCCGGTGTAAAAACAAAATTTAGAGCAAAAGCAATGATAACAAAGACTAGAATAAGTAGCCCCAAAAGAACTTTTCCAAGGTTAACGGCTATTTTTTTCAAAGAATAGGCCATAAAAGATTTGGTTATAGGTTTGCACTATAAATGTAAGAATTTCTGTTGGATTGAGTGAAATGAACGGCAGATAGTCCTATGTTCTAATCAACTCAAATGTGGCTATCTATTAAAATCACTAAATGACAAATATGATAAACATTAGGGTTCGCCACTAATATAAAAAGGCATAATTCAACTTTTATCACAAAAAAAAGAGGCTTCGTTCGAAACCCCATCCTTTTATTATCTCGATCGTTTAAAAACTGTTTTCCCTTCTTTGATCGTTTCCAAGACTTTGATATCCTTTAATATCATCGGATCTACTTTTAAAGGGTTTTTATCCAAGATGACCATATCGGCCAATTTTCCTTCTTTCAATGTACCCTTTTGATTTTCTTCATAAAATTGGTAAGCACCCCAGATGGTAATTGATTTCAAGGCCTCATAAGTGGTTAATCTTTCATCAGGTCCCATTACTTTACCACTTCTGCTCACACGATTCACTGTTGTCCATAAGATCATCATTAAATTTGGCAGGGCTACTGGCGCGTCTGTATGGCTGGTAACAACTACTCCCTTATTCAATGCAGATTTGATCGGACTGATCTGTTGCGCCTTTTCCGGACCAATAATCTCATCATACCAATCTCCCCAATAAAAGGTATGCATTGGAAAAAATGAGCCAATCACTTCATATTTTTTCAGGCTATCCAATTGATCCATCCTGATCAACTGTCCGTGAATTAGTGAGGTGCGTCTATCTTTATTTCCATATTCAGCAGAAGCCTTGTTCAAAACACGAAAAAGCTGGTCTGCTGATGCATCAGCGTTACTATGTACACTCAATTGCCAGTTATTGGCAAAGGCCGTATCGACAATTTTTTGTACATCCTCATCTTTAGGAATCGCCGGATAGCCCGCATAACCTTTCTTTTGTCCGTCAGGTGGAAGTAAATAAGGCATGGTTCGCCAGGCTGTTCTTCCCTGAGGTGAACCATCTAGGGTAAGTTTTAATCCCGCAATACGGTACCCGTCTTTATAACGTTTGCTATTCCATACGCTATTCATATAAGGTGTAAAGGCATAATCTATCAAAGAGGCAACATCAATATAAAATTTTCCTCTTTTCGCATAATCCGCCAATTGTTCATGATTACCCATGGCACGTCCCTCTACCGCTGTGGTATAACCAAAACTGGCAGCCATTTTTTGCCCTTCATCCATATAGAGATCTGCTAATTGGGGTTCTACAGGACTTATATTTTTGATCATGACCGGAATGGCGGCCAATTCCTCCAATACACCATTGGGTTCTTTCGAGCCCTCCATTCTTCTGATCACGCCACCTTCAGGGTCTGGTGTATTTGCATTCATTCCAATCACTTCCAAACCTTTTGAGTTGAGAACACAAAAATGACCCGAAATATGAACAACCATAATTGGCACATCTACAGAAACCTGATCCAGATCCTCCTTTGTTGGAAATCTTTTATCTTCCAAAACGGCATCATCAAATCCCATACCCACAATCCAGCCCTGGGTCTTATCCGTACCGTTTATTTTATACCAGTCTTTCAATTCGTTGATCATATCAGCAATCGAATTGCAATTCCCATCAGGACTGGCTAACAGATTTGCTGTTATTGCCTGGGCACCAAAACCATAAAAATGAGCATGTGCATCAAAAAAACCAGGAACGAGCGTTTTTCCTTCTAAATCTACCTCCTGTGCCTTACCGCCAAATTGTTCCAACGCTTGAGTCTTGGGGCCAACAAAAATGATTTTCCCCTCACGTTGCACAAGGGCTTCTGCATAAGTGGGTTCATCCCCTTCCATGGTAAGTATATCACCACCGTAATACAGGGTTTGTTGTAAGGCATAAGGTTCTGCATTTACTTCTTGCTTTTTTTCCTCTGTTTTGCAAGAAAAAAGCAGTAGGGTTACGAATACGGTGAAGGTCAATTGTTTCATTTGGTAAATTATTTGGTTAGTACTCAAATATAAATAAATAAAAATTCAGGGATTAGATCAAACCTTATATTTTTTGCTGTTTTTCTTAAGCCTGCGCTCAATTCACCTCCTCAATATCATTTACTTCTATCACAGGATTTGTCATAAAGGCCACGATAAAAGCAAAAGTGATCATGATATAAAAGGTGGCTAAAATGAGCAGATAAGCGTTGAGCATGCCTACAGAAAATTTCACCAAAATAATACTGGTAGACATAAAATGTATAAGATTGATAATTAGAATAGGTCGCCCATAGACACCGCCAATAATGGTGTTTTTTGACATCCAGTTAAGAATAGCCAAACCCAAATATAAAGAACCAGCAATCTGAAGAATTAAATTCGTAAACGGGATTTGGTCTTGATCAAATATCTGTAAAATCTCCTGCGGAAAAAAAGACAAACTCACTCCTAATACACCTAACATACAAGCACTAAAAATCAACAAAATTCTGGAAAACATAGCAAATCATTTAAACGTAAAGATAATCATTCTTAAATTTACATCTAAAATCGAATTGATTCGTAAATGAACTGAAGAATTGGGGATCTGCTATTTTTCAATGGGAGAGATCAACAATTCCATCAAACCACCTTTTCCTAATTTCGTTTTTATAACCGAACCGAAGTTGTAAAAAAACAATGCTCCAAAAACACAAATGACATTAACTATGACATGGTAAAAACTTGCACTTTTACCTAGGTTTTTAATTGCATTCCAAAACCCTCCAAATTCATGACGTGTTTCAAAGGCGTGTTCCAATAACATTAAAATCGCAGTTCCTGCCAGATATAAAAGCGTACGTAAAAAAATATGAACAATCGCTGGCTGATTCTTTCCTCCAAAGGATACATTTTGTAAAATAACAACTGCCTTTGAGGCTACCAGTGACCCTATAATAACGACAGATACGCCAGAAAACTTAATATTATATTCCTCTAACAAAAGTACTTTGATTAACATAAGCGCTGCAAACCAAATAAGAAAATAGATCCATGCGAGCAAGACTGATTTTAATTCTTTCAATATTTTTTCTGTAGTCATCTAATTGAAGGTCTTCAAAGGTTATTTCTTTTTTAAAGACACATCCACACCATTTTGCATGGTACGGATGTGTTATTTTCTTGCTAACTTATTTCAATTCAATGACAACTTTAGGGATATGGCCATTAAATTTTGACTTGTTTTCTGATCCAATTGTTTCAACAACGGGCGTTGCTAAGTCTATTCCTACATCGGTGGTTTCATCTGCAGAGAATATAGCTGGTTGGGTTTTGTCAATTCTACCTTCTCCTGCTTTTTTTCCATTAATATAGAAAGTTCCTAAACCTCCTTTTGCAAGACCTCCACCATCATAAGCGAAATCAAATTTGACGGTATATTTACCGGGTTTTAATTTTTCTGTAGCCCTCACTGTATATCTTTCCATTCCTAAGAAATTGTAATCATAGGCAGGAACACCATCCTGTACATATAATGCCCAACCTCCGAAGCGACCACCTTGGGCAATAATAATTCCATTGGCAGATGCTCCTTCTTCAACTACAATGTCTGCTGTAATAACAGAGGATTTATTTTTTAAGCTCAGAAAAGTGTTTTCGGTCATACCCGTCATACCTTCCGCTAATGTTAATGAAGTTCTACCTTGCATGATATCAGGACGACCCACATTTTCTGCAATCAAGCGCTCAAATACGCGATCGTCTATGGGTAATACGTGATTTTTTTCAGCCTCAGACATAAAAAGCGCCTGCAATTCTTTTAATTTTTCAGGATGTTCAGCTGAAATATCATTGACCAAACTAAAATCATTTGCTACTTCATAAAGCTCCCAAATATCTTCCTCCAAAGGTCTCCTTGGTGTTTTTTCCCAAGGTGCTCTATGAATGGTTCGTGCATACCAGCCATCCTTATAAATAGCTCTATTCCCGAACATTTCGAAATATTGAACTGTATGTCTCTCTTTTGCACTCTGGTCATTAAAAGTATAAAGCATACTTGTTCCATCCATTGGGTGTTGTACTACGCCATTTACTTCTGTTGGCTCCGGCAAACCTATGGCTTCTAAAATAGTGGGAGCCACATCAATGACATGGGTGAATTGTGTTCGCAATTCTCCTTTTGCTTTGATTCCCTTTGGCCAACGAACAGCCATTCCAACCTTTGTTCCACCGTGATCAGATCCCATTTGTTTGGTCCATTTATAGGGTGTATCGAACATCACCGCCCAACCTGCAGCCATATGAGGATAAGTGTGCGGACCACCCCAATCATTCACTTTCTTCAACATGTCCGGCACTGTTTCAGCTACGCCATTAAAATAGGTCATTTCACTATACATACCATTGGTTCCTCCTTCTGCACTTGTGCCATTATCTCCGTACACAAAAATCACCATGGTGTTATCTGCTTGACCAATTTCATCGATGGCTGTTAATAGACGACCAATTTCATAATCTGCCATATCTACATAAGCTGCAAATACTTCTGCCTGCTTTGTAAATAGCTTCTTTTCATCAGCTGATAGACTTGCCCATTCCTGTATAGCTTTGGGTTTAGGCGCCAGTTTTGTCCCTTGAGGAACAATGCCCTTTTCAATCTGACGAGCCAAAATTTGTTCGCGCATAGCATCCCAACCTCCGTCAAATTTTCCTTTCCACTTGTCGATATAACTTTGTGGGACATGGTGTGGGGCATGAACCGCGCCAGGTGCGAAATACATAAAAAATGGTTTATCAGGTGTTAGGGCTTTTTGATATTTCATCCAAGCCGTCGCCTGATCTGTCATATCCTTCATAAAGTGATAATCTGGATCCTCCGGTAATTCAACAGGATGAACGCCATCGTAAATAAAAGGGGCCCATTGATTGGTTTCTCCACCGAGAAAACCGTAGAATTTATCAAAGCCTTGTCGGGTTGGCCATCTATCGAATGGTCCAGAAGTATTTGCTTCCCATGCGGCCAATTCATGCCATTTACCGAAAGCTGCCGTAGAATAGCCATTTAATCTTAACGTTTCTGCTACAGGCGTCACGTTTTGTGGAATGCTTCCCGTGTTTCCGGGGAATCCTGTACCTGTTTCTATGATACTACCCATGTTATTTACATGGTGATTACGACCACTCTTTAAGGCAGCGCGTGTAGGTGAACATACTGCTGTCGTGTGAAAATTGTTGTAGTACAATCCTTCATTTGCAATTTTGTCGAAGGTAGGTGTAGGTACAGGCCCCCCAAAGGTACTTGTTCCGGCAAAACCTAGGTCATCGACCAAAACGAGAATTACATTAGGCGCTCCGTCTGGGGCTTTCACTTCGAAAGAAGCAGGCATCTTTGCATTACGTACATCTAATTCTGTAAAAGTTGGAGGTGTTGGTTCTTTAATAGGAAGAATAGTTCTGTCAATATCCCCTGTGGAGACAGCGACAGTTTCATTCTCTTTAGTTGGTGTAGTGCAACTAAACATGCCTATAAGCATTAAAATAAGTAAGAAATTTATTGTTTTCATGGTAAATAATTTTCAATGCTACATAAAAAATGAGTCATAAAATCTTTCAAAAAAGTAATCACATTTAAGAAATCGAGCGAAAAAATTTTAACATTTTTTAACAACATTAAAGTTAGTCAATAAAACCTAGACTTCGCATTAAATTGACTCTAAAAAACAACTTTAAATCACTTAAATTTAATTTATTACAAAAATAAGGTTATCCCAAGAGAGTTTTTTTTGTAAGTGTTTGTTACAACAATTTTTCATCAATTTTAAAAATAGAGGGCGTAACAAAACCAATACACATTTTCAAAAAAAGAAATCTAATTTTCTAAACATATATTGCGTGATTAAATTACAGTGTCGTAGTGATATGAGCTATGGGTGGAAAGTAAATATTTTTCTAATGAAGGAATCCTTTTTTTATGCCGTAATCGGCCATCCAAATTAAAAACAAACCAACCAATATAACCAGGATAGGCATGGTAACAGCACCCGGCCCATAAACATCTGTAGCTTTGGCAATAAATAAACTGTGGTACATTTGAATGACGATAGAGACAAAAGAAATGACAAACACAGGTTTAGACCACTTTTTTTTCAACAGAAGACCCAAACAGCCCAATACCCCAAAAATGACAGAAACTGCAAAAGCAATATGGGTCCACAAGGGGTATTTGCCATATAATGTTGCTTCTTCTTCCGGTAAAGCCGCCAAAGCTTCAGCTGAATTTGATATCATAATATGTTGGACAAAAGATCCTACGCCCATCAAATTCCACAATAGCAATACAATTGCTAAAATCATATACCATTTTGGCATTCTGTTTACCTTAACCTCTATCATATTTTATTAAAATTTACAGATCACAATTGACCATCCAATTGATGCCAAATTGATCTGTGAGCATGCCAAAATAGGCATTCCAAAAAGTCACTGACATAGGCATGGTTACTTTTCCGTTCACCGAAAGTTTTTTGAAAAAACTTTCTGCTTCAGCCTTATTTTTTGTATTGATCGAGATTGAAAAATTATTTCCTAAAATAAATTCTTTATCCATATAAGAAGGACAATCACTACCCATGAGTACTGTGTCTCCATTAACAGGGAGTGTAACATGCATGATCCTTTGCAGATCTTCATTGGATAAGGGAGGCAAGCCTTCTTGGGGAGGCATTTCAGCAAAAGTGCTGATCATGGCAAAATCATTTCCAAATACCTGTTTATAAAAATCAAAAGCTTCTTTACAATTACCTTTAAAGGTGAGGTATACATTGATCATATTCTTTGAACTAAGTAAAATCTAAGATACAAATATTTAAATTTAAACCCTACAAATCCATTAATTAAAACACTTTGCAACCATACTGAAATATTCACCTATCAGCGCATAATTTCACCTCTGGCCCATGATCCATTTGATCAAATTGAGCTTCTTCTTGGTATGCGGGAAATATTTTAGACTGGGTTCGAACCAAGTGGGTTTCTCTAATATACTTTTGTAATGTGAAAAAGTACGAAAACCAGCCTCTCCATGATAAGCGCCAATACCACTATTGCCAACCCCTCCAAAGGGCAAGCTACTATTTGCTATATGCATGATAGCTTCATTCACCGCACCACCGCCAAAGGAAATTTCGTTTAAAACTCTTTCTTTAGTTCTGTTATTTTTAGTGAAAATATAACACGACAAAGGCCTAGGATGTGCTTTTATTTGGGAAATGGCTTCGGATAAATCTCTGTAGGTAAGTACCGGCAAAATAGGACCGAAAATCTCGTCTTGCATTATTTTATCTTCCCAGGTTACATCGCTTAAAATAGTGGGTTGGATGATTCTTTTTTCTATATCCACTTTACCTCCGGAATAAACTTTCTCTTTGTCTATCATCGAGGCAAGCCGTTCAGTATTGCGCTGATTGATAATTTGTACATAGTTTCCGTTTGTTACATCAAATTTTTCCTTTTCGATTTCCTCGACCATTTTTTGCAAGAATAGATCTTTGATCGACTCTTGAACTAAAATATAATCAGGTGCAATACAAGTTTGACCTGCATTTAAAAATTTCGCCCAAACAAGTCTTTTCACGGTGATAGGGAGATCACAATCTGCCTCAATAATGGCTGGACTTTTACCTCCCAATTCCAGCGTGACGGGTGTGAGGTTTTTAGCTGCGGCCTGATAGACAATTTTTCCCACAGGTACAGATCCTGTAAAGAAGATCTTATCAAATTTCTGGGCTAACAATTCAGTGGTCTCAGCAACACCCCCTTCAACAACTGTAAAATAGGCCGGGTCAAAATTTTCATTGACAACTTGAGCCATGATACGACTGGTGTTTTGTGGGAGTTCACTGGGTTTTAAAACAACTGTGTTTCCTGCCGCCATGGCAGCGATCACAGGAGCGAATGAAAGTTGAAAAGGATAATTCCAAGCTCCTATAACCAAAGAAACCCCCAAAGGTTCAGGAACCACATAGCTTTTCCCGGGTTGGTTTAACAAATTGGTTTTTACAGGTTTTTTAGCAGACCATTTTTTTACATTTTTGATAGCCTCGTCCAAATCGTGGTAGACCAGGGCCATTTCGCAAGTAAAATTATCAAAGGCTGATTTTTTAAAATCGGTAAAGATAGCCTCGTCGAAACTCTTTTCATTTTCCTTGATCAAACTTTTGAGTTTTTTTAATTGCGCAATCCTAAACGCAACGTCTTTGGTCTGGTTGCTGTTAAAAAATTCTCTTTGCTCCAGTACTATTTCTTTCATGAATTGCTCTTTTTTAGGTCGCCAAACGAATATATCAAATAATAGCAACTCTGTTCAGCCGAACTATTCTTTTTTTACATGAATCTGTTTTTCCAAAGTCTGGAATAATCCTAGGTTATCTGTGGAACTTGAAGAGAAATACAACTTGGTAGAATCTCTTTTTTGAATATAAATAATTGGGATCTGATCTCCGTTAAGGATTAATTTCACCTTTTCATCTTGATCAGTTTTAAAATATCCCTTTCTTACTTCTCCTGCGGCAAAACCATTACTTTTTTTGACGATTTTTGGCAGCTGATCAACCAATTTTATCACAGCAATCTCGGCATATAAAATATCATCACCATACATACCCTCTATAGAAATATTATCATCTGAAAAGACTAGTTCATTTTCTTTCATCCCTTCAAACATCATATAAACAACCAATAGTAAACTTACCACCACGACAATTACACTGGCATATCTTTTAAGGTTTTTCGGATTATTATCAAAACGAAAACCAATGAAGATGAAGATCAAATAAGCGCTGATGGGGTAAATAGAAATAAATGCGACGAGTGCGGTTTCCTCACCTAAAAAATACAGGATTAAGCCAAATACTAAAAAAGAAATACCTAAAAAAATATGAAATTTCTTAAATAAGGTCAGGTACCCATGCAAATCGAAATTTTTTCTCTGCTCAACCGACATGGTATTATAGCCAGCCAGCAGATTTATAGCATTTTTTTCATTGATTAAAAAACCAATGGCCATAAATAAAAGGCTCAAGCCTAAAATAATCCAGATCATCGTTTTAATTCTATATTTTTCTCCATTAAATAATCGTCCATCACAAAACCATCGCTTATATCGGTTACCGCTTCACCGTAATTGACAAAGCCAGCACTTTCATAGGCTTTGATCGCATTGAGGTTATCCTTGTTTACCGTTAACCTTATTTTCGGCAATTGAAGCGCAACGGCATTTTCTTCCACAAAATCAAGAGACTCTTTTCCGATCTTCTGACCTCTGAATTTATCTAGCAGATACATCTTACTTAAAAACAGTTGATCTTTTTGAATTTGATAAGAAAGATAACCAGCTGGATGATCTTCTCTATAAATCAAAAAATAAACAAACGATTCCTGAACCTGATGTTGCATATAGGTTGAGTTTTGAAATTTCTTTAACATATACACAACTTGCTCCAATCCTATAATTTCTGGATAATACTCATGCCAAATTTCATGAGCCAGATTTTCAATGAGAACAAAATCTTCAGGTTTTGAAGCTTCTACATAGGTGGTTTTCATAAAAAAGTTGACTAAATTTTGACTGCGGTCCCTGATGCGACAACCATCAACATTCCCTGACCTACAGTTTCATAATCTAAGTCGATCCCTATAACAGCATTGGCTCCTCTTTCTGCAGCTTGCTGTTTCATTTCCTTGATGGCGGTATCTTTTGCCTGACGGAGTACTTCCTCATAGGAAGACGAACGTCCTCCGACTACATCTCTAATCGAAGCAAAAATATCTCTAAAAATATTGGCGCCTATAATGGTTTCTCCGGCCACGAGACCTAAGTATTCTTTTACAGGATGATTGTCTAAAGTGTTTGTTGTTGAAATGATCATATCTTTATCTATTTGGTTGGTTAAATTTACGTGTTTTAGCAAAATTAGTTGTCATAATTCTTAAGACGTTACAATTCTATCAAACAATTTTAGCCAACAAAATTTATTTATGTAAACTTGCTGTATCAAATTTAAACCATGAAAATAAAATATTTACTGCTCTTCGCCTCCGGCTTGCTTTTATTCAATTGTTCTGTTCAGAAAAATACACAAGCGATCAATATAGACCAACAAGCATTGATCAACGGAATTCGAACCTTGTCTCACGATTCTTTGGAAGGAAGAAATTTTGCTTCTGTCGGAAACAAAAAAGGGCAATTGTATTTGGCCGAAAGATTTCAACAATATGGTATTGAGCCACTTTTTGAAAGTGGTTATATTCAATCATTCCCCGAATTATTACAAGGTAGGGCAAGGCAAATGATTTTGCCTATCGAAAATCCAGCTGAAGATTTTAGTAATGTGCCCGACACTTTGGTTTATGGCGGTAATGTTCTGGCTAAAATACCGGGTAAAACAAACCAAGTTATTGTCATTTCTGCCCATCACGATCATTTGGGCATTCAAAATGGAGAAATTTACAACGGGGCAGATGACGATGCTTCCGGAGCAGCTGCTTTACCAGTGATTGCCAATTATTTCAAAAACAAAACACCTCAGCACACACTCATCTTTGCCGAATTTGATGCAGAGGAAAAGGGCTCTTATGGTGCGAAATATTTTTTAAACAATTTTCCTGAGACCATGGGAACCATAAAACTAAACATCAATTTAGACATGGTTTCAAGAAACGAGAAAAAAGAATTATACGCTTGTGGTACACATCACTATCCTTATTTAAAAGCCCCTATCGAAAATCTAACCTCATCAGTAAGATTAGTATTCGGACATGATGACCCCGCGAATGAAGCTGAAGATTGGACAGAATCATCCGACCACCGTGTTTTTCACAACAAGGGTATTCCGTTTATTTATTTTGGCGTGGAAGATCATGAAGATTACCATACCCCAAAAGACGATTTCGAAAATATAGACCAACAATTTTATATCGGTGCCGTTACATTGATCGTGGAAGCCATCGAAAAGTACGATCGAGATTTGATCGATTAGATCGGCTTTTCTCAACTGTTAATCCTCAAGATAATAATCGATGGTAGAGACTACTCTCACCACTTTGATATAGGCTGTATTTTCATCCAGGTTATTGATGGTAAAAAGACCTTGCTGCGCATTTTTGATCTTACCCACTTTGGAATTCGAGTCTTCCGCAAATTTATCTGCTACTTCTCGGGCGTTTCTGGTCGCTTCTTCAATCATAGCTGGTTTGATCTCATTCAGACCCGAATAACTGTACTCTATGGGTTGCCAACTGTTTTTTGAATTGATCAAAATACCATTAGAAATCAGTGCTAAAGAACCTGTAAGTGCTTGTTGCACTTTTTCTATATTTTTAGTTCTCACAGTAAATTCCGCATTTGCGATATAGCGATACTCCCGATTTCTATTTTCGGATCCGTACAAAACTGCCTGGGTGTCTGTAATGGTAATGTTACCACTTGTCAATTCATCCTCCGTAAATCCCAGTTTCAGGAAGAACGCTTTGACAGCCCTATTTTGCATTTCTAGATCGTTCTTCAGCGTTAACAAATCATTTCCCGCAAGGGTGATATTGATGGGCCAAACCGCCAGATCAGCTTTTACTTCCTTTTCTGCAAGTCCTTTTACCTGAACTGAGCGGTCAAATGCTTTTCCTGTTTTATGCATATTCCCTACAAAATAACCTGCCAACACGATGGCTACTGATAAAATTAGGATTTTAAACCAATCAAATTTCTCCATTTTTAAGTATATTTTTTAAATTTTACTTTAATGTAATTTCTATGATCGTGTCAATCTCATCTTGCTCCCTTGCAGGTGTGCTAAACAGCAAACCAAAATCTGTAAATTGGTATTTTACTTTTGCCCTACTTTTGAAGAAAGTCATGTTTTCAATTTTGGTATTAAACCCCGGGAGAAACCAATTTTCTTTAGGGTTGAGCAAATGCACATAAAGTTTCTTTCCTTTTTGGGTAGAAACCAAATCTTCTGACGGTGCCAAAATTCCACCTTCAGAACCGTAAATTGTCTCCCCGTATACGGCTAACCAATCACCTATTTTTTCAAGAGACTTTACATGCTCTTCCTGTATTTTTCCATTTGGCATAGGCCCAACATTGAGCAATAAATTTGTTCCGTAACCCGCTGCTTTGATAAGGTATTGAATAAGTTCTTTGTCACTTTTATGATGGCGATCTTGTAAATTAAAACCCCATGATCCGTTGATCGTCTCACAAACTTCTTTGGGTAGAGAACCTATATCTTCGGCCTTGGAAGCAAATTTTTGTGTTGACCTTCCCGGTAGGTCCTTTTCGAACATCTGAAAATCTTCTCCAGGTTTAATTGCTTCGTGGTGATTATTTCCAATAAGGCATTGGGGTTGCAATCTGTGTATTAATTGATAGATTTCATCGTAATGCCAATCCGCCTCCTTCTTATCCCAATCTCCATCGAACCAGATCCCGCCGATCTCCCCGTAATTCGTCAATAATTCTGTGAGCTGACCTTTCATAAAAGCGATATACTTCTCCCAATTTCCATCTTTTCTTCCGGCAATACCATTCCCGGTACTTCCTCTCGGATAATAATCATCGTTATGCCAATCCAAAAGAGAATAATAAAAAAACAATTTGATCCCTTCTTTTTCGCAAGCAACGGCAAGCTCCTTTAAAATATCTTTTTTATAAGGTGAACTTTTTACAATATTATAATCGGTCAATTCAGTATCAAACATCGAAAAACCATCGTGGTGGCGTGTAGTGATACAGATGTATTTCATCCCCGCATCTTTGGCCATTTTTACCCACTCTGCTGCGTTATAGTTAACGGGATTAAAAAAAGTGGGTAATTTTTCATATTCAGGGATCGATATATTTTGCAATTGCATGACCCATTCTCCATCACCCAATACACTATAAACACCCCAATGAATAAAGAGTCCGAATTTGGCATCGGCAAACCATTTTCTCGCTTCTAAATTCTCTTTGGCAGGGCTATAAGATTGGCTACATAGTGGCTGAATCAAGAACATGAAGACTATTAATAACAAGTAGTTTGGTTTGAATTTCATGATTTTGCGCTGCATGGATACTATTTTTATTTAAAGATAGAAAATCTATCACCTAAATATGGCGATGACATCAATAATATTGAATAAAGGTTTCAGGCGTATACCTCAGTCTAAAACTCTAAAGTAAATATTATCAACTGCATAAAAAACACATATAAATTTCATTTGTATAGCTAGATAATTGCATAGAATTATTGTGATTACAGTGTAATATCAATGCGCTTTCAGTGTACTCTCAGTGCACTCTCAGTGCGCTCTCATCACAGTTTCAAAACAAACTAATTCATTATAGAAAACTGTTCAACCTATAAAATACCCATTAAAAAGCATAATAGTATGGCTGACACCTAAAAATATGTGATTTTGATGTTTACTTTTTACTTCTGCCATCATAAAAAAGAGGATAGTAGAATCCTAAAAAAATGAATCAATAAATCAAATAAACATGGCAGATCAAAAGAGTCTATTGAAATTCACCGGATCGTTAAGTGGTTTGGTATTTTATGAAAGAAATGGAAAGTTTTATGTAAAAGGTGCAGGAGGTGCCGATAGAAAGCGTATCCTCAAAGAACCCAATTTTGTGAGAACCCGTGAAAATATGCAGGAATTTGGCGCCTCTGCCGTGATGGGACGTTCATTTCGCAATGGTTTTCTCCCAGTGTCCAAGCTGATCAGAACCACCTCCTTATCCGGAAAAGTAACAGGGATAATGAAGCGCATCAACAAAGCGGGTGCAGGAGTACGAGGGTCAAGGTCTTTTGAAATCATCAAAAACAAAACATGTCTAGAGGGTTTTGAACTCAATCAAAAAGTAGCCCTATCCTCAGTTTTTTACCCGCCTTACCCAATGCCTGAATTGAATTCCACCAGAAATTTGATTACTTGGCAAGTGCCTCCCTTTCATCCCACAATTTATATTTCAGGGCCTCACCGGGCCAGCCACTTTCAAGTTCTACTGCATGCCTTTGTCTTGAGCGACTATGTTTTTGACAAAGATGTAGAGAAATATTTATTTGTAGGTGACAAATACCATGAGTTTCGCGGTACTAGCTATAGTTCAGTGCTTTCCTCGAGATCTCATCTCACGGAAACCATAAATTTATCCATTCAGTTAGGAGAACCAGAATTATCAAACTCCGCCGCCCTGGTCGTGAGCATAGGAATTCTTTTTTTCGAAGAAGTGAACGGAAAACCCCTGCTTATTTCGGGACAAAATTCGATGAAAGTTGTTTTGGTGGCTTGATCCAATCTCAAGTGTCCTTCTTTTTAAATGTGGCGCACATAAATATGTCAGTTCCATCCAAAGATCAATCTTTGTCTTTGACTAATTTACCGGCTCCCTCTCCATACTTCTTGATCATCAACAGCAGTTGTCCCATTGGTAATTCGCTGTATTTCAATTTTGATTGATGAATCAGTTTTACTTCTCCTGCTTTTGCATCGGGAGGTTCAGGAAAAAACACAACGCTAAATTCTCCTTGCTGTTTATCGACCTCAACGCCCATGCGCCAGTCCCCTTCTTCACCAAGTAAAACAACTTTCCATTCTTTATCTGTAATGCCAATCGCATTACTCGCACTGGATTTCATCATGGCATAACCCGGTATGATGGCAGAAAGCAGGTCATCCAATTTATTCATAAAGAACTTCGTTTTGCTTTTCTCCAGAAGAAAACCAAAACCATAGCAAATAAGAAGGATCAAAATAACACTGAGTAAAGTGAGCATACCTATACCAAAAAACTTTTGTTGAGGTAAATGCTCTTGTATAGGAGTCATCATTTTTTGTATAAACCCGATGGCCTTGCCCAACAAATAACTGATCAATACAATGGGAAATATAAACAGTACGATTCCCTTTAATATTCGATCTAAAATTTTACTATACCATTTCATCCTTTTTTTCATTATTATCAATTTTCAACCTATTTTAATTTGATCTATTCAATTGATAACCAACCCCTATAAAAAAGCGAATTTTGCTTATATCATTTGTGTAGCTCAGATCAAAATCAATTGGACCTAAAAATGTGTCTATCGAAGTTGTAACACCTGCCGTGAATATACTACTAGGATCAATTGTCTCTTTCCAATTGCCATCTGGTGAAAACGCATCTTCAATATAATTATTAAAATCACTAAAACCTACTGTACCAAAATTTACGTGAGGCTTAAGATAAAACAATCCTAGAAAATTATATTGCAATGCCAACTCTACCATCATAAACTGGTTAACAGCCAATTCGCTTTCCAACAATCCTGGCAAAACGAAATTATCTCTTCTTGGTCTTGTAAGCACCCCTCCCAAATAGTATTTTGCTCCGTAGGCATAGTCAGCAAAATCTACCTCGTCACTTTTTAAATCATCATAAAAAGTGAAACCAACATCTGCCCCTGCAATTCCGGTTAAGCTCTCGGAGATCGATAAGCGTTTTTCAAAGTCAAACGTAAATTTTGTAAATCCGTTGACAGGTTTTTTAAAATCCCCAATAGATTCATCTATGTAATTAACATTGGCTTCATTGTACAGGGATCTGCTGAGCATGGCCTTATACTTAACTCCTTTCGTTGGAAAATATGCCCGGTCGAATGAATTATGATTATATTGGGCATAAAGTGAAAAATTATTAAACCTATAATCTTCTAAGCCCAAGAAATTATCAACAATATCAGGATCAGCTTTTGGTACTATCCGAGTAAACTCATACAATAAACCCAATCCAACAAAACTTTTAAAAGAGTTTATGTTTTTATTGAACTGTAGATCTCCATAAGAATATCTGTATCTGAACTCATCGACAGTTTGACCCTCAAACACAAAATCTTGATCTAAATTTTCTGTGTAGGCTTCAGCTCTAGACCACCAATCTCTTTTTTCTCCAAATATTTTTTGATACTGCAAGCGTCCTCTTTGTTGTTCTGCTATATCTAAAGTTAACAATAATCGAGATGAGTTACCCAATACATTTCTACCGGTATAATTTAGAATAAGGCCAATTCCATTGTACGAATCATAATGTAATCCGCCTTTTACTTGGTGTTTTGACTGTTCTACAGCACTAATTTCTAAAACTAATTTATCGTTTTCATCTTTTTTAATATCGTAACTAACAATCTCAAAGAAATTCGTTCCAACAATTTTATCTATCCCATCTTTGATATCTGACGTTGTATAATTAGTTTGTGTTTTAAAATTTGCTCTAGATTTTACTGTTTGTAAATACTCCTCGCTTATTCCTGTATAGGTTATATTTTCAATAAAAAACTCATCTTTAACATCAGGTCTTTTTGCAGGAGTTTGAGGAAATCCTTTTAATCGTTCTGCAAGTTCAATGAATTTTTGCTTTTCAACTAAGGTGCCTATTTTACCCTCTTCATAAATTTCTGTTGCCTTAGCGAAATCTCCGGTTTCATAAGTTAAATAAGGTACATGATCTATCAATATATCACATAGTGCTCTATTTCCAGGATTTTTTAAATTACTACTGAGCATCCCAGTTTGAAAAAGTAAACTCCCTATATTATCTAATTTTTCCTTTGGCTTCATCCCTCCCCCAACGTCGCTACCTATAATAATATCTGCACCCATGCGCTTAGCTACATCAACTGGAAAATTATTCAGCACACCTCCATCCACCAACAGTGTTTCATTGTAGTCCAAAGGCATAAATACACCGGGTATAGACATGCTTGCGCGCATAGCAAAATTTAAGGAACCACTCGACAAAACAACCTCCTTACCATTCACAATATCAGTTGCCATGGCTCTGTAAGGTATAGCAAGATCATCAAAGTCTTTTACATCGTAAACCGAAAAGGTCAAACTATGAAAATATTCGCGCAAATTCTGATCGCTTATTATAGCACTACTGACTTTGGGTTTTCCTTTTACGAAATCAAAATCGACGAGATATTGATTATACTCACTTTTTTCCTCGTTACTAATATCTCTTAATGAAATGGTCCCACTAAAGAGTGACTCCCAATCAGTAGTCCTGGCTAATTCTTCAATTTCATTTCCCGAATATCCCATGGCATATAAACCTCCTACAACACTCCCCATACTTGTTCCAATAATTAAATCAGGTACCACCCCTAAAGAATCTAACATCTGTAAGGTATAGATATGCGCTATCCCTCTAGCCCCACCACCACTTAAAACAACAGCTACTTTTGGTTTTTTTTCTTGGGCTGGACTTAATTGAACAAATAGCACGGAAAGCAAAAGAAATGGGAAAAATTTAAAATATTTCATGATGAGGGTAATTAAGATCAAATGAATGCGATAACCACCTTAAAGGTAATTTAAAACCTTCATTTTTTGACTAAAATCTTTTTAAAACAATTCTAAATTAACGATGAAATACTATTTGCATGGAACAAAAAATAAAAAAGCCCTGTCTTTATAAAACAGGGCGTTCAATATATTTTTTTTTCAGGCTAGTTTAACTCTCCAATAAATGGAATGCCTTCCAAAATTGCTGAACGAGATTCGCTCAAAATATACGATTCTATTTGAAAGAATTGTGCCGCCGCTTTTGAACCGGATTTTTTCTTGATCTTTTTGTAATAGCTATCGATCAATTTATCATTAGCGCTTCTCAATCTGATCATTTCTTTGATCGTATTATCATAACCAGTCAGATCCATACTGTCATAGTTATTGGCATAATTGGTGAGTGCTTGTAAGCGCTCTTTTCCTAAACTTTTTCGCTTTAATTCATACTCGTCATAAAGTGTCCAAAAATCATCGTTGGCCGCATCTTGCAGAAAATCAGAAACTAATTCTTTTTTTTCCATACCAAAAATAGATTGGAACATATCTATTTCTTCAGTATAAGTTTGCGCTTGAATGTTTTGTCCAAACAACATCGCCATAAACACTGCGATAACTACATAAAATTTTGTCTTGTACATGGTTAATTCATTTATATTATAACGAAGGTGAAATTACTAATTCTTTTTAACAAAAATTAATATAACTTAGAAAAAGTCAAGTAAATACTTACTCTTTTCTGTATCTTACAAATTTCCTGGTTTACTTCATTGTTGGTAAAACAGAATAGGTTTACACTTACTCTGCTTAAACCCTATTTAACCGTATACCCTTTAGCTTCTAGACAAGCAGAAAAAGCCTTTTTATAATCATTTAACAATTGGGCTTGTTCTTGCTCAGCCACTTGATTATTAGCTTGTTGCTCATGAGCATCTCCCATTCTTTTTGACCTCCGACCGGCAAGTCCTCCAACCACAGCACCAATGGCTGCACCCTTACCTGTATCTCCAGCAATAGCTCCAATAGCAGCTCCTGCTGCAGCACCACCCGCAGCACCAACTATAGCAGATCCATCCGGTGAAGTATCCGTCTTCGCAGCTGTTACCTTTGTAGGATTCAAGGGGTCATATCCAGTTTGCTCCATTGCCCATTTAAAACATACTGATTCGTCAGCATCTTGGGTTTTCGCATCTTGATCCTTTCCAGGAAAAGCGTAAAGCCCTAAACTTTTTGCTATACTGGTTTCTTGTGCATCTGTATCCATTAGACCAGCAAAACTTAAAACAAGAATAATTAAGTAATTTAAATTTTTCATTTTTCTCTATTTATAAATAATCTGGATTAATAAATACATACCCTAATTGTTCCAAAACATCTGCTTCATTGTAAAAAGTAAAACTTCTTACTATCTTTCCATTTTCAATTAAATAGACAGAATTTGTCCAAACAGTTACCTCCTTTTTATCTTGTTTGTAAACGATTTTCAACTCTGCCCAGACTGAAACCCATTCCCCTTTATTCTCACCATCAGGTACTTTAACAGAAATAATTCGTGATTTGCTGTACTTTACACTTTCATAAAGGTTCATTATATTAACTTGCCAATTTTCGAGGGCACCCACTTTGTTGATAGAATCATTTGCAGAAGGACCTAGTCCGACATAATTATCTGCCAACAGAGATTCCATTGTTGCTATATCATTTTCTTCTACAGCCAGAACATATTTTTTAATTAAAACCTCATTTTCCCTAGAATTATCATCAGAGACTGAACAACCTATGAAGATTGTTAACAGTAAAACAATTAAACCTTTAATTCTCATTTTTTTTTGCTTTATAAATTTATTTCAAGACTTCTACATTTTTTATTAATAAAACATTTTAATTACACTAGAAACTTCCATAAAGAGTAAAAGATGGCCCACTAAAAGAAAGATCAACAGAACCGTTCCATTGGTTTTGATTGATCCCTGCATTCACTAAAAAATACCTGTAATCTATAGCCAATCCGAAATACTTCGTGAACCGGTAACGCACCCCCGGTGAAAGGTCCCATAAAGATCCCGAATATTCGTTCACTGTTATTCCAAACCAGTCAAATTTAGCTGTAAATGCCCATTTTTCTGTTGGGGCAAAATAATACCATAATGCAATATTTGGCAAGGGAGCTGTTGCCTCGCCTGCAACACGTTTAAAGGTATTATCACCCTCATTGACAATGATATTACCCTCTATAAATGGTTTTATGGAGAGTAAATGAACCCCTAAACCTCCACCCAACTCATGTTTTTGACCACTTGAGATCAAATGACCAACAAAAATTCTATAGAGATTGATCGTATATCCAACTCCCACATTACTTCCCTTGTTAAAGGTATAATCACCTGCAGTAATATCGCTTTTTAGAACAGCCTTAGTGGCATAGCTGGCGTTAAAATATTCTGCACCCAACCTCCATTTATTGGCAAATCGCCAGTCGAAAGTAAATTGCGGAGTAGCCCGGTTGTTATTGAAGTCGAATGTCTCATCAAATTCGATTAGTTGATCTTTAGATTTTCCGTCGACACTGAATTTGACCTTTTGTGTTGGAATATAAACACCTGCACCAAATTGAAACCTACTCGTAAGTATAGGATGCTTAACAGGCTCTTGTGCGGAAGTAAAATATAGGGGAAGAGCGATGAGCAAAATAGAAAAAATATCCTTTTTTTTCAAAACACTTATGAATTGGTGTTGGCGGTAAAGGCATTTTTTTTGCCTTAACTGACACTATGAGTGTAATAAAGGTACAAAATTAATGGTCATAGCGATGCAATAAATTCTGTCTTTTTATCCGAATTCCAAATTTTTAAAAACAGTGTTGATCAATTCGGTAAAACCTTGATTTCAACAATTATTGAAGATGTTTTTTAGATGAACTTCCAAAGCAATATTTATGTTCAATTTTCTATGATTCAATCACTATAACAGCGTTGTAAAAATCATTTCCTAATTCAAAAAAAAAGGAATTACACTTCAGCAATTCCTTTTTTAAAAGTTAAAATTTAGGTTTTCTCCTGAAACACCTACTCCTATAAAAGTTCTACAAAAAGCCCTTCTTCAGTTTTTTCAACTTTCGCTAACTTATGTTTTGTCAGACTTTTGATAGCAAAATCCCATTTTTTATTACTCAGTCCTGTTTGTCCTTTTAAAGCGTTCAATTCAACGGGAGAACTACTTTTTAATAAATCGAAAACTACTTTTTCATCAGGGCCCATTTCAGGTACTTTTTTCTCCGGTTTCATTTGTGGAAAAAATAATACTTCTTGAATAGAGAGATTATTGGTCATAAACATCACTAATCTGTCGATACCAATACCAATACCTGAGGTTGGTGGCATACCGTACTCCAGTGCCCGCACAAAATCTTTGTCTATAAACATAGCTTCATCATCTCCTTTTTCCGACAAGCTCAACTGATCCTGAAAACGAGCCAATTGATCGATTGGGTCGTTTAACTCGGTATAGGCATTTGCCAATTCTTTTCCGTTCACCATTAGCTCAAATCGTTCTGTTAGCGAAGGATTATCTCTGTGTTCTTTACACAACGGACTCATCTCTTTGGGGTAATCTGTAATAAAGGTAGGCTGGATATAATGGTGCTCGCATTTTTCACCGAACAATTCGTCAATCATTTTACCTACGCCCATGGTTTCATCGGTCTCGATTCCTACTTTTTTACAAACCTCTCTCAACTCCTCTTCGTTCATCCCTGCAACATCAAAACCAGTATGTATTTTTATGGCCTCCAAAATAGGAACTCTCGCATAGGGTGCTTTAAAATTTACAGTATTTTTCCCGATTTGCACTTCTGTTTTCCCATTTGATTCTATGGCGACCTTTTCCAATAATTGTTCGGTCATCTCCATCATCCAATGGTAATCTTTATAGGCTACATAGAGTTCCATTACCGTAAATTCGGGGTTATGGGTTCTATCCATTCCCTCATTTCTGAAATCTTTTGAAAACTCATATACTCCGTCAAAACCTCCCACGATTAATCTCTTTAGGTACAGTTCATTGGCGATACGTAAATATAGAGGCATATCTAAGGCATTGTGATGGGTCACAAAAGGACGTGCCGCTGCACCACCAGGAATAGGTTGAAGAATGGGTGTTTCCACTTCCAAATAACCCCTGTCATTAAAGAACTGCCGAATGGTATTCGTGATTTTTGTTCTTTTAATAAAGGTTTCCTTTACATGGTCATTCACAATTAAATCTACGTACCGCTGTCTGTAGCGCATTTCAGCATCACTAAAAGCATCATGCGTCTTCCCTTCTGCATCAACTTTTACAATTGGCAAAGGGCGCAAAGCTTTGGATAAGAGGGTAAGTTGATTGACACTCACACTTTTTTCACCTACTTTGGTTTTAAAAACAGTCCCTTTAATTCCTATAATATCTCCAATATCCAGTAATTTTTTAAAGACCTCGTTGTACATGGTTTTATCTTCGCCGGGGCACAATTCATCCCTATTGACATAGATCTGCATTCTTCCACTTGCATCTTTTAATTCAGCAAAAGACGCAGAACCCATAATTCTTCTACTCATCATTCTGCCGGCCAAAATCACTTCCTTACCTTCTAATTCCTCAAAATCTGTAATTACCTTTTTTACCGAAGATGTCGTTTTAAAAGCGTCTGCAGGATAAGGATTTATTCCCAAATTTCTGAGTTTTGTAAGTGATTCTCTACGTACGATTTCTTGCTCTGATAATGGCATTTTTTTTGAAATTAAAGATTTATTGAATAGGCGCCAAAGATACAATGGTTTTCAGAAACCGCAACCGGCTCTTTTAAAGATTTTTACACCTAGTTTTTTTTTAAGACCTTTGCCGAGGACAAGGACAAAGGATAAAGGATAAAGGATAAAGGACAAGTAAAAAGTAAAAAGGTAAAAGTTAAAAGTTTGGATAGTTATGAGTGATGAGTGTTGAATGATGAGTGAAATTGTGAATTAGTGATTTTAACCCGGCCTCAAAGAAAAAAGTGCTGAGATCAAAATCAAGGCTTAGTAAGACGGAGAAGCTTCGATTGGCTATGAGAAGATCACTCCGCCACACTTAGCCTTGATGAAGGGCGAAGTGCTTTTTTATTTGCAGCCTAGATTTTTTTGCTTCTTTTTTCATCGATGGAAAAAAGAAGAGAGAGAAACCGAAGTTGCAAAACTTCGGGTTATATTCTTAGAACCTGAAGCCATTTATGGCCACTGTTGCAGTCCGGGATAAAGGATAAAGGACAAGTAAAAAGTAAAAAGGTAAAAGTAAAAAGTTAAAAGTTAAGATAATGAGTTTCTGGCGTGTATTGCTTGCTATAGTACTCCCTCCGCTGGCTGTAATCGACAAAGGTTGTGGATCGGTACTTATCGTTTTGATACTGACCGCTTTGGGCTGGGTTCCCGGCGTTCTGGCAGCTTTGATCATTTTGAACAATCCGAAAAACTAATGGAAAAGATAGAACTCATAGAAATAGGTGTAAAAGATTATCAGGACGCCTGGGATTTTCAACAAAAACTGCATCAAGGAATCATCGATATTAAATTGGCCAACCGCAAAAGAGAAAACAAAGAAAAAAACCCCAACTACTTTATTTTTACAGAGCATCCCCATGTTTATACTTTGGGAAAAAGTGGTGATATCAGCAATTTATTGCTCAACGAAGCGCAACTCAATGAAAAAGGAATTCAGTTTATGAAAACCAATCGAGGTGGCGATATTACCTATCACGGACCCGGACAAATTGTTGGATACCCCATACTCAATTTAGAAGATTTCTCACCCGATATTCATTTATACATGCGTAATTTGGAAGAAGTGATCATTAGAACTTTGTCCGAATACGGCTTAAAAGGAAGCAGAAGTGAGGGCGAGACAGGGGTTTGGTTAGATGTAGGCACCCCTTTCGCCAGAAAAATCTGTGCGATGGGTGTACGAACTTCGCGATGGGTAACCATGCATGGATTTGCACTGAATGTCAATGTGAATTTGGGTTATTTTGACCATATTATTCCTTGTGGTATCAAAGGAAAGGCGGTTACCTCTTTAGAAGCTGAATTAAATAGTAAAATATCTATGGATGAGGTAAAATCCAAAATACTAAATCATTTTTCAAACATATTCGATATCGCTTTTATTCCGGCACAAACACCCCTAAGCCTATAGCAACCTGTTCAGCGCATTTTTCTCCATCAATGGCAGCAGAAATAATACCTCCTGCATAACCAGCACCTTCACCGCAAGGAAACAAACCTTTTATTTCTATATGCTCTAAAGTATTCCTATCCCTCGGGATTCTTACAGGTGAAGAGGTTCTCGACTCAGGAGCATGAACTACAGCATCATTGGTTAAATATCCACGCATGCTTTGTCCGAAAAGTTTAAAACCTTCTTGTAATGACTTATAAATAAAAGGGGGTAAGACTTCTCCCAACTCTACAGAAGTAGTTCCGGGAATATATGAGGTTTGCGGAATGTTTTTAGATGTTTTCCCTTGGGTAAAATCGATCAAACGCTGGGCGGGTACTCTTTGTGTCTCTCCTCCTAATTTCCAGGCAGTTTGCTCTATTTGCTTTTGAAATTCTACGCCGGCTAAAGGACCAAAAGCCAAATAAGGTTTAAAATCATCAAGACTCAATTCAACCACAATGCCAGAATTTGAGCTTGGCTGATCTCTTTTAGAAGGTGACCAGCCATTGGTAACAACTTCACCCGGTGCCGTGGCACATGGAGCAATAACGCCACCCGGACACATACAAAAGGAATAGACACCCCTGTTTTTTACCTGCTTTACCACACTATAAGCCGCAGCAGGTAAATAATCTCCACGTGCATCACAGTGGTATTGAATTTGATCTATGAGTTGCTGAGAATGCTCTACCCTTACCCCTAATGCAAAGGGTTTGGCTTCTATCTTTATATTTTTACGGTACAACAACTCAAATATATCACGTGCCGAATGTCCGGTAGCCAAGATTACTTTTCTGGCTTCAATTTTATCATTGTTTTGGGTACGCACACCTGTTATTTGTTTTTCCTTGATCAGAAGGTCAACAACTCGTGTATTGAACAAAATTTCACCACCCCATTCTAAAATAGTTTGTCTAATGTTGGCAATTAATTTCGGTAATTTATTTGTCCCAATATGTGGATGTGCATCAATGGCAATATTTTCATCGGCACCATGTTCAATCAAAAGCTGTAGAATACGGTTGACATCCCCTCTTTTTTTTGATCGGGTATAGAGCTTTCCATCTGAATAGGTGCCTGCTCCACCTTCGCCAAAACAATAGTTCGAATCAGGATCGACAGTATGAAAACGAGTAATAGCCGCCAAATCTCTTCTTCTCTCTCTTACATTTTTTCCCCTTTCGACAATGATCGGCTTTAAACCCAACTCAATAAGTCGAAGTGCAGCGAATAGTCCAGCTGGACCTGCTCCGATGACGATGACAGACTCAGCGTTGTGCACTTCTTGAAAGTTGGTTTTTGATCTTGTTTGTGGATTGAACTTTTCATCGACATAAACTTCCAAAAGCAGGTTTATTTTTACCTTTCTCTTTCTGGCATCAATGGATCTCTTTTTAATGTTGAGATGTAGAATTCTATTGGAACTAAGCTTCAATTCTCGTGCAGCTATCTCGAGTAATTGATCTTCAAAATGAGCTTCTTCGGGACTAACCTGTATTTGCAATTCCTTTTTCATAAATCAAATAAAGAAATTCCAAATAATTCCAAAACGCACCATAAAATCCCGGTATGGCACACCAGGAGAAGAATAATAATTATAACCCGTTAAATCTGAATTGATATGCTCGAATAAGAGATACATCCTCGTGCGTTGAACCTGCGCGTTGATAAAGAAATCGAACATAGGAAATCCGCCATATTCCCCTTCGTTTTGTACAGCAAATTCTCCTAGGACCGGATTGTATAATTGTAGGTTAAACTTACTGAAATAATTAAAAGTAATACCCGTTTGCAACTGGAGAGGATCTCCTTTAAAAATCCAATCCGAAAAATAAAGTGAATTACGCGTCACAAATCTTGGCACAGGAAAAATATCACCATTATCTGATGCTTCCTGATAGATAAAAGAATTGTCTAAGGCAAATTTTCCTAGTCTAAACTCTTTTCTTACATTCACTTTCAGGTATTGAATGGATTGTGATGTTTGTATGGGTTTTACAATATCTCCTTCAGCTTGAAAGTAGGTATAACTGTCTAAATTGGTTACCGACACTTCTGCATCTAACCACTTGGCAGATCTGATACCAAAAAGTAGACCTGTTCTCTGTTCATTTTTAAAGTTGGTCTGCCAATTAAATGCTTTATAATCGCTTTGAAAAAGTAAAAAATTGAAATTTGGCGATTTATTATGTGTAAAAGCATCCGCATAAAACGAAGTTACAGTATCTAGTTTAAAAGAAGCTCCTCCACCTAAAAAATATCCCTCAAGGTTACCTGCAAGAATGCTTTTAGCTTCAGCCTTTAAATTAAACTTTTTTAAATCTGTTGTCCATTTTGCTCCAACAGAGACCACATTCCCATCAAGACGATCATTGATGACTGTCTCTTCACTAATCAATATTCTGTCGTACCCATAGGTATAATCATAGTTAGAAAGACTCACGACAAAATCGCCTAAAACATAAGGTGATCTGAATTGTACAAAAAGTTCATTGTACAAAGAAAAGTTTTCCACTTCATCTTCTATATCTGAAGTGAAGGCATTTCCAAAGATATCACTTGTTCCTTCCTGATTATATTGAAAATGCTTTCTTTCATAATTAAAGATATGTCCGATGCTCAAATGAGAAAATTTCTTTGAAGGGATAGAATCATTTCCTTTCCAAAGTTTATAAAAGTGATCGAAATAATAACGATTTCCTCGAAGGATACTTTCACCGCCAACAAAGTTCGTTTCCAATCTTGCACGGTCTTTAAAATTTGAGTCGCCACTTTCAAAATCTTCAATGGAATCATCTGTCAAACCTCCATTTTCTTGGTTGATGACATCCTGCGCAGCGATGTGGGCACGCAGGTAATAACGCTCATTTTTAGTATGATAGTTTGAAGTAACTCTAAAACTTCCTAAGTCGCTCAAATTACTTACATAATGACCGAGGGAACGTGTCCCTTTAAACGAAATCGAAGAGTTGATCTGTTCTGAAGAATTAAAGGTAAAGATACCTTCTGCTACCTGACCCTGTTCCATTCCTGTACGATACATTAGTTGGGTTGTAGGTGTAGGAACATAATAATAAACAACATCTTCCTTGCTATAATAACGATCATGCTTAGTTCTTGCACCAATATCCGGAAATAGATTGCTATTGTAAAACGAAAACGTAAGGTCATTATAGGTCTGCCCTTGATTTGGTAAACTCATCCTACCAAATTGATCTCTTTTCTGCTGATTAAACTCATAATAGGTTTGGATACTCATCGTGGTATCCACATAAATCGAGTCCAGATCAAAATTGATGACCTTATAATCTTTATAAGATGTTTTACCAGAAATTTGAACGGTAATTTCGTTTCTATTGATCAGCGTATCCGTCACACTTTCTTCAAAGCGATTGCTCATTGGATTAAATTGGCTTTCATTTCTGATCTGTGCCGATGAGATCGAACAAACAAAAGTCATTAAAACAAGCAAAAAAGCTCTTAGCATATTGTGTATTTTGCAAAAGGCAAAGGTAGAATTTTTAAAGAAATTAAATCTGTTGAAATAAAATGCTTGCACAGTATTTTCATTTTCCTACAATTTTATAAATTGCACAGATGCTAAAAGCGAGATATTCTGAGTTTTTACTTGAGGCCGGTACGGATGAAGCCGGAAGAGGTTGTCTGGCCGGACCCGTTGTAGCCAGTGCTGTTATACTTCCAAAAGGCTTTGAACATCCCTTCTTAAACGATTCCAAGCAGCTAAAAGAAACGCAAAGGTTGGAATTGAAAGAAATCATTGAAAAGGAGGCAATTGCATGGCATGTAGCATATGTTTATCAGGAAGAAATTGATAAAATCAATATTCTCAATGCATCCATCCTCGCCATGCACAGATCATTGGAAGGGCTAGAAACCGTCCCCGAGTTTATCGCTGTGGATGGAAATCGATTCAAAAGATACAGCATTATACCCCATAAGACAATTGTCAAAGGTGATGGAAAGTACCTCAACATAGCCGCTGCATCTATTTTAGCTAAAACATATAGAGACGCCTATATGACTGAGCTGCATGAATCCTTTCCAGCTTATAATTGGCAAAAAAACAAAGGTTATCCTACCAAAGAACATCGCAGTGCGATAGAAATAAACGGCATCAGTCCGCATCATCGAAAAAGCTTCAAATTGTTTGAACCTCAATTAAAATTAAACTTATAGTTTCTATTGATGAAGACCTATTTCTAGAATCTTTTTTCTTTTTTTAGGATAATTAAAGTAGGAGTTTTAATATTGCCAATTCGTTTCTGAAGAAAAAAAATGAAGTATAACTATTTTTTTACCTTTCTTCGAATCTATTTATTTTTAGCCTCAAGAATATGATCAAAAGACAGAAATCTGTTATTTCACAACTGATTTTACATAAAGTTGGAAATAAGTTTAACGACACAAAAAATGCTTTTTCCGAAAGCGCTGTAGTCTTTGACGAAGACAGTTACCAGTTAATGTTACCTTTTCTACTCAAACCATTTATGAATTTGGCTGAAAGTTATCGATTTGATCATCATGCAGACATCAATTTAAATGAATTGTACAGTTACAGCAAACAATTATTTGCGGATGAATCCTTATTTATCGATGTTTCCAAGAATATAGTCAAACATTTATATGAGCAGTCAAATTCTGCCAATATTAAAACGGGGGATGTGATTGTGGTATATTTTAATGATGTTGAATTTAATGATGTTCTCACCAGTGCGATCGGTATTTTCAAAGTTGAAAATAAATTAGACTTTTTTCAGACCTATTTGCAAGATGGCAGTTACGATGTAGCAGTTCAGAAAGGAATCAGTACAAAAAAAATAGACAAAGGATGCTTGATTATCAATTATTCCGACGAGCAAGGTTTTCCTGTTTTGAGTGTAGACAACAATAATTATGATGCCCAGTATTGGTTGAAAAACTTTCTACATGTGAAATATGCAAACGACAAGAATTTTCATACCATGACCTATTTAGATCTTTGTAAAGAATTTGCCGGAGATATCTTAAAGAAAGAATTTGGCACCAAAGAACAAGGTAATTTCCTGGCAAAAACTGTAGATTATTTTAAAGAAAATGACACGGTAAATATTCACGATTTTAAGAAAAATCTTTTTGAAACTTCAGTGGGACAAGAAGATTTATTTGATGAGTTCAAAAAGAACTATGAAAATGATAGAGAAATGGTTGTCTTAAATCAATTTCATGTATCTGAGCTTGTTGTAAAAAAACAAAAACAGAAATTTAAAACTGAAATAAAACTAGACACCCATATCCAAATTAAACTGGATATCGATGCACCCGATGCAGCGGCAGAATACCTTGAAAACGGTTTTGATGAAGAGAAAAAAATGAAGTACTACAAGGTGTATTACAACGAAGAAAGTTAACACCCTAGTCTACCAACTTTCTAATTTTGATCTGAAATGCTGCAAAGAATAAGGTCATAATCGGACTGAGATAATTAAAAATCGCATAGACAAAATAATCCTGTACCCCAACGCCCAGAACTTTAGATTGATAGGCCCCGCAGGTATTCCAAGGTACAAGCACTGAGGTAACCGTACCGGAGTCTTCTAAAGTTCTACTCAGATTTTCCGGAGCTAATCCTTTAAGGGCGTAAGCCTTGCTAAACATTTTCCCAGGAACAACAATGGCCAAATATTGATCACTTGCCGTCACATTTAAAACAATACAACTGGCCGTGGTACTAAAGAATAAACCGAAAACAGAATTTGCCATACTCAACATGGCACTGCTGATTTTTGCTAAAGCGCCAATGGCATCCATAATTCCACCAAAAACCATGGCACAAATGATCAACCAGATCGTACTCAACATACCTGCCATACCTCCTGACGTGAAGAGATCATTCAATTGTTCATTAGAGGTTTCTATGGCCGTATCCACAGTCATTGCATTCATTACGCCCATATAAGCTGATCTGAAATCTAGCTTTTCCACATTGGCCAAACGAGCGACAACTTCAGGTTGGAAAATGAGCGCAAAGGCAGCTCCCAATAAGGTACCAATCAATAGTGCCACAAGTGGTTGAGTCTTTCTTATAATTAGAAAAATGACAGTAGCCGGCACAAGAAATAACCACGGACTTATATAAAATGCCTCATCAATAGACGCTAGAATGGCCGTAGTATCTGCTTCCCCTTTCACATCCCCGAACAAGCCTAAGATGACAAAAATGATAAGTGTGATCACAATAGATGGAACTGTCGTATAAACCATGTATCTGATGTGCGTGAATAGGTCCGTTCCAGCCATTGCAGGGGCAAGATTCGTAGTATCCGATAAAGGCGACATTTTATCTCCAAAATAAGCACCGGACAAAACTGCGCCAGCTACCATTCCTAGAGAAATTCCCATTGCCCCACCAATTCCTATTAAAGCAATGCCCACCGTGGCAGAGGTTGTCCATGAGCTCCCTGTTGCAATAGAGATTATTGCACAAATAACCACCGTTGCCGGAAGAAAGAAAGTAGGATTTAAAATTTTCAGTCCGTAGTAAATCATAGTGGGTATCACTCCGCTGATCAGCCATGTACCTGCCAAGGCACCTACAAATAACAGAATAAGTATTGCTCCTGTGGTAGATTTCAAATTATTGGCAACTTCATGAATCATCTGATCATAAGTAACTTTGTTTCTAAACCCAACTATGGCAGCGATTGCTCCTCCCATTAATAAAATGAACTGATTAGATCCGCTCAACGCATCATCACCAAATACAAAAACATTATAGGCCAACAAAACCACCAGTACCATTACAGGCAGAAATGCCTCAAATATGCTCAACTCTTTATTCCTAATAATATTCGTATCCATTCAATCTTTTATTTTGCCGCTGAAAATAGTCAAAAACCCGATGAGAAAAAAAATATGCCGATATTTTATATTAAAAATCTAGTAAATCCCTTTTCTTTTTTACATTTTTTGATCGTTTACCAACAGGCATAAATCATAATTGAAATATGGCGATATGGCAAATATTACTTGCATCAATTATGATATTACTGTTTCAAAAGGGCTAAAATTCTCGAATTCAAAAAAAAATCAGAATTTTTCAATATCCTTACGCAACCAATTTATTAATCACCCATCTATACTAAGTATAGTAAAAAACCCCCGTTACTATGATCATAGAAAGAAACATTTTAGAATTACTTCTCTCCAATGATAATGAAACTTTTATTGATGTTTCAGTCTTGGAAGAAGATTACAGTAAGATTAAAGAGGCAGTTGCGTATCTCAAGAGCAATCATTTGATTGTTGAGGAGGAGCGAAAGCCGAGAAATTTGGAAGCGTTTGGAATTTCAAATAACCGAATTCTTTCAATAAATGTGAAGATCACTGATAAAGGTCGTGATTATGTGAGAAGTATGTTGAATCAACAAAATGCAAAAAGTCCCAGATCAGGAAGGAAAAATTTTTGGAGATTCGCTTTTTAAACGATAGAAAACAATTAAATATTACTCGAAATTAATTAATGAAAAAGGGCTGTTTTTATGAACAGCTTTTTTTTTGCATAAAAAAAGAGAGTTGATGACGACTCTCTTTTTTTGATTTCTATTTAAGTTAATAACTACACACCTCCTTTTAGGTGCTCTTGCCATATTTTCAATTCTTCCCAATTGCCTTCATCAGCTAGTTTAGCTTGTGCCGACCAAGTCCTTGGGTTATGCATTGTATAGGCAGGCCCTGCGGCATCCAGAATTCTTTGAAGTCGCAAAGAACTTGTATCTGATAATTGCTTAAAACTCCAGATACTGTCATTATTAAGTAATCCTTGAATTTTAGGACCAATTCCTTCTATTTTTGTGAGATCGTCCTTCACGGCATCAACCGCTACTATTGGTGCTGCTATTTTAGAATCTCCGTCTCCACCAAAAATTTGTTTCAACAACCAGCCCAAGAGCAATCCTAACAAGAATGCACCTAAGAGCCATAATAACCATGGCCAAAAAACATCTGAACCATCACATGCTGTTGTATTTATTGCTAATCTAATCATAATATTGTGTTTTAAATTTGGTTAGTTTATTTTATTTCAATTTCTACTCTTCTGTTTTTTTGTTTGCCTTCTTCAGTTGTATTGTCTGCGATCGGTTCCTTTTTACCCATAGATTCTACCGTTATTCTTTCGGCAGACACACCTTTGCTGATGAGATAATTTTTTACTCTTTCGGCTCTTTCTAATCCGAGATTGTAATTATAGTCTTCATCTCCATCATAGTCTGTATGACCTGTAATGTGCAAAGATTGACCACTCGCTTTTACCTCTTCGATGAGCTCACTAAGATATCTAACAACATTCTCTGTATCTATTTCTTTTGTTTTATCATATTCAAAATAGATAAATACTTTGTCGTGAAGCTCCGTCACGTTCTCATTTCGCACTACCCATTTAAAAATACTTTTGTGCAGTGGGTCTGACAATGCTACTTGGCAATCACCCAATGGTCCTCGCACATCTAATTCAATTGCCTCAGAATTGAGTTCGTTTGCAAACAATTCGCTGAGTTTCTTTGCTCTGGCAAGGCCTAATTCTTTGGTCTCTCCATCAAAGTACGGAGCAACCACCAAGAGTTTTTCACCCTCTTTTTTTTCTAAAAGAATTGCTGCTTTTCTTGAAGCCCAATCTGAACTGGTGATTGGTGTATCAGAATTACAGTCAAACACTAAAGGTCCAACAGCCTTTACTTCTTCAACGATTGTTTCATCGCAACACACTACGGTATCCTTATACCAGCTCCATGCGCGCCAAACCAAAAGTAAAAATAATAGTACTGTTAAAAATGCTAATAATTTTTTCATTGATTAAGGTTTTTAGGTTAGATAATTTTAAAAAATCCATGTTAAATTTAACACTTTTTTTACTAACAAAATAAAAAAGGCTCCAAATTATTGAAGCCCTAAATATATTATAGATTGCTATTTATCAGAAAGTAAAAACCATCGAAGAAGTAATTCTATAGATGTCTTCATCAATGACAGCGGGTTCAACTCCATCTATATTTAAAAAGCGATAACCATACGATCTGCTAAATTGATCATAGGCAAAATCAAGAACCACCGATCTACCAAACTTAATTCCCATTCCCAAGGAATACCCTGAATAATCTTCATTGACAAAACTATTTTCATAAGGACTTTGCACAAACCTATACCCTCCCCTAAAACTCAAATTACTAAAAATCCACTCCGTTCCTATCCGGAAAGAGGAGGTGCCTTTTAAGTTCTGTTCGATATAGTTGTTATCTTCTATAAAATCCCCGGAAGGTTTTAAATAAAGGTTTTGGTAATCGCGATAAATATAGTCGAAACTGATCAACCCTGATTTAGAAAATATATAGGCCGCAGAACCGGTAAACTCACCAGGAGTGTTCATACTATAATCAAAATAATTCGGTGATCCATATTCCGTATAAACGTCTGATGTATTACTGGGATAAATCTCTAATTCTTCAGTAAATCTTTCTGAAATATCATACCAGGTAGGTGATTTATATGCCAGAGCAAGTCTGAGACTTTCAATGGGCTTAAATATCGCTCCTACACTAAAATTAAATCCATATCCGTACACATCCAGGTATTGATCAAGGTAAGCGTCTAAAGTATTGCCTGATCCATCATTATTAAATTCTGAAAACTCTGCTCTTTGATAAAAATCGAGTTGATGGGAATTAAAACTAATCCCCAAATACAAATTATCATTGTATTGTGACGCCATGCTAAAACTGAATCGGTCGTTAGATCCAAAGGTATAATTCTTGAAATTTTGCTGATCAACAAAGTCATAATAAACATTATTTAATGGATCATCGTCAAAATTCAAAAAAGGATCTTCTACAAAATCCGGAACACCACTATTTCCAGTCACAAAAAAAGAATTATCAAAATCTCTTACCAAGCTATAATTAAAACCCAAAACCACTTTTTGAAATCCGGTAGGATTATTTGTGTAAAAAACGGTAGCAACACCTATTTGGGAAAAATTAAAATTATCATCCTTACTACTAATTCCTTCACCGTAAAAACTGGAAGAATTTTTATTGTTTCTATAGCTCAAACTACCAGAAAAGCTCGTATTGTTAAAAACACCTAGTCCTGCGGGGTTAATATCCACAGCAGACATATCACCTCCAAGTGCCCCAAAGGCTCCACTCATCCCCACAAATCTTGCGGTTCCATAATTATCTTCACCTGAAAATAGTGCTGCGCCATCTGCGTAGCTAATAATTTGAGCTTGAGACCACATAGGCACAAGCAACATCATAAGTAAAAATCTTTTCATACGTTGTTCTTTGATCTGTAAAGAGAATTGATTTATTGTCTAGTTCGAGATCCACCTCCACTGCTACTTCTTGCATAACTGCTTCCAGATGAAGATGATCTGCTACTTGAAGCACTAGAGGCATTTCTGGACGGAGATGAAGTACTGTTATTAGAAACAGATGTAGCACGGCTACTTTTTTGACTACTCACATTTGATTTAGCGCTACTCGTTTCTACGCTCTGTCTATTCTTTTTTGAATTATAAGACTTAGCCCTATTTGAATTTGGACCATTTGAATAATTTCTATTTTGTCCTTCATTTATAAGATCGACATTATTTCTTATTTTATTCACTATTTCCTGTCTCTGTGTATTATCCAAATTTACACGGTAAGCTTGTCCATTCCTCCATTCGTATCTCGTGAGTGAAGATGCATTATCATTTTGGCTTCTCAAAGAATTTAAGGTATTCTTAAAATCACTGTTTACTGGTCTACCCGTACTTCTGTAATTTCTTGAATTTGATTGAATTTGATCGACAGTGCCTTGGTCATTTGAAACCACATTTGGACCATTTCTTCTACCTCCTGAAGAACTTCTCATTCCTCCTGAGCTACCTCGACTAAATCCGGAACTTCGCCCCATGGATGGACTGTAACTAGGACTTGAATTGGAATTTCTATTATAACCATTCGTATTTCTGTTTGAATTCTGCTGGTTATAACGTTGATAACTGTTATTCACAGCATTACTCGAACTTCTTCTGTAATTAGTTGACCTATTTGAAGAGGCATTTTGTGCTACACTATTTTTATAAATATTAGGTCTTGTAGAAGCTGACTGACTTGTTCTTGTGTACCCCGTTCTATTTCCGTTATTGGCATACCGCACAGGATAATTATTTCTTTTGCCATAAGATCCAGAATAATAAGGAGGGCGATAAATAGGATAACCCCAACCATATCCGGGATAACCCCAACCATAACCAGGATAGCCCCAGCCATATCCGGGATAACCCCATCCGAAACCTGGATAACCCCAACCCCATCCATACCAAGGATCATTCCAACCCCAATAGCCTCCATAACCCCATCTCCAAGGATTATATCCCCAATAGCCACCATAACCAAATCCCATATGAAAGTTAATAGACACATTACTATCATTGTATCCCCAAGGTGTATTCCCGTAATTGTAATCACCCTCAATCTGAACAGCTGCTTGATCTGCATCGGAATATCCTACATATCCATCTATATCCGTAAAAATATCGTCCTCTTCTATATAAATATTGTTTGCCTCAGTTTCAAAATAACGCTGGTAATTTGCTCCGGGAACCTCTTGAACAGCAGTAACTACTCTTGTAGGAGATGATCCATATATCCCGTCATTATCAGAGTATACCCCTTGAGTGCTGGTACAAGAAGCAAAGAATAGCCCAAGAAACATGGCACTAAGGAAATAAAATTTATTTTTCTTTTTTGGAGTAAAGTTTTTCATAAAGCATTATTTTTTGATCGATATAAGTAGCAAATTCTTTAGTTTTGCAACCTATTTGCTAAAGATATACAATATCTATGCCAAAACATAAAATCTATTATGAGTAAAAAATTAACTTCGAGAAGTGAGGACTATTCCAAGTGGTACAATGAAATTGTGATGAAGGCCGATCTTGCTGAAAACTCAGGTGTACGAGGAATGATGGTGATCAAACCTTATGGGTATGCCATCTGGGAAAAAATGCAAAGTATTTTGGATAAGATGTTTAAAGATACAGGGCATGAAAATGCTTATTTCCCCTTGTTAATTCCGAAGTCATACTTTAGTAAAGAGGCCAGTCACGTAGATGGTTTTGCCAAAGAATGTGCTGTAGTTACGCATTACAGGTTAAAAAATGACGAAAATGGGAAAGGTATTGTTGTAGATGAAACTGCAAAGCTTGAAGAAGAATTAATCATCAGACCTACTTCCGAGACGATCATTTGGGATTCCTACAGAAAATGGATACAATCGTACCGAGATCTGCCACTACTTATTAACCAATGGGCTAATGTTCTGCGATGGGAGATGCGAACTAGGCTCTTTTTGAGAACGGCAGAGTTTTTATGGCAAGAAGGTCATACCGCCCATGCTACAAAAGGTGAGGCCATTATAGAAGCTGAGAAAATGCAAGGTGTCTACGCAACCTTCGCAGAGAAATTTATGGCGATGCCGGTTATCAAGGGTACAAAATCAGTGAATGAAAGGTTTGCGGGCGCCCTGGAAACTTATACTATCGAAGCCTTAATGCAAGACGGGAAAGCTCTTCAAGCGGGGACATCACATTTCTTAGGGCAAAATTTCGCCAAAGCCTTTGATGTAAAATTCACGAGTAAAGAAGGAGACTTAGATTACGTATGGGCAACTTCATGGGGGGTTTCAACAAGATTAATGGGTGCTTTGATTATGACCCACAGCGATGATCACGGTTTGGTATTGCCCCCAGAATTGGCACCCATTCAAGTCGTTATTGTGCCCATCTATAAATCTGAAGAAGAACTAACTGCCGTATCGGCAATGGCCCATGAGATCATGGACGAACTCAAGAATAAAGATATTTCTGTTAAGTTTGACGACAGAACTACACAGAAACCGGGATGGAAATTTGCTGAATATGAGTTAAAAGGAGTGCCATTGCGCATTGTTATTGGACCTAGAGATTTAGAAAAAGGAACTGTTGAATTAGCTCGGAGGGATAATTTGACAAAGACGATCATAGAAAAGCATACCATCACTGAAACCATCATTCGAACGCTGGATGAAATTCAAGAAAGTTTATTCGATAAGGCACATCAGTTCAGAAACGATCATATCACAGAAGTAAACTCGTTTGAGGAATTCAAGACAGTTTTAGAAGAGAAAGGAGGCTTTCTATCAGCGCATTGGGATGGAAGTGCCGAAACAGAAGAGACTATTAAAAATTTAACCAAAGCTACAATTCGTTGTATACCTTTAGATACTCCATCTGAGGAAGGGATTTGTGTTTTTTCTGGCAAAAGATCTAAGGGAAGAGTTTTATTTGCAAAAGCTTATTAATTTTTTCAAAAAAAACTTGCAGAGATAAAATAATGTATTATTTTTGCACTCGCTTTTGAGATAAAAAGTTATCCAAGGCCCGTTCGTCTATCGGTTAGGACGCCAGGTTTTCATCCTGGTAAGAGGGGTTCGATTCCCCTACGGGCTACAAATCATTTTTAAATGAATTTTTAAAACAGAAAAAATGGCAAATCACAAGTCAGCATTAAAGAGAATTAGAAGTAACGAGGCAAAGAGAGCCAGAAACAAATACCAACACAAAACTACGCGTAATGCTATCAAAAGTTTTCGTGAGTTATCTGTCAAGAAAGATGCTGAGGAGCAATTAGCTAAAATTACTTCTATGGTAGACAAATTGGCTAAGAAGAATATTATTCATACGAACAAAGCTTCTAATTTAAAATCTAAGTTAACTAAGCACGTTGCGAGTTTAGCTTAATCTAAATAGCTTTAAACCGTTTAAAAGCAACCTTATGGTTGCTTTTTTTGTTCATAGTATTTTTTCTTCTTGATCCTACCATTCATATATTCTATCCGCATCAAGTCTAACCAAAATAAACAGCAATAGTGTAAATCCCCAAAGTGAGGAACCACCATAACTAAAAAATGGTAATGGAATTCCAATTGTGGGTAACAATCCTATCACCATCCCTATATTTATGGTAAAGTGAAAAAAGAAGATCAGCAAAACAGAATAGGCATAGACCTTGCTAAATCTTGATTTCTGACGCTCTGCCACATAGATCAATCGCAGAAGAAAAAGCACAAATACCATTACAACAAGTGCGGAGCCCAAAAAACCCCATTCTTCGCCTACTGCACTAAAAATATAATCTGTTTCTTGTTCTGGCACAAAATCTCCCTGAGTTCTGTCTCCTTGCAAAAACCCTTTTCCTGTTATACCTCCCGAAGCTATTGTGATCATGGACTGATTGGTATTATATCCTATCCCTTGATCGTCTTTCTTTTTGCCCATCACAATATCGAACCGGTCTCTGTGTCTTTGTTCAAAAACACTGTTATATACATAATCCACGCTAAAAATAAATAAGGCTGAAAACAAATAAATCGAAACAACAACGATCCAGTTATGGCGAAAGTAGACTTTGTTGTAATAAAAAAGAACAACGAAAAAAAGGGTAAACAAGCCAAAAGTGATCAAAAGCGAAACGCCATAACCAAAATAGAGCGTAACCAAAAACAGTGTCACAGCTAAGAAGCCTATAATAAGATAAAAGAGAGGTAAACCAAATACATAAAACACAAATACCAAAGCACCATATACCAATGCCGAGCCAGGATCAGGTTGCAAGGTGATAAGGACAGCCGGAACCAATATAATCGCAAATGACTTTAACTGAGTAGATAATTTCTTTAAATCCCTTCCTCTTTCATTTAAAAAATTGGCAAGTGCTAGACAAGTAGCAGCTTTCGCAAACTCTGAAGGTTGCAAACTAAAACTCCCTAAGCTATACCAGGAAGTAGCCCCATTGATATTTTTTCCAAAAACAAATAAGCCCAGAAGAGAGAGCATGGAAATCAAGTAAAACACGCCACTGTATGTCTCATAGAACCTTCTGTCAATTGCCAGAACAACTAAAATAAGCACGAGACTCAATAAAATAAAAAATAATTGCCGACCGTAATTTGAATTTAAATTAAAAACAAACGCTTGACCTTCTACATAGGTAGCAGAATATATCGTAATCCAACCAAAAAACACCAGGATCAGATAAAAAATAATCAGAATCCAATCAACTCCTTTAAATATATTATTTCTTCTCCGCAACGTAGTTTTCTATTTGCAATTGTTTCTGATATTCTTCTTCTAAACTGCCTTCCATAATTCTCTTTTCCAAGGCAGCGCGTTTTACTTCACCTGTTAGATATTTCTCAATCATCAAACTCGCGATAGGAGCTGCCCATCTAGCACCCCAATAACCATTTTCTACAAAGACGGCAATGGCAATTTTTGGATCATCTTTTGGTGCAAAAGCTATAAATATGGAATGATCCGTAAATTGTACTCTTTTTCCACCTACGCGCGAAAAATTCTCAGCCGTTCCTGTTTTCCCGCAAATTTCAATTCCTTCAATTCTTGAAGCTCTGGCCGTCCCCATTTCAAACACGTTAAACATACCTTCAATGACAGGTTCAAAATATTCCGGTTTGATGGTCGTATAATTCCTCTTCGTGAATTTGGGTATTGTTTTGGTACTATCTCCAATTTTTTTAAGTAAATGAGGAGAGTAAAAATATCCTCGGTTCGCTATAGCTGCAGTCATATTGGCCAATTGGATAGGAGTGGTGAGAATTTCACCCTGACCAATTGCATTAGAAATTGTGGTAACAGACCTCCATCTACCATTGGGATAATAACGATCATAAAAAGCTCCATCAGGTACCAAACCTTTTTGACCTGAAGGTAAATCGTAACCCAAATAATTTCCAAGACCAAAACTCTGTACGTGTTTAGACCACACATCCATCCCTTCAGCCGGGTTGTCATACTTTTCAATGATCTTTCGATATACATTGGCAAAATAGGCATTACAAGATTTAAAAACACCAGTATTTAATCGAATCGGATAACCCGACATCCCGCAATGGCATCCCATAAAACCGCTGCTTCCGTATCTATATCCATGATGGCAATAAAAAGCTGTCTCTTCTGTAATTACATTCTCTTGCAGTCCGATTAGACCATTTAAAATTTTAAAAGGTGATCCAGGAGGGTATTGCGCTTGTAAACTCCTATCCAACATTGGTTTACTGATGGTGTCGTTAAAGAGCCTTACTGTATTTTTAGAGCGTTCTCTTCCAACCAGCATGTCCGGATTATAGGTTGGGTAAGTTGCTAATGTCAAAATCTCTCCAGAAGAAGGCTCAATCGCCACAACGCCCCCTCTCTTATTTTGCATTAGTTTGTCGACATAAGATTGAAGAGCGATATCTAAGGATAAAGTTAGGTCTTGACCAGGTACCGGAAGCGTATCATAAATACCATTTTTATATGCCCCAATCTCATTATTAAACCTGTTTTTCTGAACATATTGTACTCCTTTTTTTCCTCTAAGGAGCTCTTCATATTCTTTTTCTATCCCCTGATAACCGATCAATTCTCCCAGTTGATAATAGGGTCTGTTTTTTAAAATTGATTCATTTACTTCACTGAGATAACCAAATACGTTTGGAGCCGTTTGAATGGGGTATTCTCTTATAAATCTTTTTTGGATATAAAACCCCTTGAATTTGTACATTTTTTCTTGCAGATAAGCATAATCTTCCTTAGAAACTTGAGGTACAAAAACGGAAGGAATTCTAGGGCTATAATTTTTTGCTTTATGAAACCTTTTAATAAACTCCTCTTTATCAATTTTAAGCATCTCGCAAAAACCGACTGTATCTAAAGGCTTTACATCTTTCGGTACAATCATTACATCATAAGAGGATTTATTGGCAACCAACAAAACGCCATTCCTGTCGTAAATAAATCCACGATTAGGATATACATATTTTACGGTAACCGCGCTATTATTTAAAGGTGATTGCCTATAAGAGTCATCATGTATCTGTAAAAAATAAAGTCTACCCACATAAGCGATTCCCACAAATAATATCAACACATAAACCAAAAAACTTCTAGGCATATTATTTCCCTTTTGAAAAAAATATAAAACTCAACAATAATAGGACCAAGGTAAAAATACTCGTTAAAAACGTTTTTATGAGTATCCCGAAAAAATTATCCAACCTAAAATATTCCAGTTGAAAAACGATAAAGTGATGAATCAAGGTCAGCACAAATAATATCGTTAACATATTACCGAACTTTAACTTTCTAAATGAAAACGCGGTCAAATCTAACTCCGTTTTCCCCAAAACACCCTTGATCACGGGAATTCTGATATATGCAATAAATAATGTGGCCGCAGCATTTACCCCTCCGGAATTGGCAAAAAAATCGATACACAAACCCAATAAAAAACTCAAAATCAAAAAAGTGCTATCTAATTTTTTAACCGGATAAAAAAAAATGAATAGGATATAAAGCATTGGGTTGATGTAACCCAAAAAATTTATATTATTGAGCACAACTACCTGAAGTAATATCAAGCTGATAAACAGTAAAACATTATTCAATATTTCTCTATTCATTTAAAGATCTTTCTTCAAGGTTTAAAATTTCTTCTTTATCAAAATTTTTGATGACCTCCACATAGCCCAGCGAGGTCATATCGTTAAATAATGAAATATTCACAAGAGAATAGTTATTACTTTCAACAACAAAATCACTGATAACACCCACAGGAATTCCTTTGGGAAAAATAACAGATTTACCTCCTGTCACTACCGTGTCACCCACCCTAATTTTTGCCTGAATGGGTAAATCTTGTAACTGAACTTTGGTATAATCTTTTGTATTCCAACTCAAAGTTCCAAAATGATCCGTACGTTTTATTTTTACATTAATCTTTGCATTTACATTTAATACAGATAGGATGGTGGCGTAATTTTCGGAAACACTTTTTGTAATTCCAACAATTCCTTTATTATTGATCACTCCCATATCGGGGGCAATACCCTTCTTGCTTCCAGAACTGATGGTGATGTAATTATTACTCTTGTTAAACTCATTATTTATGACCTCAGCTGAATAATAAAAATACTTTTGTCTACCATAGGCAAGGCTATCCTTTTTAAGGCTTTCCGTATCTAAATTTTCAGCTATACTCTTTCCTATCTGGTTTCTTAAATAAACATTTTCCTGAGCAAGGATTTCATTTTCTTCTCTCAAATGCAAGAATTCTCTGAAACTATTGACTTTTTTGTAAATACCTCCTGTGATGGCGTTTGCAGAATTTACAAACTTACTGGTATGGAAAGAATGACTTTGAATGGTAAAAAAAATGGCTAGTCCTTCCAAGAAAACGAAAAATAAGAAATTTTTATTTCTATAGAAGAAGGATATTAATTGTTGCATTTGACCAAGGTCTTTTTTCTATTTCATCAATACACTTTTGTATTTTTCGATGTCTTTTAAGGCGATTCCGGTACCACGCACTACGGCTCTTAGTGGATCATCTGCCACATAAACAGGCAAATCCGTTTTTCTAGAAAGTCTTTTATCTAAACCCCTTAGCATCGATCCGCCTCCGGCTAAATATATACCTGTATTATAGATATCTGATGCCAACTCCGGTGGTGTTTGAGAAAGTGTTTCCATGACAGCGTCTTCAATCCTAAGGATAGATTTCTCAAGTGCTTTCGCAATTTCTCTATAACTCACTTTCGTTTGTTTAGGCTTTCCACTTAACAAATCTCTACCCTGAATTAATATATCTTCAGGTGGACTATCCAGATCTTCAGTTGCTGCACCGATTTCAATCTTTATTTTTTCAGCCGTACTTTCTCCAATAAATAAGTTGTGCTGGGTACGTAAATACATTGCAATATCATTGGTAAACACGTCTCCGGCTACTTTTACAGATTTATCGCAAACAATGCCACTCAAGGCAATTACCGCAATTTCAGTAGTTCCACCTCCGATATCGATAATCATATTCCCTTTAGGCTGCATTATATCAATCCCTATCCCAATTGCTGCGGCCATTGGTTCATAGATCAAATAGATTTCTTTGGCATTCATTTGCTCGGCACTATCTCGTACCGCTCTTTTTTCAACCTCGGTGATACCTGATGGAATGCAAATTACCATTCTCAAAGATGGACGAAAAAAACGATTCTTTATGGTTGGAATTTTTCTAATAAACTCCCGAATCATTTGTTCTGATGCCTCAAAGTCTGCAATGACACCATCCTTTAATGGACGAATCGTTTTAATATTCTCATGGGTTTTCCCTTGCATCAGATTGGCTTCATGGCCAATGGCAATTATTTTCCCAGATATCCTATCTTTTGCCACAATCGATGGACTATCTATTACCACCTTGCCCTTGTGAATGATCAATGTATTCGCCGTACCAAGATCGATAGCAATATCCTCGGTCATGAAGTCAAAAAAACCCATAGAAGTTCGTTTGTTTAAAAATTAATTCGTTTGCAAACAAATGTAATAAAATTAGCTAATAATCAAAGGTTAAAGAGGGATGATAAACGGATTCTTTCCTTAAAAAAGAAAATTAATGTTTAAAGTGTCTCACACCTGTAAGAACCATACTCACTCCGTTCGCGTCGCAATAATCAACACTCAATTTGTCATTGATGGATCCTCCGGGTTGAATTACTGCAGAGATCCCCGCCTTATGTGCAATTTCCACACAATCAGGGAATGGAAAAAATGCATCGCTCGCCATTACAGCCCCTTTTAGGTCAAACTTAAATGATTCTGCTTTAGCAACAGCCTGGTTTAAGGCATCTACCCGTGATGTTTGACCGGTTCCACTTGCACAAAGTTGCTTGTTCTTTACCAACACAATGGTATTTGATTTTGTATGCTTACAAATCTTTGAAGCAAACAGTAAATCATCTATCTCTGAAGGTGTGGTTGTCTTTTTGGTTACTTGCACCAATTGAGAAGCTGAATCTGTAACACTATCTTTTTCTTGAGAAAGCATCCCATTTAAAGCTGTTCTATACTGAATATTGGGCAACTCAACATCTTTTTGAATCAAAATGATTCGATTCTTTTTCTTTTTTAATAACGCTAAAGCTTCGCTGGTATAAGAGGGTGCGATCACCACTTCACAGAACAATTCGTGAATCAATTCTGCAGTTGCCATATCAATTTCAGTATTACTGATTAATATGCCACCAAAAGCCGACACAGGATCACCTGCCAAAGCATCTCTGTATGCCTCTGCAATTGTAGCTCTTTGTGCTAAGCCACAAGCATTATTGTGTTTTAAAATGGCGAAAGTTGGCGCTTCTCCTCTAAATTCATTCATCAATTGGACTGCTGCGTCTACATCCAACAAATTGTTATAGGACAATTCTTTACCGTGTAATTTATCAAACAGGGCATTCAAATCGCCATAAAAATATCCTTTCTGATGCGGATTTTCACCATACCTCAACACACTTACTTCATCAAAACTTTTTCTAAAAGAAAGTTCATCTTTATTCAAATAATGAAATATGGCAGTGTCATAAGCGCTGGATACTGCAAAAGCTTTTGCCGCGAAACGCTTTCTATCTTCTAATTTTAATGCGCCTTTATTCTCAGAAATTAATGTAAGAAATTCATCGTATTGTTGCATTGATGAAACGCAGATCACATCATTAAAGTTTTTTGCTGCTGCTCTAATCAAAGAAATACCTCCAATATCAATTTTCTCTATGATATCTTGTTCAGACGCCCCGCTCTCTACCGTTTTTTCGAATGGGTACAAATCTACGATAACAACATCCAGTTCAGGGATTTCGTAATCTTTCATTTGTTTAATATCTCCGGCCAATTCTCTACGTCCCAAAATCCCACCAAAAACTTTTGGATGTAATGTTTTTACACGTCCTCCAAGAATAGACGGATATGAAGTCAAATCTTCAACAGGTACTACATCTATTCCCATTTCTCTAATAAAACTTTCTGTTCCACCAGTCGAATACAAGGTTACTCCTAAATCATTCAGCTTTTTCACAATTGGGGCTAAACCATCTTTATGAAAAACTGAAATTAAGGCTGATTTGATTCTTTTTGACTCCACCATTTTTTATGCTTTAACGATATTTTTTGCAAAAGTAGTAAATCACTCGGCTTTAACGTAAGAAACTAAACCATTTTTTTTAGCAACATTATATCAGTTTTTTCAGGTGTAATTAAACCAATCAAATACTGAAAAAATCATCCGTAAAATCGAGAATAATTTAGATCAAATGCGCTAAGTCGAGTTGTGATACCTGAGTGCAAACGAATTCTAAAAATCGTTCATCTTCTTCAGAAAATGGAGCTGTATGGTGAGAGTCAATGTCGATTTGGCCAATATTTTTTCCATTTTTAAAGATGGGTATGACCACTTCTGATTTGACGTCGAATCCACAAGAAATATAATTATCTTGCTCTGTCACATCCTGCACAACAAAATTTTTATTGCTTACAGCTACTTGTCCGCAGATTCCCTTGCCGAAAGGGATCAATGTGTGCTCAGTTGGCTTTCCAACAAAATTCGTCAATTTTAATTCTTTCCTATCTCCGTTCACAAAATAGAATCCCACCCAATTATAATAAGGAACTTTACTTTGTAAAAGTTCACATATCGCGTCTAGTTTCTCATTATCGGAAACCATTTCTTTCATTATCTGAGAAACTTGTAATTCTAGTTGCTTTAGTTGCATACGTTTTATAATTTTGGAAATCTAATCTTCGATCGTTGAGCAAAAATAAAACTATTATCATATTCCTGATAAAATTTTTTGTGACTTATTTTTTGCTCACAGGAATGTATTCCTTCTATTTATCCAAAACACAAAAAAGCGCTGGTATTTTTTCTTGTGCACCCATTACACGGCAAGTTGCCGATCATGTATCTGTTGCTGCCGAAATCTTTGGTTTTAGTAGCAGTGTAGAACAAAATATTGATGAATTATCAATCGCTTTTCGATTAAACGGTCAACATGTGATCAATGTTGTTGAAGGTTGTAATTCTGTGAGTATCATTATTTTATTTTTAGCCTTTATCATTGCCTTTAAAGGCAGTGTCAAAGACACCTTTTTTTACGGTTTATTTGGTGCTGTGACGATTTATTTGGTCAATGTCATGCGTATTTTTTTGATCGCCGTGCTATATCAGCGATTTCCCGAATACAGAACATTTTGGCACGATCTCATGTTTCCTGCTATAATCTATGGTTATATTTTTCTATTGTGGGTTGTTTGGGTAAAATATTTTTCTCATTACAAAGAGTTAAAAAATGAACAGAAAAACTAGTATCCTTCTTTTGATATTGCTCTTTATTTTTTTAGTAGGATTTAGATCTTTGGCCAATCGTATTTTTTACGATCCTTTTCTCACTTATTTCGATCACGATTATTTATCTGAACCCATACCTAAATACAATAGTTTAAAGTTATTTTTTCACCTTTTTTTGAGATTTTTAATTAATACCATTGCCTCTATTGGAATTATTTGGCTAACATTTAAAGACCAAAATCTTATCCGATTTTCTATAAAATTTTACGGAGTGGCTTTTTTATGTTTAAGCTTTGCTTATTTCGTTATCCTCAATGGTGAGTTAAAAGATGGTTATCTTTTCGTCTTTTATGTGAGAAGGTTTCTGATTCACCCTCTCTTACTTATTGTTTTGCTACCTGCGTTTTATTACAAACACGGAAAATTATCCATTTAAGCACCTTCCTGTGTAATTCCCTATTAATCCGCTTGGATTATTTAGAAATTTAACAATTCCTTAAAATTGATTTATCGAGGTTCTGCGTAAATTTGTTCCATGATTCAATTTTTAGATAAAATATTGGTAATCATTTTGGCAGTTGCCCTATTTATGAGTAATTTTTTTTAGCGCACTTAATTAGACCAACTCCAAACTGACCTTCACCTTCATCCCCCCTTCGAGGACGGATCAGCCTCCGATAAAATACCCTAATTGTTATCGCTTTCATTTTTTTGACTAATTTTAAGGTAATATTACCTTATATATGTCTGTTCAAATTCAATTCCTCGGTGCTGCTGGAACTGTCACAGGATCTAAATTCTTACTCTCTACAGGAGATTATCGTATTTTGGTAGATTGTGGATTATTTCAAGGGGAAAAGCAATTGCGCGAATTAAACTGGCATCCTCTTAACGTCCCAGCATCAAAAATTGATCTTGTATTATTAACCCATGGCCATTTAGACCATACCGGTTACTTACCTCTATTGGTAAAATATGGTTTTAAGGGAAAAATCTTAGCCACAAATCCAACGATTGATATCACAAAAATAATTTTAAATGACACGGCCAACATTAATGAGAAAGAGGCGAAACGCGCCAATGAAGAACATTATTCAAAACATCGGCCCGCTAAACCCTTGTACACCATTAAAGAGGCAAATAATGTGAACAGTTATTTTAGAGCAATTCCTCCCTCAAGATGGATAGACCTCAAAAAAGATATGAAAGTCAGATTTACCTATGTCGGACATATTTTGGGTGCCACTTTTATTGAAATTGAATTATCGGGCAAAAGATTTGTCTTTTCGGGTGATATTGGTAGAACAAACGACTTATTACTTTACCCTCCGCTAAAACCTAAAAAAGTTGATTTTTTATTTTTGGAGAGTACCTATGGCGGCAAATTACATCCTGAAGAACTCGAAGTAATTCCACTTATAGAAAATTTAGTCAATGAAACTATTGACAAAGGTGGCAGTGTTTTTATACCTAGTTTTTCGGTAGAACGCGCCCAGCTCATGATGGTTATTTTGCATCAATTGAGTAAAGAAAATAAAATTCCAAAAATCCCAATGATTGTCGACAGCCCCATGGGCTTGAGTGTATTGGAACTTTTTTCGCGAACCAGAGATTGGCACAGATTAACCGAATCTACTTTTTACGAGGTGTGCAAGGAATTCAAAATTGTAAGTAGTTTTAGAGAAACGATGGAATATCGAGATCATGTTGAACCAAAAATTGTGATTGCAGGTAGCGGCATGTTAACAGGTGGTAGAATATTAAATTATCTGGAAACACAAGCCCAAAACGAGAAAAATACTTTGCTTTTTGTTGGTTTTCAAGCTGACGGAACCAGAGGTAGAAAATTATTAGAGGGCGATCAAGAAATAAAAATATTTGGAAAAACCGTACCCTTTAAGATGAAAGTAGCAGAAATTGAAGGTCTTTCTGCACATGCAGATCAAGATGAACTTTTGAGTTGGTTAACTGAATTAAAAAATCAACCTGAACGAATATTCCTCATTCACGGAGAGAAAGATGCGTCAGTAGCCTTGCAAACAAAGCTAAAGGAAAATTTGAACTGGAATGCAGAAATCCCTGAACTCTTCGACCTGATAGAATTAATTCCATAGGTAAAACAAGTTAATACTTCAGATAAAATCAAGATTTATTATTTACTTTTGCTACTCTAAAAAAAATGTATTTTATGAAAAAATTATCCATCTTAATTTTGTTTTCTATTGTGTTTATAAGCTTTACATCTTGTAAAGAAAGTAACAAAGAAGCAGCCAAAACTGAAGAAGTAAAAGAAGTTGAAGTTACCGAAGTTGAAGAAACAGTGGTAAATGAAGAGACTTCTGCAGAAGCTACAGAAGAACAAACTGCCCATGTTTATCAATGTCCGATGAAATGTGAGGAAGATAAAACGTATAGCGAAGCAACCACTTGTCCGAAATGTAAAATGGACTTAAAAGAAATTGCTGCTAATTAATAACAGCAGTGCTTATGAAATAAAAAGAGGTGATGTAAAAACATCACCTCTTTTTTTATTTATTGTCTACACTTGCTTTTATAAATGCCACAAACAGTGGATGCGGATTTAGCACCGTACTCTTATATTCTGGGTGATATTGAACACCAATGAACCATGGGTGATCAGGGATTTCAACAATTTCGACCAAACCGGTATCAGGATTCACACCCGTAGCTACAAGTCCGTTATTTTGAAAATCTTCAAAAAACTCATTATTGTATTCGTATCTATGTCTATGTCTTTCGCTGATAAAATCTGTACTATAAGCTTTATAAACTTTAGAATTTTTATCCAGTTTACAATCCCAAGCGCCCAATCTCATTGTACCTCCTTTTTCTGTGATCTTTTTCTGATCTTCCATCAAATTGATCACCGGATAGGGTGTTCTGGGATTCATTTCAACAGAATTGGCATTTTTGAGGTTTAGTACATTTCTTGCAAATTCTATCACGGCCATTTGCATACCCAAACAAATGCCTAAAAAAGGGATTTTGTTTTCACGCACGTATCTGATCGCTTCTATTTTACCTTCTGTCCCTCTATCGCCAAATCCAGGTGCAACCAGTACACCATTCAACCCTTTGAGCAACTCAGGTACCTCAGATGGAACAAGATCTTCTGAATGAATAAATTTTATATTCACTTTTGTTTCGTTTTGAGCACCGGCATGTCCTAAAGCTTCGATAATCGATTTATACGCATCTTGCAATTCTACGTATTTACCCACCAGACCAATTTCAACCGTTTCTTTGGGATTTTTAAATTTTCTAAGAAACTCATTCCACTGGTCTAATTTCGGAGACTTTTGTGCAATCAAGCCCAATTTTTTCAAAACCACCTTGTCTAAGCCTTCCTGAAGCATCAAATTAGGCACATCGTAGATTGTATCAGCATCTATGGATTCAATAATGGCATCTTGTGTCACATTACAAAAAAGTGCGAGTTTCTTTCTGAGTCCTTCATGTAAAGGATATTCAGTTCTGCATACCAATATATCCGGACTTACCCCACTTTGCATTAATTCTTTGACTGAATGTTGGGTTGGTTTTGTTTTTAATTCTCCTGCTGCTGCCAAGTATGGAATTAAAGTGAGATGAATGACTATCGCATTCTCTTTGTCTAAATCCCATTGCAACTGACGAACAGCCTCTATATAAGGAAGTGACTCTATATCACCAACTGTTCCTCCAATTTCTGTGATTACAATATCAAAATCGCCGGTTTTCCCTAAAATCTGGATCCTTCTTTTGATCTCATCTGTGATATGCGGAATTATCTGAACTGTTTTACCTAGAAAATCGCCTTTACGCTCTTTGTTTATGACAGTTTGGTATATTCTTCCGGTTGTTACATTATTGGCTTGGGAAGTAGCAATATTTAAGAATCTTTCATAATGCCCCAAATCCAAATCTGTCTCTGCACCATCATCTGTTACAAAACACTCACCGTGTTCATAAGGATTTAATGTTCCTGGATCAATGTTGATATAGGGATCTAATTTTTGAATGGTCACTCGAAATCCACTCGATTGAAGTAATTTGGCCAATGAAGCCGCAATGATACCTTTTCCAAGAGAAGAACTCACTCCTCCTGTAACAAAAATATACTTGGTTTTTGACATGTGTGATGGTTTGTGCAAAATTACAAAGTCTACTTACTCTGACAAGTATTTCTTTGTTTTTTGCAAAAAAAAAGACTGCACTCGTCTATGTGCAGTCTTTTTTACTTCGATCTAAAGTGGTTTAATTCACTTTATCTTCAGCTTGTATATACTCGTCAGTAAGCACAACCTGTTGGTTTTCGAATTTTATATTTTTGATTTGATATTCAGAGGAGACACAACTGCTACTGCTGGCACCGCAAGAACTTAGGCTTACAGAGGCTAGGATAGCGATCACAAAATAGGTAAACTTTTTCATTATAAATCAATTTAGAATTAAACAGAATATCAAGCAATTTATTATTAAACGTTAAATATTGTTAAATATTGCATGGTCATCGATCTAAATTGTCAGTTTATCTAAAGTGTATTTGATTAGTTTTTCGATTGTTTTTCGAGGCTGGTCAGAAAATGTTTTATTCGCCCTATTTGCTATGATGGCATTGAGGCTTATAGCTTCGTGTCCCATTAAATTGGAAAGACCATAAATGGCCGAAGTTTCCATTTCGAGGTTACATATTTTTAATCCGTGGTAAGAAAAATCAGCTAATTTATCATTGAGCGATTTGTCCTTTGTCGCTAATCTAAGCATTCTTCCTTGCGGACCATAAAACCCATTTGCTGTTGCTGTGATCCCTTGAAAAACTATTTCGGAAGAGAGTTTTGTCATCAATAATTTACTTCCAGCTGTAATGTAAGGTTCCGCCTTCTTTTGATCGTAATTTGTATGTTTAATAAAGGCCTGTGTCAATTCTTTTTGAAAAATATGTTCTGCCTTGTAGGCATGAAGCAATCCATCAAAACCGAGACCAAAAGTTCCCATCACAAAACTGTCTACGGGGATTTTTTCCTGAATTGAACCCGAGGTCCCTATTCTTACAATTTGGAGGCTCGTCAGTTCTTTTTTAGAACTTCGGGATTTAAAATCAATGTTGACCAGAGCATCTAATTCATTCAAGACGATATCAATATTATCAGGACCAATTCCTGTTGATATCACCGTAATTCTTTCACCATTAAACCAGCCTGTACACGTTCTGAATTCTCTCTTTTGTGTTTCAAAATCGATGTCACTAAAATGCTTACTCACAAGTGGGACTCTATCCTGATCACCAACAAAAATAATTTTATGCGCTATTTGATGGGGCAATAAATTGAGATGATATATACTTCCATCCGGATTGAGTATCAATTCAGAAGGTTCAATTATTCTAACCATATCCTTCTATTTAACCGCCAACTCTCTTCACTTTATACCCTTCCTTTTTCAAGATCTCCATCACTTTCTCCCGAAAATTTCCCTGGATCATGATTTCTCCTTCTTTTATTGTTCCGCCAACGCTGCATTTTGTTTTGATCAACTTTGCGAGGTCTTTCAGATCTTCCTCTTTTCCGACAAAACCCTTGATGATCGTGACCGTCTTTCCTGCCCTATTTTTATTAGAAAAGTGAGCTTCGAGCAATTGTTCTGAAGGTGGCAGTGTTTCAATTAAGTCTTGATCATCATCGTTATAATTTAGTTCTTTATTTGTAGAAAACACAAAACCACCAAGATCTTCCAAACTATTTAATTTCTTTTTACCCATGTTATACCGATTTATCAACTGTTCTTTCTCACTTTTTTCCAGGCAAATAAGATCAGCGCCATTAACTCAAAAACAAAGCCTAATCCTAAAAATATTGTGGCATTCCTCCATTCAAAAAAGTAACCTAATAGTCCGATTATGATCAAAAAAACGCCATAGGATAAAAAGGAGAAAATGAGTTTTTGATTTTTCATTTTAATAGACCTAATTCTCGTAAACGCTCATTTAAATACTCACCCGCCGTTATGTCGTCGTAGGCCTTTGGGTTATTTTCATCGATACATATTTCCAGACAATTGAGCGACATTTCACTTTTTGGATGTGTAAAAAATGGAATGGAATAGCGAGAATTACCCCATTCTTCTCTAGGTGGATTTACTACGCGATGGATGGTAGACCTCAGTTTATTGTTGGTTAATCGTTGGAGCATATCTCCTACATTTACCACGAGTTGTTCGGGTAATGCTGTAACAGGAATCCATTCGCCCGCTTTATTTTTTACCTCCAGACCTGAAGCAGAAGCACCCATCAATAAGGTAATTAAATTGATATCCCCGTGTTCAGCTGCTCTAACTGCTCCTTTTGGCTCACCAATAATTGGAGGATAATGTATCGGTCTTAAAATACTATTTCCTCCTATGACATAATGATCAAAATATGTTTCTTCCAAACCCAGATAAACTGCCAAAGCACGCAATACATAAATGGCAGTTTTTTCAAGTTGTTGGTAAGTAGTTTTACCTACGGTATTAAAGCCAGGCACTTCTTTGACCTCAACATTTTCGGGGTAGGGATCTTTAATTTCCTTATTAAACTTTGTGTCTTGACCAAAATGCCAAAACTCTTTTAAGTCGGCATCTTTAAAGCCCTTTGCCGATTCTTTTCCGAAAGAAGTATATCCTCTTTGACCTGCCAATCCCTGTATTTCATATTTCTTCTTTTGCTCTTCAGGCAAATTAAAGAATGCTTTCACCTCCTTGTACAAATTTTCAGTCAATTCATCAGATAAAAAATGGCCTTTTAGCGCGACAAAACCAATTTCTTCATAGGCCTTTCCAATGGCATCAACAAACTTCTTTTTTCTTTTGGGATCTTCTGATAAAAAGTCGGAAAGATCAACACTTGGAATATTTTGCATCTTTTTTAAGTATTTGAAGACTAAAGATAAAACTTATTTTTTGTAAAGTGGAATGAGGTAAGACAATGTATAACTAAATCCGAAGCCATATCCGTTTGTAGAGATTCCATTAAAGCCCGGGGCAAACATATTTTTAAAACCATCTATATCAGAAGCTGTGAGTAATGTTTTTCCGCTAAACATAGCGCCTAAATATACATTGTGCAATACTTCTACTTTTAGCCCCAGTACTAACTCCAGCCATTGAGCACTTAAGTTATCGTAATCAACAGACTGATCTATCGTTTCATAGGGCAAATAGGGATCAGAATTAAACGTATATTCATTAAGTGTCTGACTATAAGTACTCAAACCATAACGAAAACCGACTACGATCATATTTTCCATGCCGGGCCAATTTTGATAAGCGTTAAAATCTGCGCCCACTTTAAAATAGCCTCCACTCGTATTGTAATTATAAAGATCTTCTTTTACCAGTTTATCTAAATAGCCCATTTCCCCAGCTATCCAAAACCTTTTGGCAACCCGGTAATCAGCCACCACCTCAAAACCCTGACGATCTTCATCGAATAAGCCATAGACCGGCGTAAAAAGATCTACTCCCACTCTCAAACCATATCGGTTTTTGAATTTTACAGAGTCTATCTCCTTTTCTTGTCCTATCGCTTGTATTGCGAAAAAGAATAGGAAACTACTAATGATAAATCTTAATGTGATGCTTGCTTTCATCAATAATATTTAATGAATCTGAAATTGGTTCGACTTGTTTGACCCAAGTATTATTTGCTGAATTAGAACTTTTAACATTCGTATAAATGATCCGGAAACCACAAGATTGAGAGACAAATTCCTCGTCTCTTCCATAACTCAATTCAATTTCATCCTCTTCATCATTTTCTTCAAGTGCATCTGTACCAAATTTGATCAATTTGATCGTTGTTAGATCCTTGACCACTTCGAGAGGAACAACAACAGAGTCAGGTGATTGTGAAATTCCACTATCCACATAGAAATCTTCCTGACCATCTACTTTTATACCCAAAAAAGGTACTGCCTTTTTGCTTTCCGGATTATCTATATCATAAAATCGAATGATCAGACGGGGTGTATTTGGCTCAACACAGATATCATCATTTTCACATGAAAAAAACAAGCAGGCCAAAGCTAGAAGCAAGATTCTTTTGTCGAAAAAAGATTTTGATATGGGTATCATACGACACGAAAATAATTAAATTTTAAGCAATACATGGCAGCCATTAAACTTTCCTTTGCAGAAGTACAACATTTTCTACATGGTGAGTTTGTGGGAACATATCCACAGCCTGAGATTTCACAACATCATAAGCTTCCTTCATCAATTCCAAATCTCTTGCTTGTGTTGCAGAATTGCAACTGACATATACAATCTTTTCCGGCAGTACTTCTAAGATCTGATTCACCACATTTTTATGCATACCATCTCTTGGGGGATCTGTAATAATTACATCAGGATGACCATTTTGCGCAATAAAATCAGAAGTAAAAATTTTAGCCATATCGCCAACATAAAATACCGTGTTATCGATGTTGTTTCTATTGGCATTTTCTTTGGCATCCATAATGGCTTCAGGCACAGATTCTACACCAATTACTTTTTTTGATTTTTTTGCCACAAACTGGGCGATTGTTCCCGTGCCGGTATACAAATCATACACAATTTCATCGCCGTTTAAATCGGCAAAATCTCGTGTAATTTTATACAATTCATAGGCCTGTGCCGAATTGGTTTGATAAAATGATTTGGCGTTAATTTTAAATTTCAAACCTTCCATTTCTTCAAAAATATGATCTCTCCCTTTGAAAAGAACGACATCCTGATCATAAATCGTATCATTTCCCTTTTCATTGACCACATATTGCAATGAGGTAATTTCAGGAAATTTTTCTGCCACATAACCGAGCAATTTTTCACGGTTTTCTTTCTCCTCTTTGAAAAATTGAACAACAACCATCATCTCGCCTGTAGCGCTGATTCTGATCATGAGAGTACGGAGCAATCCTTCCTGTTTTCTGGGGTTGAAGAATGTCAATCCATTTTGGATGGCAAAACGCTTGATTTCGTTTCTAATGGCATTTGAAGGATCTTCTTGAAGATGACATTTTTCTATATCTAAAATCTTATCCCACATTTTGGGGATATGAAATCCACAGGCAAATTTACTATCGATTTCACCTCCTTTTGCGATTTCTTCAGGGGTTAACCACCTCGCATCAGAAAAAGAAAATTCCATTTTATTTCTATAAAAATAAACCTCTTGACAACCTTGAATAGGCAAAATTTCTTGTATGTCTACATGACCAATCCTTTTGAGATGATTCACAACTTCATTTTGTTTAAAACTGAGCTGTTCCTCATACTTCATATTTTGCCATTTACAGCCTCCGCAAACGCCAAAATGCTCACATACAGGATCAGTTCGCTTGTCTGATAAGCTATGGAATTGCACTACTTTTCCTTCGTAATAGGCTTTTCTTTTCTTAAAAACCTCAACATCCACCACGTCTCCAGGAACTGCATTTGTTAAGAATATCACCCTTCCATCGGGAGATTTGGCAATGGATTTACCTTTGGCTGCCGCATCCGTTACCAAAACCTTCTCAAAGATCTGCCTCGTTCTTTTATTTCTCATGCGGCAAAATTAATGGAATTCGATGGAATCGTCACGACAATTGAATGAGTAATCACATTTTTTCTTAAAAGGAATTCAGCAATGGATAGATCGCTTCAAAAACATCTTCCTCTACTTGATAAAATGTTGAATTCTGACCGTATTGAAAATTGTTTTTGCTACCGTTGGTAATAAAAATAACCCCTGTTTTTGTGGCTTTATCGAAATACATATCGCTGAGCAAACCATAGGCGATTCCCGGATGTCCGGTCATTTTAATACCCGGAAAAATGACATCTGCCTTTGTTTGATCTAAAGTGCGATGAATACCAAATCCATACGACAAAAAGAAATCCTCCCAAGTATCACCGTTAGATCCATTGTATGTCCATTGGTCACTGAGCATTAAATTTACTGTTTCCTTTTTGAGAATAGGATTGTTATTGATTATTCCGTCGTTAAAGAACATTTGTGTTGTTTTGATTAAGTCTTCAGCTGCACATCGCAAACTTCCCTGAGGACCAAAAAGCAGACCATTGTTGCCAAGTGTATAATTTGACGGAACTCGTTCCAAAGGTTTTTGTCCGCCATAATCATCTGCCTGAACTGTCCATTGGTTATTCTCAAACCGGTACAAAGCTGCCAATTGATCATAGGAACGCAATTCGGCTGGGTTAAAATCAGCTTCCAATCCCATTGCTTTGAATATATTTTCACGACAATACACATCAAAACGTTGCCCACTTAATTTTTCGACAACTGTTGCTAAAATGCCCCAAGTGCAGTTGGTATAAGAGAAATACGTTCCCGGTGCTTCAGGTGCGAACATATCTTCTGTGTAATACTTTCCATTGGGCTGGAACAATTCTGCGATCTGCACATTATCTGTAAACATGTTTCGAGAAAAATTAGAAGACCCCTCTCCATCTCTAATACCGGATGTATGACTGAGTAAATGTCTTGCTGTAATTATTTTTTCGGGATATTTTGGATGCCTGAGTTCCCACCCTAAATAATCACTCATATCCTTATCTAAGTCCAACTTTCCTTGCTCGAACAATTGCATCACTGCGATGGCTGTAAATGTCTTTGAAATTGATGCAATTCGAAAAACCGTTTTATCTGTAACAGGTAATTCTAGTTCATCATTTGCAACTCCGTAATTACCCTTAAATACAGGGTTGCCATTTTTGATAAGCACAACAGACATACCCATTAATTCATTCTTTTCAAACACTTTTTTTAAGTTTGAATCTAAAACTTCCTGGACAGAAACCTTTTTGCCATCCTCCTTCACATCGGATTTATGACAAGCTATCAAGGCAAACAAGCAAACGATAATTATTTTCTTCATTCTTAATTTTTTATTTAACACGCACAAAAATAGATATTCAAATATTCTGACATAAAAAATCCCGGATATTAATTCCAGGATTTTCTATTTTCAAATAAAACTTTGTCTTATTTCCAGACTTTTTCCAAATCTTCTAAAGATTTTCCTTTTGTTTCAGGAATGTATTTATACGTAAATACAATGATCAAGGTAATAAAAGCAATAAAGATATAGTAGGGCAAAGAGCCATTCCAAAAGGAATTATTGTTTAAAGAACTTTCTGTGACCATCGGGAAAGATTGAGAAACGATATAATTTGCTCCCCATTGGGCTGCTACAGCAACCGACATGGCAACACTTCTAATTTTATTAGGGAACATCTCAGATAAAACCACCCATACCACAGGGCCCATAGACATGGCAAATGAACCAATAAAAATAAGCACGCCTACCAAAGACCAAACTCCTATCGTTTGTCTTTGTAAAGTAATCGCTAGAATTAAAAATCCGAGAATCATACCCACCGAACCAATATAAATCAGTGGTTTTCTTCCAAATTTATCAATGGTCGCCATCGCGACGAATGTAAAAATGAAATTGATAAAGGCCAATAAAACCTGTTGTTTTAATACATCTTCCTGCCCAAAACCAAGGGCTTTTTCAAAAATATCGGCGCCGTAATACAATACAGCATTGATCCCTGTAAATTGTTGTAAGATAGAAAGTACCGAGCCAATAACAATAATAGCTAAGACAGTTCCTCCCCAATAATTGATCTTTGCACCTCCTTTTTCTAATTCTTGGGCGATCGAGGCTTTTATTTCTTCGGCTTCCTTTGTCGCATTTTCAGGTCCGTGTAATTTATTAAGCACAGCAAGTGCCTCTTCATATCTGCCTTTTAGAGAAAGCCAACGTGGACTTTTAGGAACGAGTAAGAGTAAAAATAAAAAGGAAATGCTGGGAATTAATTCTGTCCAAAACATATGCCTCCAACCAAATTGGATATTTTGATCTTCTGTATTCGAATTTCCGATAAAGTAAGTGGCCAGGAACACTGTAAAAAAACCAATTACTACTGCCAATTGGTAATAACTCACCAGGTTTCCACGTCTTTCCGGAGGGGCAATTTCAGCGATATACATAGGAGCATTCATCGAAGCAATTCCAATCCCTAGTCCGCCGATAATTCTAAATAATACCAAGAGAGAAACCGACTCTGGAAAAAAGGAAGGTAATCCTGAGCCCCATGCAGAAATAGTGAACAAAATAGCGGATAGAATCAAAGAATTCTTTCTTCCCATTTTTATGCTGATGGGTCCGGCAAGTATCGCACCCACCAAACAACCCAATAAGGCACTACCCACAACCCAACCTTTCATGGCCGCGTCTAATTCAAAATACTTACTCAAATAAAATTGAGCTCCGTTAATTACACCTGTGTCATATCCAAATAAAAATCCGCCAAGCGCAGATACAGAAGTGATGACCAGTAAAAATGTTTTTCTATTCATTATTTGTTCATTTGAGTTATCTATCCAAATGTATTACTTTTTAGAAATTGATAATAATAAAATAAAAATTTTATCAATTATTGTTGTTTTAGTACTAAGAATTGAGCTTTCCTAAAATATTTCCGAGTCGCTTTTTCTCGTTTTTAAGGGGTAAAACTTCTCTTATCCATTAAAAATATAAAGCCCAACCATTCTTCTATTTTAATATCCTATTGATTTTCTAGGCTAATAATTCTTATTGCTCATATTTTTTACTATATTTATTGTATCGGGGTATTAATAATAAGTTTCATCATAACGATATGCCTTCAAAAGAAATAGAAATTATTCTGAGCAGACAATTAGCAGATTGTCTTTCTGTTCCTATTTTTATTGTAGACACTTCTGGAAATCTAATTTTTTACAACGAGCCGGCAGAGGAATTACTGGGATTGAAATTTGACGAAACTGGTGGAATGCCTGTTTCTGAATGGTCTACTATTTTTAAACCACAAGATGATCATGGAAAATTTTTGCCTCCACAAGATTTACCATTAGTAGAAACACTTAGCAGACAATTACCAGCGCACGGAGCATTCTGGATTAATAAATTAAATGGACCTATGTATAAAATTTCGGTGACCTCATTTCCTATCATGGGAAGACCCAACAGATTTCTTGGAGCGATGGCCATTTTTTGGAAAACTTTAGAAAAATGAAGATAACGATATGGGGCTGTCGAGGATCTCTGCCCTCTCCCGGGTTGGAAAAAAATAAATATGGAGGAAATACCTCTTGCGTGCAGGTACAAGATGGACAGAAGGGTTTTATAATAGATGGCGGGTCCGGGATACTGCGTTTGGGGACTCATTTTGACGAAAGTATAAAAGAGTTTGATATTTTACTGACCCATCTACATTTGGATCACATTATGGGACTCGGTTATTTTAAACCTTTGTATGATCCCAGTGTTACCGTGAATATTTGGGGGCCTTCGAGTTCTTCTGAGAGTTTATCAAAAAGGTTGAAACAATATTTTTCACCTCCGCTTTTCCCGGTTCGGTTAAATGAACTTCGCGCCAATATCGTATTCAAAGAAATAGGAAATGACACTTTTTCTATAGGCAATTTCGAAATCCAATCAGAATATGTTTGTCACCCCGGTCCTACAGTTGGCTATCGTTGTCGTTTGGGACATAAGGTATTTACCTTTTTACCAGACCATGAACCCGCACTGGGGTCGAGCAAGTTTCCTCATTTAAAGAATTGGAGCAGTGGTTACAATCTGGCCCATGATGCCGATCTTTTATTCCATGACGGGCAATATACTGCTGATGAATATATAAAACGAATCGGTTGGGGACATTCATCTATGGAAGATGCCATCAAATTTGGTGAAATGGCCAAAGTTAAAAAACTTGTCTTCTTTCATTACGATCCGGTGAGATCAGATTTTGAATTGGAACAAATGCTGCTGAATTGCACCAAGGATAAAGAGATTAGTTTTGATCTAAAACTCGGAAGAGAAAATGAAGTTTTCTATATAGAATAAAATATTTCGACTATTTTCGTTTAAGAGAATAACTTAAATACTTTTAAAATTCGAACTCCTAATAATTGTCATATCCCCTAAGAAATTGAACTATTTTTCGAAATATTCTTTGGCATCAAACCAACATTTTTCTTAATAAATGCCCAGATACGAATACAGAATTTACGTCGTTGAACTTTCTAAGCGCGTGTTTACAGAAAATGCAAAATTTAGAGCGGCAAACCCACAGTTTAATGGCGTATTGGAATGTCTGTACGTGGGCATGACAAGTAAAACCCCGAAAGAACGATTCGAACAGCACAAAAACGGCCATATCAATAAAAAAGGATTTAAAATTTCTTCGAGCATTGTTCAGAAATACGGTATGTATCTAAGACCGAGTCTTTACAACCACATCGATCCATTAACCAGTAGAGAAGCAGCATTAAAAGCCGAAGAAAATCTGGCTTTGGAGCTCAGAAAAAGACGGTATGCCCTTTGGTTTAATTGAATAACAGATTATTTCAAATCATGGCAAAAATTGTTTTCCAATAAGACAAGATCGAAATGAGTAAAATTTCTGTTGAGATTAATAGAATGTATACTTCTGCAGCAGTTCTCGATACGATTTTTCGTACCTCAAAATCACTCGAACTGACCTCGATTTCCACGCGAAGGATTAGGGCGGCAGCGAGGGAACAAGTTTTAGTAAAAACCTCGTTTAAATTGCAAGGAAGCAAAGTAAAGACAGAGGATTTTGTGGTATGATAAAACTGGGTTTTGTTTTGTGTGGATTTTACTTTCCGTAATGATAACGACAAGCTGCAATCAATAACTGGTCGTTTTCATATTTATAAACCAATCGATGTTCTGATGTGATTCGTCTTGACCAATAACCTTGCAAATCTCCTTTTAAGGCTTCGGGTTTTCCGATGCCCTCAAAAGGTGTTCGCATACAACTTTTAATCAGTTCGTTAATTCGTTTTACTATTTTCTTATCGACTTTCTGCCAATACAAATAATCTTCCCATGAAGAAGTAGACCAAGTTAATTTCACCTATTCGATTAATTCTTTTTCTATACCGTTTCCTGCTTCCAGTTCTTTGATAGAGTTTAATAAAATATCTCTGTTCTTTCCTGTTAGCAGATAGGTAGTTTCCTTTAATGAGTTGTATTCATCCAATGATATTAAAACGAGGTCTTTACCGCCTTTACGCTTGATTATGATATCGCTTACATCATTGATTACTTTATCGAACCAATGCTTTAGATTTGAACGAAAGTCTGTATAATTTACTGTTTCCATATTGCAAAGATAATAAAAAGTGCTTAAACAAGTACTTTTTTATTTAATATTCAGCTTATCGGATGGAAGTTGTTTGCGATTTGACTTCGTCGAATTTCATTTAGCTACGCTGAATCTTGCGATTTGACTTCGTCGAATCTTGTGATTTGACTTCGTCGAATCTTCGATTTCGAGCGGGAGAGGGGATAAAATTCTGTCAATTCGAGTTAATTTTAAGAATGAAATGAGTAAAATTTGTATCGAGAATAAGCATCTAAACTTCTGTAGCAGTTCTCGATACGACTTTTCGTTCCTCAAAATCACTCGAACTGACAAATCTCTATTTCCACGCGAAGGATTAGAACACAATGCTAACATTGTTTTTCTAACCGATGGAGGTTCTGAAAATGTGAATAATCAGGTCAAAATTTTCATGAATGATCCACAAATAAAGATGACTCATTTAATAGCTCAAAGAGATATTCAATTTTCAAATTCTAGTATCGAAGCTTTTAATAAAATTATTAAACATCAATTTCTATTGCCTTTAAAAATATCCAATGGGAAAATATTAGGTAAGGAATTGGACAAAGCTATTTTTATCTACAACAACATAAGGCCTCAATTTGGTCTTAAAGGAAATACACCTATAGAAGTTTATCAGGGAAATGTTCTCAATTTTGAACAATATAAAACACATTTTAAAGAGCATAAAAAACAAAGGATTTTACAGCATCAAAAAAGTAATTGTAAAATCTGTCTTCCAAATTGATAGAAATTTTTCAAGTGATCTCAACAAATGATTCATCTTTGAAATGAGATAAAAAAACACCTACTTTTAATAGATTCCCTTATAAGGGACAAGTTTTACTAAAAGGCTCTTGGAAATTGCCCGGCTATGTTCTATATCCTTGCCATTGCAAATGGCTCTGTTTTATATCCTTGCCATTACAAATGGCAAGGTGCGGTGGGATCTTTATATTGATATACATCTTTATGGTTATTCCCTTCTAAATGCCGTCCATAAGACAATTAATATTATAACTCTATTCATCTATTCTACCCAAGATATTAATGTGTCCCAAATTACAACAATAGTTGACTTATAATTCAAAACATTATAAACAATTACTATGTTTAAAGATATTAGAAGAAAAATGTACTTTACATAGTTACGTAATGCAATCCCTTTCAATTTTTTATTTTTTAATAAGTGTTTTACAAATAATAAAATTATAATAACCTGTAAAATAATAAATTCTAAAATTACCATACCTAATCATTAATTTGATTATCCAACCAATTCTCAAGCCCTTTATAAGCACCTTTAAACCAACTTGACAATCCACCAGTCCTTTTTTCAATTTGCTTTTCGGCAATCTCTCCTGCACCATATGCTGCTATTTCAAAACCAAGTTTTTTACCTGTATCTCCTAATTTATTTTGTTCATAATCAGCATAAGCTTGAAGTGCAATTCCTTGCCAAGAAGCTAATTCTGTAGCAATAATTCCAATGGGAGTTCCTGCTAAAATCGCTACAACTCCAGAATTATCAGCTATGTTCTCAATACTTTCTCCAGTTTCATTAAGAGCATTTATTAAATCAAGATCATGAGGTGAATATTTATCACTTACCACACCCGCTACAGCTGTCGTTCCTTCTGATTGAGTAGATATTTCTATTGAACCTGAATTCTCATTTTCATATACCGTATAACTACTCTCCACATCCCCCAACCAAGTATTTAATTCTGGATCATTACTTTTTATTCTACTTACCATCTCATATCCATTTCTTGCATATGCATAACCTGTTGCACTACTAACTACAGTATATTTATCTACTCTTACATCTCTTCTTTGAATAGTAACGGTTTTTCCGCTTTTATTTTTAATCTTAATTTCTGGATCATGCTCCATCGGCGCCATCCCATCCGGGTCAATAAAATAAATCGGGTTGTTAAATGCGTAATTATACGGTGAGTGTCTGCGCATTTTTTCTGCTAGAGGGTCAAGGTTCATCCAGCGCCCAAGAGCCGGGTCATAATTCCTAGCACCAAAATCATATACTTCAAAACTGCTGCTGCCAACTATTTCGTCTTGTAATTCCTTGCCTCCAAACATGTATTTTTGGTGTCTATTTCCATTAGTACCTCCATTATAACCCTTGTGTGTCAATCCAAAGGGATAGTAGTTGTTTTCTTCTACAATTTGCAAATCAATAGTATCTATGTTTTGGTTGATATTTGTAAAAGATATTTGCCCCCGCGCCAAGCTGGCTCCTTCGCTAAAAACAGCCACCGGCTATTTTCTATACGCTCGGCCCTCAGCATAATCTGTAATAATACCGTTCACTGTTTTTCTTAGTTTAACACCTAAAGCGTCGTAAATGTATTTTATTTTAAGAATTAAATAACATTATTAGACCAATGATTATTAAGATGACTCCTGCAATATAACCAGTAATCGCTTTGGAAATTAAATAACTATCATCATCTTGATTCTGTAACCTCATTAGAATAAAAATTATCAAAATCCCAACAATGACAAATCCTATTGCCTTAATCATTATATTATAGTTTAGTTATTGTAATCTGAAATTGTCTCTAATAACGATATCTTCAAAGATGCATTTTGACTCAAAATTTGTTTACTGATTTGGTTACCTGGAATCTTGCTTGCCGCAAAAGAAACTAATGCACCTGCGGCAATATATCCTGATTCATTAGCAAGTGAATTTAATTCCGATTTTGAAACACTAACTGTTACCCCTCTAATTTAGGATCCAGTTACTGTCACTTTTTTTTCGAGTTTAACACCTAAGGCATAGTAAATATATTCTATTTTTAGAACTAAATAACATTTGTTTTGCCATTACAATCGTGCGAAGCGTATCATGAAACCTAACGAAGTGGTTCGACGTAGTCAAAACCTTTAAAAAATAATAGATATGTATGAATAAATGTCAATGTGCGGTATCGAGTTTCACATCTGGAATTAATTGAATTTTATCTTGCATATCATTTGAATAAAAGTCCAAATTACTAAGGATTCCTTTTTCAGAATAATCATATTGAAACCCGACTCTCCTTCCCTTTACATAATTTGAAGATATATTTAAAAAACCATTTTCGTGATAGATTGATAAGTTCCCACTTATGGTGTCATTTAAATAATAACCAGTACTGTAAATCATTCCATCTGCATAGAAAGTTACTGTTGGACCATTTTTTAGTCCATTTACATATTTAGTTACCCGAATTAGATTGCCATTATTGTCAAATCTTTTCCAAACTCCCTCTTTTTTATTATTTATAATTTCACCATACTCACAATATTCTAGATTACAAATTTTATCCAAACCTAATTTATCCTTATTTGTACAAGAATTAATTATGGAAACAATTAGTACTAGTAAAACAATTCCTTTATATTTCATTTTATTTCATTATCTTATAATAAATTAGATTCTTTTACATCGCTTCTATCACTGTCTTGATTTTTACTTTTATCATTTTTCGAATTTTCTATTGGTGATATTCCCTTAAAAAACAATTTTAAATCGTCCAAAAGAATTGTTCCAGTCAAACCTTGATAAATACCTTCAAAAATTTCCCAAAATAATTCAAGTGAATTACCACCTACATAATAATTGACAACTGCTAATCCTAATACCCCCGCTCCCGCGCGATTGTATCGCGTTGATACTTCTTATCTATATGCTTTACTTTTATCTCTTAAGGCATTCAATCCCTATTACTCGAGACAAAGCATATAAAAAATAAACTTTCAGGATGATGAAATTTATAGTTTCTACTCATCGCTTAAAAATATTTATTTATTCTAAAATTTCTACATTCTAATCTATAAAAAATATCCATAGCCACGCGAAGGATTAGCTACGCTGAATCTTCGATTTGACTTCGTCGAATTCTGTGATTTGACTTCGTCGAATTTCATTTAGCTACGCTGAATCTTGCGATTTGACTTCGTCGAATCTTCGATTTGACTTCGTCGAATTTCATTTCGCGCGGGAGGGGGAGTGGTTTTTTAAAAATTTATGATCCTAAATTCTCTAATGGACAAAGGTTATTTCGCGCGTTTGGTCCACACCTCATACAAAGGGTCGCCTTTACTGCTAAAGCCTGAATGATGCCAGTCGCCATTTGTTAGCTGGTAGTCGAATTCCAGCTTCGCTCCCACTCGTGACTGATCACGAGAAAAGAATTCGATGTTTTCGGTATATTTTCCATTGAGGGTGGTATAAGTTCCACCTCCGGTACCCAGAAACTCTTTGGTTTCTGTGTTATAGGCGATCCATTGAAAGCGCGTGCCCGAGAGTATTTTCATGGTCTTTCTGGGACCGCTCGTATCGCGGGTCTGTATTTCACCATCCCGTTTCCTGCCAGACATTAACCATGCTCCTTGTAGAGCACCCGGCTTACCATCGTCTATTCTAGTCCAAACAAGATCTTTACCATCAATTTTTAACTCTGCTGCCGAAACCTCCACTTGAAAAGAAACTGTTGTCCCAACCCGATCTGATTGACCAGAATCAAATTCTACGGTTTCGGTCATTGTATTTCCGTTGAGTTGATAAGCACCCCCATTTGTCTCTAAAAATTTGCCGTCGTTCAGGTGATACCAGGTAGATACCTGGTGAAACTCGGAGAAGGTCACCACATTTTTAACTTGTTGTCCGTCTTTGGTTGTAATGGCTTCCCAAGCTCCAATAACGGATTGAGCGGAAAGTGGAATAGACAAGGTCAGTAATAAGAGAAGTAGTATTTTTTTCATGATTTTTTATTTTAGATCGCGATGTCGAGGTACAGAGGGGATCAATACTTTTTGTCAACTTCCCGCGAATGGGGTGCCAAAAATACCTACGCTGAGCTCAGCCCAAATCACCAAAAAGATCAATACAAGCGCTATGGTATATATCAATTTTTTTGCTAAAGTTCTATTTTTTCTATTTATGAAATCAAGGCCTATCCCAACAAAAAGCAACATTCCTCCCATGACCAAAAAATCAAACAAAGACCAATTGACCTCCTCTGTTATTTGCATGGCTACGAGGGGGATAAACAAAAGTAAAAGCGGAAGAAAAGATCTGTAAGACATTTTATCAAAGATTTGCCTATTGATTCGTTGTTTAAAAATAAGAATAAAAATGTCAATTTCAGAATTTGGTTGTGCAAAAAAATCTTTCAGCTTTATGAAGTCGAAATTTTTAGCCTCAGCGCAATACACTTTTGCTGGAGATGGGATAACAATATTGTAAAATAATAAGAAATGTAGAGCGTACATATAGGACGATACATGCTTCTTATATCATAGTTTATTGCCATCTAATCCAGCTATTTACACACCACCTATAAAACTGATAATTAATTTTTTAGAGCATGATCTACCGTGATTTTAATTTTTATCTTTATACAAAAAAACATGCTCGTAGTGCTTATCCTTGTCATGCTGTTGGCCTTTTATCTGATGGCGGAAGTTTGCGAAAAATATTTTGTCGAGTCACTGGAAAAAATTTCCAAAAACTTAAACCTATCTCCTGAAGCTTCCGGAGCGACCCTGATGGCTGTTGGAAGCAGTGCCCCTGAGCTATTCGTTTCATTAATGGCCTTGTTTAAACCCGGTGAAGAGGCCATGGGTGCCGGAACCATCGTAGGAAGCGCAATTTTTAATATCCTTGTTATTACCGGGGCATCGGTTGCCGTGCGTCAGGCCTTTATTATCTGGCAACCTGTGATGCGGGATATGCTTTTTTACTCACTCTCTATCATCTTGCTCATGCTTGCTTTTAGGGATGGGGAAATAAGTCTGTTTGAAATTCTTCTGTTTTTAGCTTTTTATGTTGTTTATATTTTAGCGGTTATCAATTGGAAAAAAATTTTCAAATACAAAGACGATGACCCCATTGAAATGATTGAAGTAGCAATGACAGAAAAATCATGGAAAAAAGTCTTTGCACCTGTGGACTGGTTGGTGAAATATACATTTCCAAAATCGGAAAAATATGTTTTGACTTTTATGATTTCATTGGGTTGGATCATTTTTTTAAGCTGGGCTTTGGTTGAAAGTGCTGTGATTACTGCACATAAATTAGGTATACCAAGTGTTGTGATAGGGCTCACCATTCTTGCCGCAGGAACTTCAGTACCCGATCTACTTTCTTCTATCATTGTAGCCAAAAAAGGTCGGTCAGGAATGGCAATCAGCAACGGAATAGGTTCAAATATTTTTGATATACTATTCTGTTTAGGCTTTCCATGGTTGATCTCCTATGTTTTTATGGGGAAGAAAATTACCGTAGCCACTGAAAACTTAAATAGCTCTATTATTTTACTTTTTGCTACTGTGGTCTCCATCTTATTTTTATTTATCATTCGCAGATGGAACGTCGGAAAATACTCTGGTTATTTTTTAATTGGGCTTTATTTGATCTATTTGATCTGGATCTTACTCAAAACCCTATCAGACAATTAGTATTCTCCTGAAAGAGAATGAGTCGAAACCAATAAAGAGATTTGTACGAATTCAAGATCTCATAATTTTTTGATAAAGTCCTATTTGGCTGTTCTTAGCAGCAAACCTTCTTCGACGATAGAAATGTCAAAAGGAGGGTGTCCTATTGCTTCGCCGTCAAGATGAGCGAACAGTTCATTTGAAGGGTTTATTCTAACCTTTTTAATTTTATAAAATTCTGCCGATTTTAACTTATGATGTGTTCCAAATTTTAATTTGGGTAAATGCCAGAATCTCATCGCAGAAGGTATTTCATTTAGGATACATACATCCAAAAAACCATCGTTGGCTTTGGCAAATGGATTGATCACAAAACCACCGCCAAAAGTAGATCCGTTAGAAATGGTCATCAGTAATACTTTTCTCTCTAAAATTCGCCCATCTAAAGAAAAGGAAATCCTTTTCTCTTTATAGCCGGCCACTATGCGCAATACGGTATACAAGTAGTCCAGGCGACCACCTTTTTTACTTTTCTTTTCTTCCATCTGCCTAACCACTTCGCCGTCAAAGCCTATTCCTACGCCATTTACAAAAGCTCTCCCATTGCAAATTCCCAGATCAAATTTTTCTATTTTCCCATGGATCGCAATTTCAACCTGTTTCTTAAAATTTAATTCGCCGTGTAAAGATTTTACTGAATCATTCCCTGTTCCCATACTCAAAATACTGATAGGGATCGGATTCAACTGCATTTCATTCACCACGTAATTCAGTGTGCCGTCGCCTCCTAGAACAATGATTTCTGACACAACTGTATTTGATAAAAGGAAATCAGTTAATTTCTTCTCGCCCTCATACTCGGTATAAAAGCATTGAAAATCCAATTTAGCTTCCCGCAATTTGGCTTCGAGGTATTGAAGTTTTTTCGCATATGATGATTTGCCTGCTTTAGGGTTGATCACAACGAGTATGTCTCTTTTTTCCATCAAAGAATGAATGTGTCAATTTTTTCAAAAGTAAATATTTCTTTGATGTGTTCGTCTTTCGTACTTTATCCTCATATAATAATCAATGTAATCAGACACATTCCCTTTCAAAAAGGTATTAAACATAAGATTTAAACACAAGGCATCTTCAACTGTATAAATTCTAATGCTTAAACTGATTTAAATTCACAAAACACATAAGGTAGTGTAAATTGGGCTTATCTTTGCAGTCTAATGTAAATGGCATTATTCGAAAGATCTCCATTTATCTAACTATTTATATGTCATTTCATTCTCTAGGATTATCAACACCTCTGTTAAAAGCCATCGATAAGCAAGGCTATACAACGCCATCACCCATACAGCAAAAAGCAATTCCATTAATTTTGGAAGGAAAAGATGTGTTAGCGTCTGCACAAACAGGAACGGGAAAAACAGCTGGTTTCACATTGCCGATGCTTCAAATATTATCTCAAGAACAGCATTTGAGCCGCCGACCCATCAGAGCGTTGGTATTGACACCCACAAGAGAACTCGCCGCTCAAGTACACCAAAGTGTGATTTTATATGGTGAATTTTTAGATATCAAATCTGCTGTTATTTTTGGTGGAGTAAACCAGACACCTCAGGAGCGCGTGATCAGAAAAGGTGTGGATGTGCTCATTGCAACCCCCGGAAGGTTGCTCGACCTTCAAAACCAAGGACTCTTATCGCTGGCCAAAATTGAGATCTTGGTCTTGGATGAAGCCGACAGAATGTTAGATATGGGTTTTCTTCGGGATATCAAAAAAATCCTCGCTTTGATTCCTTCACGAAGACAAAACCTTTTATTTTCGGCTACTTTTTCGAAAGAAATAAAAAATCTGGCGAACGACTTTTTACACCATCCGGTTTTAATAGAAGCTACTCCAGAGAATACCACTGTCGATGCCATAAAGCAAAAAGTGTATCGCGTGGCCAAAACCAAAAAAACAGGACTCATTATTAAGCTTATCGCAGAAGGTGATTGGAAACAGGTATTGGTATTTACAAGAACCAAGCACGGTGCAAACAGGTTGTGTAAGTATATGGTTAAGGCAGGTATTTCTGCGGCGGCCATTCACGGAAATAAAACCCAAGGTGCCAGAACCAAAGCTTTGACCGGATTCAAAAATAATTCTATTCGAATTTTAGTAGCGACTGATATCGCGGCTAGAGGTTTAGACATTCCTTTACTTCCTCATGTCGTAAATTATGAATTGCCCAATGTACCTGAAGACTATGTCCACCGAATTGGAAGAACTGGAAGAGCCGGAGCAAGCGGAGAGGCACTTTCTTTGGTAAGTACAGATGAAACCGGCTATTTAAAAGATATTGAAAAATTAATTGGAATAACGATTCCTGTTGAAATCGTCGAAGGTTTCGAGCCCGATCCGAATGAATCTACAAAACCCGAAAAACAAGGACAGGGTAGACCTAACCGAACAACCAGACCCAACAGATCTCAGGCACCTAAAAATGATTCAAATAAGTTGATTCGAAGAAATACACGAAATAAGAATAAACGGAATTCTGGAGGAAAGCCAAAGCAATAAAATCAAGTCATTATTAATAGAAAAACACGCATACTGTGCAATTAAATCCTAACATTCAGAAATTTCGTAGCCATTTACTTAGGATCTCTTAAATCAATGTATTGCCAATTGTTTGTAAGACCATACTAGCTAGATTGCCAAACACTTCACTTTAAACTCAAACTCAAAATTACGAGATAAACCCTCCTTCGGCGGGTAAACTTCTCGCCCATAGGTATATAAAAAAAAGAGCTTCACTTTCGTGAAACTCTTTGTGGGTTGCTCCTCCTCCCTCCTTCGGCGGGTAAACTTGGGCTCGAACCAAGGACCTTCTGATTAACAGCGACATTATACCCTTTGTGTTTTAACCCAAAAGGATAATAATTGTTTTCTTCTATGATCTCTGAGGTCGCAGAGATGAGACCGTCATTGTTCGCATCAGAATAAGATAAACGTATGTTGCCGAGGTGATCTTTGTACTGAAAAGTATGCCTAAACCCTAAAGTGTAATTGCTCGCATTAAGGGGCTCTACATAACCTTCAGGGGTATGGAAAAACTGCAGGTTTCCGTTTTCGTAAATGTAATCGGCGGCATAATCTGTGGTTATCGTAGTTCCGCTTGTCACTTTCTTTTGTAGTTTAACACCTGTAGCGTCGTAAATGTAAGAAATATTTTGTCCGTTTATTTTAACAATAGTAAGTAAATTTAAGTTGTTGAAGCACTTGTTTAAGCTAAAACGCCGTTGACATAAATGGCTCTTTAAAAAAGTTTTACGGTCTTTTTCAACAAACTCTTACGGATTTAAGGTACAATCGCGCGGGAGCTGGGAGCGGGGGGTTGCCAAGAATATTAGTACTTTTTATCAAAAATAATATTTTTAGCCTGTTCCTTTTCGTTTGCACCCATAATCTTAAATCTCGCTCCTTCATCCACTATATTTAAGCTATCAATTTTTGATTCAGTCATATTCAGAATCCATATTTTAGAATATTCACCATATGGATAGGTTTTTTGATTAATTTCTTCTTTAAGTATATCTACCGATTCCTTATTTACTCCTTTAAATTTAAAGAATCTCGTATCAACTTCCGGGAAGTACAGTTTTATTGAAAAACCCTTATATCTTGTATAATAATTGGAATTAATTGTATCAATTCTACCCGTGTCAATCTTCTGTGCATTTGTCATTATTAAAAACTCATCATCAATATAACGCATGTTAGTATCCATAACTTGAGCAAAATCGATCTGAACTTCATTTGGATTTAACCCATATCCCTTTATATAATTATCCAACAAAGTTTTTGAACTTTTACTTAATATAGCTTCTTTATATTGAAAAGTCACCATGGAATTTTTTTGACATGAGAGGCAAATGACCATCAAAAAGCTTAGAATTGGGAATGTTTTCTTAATTGGTACCATAGATTAAGTTTTTTGTGTAATAGGTGTAAGTCTTTGACTTAACATTGAAAACTCGAGTAATGGCTTCACCTTTAGTTGTCTTTTCAATAGCCCCCGCCGCTGCTGCATCCTTTATTCTTTCTCCATTAATTAGTAGAGCTTTGTTATTATCAAAACCACTTGGTGGAGAATCATCTTGATGACTATGATCTGCTTTAGTAACATTAAAACCATTTTCTACCAAAGATTCTGTCAACAATCCAGTATCTACTTTAGTATTGTTATAGTTAGTCCCGACCATAGAAAGTGATTCGCCTTTCAGATCTCCAGTTGAAATTGCCCATTCTGCTCCTTTTATTGGGTCACCCGTTTCTGCTGCTGCAAATTCAAATAATTCAGTTGCAGAGTTCTCATCATTCATATAAACCCCTTCAATCGGACTCCCCAAGTCCTGAGCATAATCGGGATTTGGATTTTCTAAACTAAAACCAGCCATAATAGTACCCGAGTCAAACTCAATACTTCTTTTGCCATCGGCACTAAATACAACATCTTTAGTATTATCTATGGCCACTAATTCAATTTTGCCCTTTTCATTTAACCTGTAAATATGTTCTGGTGAAGTTGGCGCCACCCCATCCGGGTCAATAAAATAAATCGGGTTGTTAAACGCATAATTATACGGTGAGTGCCTACGCATTTGCTCTGCTAATGGATCCAAGTTCTTCCACCTACCTAATGCAGGGTCATAATTCCTAGCTCCAAAATCATAAACTTCAAAACTGCTGCTACCAACTATTTCATCCTGCAATTCCTTGCCGCCAAACATGTATTTGTGGTGTCTTCCGTTTATGGAACTGTTATACCCCTTATGCTTCAACCCAAAGGGATAATAATTATTTTCTTCTACTATTTCCAGATCAATTGCGCCAATATTTTGGTTTTTATCGGTATAAGCTATTTGCCCCCGCGCCGGGCTGGCTCCTTCGCTAAAAAGGTTCACCGGACCTTTTCTAAACGCTTGGCCCTCAAAGTGGTCTTTGTATTGGTTAATATAGCTAAAGTCTTCTTTCATAAACAGTTTTGCTCAAATCTACTCAAATAGTTATTATATTTGCGACGAGGTAAGGAGTCCCCTCTTGGGCTTCAAGAGGTAGAACACTTCATAGAGGTGGGCTTGAAAAGCTCTTTATTGAAGATAATACTACTCTTGATAATCATAATATGGAAAACTATAGAGTATTTTTAGGGTTTATTATATTAATTCATGGCTTTTACTCATTATACTCTTCATATAAAGGAAAAAAAAGTAATTTTTTTGCTCTTCCAAGCTCTAGCTTTATTCCTAAAAAGATTTTTGGAAAACACTATAATCGGATAGAAAACTTTGTTTGGGGTTCTATGGAGTTATTTATTGGCTTCCACATGATTAAATTTCTTTTTCTTTATTAATTTTCCAGCTTCGTCATATAGCAACCAATTGCCTACAGGTTTATTACGCTGAAAATCGCCTATTTGCTTTATATTTCCATTTTTATAATAATAAATACTTTGACCTGTCTGGATATCATCATCCCAATTAATTCTACTTTCAATCTTGTTGCCTGCAAAAAAAGACTTAAAGACACCATTTTTTTTACCCTTTAAAAAATACCCAACTTGTAATGTATCTTTATTTTCATAAAAGGTTATAAACTTGCCTTGCTGCTTTCCTTCTTCCCAATTTCCAATTTGTTGTAAATAGCCATTTTCATAGTAAATGATACTTTGACCGTGCTTCAAACCCTTAATCCAATAAAAATATTCTTTAATTTGTTCATTAGGGTAAAATGTTTTTGATTGACCAGCCAAATAACCATCTTTCCAGTTTGATTCTTCGTAAAGCTTACCATCTTCATTATAGAATAAGGCAAGTCCGTCTTGAAGGTCATTTTTAAAATTAATTTTTGAGTTTAAAATTCCATTCTCATAATAATAAAGCCATTCTCCTTCTTGTTTATCATTAATCCAATTGCCCATTTGTTTAATATTCCCATTTAGGTAAAACAACTTGGATATACCATTTCTTTTACCATTCTTAATATATCCAATAGATTTAATGTATCCTTTTTCATGATAATTCTTGATCTCCTTTTTACAAGAAACTAATATTACTAAAAAAACAAGCACTACATAATATATTTTCCTCATAACTATTCATTATTAGCGCTCCATTCAAATTGATACCCAACTCCAATCGATAGTTTTGTCTCTTTTAGTAAGTTATGAGCAGATGCTTCAATAACGTTAACATTCCTAGAATCAGAATAATTTAACCCTTCATCACGAGTAACCACTTTACCTTTACTAATTAACATTGAAGATCCATCTCCCATTGTTTGAGAAATAGCTGTCTCTTTAGTAGTTTTAGATTTCGTTCCTCCAAATCCCAAAATACTTGCAGTACCTTCATTTACCGTTTTAGTTTTGGTTTCTTTTCCAGGAACAATAGCTTTCTGGTTATCTGAAGAATACTCCATGTTAATATCTTTTGTTTCGACTGTCTTAGTTTCAGATACACCTACATCAAAAACACCTGCGGAAAGTGAATAACCACTTTTTGTAGTATTCTCATTGCCTGTTTTATAACCCTCTTTAGAGATACTAAAGACCTCCTTTGATTCATAATTAATAGTCCCACCTAATTTCCCAAGTTTTATACCTGCATTATTGTCATAAACTGTTAATTTGGAATTCTTAATAGTCTCAACAGTCTTTGAAATAAAGTTCCTTACTCCAAAAAAAATACCAAAAATTGGTCCTGGTGGTCCGGGCGCCACTCCATCCGGGTCAATAAAATAAATTGGGTTGTTAAATGCGTAATTATACGGTGAGTGTCTGCGCATTTTTTCTGCTAGAGGGTCAAGGTTCATCCACCTACCTAATGCCGGGTCATAATTCCTGGCACCAAAATCATAAACTTCAAAACTGCTGCTGCCAACTATTTCATCCTGCAATTCTTTGTCGCCAAACATGTATTTATGATGCGTACCGTTTATGGCGGTGTTGTACCCTTTGTGTTTCAACCCAAAGGGATAATAATTATTTTCTTCTACAATATGCAAATCAATAGTATCTATATTTTGGTTGATATCTGTAAAAGATATTTGCCCCCGCGCGAGGCTGGCTCCTTCGCTAAAAACAGCCACCGGCTGTTTTCTATACGCTCGGCCCTCAGCATAATCTACAATAATACCGTTCACTGTTTTTCATTTGTTTTACGCCTGTGGCATCGTAAATGTATTCTATTTTTAGAAGTAAACAACATCTGTTTTACCATTGTAAATGGCATTATTTATAATTTATATTTAGCCGTTATAGTCTATTCCATTGCCATTACAATCAAGCGAAGCGTATCATGAAATCTAACGAAGTGATTCGACGTAGTCAAAACTAACGAAGTGATTCGACGTAGTCAAAACTAACGAAGTGATTCGACGTAGTCAAAACCAACGAAGTGATTCGACGTAGTCAAAACCTTTAAAAAGCAATAGATATGCATGAGTAAATGTCAAGGTGCGGTGGAGGTGAAAATGGACTAATAAACAGATCATTAATTTATGAGTTAAACAATACTAATTCTTTATTTTAACAAGTTGTATTTTTGAATATTTTTCACTAAAAAGAATCTTTTTTCTCCAAAATTTAAAAATATTACAAATGAAGATGTTGAAAGGTGCCAAAAGACCGTCCAATGTGGTTAGGACACAGTATATAAGTTTTTCAAAAAAAGTTGAATTTGAATCATAACTTAATTTGTATCCGAAAAACCTTTTGGCAAAAGAAAATTTAGGAAAAACAAAATTAATGACATATAAATATCCTATGTAAATAAATAATAGCAAAACACCGTCTAAGTGTTTTCTAATATACAACAATAAGGGAAATCCAAAAATCATTGGAAGAATGAGATAAAACAATAACATACTTACAGTTATGTATTGAATCAATTCCGTTAGACTAAGGTAACTTTTCTCTAAAAAATCACTCTCTATAGATTTATTACTATTCTTTATTCTATTCATTTCCCTTCTTACTCTTTAATCTTCTTTCTCTAATTCTCTCTCTTCCTTTGCCATTTCTTTATCAAAAATATTGGAATCAAAAGTCCATTCAGTTCCTAAAATAAATCCAAGTGAATAATCATGAACTCCATCCTTATCTTTTTTTCACTTTTAATACTACCATCAACAACATACCCTTTTTCTTCACCACCCTTTTTCCCAAATATACTTCCTTCTGCGGTATGCTCAGATTCACCATCGTGTAGTTTTATTTCTCCACTTAAAAAACTTGATCCTGCCTTACCATTTCCTGCCTCATCTAATTCCATTTTTTCCGTCTTAGCCATTGCAATTTCCACCTCAAGACCCTTATCATCCATGACAAAACCAAATTGTGCGTTTCGCCCCGAAAAACTGGAACTATCATTTTCTAAATCATATGTCAATTTGAAAGCATTAACACTTCCTTGAACTTTAAGTATATCACTCCTGCCCCCTTCAGCCTTTAAATTACCTTTTAATCTACCACTTAATCCGACTGAGACTTCTTTAATTGTGGTTGCTTTATAGACAGCTTTTAGCCATTTTATTGGATCTCCCTTTTCAGGCATCATCCCATCTGGATCAATAAAGAAAATCGGATTATTAAAGGCGTAGTTATACGGAGAGTGTCTGCGCATTTTTTCTGCGAGTGGGTCAAGGACCATCCACCTACCTAATGCCGGGTCATAATTCCTGGCACCAAAATCATATACTTCAAAACTGCTGCTGCCAACTATTTCATCCTGCAATTCCTTGCCGCCAAACATGTATTTATGAGGATTACCGTTTATGGCGGTGTTGTACCCTTTATGTTCAAGTCCGAAGGGATAGTAATTATTTTCTTCTACAATTTCCAGATCAATTGCGCCAATATTTTGGTTGGCATCTGTATAAGATATTTGCCCCCGTGCCAGGCAGGCTCCTTCGCTAAAAAGGTCCACCGGACCTTTTCTAAACGCTCGGCCCTCAGCATAATCTGTAATAATACCGTTCACTGTTTTTCATTTGTTTTACGCCTGTGGCATCGTAAATGTATTCTATTTTAGGTAATTACTTTATGACATTGCCATTATAAATGTCAATGTGCTGAGACCTAATTTTATCATATATAGTTTAACATTTTAAAGGAAAAAATAAATATGAGTATACATAAAATAGTTATAAAAATGCCACTTAAAAAGTAAAAAAACGCAGTAAATTTATTAATCTTTTCAAACTTTTTGTCTAAATCTATTTGTTCAATTTTTGAAATTAAACATTTATTACAACCAAAATAAATGAATATGACAAATGGAATAACAATCAAAAAAGATAAAATTGGATACAAAATGGATATATCTAATCATTTGTTTTGATATATTTATAATCGGATAAAATCGGATACATAATGGATCTATTAAAAAAAATAGCATTTCAACCTACAATTTTTCAAGAAATCATTCAAAAGTTAAGTCAGATTGATTCGTTTAAAGGGGGTTGGAAACTTATAGAGAATAAAGAAAAACGTTATCTTAGGGAACTGCGTGATATAGCCACAATTCAGAGCATTGGTTCCTCTACCAGGATTGAAGGAGCAAAGCTTTCGGATGATGAAGTTAAAAAACTTTTAAAATCAGTTCGAATAAGTCAACTTGATAAAAGAGATGAACAAGAAGTGGTAGGTTACTATGAAGCATTAGAAATCATTTTACAAAGCTATACAGAAATAGAACTCACAGAAAGGTATATCCATCAATTACACTCAATTCTTTTAAAATATAGTGTTAAAGACCAACGCCATAAAGGACAATACAAAAGTTTATCCAACCAAGTGGTCGCCAATTATAAAGATGGTCAGCAAAAGATAATTTTTAAAACTACTGAACCTCATTTAACAGCCAACGAAATGTTGGACCTTATAACTTGGACAAATATTCAACTTGAAGAAAAACGTCTGCACCCAATACTCATTACTTCGGTATTCGTTTATGAATTTTTATCAATACATCCATATCAGGATGGAAATGGTAGGTTATCGAGGTTGCTTACTACATTTCTGTTACTTAAGCAAGATTATAATTTTGTGGAATTTATTTCCTTTGAACACGTTATCGAAAACAGAAAAGAAATGTATTATCAAGTGCTCATGGAAACACAAAAATACCGAGGTACAGAAAAGGAAATATTGGATAAATGGGTGATTTTCTTTTTAAATTGTTTAATTGATTTAACTCAAAAGCTCCAAGTTAAATATGAAACCTACAATAATTTAAAGGTCAGCACGAACGACAGGCAGAAAGCAGTGTTGGCATATATTGATCAAAATAAAACTGTACAAATAAAAGATTTGGAAAAGGGCTTATCTCAATATTCTAGAAATACGTTAAAAAAGGATTTACTGTATTTGGTAAGAGAAGGGTTGATTCTTACAACTGGCTCAGGAAGAGGGGTTAGATATCATGAAAAAATAGAGGAATAGCTCCAAAAACTACGGTCCATATATTCTGAAAATAATATAGTTGATTTTATCTATTAACCCTTTGTGAATATTTTTATACTTTCCAGTTGTTGCACAGATTTTAGGATATTTACTAATACGGTTTTAAAAACATTGACGATTTTTGACTCACTGTGCTTTAATTTTTTCATACTGGTAAATTTAAAAAATAAACATTTAGTCTATTTATAACCAGACTTAGTTTTGGGGAAGGTTACAAAAATATTTAATTTGATGATTTGATATAAATTATATACAAATCATTTAAAAATAAGTAGACAATAAAAGAAAACAAACCTATGTGCAAACAAAAAAAGAGCTTCACTTTCGTGAAACTCTTTGTGGGTTGCTCCTCCTCTTGGGCTCGAACCAAGGACCCTCTGATTAACAGTCAGATGCTCTAACCAACTGAGCTAAGGAGGAATTCAATCTGTGGGCAATGAGGGGTTCGAACCCCCGACCCCCTCGGTGTAAACGAGGTGCTCTGAACCAGCTGAGCTAATTGCCCTGAGCGGGTGCAAATATAAATGAGTTTTTTGATTTGACAAATGATTTTCACAAAAAAAACATTCAATGATGCAATAAAATTACACCCTTTTCGCTAAATATTTTATTTCGAATTAATTAGCTTACTTATTTATTCTAAATACTTTGATTGCGCAGGTATATTCTCATATACTTTACCCTCTTCTTGCACTACACCTGCGTTGTATATCTCGATAAAATCTTCTCTTTCTTTTTCGTCAGGAAACATTTGCATCAGTAAGGCTTTATCCAGTTCGAAAGAATTTAAAAGATCATCGTATGAATCTGTGACATATACCTCAAGGAAATCTCGGCTATCAGGTCCAAAAAAATGTCTATACGCCTGGTACGACCTAATATTTGGATCTTTAAATGTCACAAATTGCAAATAATCTTCATAGGCATTGATTAAATCATCATCCGGATTATCGACCAATTTATTAAAAACAAGATAAAAGGTTAAAGGTTTTGTACGATCGTCTTTCTCACGATCTCTTATCTTGACATTTTTAGTGGTCGTCATAATCTGATTAGAATAATACAAAGAAAAGTTTCTATTCTGTTTCTCAAAATATGCTGCTCTTTCTTTCTCATCCGGCCAACCTTCCTCAATCAATTCCATTGTTCTTTTTCTCGCCAACTCTATATCATTCCAATCTTTATAAATATTGACAATCAGCACCTCAGAAAGTCTTTCATCGAAAGTATCCACCAACATTTCATGCCCTACTATATATTTGTTTTTCTTGATGACCTTATCAAAAAACTCCTGTTCTATTGCCTGCCATGAAGCCCTGTCATCATCCACTTCACCTTGCAGTCTAAGTAGGGTAACATAATAATTATCTTGTGAGAAGTCTTGCCCGATTCCAATTGTACAGACGAGCATGGCGAGGACGAAAAATGCAGTTTTAAGAATATGATTTCTAAGCATAAATTTAAGATTAGTTGATGAATGTAAAAATAATAAAAAATGATTTAAGGTTGAATCTTAATCCATTAAACATCCATTTCCGCTACCACAAATGTGCTTCCACCTACATAAATCAAATCATTTGACCCAGCCTTACTTAAAGCTGCGTTGTAAGCTACTATTACTGATGGATAACTTTTCCCGATCAACCCAAATTGCAAGGCAATATTTTGCAATTCGTTTTGATCCATTCCCCTTGGAATATCAGGTTTGCAGAAAAAATAGTCAGCCTCTTTCGGAAAAAGCGTTAACACGTCTTGTAAATTCTTTTCTTTTACAAAACCCAGCACAAAAAAATAGCGACTAGCCTTTTCTTTTTTGAGCTGTGCCAGAACAATTTCTAAACCCTCTTTATTATGCGCTGTATCGCAAATCACTTTGGGGTTTTCCAAAAGCACCTGCCATCTCCCTTTCAGTCCTGTATTACTGATTACATGTGCCAAACCGTTTCGAATGTGCGATTCAGAAATTGTAAGACTCAGGTTTCTTAGAATTTCAACCGATTTTAATACGCCTGCTATATTTTTTTTTTGGTAGTCACCATGCAAATCGCAAGGATAATCACCAATTTTTTCATCGGAAGCAAAGAAAATAGGTGCATTTTCCAATTTGGCTTTATCTGTAAATACCGAGGTTGTCTCAGGTTGGGTTTCGCTGATAACTACAGGTGTGTTTTTTTTAATGATCCCTGCCTTTTCAAAGGCAATTTCAGGCAAGGTATTACCAAGAAATTGCATGTGATCAAAGCCTATATTCGTAATGACAGATAGAATCGGCATTATCATATTCGTTGAATCTAAACGCCCTCCTAACCCTACTTCTATCACAGCGATATCCACCTTTTCTTTGGCAAAATGATCAAAAGCCATTCCGACGGTCATTTCGAAGAAGGATAAAGTATGCTGTTCTAAAAAAGGTTTATTCTCTTCGATAAATTCAATAACACTTTGCTCATCAATGGGAATTCCGTTGACTCGTATTCTCTCCCTAAAATCTTTTAAATGTGGTGATGTGTACAAACCAACTTTCAAACCACTTTCTTGTAAAATCGATGCCAGCATATGGCTTGTGGACCCTTTCCCATTGGTTCCTGCGACATGTATGGCCTTAAAGTTATTCTGCGGATTTTGCAAGTGTGTGCAAAATAGTCTTATATTGGTAAGGTCCTTTTTAAATGCGGTATCACCCTGTCTTTGGTACATGGGCAAGCGTGAAAACATCCAATCAAGGGTGGTACGATAATCCATTTTATTCCGATAGAGAAAAATTGTAGATAATTACTCCTATCTGTCGCGTTGGTGCGGAAGCATCAGCACTAAATTTCGTTTTTAGTGCCGCTTCTTTGGCACTTTCCAATAAACAAGTAGCAGAGTTTGTGGTTCCTTTCACTCCAGGTTGTGCTGCGATTACTTTCCCATTTTGATCTACCGTAATACTCACATATACATTTCCTTCTTCATTACAATTATAAGCAGGTTTTGGTTTATTCAAAGCTTGACGGTTTCCTAATCTGTAATTACCGCCACCGCCGCCACCGCCAGAGCCATAATAACCTTGAGCATTTGGATCTCCCGTTACTTTTCCTTTATCACCGGCTTGGTTATCATTTCCTTCACCTCCCTTGGCCTTACCGTCGCTATTTAAACCGCCCATAAGAGCGTCGAGTTCTTTGCGCTTTGCTTCTTGCTCTCTTTTAATTCTTTCTGCCTCTTCTCTTTTTTCTCGTTCTATCTTTTCTTTTGCCAAACGTTCCGCTTCCAATTTATTTCTGCGGTCCGCCTCTAGTTTCTTTTTTGCCTCTTCTTCTTTTTTAATGGCTATGGCTTCTTCATTTTCTTGGGTAATCACCTTTTCTGCTTTAACCGCTTCGCTCGAAGTTTCTTCTACCACCTCCTCAACTTCCTCCTGATGTTCCTCAACCGGTTCTGAAGGTTGTGTCATTGGTTGTAATTCTTCCTGAGGTTGCTGATTGCCACTACCAAAGTCCGTTGTGCCAAAATTTACGGCGATACCATATTCAATAGGCGGATCCAAATACTTTAATCCGAAGAAAAAAATGATCAACAACAACAAGGCAGTAATGATCCCTGTGATCAAGGCTGATTTTCTTTTATGTGTTGTATCTAAAAAGGCCATGATTTATTTTGGTCTTACAGCTAAAACTACTTTTATTTTGTTTCGATTGGCGATGTCTAACACCTGTACTGCCTTTTCTATCGGCACTCCTTCTTCTGCTCTTAAAACGATCGTAGGATTTTCTTGGTTGTTGAGCTGGGCCAGCAAATAACTTTCCAATTCCTTTTCACTCACTTTATTCTTATCGACATAAAAATCAAGTCCTTTTGTAATGCTTACCGCAGTTGATTTTTTATTTTCCGTTTTTCCCTGTGCCTTGGGTAGCATGATATCTAATGCGTTTACCGTAACCAAAGTGGAGGTGAGCATAAAAAATATCAACAACAAGAAAACGATGTCCGTCATACTGGACATATTAAAATTTGGATCGACTTTATTTCGGCTTCTTAGGTTCACAATTGAGATTTAAACAGGTTCGTTCAAAAGATCCAAAAACTCAACGGATTTGGCCTCCATTTCGTAAACAATTTTATTTGTTCTTACCACCAAATGGTTATAAGCCACATAAGCGATAATCCCCACGATCAATCCAGCTACAGTGGTTGTCATGGCCGTATACAAACCATCACTCAACATTTTTATATCGATCTGACCACCCGAATTGGCAATTTCATGGATCGCAATAATCATACCGATTACAGTTCCCAAAAAACCAATCATAGGTGCAGCACCGGCGATGGTTGCTAAGACTGGAACATTTCTTTCGAGTTTGTAAATTTCCAGTTTGCCGGCATTTTCAATGGCTGTATTTATATCCTCCAAAGGTTTTCCAATTCTAGAGATTCCTTTTTCGATCAATCTTGCAGCAGGTTTTGGATTGCTGGCACAAAGTACCTTTGCCGCATCAATATTGCCGTTCATAATGTTGTCTTTTATCTGGTTCATAAAATTCTTATCAACTTTTGAAGCTGCTTTAATGGCGAAATATCGTTCAAAATAGATATACAAAGCGACAATAAGTAAAACGAAGAGCAAGGCAATAATGATCTGACCACCAAGGCCACCATCCATAATTAACTGATAAATAGATAATGTCCTTTCTTCGGAAATAGTTTCTTCTAAAATTTCCTGAGCTTCCTGAGCTCCTTCTTGAATTATTAACATATATTCTTAGTGATAAAGTTTGTCTTGATTAATACTCAGCAAAAATTACCCGTTAATTTGAGTTAATCAACGGGTTTTATGTTAAACTTTTGCCAATCTATACAATGGTTCTGAGTACCATAAAAGCAGCAGCGCCAACAAGATAGCCAATGAGCGCCAACCAAGAAATATTTTTCAGGTACCAAAAGAAATTTATTCTTTCCATTCCCATAGCTACGACTCCAGCTGCGGAGCCAATGATTAACATACTACCACCTGTACCTGCAGCATATGCGATAAAATGCCACAATTCGTGATCCATCGGCTCAGAAAACATCCCAATACTCGCCGCGACCAAAGGTACATTATCGATGACCGCAGATGCGAAACCTAAAATAATCACTACCAAATCAGAAACAGAATCACCTTCTGTAATCACCATTTCAGTACCCAACATAGGAATTGTTTCGGTTAAAGTTTCTGCAAAATGGAAAAGAACACCTAAAGATTCCAAAGCAGCCACCGCCATTAAAATACCCAAGAAAAAGAGTATACTCGGCAACTCAATTCTACCTAAAGAGGCGTGTACAGGATTATGGCCAGATTGCGCGTGACCATCTCCTTGATCCACCTTGGTCAATTCTATTTGAGTGTTCGAGTAGAATTCAGCAAAGACTGCGACAACAGATAGAGATAACATCATACCTACATAAGGCGGCAAATGCGTTACAGTTTTAAAGATCGGGACGAATATAATCGCTGTTAAACCCAAGTATAACATGATACTACCTTTGGGATTGACTTCTTCTTCTTCCTCTGTACTCGTTTCAATAAAACCTTTGAAAGGTTTTAATCTCGATGCAATTAAAACAGGAATTACAATGGCCAATATGGAAGGTATAAACAGTCTTAAAATCAATTCTCCGGTACTCACTTTTTTAGCAATCCATAACATGGTCGTTGTAACATCTCCGATAGGAGACCATGCTCCACCTGCATTTGCTGCAATTACGATTAAAGAGGCATACCAAATACGGTCTTCATTTGAGGACATGATTTTTCTTAAAATTGTAATTAAGACAATCGTGGCAGTTAGGTTATCAATAATCGCAGAAAGAATAAAGGCGAGTAAAGCGAAAATCCATAGTAGTTTTGTCCTACTTTTCGTCTTTACAAATTGTTTAATCGTACTAAATCCATCAAAATAATCGATTATTTCGACAATGGTCATAGCACCAATCAAAAAAACGAGAATTTCTGCGGTTTTACCTAAATGATGTAGTAAAATCTCTTCCAGGTGCGTAGGAACCAGTTTATGCAATTCAGCATCTACATTATATACGTTTAAATGACCCAAGGATATGATCGCCCAACAGACTGCCATCATACCCAAAGCAGGGATTAATTTATCAATTTTCAGTGTATGCTCGAGTGTTATAGCAAGGTATCCTAGAACGAAGATACTGACGATGAGTGTTTCCATTTATTTAATTTTCGGGTTAAATATAGCAATTATATCAATTCACTTAAGGCAATTTGGAATCCTGTTTTGGAAATATTATTTTTTTTGGAATTGACCTTATATATTTTTTTCATCGCCCTTTTAATTGTTCTGGAAGTGTCTTTAAAGATCAATTCATCTTTCATGGGGAGCGCAATTTTCTTTTCCATTAGATAGGCAAAAACCCTCGCAATACCGCAGTTAGAGATAAAATCAGGAATCAAACTCACCTGTTGATCCGTATATTCCATGATGGGTCCAAAAAATATTTCCTTATCAGCAAAGGGCACGTTTGCACCTGGAGAGATTACCTCCAAACCTGTTTCTATCATTTTCGAAATTTGCTCCTTCGTCACCAAACGCGAAGCAGCCGCCGGTACAAATATTTCTGCCGGAACCGACCAAATTCTTTGGTTCATCTCTTCAAAAGGTATCAAGCCTTCATTTTGCAAAGTATTTCCCTTTTTGTTTAAAAAGAGTTCTTTCATCTCGAGAAGTGTAAAGCCATTTGTATTGATCAAACCTCCGGCTTTATCTATAATGCCAACAACTTTTGCTCCTAAAGATGTCAAATAATACGCCGCGGCAGAGCCCACATTTCCAAATCCCTGTACAATTACCCTTTTATTTTTTATTTCACCCCCATAAATACCGTAATAATGTTTCACAGCCTCTGCAACACCATATCCGGTGAGCATATCTGCAATGGTGTATTTTCTATCTACGGCCGGCGTGTATTTAGGATCTTCAATCACTTTAATCACTCCGTGTCTAAGCTGACCAATTCTATTTATTTTTTCTGCTTCAGAAGGTTTAAAGTGACCATTAAAAACACCTTCCTGCGGATGCCATACACCGGCGTTTTCTGTTAGTGGAATTACATCGTGAATTTCATCCACATTAAGGTCTCCTCCTGTACCGTAATAATATTTTAAAAGAGGGGTTACCGCTTTATACCACCTTTCCAGTACTCCCTGCTTTCGCGGATCACTTGGATCAAAATTGATCCCTGATTTTGCTCCTCCGATTGGTGGCCCAGAAACTGTAAACTTTACTTCCATTGTCTTCGCTAATGAGAGAACCTCATTCATATCTAAACCGGCACGCATTCTTGTTCCTCCTCCTGCCGCTCCACCTCGAAGAGAATTAATTACTGTCCAGCCCTCTGCTTCTGTTTCCGGATCTTTCCAGTGAAAAACAATTTCGGGTGGTTTATTTTCGTATTTGCTTAAAAGTTCTTTCATGATTATTTAAACTTTAAAATAAACGCCACTGCTGTGATCTTTTTTTGCTCCTGTCACACTTTTTAAACAGTTTATCTCTTCTTGACTTTTTAACACAGCTAAAAAAGCAAAAATGATCGCTTCTTTAAAATCGATGATCTGTTTGGTTGGAATTACTAGTTCGGCCTGCGTAAAAGATTGTGTCTTTTCTATCAAAAATTGATTAAGTGCCCCTCCGCCTGACACCAAAACTTTGGTCTCAGCATTATGACTATTCTTGCCGATGACATCGGCAATTTGCATCGCAATATGCTCGACATAAGTCCTTAAAACATCTTTTGCAGAAAGGTTAAAACTATCGATAATTGGAAAAATTTTCTCGACAACAAATTCATAGCCCAGGGACTTTGGCTCTTCTCCTTTGTAAAAATCGAGCTCATTTAATGTTGTTAAAAGGATTTTATTCAATTTCCCTTGTCTGGCAATTTTGCCTCCGTCATCATAGGGAAATCCCAATTGCTCAGCGTAGTGATTCATTACAATGTTTACAGGGCAAATATCAAAGGCCAATCTCTCATTCTTCTTATCAAAAGAAATATTTGAAAAGCCACCCAGGTTTAAGCAAAACTCATATTCAGAAAACAAAAGTTGATCTCCAATGGGCACTAAAGGAGCCCCCTGTCCACCCAAAGCCACATCCTGTTTTCTAAAATCGCAATAAACTGGCAGTTTCGTTTCTGCAGAAATAATGGCTCCATTTCCAATTTGTGTGGTGTAATGCAATTGAGGTTGATGAAAAATAGTTTGTCCGTGGGATGCTACAAAATCAATATTTGAAAGTTTATTTTTATCGATAAAATCATTGATAACCTTTGCCAAAAAAAAGCCATAATCCGCATCCAATTGGACCAGTTTTTCTCCTGAAAAGCCAAAAGCATCTTTTAACCTGTTTTTCCATAAATCAGAATATTCTATGGTTTCTGTTGCCAATATATCAAAAGTATATTGATTTTCTTTAGTGAATTTAGCAAATACTAAATCTATTCCGTCTAAGGAAGTGCCACTCATTAGGCCAATTATCTTCCATTCTTTCTTCTCCATGGTGGAGTAAAATTACAAATAGATTTTCTAAAAGCCGTATCTTTGAGAAAATAAAAACGAAACAAAATTAGCCTTATGGATTTTAATTTAACAGAAGAACAAATCATGATAAGGGATGCTGCTCGCGATTTTGCAAAGTCGGAGTTACTGCCCGGTGTTATTGAAAGAGATGAAAAGCAACAGTTTCCTGCAGAAGCCATAAAAAAGATGGGAGAATTGGGCTTTTTAGGAATGATGGTAGACCCTAAATATGGAGGAGGCGGAATGGATACCGTTTCTTACGTGCTTGCCATGGAGGAAATTTCGAAAATTGACGCATCTGCTTCGGTCGTAATGTCTGTCAACAATTCTCTTGTTTGTTGGGGTTTAGAAAACTTTGGAACAGAAGCTCAAAAACAAAAATATCTCATTCCATTGGCGACTGGAGAAATTATTGGGGCTTTTTGTTTGAGTGAGCCTGAAGCGGGTTCTGATGCTACTTCTCAAAAGACAACCGCAATTGATATGGGAGATCATTATCTGTTGAACGGCACGAAAAACTGGATCACGAATGGAAACAGCGCGTCGGTTTATTTGGTGATCGCTCAAACATATCCTGAAAAAGGCCATTATGGTATCAATGCCCTTATTGTTGAAAAAGGCATGGAAGGATTTGAGGTCGGATTAAAAGAAAACAAGTTAGGGATTAGAGGTTCTGACACGCATTCTTTAATGTTTAACAATGTGAAAGTGCCTAAAGAAAACCGTATCGGCGAGGATGGCTTCGGTTTTAAATTTGCCATGAAAACATTGGCTGGGGGTAGAATTGGTATCGCTTCGCAGGCTTTAGGAATTGCCTCAGGCGCTTACGAATTAGCCTTAGCCTATTCCAAACAGAGAAAAGCCTTTGGCAAAGAGATCAGTCAACATCAAGCCATTGCTTTTAAGCTGGCAGATATGGCTACAGATATTGAACTGGGCAGGTTACTATGCATAAAAGCTGCCTGGCACAAAGACCAGCAAATGAATTATGATCAATCCGGAGCTATGGCCAAGTTATTCTGTGCAGATATGGCTATGAAAGCTACTGTTGAAGCGGTACAAATCCATGGTGGATATGGCTATGTAAAAGAATACCATGTGGAAAGATTAATGAGGGATGCCAAGATTACTCAGATATACGAGGGTACCTCTGAAATTCAAAAAATTGTCATTTCCAGATCTATTATAAATTCTTAAAAAATTTAAAGCCTCCCTTACCGGAGGCTTTTTTATTGGTTTATATCGAAATCATTAAGAATCACTTTTATTTCGCTTTTATGTTCGTTATATTTGGTGTAGCTATCAAACTATACCATGGAATTTATTGATTATTACAAAGTCTTGGGTGTCGCGAAAAATGCCGATGACAAAGAGATTAAAAAGGCTTATCGAAAACTCGCTCGAAAATACCATCCTGATGTGAATCCCAATAATCAGGATGCTAAACAAAAGTTTCAACAGGTTAATGAGGCCAACGAAGTATTGAGTGACCCCGAAAAACGCAAGAAATATGATCAATACGGAAAAGATTGGCAGCACGCAGATCAATTCGAGCAGGCCAAAAAACAGCAGCAAGCCCGAGGAGGTCGTCAACAGTATTCAGACTTTGGTGGTCAATCTTATTCTGAAGCAGACTTTTCTGATTTTTTTGAATCGATGTTTGGCGGTGGAAGAAGATCTCAAAGTGCACAGGCAAAATACAGAGGTCAAGATTTCAATGCTGAGTTACGCTTAGAATTAGAAGATGTTTACACCTCTCACAAACGCACATTAACCGTCAATGGAAAAAATATCCGTCTTACTATTCCTGCGGGTGTGGAAAATGGGCAAACGATTAAAATAAAAGGTCACGGTGGTCCTGGAATCAATGGAGGACCCAATGGCGATTTGTATATCACTTTCCAAATAGAAAATCATTCAATCTATAAAAGAGATGGCAAGGACCTCCATAGAATAATCGATTTACCATTATATACCGCAATTTTAGGAGGAGAACTTACGGTTGATACCTTGGGTGGAAAAGTCAAACTAAAAGTACCTCCCGAAACCAAGAACAACAGCAAAGTTAAATTGAAAGGCAAAGGTTTTCCAATATATAAAAAGGAAGGTCAATTTGGAGATTTATACCTCACCTATCAAATCGATATTCCAACCAATTTAACGAGCAAAGAAAAAGAACTATTTGAAGAACTTTCTAAAATGCGGAAATGATGGAAAAAAAATCTTTTATACCAGTAGAACAATTCTGTGAACTTTATCATATTGAATTTTCCTTTATTCATCATCTCAAAGATTATGGGCTGATAGAAATGGAAATAATTGATCAAAATGAGTTCATTCGCATGGATCATTTATCACGCATTGAAAAAATGATCAGACTTCACGAAGATTTGGGCGTTAATTTTGAGGGAATCGACATCATTGATCAACTATTGATGAGGCTGGAAGAAATGCAAAGCGAATTAACCCAAATCAAGAATAAACTTAGATTTTACGAATGAGGTTTGATAAATTTAACAAAAACGATTCATTGAAATAAAAATTAAACAACTTTTTCACTAAAGTTAAGTGCATAATCAAGCAAAAACAATTTTACCTACAATTGTAAATCATAATTATTCAATATATAGCAACATAAATTTTACATTATACAAAATCATTAAATAATTTTTATTTAGTTTATATTTCTTTCCTGTTTTAACAGTTTTTGTTAAATTATTTCTATCAATATACATATTTTTGTCGATATAACTTATTTTATGACGTACGTAAAACAAGGGCTTTATTCGCCCGAATTTGAACATGATAATTGTGGAGCAGGATTTATTTGTAGCCTGAATGGTGAGAAAACCAATAAAATTATTCACGATGCACTCGAGATACTTATTAAACTTGAACATCGAGGTGCCGTTAGTGCTGACGGGAAAACCGGAGATGGTGCCGGAATATTGATAGATATCCCTCATGAATTCTTTAAAAAAGATTGCTCTTTTGATTTACCAGAACCCGGTGAGTATGCCGTTGGTATGCTGTTTTTACCTAATTCTGTCAACCAAAGTAAATTTTGTATTGATATACTTGAGCGCGAAATCAAAAGGCAAGGTCTTCCTATTTTAGGCTGGCGCAATGTTCCGGTTGATTCTAAGCATTTAGGAGAAATCGCGAAAAGGACAGAGCCTACAGTCAAACAAATTTTTGTCGGTAAGGAGTTCACTGAACAACAAGACGCTGTTTTTATGGCTAAAGTATATGCCGCCAGAAAAATTGCCGAAAACCAAATCTATCAATCCAAACTAAAAGAAAGTAAGTTATTTTATATTCCAAGCTTTTCTACGACGACCCTTATATACAAAGGCTTACTCATCCCTGAAGATATTAGAAATTACTACCTGGATCTTTCTAACCCTACGCTTGTCACTAAGCTTGCCTTGGTACACCAAAGATTTTCCACCAATACTGCGCCCTCTTGGGACCTTGCCCAACCTTTCCGTTTCATGTGTCACAACGGAGAGATCAATACACTAAGAGGAAATGTCAGCCGTATGAGAGCCCGACAAGAATTAATGGAAAATGAAGTTTTTGCTGATTTTACAGAAGAACTTTTTCCAATTATTGTAGAAGGAAAGTCTGACTCTGCCTCTATGGATATGGTGGTTGAATTGTTGTTGATGACAGGTAGAACCTTACCGGAAGTGATGATGATGTTAGTGCCCGAGGCATGGGAAAAAGACAATATGATGTCGGACGATAAAAAGGCTTTTTATGAGTATAATGCTTGTATCATGGAACCATGGGACGGACCTGCTTCTGTACCCTTTACTGATGGAAAATATATTGGAGCGCTTTTAGATAGAAACGGACTTAGGCCTTCGAGGTATACCTTGACCAAAAGTGGTTATGTGATTATGTCTTCTGAGATTGGTGTGCTTGACATCAAACCCGAAGACGTGGTGAAACACGGTAGATTGGAGCCCGGCAAAATGTTTTTGGTAGATATGGTTGAGGGGCGTATCATTGAAGATCAGGAAATTAAAACCGCTATTTCGTCAAAAAATCCATATAGAAAATGGATTGATGAAAACTTGTTGCCCCTTGCAAAAGTGCCTTATACCGGAAACCAGTGTCCAATAGAACCTACACCGATCAGTAAAAGGTTACAAATGTTTGGGTATACACAAGAAGATTTAGACACCATTATCATGCCGATGGCCAAAAAAGGTTACGAAGCCATTGGTTCTATGGGAACCGATACACCGCTGGCTGTCCTTTCAAACAGACCCCAACTTTTATACAATTACTTCAAACAACTATTCGCTCAGGTTACGAATCCACCATTAGACGGAATACGAGAGGAAATAATTACTGATATCAGCCTAGCCATTGGTCAAGATCGCAACATTTTTAAAATTCTACCGGAGAATTGTAAAAAATTAAAAATTCAAAATCCGGTAATTTCTAACGACGATCTGGACAAAATTAAGAATATCAACATATCAGGCTTTAAAGCAGAAGTTATCCCTATCCTTTATGATATCAAGAGAGGTTTAAATGCTCTGGAAAAGGCTTTGGAGGTCATGATAAAGAAAGCCGCACAGGCAGTAGATAACGGATGTAATATCATCATTCTTTCAGACCGAGGTGCAGACAAAGCCAACGGACCAATCCCCGCCTTATTGGCCTGTTCTTATTTACATCATACGTTAAACAAGTTACAGAAAAGATCAAAATTCGGGATTGTAATAGAATCTGCAGAACCTAGGGAACCACATCATTTTGCTACCCTTTTTGGCTATGGTGCTAGTGCGATCAATCCATACATGGTCAATGAAATCATTCGTGAAAAGGTTAGGCTGGGCGAGTTAACAGATATAGAATCAGAAAAAGCAGTAGAAAATTTCAACAAAGCCGTTGGTAAAGGTGTGCTGAAAATAATGAATAAAATAGGTATTTCAACCTTACACTCTTACCGCGCTTCTCAAATTTTTGAAATCCTCGGGTTAAATGCCCACTTTGTAGAGAAATATTTTCCTTATACACCTACGAGAATTGAAGGCATTGGTCTCTATGAACTGGAAAGAGAAATTTCAAAGCGCCATAAAAACGCCTATTTCGGACATCAGATTTCCGGAGAACTAGACATAGAAATTGGAGGGGATTACCGCTGGAGAAGAAATGGCGAACAGCATATGTTCAATCCTACAACGGTAGCAAAATTGCAACAAGCTGTGCGAACTAATAGTTTTGATAGTTATCAAACTTATGCCAATTACATCAATGATCAAACCAAGCATTTAATGACTTTAAGAGGAATGTTCGAATTTCAAAATTTGGACCCAATTCCTCTAGATGAAGTTGAACCATGGACGGATATCGTCAAGCGGTTCAAAACAGGGGCTATGTCTTATGGATCTATATCCAAAGAGGCCCATGAAAATCTTGCCATCGCCATGAACAGAATTGGTGGAAAAAGCAACTCTGGTGAGGGTGGTGAAGACCAGAACAGGTTTATAAAAGACATCAATGGAGATAGTAGGAATAGTGCCATCAAGCAGGTTGCTTCAGGCCGATTTGGCGTAACGAGCAACTATTTGACCAATGCCAGAGAAATTCAAATAAAAATGGCTCAAGGAGCTAAACCCGGTGAAGGAGGACAGCTACCGGGAGAAAAAGTATATCCTTGGATCGCGCAAGTAAGAAATTCAACGCCTTATGTAGGTTTGATTTCTCCACCGCCACATCACGATATTTATTCTATTGAAGATCTTTCTCAGTTAATTTTCGATTTAAAAAATGCCAACAGGGAAGCTAGGATCAATGTCAAATTAGTCTCTGAAGTTGGCGTAGGTACAATTGCTGCAGGCGTAGCTAAAGCGAAGGCAGATGTGATTTTAATTTCCGGTTTCGACGGTGGAACAGGTGCATCACCACTTACCTCGCTAAAACATGCAGGTCTGCCTTGGGAATTAGGTGTAGCTGAAGCACAACAAACTTTGGTTCTCAACAATTTAAGAAGCCGGGTGGTGTTAGAATGTGACGGCCAGTTGAAAACAGGAAGAGATGTTGCCATTGCTTGTCTGTTAGGCGCCGAGGAGTTTGGCTTTGCCACTGCGCCTTTGGTAGCTTCGGGTTGCATTATGATGAGAAAGTGCCATCTCAACACTTGCCCTGTAGGTATTGCAACACAAGATCCTGAATTGCGCAAAAACTTTAAAGGAACACCGGAACACGTCATTAATTTTATGTATTTCGTTGCAGAAGAATTGAGACAGATCATGGCTCAGCTAGGTTTTAGAACCATAGAAGAAATGGTGGGTCAATCTCAAAAAATCAATGTCAACCGTGCTATTGAGCATTTCAAAGCCGAAGGCTTGGATCTTTCTAAAATATTATATCAAACAGAGGGCTATAAAGACAAGATCAAACACAATACAGAATCTCAATCACACGATTTGGAGCATGCATTAGATTTTGAAATTATAAAAGATGCGCACCCCGCAATTTACAGAAAGGAAAAGATGGATTTATCTTACCCTATCTTTAATACAAATCGCTCTGTTGGCGCCATTGTGAGTAATGAAATTTCAAAAATATATGGTGCCTTTGGCTTACCACAAGACACCCTGAATTTAAATTTTAAAGGATCTGCAGGTCAAAGCTTTGGTGCATTTGCAACGAATGGATTGACCATGACCATTGAGGGAAATACAAATGACTACTTAGGAAAGGGCTTATCAGGAGCAAAAATTATTGTTAAAAAACCAGAAGCTGCAGATTTTAAAGCAGAAGAGAATATTATAGTTGGAAACGTTTGTTTTTATGGCGGAGTAAAAGGTGAAGCTTATATAAATGGTATCGCTGGAGAACGTTTCTGTGTAAGAAACTCTGGAATTACAGCCATTGTAGAGGGAGTTGGAGATCACGGATGTGAATATATGACAGGTGGTAAAGTTGTTGTCCTTGGAAAAACAGGAAGAAATTTTGCCGCTGGAATGAGTGGCGGTGTTGCCTATGTGTATGATCCTGAAAGTAAATTCCGCAACGGACTTTGTAACATGGAAATGGTTGAATTTGAAAACTTAGATGAAAGCGACCATTTTGAGCTTCAAAATTTGATCAGAAAACATTACGACTATACCAGTTCAGAAAAAGCACATCATATTTTGAGCCATTGGGAAAATGAAATAAAACATATCATAAAAGTAATGCCAACTGAATACAAAAAAGCATTGGCGAGAATAGCAAAGGAAAAATTGGAAAACGAACAATTAACAACAGCGTAATACATGGGAAAAGTAACTGGATTTATGGAGTATCCTCGAACGGATGAAAAGAATATCGAGGTTAAAAAGCGCTTAAGAAATTATAAAGAATTTACTGTTTCTCTATCTGAAGAAGATTTACAAAAACAAGGTTCTCGCTGTATGGATTGCGGTATACCATTTTGTCATAGTGGTTGTCCGCTAGGGAATCTCATTCCTGATTTCAACGAAATGGTTTATAAAGGTGAATGGAAGAAAGCTTTAACCATCCTTCATTCCACCAATAATTTTCCTGAATTTACGGGAAGACTTTGTCCTGCTCCTTGTGAAAAATCGTGTGTTTTGGGCATTATAACCAATCCCGTTTCAATTGAGAATATTGAAAAAAACATTGTTGAGAGAGGTTTTAAAGAAGGATGGATTGTAGCTGAGCCTCCAATAAACAGAACGGAAAAAAGGGTAGCCGTAGTTGGTTCCGGTCCGGCAGGATTGGCTGCAGCACAACAGCTCAATCGTGCAGGTCATTGGGTGACAGTTTTAGAAAGAGATGATGAAGTTGGCGGACTTTTGCGCTATGGTATCCCTAATTTTAAACTAGAAAAAGAAATTATAGACAGAAGAATAGACATACTCAAGGAAGAGGGAATAGAATTTGTTTGCAATGCCCATGTAGGTGTAAACTACACTGTAGAAAAACTCAAAGAATTTGATGCTGTTGTGTTATGTGGTGGCGCAACCCAGAGAAGAACATTACCTGGAATTAAGGAAGGAACGAAAGGTGTAGTTCAAGCCATGGATTTCTTAACGCAACAGACCAAAGTATTATTTGGCAAGCCTTTGGATGGTGAACAAGTAATGGCTACAGGTAAAAATGTGATTGTTATTGGTGGTGGAGATACCGGATCTGATTGTATTGGCACTTCAAATAGGCATGGAGCACTATCTGTCACCAACTTTGAAATTATGCCAAAGCCGCCTTTAGGAAGAAGTGAAACTACCCCTTGGCCCTATTGGCCACTTCAATTAAAAACATCCAGTTCACACGAGGAAGGCTGTGATAGAAATTGGTTAATCAATACCAAAGAATTTATCACAAATGAAAAGAATGAATTGACAGGTGTTAAAACGGTTCAGGTTGAATGGAAACTAAAACCAGGAAAACGTCCGGAATTGATCGAAGTTGAAGGTACAGAAAAAATATGGCCCTGTGATCTCGTTTTACTGGCTTTAGGATTTACAGGTCCTGAAAATACGCTGAGTGAACAATTAGGATTAAAATTAGATGAAAGAACAAATTTCAAAACCCATAATTATCAAACAAACATCCCTAATGTTTTTGCTGCCGGTGATATGAGAAGAGGACAATCACTGATCGTATGGGCGATCAATGAAGGGAGAGAAGCTGCCAAAGAGGTAGATCTTTACTTGATGGGTGAAAGTCAGTTAATGACAAAAGGTGTTGGAGACCTGCCCAATATTTGAGATAAACTTTAAAAAAGGAAGGCCATTGCCTTCCTTTTTTATTTTACGTACTCTAAGTCTACAACCACATATTGATGCAGATTACTGTTGTTTTTTAGTTCTTCTAACTTGACGGACAGCTCTAACTGTTCTAACATATTTGTCATTATTACCTATTTTTTTGTAAAAATAGATCGCTATCATCAAGAATTTGGCGACACCTATTGTCATTTTAAAAGATCCTTAATTACTAAGTTCTATGAATGTGATTTCGGGTCGCATACCTAAACGTCCCGGAAAACCGAGCCATCCCAGACCACGATTCACATACAAATACTGATTTCCAATTTTATGGAGACCTGCCCATTGTTTGTATTTATATTTTATCGGACTCCATTTTTTATTTTTTAAATTGATCCCAGCCTGCATGCCATGTGTATGACCGGAAAGTGTGAGCGAAATATCAGTATGACCTACAACTTCTTCTTCCCAATGGGTTGGATCATGCGACAATAATATTTTAAAGGGAATATCCTCGACTCCTTCTAAGGCTAGATCTAGTTTTCCATATTGTTTGAATGGAGGGTTTCCCCAGTTTTCCACTCCGATGATCGCCAATTTTTCCTCCTCCTTTGAAAAAACAACAGATTCATTTAGCAAAAGCTTAAAGTTGATCTTTTTAAAAAAATACTTTATCGAAGTAAAATTTTGCATTTTAGCTTTATTGTTCTTCCATTTACTGTAATCACCATAATCATGATTTCCTAAAACAGCATATTTACCATACTTTGCCTCAAGGGGTTGGAAAACTCTATCCCAACCTTTTAACTCCCATGCATAATTGTTTACCATATCTCCGGTAAAAAAAATAAAATCAGGTTTTAAATGATTGATCATATCAATGGCCTTTTCCAATACCTGGTACCTATAATTAAAACTGCCCAAGTGTATATCTGAGATCTGTACGATCTTTATCCCTTTCAAAGCATCCGGTAATTTTGCACATTTCACCTTTGTCTTGTGTATTTTAAATTGATGCACCGCATGAAAAACCGCATAGAGAATAACAAAAAAGGGCAAAAACCCTGAAAACAAACCAACGATGGGGATGACAACAAGCGATTCATTTTCAGAGAAGGCATAGTTTGAAAAAAATAAGATCGAAATGACGAGTACAAAAAATATTTTGGGAATAAATGAAGAGACCGTTAAGCCGTATAGTGAAGTGATAAGCAAATGTTTTCTAATTGGATGGATTCCATCTAATCGAACTTTTAAAACAATGATGGATGTGATTAAACCAAATGTAAAAAACCAAAACAAGATATGGATGACTGTTTTCAGCGTGTCATTGCTAATCAAATTTGTAATTGATTTTAACCAATAAAAGGCGAGTATATCTATCAGCAAAATTGCTGCACATAATAATAAGATATGTTTCATAGAATAGGCTCGCATATATCCGCTTAATTTTTAATTCTTTCCTGTCTTCTTTTATCCCTCATTGCCCAATAAAATCCTTTTACGTCTTTTACCCAATACTTATGCATCCCTATCAAAATGATCTCCTCAACAGTTTCGACAATTCCAATGGCGATGACCAAATAAAACAGCCAATAAACAGGCCCAAAAAATAATAGCCATAGGATAAACACAGCCTGAAGGATTGCAGACAGCTTAGCCAAATAGGTATGAAATGCAGTAGTTCTTCCATATCTGAACAATGCTATAATCATCTGCAATACATAGAGTACCATTGGGATAGCGATAATCTCTATATTTTCCATGATAAAATCCTTTTCAAAAACCCAAAGACCTAATAATCCTGCCACTAATGTGAGTTGATCACCCAAAGAATCCAATTGCGACCCGCGACTGCTCGTCATGTTAAATTTTCTAGCCAAATAACCATCTATGGCATCCGTACTATAGCTAATTAACAACATCCAAGTAAAAACAAGGCGCCAATCCAAAAAAATAAAAACCATCAAAAATGGAAAGGAAAAAATTCTATAAAAAGATAACCAATCTGCAATATTAAATTTTTGAAAAACCTTTAATCGATCTAAAATCATGGATTAGCTAATTTTAAGGTTTGTTTACAGTAAAGTTACTGAATCTCACTAAAAACTACTGATTTGATTACAATTAATTCTGATCAATATTGAAAATCTACATAATAGCCTTCAATATTTTGTCAAAAACAATTTCTGCACTTTGTATGGCGCCTTCCATATATCCCCCAAATTGTTGAGCTGTTTCTGTACCTGCTATATGAAGTCGATTATCGCAATACGAATTCTGAAAAATTGGATTCCCATTATTTTGGTGAGGGTAAATAGAGCCAGAATAAGGTTGAAAAGTAAAATTTTCATTTTGCCATATCAGTTCTTCATATGAGCGGTAATGTAAAACGGAATCACCATAATATTTTTTCAATTGATTGAGCACGATTTCCAACCTTTGGTCTTTTGACATAGAAAAATAGGCCCCACTTAAAAAGCCTTTTAAAGCAAAAAACTGATCATCAACATCATTGTGCTCATACATTTCGGTAACAGGACCAACATTACTAAAAATTGTGCCGCTGAGCCTATCATTTCTCCAAAAAGGCGCATCGAATCTCAAACCTATTTTTATCGACTCACCCATCCAAGTATGGGTGTTCTGTGAAACAATTACCAAATTTTCAGGTAATTGCGGCATAAATTCTATGCTGTTAACCAATAAATTAGGTGGTAAAGTAGAAACTACTATTTCTCCGTAATAGTTTTTATTTTTAGTGAAAACATGAAATTTTTTATCGCTATATTCTACTCTGTCAACCTGTTCATTTAATTGGATCTCATCCACCGCAATTTTTTTCGTCAGCGCCTTTATCAGTTCAAAAGTACCTCCCTGAATTCTAAAACTAGGATCATCATTTGGGGGCAACTGAACCAGTTGATGAGGACTACTTGATATAGGCTCATATATAGCCGTATTCCCTAAATATTGTTCAAAATAATGAATGTTTAATTCACTTATTACTTGCTTAAATTTACGATGCTTTTCTCCAAACCAAGTTGCTCCCATCTCAATAGGAGCTGAATCCTTTTGATAATGGGTTAAAATCCGACCACCTACTCTATTTCTGGCTTCTAAAATTTGAAAACTTATTTTTTCCTTTTTTAATAGATGAGCCAAATAAAGTCCTGTTAATCCAGCGCCCAGTATAATAACTTTTTTACATTCCATCTGCCATGGTTATCTTAACTCAAATCAATTTCTGTTTTCGATTTCTGATTTCCTCATCGGCATCCTATCAATAGTCTGTTTTAAAGTATCCATCATCATGGGTTTATTCTGACTTATTTTCACTCCTCCATCCAGGCCAATTAATAAAACTTTAAATGATTCCTCTTTTGGATTATATCTTGAAAAAACTTCATTTCCTTTTTCCCATGTACTCAATTCGTCTAAACCCAAAGAAAATGCTTGTGGTAAAACGGATAGAACAACTAGTTTTCTTTCTTCTAAATCATCTTTATTAGCCTTCAAAATAGTCATTTGCTCCTTGAACTCGCCGGAATTAGTATCTTGAGATATAATGAGCAGCACTCTGTTCTTCCATAGGTAATTATTTAAATTTTGCGAAACCATAGATGCACACATGAAAAAAAACAGGAAAGAAATAACAAAGGTTTTCAAAGTTATCTGATCAAAAATGATACTATTTATTTGATTCTATCCATTGATCGATTTTAAGTTCAAACAGAGAAAGTGGTATACACCCTGCTTCTAATACCTCACTGTGAAATTTTCTGATGTCGAATTTATCACCTAATTCTCTTTCAGCCTTTTCTCTCAGTTCTCTTATTTTTATCTGACCTATTTTATAAGAAAGTGCCTGTCCGGGCATGGCCATATATCTTTCAATTTCACTTATAATACTCGCTTCTGGCTCGGCTTCATTATCGAGAGAATATTGAATGGCCTGCTCACGGGTCCATCCTTTTGAATGAAGTCCTGTATCTACAACCAACCTAATTGCTCTGTGCATTTCTCCACCCAACATGCCAAAGTATTGATAGGGATCTTCAAACAAACCCAATTCTTTACCCAATGACTCTGCATATAAGGCCCAGCCCTCACCAAAACTACTATACCAAAGCACTTTTCTAAATTGGGGCAGATCCTGATTTTCTTGTTGTAACGCAATTTGATAATGATGTCCTGGGATCGCCTCATGTAAAAACAGATCTTCATCAGCATAGACATTATATTCGCTCGCATTTGGTATTGGCACGTAAAAAACACCCGGCCTTGAACCGTCTAAAGGCGCCTGATTGTATTCTGCACTTGCCGAATTTTCTCTAAACGCTTCAGTTCTTCTCACTTCAAAACTCGTTTTTGGTTTAGTCTCAAAAAGTTTATTTAACTGTGGTTCCATTTTTACCTGAATAGCGTTAAAATTATCAATAACCTGCTGAGGTTCTGTAAATGGCATCAATTCTTTCTTGTTTCTCACATAATTAAAAAAAGATTGTAAATCGCCTTTATAACCCACTTCCTTCATCACTTTTTCCATTTCAGAAGAAATTCTGGCCACCTCCTTTAATCCTAATTCATGGATTTCTGAAGCCGACATATTGGTTGTGGTAAAATAAGTGATCATACTTTGATAAATCTGATCGCCATTCTCCAAAGCACCAAATCCGCTCGTTTCTCTTCCTGCCGGTAAATAAACCTTCTTTAAAAACTCGGCCATATTTTTATGGGCCGGTACTATTTTTTCCTCAATCATTGCAGTATATTCCACTTGTAATCTGGCTCTTTCTTCTTCTGTAAAACTTTCTGGGAAATTTTTAATAGGACTATAGTACAAATGCTTTTCTACATTTTCTTCAGCCATTGATTCCATTTGAGGGATCACTTTTATGATTAAAGATTTAGGCAACACATAGCCATTTTTTATACCCTCTTCCATTTTTTCTTGTGCAGCAGTAAACCAAACTAAGTATTCATCCACTCTTTTCAGCCAATTCTCATAGTCTTTCACCGTCTTAAAAGGTTGCGCACTTGCCCCACTGGCGAATTGCCCCATTACCAGGTTTATTGTCCACATCTGATTGATCGGGGTATAATCTGGTAAGCTTAACCTTTTAGCGTTTTGTGTGCATTCCCATTCAAGAATTCTTTTGCTCAACAAATCATTCTCATTGAGGTCTTCCTCTGCAAAATGTGATAGTTTTTCAAGATTTGAACTATAAAACAGTTTCATTTCTTCCTTGACACTATCGTTCAAAATATTCACAAAACGATCATTATACCTTGCGTCACCTGCTCTAGTGGCAGATATGGGATCCATCTTTAAAACGCCCTGGTAGTAATCTTCAAATATTTTGGCCAATTCTTCATTTGAAGAAGCTATTCTTTCATTTGTTTTTTCAATCGATTGTTCTGTCTTTTCTTTACACGCGCTGAAGAAAAGAATAAAAGATAATAGGAAAAGTAGTTTTTTCATGATATAGTTTAGGTTAAAAATGGGAATACGATATTAATATTTATAGTCCACCATTTTTTGATGCTTTTACGGCATAGTCACAAGCTCTTGCAGTAAGTGCCATATAGGTTAATGATGGATTTTGTGTCGCCGTAGAAGTCATACAAGCACCATCGGTTACAAATACATTTTTACAAGCATGCATTTGATTCCATTTATTTAAAAGTGATGTTTTGGGATCATTCCCCATACGTACACCTCCCATTTCATGAATATCCAATCCCGGAGATTGTTTAGAATCCTCTTTCCGGATATCTGTAAATCCTGCAGTTTCGAACATTTCAGTAAATTGCTCAAAAAAATCAACAATCATTTTTTCATCATTGTCATCATAACTCACATCTATATTGAGCTGAGGTATATCCCATTCATCCTTTGCTGTAGAATTAAGCGAAACCTGATTGGTATCTTTCGGAATCGTTTCACCCATCATCCCCGCTCCCACAGACCATGGACCCAACTTAGGATTTAAAAGTGATTGTTTTAAAGATTCTCCAATACCGCTGTAATCGGTTTGAGTTGATCTTCTTGCATAAAAAGACGAAGCATAACCGCGTAAGAAATCCGTTTCTTGTTTAAATACATTTCGAAATCTTGGGATATAGGCAGCCGTTGGCCTTCTTCCAGTAGTCGTTTTATCTTGCAAACCATCATATGTAGCAGCAATATTTGCCCTATAAATATGAAAGGCGATATATTTACCTAAGAGCCCATTATCATTACCCAATCCATTCGGAAACCTTGATGATTTTGAATTGAGTAAAATTAAATTGGTATTCAAAGAACCCGCATTGACAAAAATAACCGGAGCCAGATACTCTTTTGTTTCTTTTGTTTCTGCATCTATCACAAGAACTCCCTTTGCTTTCCCTAATTTTTCGTCATAAACAATAGAATGCACTATGGAATTGTTGATCATCGTCAAATTTCCAGTGCGCATTGCCCAAGGGAGTGTACTTGAATTACTGCTGAAATACCCTCCAAACGGACAACCTCTTTGACATAAATTTCTGTATTGGCATTGAGCGCGCCCTTGTTGAGAGATCAAATCTGTACTTTTTGTCACGTGTGCACACCTTCCTGAAATTACAGGTCTGGATTGACCATATTTTTTGATCATTTCTGTTTTGAAATAATCTTCCAAACAATTTAAACCCATACTGGGTAAGACTTCACTATCGGGTAATTGAGGAATTTGATCTCTATCACCGGCAATGCCTACAAATTTTTCTACATAACTATACCAGGGTGCTAAATCTTTATACCTAATTGGCCAGTCAACGGCAAAGCCATCTCTCAGTGGCCCTTCAAAGTCAAAATCACTCCATCGCTGGGTTTGTCTCGCCCAAAGCAAAGATCTTCCTCCAGTTTGGTAACCCCTTATCCAATCAAAAGGTTTTTCTTGAACATAAGGATGTTCTTTATCTTTTACAAAGAAATGGGCGGCATCTTCTTTAAAGGCATAACACTTACTGACCACCGGATTTTCCTGTAAAATATTATCGGGCATTTGCCCTCGGTGTGCAAACTCCCAAGGCATTTTATTTGTAGTGGGGTAATCTAGATTGTGTTTCACCTCTCTTCCCCGTTCTATGACCAAAGTTTTGAGTCCTTTATCACAAAATTCTTTAGCAGCCCAACCACCACTCATACCCGAACCTATGACAATGGCGTCAAAAGTTCTTTCATCTTTTTTTTCCAAATTACGCATTGATATTTATTTTTTGTGAGGGATCAATCGTCACACAATTTTCATAGTTCCCCGGAATTAAATTGTAGGGCATTTCATTGGTCATCACATAAGCTGATTGCATGAAACCTAAAATGCTAAATTGTTTGGATTTGCTGATAAAAAAAGAAAGATCATCGGAATGATTTTTTAGTAGTAACGCTTCAATTATTTTAGACTGATCCTTTTGGGATAGTTTTTCAAAGGGTGAATTCTGTTCATTTTTGCAATATTTTTCAAAATCGATTAACCCTTTTACAAAAGATTTATTTTCTTCTGGAGATAAGCAATCATTGGCCATTACAAGCACAAAATCTGACAATGTATGTTCACTGAAATCTGGGTAAGTTGCAGTAGGGATCATATTTTCAATGACAAGATCGAGCAAGTTTTTTAATTCCTCAGTAATGTGCATATCGCTAGTAGCGACATCTACTTTTTCTTTGGTAAAGGTACATGAAGGAAAAATAATGAGCCCACCAGAAAACAATCCCAAATTTTTTAAAACCGATCTTCGATGCATGATTAAATGATTTATAGCATTGCTACTTCAAAAAAATAGAAATCAATATGAATTCATAAAAATAACCAAATATTCAGGAAAAGTTGGATAGAAGATTAGTTAATTTACTCTAAGACTTGAGAAAGTTCTTTTTGTAAAACCGTTTCCATAACATCGTATCCCTTCTTATTGGGGTGCACTCCGTCTTCTCCAAATTCTTTTCTGAGACCTTTTTGATCATCTACCATCGCATCATAATAATTGACAAATATAAGATTCGCCCTCTGTGCATAATCGGCTAATTTTCCATTTAATTCAATCACTTTATCTGCTGGTTTGATAGAAGGTCTCCATTGAAATCTGTTTGCAGGAAGCACGGTACAAAGTAGAACTTCGATTTGATTAGCCCTTGCTAACTCGGTCATCGAAATGATATTATTTAGGATTTCATCCAAAGTAATCGGACCGGTGTTTTCTGCGATATCATTAATACCGGCCAAAATAACAACAAGCTCAGGTTTAAGCTCAATCACATCCTGTCTGAATCTCAGTAACATTTGAGGCGTGGTTTGTCCGCTAATCCCTCTATTTACAAAAGAATTTTCTTTAAAAAATTCAGGATGTACAGTTTGCCATGCTTCTGTGATAGAATTCCCCATAAAAACAACCCTGTTGTTTTTGTTTTCAATTTTCATATTATCATTTTTGAATTTGTGCAAGTTCGCCCAATCTTGAGCAAATCCGTATTGAAGACCCAAAGTCAATAAAACACTAAGTAGCACTAATCTTCTCAAACTTTATTCTTTAATAATAAATCATCAATTTTTCCAACTTATGACTGTTTTTATATTCATTCTTCAACCATTCATCTTCCGGGTGAAACCCTTTATACACAATTAGAACAGTTTGATCAAAATCTGTATTATTTTTAAAATTAGTCACTTCTTCCGGATTATGCATATTAATCAAGTATTTTTTCCACGTATTATTTGTCTCAAATTCAATCTCCCGATTTAAGTTTTTGTTTCCACTATCCAATGAAATAATGGGTTTGTTCAATTCAAATGCTACCGAGGGGCGAAGTTCATTATAAACAATTATATTTCTTTTATTTAGATGATGCTCTTCAAGGAATTCAGTAATAGGACTTGCACTTTTAAACAATTCCTGATTAGCAATCAACAGTGCATCTCCAGCCAGAATTAAAATTAGCGCCCAGACATAGGTGGTTCCGACCATCTTTACTTTCAAATCCCACTTAAAAAACAGTAAAACTATCAAATCAATAACAGCCATAAGGATGCCATAAATAAGAAGCGAGTTTGGGATGTGTATATCCAATCCTAAAAAAGGTAATGCAATGAAAAACAATGATAAGAGTAATACAAATAAAAAAATAAAACGGTAAGCAGATAACAATTTATTTCCGTTAGTGATACTCAAAAGCCTACTGGTAAGTATTGCCAAAAGACTAAATATTGGTAAAATATATAAAACCCTTTTTGAGGTCGAGATGGAAAAGAAAAGAAGAGGTATGGAGATTGACATAAGAAGCACAAAATAAATGCTTCTGGTGTTGAAATTATTGATGTGCTTTTTAATAAAATAAGGCAGTAAAGCCAGCCAAGGAAGACCGAAGAGAGGTGTCAAAAGTATAAAATACCAAAAGGGTTCTGATCTATCGAAAGCGTTTTCTGAAAACCTGGCTACCGTATGCCTTCCTAAAAAATAATTTAAGAAATGTTCGTCTTTAGTGATGAGATAGACAAACCATGAACCGGAGAGCACCAGAAAAATAATCCAGGCAAGTACATGATGGATAGTCCAATCTTGATTTGACTTTTGAAGTCTATTATAAAAGACAGTAAAAATTACCGGCACTATTAAAACGACAGGACCTTTGGTTAAAAAACCCAGTGCGAGACTGATCGTAAAGAAATACAAAAAATACAGTTTGTCTTCTTGTCTATATCTCACCCAAAAATATATACCAGACAAAATAAAGGTGTTCAGGTAAGCATCTGTAGTTAAGTTTCTGGTAGAAATGAGTACCAATGGAAAACTGAAGTAGATGAGTGCGGCAAATAAAGCACCCTTTTTATCATGAAATAGAAGTTTGTACAATTCAAAAATCAAAAGTAATTGAATCAGCAGGGCTATTTGTAAAAAAAATCTTGCTCCAAAAGGATTCACACCAAACAATTTATACCCTAAAATTGTGATGTCATAGGTCAAAGGAGGTTTATGAAAATGGTGAATTCCCATTAAAATGGGGTTGAGGTAATCATCAGTTTGCATCATTTCTCTCGCAATTTCAGCATATCTGGCATCGCTGGATTCCAATACTCCAAAGCTGCCTAGTTGAAAGAAAAGAAAAAATGAACAGATCAATAAAAAGATATAGAAGCGATACGTATTATTCATACTGCATTGGAGATCTATTGTGAAACTAGGGAAACTGTTAGTGTCTTGCTAATTAGGACGAGGTTTTTTATTCTATATAAGTTTGATTAAAATTAGAGAATTCTTTGCTAAATAAATTTATTAATGCGGTAAAATTTTAAAAACTTATTTAATTAACCCTGTTAGGGTGAGATTGACCAGATTAAAAACAAAAAACCCGATTCATAAGAATCGGGTTTTTCAAAGAAAGGCAATGACCTACTCTCCCACCATTGGCAGTACCATCGGCGCTGATAGGT